>NZ_BJYA01000010.1 GCF_007991275.1 Alkalibacillus haloalkaliphilus | reverse complement strand
GGCCTCGCTTTTTGGGCCGAGGAGGCTCGAGCCGTGCCCGCGGAAAGCGTCCACCGAGAGCGGATCACCTGATACCAACGGTTCAGGTATTTTATAGCCAAATAAAAAAGCAGAGGGCTTGTCCCTCTGCTTTTTGTTGTAAATATTCAACGATAAGTACAACTACGCCTTTGTCTTCACCTTAAAGGCCCCGTTACTCGGCGAGAGTCTTTAAGTGTTTATTTACGCGGCTCTCCTGGTTGACCTTCGTAGCCAGCAGTGAAAATCGAAACTAAAAATACTAAACAAACACCCATTAAAATAGCTGTTACCATGGGGAATCCTCCTTATTATCAAGACTATGCGTAACCTTATTATAACCAAAAGTTCTCGAATTGTGAATATAAGTGTTAACAAGTTCAAATAATCTTCTAAATTGAAGTGCCTATATAAGTATAACAACATCCACCCTCTGAATAAAATGATATGAAGGTTTATGTTAAATCTTTGCCTTTATCCAGTTCTTTGGGGGGGATCTTATGAAGTGGGAAGGAACTTTGGAAGAGTATGTACAGTCTATAATGGATGGAGATATTAAATACAAGACAAGTCACGAACGGTTATATCATGCTTTTCAGTGGGCGAGGGCAAAAGGTTTATTAACTAAAATATATGGAATGGACTATATATTTGATGAGATCGAAAAAAACTTCTTAATACCTGCTTCTAAAGGGTATGATGCTCGTAAACGTTTACTTGTATTAGTTGGGCCACCTGGAAGTGGGAAAACGTCAATCGTTCGTTTATTAAAAGAAGCGTTAATCGCTTTTTCAAAAACAGACGAAGGTGCGGTTTATAAAATTAAAAATTGTCCATTAAACGAAAACCCTCTGTTAGCTTTACCTGCTGACATTAAAAATGAAATGATAGAAAAAGTAGAACTAAAACTAAATGGTTTTTTATCCCCTTTAAACAAACAGCGCTTAAATGAAGACTATAATGGTGATTGGCGTAAAATCGAAGTTGAACGTTATTATATTAGTGAAAGTGAGAGGATTGGTATTGGATCATTTGTTCCAAGTGACCCTTATACCCAAGAAGTTACAGACTTAATCGGCGATGTTGATTATTCGACAATTACGACATATGGTTCTGTTTCTGACCCAAGAGCTTATCGCTATGACGGAGAATTTCAAGTTGCTAACCAAGGATTGTTAGAGTTACATGAAGTATTTAAGACACGCAGGGAGCTTATGTACCCATTTTTAACGTTAGCAGAAGACGGTGTTTATAAAATGACACGTCAGTCGATGGTTTTTACTGATCAAGTCTTAGTTGGCCATTCAAATGAGGAAGACTTAAAAACGTTTGTGAAACAAAGTGAAAATGATGCACTGCTTAGTCGGATGATTTTAATTCGTGTGCCATATAACTTGCAATTAGCTGAAGAAATTAACCTATATCACTCGATTTTAAATGAAGAGGATCGAAGACGGTTAGGTTATCTAGCGATAGAAACTCTTGCAAAAGCAGTGATAATGTCGCGGTTAGATCACCGTAAAAAGAGCGAGGCTTTGTTTGATCGTATTAATGATCTCGATCAAGCAAACATTTTTACGTTAAATAAAAGAGATGGTATGTTTGGAATTGAAGTGAGAATAGCTTTTCAAGTGTTAGAACGTACTATGAGTAGAGTTGGTGTTATTAGTGCTGTTGACTTATTAGAGGAGTTAAGCCATTTACTTGAGCAGGACTACCGCTTAGACAATGTAACTTTACATTGGTACAAAGATTTAATTAAAAGAGCAGAAAAAGATTATCATATACAATTGCATTCACTTTTAGAAGATTATATATGTAAGCAAGAGACAAAACGATTAGACCGGTTTGTTTATGAATGTCTTTATGATCGTGGGAAGGTAAAAAGTTGGCTTAATATAAGTGAAGACATGTTTAGTTCGTTACAAGGGCTCATAGATGAACAGACTGATGACCAATTGAGTATAAATTTATTACCTAAAGAATATCAAAAGGTTTTTAAGCAAAAGCTATTGGAAGAATATGTGGAAGAGCTATATATAAAAGGTAACTTGCGTGAATGGCTACAACACTACTTTAAATCACACTTAGAACAAGAGGGTGTTAAGCATACAAATAAACTAATTGAAGACCTATATCATGCATTAACTTGATAAAGTTTATATATATAGGTAGAATTCGACATTACAACGACGAATCTGCAATTTTTCGCGCATGAACCTTTTCTATGAGCTTGTTTTCATATATACTAATTGAAGGTATATTATGTTTTTCCAAATGTTCTCTATTTACTGTTTGTGGACTTTGTTTTATGGGTAAACAATATAGTAGAGAATTATAGGAGAACTGTTATAAACTAATAAGTATAATACAATTTGTACAAATCGATGGGGGTAGTAAAAAGTGGCAATCAAAGGGTCTAACGACAATGTATGGCATGCTTTTCATGGCCCAAACATGGGTTATATTGAAGAGCAGTATGAATTATTTTTAGATGACCCTGATGCAGTTGACGAATCGCTGCGTCAAATGTTTGAAGAACATGGAGCTCCTGATTGGATGCAGTCAGGTGGTGTTGAACCTTCGACTGGTGGGCAAGTAAGTGCTCAAGATATGAAGAAGTTAACATCTGCAATGAAGCTTGTTGACGCTGTCCGTCGTCATGGACATTTAGAAGCGGACATTTTCCCAGTAGGAAAGCAGGATGATCGTTCGACACCGTTAGTGGATCCAAAAACATATGATTTAACTGAATCGGATTTAAAGCAAATGGATGCTAGTGTTTTAGTGTCTGATGCTCCAAGTCATGTAAAAAACGCTTGGGATCTGATCCAACATTTAAAAACACGTTATTCTGGAAAAGCTTCATACGAATTTAATCATATTCCTGATGATGATGAGCGCGAGTGGCTCTACAACAAAGTAGAGACTGGTGCTATTGACGTGTCTCTAAGTGATGATGAAAAGAAAGAAGTACTTAAACGATTAGCCGAAGTAGAAGGCTTTGAACAATTTTTAGGTAAGACGTTCGTTGGACAAAAGCGTTTCTCTATTGAAGGTCTAGACATGATGGTGCCAATGCTTGAACACATGGTGAAAAACGGTAATGAAGATTCAGTTGAGCACGTCATGATGGGCATGGCTCACAGAGGACGTCTGAACGTTCTAGCGCATATCCTCGGAAAACCATATGAGTTAATCTTCTCCGAATTCGCTCATTCACCTGATAAAGAGTTGGTCCCTTCTGAAGGTTCATCTGGTATTAACTACGGTTGGACTGGAGATGTGAAATATCACTTCGGTGGAAACCGTGAAATTGGTGATGAAGAGACGACGAAGATTACACTAGCACATAACCCTTCTCACTTAGAGTTTGTTAACCCTGTTGTTGAAGGTTATACACGTGCTGTTCAAGACAACCGCGATGTGTCTGGTTACGCTGAGCCCGATTTCAATAAAGCTTTTACAATCCAAATACACGGTGATGCTGCATTTATCGGTGAAGGTGTTGTAGCAGAAACGTTAAACATGTCTCAATTAGATGGTTATGAGACAGGCGGTTCGATCCATATTATTGCGAACAACTTAGTCGGTTTTACAACAAACCATAAAGATGGCCGTTCAACGAAGTACGCGAGTGATTTAGCTAAAGGCTTTGAAATGCCGATTATCCACGTTAATGCTGATGATCCAGTAGCTTGTTTATCAGCGGTAGAGTTAGCTTATCAGTATCGCAAAAAGTTTCAAAAGGACGTCATCCTTGATTTAGTTGGTTATAGACGTTATGGCCACAACGAAATGGATGAGCCACGTGGAACTCAACCGTTACTTTATCAAGCAATCGATGATCATAAAACAGCCTACGAGCTTTTTGCTGATTACTTAGTTGAATCAAATGTAATTTCAGAAGACGATGCGAAAAACTTTAAAGACGATGTGATGTCAAAGTTACGCGAGACATACAACAACATGAAGGAAAATGAGGATGTTGAACATACGATTCCTGATTTACCTGAAGAAGTTGTAAATGGTCTAGATCAAATTGAAACAGCCGTCGATACAGATGTATTAAAGAAATTAAACGAAGACATGTTAAAGCGTCCAGACGATTTTAACGGCTTTAAAAAGCTAGAGAAAATCTTACAGCGTCGTGAAAAAGCGTTCAATGAAGGTGAAAAGATTGATTGGGCGTTAGGTGAAGCTTTAGCTTATGCTTCGATTTTAAAAGATGGCACACCGATCCGTATGACTGGTCAAGATTCTGAACGCGGTACATTCGCTCACCGTCATGCTGTTTTACATGATACTGAAAAGCAGCGTAAATACAGCCCATTCCATGGACTAGAGGGTGTTGATACATCATTTAGTATTTATAATAGTCCACTATCTGAGAATGGTGTCTTAGGCTTTGAGTATGGATATAGCGTTGAATGTGATGATACACTTGTTCTTTGGGAAGCACAGTTTGGTGACTTCGCAAACGCAGCACAAGTCATTTTCGATCAATTTATCGCATCAGGTCGTGCTAAATGGGGTCAAATTGCAAGCCTTGTTATGTTGCTTCCTCATGGTTATGAAGGTCAAGGCCCAGAGCACTCAAGTGCAAGGCTAGAGCGTTTCTTACAATTATCTGCTGAAAATAACTGGACAGTTGCAAACGTAACTTCTGCAGCTCAGTTCTTCCATTTATTAAGACGTCAAGCAGCTATTGTAGGGACAGAAGCGGCTCGACCGTTAGTTGTTATGACGCCAAAGAGCTTGTTACGTAACCAGCGCGTAGCTGTTGACCATACAGAGCTATCTGAAGGTAAGTTCAAGCATATTCTTGAACAAAATGGTACTGGGGAAGATGCTGATACGGTTAAACGTTTAGTGATCGGTAGCGGTAAAGTGATGGTGGATTTAGAAGAAGCGATGGAAAAACGTGATAACACTGATGAAATTCACTTTGCACGCTTAGAACAGATCTATCCATTCCCTGAGAAAGAATTAAAAGAATTACTAAAGAATTACAAAAATATTGAAGAGATCGTTTGGATTCAAGAAGAACCGAAAAATATGGGAAGTTGGGACTTCGTTAAAGAACGAATTCAAGATATTAAGAAAGTTAAACAGAAGCTTCATTACGTTGGTCGCCCTTATCGTTCATCACCAGCTGTTGGTGATCCGAATATTTCAAAAGCAGAGCAAAGCCGTATTATCAATGAAGCATTGAAGCTAGATTAAAGGAGGAGAATGACGTGAAGGAAATTATTGTACCAGAGTTAGCCGAATCCATTACTGAGGGAACGGTTGCTGAATGGTTAGTATCAGAAGGAGATCAAGTAGGGAAAGGTGACCCAATCGTAGAATTAGAGACGGACAAAGTTAACGTTGAAGTTAACTCTGACTACGCTGGTGTTATTACGGAATTATTAGTTGGTGAAGGTGAAGACGTAGAAGTTGGAGACTCAATCGCTAAAGTTGATGAGAGTGGCGAGGGAGCAGCAAGTTCTGACAGCGGATCTGACAAAGAAGAGAAGTCAGAAGAGCCAGCTAAAGATGAGAATAAAGAAGACAAGAAAGAAGAAAAAGAATCAGATGAAAAGCAGCCAACAACGAAAGAAGAAACAGCTGACCACGATCCTGATCAACCAGTAGCTTCTCCTGCTACACGCAAACGTGCTCGTGAATTAGGTATTGATTTAAGTGAAATCAAGCCAAAAGATCCAGTTGGCCGTATCTCAAAAGAAGATGTTGAAGCGGCAGCTAAATCTAAAGCAGACGATGGTAAGAAGAAAGATTCTAAGAAAGAATCTAAAAAAGACCAATCTGCTGAGAAAACAGAATTTGATAAGCCAGTAGAACGTGAAAAAATGTCTCGCCGTCGTCAAACAATCGCTAAGCGTCTTGTAGAAGCACAAGAACAGTCAGCAATGTTAACGACATTTAACGAAGTAGACATGACGAACATTATGAATGTACGTAGCGACCGTAAAGATGATTTCGAGAAGAAGCATGGCATTAAGCTTGGTTTCATGTCATTCTTTACGAAAGCTGTAATCGGAGCTCTTAAAGAATTCCCACTTCTAAACGCTGAAATCCAAGGTGATGAAATCGTTAAGAAGCAATTCTATGATATTGGCATGGCTGTATCAACTGAAGAAGGTCTAGTTGTACCAGTAGTACGTGACGCTGATCGTTTAAGTTTCGCTGGTATTGAAGGTGAAATAATGGACGTAGCTAAGAAAGCACGTGACGGTCAATTATCTATGAAAGACTTACAAGGTGGTTCATTTACAATTACAAATGGCGGTATTTTCGGTTCATTACTATCAACACCGATCTTGAACACGCCGCAAGTTGGTATTTTAGGAATGCACAAGATTGAAAAGCGCCCTAAAGTAATGCCAGATGACAGCATTGAAGTACGTCCAATGATGTACCTAGCACTTTCATACGACCACCGTATCGTTGACGGTCGTGAAGCAGTACAGTTCTTAAACCGTGTTAAAGAAATGGTTGAAGATCCGTACGACTTATTATTAGAAGGTTAATAAACCTCATGAGACAAAACCTCTTGCATATAATGATGCAAGAGGTTTTTCATTTGGGGTGGTTTAGTGAAGTATGACAGCCGAGCTTATTTGCACGGTCATAAAGATATAATTCAGGTTAAACATGAAACAGAGCAGTACGAAAACAGAGGTGGTTCATTTGATGTTACCAAACCTTTAAACGTACAAGATATTATACAGCTATTTGAGTACGAGGAAATAGGTTTAGAAGAGGTTTCTTTTAATTCAAAGCATATTCATATGAGAAACACATTGCTAAATGAATTCAAGACAGGTAAGCCATTCGAGGAAAGCCTTGAGTATAAAAGAGTTCACCATTGTAATAAACCAAAACAACAAGTGTCGATTTTATTAATTGATCTCTCAAAATCGATGAGGAAACCGAAGTACTTATCAATCATAAATCAAACTATAAAGGAAAACCAAAACATACTCTTCCACCGTGAACAAATTATCGACTTGAAAACTGAACAAATAAAACTTGATGATTTTCAGGGCGGAACATCTATGGTAAAGCCTTTATTAACGCTTTTACAAGCTGAGCAGTTAGTGAATGGCAAGTTTAATATAGTACACCTTACAGATGGGGATGTACCTACAAAAGAGTGGGAAGAAGTCTGTAACATAATTAACGAATTAGAGGGGAATTATGAATTTCAACTATTGAAGACTTTCAAAAATGAAAGCATTAGAAAGAGAGTGTTAGAAGAAAATGACATAAAATACACACTCTTAGCTCACAATATAGGTGAGTGAAAGGGTGTGTTTATTATGAGAATCTTTTTTTATATTTTGATGGCATTAGTCACTATGACCATTGTTCAAATTCATCCTTCTGAACAAAGCCACGCTGATTCAGTAGATATATATACTGTACAACCAGGTGATACGTTATGGAAAATATCTCGCACTTATCAAATTGGGTTAAGTGAGATTATTAATGCGAATCCACAATTTGATAACCCAGACCTCATTTATCCTGGGGATGATGTAACAATTCCACTTAAAACTGAAGTGAAGTCTATAGAAGATGAAGTCATTCGCATTACTAATGAAATGAGACAACAACACGGGCTCCAACCGTTAGAAGGTGATTGGCAATTATCTCGTGTTGCAAGGTATAAATCACGAGATATGCGGGATCAAAACTATTTCTCTCATCAATCACCAACATATGGTTCACCTTTTGAGATGATTGAGCAATTTAACGTTTCATATCAAAGAGCAGCTGAAAATATAGCCGCTGGTCAACAAAACCCCCGATCAGTTGTCGATTCGTGGATGAATAGTCAAGGTCACCGAGAAAACATATTAGACCCTAATATGACACATATTGGTGTTGGGTATGCAGAAGGTGGTCAGTACAATAATTATTGGACACAAATGTTCATTGCGCGATAACCATTTTAACCCTGCTTTTGCCTGTGAAACCAGTAAATTACTACGTTTGTCGAAATGCCATATTTTTTCTTGAAAATTTATTGTATGATGATTGCGTTTTCATAAAGTACTTGGTAAAATGCAATAGCGTCAGTCAAAAAATATATAACTCTTATGGGGTAGGGGGACTAGAAAATGGATATTATTTTAGGTTTGTTAGCGATTGCATCTGTTATTGGACTAGCAATGCTAATGTCTAACAACCGTAGCAATATTCCTTTTAAAGGTATCGGAATCATGCTATTGCTACAAGCATTAATTACATGGTTCATGTTCAACACTGAAGTCGGTCGCATAATTATTGAAGCGATTGCAGTAGTTTTTGATAAGTTAATTGAGTTTGGTCGTAACGGTGTAGAATTCGTTGTTGGCGGAATTACAATAGTAGATCCAGAAGAAGGCGTCTTCTTTTTTGATGTATTATTAATCATTATTTTCTTTGCAACTATTCTTTCTGTATTAACTTACTTGAAAGTGCTTCCATTTATCATCAAATATGTTGGTGGTGCACTATCTAAAGTAACAGGTTTACCGAAGATTGAATCATTCAATGCTGTAAACAGTATGTTCTTTGGTCAGTCTGAAGCGTTAATTGCAATTAAATCACAGTTCCACAGAATAACAGAAAACCGTTTATATATCGTATCAGCTTCAGCGATGGGTTCTGTTTCAGCATCCATTATCGGTGCTTATATGACAATGATCCCACCAGAATATGTATTAGTGGCTATTCCGCTAAACATGTTCAGTGCACTAATTGTTGGTTCAATTATTGCTCCTCCTGATGTTGAAGATGAAGATGACGAAGTAGATGTGAAGAACGTATCTGAATCTAAGAGTATTTTCGAAGCGATGGCAAATGGTGCGATGGACGGTGGTAAGATCGCGCTAATCGTAGCAACAATGTTAATTGCTTTCTTAGCAGCTCTTGAATTAGTTAACTTCATTGTCGGTGCTGCTATTCCTGTTGAAGGTGCTTCATTAGAAGCAGGTTTAGGTTACCTATTACTACCACTAACTTTCTTAATGGGTATTAGCCCAGGCGAAATGCTTGAAGCAGGTAGTTTAATGGGACTAAAGATTGTAACAAACGAATTCGTAGCAATGGGACTATTTCAGGATATGATGGATGAAGGTGTGTTCTCTGATAAGACAGTTGGTATTGTATCTGTATTCTTAACAAGCTTTGCGAACTTCGGTTCAATTGGTATTGTAGCAGGTACAGTAGCTGGTATTGATGCAGAGAAAGGTAAGACAGTATCTCGTTTCGGTATGAAGCTTCTAGTTGGTGCGACATTAGCATCAATCCTATCTGCAACAATCGCAGGTTTATTCCTATAAGTTAAATAAACAAAATCCACAATCAGATTTTAACTCTGATTGTGGATTTTTTTATGGACTAGCTTCAAGTTTTAATCTTTGAATTAACCGTACAATCAAGATTATAGCTCCAGTCGCTAAGCCGATAATTAGTCCTACCCAATACCCAAATGGTCCCAAACTCGTAAATTGAGCGATCAGTATGCCAGATGGTAAACCAATAATCCAAAAAGAAATAAAGGCAATGACTAAAGTGACATTAACATCTTTATAACCTCTTAAAGCCCCTTGAATTGGTGTACCAAAACCATCGGAGAGTTGGAAAAAGATCGCATAAATTAAAAAGTGTTGCATGAGTTGGATAACGTCAGGATCATTACTGTATAGTTGTGATACTTCTTCCCGAAATACAAAGATTAATACGCCACTTAATATTGCAAAAAATAAACCTGAACTAATGCCAATTAAGCTGTAAACCTTTGCATCATGAATACGTTTTCCACCAACTTCAAATCCGACTGAAATCGTTAATGCCATTGCAATAGCAAGTGGCAGCATATAAAAGATTGAAGCAAAATTCATTGCGGCTTGGTGAGCAGCAATCGTAATAGTGTCATAGACGCTAATGAACAACGTAACAGCAGCAAAAATACTCGTTTCAAAAAAGATCGTAAAACCAATCGGAACGCCGATTTTTAGTTGCTCTTTCCAAGCTGAAAGCGATGGCCGCACAAACTGCTTAAATACTTGATAACGTCTAAATGGCTGTACGTTGTGTACAATGATAACTGATAGGAAAAATGAGATCATGTACGTAATCGCTGAAGCAACACCAGCCCCAACACCACCAAGTTCAGGTGCACCAAAATTTCCGAAAATAAACATATAGTTAAAAAATGCATTTAAGGGTAACGCAAATAGTATAATGAGCATGGAAGTCTTTGTTTGACCTAAGGCGTCGATAAAAGAACGCATTAAGTTAAATGAAAATAAAAATACCATCCCAACCCCGAGTGCTGTTAAGTAATACTTTGCGACATGATAAACATTAGGATCTATTGATAACAGTGACAAAATCGAATCAAGGAAAAAGAAGCCTAACATAAACATAGTAAATGAAATTGCTATCGCTAAGTATAATCCTTGTTTAACAGCAAAAGGAATACGTTCTCGCTTATTTGCTCCAGTTAACTGTGCGACAATAGGTGAGATCGCTAATAAAATACCATTAATGCCAGTTAAGACAGGTATCCAAATGGAAGAGCCAATTGCCACACCAGCTAAATCTTCGGCTGAAGCTTGACCAGCCATAACTGTGTCGAATACATTCATTAAATAAATCCCAACTTGTGTTATTAGTATGGGAATTAAGACTTTAGTAAAAAGTGCTATTTTCTCTTTCATCGTTTGAGTTTGATACATTTTTAACGCCTTCCCTATACTCTAACGTGTAATTGTTTGCTAATATGTCATTATAGCGTAAATTGTATGAACTAGACAGAAAGGAAGTTTAATAAATATGAGTCAGAATAAATTAGTTTTTACAGGCGGTGGGACAGCAGGTCATGTTGTCGTTAATTTAGCATTAATGCCACAGTTCATTAATGAAGGGTACGAAATACATTATATTGGATCCTATGAAGGAATCGAGCGCGAACTAGTAGAAGGAATGAATGGCGTTACTTACCACGGCATAGCAACAGGTAAGCTGAGGCGTTATATGTCACTAGAAAATATGAAAGATCCATTCAGAGTACTTAAAGGGGTCATGCAAGCTCGTAAAATTATTAAACAAGTTAAACCAAGGCTTGTCTTCTCTAAAGGTGGCTTTGTATCAGTACCAGTTGTTATGGCTTCTCGAATGGCTGGTGTTCCATCAATTATTCATGAATCAGACTATACACCTGGATTAGCGAATAAGATCGCTACTAATTTTGCGAAGTATATTTTAACGACATTTCCTGAAACGAATGAACATTTACCACAAAAGAAAGCGATAAATATTGGCGCCATTGTGCGTGATGAGTTGTTTGATGGCGACTTAAATCGTGCAGAAGAGTTTACGGGATTCACACGAGAAAAACCAACATTGCTTGTGATGGGTGGAAGTGCTGGTGCGCAAAGCATCAATGAAGCTGTTCGAAGCGCGTTACCTCAATTATTAAATCAATATCAAGTAATCCACTTGTGTGGGAAAGGTAAATTAGATGATTCAATTAATCAAGAAGGGTATGTTCAGTACGAATATGTAACCGATGAATTAAAAGATTTATTAGCACTATCCAACTTTGTTATATCACGAGCTGGTGCTAATGCTATATTTGAATTTTTAGCTTTAAAGAAACCAATGGTGTTAATTCCGTTATCTAGCCAAGTAAGTAGAGGAGATCAAATATTAAACGCTAAGTCATTTGAAAAACGTGGCTATGCTCAAGTGCTAGAAGATGAGGAAGTGACAATGGATTCATTGGTTCATGCTATACAAGAACTTAAACAAAATGAAACGACATATAAACAAAATATGGAAGCTTACCAACCGTTAAAAACTAAAGATGATGTCGTCGATTTAATTAAAAATACAATGATTTAACAAGAAGGTGTTGCCTAATTATTGGCAACACCTTTGTTATTAGGCAGATATTAGAGTTATTTAGTATGATCTTGCTATTTTCATATGTTAACTATAAATAATAGAAATATTTGTACAAATATAGCTGAATATCAAGCTAAATCGAAATTGATAGAATATTACCAACAAAATATAATGAAATGTGGTTTCGACAAAATGTACAAAACTTCGTCCGATCAAGGACTTTAAAAAGGGAGAGTTATTGATGAAAAAGTGGTTTAGTTTAGTCATCATGACAAGCTTACTTGTACTTGCTGCTTGTGGTGATGATAATGGGGAGTTAGATGAAATTGTTTTAGCGGATGCTGATTGGAACAGTATCAAAGTTCATAATGCAATTATGCAAAACATTATCGAGCATGGTTACGGTTATGAGACGGATACAATGAGTGGTTCAACAGCTAACACTGTTCAAGGTTTAAGAGATGGTGATATTAACGTTTACTCTGAAGTTTGGACAGACAATATTCGCGAAGTGTATGAAGAAGCAATTGACACAGGTGAAATTATCGAAGTATCTGTAAACTTTGATGATAATGAACAAGGTCTTTACGTTCCAACATATGTTATTGAAGGTGATGAAGAGCGGGGTATTGAGCCACTTGCGCCTGGTTTAGAAACAGTTCAAGACCTAGCAGATTATCCAGAAGTATTTGAAGACCCAGAAGACGCTGAAAAGGGACAAATCGTTAACGGTCCTTCAGGTTGGGCAGTAAATGAAACGATTGTTGAGAAGATCGAGTATTATGGTTTAGATGAGATGTATAACATTATGTCACCAGGTTCTGATGCAGCATTAGTATCTTCGCTAGCTTCAGCTTATGAATCAGGTGAGCCTTGGGTTGGTTATTACTGGTCTCCTACTTGGGTGACAGCTTCATATGACTTAACTTTACTTGAGGACGAGCCATTCGATGAAGAAGTATGGCAAGAAACACGTGGTACAGAGTTTCCACCAAATGATGTAACAGTAGCTGTTCATGAAGACTTTCCTGAACAAGCGCCAGAAGTTAATGAGTTTTTAGAGAACTATGAAACTTCTACTGCACTAACAGAAGAAGCTTTAGTTTACATTTTGGAAGAAGACGCTTCTCCTGAAGAAGCAGCAGTTTACTGGATGGAACTACACGAAGATCTTTGGACAGATTGGGTTCCTGAAGATGTGGCTGAAAGCGTGAAAGAAGAGTTAGGTATTTAAATTCTCTATAAAAGGTAGTTAGCCACGGTTGAAGTGGTGGTTAGCTGCCTTTTTTCCATTTATGCCGTATTGAAGTGATCAATAATATTTATTTGAGGTGAAATGATGCAAGATTTTCCCGATATATCAATTCCGTTAGGTGATGGAGCCGACTTTATTGTTAATTTTTTGGATGACAATTTAGGGCCATTTTTTGACTTTATATTTTGGTTAACATCAAGTACGATATCTACATTTGATGACTTCTTGAACTTTTTACCATGGTGGTTAATTTTAATAGTAATATTTGTAATTGGTCTATACTTTCAAAATTGGAAGTCTGGTTTACTATTTAGTACGTTTATCTTTTTAGTAGGTAGTTTCGGTTTTTGGGAAGAGTTAATGATAACAGTGGCCATAGTTATAACCGCCGTTGTAATCTGTATATTTATCGGTATACCAATAGGAATTATAATGGCGTTGTATAAACCTTTCTCCGTATTTATGCGCCCTATTTTAGATGCGATGCAGACGATGCCGAGTTTCATTTATTTAATTCCGGTAATTTTCTTCTTTGCATTAGGTAATGTGCCAGCTGTATTTGCAACAATTATTTATGCAGTTCCACCAGTTATTCGCTTAACTGAGTTAGCGATCCGTAATGTAGATCAAGAAGTCGTTGAGTCAGCAGAATCATTCGGTTCGTCAAGGAAGCAGATTTTGTTTAAAGTTCAATTACCACAAGCTATTCCGACGATCATGGCAGGAATTAATCAAACAACTATGATGGCGTTAGCGATGGTTGTTATTGCATCAATGGTTGGTGCTGGCGGTTTAGGTGAACAAGTCTTAATCGCGATTAACCGTCTTGATATTGCACTAGGTTTTGAAGCAGGTATTAGTATCGTCTTCTTAGCAATTATTATTGACCGTGTGACATCAGGAATCGGTGATAAGTTCCAACGAAATAAGGGGGATCATTAAATGAGTGTAAAAATGAAAATAAATAATGTATCCAAAATATTTGGTCCAAAGCCAAAGTCCGCGATCCCTTTAGTTGAACAAGGAAAATCTAAAGATGATATTTTAGCTGAAACAGGTAATACAGTTGGGGTATACAATGCTAATTTAGATATTGAAGAAGGCGAACTGTTTGTCATTATGGGACTATCAGGTAGTGGTAAATCAACATTGATTCGTTGTTTAAACCTTTTAAATAAACCGACGACAGGGGCAATCGAAGTTGATGGAGAAGATGTCGTTAAGTTTAAAGGTGAAAAGCTTAAACATTATCGTCAAAAAAAGATTGCGATGGTGTTCCAACATTTTGGTTTGTTTAGCCATAGAACAGTGCTAGGTAACGTTGAGTATGGCTTAGAGATTCGTGGTGTACCGACAGAGGAACGTCGTAAAGTGGCAAGAGAAAACTTAGAAAGTGTAGGCTTAAAAGGTTGGGAAGATAAATATCCTGATGAGTTGTCAGGTGGAATGCAGCAGCGTGTTGGTTTAGCAAGAGCGTTAGCAAATGACCCTGACATTCTCCTGATGGACGAACCGTTTAGTGCACTTGACCCACTCATTCGTCGTGAAATGCAATTAGAATTATTAGATTTACAAGAGCGATTACAGAAGACGATCATTTTCATTACACACGATATTAACGAAGCATTTAAAATTGGTGATCGTGTAGCGGTTATGAAAGATGGAAAAGTTGTTCAAACCGGGACTCCGGAATCTATCCTTGAAGAACCGGCTAACGATTATATTTCTGAGTTTATTAAAGATATTGACCGTTCAAAAATTATCCAAGCAGAAAATGTTATGATAAAACCTAATGCTGTTGTCTCTTTGAAAGATGGTTTAAACGTTGCTGTAAGAGAGATGGAAGCAAATGGATTATCGAGTGTGTTTGTTACCGATCGTAGCCGCAAGTTACAAGGCATCGTGACAATCGATGATGCGATTCAAGGGATTAAGGAAAAAAGATCGCTTGAAGATGTTATGGTTAAACAAGTTGAGTCGGTTACGAAAGAAGCTTATTTAGAAGAAATCATTCCTAAAGCAGTTGAAACGAAGTACCCAATTGCTGTAGTTAATGATGAAGAACGTTTAGAAGGTATTATTTTACGTGTACACGTATTGTCTAGTTTGATTTCTGAAGATGGTTAAAAAAAGGTTAAGGCTTTGCCTTAACCTTTTTTATTGAACAATCCCAAATCGTTTAATTTCGACATCAATGTTATAGTTAACATTAATATTTGGAAATAAATCATGCCAGTCATCTGTTGTTAACGATTGACCACGTGTTGCGTTATTATACTGAACACCGAAGCCAAAAATATCTGAACCTAATTCTTGTGATCTCCCCACTACTTCAATTAAGTTCTCTTCAATTTGTCTTTCAATTTCACTTTCCATTTTCTTTAATGGACCGGGTTCGTCCAAGTTAATACGTTGTGACAATTCAATCACTCGACCATTAAGCTTTATGTCAACTTCAAAATTTAAAGCCTCAGTATCTGTGACATTTATTGAAGCTCTACTTCCTAATTGATCTATTACGACGTGCAAGTCATCTTCACTTCGTGGGTCATTAACATACTGTGTAATATACTCGTCAAAGTCATCTAAATTCATCGTCAATTCGACTCTACCTTCCTTAAATCGATCACGAAGTAACCTTGCATAAAATATTTCATCCATCGATAAAGTACCGACAAGAACGTCATTTTGCATCATTCCAATGGCATTAACTTCTACTTTATTATCTTCAACTGTTAAGATGGGTACGACAGGGTCTAAGCCGACGCGAAAGTATGACCGCATAAACTCATGAAACGTACTACTAACAATGACTTCACTTTTAACAGCTGTTTCAATTAATCGGTGTAAATAAATGCCTATATTCGGAGCTTCTTCATAGTTTGAAGCAGACATAAGGTCACGAGTAGGTTGATCTGCGACAGCTACATATAACATGTCTGATACAGCAGCATTACGCTCGATTGTATCTAAGTATGGGAAAATCCCTTCTTCTGAAATAGTAGGTCCGAATATAAGGGTTTGTAGCTGGCCATTTACAATTTGATAACCTGATTGTTTGTTTGCATTAGCTCGAATTGTATCAAATGTTGCACCAGAACTATGAATGATTTGTGATGCATCGGTAATGTCAGGGTTGAATTGGTATAATACGACAGTGCCGTCAATTTCTTGTGTGTCTGGGTTTTGGTCAAAACCGTATGCAGTTACAATACCTAACTCTTCAATAATGTTAGGCTCTATACACGACGACGAAGTTATAAGTATGAAAAAGCTAAGTATTATACCTAAGCAATTAGTTTTTCGCATTAGCTTTTTTCTTCCCTTTCACCCGTTTATAAATTGCAAACGGTAATAATAAGAATGGAAATAGAAACCCTAAATACATTCCAGCCTGACCTACATAGTCAGTAAACATATTAACGTAATGACGATTATCAAAATGGTACTGACAAATAAACGCAATTAAGACAAATAGATATAAGAAGTATTTCTGTTTCCAGCCGAAAACCCGCTTTGAGCTTATACTTAACATCCAAGCAAGCAAGATCAAGTTAGGTAATATAATAATCATCCACAATGCAACAGCTAAAATATCAAATCGTTCAAACATCGGAAATGAGATAATCTTCATCATTGAAAGTAGTGGCCATATTTTAGACTCTAATTGTCCTTGGGCGTAAAAGCCGATTGAGACCATGGTGATGACTGTAATCATAGCAATCGTAAAAGCCATAGCTAACTGGCTATATCTGTGGACCTTTGACTTATCGTGAATATAAGGGTACAAAAACCATAGTAGTTCAAAGCCTAATATAGTGAAGGATGTAATCTTTGCTCCTTCTAAGATAGCACGCATATCTGCTTCGAACATCGGAAAGTAACCATCATAATCTAATAAAGCAATTGGTTCAGTAAGTAGCCCAAGCATCCAAATCGACCCAAAGAAGAATACAATCGATGCTCCAACTGCAACCCGAATTCCCCCTAAAACAGCATATAGAACAAGTGTTAATAAAGCAGCTGATATAAACCAAGATGACATTTGTGGGAAGATGAACACTTGAACAAACTCAATGTAATTTAACATGACACTCAAAAACATAATGAAGAAATAGACAATAAAAACTAATGTAATTAACTTTCCAATAAAGCTACCAAACCAACTTGTTAATATCCCATGTAAATCCGTATCTTTATGTGTGTTTAATATAAAAACGATACATGCAATGGTTAAGTGCAAAACAATAGCTGCAACAATAATGGAAATCCAACTGTCACGTCCTGCCTCCATAAAAACGAGCCGAGGATATCCTGCAATCCCAACACCGATCTGCATCGTGTGTAGGACGATAAATAAATAAACAGCTTTTATTTTTTGATCTAGTGGAATCTGCAGTTGTGACATAATAGCACCTATTCGTCAATATCGGATTTTTTTGGTTTCTTAGGCTTAGGGAAGCGTTGGATCTTTTTCGGCTTGTTTGAGTAAGCGCGCTTATTGCTGTGTAGAAAAGGTATTCGAAATATTGAATTGTCAAGATCTCTAGGTTGAAATGGGTACACAGGTACAAAATATGGTCGATTTAAAGAACGTTGTTTCACTAAGTGAATGGCAATAAATGCAAAGCTAAACACTAAGCCGACAAACCCCCAAAGTCCAGCGAAGATCATAAGCGGGAAGCGGATGATACGAATAGCTGACCCCATTAAATAACTAGGTGTCGTAAAGGATGCTAAAGCACTTAAGGCGACAATGATAATTAAAATGTTACTTGTAAAACCGGCTTGTACGACAGCTTGCCCAATAACGATTCCACCTACGATACCCATTGTCTGACCGACCTTTGTCGGTAATCGTGCCCCGGCCTCACGGATTAGCTCGATTAAAAACTCTAGTATGAGTGCTTCCAATAGAGGTGGAAACGGTACGCGTGTTCTTGAATGCCCTAGAGATACGAGTAGTGCATCAGGTATAATTTCATAATGATACGTGAGAGCTGCGACGTATGTAGGTGTTAAGGTAATCGAAATGAACATGGCGATTATACGTAATAGCCGTGTAAAAGCCCCCATATTCCAACGTGTATAGTTATCTTCTGTTGTCTGGAAAAAACTAAAAAAGGAAGCTGGAGTTACAACCCCTGATGCACTCTTGTCTACTAAAACACCTAACCTTCCTTCTTTAAGTGAATAACAAAAACGATCGGGCAATTCGGTTGTGATAAATTGTGGAAATATAGAGTAAGAATTGTCTTCTATATATTGAGTTAATGTTGAGGCATCGAGTACATCATCAACATTAAGGACGCTAAGTCGGTCTCTTAACTCTTTAACATTGTCCCCATTAGCGATATCTTCTAGATAAACTATTCTTACTTCGGTAGGAACAGTGTTTCCAATGACAAATTTCTCAACTTTTAGTGAACTTGTATCCATTCGTTTGTGAACCAAGTTTAAGTTCGTATCCATCGACTCTGTAAAAGAAACTTTCGGACCGAATATGAGTGATTCAGTTTCTGCTCGATCAGGTTCACGTTTTTCTACACGAGGTATGAGGAAGGTTAAACAATCTTTTTCGCCTTCAATGTATACACAAGCAGCACCTTCTAATAACTCATCACCTATTGGATTTAGTTCTGTATGTTGTTTTGAACCTGTAATTGGAATCGTATCTTTGAAAGTCTCATGATCCCAACTTGGCGTATGTTGAATCTCACCAACTACTTGATCATATAGGTGGTCTTTATCTACTAAGTAATCAATGAAAACAACTATACATCTTTTCCCATCGTGATGGATGATCTTAGAAGCCAAATCTGGTGATGCTTGAAAGTATTGGTTTTTCAGATCTTGTTCTAGCTGTTCTAATTTGCACGGAAAATAGCATGATTTTTTGAACCGACGTTTCATAGATTTCTCCCTCACAAACGTTTAAACATAGTATGCGATTGTTTGGTGAAAATATGTAAATACTAAGGAAAACATTGTGAGGGGAATGAAACGACAGGATGAGTATGCAATTAATAGAAGTTTATATCCCGAAGCATAAGTATGAAGATGTAAAACCTGCTTTAGACAAGTTCTCTCAAGAAAGTGTCTGGAAGGAATATGAGATTAACGACCGTGTATTAATGCGAATGATTGTAGCTGAGGAAGAAGTAGAAGAGGTGCTTGACTATTTAGAAGCCGTTTCAAGTATGTCAGAAGGGTTCGAAACTATTCTTTTCCCAGTTCATACTTACTTTTCTCGTGAAACGATTAAAGAAAAGGAAACTGAAGAGAAGAGTAATAAGAAAAATGTGAGTAATGAAGAGAAAGGTAGGTTGCTGAGGGCAAGTCGCCAAGAGTTAACGCATACGATTGATAAAAAAAGCCACCTTACAATGAATTACACTTTACTAATAATATTTTCTGCTATAGTTGCAGCCGGCGGTTTTATTAATGATAGTGAAGCGGTTGTGATTGGGGCAATGGCAATTGCTCCATTAATTGGTCCTGCAATTTCAGTCTCTTTTGCGGCGGTACTAGGTGACTTAAAAAAATTGTGGCAAGCATTTTCAACATTAATGATCGGTTTTGCTATAATTGTGGGTATTGCAAGTTCTTTCGGTTACTTTTTTGAAGAAGGAACTCAAACGACACAATATACGTCTAGAACAACTGTGTCGATTGCGGATATATTTATTGCATTAGCCTCTGGTGCAGCAGGAGCTCTTGCATTGCTTAACCGTGTATCTAGTGGCATGGTTGGTGTTATGGTCGCAGTCGCCTTACTTCCTCCAACAGTCACATTTGGGATATCAATTGGACAAATGTTATGGGTAGATACGTATTGGTCTTTCTTACTTATTATGACCAATGTAACGTGTATTTTCTTAAGTGGCATTATAATCTTTTTTGTTAGTGGTATACGACCAGTTAAATGGAAAGAAGAAGTTACAATTAATGTCTCTCGAATTCTTTCTACTGGTATAGTAGCTTTATTGTTTATCACCTTAGTCGTGGTGCTAATTTTGAGTATGTAATCATTTGTAATCTAATTGTTATTAAAGGCTAGCTCATCCTTTGGTATAATGCATATGTTAAGGTATTGCGTCGAAATCGTGTATACTATATGATGTAACAAACGACGTGGGACCTTAATTGAGGGGAATATAAATGACTGATGAATATAAGCGACCTGAAACAGAAGATGAAGTTGATTTATATGAAGACCTTGAAGAAGAAGAGATTGAAGAATTACTAAATGAAGAAAAAGAACGAATCAATCAAAAAAGAAAAGAAGAGAGAATGGAGCCGAAGCGTCCGTTTCCAAAATGGGTGTTTTGGCTAATTGCTATTTTTCTATTTTTTAATATAGCTGCGACATTACCAGCAATGTATCCTATTCCAGCGATCGATTTTTTAAGAACGTCAGCACAGCTCATGATGGATGAGGAAGTCCAATCTTATCGAGAATCGGTTGTAACAGTTGATACAGGAATCGGGAGAGGGACTGGTTTTGTCATTTCAGAAGATGGTTATGTCATTACTAATGAGCATGTTATTAGTGAACGTGAACGGTTATGGATTTATTTTGATGGAGATGGACCTTACGGCGCAACGATTGAAGAAGCGGTACCGGAAATAGACTTAGCTTTATTAAAAGTTGACGGAGAAGGATTCCCAGAACTTGAATTGGCAGAAACTGCGAGTTATCAACCGAATGAGCCTTTCTATTTTATCGGTAGTCCGCTAGGGTTTAGTGGCATTGCTAATGAAGGAACAATTATTGGTGAATCTGCGGTAGGAAATATCGAAGGAGATGTGCTTGTTTTAGACGCACCAATTTACAGTGGTAATAGTGGTAGCCCAGTTATTAACCAATCAGGAGAAGTTATAGCGATCATTTATGCTACAAGAACAGAAGATGAACATGGGCGCGTAGGCTTAGCAGTGCCGATTGATTTATTTTATGAACATTTAAATGAATAACGACGGTCAAATATTACAATTTGATTACGAAAAATATTAATAGTTGGGGGTGATGAGGGGTGTTACAACGTCTGAAAAACAGAAAGGACGTTCCCCTCGAAGAACAGGTCCGTGCTGTTCAGCATGGGGATGAAGATGCCCGTCATCATCTGTTGTCGAGCTATCAACCTTTCATAGCAACATCAGTATCGAAGGTTTGTAAACGTTATATAGACCCTGAACGTGACGATGAATTTAGTGTAGGTTTTATGGCTTTTAACGAAGCGATTGATTCTTACTCTGAAGAGAAGGGTAGTTCCTTTTTAACGTTCGCACGTCTCGTTATTACACGAAAGGTTATTGATTACATTAGAAAAGAATCAGTTGATGTAACAACAGTCTCGCTTGATCAATCAGATGATGAAGAAGAGCAAACGAATGCAGCTGATTGGAGGCTTTCTCAAGTTTCTAAAGATGCATTTGAAGAAGAGCAAGTAGCTTGGTATCGTCAAATGGAGATCGAAGAGTATAATCGTAAATTGGAAGAATATAAGTTATCTTTCTCAGAATTAGTCTCTGTCTCTCCTAAACACCAAGATGCTAAAGAATCGGCTAAAGAAGTTGCTCGATTCGTCTATGAGAATAAAGAGTTTAGGGAATATGTCTTAACTAAAAAACGATTACCTATTAAAAAGATTGAACCCCATGTTAATGTCAGCAAAAAGACAATCGAACGTAATCGTAAATATATTCTCGCTGTCTTTGTTTTACTTGTAGAAGACTTTACTTATTTAAAAGAGTATGTACAGGGGGTGAATGAATGAAGAAGGGAGTTGTCGTTGAAGCGAAGCGAAGACATTATATTATGCTGACGCCGGATGGGTCTTTTTATAAGGCTAAAATTGACCAAGGAGTCCAAATTGGTGAAGAGGTTAGTTTTACGCCGATAGAAGAAAAGTCAGTTGTGGCTTCAGCTTTAAACTTACTTCAGTCGCGAAGTCAGTGGAAAGCACTAGCAATGGTAGTATTATGTCTCGCTTTGATTTTCCCATTCTTTACTTGGTTCAACCAAAATGAAACTCATGCCTATGCTTATATTAATTTAGATATTAATCCGAGTATTGAGTTTACGGTTGATGATTCATACGACATTATTGATGCTGAACCTTTAAATGATGACGGTAGTAGTATGCTGAGTGAAATAGGTGATTATAAAGGGGAATCGCTAGAAACAGTTTCATCAAGTGTCATTTCGTTAAGTCGAGATTTAGGATACTTAGATAATGACCGACAAGTCTTACTAGGCGTTAGTTATGTAGATCAAGTTGATGAGAGGCAATTATTAAATTCATTATCCAATCAATTATTAGATGAATTTGATCAAGACATAAATATAGCGTCGTTTGAAGTTTCAAAAGACTTAAGAGATGAAGCGATTAAGGAAAATACCTCAATGAATGTTATGTATGCAACTGAAGTACTATACGGAGATTCACGTGAAGAACAAGAAGACCAAGGTGAAGCAGTAGTCTCTGAACAAGTTAGTACAGATGACGAAACTGGTGAGCAAGAAAATAAGTCTGAACATAATGAACGGATTGAAGAAGTTTTGGCACGATTTTTAGATCGAACAAATCGTGATGAGTTACCACCAGGGTTAAAGAAAAAAATCGATGAAGATCGCTTAGAGAAACTATTAGAAGAAGCTGATCGCGAACAAGATGATGAGCAAGAAGATCGTTCAAATGAAGAAGATTCAAATAACGATGAGCGAGAAGAACAAGCAGATGAGAAAAAAGAAGAAAAAAGTAATAATGGAAATAATGGAAAGCAACAAAGAAATGAAAACCAGGGAAATGGAAACGGAAACGGAAACGGTAATAATAATGGACAGTCACAAGATGAAGATGAGTCCAATAAAGATGACGAACACCCTGTATTTGGAGAAGATGGTCCTCCCGGTCAACGTGACGGGGATGACCACCCTGGCCAAGGGAAAGGCAATAATGGTTTCACACCACCAGGGCAAGATGATAACTTTGTCCCACCAGGTCAACAAAAAAAGAATGATGATTAATGAGTATATGAGTAATAAAAACCACTGGATTCACTAGAATTCAGTGGTTTTTAGTGTCATGGCGAGAATTTGATGCTTAACTGTCGCTAACTTTAATAGTATAATATTAACAATATTAATCGTCAGGAGAATACTATGACACGTAACCAAAAGTTAAGGGAACGTTTTTTAAAAACACGTTTTCAAAAAGTGCTATTAGGGGTATGTATACTTATTATACTTGCTGTAATAGCGGTCTATTATTTTTATACAAATCATCCTGCTATGCAATACGCAGAAATTGAACAAAATACCGTTGAACAGCTAACACAATACACTGATCAATATACGCAAGAAGAGCATAAGCTAATGAACTCATTATCAAATACACCTTCAGAAGCAGGTTTTGTTATAAAAGGTAATGTCAACTCAAGTAGTGGAGGCCGCCAACTAGATACGATCAGAAGTCTGTTATTATCATCAGAAATAAGTGGGACACGCTTTTTGTCCCCAAATACAAGTGAAGTTGGTTATAATTTTCAGTTGGAAGCAATGGGGATTCACTTGATGGATGGTATACTTTATCAAAATGACAGTTACACACAGTTAAAAGCTGATTGGCTTCCTCGTGTTTATGGAGTGAAAAACCGTCTTGAACTCCCTAATGCTGAGGACTATTTTTTAGAAGTTCCTAAATGGTATGACGCACAAAGTAATTGGTTTGAACGTCATTCAATAACTCAAAGTTCTGATCGATATGGTCTCATGTTTGCTCAACTCATTAGTAATTTAAATTTTGATGTTGAAGACTTATCAGGGGATCAACGAAAACTTACAGTTGAATTGCCTGAACAAGAAGCAAATTCGTTTTTATCAGAAGTCGTTGAGAACGTTGAAGCAAATGATGAAGTTAACCAAGACTTGTTAAATACAATTGAAAAGGTTCAAGTAAAAGATGATGTACTATACGAAGCAACGTTTAGCGATCAGTTCGTTGAAAATCGAGAGTTATTTGCTGTCATTCAGTATGAGGAAGACTTATATGACGTTCATTTAAGCTTTAATACCTTCTTACAGAATCACAGCTTCGAAACTGAACTTGTTCTAAAAGTTCAAAGTCAGGATCGTCAACAAGACTTTGAAGTTCGTCACACATCAAGCGGTGTTGAGGAAGGCAATCAGCTAAACATTGAGCAAAACGCCTTCGTACAATACGAATTTAACGGAGAGTATGATGCAGCAAGGTTAAATTGGCATACAATTCACGAAGACGGATTAAAACAAACAAATTTTGAATTATATTTAGCTGATGACACGACCCAAAATCCGTTACAAGGTAAGTTGACGAATGAGTATCAACATAGTGACCAAAGAGGTGTGCATAACACATACATTAATTTAATTATTGATGAAGAGTTGTTAGGGCAACGGGACATTCCATTTAACGAAATCGAATTATCAATAGAAAGAGATATAAACTTTGTAGACAATGTTGATGTACCAATTATAGAAGAAGAGGAAACACAATGGATTGAATGGGACACTCTATATGAACTCGAAAGGCTGTATCAACAAGCTAAGTCAATCGCGACTGACGAAGTTGATGAACTCATTAGAGAAATGTGGCCATTTTAGTATAGAAAGGGGAGGGGAACTTGATCTTTACTTACAGTTTGTTTGAGTTAAAACGAATATTAAAATCACCCGTTCTCCTCCTTTTTGTCATTAGTTTGCCGATTGCTATAGTTTTAATTGTTGGGATGGTGATCTATCAGTCTGTTCAATCAGAGTTAGAAGACGTTTCGTTAATCGTTATAGATGAAGATCAAACGTTTGAAACAAATACGTTAATACAACAATTAGAAAATGATGAAACTTTAGCTGAACATGTTGAATTTCTTCGCAAAGATGGAGTTGTAGATGATTATGTCGGTCAGCAAAATGTCGCAGCGATCATCCGTGTTCCTGAAGGCTTTACTTCACAGTTAAGAAGCGGTGTAAACGAACCTATAGATGTTTATTTAAATGAGCGTCAGCCATTTGCTTCACAACTTGGTTACTTACTGTTAAAGAGTGGACAAGATTATATTACAGCTGCCCAAAGTGGTGTTAATACGGTTAATCATTATTTAGGTTCACAGATGTCTGATGATGAACGTCGTGATCTAGTACAACAAATGACTGTACATTTCACTCTATTAACATTAGGTAGAAACAGTTTATTTGTTGAGCATAATTTAGCTGAAATGAACACTTTATCTTGGGAGCAACAAGCCTATGTGGGAGTAGTATCGCTTTTATATGTTTTAACGCTTCTCTTCTTTAACTTTCTTTTCAAACCTAAGGCTTGGCACGGGATTGAAGAAAGGTTTACTATAATTCGATTAACCGAATGGAAACGGTCCGTATCTGAATTCATTGTTCTATTTAGCATGAGTATTTTGTACATGATTATATTTGCTTTAATTATTCCAAACTTAGTAACGGAAATAAACATGTTTTTATTGCTTGTGCAGTGGGGGACGATTGCAGCTATTTTTTGTCTTTTATACTTACTGTTAGATCGTGTAATTAAAGTGCCAGCCTTCACATTAATGATTTTTAGTTTCCTTAGTATAGGCTTATTATTTATTAGTGGTCTTATTTTGACAAACGCCTTTTTACCAGAATGGGCACAGAGCAGTGTAGCTTATATTATGAACCAATCGTTTTATACCATAATTAATGTAGGCGAAATTCCGATCATTGAATGGCTTGTAATGGGAGCAGTAGTCTTTTTACTGTTTATACTGTTATGGCTTGGGACAAGAAGGGGTGAGGCTTTAACATGATCTTATGGAAATCGATATTAACGAAAAAAACGACACTGTTACTCCTCATTCTAATGCCAATCATATTGTTAATTAGCATCTCATTGTTTCAGCAAACAGCCGACGATTTTCGTGTATCGGTACAAGTTGTAGACCCTTATGAACAGAGTGAGTTCAATGAGTTGATGGAAAGAGTAGATGAACCAGAGCCTTTCTCAGTTCAAGTAAATAATGAATTAGACTTACAAAGCTTGGCAAGGGGTGATGTAGAGGCGATTTTTGTTGTTGAAAATAACTTTGAGAAGAAAGTTCAAAACGGCAACATAGATGAGTTGTTCACGTGGTATCGATATGATCACAGTATTGTTGACGGTCTGTTTAAGGAATATATTGCGGCGACGTTAATGGAAACAGTTGTTCGTCATGAAGCAGCACGTTATGTAACAGATGAACTTGAGCAAGTTAGTAGGCAGGAAGTGTTTGATTTTGGACTTCGTTATTTTGAACCGGATCCATTATTCCAAATGAACTTTCAATCTTATGGGCATGGCAGTCAAGTTGATGAGCGTCATGAAGTGAAACATGGTCCTATACTTTTATTTATTTGGGCATACATATGGCTACTTATAATTTATTTTACATCGTTTATTGACCAATATCGTGAAACACAATTACTGAACCGATTGTCGGTCTATACGTTTGGAAAGGTGAAGTTATATCGAAGCTGGTTGACGTTAATGCTTGTGCTGATTAGTGTTTTATTAAGTGGAGTCGGTCTAATAAGTTCACAAATGAACATTCAATTGGAAACAAATGCTCTTATGAGTTTATTTTTCCTTTGTATTATTTCTGTGTTATTGTTATTAATCTTTAATTTGCTGTTAAAGAACCGTAAGACGTTTTTAGCGTTAACTATTATGTATTGGATCGTCTCTATTGTAATGTTTATGTTAGTCGATTGGCAGATCGTTGATGAAGCATGGTGGGGTTATTTCTTAATTCCAGTGTGGCTAAGTTGATGGAAAGAGGTGTAAGTTTATGCTTCAATTAAATAACATCATATATAAAAATAAGAACAAAATGATATTGAATGGTATATCAGCTGAAGTAAAGCAAGGAGATTCAATTTGTTTATTCGGCCCAAATGGTGCAGGGAAATCAACATTATTAAAAATGTTGGCTGGTTTAATTGAGCCGGATCAAGGTGTTTATAAACAAGACAAACTCACGTCTAAGCCTGTTGGATATATCCCACAACAACTAGCGCTCTTTCCTAATATGACAGTAAAAGACCACTTATCCTTCTACAAAAAAATGACGAAACAAAAAGACCGTGAATTTATCGAAGCGATGTCGAATGCGCTAAGTTTAAATGAGATAAAAAAGAAAAAAGTTGAAGAGTTAAGTGGAGGGATGGCTAGAAAATTAAATTTAGCAGTCGGATTAATTCATGAACCTGATATCATCTTTTTAGACGAAGCATTTGTCGGTGTAGACTTAGCAGCGAAACATGATATGTTGCAATGGTTACGTCTACTTAATGAAGATGGGGTGACAATTGTTTTAATTACACATGATTGGCACGTCATCCATCATTTAGCTAAAACGTTGTGGGTATTAGAAGATGGACGAATGGTTGATCAATTCTCAATTGAAAACTTACCACAAAAAGCTGAGGAATATAAGTTGGTTGATAGCCCATTAAACAAGATGTTTGCAGTACAAAATTAATATAGTAATAAATGGTAATATAACTTCGACACGAAGAAGCATATTATTTTACGTCCCTTTCCATACTAAGACTAGATTAATGAGGAAAGGAGGCTGGAATATGCGCTTTTGGGTAGTTCCGTTCATGCTTGTATTATTTTTAGCAATGGCTGCTTGTCAACCTGGAGATACTAACTTAATGGGTGACAATCAAACAGGTAACCAACAATCAGGTGACAGAACAGGTCAACAAGATGGTCAAATGAATGTAACTGATCGTCAAGGACAAATGGATCGCCAAGGCGACCGTATGGGTCAACAAGGTGGTCAACAAGGCAACCAAATGGGGACTGGAACAGGTACAACTGATCGTAATAGAGGTCAAGATGGTATGATGCGTTTTGACGTTGCAGAAGAAGCAGCAGATGATGTAACAGACCAAGTTGATGAAGTGAGTCAAGCATATGTAATGACTGGAGATAACAATGCATATGTGGCAGTTGTACTTCATAATAATGATAATGGTACTGACGATTTAAGTGATGAAGTAAAAGAAGAGGTTGCAGACGTTGTTAATTCGACTAAGCAAGATTTAAATAATGTATACGTCTCCGCTAACCCTGATTTCTTCAACATGGTCAATGATTATACGCAACGTGTCAATGAAGGGGATCCAATTGAAGGATTCTTCGAAGAGTTCAATGCGATGTTAGATCGTGTTTTCCCTAATTTAGAACGTTAATAATTTTTAGAAGATGGAGCTAATAAGTAGCTCCATCTTTTTGCATACTTGAGCGCTGATTAATTCGATCGAGCGCCGATAAATTTGTCTGAACGCTGATAAAAGTTGACGAGCGCCGATAAAGTTCATCTGAACGCTGATAAAATTTTGCAAGCGCTGATAAATCATTCTGAGCGCTGATAAATTCACCACATAAACAATCGTCAAAAAAGGTGGAGGTTTCATTGAATAGCTCTTATGAAAAATTGAAGGAAAGTTGCTCACTTGTTGGCTTGGAGCCTGAACCATTTAAAATAATTACAATTGATCGTGAAGAACTTGACTTATTACAGGCAAAAGGTTATCAAAAACGACTGTACCAGCCTAAGAAAACAAGTCGTGAGCACTACGTAGCAGAGATGTTCGATCAAATAGATAAGACCGCATACATAAATGAAAGCAACGATCAAATACTTAATTTACTGATTTTAGCTCACTCATTTGGGCACTCTCACTTTTCACACTATAACAAGTACTTAAAGGACCAGGCAGAAAATATGAGGAAGAAACTTTTCCACCATCGCCGTATATTTGATGAGGCAATAAGAATATATGGTTATGCAGAAGTTGTTTCATTTTTATCTAAAATGAATGAGCTTTTTGATTTAATTCATGTGACAACATTAAATTTAGACAGCTTAATCAACAGACTGAATTTATGCAGACACAAAAGAGAGCTTGCTAATATGGTGGCTAATGAAGCGAAATACTTTGAAGCAGTAAGTCAAACGAAAATCATGAACGAAGGCTGGGCTACGTATCATCAAATACCATTAATTAAAAAGGCAGGATTAATGAATTTAGAAATTGGTTTAACCGAGTTACAACTTTATGAGCGGCCACGTTATGGGTTGAATTTATATAAATTAGGTAAAGCGATGTGGGAGGAGGTTGATCCTAACAAAAGTGGGAATGTTGTAAAAACTTATCGTGACGCACATTTTATTAATCGCTATTATAGTGAAGCTATACATAATGAACAAAAAATCGCCTTTGTTAAAGGGAAGCAAATCGAATCAGACTATATTAAAGTAAAACAGCAACTTATTCATTCAGCTTTATACAACGGAAAGGTCAGAGTGCAGGTCGATGATGCTTTATCCGATTCAACCGAAAGCTTAACGATTAGGTTTCAACCAAGCCCAAATAGTAGTAAGCAAATATCTAAGTTGAAAGGTGTCATGCGGAATTACTTTAAAACTAAATTATATATAAAGCCAAATCCTGTAAAGATATAAGTCAAAAGGTTGATTAGGAAACGAGTTACAGTAAGGTTTTGGTTAATTATAAGTCATTTATACTGTGAATCAAGACTTAATTTTTATGTAAATATTGATAATATAACGTTGTTTTTTGTCGAAGCCTATGCTAATCTAAAATTAATATTTTATTGTGAAAATTCATGTAAATAAGGAAACTCTTGTTGGATTTTAGGGGGATTAGCATGGGAAAGAATGGGCAGAAGAAAGTGAAGTTACCAAAGGATAAAAAAGAGAAAAAGAGTCAAAAAAAGTCAAAACGTAAAGGTACCTTACTTAACATGTCAATTGGAAAAAAGTATGGTCTCGTTTTTGCTATCACATTATTATTATTTTCTGCAGCTTCAGGGCTTGTTTTTCTACAAGCGTACTTGTCTGACCAGACGATTAATGAGCAAGTAGAGTTAAGTGAAGAAGCGATTACCGTAGGGGAAATGGCTTCTGTCTTTAATGAAAAAGATATAATGATTAGTGATTATGTGCTTTTGAAAACTAATAATTATGTCAATGGTTATAGAGATCTAAATGAAGAGTTTATTGCTTTAGAAGAACAGGTGCGCCCTGGTTTAAGTAGTGAACAAAACGCCATGATGGATGAAATTATGACTAACAATGAACGCATTACTGAAATAGTTAATGATGAAATTGTTGTCGCGATCGGTAACCGTGATGAACAAGATGCATTAGGTTCAAGGGCTGTAGTCACAAGCCTTCGAGGAGATACAGTGGACATGCTTCAGGAACTTAGAGGTATGGTTGTGCAAGACTTTAATGCTTCTGCTGTTGAGACGAGAAATGCGATGTTTCAAATTCAAGCATACTTAGTCGCTGGCTTAATTGCCTCTGTCATTATAGCGATTATTTTACTAACGATTATAAGCCGTAACGTTAAAAAGAATATTAACTCTGTCGTTAAAGTTGCAGACCAAATTGCAGAAGGTGACTTATCAGTAAATGATGTGAATTACAAAGGCCATGATGAAATTGGCAGTCTTGCTAACTCAATGAACACAATGAAAGCAAACCTTCAAAATATTATTGGTAAAGTTTCAGACGCTTCTGGTTCACTGACGAACCAAAGTGAGTTAGTAAACCGTTCGGCTCAAGAAGTGAGTGAAGGTAGTGAACAAATTGCATCAACTATGCAAGAGTTATCATCAGGTTCTGAAACTCAAGCTCAAAGTGCTTCATCCATTTCTGAAATGATGGATCAATTAGTGAAAAAGGTGCAAACGTCTTATGAAAATGGAGACAATGTGTCACATGCCTCAGAAGAAGTCTTGTCAATGGCTGACGAAGGCCGTGAGCTAATGACGCAGTCAGTATCACAAATGCAACAAATCCACTCTATAGTTGAAGATTCAGTTGAAAAAGTTAAAGGGTTAGACAAGCAATCTAATGAAATTTCAAAACTTGTACAAGTAATTGAAGATATTGCTGAACAAACAAATCTACTTGCGTTAAACGCTGCAATTGAAGCAGCAAGAGCTGGTGAGCACGGTAAAGGGTTTGCAGTTGTAGCGGATGAAGTGCGCAAATTAGCAGAACAAGTAAGTCACTCAGTTGGTGATATTACAACTATTGTAGATTCAATTCAAACTGAATCGAAAGAAGTGACGAAATCATTAGAGTCAGGATATACAGAAGTAGAAGAAGGTTCTGAACAAATTAAAAATACACAACAAAGATTCATTAAAATTAATGATTCAATTAACGAAGTTGTTGGTAAAATTCAAGAGATTACATCTAGCTTGAAAGAAGTTATGAACGATAGTCAAGAAATGAATAAATCAGTAGAAGAAATTGCTTCAATATCTGAAGAGTCAGCAGCTGGTGTTGAAGAAACCGCTGCATCAGTAGAGCAAGCTCATAGCTCAATGGATGAGATCACAAGAGCAGCTAACGATTTATCTAAACTAGCAGACGACTTAGATGGTCAAGTTCAGAAGTTTAAACTATAATTAAACAAGTAAACATCAATATAGCATTATAAGTTTTTGCAAGATATAATGAAAAGAGGCTGTATAAATATGCAGTCTCTTTTCTTACATTTAATATAAACAAGATTTAATAATTGGGGGATCTTAGTTGGAACGGTTATCAAGATACATAGAAATTTTCTTAATTGCAACCCGCTTAGGTTTCACATCTTTTGGTGGACCAGTCGCTCATTTAGCCTACTTTCAAGAAGAATATGTCCAAAGGCGTAAGTGGCTTTCAGATCAAATGTATGCCGACCTCATAGCATTATGTCAATTCCTACCTGGTCCAGCTAGTAGTCAAGTTGGTATATCTATTGGAATGTTACGTGGAGGTTTAATCGGTGGTTTATTAGCGTGGATTGGCTTTACTTTACCATCAGTGCTTATACTTACGATCTTTGCTTGGTACGTTATTCAACTAGACCTAGCTGATGCAGTATGGATCGGTGCTCTAAAAGTTGTAGCAGTAGCGGTAGTGGCACATGCCGTTTTGAATATGGGGAAAAAGCTTGCACCTGATTTACCCCGTATAGCCTTATTAGTAGGTTCTGCTACGGTGTTACTCTTATTTCCATTTGCAATAACACAATTAGTCGTAATAGCGTTAGCGGCATTAATCGGTGCGATTTATTTTAAAAATATAGCTAAGCCTAATGAAGCAGAAACGGTTATGACCTTCTCTAAGAAGTTAGGCGCTATTTCTTTATCAATTTTTGTAGCGTTATTGGCGTTGTTGCCAATTATTAATCACTTTTATAACCATATTTACATAGAGTTGTTTGATATCTTTTACCGAGTAGGTTCAATTGTTTTCGGTGGAGGTCACGTTGTCTTACCATTGCTTGAGCGTGAACTTGTCCCAAGCGGTTTAATTAGTGAAGACATGTTTTTAGCAGGTTATGGTGCAGCTCAAGCGATTCCAGGACCACTCTTTACATTTTCGAGCTACTTAGGAACGATTATTCATGGTATACCAGGTATGTTAGTAGCAACGATTGCTATTTTCTTACCATCCTTTTTACTGATTATTGGAATACTGCCGTTTTGGCAACAGTTACGTCAGATGAAATATGTAGGAGCTGCACTACTTGGGGTTAATGCTGCTGTTGTTGGTATTTTAATAGCTGCGTTTTATCATCCGATCTTTACGAGTGGAATTATGACAGAGTTAGATTTTGCTGTTGCTTTGTTAGGTTTTAGTTTATTACAATTTTGGAAACGTCCAGCTTGGCTTGTCGTAATTATCGTCGTTGTCGTATATATTTTATTAAGTCTCTTAATGTAGGGGTGTTAACATGCGTATTGTATCGATTTGTCCAAGTAATACTGAGATTTTAGCTTATTTAGATGCGATCGATTTACTCGTTGGTGTAGATGATGATAGTGATTGGCCACAGTCGATTACTAAACTTCCAAGAGTGGGGCGGGATTTAAATATTGATATAGATAAAGTGAAAGCATTACAGCCAGATTTAGTGTTAGCCTCTTTAAGTGTTCCAGGTATGGAGAAGAACATTGAGCGGTTAGAAGAAGAACAAATGCCGTATATCATTTTAGATCCTAATTCATTAGATGAAATAGCAGATGACCTTTTAACAGTAGGGAAGAAAATTGGAAAAGAACAAAAGGCGCAACAAGCTTATGATGATTATTATCAAGTGATTAATGAGTACCGTACAATTGCTAATTCAATTCCTAATAAAAAGAAAATCTACTGGGAATGGTGGCCGAAACCGATTTTTACACCTGGGCAGAAAAACTGGCTGTCTTATATAAGTGAGTTAGCTGGGGCGTCAAATGTCTTTTCAGACTATGAAGAAGCTAGTATTCAAGTTGAGTGGGATGAAGTCATTCAAAGAGATCCTGATGAAATTTGTATGGTGTGGGTTGGGGTGCAAGAGAAGAAAATGAACCCAGACATTTTGAAAAAACGTGAAGGAGCAAACCAGCTTAGAGCGGTTCAGAGTGATCAAATTCACATATTAGAGGAGTATTTGTATTGCAGACCATCCCCTCGCTTGTTAGAAGGATTAAAGAAACTTGCTCACTTACTGCATCCAACATATTATCCAGCGTCTTGATCAACTGTAGAGGAATAACAAGAGAGAAGGTATAAGCAGTGGGAAATATAGAAACAGCAGTTAACTATTCAGAAGAACAGACGAGATATACAGCCATTAAAAATGGCGCTGTAGCTGGCTTTCCAATCTTTCTAGGGTATTTACCGATTGCCATTGCTTACGGCGTTCTAGCAAAGCAATCAGGGTTAACCACCTTTGAAACAACGATGATGAGTGTGCTTGTTTTTGCTGGGGCCGCTCAGTTTATGGCAGCGAATATGATTGCACAAGGAGCCTTGTTTTTACAAATTGTTGTGGCAACGTTCGTGCTAAACTTTCGTCACTTTGTCATGAGTATGTCGTTTATGAATAAAATACGAACATTGCCTCTTAGGTCAAAGTTTGGTCTATCATTAGGTCTTACTGACGAAACGTTCGCTGTCTCATCTTTAAATGGAGAGGAATCAAAAAAACAACACGGTATGTATTTCTTTGCTTCACTAATTTTAGTTGCTTATTTTTCATGGGTGTTTGGAAGCTTCCTAGGTGCAATTATTGGAGATGCGTTGCCAACTACATTAAGTGACAGTATGGGAATAGCGCTTTATGCAATGTTTATTGGTCTACTTGTACCATCTGTAAAAAAAGAATGGCGAGTCGGGATTATTGCCATTTCTGCTATGTTAATTAATTACATATTAATGGAACAAGTTGGTCTGGAAGTTGGCTGGGCAATTGTAGTATCGACTATATTAGCTAGCTTTCTAGGAATTGTGCTGTTAAAGGAGGAAGAAGCATGATTATGGCAACGATTATTGGGATGGCCATTGTAACTATGGTTCCACGATTCATCCCAGCTTTTATTATGGAAAAGATCTCGCTAAGACCTTGGCTCAATCGTTGGTTAAATGCGATTCCTTTTGCAGCATTAGGGGCATTGGTATTCCCGGGTATTATGACGGTTATCCCAGAACAACCATGGATTGGATTGCTAGGCGGTTTAACGGCAACCATTATTGCATTATTTAATTTAAATGTTATCTTTGCTGTAGTGGGTGCAATTTTAACGGTATTTTTATTAACTATGTAGCTGTAAAGGTGGGGTTGTATGGTCAAGGTTAGAAAAGCAACTGTGATCGACGCAGAGCAAATAGCAAGCGTACATGATGAAACATGGAAATTAACATATGAACCAATTATACAAGAAGATGACTTACAACAAGTTACTTCATTTGAGAATAGAAAAATTATGTGGGAAACGACTTTACGCTCATCTCATCACCATGTGTTCGTTGTCGAATCAACTGAAGGAGACATTGTTGGATTTATTTCAGGTGGTAAGTCACGAACAGAACATACGCAGCTTGATGGCGAAATTTATGACATTTATATTTTGCCATCTCATCAACGAAAGGGATTCGGTCAAAAGTTGTTGTACACATTTATTCAAGAATGTGAAGAATTAGGTTATGAATCATTGTTAGTTTGGATTTTAACTGATAATCCATATGGTCAGTTTTATGTTCGATTAGGAGCAAGAAAAATCGAAGCAGATAACGTTACGATAGGAAAAGGTACTTATGAAGAAACAGCATACGGCTGGGAAGACTTAGAACAGCTAAAAGGAGCTCTTGCCTCTTCAGAAGTTCAATAATCCGTTTAAACATCCTTCTTTATGGGCACATTTATACTGACAATCAGAAAATGTTCTCTTAAGGAAGGGTGTTTTTTATGACGAAGATGGCAGTATTTTATTATAGTTCAACTGGTGCCAATTATAAAATGGCTCAATGGACAGAAGAAGCGTTAAAACAGGCCGGTGCAGAAGTTAAGTTAGTTAAAATTCCTGAGACGGCACCAGAAGAGGCGATCGCTCAAAACCCAGCATGGAAAGATCATTATGACAGTACGAAAGATGTACAAGAAGCTCAAGTAGAAGACTTAGAATGGGCTGACGGTTTTATTTTTAGTTTACCGACTCGATTCGGTAACGTTCCAGCACAAGTAAAACAATTTATGGACCAAGCAGGTGGCCTTTGGATGGAAGGCAAACTTGCTAACAAAGTTGTAAGTGCGATGACAACAGCTCAAAATGCACATGGTGGCCAAGAGCAAACCATCATGCACTTTTACACATCAATGTACCATTGGGGTGCTATTATTGCACCACCTGGTTATACGGATGATTCGATCTTTGCCTCAGGAGGGAATCCATACGGGACGAGTGCTCAAGTGGATGGAGAAGGGAATTTACAAGATGATGTGGAGCAAGCTGTGAAGCATCAAGCGAAGCGAACATATGAAATAACTCAAAAAATCTCGCAATAAAATCAAAGCCTTTGCTATAACAATGTAGCAGAGGCTTTTTTAATTAATTTTTCAAAAGATTTGTTTAAAAACCCCCACAAAAACACCAAGCCTATACGTAATGATGTAGCAAATAAATAAAACAAAGGGTGAGCAGATGAATTCAAAAAAATTATTCTACTCGTTAACTGCAACAACATTAACAGGTTCGCTATTTTTGAGCCCATTAGGAATTACAGCTAATGATGAAGATGCAGAAGAAGTAGACACAGAAGAGGTTGCAGAACAACAGCAATCCCTAGAAGAGCAATTATTTACATACTACACGATGTTATCAAATGAGTTAGCAGTTGCCATTGAACAAGGTGATGGAGAGTTAGCACAAAGTATTTTAGAATGGTCAGTAGAAGAATTAGAGCAAGCATTTGAGGCTTATCAAGCTGGCGATTTAGAGAGTGCTGAAGCCCACCTTGATGCGGTCGTAACCGTATTAGAAGAAGCAAATGAACACCGTGAAGAAGAAGGGTACGAAGAGGAAGAAGGCTTAGAAGAAGACGATGAAGAAGGTTCAGAAGAAGACGAAGAATCAACTGAAGAAGATGAAGAGTCATCTGATTCTAAGCAAATTGGCCAAAACGTACTATCATTAGCTAAAGCAATGGAAGATAAGAAAAATCCAGTAGCGAAAGCAGCTTTAAAACGTAATATTGAGCGTTCTCTTGAACGTTTAGAAAACAAATATAGCGAAGAAGAAGTCGAAAGCTTGCTTGAACAATTAAACGAGATTACTGATGAATTTTCAGAAGAAGGAAATGAAAATGACGATGAATCAGTAGAGGAAGATTCATCTGAAGAGTCTTCTAATGAAGAACAAGAATCTTCTAATGAAGAGTCTGAAGAAACAGATCAATCAAGCAAAGAAGATGAAGTAGAAGCTAATAAGGAAGACCGTTCTAATGATGGTGGTCCTGGTAATAGTGATCAAGCACCTGGTCAAAACAAAGACCGCGGTGGTCCTGGAAACAGTAATGGCAAAGGTCCTAACAATGGTGATGGACCAGGCAATGGAAACGGAAACGGAAACAGTAACGGTGGACCTGGTAATGGAAATGGCAATGGCAATGGAGGTCCAGGTAACGGTAACCGTTAATGAATTTGGTGAACCTTTGTGTTCTTACACAAAGTTCATATACACCTCTCTCCCAACAAGAGGAATTAGCCCTGACGTATCATAACGTCAGGGTGTTTTTTTACATATGATGTATAAGAAAGACCCTCATAAGAAAACTCCCGAAATTTAAACTTTTTCTTAAAAAGCACAAACACATTAGTACACTAAATGAATAAATTACATTAAAGGTTCAGAAAATTGTTGCAATTCGAAGTGAAATTTAGGATAATAGAAAAAAGGAGTAAGGGGGAAGGGACATGAAGAATCAAGTTACCTCTTATGTACTAATTAGATATCAGTTTCCGAAAACGATCGCGATTAAAGCTAGACGTGAAGTTCCATATGAATTTAAACTAGCTTCAAGATTGTTGCTTGATGAAATGGTATTCGAATTTAATAAACATCGACTTGAAGAACAAATTAATGATGCAATTGACCAACAAGACATTGAACAATTTAATGCATTAAGTGAGCAATATGCGAAGTATGTTAAATAAATAAGTATCTACTGAGACTAAAAGCTGCCATTAAACGGCAGCTTTTTCTTGTTTTTGCTATATTACAATTCACATAGTTGTATTATAATGGGGACAAGAAAAATTTTAGAATGGGGAATTAGATGTCTTCAAGATTATTACACACCACGTTTATTGTATGCATGTTATTAATTATTAGTGCATGTCAAAACAACACAGTTGATTTAGATAACTTAGTAGGCCAAGATTATAATTCGATTGAAGTAGGGCTTGAAAATAAAGATAATATAAATGTTCTTGATGCTTCTAGACATGAAGGGGAACCTACTGAAGATGGTGAAGCGGTTATTGTCCCTGACCCAAACGCAATCGATGTCATAGTTAATAAAGATCGCCGTTTGCCTGAAGGTTATGAACCGCCAGATTTAATGGTACCTGATGTTGATTTTCATGTTGTAGCTGAAGAGAGAATGTATATGCGTGAAGAAGCTGCTCATGCTTTAGAGGAATTGTTTGAGGGAGCTAGCGAAGATGGTTATGAATTATATGCCATTTCCGGCTATCGTTCAGAACAAACGCAAGAAGTCGTATTTGCTTCAAATGTAGATCGACATGGAGAGGAGCATGCCGAGCAATATTCTGCTCAGCCTGGACATAGTGAACACCAGACAGGTTTAGCGATGGACGTATCAGCCGAATCGTTTAGTTTGCGACTAGGTGAAGGTTTTAGTGATACGCCTGAGGGTGAGTGGGTTGCAGACAACAGTCACCATTATGGATTCATCGTACGTTACCTTGAAGGAAAAAGTGATATTACAGGTTATAATTACGAACCGTGGCATTTAAGATATGTTGGTGAAGAATTAGCAACAAGTATTTACGAATCTGGGTTAACAATGGAAGAGTATTTTGGATTAGTTGATTAGTATTAAAAGGCCTATCATGTTTTAGGCCTTTTTTTAGTGGCTATTCGTTTAAATTCTTCAAATTTATTATTATAATAATAAGTGGTTTAAAAAGTTGTCTTTTTATATGGAGGAGGATTTTTAATGGATTATCGTATTGAACGAGATACGTTAGGTGAAATGAAAGTACCTGCAGACAAATATTGGGGTGCTCAAACGCAACGAAGTGTTTTAAATTTCCCGATCGGTAACGAAACAATGCCGAAAGAAATTATTGAAGGGTTTGCGATTTTAAAGAAGAGTGCAGCACGTGCTAATGAATCTTTAGGTTTATTAGAGAGTGATAAAGCAGATGCAGTAGCTCATGCTGCTGATCGTGTATTAGCAGGAGAGTTATTTGACCACTTCCCTCTTGTAGTTTGGCAAACAGGTAGTGGAACGCAGTCTAACATGAATATGAATGAAGTGTTAGCTTATGTTGGTAATGAGTGGTTAGAAGAGCAAGGCAAAGAGGTAAGACTACATCCGAATGATGACGTTAACAAGTCACAAAGCTCCAATGACACTTATCCAACTGCATTACATATTGCAGCTGTTAAAAAGGTTGAAGACCATTTACTACCTTCATTACGTCAAATGAAAGATACATTAAAAGAAAAAACAGATGCTTACTATGATCTAGTGAAAATTGGTCGTACACATTTACAAGATGCGACACCTATTACACTTGGACAAGAAATTAGCGGTTGGCACCGTATGCTTGTTAAAACGGAATCAATGATTGAAGATTCGTTAAAGTATGTCCGTGAAATAGCTTTAGGTGGTACAGCAGTTGGAACTGGTATTAACGCACATCCTGATTTTGCCGAAACAGTAGCACAGAAAATTAACGATGAAACGAATGGCCAATTCGTTTCAGCTGAAAATAAGTTTCACGCTTTAACAAGTCATGACGAATTAGTCCATGCTCATGGTGCTATTAAAGGTTTAGCAGCTGATGTTATGAAGATTGCTAACGATGTTCGTTGGTTAGCTAGTGGTCCTCGATGTGGTATTGGTGAAATTACAATCCCAGCTAATGAGCCAGGTAGCTCAATTATGCCAGGTAAAGTTAACCCAACTCAAAGTGAAGCAATTACAATGGTAGCAGCTCATGTTATGGGTAATGACGCTGCAATTGGCTTTGCTGCAAGCCAAGGAAACTTCGAGTTAAACGTTTATAAGCCGATGATTGCTTATAACTTCTTACAATCTTGTCAGTTACTTGGCGATAGCATGATATCATTTGACGAGCGTTGCTTAGTAGGCCTTGAGCCAGATGAGAAAGAGATTGAAAAGTATTTAAATGATTCACTAATGCTTGTAACAGCACTTAACCCACATATCGGGTACGAAAATGCTGCAAAAATTGCTAAGCATGCACATGAAAACAATCAAACGTTACGTGAAGCGTCAGTAGATACTGGCATTCTATCTGGAGAAGATTTTGATCGTTTAGTAGTGCCAAAAGAAATGACAAAACCGAACGCTAAATAACATTATTTACCTAGAAAATTAGGTCATATTCTACCGCCTCCTGTTAACAATAATGATTACACAGGAGGTGAACAAAATGGCTCAAAACAACAATTCAAACCAATTAGTAGTTCCTGGTGTGGCACAAGCTCTAGACCAAATGAAGACTGAAATCGCACAAGAATTTGGTGTACAGCTTGGTCCTGATTCAACTTCACGCTCTAACGGTTCAGTTGGTGGTGAAATTACAAAGCGTTTAGTACAAATGGCAGAGCAACAGATGGGCGGTCAGTAAGCTGATCAGCTTATGAAACTCAAAAATTAATCATTAAAGTTAAAAGAGGGTCTTAATTGAGGCCCTCTTTATTAAATTTGTAGTAGTTTCTAATTAGGTGCGTTCTTTTGTCCGACACTAATTGCCACTCGTCCGGCAATAAAGTGTGTTTGTCCGGCACTTATGACCACTTGTCCGGCAATAAGGTGTGTTTGTCCGACACTAATTGCCGCTCATCCGACAATAAGGCGTGTTCGTCCGACACTAATTGCCACTCGTCCGGCAATAAGCCACCTTCATCCAACAATAATAAAAACAGAGGTCCGGCTTATGCCAAACCTCCATTTTTAGCGGTTATTTTGTCTCGTTTGTTGTTTCAGCTTCTGCAAATGGTTCACCGTTTCTTCTTATTTCATGTGCCTCTTCAATTTGCACCTTGTCATATCTCGGTGTTACATAACCACCTGCTAAACCTTCGTTCATCATACGATCGACATCTAAATCGTATTCGCTTCTCACGTCACCTTGTTCTTTAGATGGTTTTGCCACTGCAGGAACCTCCTTTTGTAAGAAGCCTTCTTCAGGTTTCTCACAGTTTTATTATTTGTTTTTACTTCATGAACATGTGTGGAAACTGTTGACTATAAGTAATAATTTGTCGATAATTTGAACAGAGTATGCTATTTTAGAACTGGTTAAATAAGAGAAGAGGTCGATGATATGAATGTAGTGCTAATAATGTTAATGATGATTGCAATTGGTGCGATCATTGGTGGAATGACAAACTTTTTAGCCATTAAAATGTTATTTAAACCATACAAAGCTTTATACATAGGGAAGTGGAAAGTCCCATTTACTCCAGGCTTAATTCCAAAGCGACAAGAGGAGTTAGCTGAACAATTAGGGAAACTCGTCACTAATCACTTAGTAACGGCTGATGCGATTAGTGATAAGCTAAAAGAGAGTAGCCTTCAAAATCAGGCAACAACGATGATTCAGTCTCGCTTGAATGAATATTTAAAACAAGACCAAACAACAATTAGACTGCTTCAACAATTTCATGATGGCCTTTCAGTTGAATCAATAGAAAGTACTGTTAAACATAAAGTACATCATGAATTAACGAATCTATATGATGAAAATCAATCACGGACATTAAATGATGTTTTACCTGAAGACTTAAAAGAATCGATTGATCAGCAACTGCCACTAGCTGCAAAGTACATTTTGCAACAAGTCGATGATTACATTAATAGCCGTGAAGGACAAAATAAATTATCTGAATCAGCATCTTCTTTTCTTGCTACACAAGGGTTTTTAGGTAGTATGGTGTCGTCTTACTTAGGGGAGGAAGGCTTAGTTGAAAAAATCACCCCTGCGATTAACCAGTTTATTCGTTCTCATGATACTGAAGAAACGGTGGAGACATTACTACGGGCTGAATGGTTGAAATGGCAGCATACAGAACTTTCGGTTATAAGAGAGCGTTTTTTTGACGACACTTTAGAAGATAAGGTTTCCGACTACTTACTAAACCATTTGAATATCGAGCAGTATTTAAATGAACCAGTATCAACGTGGTATAATCATTTCGAGCATGCGATCACATCGCGTGTAATCCCAAATGGTGTGGAAATGTTATTTGACCAATTAGCTGGTAAAGTTACGGACATCATGGAAACATTTAATATTGCAGGAATGGTGCAGAGGGAAGTTAATCAGTTTGACGTTGCCCGCTTAGAAAAAATGGTGTTAGAAATAACGAAGCGCGAATTCAATATGATCACTTACTTAGGTGCAGTTCTTGGTGGTACTATCGGATTTGTTCAAGGAATCATTGTCCTGTTTATTAGTTAAAAAAGATTATACTATACAGCTTGGGTATTCTCTGATACAGTAGTAGTCGAATATGTGTTAGTCAATTTAGGAGGTATATTGTGTCAAACTTATATGATTTAGCTTACGATTTAGAAAAAGGTCTTCGTGAAAGTGAAGAATTCCAAGGTTTAAAAGATGCTTATGATAAGGTTATGAATGACCCTACAACTAAGCAAATGTTCGATAACTTCCGTGACACTCAATTAAATCTACAGCAAAAGCAAATGCAAGGTGAAGAGATTTCTGAAGAAGAAGTGAACAAAGCAAAGCAAGTCGTTGAGCTTGTTCAACAAAACGAAGATATTTCTAAGTTAATGGAAGAAGAGCAACGTTTAAATACTGTAATCGGTGATATTAGTAAAATTATTACGAAGCCACTTGAAGATTTATACGGTGAAGAAGAACAGTAAATATAAAAAGGCTATCGAGCTTAAGTTCGATAGCCTTTATTTATTAGCGATGGAATAATACAAGACGCCCATCTGGTGATACACAACGGTGTGTCAGTTCTTGATAATCTTGCTCTTCTAATTTCTTTGTACCAACATCTTTAGCTTCTTGATCATCTTTAGCTTCAAACGTTTCATCTAATAAGTTTTCACCTTTTTTGGAATATACCGTTAAGTAGTACGTCTTCATGTCAGTTCCTCCCTATGTATCTTCTTATCTTAACTATATGGATTTTGTTGACTTTTGTAAATAGTCTGACGTCATAATTTTTATTATTCACCGAACGTGCATTCGTATATAAAATTTGATAAAATAATACATACATTATATCTATTGGAGGAACAACGATGCATCAATCTGTTCGATTTTTACATAGCGCTGATTTACACCTCGACAGTCCGTACAAAGGTATGCGACATTTACCAGGAAATATATTAACAGATGTTAAAGCAAGTACGTTTAAAGCTTTTAAACGACTTATTGACTTAGCGATCGAACAACGAGTTGATTTCGTATTATTAGTCGGAGATTTGTTTGATCAAGACTCAGCATCTTTAAAGTCATTAGTCGCATTAAAAGATGGCTTAAAAAAATTAGAACAACATAACATAAATGCCTTTATTAGTTTTGGTAACCACGATTATCAAATGTTGAACAAGGTGGATTTAACTTTCCCAAGTAATACATATGTTTTTACACAACAAAGTGTGATGTCATTTCCGTTTGAGAGAGATGGAGAAGTACTAGCCGATATCCATGGGTTTAGTTATGAAAGTCGAGCAGTTACTGAATCAAAAGTTCATGAGTATGATCCTGTTAGTCATGACCGACTTCAAATTGCGACATTACACGGTAGTTCAAAAACGAACAACGAGCATGATCAATATGCGCCGTTTTTGTTAGAACAGTTAAAGGCGACATCTTTTGATTATTGGGCGCTTGGACATATTCATAAACGTGAAGTTTTATCTTACCAACCTTACATTGTTTACCCTGGTAATATTCAAGGGCGACATATAAAGGAGACAGGCGAGAAAGGTTGTTATATCGTTGATTTGAGTCAAAACCAAACACAAATCCAGTTTCACCAATTACATGACATTTTGTTTGTAGAAGAAGAGTTAACTTACATGAATTGTCATACCTTTGATGATTTAATCGAACAGTTAAAAGCATACAAGGATCGCTTGCGTCATGAGTCAGGAAAAGTATGGCTTAGAATAACAGTCTTCGTACAAGATCAGTTACGACAGTATGAGGAAGAGTTGTTCTATTTACTCAACGAGGGTGAAAATGATGAAGAGGATTGGGTATGGATACAATCATTAAAACTTGATCAAGTCGTGCAATACGATCGCAAACAATTAAAACAATCGAACCAGTTTGTTGGTGAAGTAATAAAAATGATAGATGAAGCGGATGACAGTAAACGGTATTTAGATGATCTTCTAAATAATCGTCATTTCAAACAACAGATTGGAACTTTAACGAAACACGATTTAGAACAAATTGAAGCAGAAGCAGAACAACTTATAATCGAAAAGCTATTGAAAGATGGAAGGGATTAATGTGTATTTAAAGCGATTAGAGATCGTCTCGTTTGGTAAGTGGAAAGATGAAGTGATTGAGCTAACCAATGGGTTTAATTACTTATATGGCCCAAATGAGTCTGGTAAATCATCAATTAGGATGTTCATAACGTATGTGTTATTTGGCTTGTCCCCTGCAGAACGAAAGCAGTACACGTCATTAGTAGACGGTCAACTAGGTGGTCGGGTTATTATTCATGATGAAGGAAACGAGTATACAATTGAGCGTTTTGCCCACATTCATCGTGGTAAAAGAATAGCCTATCATCTTGGCGAAAAGTTAGATGAAGAAAAGACTGACCGTCTATTAAAGCAAGTGGATCAATATTTATTTGAATCAATTTTTTCTTTTAAAGACCGAGACTTACACGCCATTCGTCATAAACAAACTGAGGATATTGGGAAAGTTTTATTTAACTTAGGCTTAACGGGTTCTGATTACGTTGTAAAACTTGAACAAGATTTAACGAAAGACAGTGACAAACTGTTTAAGAAACAAGGAAGAAAACCACCTGTAAATGAAAAATTGCTTCAGTTAAAGTCACTTAATGAAGAAATCGAAAAAGTTCATGCCCGTGAACAGCAACACCAAACACTTTATCAAGAAGCTAAACAGTTAGAACAAGATATTCAAAACCTTAAAATAGAAAAGAATCGTCTTGATACCAAAATTGGTGAAGCCCAAAAGTTATTACAAGCTAAATCATCTATTGAACAAGTGCAGAAGCTTGACCGTGAAATGGAGGAGCTATTAACTCATTCTAATTTAACTGAAGGTTTGATTGAGCGTTATGAACAAGTAAAAGCCAAAAGGCAAGAATACGATGAGCGTGCTAAAGTTTTAATTAATAAATTAAGTAGTGTAAAAGATGAACGAAACCGTTTAATGGAACAAGCTAAACAGGAGCATTTTCCTTTTACTTTAGAGGAAGTTCAGCATTGGGCTGTTCAACTCGAACAAAAGCTTGATCAAAAAGAAGACTTACAAGCAAAAATCACTGAGCAACAATTTAAACTAAACAATTATTTACAATCTGTAGGGATTACCTTAAGTGAAGAAGAGCTGAATTCTTTAGAATTAACAGACTACACAAAACAAACGTGGGCAAGACTCGCACAAGACGTTTCTCTTAATGCCGAAAAGCTAAGTGACTTTGAAAGACGAAAACGTTTAAAGTTAAACGAATTAAAAGAGTTAGAAGAGAAAAGGGCGAAAGTAGACCGACAAGCTAAACCATCCGAAGAAATAGAAACACATCAACAACAATTAGAACAATTAAAAGAAAAGAGAGCGTCTCAATATTACGAACAACAGCTGAAAGACCAAGAATTAAATCAGAAGAAGGAACTGAAAAGATTTGGACAAATCGTTAATGTCTCTAAATGGAGTGTGGGAGTAGTAACGGCCATTCTCATCACTTTATTATTAACAGATGTTCTATTTCAACCCAGTTTATTGTGGACTTCTGTTGTAGCAATCATCGGAATGTTCATCGTTTTTTTATTGCATCAACAAAGCCGTAAGATTTCAACAAATGCTGATGGGGATCGTGAAGAATTAGACAATAGTGATGAAGTTGAGTTGAACCAACGTATTCAAAATCTGGAACATGTAATTCAAGAACAGAGCGAATTGCAAGATCAGCTAAAAGAAATTCAAATGAAGATTGATTATCTGAATGGAGAGCTTCGTGAAATTGAATCTGAACGTTTAAAAATAGAACAACAACTAGAAAAAGATGAAACAAAGCGTCTAGAGGAAATTGAGGCACTACCGTTACTGGAATCATATGAATTAGAGCAATGGGAAGAAGTGTTTGAAGTACTAACGAAGGTTCAAAACTTAATTACGCAACAAAGAGAATTAAGGAGCGAAGTAGACGGGTTACAACAATCAATTGGTCAACTAGATGACCAACTGAAACGTTTTTTATCATATTATATAAACAATGAAGAACTTAACGAACATGCATCAAATATCAAACTGGTTCGTCATTACTTGAAGTATGAACAAGACTTGAACGAACAAATTAATTATCAACAAAATTGGGCAACAGAATTAGAAAACCAACTTGCAGAACTAAAAAATGATTACCAACCTTACGAAAATGAAATGCGTCATATGTTAACGGAAACTAATTTTGAAAATGAAGAAACGTTAGGACAAGCGGTTCAAGATTTTGAAACTTATCAATTGAAAGATGGACAAAAGCAAGAAGCAACACAATCTGTCTACAATATATTTCAAGATCAAGCAGATTCCATTATAAAACAATCTTATAATTGGATTGAAATTGAAGAGCAGTTAAGTCAAGATGGACATAACAATGATGAAATTCAAAACAAGATCGAGAGCTTAAGGCAACAATTGGCTGACTGTACAGCTAATATTCGTCAGTTAGAAGAGGATGGGAAGTTGTCTGATCTAATCCATGAAAAGTCGATGGTTGAAGGGGAAGTCATTGAGCTTGCTAAGCAGTGGGCTGTGTTCCAAACAGCTAAAGGATTATTGCAAGATACGAAAGCTCGATATCAATATGAATATTTACCAAAAATATTAAATTTCACAACGAAAATATTTAATGAAGTTACGCGAGCTGCTTATATTGATGTTAGGTTTTCTCAAGAAGAAACGTTAATCGTACAACATCAAAATGGAAAGTGGTTTGATGTGAAGCAATTGTCAGATGGTACAGCAGACCAATTGTATATTGCATTGCGCTTAGCTTTAAATGAATCACTAAATGAAGCACATGGATTTCCTTTCGTGTTAGACGATGCTTTCGTTCACTTTGATGAAGAACGTAAAGAGCAAATGATGAACATCTTGCTAAATCAAAGTGAAAACCAACAACTTATTTATTTTTCTTGTGAGCCATACCAATTTGTAACTAATGTTAATGAAGTAGCACTGTTAGAAAGACAAGCTTCGAATTTATAATTTTAAACAAAAGGGGAGAGTTTAATGACGATGACACAAGGAATTGCTCATCGCCAAGTAGGGGATCAATTTGAAGGATTTTTACTCATTAAATCCGTAGATAAAGGTGTAACGAGTTCTGGTAAGCCATTTTTAACGATTATTTTCCGCGACCGTACTGGTGAAATTGAGGCAAAGCTATGGGATTCGACGAAAGAAGATGAAGAGACGTTTATGCCAGAAGCAATCGTTCAAGTCCACGGAGAAATCCGACAGTTTCGTGGTAAGAACCAACTAAACATTAGACAAATTAGACTATCGAATGAGATGGACGGTGTTCGTGTCGACGATTTTATTGAAAAAGCGCCAGTCGAGTTAGAAGAAATGCAAGATTATTTAACGCAAATGATTTTTGCGTTAGAAAACCCGAATATCCAAAGAATTGTTAGAGCTATTTTGAAGAAGCACAATGATGAACTATTAACTTATCCTGCTGCAACGAAAAACCACCATGAATATGCGTCAGGTTTAATTCATCACATTATAAGTATGTTAAAGATCGCACGACAAATGAAAGACCTTTATCCAGAAATTAATACAGACTTATTGTATGCAGGTATTATTTTACACGACGTTGGTAAAGTTAAAGAGCTTTCAAGTCCAGCATCTCCCTCATATACATTAGAAGGTAAGATGTTAGGACATATCTCGATGATGGTAGATGAAATAAAAGTTACTGCAGAAGAGTTAGGAATCGAAGGAGAAGAAGTGATGTTACTTCAACATCTTGTGTTAAGTCATCATGGAAAAGGTGAATGGGGTAGTCCGAAAGCGCCGATCGTTCGTGAAGCTGAGTTGCTTCATTTAATCGATATGATTGATGCTAAAATGAATATGATGAATCGTGCTTTAGAGTCAGTTGAACCAGGTGAATTTACTGATCGTATTTTCCCATTAGAAAACCGTCAATTTTACAAGCCGACGATTTAAAAGATCCCCCGAAGGTAGATTGATACTCTACCTTTCGGGGGATTGTTTATAATTTAGAGCAGCTAGAAAATATGATTACTTAGCATCCAACCTAAAAAGACTAGAATAAATAAAATGAATAAAATGTCAAAGAAGAGACTTATTTTTTTATTATCTTCTTTAAGTGATTTATAAAATTGGTATAAACCTTGAACAAGCATGATAACTATAAGTGAAATCTGACCGTAAATATTAGTAGAGTGTTGGTCATCGCCTAAAAAATTGATAGCAGTTAATAAAAGGATCGTAACGGTAATGCCATAAACCCATTTGATCACTTCGCTTTGTTTTTCTGTTTGTTCTGTTTGTTCCAATAAAAACCCACCAATACAAATATGTAAAAAAATAGTACAACGAGGTATGACCAAGTTGTACTATTAAATGTTTTTATGATTCTTCAGAGCCGAATAAATGATTTAAATCTTCATCATGAATTGTCACATCAGCGTCGTTAATGACTTGTTCAATAATAAGCTGTAATTCACTAGGATCTACTTGTGCTGTTAGTAAGTCTTGACGAATTTGGTCTTCCATCTCTTCAAGTGAATCTAGTTCAACTTCAGCATCACGGATATTTTCAACTAGAATGACATGCCAACCGTATTGCGTTTCGACTGGTTCACTAACTTCACCTTCATTAAGTGAAAATGCGGCACGTTCAAATGGCATAACCATATCGCCACCAGTGAAGTAGCCTAAGTCGCCGCCTAATTGAGCTGTACCATCAGTGGAGTGCTCTTCGGCTAATTCAGCGAAATCTTCACCACTTTCATACTGTTCAAGAATTTCTTGTGCTGTCTGTTCATCATCAACTAAAATATGGCGAGCTTGAACTTCTTTTTGCATATTTTCATAGCGTAATTCAACATCTTCTTCTGTCACATCTAAATCTTCTGTTGCTGCTTCAAACTCTAAGCGGCTCATATATAACGCTTCTCTAAATTCAGCTTCATTTTCGAATCCTTGTTGAGCTAAAAATTGTTCAAACTGTGGTCCAACTTCTGCCTTGAAATCTTCAATTTCTTGATCAAGTTCTTCTTCTGAAATGTCATATTGTGATTCCAAGATCATGCGAGTAGTCATTTCGCGTAACACAGCTTCCCCGTGTCGCTCTTTTAACTCTTCATAAAACTCATCTTTAGTAATATCACCGGCTGCTGACTCCATTACAGTGTCATCGCTGTCACCATTACATGCCACTAAAATTAATATAGATGTAGTCAGTAAGGCTAGTACAACTTTTTTCATCAATCTTCCCCCTAAAAGTATGTAATCGTACAATCATAAATATATCATAATTTTCTTTAAGTTACACCAATCAAATTGTTATGTGCCTAAACAAACGAGGAAACGAACACATAGTATATCGTAGTTAATGTTTAGGAGGTGAATCAGGTGAGTTACGGTAAAGGTTATTCAGGAGGTTTCTCTTTAATTGTAGTGCTGTTCATTTTGTTAATCATTGTTGGAGCATCTTGGTTCTAAGGTTGATTTAGGACGTCACAAAAAAGGTTGATCCCCACTTGGAGGATCAACCTTTTTTTATTAATATAGATAATTCATTTCATAATACGATGAAATGAGTAGTACTAACATTGAAATATTAATCGTACGATAAACTTTTGCACTTTTCTCATTAGACATTTCTGATTTAGTACAGAATTTTTGAGTCATGGAGTTAAATGCGTAAAAAATAAATATGGCAAATGGAACATAAAAAAGTAACAATGTTTCCCCTCCTAAATCCCTTCACATTATAACACGTTTAAGGAGATTGCACTAATATATCGTAGTTGTTTTTTGTCTTTTCTACGATACATTTTTTTGGCGCCTTAACGAAAAATGAGAGTATTAACCAATCTGTCAGTGAAATTCCGATATGAATGGATGCAAATACAATTAAAATTGGGTAGAACATAGGGAATACCGTTGCACCAATTAATAAAGGAATTGTAATGACGACTGTAGGCGCTAGCATCATTATAATCGAAGTGCGCTTAGATAAACTTGAACGCACCTTTAATTTTAGTAAAGGAATATATCTATATTTAAAATACCATTTTAACTTAAATTCTTTACTTGTAAAAGTAATCGGAAATGCATGTGCTAACTTATGCAAGATCGGTAATATTAAAAGCCCTAACATGACTTGCCACAACGCTGGGTCATGTAATGGCGCATTTTGATGTAAAATTGAAAATGGTATATATAAAACAATAAAAGATATAATACCAAGAAAGATTGATAGAATAGTCAGCCGATGTTGACCGTATTCTTTAGAGATGTTTAACGTTTTCCAGCAAGTCATATTAGGGCCTCCTTTTCTGCCTATATTCAGCGATTACTCACTATTAATTATGCTGTTACAGAAGTGATAATACGCCCTACACAGAAAAAATTCAACCCTTTTCTAGAAAAAACTCTTAATTCGTCAATATTCCTCACGAATGCTAGCGATTGAACGGTCTAAAATCTCTAAATAGTCGTCTCCATATATGTTTTTAACGATCGCTTCTAAGTCTTGAAACTCTGGAAATCTTCCATATAAATCTTTCAATGGAAGAGAAGCTTGCATAACAGTGTTTTTATCAGTGCCACTTGCATGAGCTTCCATTGTCTCCTCAAATAATTTCTTACCTGCATCCGTTAATTCTACATACGTATTACGTTTGTCTTCTTCGCGTTTAGAGAAAGTTAGTAGTTCACGCTCTTCTAGTTTTTTCGAAAAATTGAAAGCAGTAGACACGTGCATAATTCCAAACTGTGAGATCTCTGATATGCTCGCACCGTTTAAGTGATAACATATCCATAAAATATGATGCTCATTTAAATTGAGTTCAAATGGTTTGACCCAATTTTGCCAATCTTTTTCGATTTGTTTCCAAATGGCCTTAGATAATTGTGCCATTTTGTGTGAATATAGAATGGCTTCCTGTATTGAATACGATTCTTTACTCACAAGAACGACTCCTTTTTAATAATATTTTGATAACTTAAATAATAGTTTACCCTATTAATTTTGTTAAATAACGTGCTTGTCTAATTATATAGGTAGAATGACTATTTTTACATGTACTAATATTTTAACATAATATATTAAAAGAGTTGCAGGAAATTATTGATCCCTGCAACTCTACTATTAATATATGTCTTTTTCGTTTATATCGTTGAAAACATCTTCTAGTGCATCATGAAATCGAATCGCTTCTTTTAACTTTACACTAGTTTGTCTGTCACTTTGAATTTCGTCTTCTTGAATGTGTTCTTCGATTTGTTTTAAGTTCGACTTTTGTCGATCAATTGCATCGAGCCAACGATTGACATAAGCCTTCATAAATTTCCCGTATAAATCTTTCTCTGCCTTATAAAGGTCTTTTCTCACACCTCTAATCCAGACGCGCTCTACGAGATTGTAGTCTAATAATGTACGAATTGAATTACTCATTGCGGTTTTGCTTTTGCCTAGTGCATTTTTCATATCATCCAATGTCATTGGTTCATCACTTAAATAGAGAATGACGAAAAGTTGAGACTCGGTCGTGTTTAATGAAAACATTTCAAGTGTCTTAGAGAATTCACTAATCATCGAATGATGCAAGTGATCAAGCGTTTCTTCATTATGTCTCGTCTGCATATAATGAACCTCCTTAGGTCATCTACACTCAATCTACACTAGATTATGGAAAAAACAAAATAAGAGATTTATGAGTATTTTGTAGTATTATAGAGAAATTTAAAAGATTTCGTCTGATAAGTTTGTTCAGTTCAAACTTTACGGAATATATGAAACTATGTCGCTCTATTTGTTGTTTGAGAATTCTATCAGAAACTAATATAGTTATAAAAGTGATTGTTACAAAGTGATTTCAACTAAGTTCAGATTTAAAGTGATTTAGAAAGAGGTGTAAACCAGTGCCTATTAAAGTCGAAAACTTATCGAAGATTTTCGGTAAAAAAACAAAAGAGGCAACGAAATTATTAGATGAAGGGTATTCTAAAGAAGAAGTCCTTGAGAAAACTGGTTGTACAGTAGGTGTTAACCGTGCAACTTTCGAAGTAGAAGAAGGCGAAGTTTTCGTTATTATGGGGCTTTCAGGAAGTGGTAAGTCTACTTTAGTACGTCTGTTAAACCGTTTAATTGAACCAACTGAAGGTAGTGTTGAAATTGACGGCCAAAACTTAGCAACGATGAACAAAGAAGACTTACGTGAAATTCGCCGTACTAAAATGAGTATGGTATTCCAGAAGTTCGCACTGTTCCCGTTTAGAACGGTTTTAGATAATGCTGAGTTCGGTTTAGAAGTACAAGGCATTGAGAAAGAAGAAAGAACACAAAAAGCTAAAGAAGCTTTAGATCTAGTTGGATTAGGCGGTTATGTTAACCAGTATCCTAGTCAGCTATCGGGTGGTATGCAGCAACGTGTTGGTTTAGCTCGTGCATTAACTAATGACCCAGAGGTTCTATTAATGGACGAAGCATTCTCTGCGTTAGACCCATTAATTCGTAAAGATATGCAAGATGAATTACTAGATTTACAAGAAACGATGAAGAAAACGATCATCTTCATTACACACGACTTAGATGAAGCGTTACGTATCGGTGACCGTATTGCATTAATGAAGGATGGTTCAATTGTACAAATTGGTACACCAGAAGAGATTCTAATTAATCCAGCTAACGATTACGTAGAGAAGTTCGTTGAGGACGTTGATCGTTCTAAAGTATTAACTGCCGATAAAATTATGAAGCGTCCAGAAACTGTTGATTATGATAAGCACGGTCCTCGTGTAGCATTAGAAAGAATGCGTGAACAAGGCTTATCTTCAATCTTTGTAACAGACCGTTCTCGTAACTTAAAAGGTTATGTTACAGCAGAGGATGCTCGAAAGGCTCGTGAAGAAGGTGTATCTCAGCTAAGTACAATTATGAAAGATGATATACCAACAGCTGATTTAGAAACGAGCATTCAAGATATCTTTAATATTATTCATGATGCTCCGGTGCCAGTTGCAGTAACAGAAGATGGTAAGCTACGCGGTGTTATTGTACGTGGAGCAGTCATTGCAGCATTAGCTGATGGAAATGAGGTGAACGGAGATGGTGCTTGATAACATACCATATATACCAGTAGCTGATGGGGTAGACTGGTTTGTTGATCAAATTACGGATTGGTTTAGTTTCGTATTTGATCCGATTAAAGATGGCTTCGGTTGGTTACTTGATGTTTCCGCTGATTCTTTAGCGATGGTGCCACCGATTTTCATTATTATTTTAGTTGCTATTCTAGCATTCTTCCTAAGTGGCAAAAAGTTTGGTTTAGCGACGTTTACAATTATTGGTTTAATCTTTGTTCATAACCAAGGATTGTGGGAAGAGTTAATGTTTACATTTACTCTCGTCTTTTACGCCAGCTTAATTTCTGTTTTAGTAGGTATTCCAGTGGGTATACTAATGTCGAAGAGTAAATTAGCAGAAAATATTATTACGCCAGTATTAGACTTCATGCAGACGATGCCGGCATTCGTTTACTTAATTCCGGCAGTAGCATTCTTCGGAATCGGTATGGTTCCAGGTGTATTTGCGTCATTTATTTTCGCGACACCTCCTGTTGTTCGTTTTACTAACTTAGGTATCCGCCAAGTGTCTAAAGAGCTAGTGGAAGCATCAGATGCATTTGGTGCAACAGGTAACCAAAAACTATTTAAAGTAGAACTGCCGATGGCGAGGCGTACAATCATGGCTGGTGTTAACCAGACGGTAATGCTTTCATTATCAATGGTTGTTATTGCATCGATGATCGGTGCACCAGGTCTAGGTCGTGAAGTACTATCAGCTCTACAACGTGCTGATGCTGGACCAGGTTTCGTAGCAGGTTTTGGTATCGTAATTTTAGCGATTATCATTGACCGCTTTACGCAAAACTTAAATAAAGAAAAGTAATAACTTAGGGAGCTTCTTCTCTCTCCAATATTGGGGAGAGAAGTTCCAATAAAACATACACAAATAAGTAAAGGGGAGTTGTTTTAACATGTTACAAGAAACATGGAAACGCTTAGGTTTAATCGCAGTACTTGCGCTTACACTAGTAATCGCAGCATGCGGTACTGACGAAGAAGATGCCACTGAAGACCCAGAAGGTGCAGATGGCGAAGAGACAACAGAAGAAGAAACAACAGATGAAGATGCAGTTACTCACGAAGGTGAGCTTGAGCTAGTATACGTTGAGTGGGACACTGAGATTGCTTCAACTCACGTAATTGGTCATGTATTAGAAGATTTAGGTTATGATGTAGACGTTACACCATTAGATAACGCTGTTATGTGGCAATCAGTTGCCAATGGTGAAGCTGATGGTATGGTAGCTGCATGGTTACCAGCAACACATGGTGAACTTTTTGAAGAATATCAAGACGACTTAGTTGAACTAGGACCTAACTTTGAAGGTGCTAAAATTGGTGCAGTTGTACCTGAGTATATGACAGTAGATTCATTAGATGAGTTAGATCAATATGCTGATGAATTAGGTGAATCAATTACTGGTATCGAGCCAGGTGCTGGTGTTGTACAGGCTGCTGAAGATGCAACTGAAACTTACGAAAATCTTGAAGGCTGGAGTGTAGACACTTCTTCTTCAGGTGCTATGGCAACTGCATTAGGTTCAGCAGTTGAAAATGAAGAGCCAATCGTTGTAACTGGTTGGTCTCCACACTGGAAGTTTGCTGAGTATGACCTTAAGTATCTAGAAGACCCAGAAGGTGCATTCGGTGATGCTGAAACGATCGAAACAATGGTTCGTGAAGGTCTAGAAGAAGACTTACCTGGTGCTTACCAAGTATTAGATAACTTCTTCTGGGAAGAGGAAGAGTTTAACAGCGTAATGGCTGAAATCCAAGACGGAGTAGACCCTGCAGAAGCTGCAGCTAACTTTGTTGAAAATAACCCAGAATTAGTTGAAGAGTGGACAGACGTTCAATAATTTAACTTTTTAAAAGAACCTACCAGGAATTAGTTCTTGGTAGGTTTTAATTTTGAAGAGGAGTCTTACAACATGAACTTTAAAAGGTATATGTTACTATTAGTCATTTCATCTGTACTCGTGCTTGCTGCTTGTGGTGAAGATGAAGAGACTAGTGGTGATGACACTAAAATTAATTATAGTGAAGTAGTTGACTACACAATTATCGGAATTGAACCAGGTGCTGGTATTACAGTAACAACTGAGACAGCAATTGAAGAAGGATATGATAACTTGGCAGGTTGGGAGCTTGAACAAGCTTCAACAGCTGCAATGGTTACAGAGTTAGAGTCTGCTATTGCTGATGAAGAGCCAATTATTGTTACGGGATGGAACCCACATTGGAAGTTCGCGCAGTTTCCAGATATGAAGTACTTAGATGACCCTGAAGGTATTTACGGTGATGCGGAGAACATTCAAACACTTGTACGCAATGACTTTGAAGGTGATCACCCTGATGCATACGAAATTATTGATCGCTTTTACTGGGAAGTTGAAGACATGGAAGAGATTATGTATGAAGCGAATGAATCAGATTTAGATATTAATGAAGTAGCTCAACAATGGGTAGAAGAAAATGCAGACACAGTTGCTGAGTGGACAGATGGTGTTAATGAAGGTGACGGCTCAACAATTGAGTTAGTTTCAACACCGTGGGATTCTGAACGAGCTTCAGCAGGCGTTCTTTCAGCAGCATTAGAGTCTCATGGATTCGATGTTGAAGTAACACCAGTTGACCCATCAATCGTCTTTGAATCATTAGCAAGTGGTGATGCAGATGCTACAGTAGCAGCATGGTTACCATTCACTCACGCTGATTTCTATGAAAATGTTCAAGATGATGTCGTTGATTTAGGCCCTAACTTAGAAGGAGCTAAAATCGGCTTAGTCGTACCAGCGTATATGGATATCGATTCAATTGAAGATTTAGAACCAGCTGAATAATTTTGTATAAAAGCCTATCAAAGTGGGATCATCCTGCTTGGTAGGCTTTTACTTTGTTTAAGGAATCGCCTAATTATTTATTAATTAGGCGATTCCAGCGATAATTAAGCGAAATTTTAATTTTTTAAGCGAAATCTAAAATAATTAGGCGAAATCAAAAATAATTAGGCGAACGCCTAATTAAATAAGCGTTCGCCTGATCTGTCAGTCCATTTACTTGCTATAATTTTGCTCTTTTATTTTCTCTTCCAATTCTTTAATGCCTTCTTCAATTTGAAGTAAGTGCTCTTGTAGGCTTTCTTGATGAGGCTCGACTGTTTCTTTCCAACTTTCAACAGACTCTTTAATGTCTTGTGATAAGTCCTTTAACAGTGCGGCACCTTCTTTAGAAGTTTGTGTTAATTGATCTTTAAGGTCTAATCCGTTTTCTTTAATTTCTTGTGTAAGGTCGCGTAAACGGTCAGTTTGATCTTTCATTCGGCTGCGCATTTCTTCGCCTGAAGTAGGTGTTGTTAATAATGATACTGAAGCACCGACCACACCACCGACTAATACTCCTAAAAATAACGATTTACCATTTGGCATGATTTATAACCCCTTTCGTTACTTACTGCTATTATAACCTGTTTTCCCTATAATGTTTAGTGCTAATCTTCTGTCAAAATACCTTATAGTTTTCTAAAGGGTGACTGTCATTAAATCTTACTTGCGATCTTACCTGCAATATCTTGAAGTTTTTCTGGTGTGTAATCATCACCATGTACTTCCCATTGTGATTTAAATCCATCGTTTTCGTCATAACGAGGAAGAAGGTGGATATGGATGTGGAATACACTTTGGTCTGCAAATGAGCCATTGTTGTTTAATGTGTTTAATCCTTTCGGTGCATATGCAGCTTTAATACCATTTGCGATTTTTGGTACCGCTTTAAATAAATTGGCTGCAGTTTCCTCATCAAGGTCGAAAACGTCTTGACAATGCTTCTTGGGAATGACTAACGTATGCCCCTCTGTTACTTGACTAATGTCTAAAAAAGCGTATACATGCTCGTCTTCATAAATTTTTGCTGAAGGAATTTCACCATTGATAATTTTACAAAAGATACAATCTGACATCGTCATCCTCCTAAATGTTCTTTTATTAGTATTGTAACGTAATCATTTGTCGAATGTAAGAAGAAAAGGTCTAAGCTATTAAATCTGATGAAATTTTTGGTATGATAATTATAGAGTGTATAGATAGAAGAGAGGGATAACATGAGTAATTTATTAAAGGTAGAAGACCTCGTTGGTGGTTATACGAAGCAAAATGTGTTACATGGTATTTCATTTGAAGTAAAAAAAGGAGAAGTCATAGGCTTAATCGGGTTGAATGGTGCTGGTAAAAGTACGACGATAAAGCACATTATCGGCTTAATGAACCCGAAAAAAGGTTCGATTAATATTAATGGAAAAAGTATTGTAGAAGATCTAGAAAGTTATCGGCGCGAGTTTGCTTACATACCAGAAATGCCAATGCTTTATGAAGAGTTAACTTTAGAAGAACATTTAAGTTTAACGGCAATGGCTTACGGTATTGATGAACAAACGTATAAAGAACGGACAGACTTTTTATTAAAAGAATTCCATTTAGATAAGAAGCGCAAATGGTTTCCTGTTCACTTCTCTAAAGGGATGAGGCAGAAGGTTATGATTATGTGCGCATTTTTAGTAAAACCTTCTTTATATATTGTTGATGAGCCTTTTGTTGGTTTAGACCCTCTTGGTATTCAGTCTTATTTAGATACGATGAATGAGATGAAAGAGCAGGGGGCTGGTGTGTTAATGTCGACACACATTTTAGCAACAGCTGAAAAATATTGTGATCGTTTTGTCATAATTCATCACGGTGAAATTCGTGCTTACGGTACGTTAGAACAATTAAGGCAAGAGTTTAATATGCCGCAAGCTAGCTTAGATGACATTTACGTACAATTGACAAAGGACGATGCGTAAAATGGATACGAATCAGTTTTGGAAAGAACGTTTAAATAGTCATTTAAAAATGGTAAGCCGTTATATGCGGTTAATATTTAACGATCACTTAGCGTTTGCGCTTATTTTCTTTGTTGCTGGATTCGCATTTTTCTACCAGCAATGGTTAGAGACAGTTACGGATACATTTCCAGTAGCATGGATCATGGCCATTTTAGTAGGATTACTCTTAAGTTATAGCCCTGTGCGAACGTTTTTCAAGGAAGCCGACACAGTGTTTTTATTAAGTGTAGAAAATCGCTTGAAACCTTATATTAAAAATTCGATCGTTTATAGCTTCATTATGCAAAGTTATTGGATTGCGATTTTTATATTTGCTTTATCCCCGTTATATTTTACGGTTTATGAGGAAGTTAGTTCTGCTTATTTATTATTTGTTTTAGTTTTTGCTTTAGTGCTTAAAGTAGGAAACTTACTTGCAACATGGTTCATCCAAAAAACGCGAGAACAAGGTCTTCATTATTTGGATATGGCCATTCGACTCGTTATTAATGTGTTTGCGGTGTTCTTCTTGGCGATTGGACAACCGTATTATTCATTTATAGCAGCGTTGTTGATAGTTGGAGTTGTATTTTTAAATTATCACAACGTCTATAAGAAGTTTAGTTTGCCGTGGGATGACCTTATAGAAAAAGAGGAAGCGAGACTACAATTTTTCTATCGAATTGCTAACATGTCAACAGATGTTCCTGACTTAAAGCGTAAGCCGAAGAAACGTCATGGACTTGTCCGTTTTGTAACGAGGAGAATGCCTTTAAGACAGAATCAAACTTTTATTTATTTGTATAGCATTACATTTATTAGAAGTGGTGATTACTTAGGCATGTATTTAAGGCTTATGTTGTTAGCGGTATTTTTCGCATTTTGGATTCCTGCATTTTGGGGAAAAATTATTTTTGCTATGTTGTTTTTATTTTTAACAGGTTTTCAATTTATTACGATTTACAATCATCACCGATCACTCGATTGGATTAAGCTATATCCAGTGCCACATGTGTTAAGAACAAAAGCGGTTCATCAGTTAATATTAGTTTTGATGTTACTTAAAATTATCGTTATGGGAGTAGTTTTCTTTTTCGCCACAGACTTAATGGGCGCATTGATTTACAGTAGTTTAGCTATTGCGTTTGCTGTGTTGTTTGAAGCCTTTTACGTGAAAGGACGCATTCGCAAATTAGGGACTTAAAATAGTGTTGAATTAAAAGGTTATGCTAAGAATTAAATTTAGCATAGCCTTTTTTCTTTTAAACGGTGGGTGAATTTTCACTTTTGTCTGATAAAGCGTTCACACGCTGATGTTCACAAACGATAAGAATAGTGTTAAAATCATCACGGTTTAATGATAGAGATAGAATAGAAAGGTTCGATCATCAATGGTAGGACAGAAACGAAAAACACATTTATCTAGAATAGAACAAATGCTTTATATTATAGTTGGTTCTGCGATTGTGGCGGTAGCCTATAACGGTTTTTTACTTCCGAATTACGTCGCTGCAGGTGGAGCTAGTGGTATTAGTACGATTACTGAAGCTTTATTTGGACTGGAGCCTGCATATGTTATTTGGGGATTAAATATACCATTATTATTTCTCGCTTATTATTTACTCGGAAAAGGTTCTGCATTTCGCTCGTTGTCAGGTTCGTTAATTTTACCTTTTTTCGTATTTTTAACACGAAATATAGATGCGTTTGTGCAAGACCCTTTACTGGCGGCGTTGTTCGGTAGTTTAGGTGTTGGTGTCGGTTTAGGGATCGTCTTTTTAGGTGACGCATCAACGGGTGGAACGGCGTTATTAGCACAACTGATTAATAAGTATACCAACTTATCGTTAGGTGCTAGTATTGCTGTTGTCGATGGTATGATCGTATTAACGGCTATTATCGTATTTGATATTGAACTCGGTTTATATGCTTTAATTGGTGTTTATATGACGAGCAAGTCGATTGATTTAGTTCAAACAGGCTTTAATAAGACGAAGACGACGCTCATTATTTCAAATGAATATTTGGACGTACAAGAAGCGATCTACACTAGAGTAGACCGAGGTGTTACACGTTTATCAGCCCAAGGTGGCTTTACAGACAAAGAGCGCCCTGTCTTAATGTGTGTTGTCAATTCATCTGAATTAGGTGTTTTAAAACGTACTATTAAAGAGGTGGACCCTGAAGCGTTTGTTATCGTCACAGATTCAGCAGAAGTCGTAGGCAGAGGGTTTTATGATCCAGCATAAAAAGAAGGAGATGATCCTAAGTATAGGGTCATCTCCTTTTGCTTATTTATGATCTTCTTGATACTTTTTATAACCGTGAATTAACGCTTTTGCAGCTGTTGATAGTGCGCGTTCATCAAAGTCAAATTTAGGGTGATGGTGCGGATAGGCATGCCCTTCGATTTGTGCACCAGTGAAGAAAAACGCGCCAGGTCGCTCTTCTAAATAGTAAGCAAAATCTTCGCCACCCATAATCGGGTCAACTTCTTCATAACCAATAACGCCAGGAATCTCTTCAGCGTTTTCTAAATAATACTCTGCTTCTTTTGCATGGTTAACGACCGGTGGATAACCTTTAACGTAATCTAGCTCATAGTCAGCATCATAGCTAATCGTAATGCCTTTTAAAATTTTATGCATTTCATCAATTACTTCATCTTGAACTTCTTTATCTAATATACGAACAGTTCCTGTTAATGACGTAGTATCAGGGATGACGTTAAACGCATTTCCGCCTTCGATTTTACCAATTGATAACACAGCTGGTTGTAACGGGTTAATGCGACGGCTAACGACTTGTTGTAATTCCACAATCGCTTGGCCAGCCATCACAACAGGATCTTTCGTTTGTTGTGGAAGTGCACCATGTCCACCTTTTCCTTTAAACGTAATGGTGAAACGGTCAGCACCTGCCATGAATGGACCCTTTGTCGTTTCAATTTTATTTAACGGTGTACTAGCCCATAAGTGTGTACCAAATACAGCATCAACGCCTTCTAATGCACCTTCGTCGATCATCGGTTTAGCACCACCTGGGGCATATTCTTCAGCTGGCTGGTGTAAAAAGACTAACGTACCAGGTAGTTCTTCTTTAAACTGTAGTGCAGCTTCAGCGACAGCTAGAAGTGATGCTGTATGGCCATCATGACCGCACGCATGCATCACACCGTCAACTTTTGATTTATAAGGAACATCATTTTCCTCTTGAATCGGTAACGCGTCAAAGTCGGCGCGTAATGCAACTGTTTTACCAGGCTTACCACCTTCAAGGGTTGCAACAATACCGTAACCCCCGATATTGCTCTTGTATGGAATTCCTAACTCATCATAACGATTTTCAATATATTTTGCTGTTTCTTTTTCATGAAATGAAAGTTCGGGATGTTGGTGAAGATAGCGACGATCTTCAACCATACGTTCGTATAGCCCATCAATTTTTTCATAAAGCTGTTCCCACATGATTGTTTCCCCTTTCTCGATTTAAAATTAATTCAATTATAACAGAATTTTCGAGAAACGTAATAAATGAAACCGGGGAGATAAAAAATAGGCCACGCGAATTATGCGTGACCTACTTAAAGTTATTGAAAGCTACGGTCTTGAAGTAAGCGTTCGATTTCTTCTTTATGGTGCGTTTCGTCTGCGATTAAATCTTCTAATTTGACAGCTAGTTCAGTATACCCTAAATTCTCAGCTTGTTGTTTACGTTGTTCGTAACGGTCAATCGTGTCTTTTTCTGCTTGTAATGCTGCTTCAAGCATGTCTTTTACATCTGTCAATTGCTCAACAGGTGCTGGTGTGGTCGTTGGTGTTCCACCTAATGTTTTAATTTTCTCTGATAAGTATAATGCGTGAGAGGTCTCATCTTGTACCTCACTTTCGAAAAACGGCTTTAACACTTGGCGATAAAGTCCAGTAACGACTGAAGCGTTGTACGTATACATAATGATTGCACCGTACTCGTGAGCCAAATCCTCATTTAAACCATCAATCAGTTGTTTTAATTTTTGTTCCATAGAAATCACCTCTCAATTAGTGTTCTTACTTATACCGTACCCGTCTTAATGTGAGTTGAAACAAATGACTTTATGCTCTCAGTCTATAGTCTGAGATATAAACATACTGTAGAATGTTACATAAAGATGGAAATGCCACTATAATAAAGATATCAATTCATTTAGAGTATTTAAACTGATCGATTAAAGGTGTGAGTGATGTGTTTCGTTTCTTAAAATGGTTATTCGCAGTTTCACTGATCTTTTTCGGTGTGACATTAATCTTGCAAAATCTACAAATTATTACCCTGGAAATATCAGATGCGTTTTTAGGGGCATGGCCGCTCATATTTGTCGTGTTAGGTCTTATGTTATTTGTTAATTATTTTAGGACAACGCCAGGTGGTAGCTGGTTTTGGGGGCTGTTTTTCTTAATTTTTGGTTCATTATTACTAGCAGGCAATTATGGTTATGCTGATTTTTCTTTTAGTGACTTTTGGAAGTTGTGGCCGCTTATACTCGTTTATATAGGAGCGAGTTTAGTAACTGAAAAAAAAACTAAAGGCATCCAAGTTTATTCTAATGGCGATCGCAACGGTAATAACCATCGATCTAAAGTTGTAGACAAGTTCGATGATGATTTTTTCGAGGATTCGAATGATTATGTTGATAATGAAAGAGATTTTACTTTTGAAGATGAGGAAGAAGTGGGAGAAAAGCGCGCCGGTCGTTATATCCACCATGTTCATAGAGGAAAAAGTTTTATTACAGATTTGAATTTGTCACAAGAGAATTGGTCTTTAGAACCAATGGATCTATGGGCATTTATCGGTGATATTTATATCGATTTCTCTAAAGCTTATATACCTGAAAAAGAAACAAAAGTCGTATTACGAGGGTATATTGGAGATATCGTTTTAAAAGTACCTGAACATGTTGCCGTTAAAGTGTATGGTCAAGCGAGTATTGGTGATATAACAGTGTTCGGTGAAAATCGTTCGGGCATGTACAGCTCACTTAGTTACCAGTCTGATGACTATAAAGAAGCAACACGAAAATTAAACATTTATGTGAAGTGCCAAATCGGTGATGTGAAAGTGATTTCAGTATAGGGTGTGGAATATGTTTAAAAAGTTAGAAGGTATTCGTTATCAATTAATCGGTAGTTATTTGTATGCTGTTTACTTTTCTTTATTAATAATCGCTTTAATACTATTTTTTACACACTCTGTCATTCAGCCAATCTGGTTGTCAGTCGAGGCGATTATTCTCGCTCTTATTGTGACGGCATTAACGTTGTCTTTAGTTGGTCTTTATGTGATGTTTCGTCAAGGTGGTAATGTCAAAGATCGATTGCAAGAGCTTTCTATTTTTATAGCGACATTATCTGAAGGAAAGTTCAATGCTACTCTTCTTATGAAAGAGTCAAAAGATGAGTTTAGTACATTAGGTCATGAATTAAATGATTTAGCTCATAAAGTTAAAGGGCAAGTAAAGTCGTTAGAGAGAATGGCTGAAGAAAAGTCAGAGTATGCCAAACAAGCACACTTAGCAGCGACTGTTGAAGAGAGGCAAAGGTTGGCTCGTGATTTACATGATGCGGTAAGCCAACAGCTATTTGCATTGTCGATGATGTCACAAGCGACGAGTAAAATTATTGATGAAAAGCCAGAACAAGCTAAAGAGCAAGTAGAGGAAATCTCGCAAATGGCACTTCAAGCACAAAATGAAATGCGTGCCTTGTTGTTACATTTACGTCCTGTTCATTTATCAGGTGAGTCATTACATGAAGGAATTGATCGACTAATTGAAGAATTAAAACAACGTTGCTCTATTCAGTTTAAAGTCGATGTTGATTCAGAATTACAACTTTCACAGGCGAAAGAAGAGCATATTTTCCGCATTGCACAAGAATCTTTATCAAATGCATTACGTCATGCAAATGCATCGAACATTGAATTAAGAATTAAAGAGAAAGATTTAATATATATATATATTAGTGATGATGGCGATGGTTTTAATTTAGATGAACAGATGAATGCGAAAGCTTCATATGGATTGAACTCGATTAAAGAACGGTGCGAAGAGATCGGTGGTACGTTTGATATTAAATCAAAACATGGTGAAGGGACTTATATCGATATTCGCATTCCAAAGTAAAGGGTGATGGAAACTGATGAGCCAGATCAGGTTAGTTATTGTAGATGACCATGATGTTGTTAGAAAAGGGATTAAGACTTATTTAATGACTGAAGATGAGATTGATGTCGTAGGAGAGGCTTCAAGTGGGCATGAAGGAGCTGACCTCGTATTAAAAGAAAAGCCTGATGTCGTGTTAATGGATTTAATTATGGATAATGGAACTGGTATTGAAGCGACTGAACGAATTGTTGAGCAATTGCCAGATTGTAAGGTTATTATTCTAACAAGTTATTACGATGATGAAAAGGTATTCCCAGCGTTAGAAGCAGGTGCGTTTAGCTATATGTTAAAAACTTCTTCTGCTGATGAGATTGCTGAAGCGGTGAAAAAAGCTGCAAACGGAGAAAATGTCATTGAACCGAAAGTTGCAGGGAAAATGATGACACGCATGCGAGCACCTGAAAAACAACTTCACGAAGATTTAACTCAACGTGAACTCGAAGTTTTAATTTGTATTGGAAATGGACTGACGAATGCTGAGATCAGTGAAAAACTATTTATCGGAATTAAAACTGTGAAGACACACGTTAGCCACGTCTTGCATAAATTAGAAGTGCAGGATCGAACTCAGGCAGCGGTATATGCACATCAAAAAGGGTTAATGAAATAGCATATGCTCTATTAAGAAACGCTAATCAAATGCGGATGACGTATTTGGTTGGCGTTTTTTATTGCTTTGTGTTGGACTTGCATGAGAATTTATCGGCGTTCGGGGGCATTTATCAGCGCTCGGGAAAATTTATCAGCTTTCACAAGGATTTATCAGCGCTCACGAGAATTTATCAGCGCTCAAGAGAGTTTATCAGCACTCGTGAGTAATTATCGGCTCTGGCAATAATTTGGCTTTCGCGTAATTATTTTGGCGCTCACGTAATTTTTTTGGCACTCGTAAGAACTAATCTGGCGCTCACAAAAATTATTTGGCGTTCGCAGGGATTAATCTGGCGCCCACAAATTTTTATTGGCGCTCGCAAAGATAATTTGGCGCACGCACAAGTAAACAGTGCTCCTACAATTAATTGAGTTTACAATAAATGTTTTGTCGAAAAAAATAGACTATAATATAATGTAGAGTGGTTTATTGTGAAGATTAATAATTGAGGTGGCATTATGGCCGTTAAAACATATATGAGAAACACGTTCGGTAAATGGCGCTGGGTGCTATATAGTGTCGGTTTATTAATCGTGTTAAGTTTATTAGGATTTATGTTCATCTTATTAGGTGGGCGTTTTGTTGTAGATGATCAGCACTTCGTATTCTCTGAGTCGACTGTTCTTGAGACGGAAGATGGAGATGAAGTGGTTAAATTATACGACGAAAATAGAACTTATGTGCCGTTAGAGACGGTGCCAGAGCATGTTGTCGATGCGTTTTTGGCAATTGAGGATCATCGCTTTTACGATCATAGCGGAGTAGATTTTTGGGCTGTTGGACGAGCATTGTATCGTGACGTGACGACATGGAGTAAAGCTGAAGGTGCTAGTACGATCACACAACAGCTCGTTAAAAATACAGCTTTGACAAATGATCAAACGTGGATGCGTAAAACGAAGGAAGTGATGGGCGCGATCTATTTAGAAAGACAGCGCTCAAAAGATGAGATTCTCGAATATTACTTAAATGAAATTTATTTTGGAAATGGTATATATGGAGTTGAAGAAGCAGCGCAAACATTTTTTTCTAAGTCTGTTTCTGAACTTTCTATATCAGAAGGTGCGTTATTAGCGGCTATGCCTCGTGCACCAAACTATTATTCTCCATTAAATAATGAAGAAAGAGCGATGGAGAGAAGAGACCTTGTCATTGAGAGAATGTATCAAATTGGTATGCTAGATGCTGAAACAGCACGTCATGAGCAAGGGAAGACGTTAGGTTTAAACATTGGTGAAACGAAAGAAAGTCCGTGGTTAAGTAGTTATATTGATCTAGTGTTAGATGAGTTGGAAGAAGATTATCACTTTACACGTGAGGAAATTTATACAGGGGGATACCGTGTCACAGTAGGACTAGATCCGAAAGCACAAGAGATTGCATATCAAAGGATGCAACAGGATGAATTTTTCCAAGGATCGCAAGAAGGTGTTGAAGGTTCTACTATCATTTTAGATCAAGATACAGGTGTTGTTAGAGCTGCGATTGGTGGTCGTGAACATAACCGTGGTGATTTAAACCGAGTTAATATCAAAAGACAACCAGGCTCAACCTTTAAGCCGCTTGCGGTGTATGGCCCTGCTTTAGAAGAAAGCTTTTATCATCCTTATACGTTATTGACTGATGAACCAATAGACTATGGCAATTACAGTCCAAGGAATGTTGACCAGACGTATGATGGTGAAGTGACGATGTATGATGCGTTAAAAGATTCTAAAAATGTGCCAGCCGTTGCATTACTTGAGGAAATAGGTGTTGAACAAGGTTTATCATACTTGAGGGACTTAGGGTTTGATATAGAAGATCAAGGTTTATCAGTAGCTTTAGGTGGACTTGAAGAAGGTGTGTCACCGTTACACATGGCTGCTTTATACCGTACGTTTGCACAAGGCGGCGAATATATTGAGCCGTACACCATCTTGCAAGTTGAAAATCGACATGGTGAACGTCTCGACTCACCTGAACCTGTAGTAGGCCGACTGTTTTCCGAACAAACATCTTGGTACTTAACACGTATGCTTGAAGGTGTCGTAACAGATGGTACTGCAGCTGGTGGGGAATTTCCGAAAGATTTCGCAGGGAAAACTGGCTCGACTCAACATCCGCACCATGACGGCGGTGTTAGAGATGCGTGGTTTATCGGGTTTAATCCGAATTATACGGTTGCCTCTTGGATCGGTTATGATGTGAGTGACGAAGAGCATTATTTAACAGCAGGAAGTCGTATGGCAACAGCATTAGTTGATACGATTATGACGGATTTAGATGGCGAAAGAAGTCTTCAAACGAGTTTTACTGTCCCTAATCATTTAGATGACTTAGAGCCACCAGTAAGACTACCTGAAATTACTGATTTATCCGCTAATGTGTCATTAGGCTTTTTAGACGGTCTGTACGTCGATATAAGTTGGTCTGGTGAGACAGATGAGCGGATTAATTATAATGTGTACCGTGAAATAGATGGTGAATTAGAACATATTGGTACAGTAGCGGGAGAGACACGTTATAGAGTAAGGCAAGTGCAAATGATTAATAACCCTTCTTACTTTGTTATTCCAGTTAATCCACTAAACGGTGAAGAAGGAGAGCAATCGAACCGCGATTCAGCGTTCTAAATTAAAGGTTGCTGGAACTTGGTAACCTTTGAACATTTTATTACAAAGAATTAGGCAAAATGATGACATTTGAGCCCTATGACTATACACTATAAGCATTTTGTTTTATATTGAATGCAGATGGATAGACGAAAGGTGAGACATTATGACACAGTTCAATGATACGATTTTACGAGCATATCGTGGAGAGAAAACAGACTATACGCCACTTTGGTTTATGCGCCAAGCTGGACGTTCACAACCAGAATACAACAAACTAAAAGAGAAGTATTCCTTATTCGAAATTACGCACCAACCAGAACTTTGTGCTTACGTAACAGAGCTTCCAGTGGTTAACTACCAAACAGATGCCGCAATCCTTTACAAAGATATCATGTCTCCTTTACCGCCAATGGGTGTGGATGTAGAGATTAAAAAAGGAATCGGCCCTGTCATTTACAACCCAATTCGCTCGAAAGCTGATGTCGACAAGCTAGACGATTTGGACCCACAAAACGATGTACCTTACGTATTAGACACGATTAAAATTTTAACTGAAGAGAAGTTAAATGTTCCGCTTATTGGCTTTAGTGGTGCTCCTTTTACATTAGCTAGCTACATGATTGAAGGTGGACCGTCAAAACAATACAATAAAACTAAAGCGATGATGTATGGCGATTCAGAGACGTGGTTTGCGTTAATGGACAAGTTAGGTGATATGATCATCACTTATACGAAAGCGCAAATTGCTGCAGGAGCTAAAGCGATTCAAATTTTTGACTCGTGGGTAGGTGCAGTAAGTGCAGCTGATTACCGTATTTTCATTAAGCCAGTTATGGAAAAAATCTTTAATGCTCTAAAAGAAGAAGACGTTCCAACGATTCTATTTGGAATTGGTGCGAACCACTTATTACTAGAGTTTAATGATCTACCAGTGTCAACAGTTGGTCTAGACTGGCGCACGTCAATTACACAAGCAAGAGATATGGGGATCACGAGTTCATTACAAGGTAATTTAGACCCAGCAATTTTACTTGCTGATTGGGACATCATTGAAAAGCGCACGAAAGAAATTTTAGATCAAGGAAAAGATGAAGAAGGTTATGTGTTTAACCTAGGACACGGCGTATTCCCTGATATCGAACCAGATACGCTAAAGCGCTTAGCTGCGTTAGTCCACGAATACAGTTCGAAGTAAGAGGAGTTGAATAAAATTATGGCACAGAAAAAAGTAGGATTACTCGTTATGGCGTACGGTACGCCTTACAAGGAAGAAGATCTAGAACGTTATTATACACATATTCGTAAAGGTAATCGCCCGACTGATGAAATGATTGAAGATTTACGTAGCCGTTATGAAGAAATTGGCGGTATATCACCATTAGCACGTATTACACGTGGACAAGGTGAAGCACTAGAGGCGAAATTAAACGAAGAGCAAGACGATGTAGAGTTCAAACTATACTTAGGTTTAAAGCATATTGACCCATTCATTGAAGATGCTATTGAGCAAATGGCAAAAGACGGTATTACAGAAGCGGTTAGTATCGTATTAGCACCACATTATTCAACTTTCAGCATTAAGTCATACAACGGACGTGCGCAAGAAGAAGCTGAAAAGCACGGCGTTAACTTGAAGTCTGTAGTTGATTGGTACGATCAGCCAGGTTATATCGAGTACTGGGTAGAACAGGTTAATAAAGTATACGGTCAAATGACTGAAGAAGAGCGTAACAATGCTTGCTTAATCGTTTCAGCTCACAGTTTACCTGAAAAGATTATCCAAGATGGTGACCCATACCCAGAGCAACTGCAACGTACAGCCGATTTAATCGCTGAACAAGCAGGCATTACCGATTATGAGATTGGTTGGCAAAGTGAAGGTAATACACCAGAGCCTTGGTTAGGACCAGATGTTCAAGATTTAACTCGTGATCTTTTTGAGCAAAAAGGTTATACAACATTTGTCTATGCACCAGCAGGCTTCGTGTCAGATCACTTAGAAGTGTTATATGACAATGATATTGAGTGTAAAGAAGTATGTGATGATATTCAGGCTTCATACTATCGTCCAGAAATGCCAAACACTCATCCGAAGTTTATTAGCACGTTATCAAAGGTTGTACAAGAGACATTGAAGGGGTAATCCTTTATGACGAATAAGCGTAAGCAAATAGCAATTATCGGCGGTGGCATTACAGGTCTCACCGCCGCTTATTATTTACAAAAGAATGAAGTCGATGCTGATGTGACGTTAATCGAAAAGACTGACCATTTAGGCGGAATCATCTGGACTGAACGGCGTGACGGTTTTACGATTGAGCGTGGTCCTGATTCTTTTCTAGAACGCAAAACGACAGCCAAACATTTAGTTGAAGATTTAGGCTTAGAAGACAAATTAATTAGAAGTGCAACAGGTAAGGCTTTTATTTTATCCCAAGACCAGCTGCACCCAATGCCTCAAGGGGCTGTGATGGGAATTCCGACACAGCTAGCACCATTTTTTAGCTCAACGTTATTTACGTTTAAAGGTAAGTTAGACGCTCTGAAAGACTATACAACAGGTAAAACAGAAGTAGAAGATGACATTTCTGTTGGGCACTTTTTCCGCCGCCGTTTAGGTGATGAAGTAGTCGACAGGCTGATCCATCCACTTATTTCTGGAATCTATGCGGGAGACATTGATCAATTAAGCTTAAAGGCAACATTCCCACATTTTCTTGAAACGGAAAAGAAACACGGTAGCTTAATTCGCGGCTTACAAAAGTCAACACCGAAAAAACAGACCGGCGGCCAAAAGCAAGGGATGTTCTTAACCCTTGAAGGTGGCTTAAAGACGTTAGTTGACGGATTAACAGATGCGCTAACTTGTAATGTTCGTATGTCAACGGATGTTAGTCAAGTTGAAAAGCATGATGAACGTTACTTGTTACATATTAATGGTCAAGAAGAGCCGTTAGAAGCTGATTACGTCATTGCGACAACACCACACTATGTAACACAACAGTTGTTCAGTGAGTATGAATTTATGAATGAGCTATCTGAGACGAAAAATACGTCTGTTGCGAATGTCGCTATGGCATTTGATGAAGACGCGGTGAAAAACTTACCAGATGGAACAGGTTTCGTCGTTTCACGTAAAGAAGATTACCGTATTACCGCTTGCACGTGGACATTTAAAAAGTGGCCACATACAACACCTGAAGGATCTGTATTACTTCGTGCTTATGTTGGTAAACCAGGCGATGAAGAAGTGCTAGATTTATCTGATGATGAGATCTCTCAACTCGTCATTAATGACTTGAAGAAAATCATGACGATTGAAGACGATCCGAAGTTCAAACTTATAACACGATTGTATGACGCAATGCCACAGTATACGGTTGGCCACCTTCAACGCTTAGAAAGACTAGAAGAGAAGGTGAATGAGCAGTTACCAGGTGTTTATTTAATCGGTAACGCTTATCGCGGTGTCGGTTTACCAGATTGTATGGATCAAGCGATTAGAATCGTAGAAGAAATAGCTGAGAAATAATTGAATTTAGCAAAGGCTGTCCTCATCGTCATGAAAAGTGGCTGTTTGAGGGCAGTCTTTTTTTTGTGTGAAGATTAATTAGGCGAAATTTTCGATAATTAAGCGAAAATCTAAATAATTGGGCGAACTTCAAATTAATCAGGCGAACGCCTAAATAATTAAGCGTTCGCCTAAATAAGAGCGGACGGCTAGCTTAATCTACTTCTCGATAAGTTATTAAACCAGATGATGAATTAAAAGGAAAGTGATTAAAAACTTCCATAGCATGATCATCGGTTGTATCGAACTCTCCAACAATATGCAGAACACCACGATTGACCGCGTACTGTATTTGATGATTAATTAATGTAGGGATGATGTCCTGACTGTATCCCTCTGCAACGCCGCACCAGCCTAATTCATATGTGCCTTTTTCGTCTGATTCGTGTAGAAAAGAGTAAGCTGCAATGTTATCACGATCAACATAGATGTAGCTTCCATCTAGGGTCGTGTCTTCTGCTAGAATCATTTGCTTCCATTGATCATCGTCGAGTTTCGCGACTGGGTTTGCTAGGTGTGTGCGTTCATAATTGTTTTTAACAACTGTTACTAATCTATTTAATTTTTCTTCATCTAAAGAAAGATCTTTTAACGATTTTAAGACGTATGGTGTGTGGGTAGTTGGCCCAGGCACATCGAGTTGTGAAAGCTTTAGTGTCGGCAAATAAGTTCTTCTAATTTCTTGAAAATGATGAGATTCATAAAGGTGTCTAAGATGTTCTTGCGATTCCCAAACCGATGTTTGTAATGGAGCTTCCACCTTATCGTCATTGGTTAATTTACTTAATAATTTTTCTTCAACACGATAGTCTGGATTAGATAGAATACGAAAATATGTACAATTTGGGTGAATTGAACTTGTCCAAGCAAGGGCGAGCCCAATTAACTCTTGATCATTAAAAGCAGAGTAAGCAAATTTTAAACCAGGACTATTCAAAATGTGAAGTGAAGTGTGATCTTCATGACAGAAATCCAATAATTTAACCAGCTCACCTTTATGGTCAGTGTTATATGGCTTGATTGAAATTGACATAGGAAGCCTCCTTTATAAGCAGGTTGTCACTATATTAGCACAGAAGGACAGCAAAAAACACGCTCAAAATGACTTGAGCGTGTTTTCGTTTAGAGATGGATGGTTTAGTGATAAACTAATTAGTGAATTGAATCGCATTTTTCGCATTTGTTTGTGTAACAATCGGCTTGCTCTACCATGTCTTGTTTGCAAACTGCGCATTGCTTTTTCGGTAGGTTACGGAAAAACTGTACAGGTGACATTAACATGAGTAAGTCCTCCTTAAAGGTTTGAATTTTAAGAAAATTTATCTTGTACTTATACTATACTGTATTAATACAGATTTGTTAAGTGTTAATCTGTTATATAACTTAAAATGGGAGGAAAGACCTATATGGAATTAAAAGTGATTGGATATTGGGGCGCTTATCCAGAGGCTGAAAGCGCGACATCATGCTATTTGTTAGAACAAGATGGCTTTAAAGTAGTCATTGATTTAGGAAGTGGTGCCTTATCGAGACTGCAACAGTATGTAACAGTTGATGAAATCGATGCTGTTGTATTATCACACTTTCATCACGATCATGTAGCTGATCTAGGCTCATTTCAGTATGCTTGTTTAGTACAGCAACAATTGAAAAATATTCAAGGTCATATTCCGGTTTATGCAGCAAATGACAATGAAACAGATTTTAATCAACTTAATCACGTTGCAACTAAAGGAAAAGGCTATCAAGAAGGACAAGACTTACACATCGGCCCGTTTACTTTTTCATTTCAAAAAACGAAACATCCGAAAACGTGTTATGCGATGCGTGTCACTAACGGTGAGAAGACGTTTGTTTATACAGCTGATACAGCGTTTTTCCCAGAGTTAGCAGGTTTTGCGAAGGGAGCAGATTTGTTAGTTGCTGAAAGTAGTTTTTACAAAGGAATGGACGGGGCGAAAGCTGGGCACATGACAGGTGAAGAGTGTGGTAAATTAGCACGAGATGCGAGTGTGGAAGCGTTATGGTTAACGCATTTACCTCACTTTGGAGAACATGGTGACTTAGTCAATGAAGCGAAATCGCTATATAATGGCAGTGTCACGATTGCGTATGAAGGATTAACGTGGCGTTCTAAAGGGTAATCATTGCGAATGTTGTCATAGTTTCTTATACTTTTAATAGAGAGAATAGAAGGGGGCTTAACGGATGTTATATTTTATTGATAATGAAGGAATTACAGATCCACAACTTAATCTAGCAATTGAAGAATATGCGCTAAAGCATTTAAACATTGATGATGATCAGCAATACTTATTATTTTACGTGAATGGCCCGTCGATTATCGTCGGTAAAAACCAAAACTCTGTAGAAGAGATTAATACAGATTTCGTTGAGGCTAATGACATTAAAGTTGTTCGCCGTTTATCGGGTGGCGGCGCCGTATATCACGATTTAGGTAACTTAAACTTCAGCTTTTTAGCTAAAGATGAAGGTAATAACTTCAGTAACTTTAAAAAATTCACACAGCCTGTAGTAGACGCACTACAAAAGCTAGGGGTTAATGCTGAGTTATCAGGTCGTAATGACATAACAGCGGATGGCCGAAAGATTTCAGGTAATGCTCAATTTACAACAAAAGGTCGAATGTTTAGCCACGGAACGCTCATGTTTGATTCGGAAGTTGAAAATGTGATCCAATCATTACGTGTAAAGTCGGAAAAAATCCGTTCAAAAGGGATTAAATCAATCCGCAGTCGTGTCGCGAACATTTCTGAGTTTATTGATGAAAATATTACGATGGACGACTTTAAAGAAACGTTACTGAAATATATTTTCGATGTGGAAGATGTTAAAGATGTCCCGCGATATAAACTAGATGAAGAAGATTGGAAGAAAATCCACGAAATCTCTGAGTCACGCTATCAGAAATGGGACTGGAACTATGGCCGTTCTCCAGCTTTCAACATTCAGCATTCAAAACGAGTTGAAGGTGTTGGATCATATGATGTACGCCTAGATGTGAAAAAAGGTGTGATCCAAGATGTCACGATCTTCGGTGACTTCTTCGGTATCGGTGAAGTGTCAGATGTAGAGGACAAGCTTAAAGGTGTTAAATACGAACGTGAAGCAATCCAAGCAGCGTTAAAAGATATTGATTTACAGCACTATTTAGGCAAAATTGAAGATGAAGACTTCATGTCTTTAGTTTATTAAGTGAAAAACCGTCAGAGCTTATAAAGGCTCTGGCGGGTTTTTGCATTTTACTCCCGAACAGAAAGTTTAAAGGCGTAAGTTGCTTCCCCGTAGTATTGATCATCCCATGTGAGATAAAAAATATAATGGTGCACTCCAGGTTCATCTGGTGCTTCAAACGTAGGACTGTCTGCGATTGTAAACTCTTCTTGCTTTTCACCTAGTCGATAACGAGTCACGACAATACTACTTGGTTTTGGCGCAGCTTCATCAAAGCTGTCAAAGTCATCAACATTAGGTATTATAGTATGTTGGATTCGTTGTCCGGCATTTACGATAGGTGTTTGGTACCCTTCAGTAAGCTCGCGTGGGTCACTACTTTCAAGGTCACACGGTTGTTCTTCAGGCTCCCAACAATAGTTGTCTAAACTTGGTGTGTATCCTCGGTCATTTACTGATATACGAAATGCAGGCGGTTCCTCTAGTGCTAGACCGTTTTCGGTATCTTCTATGTATTCATTTTCAACTTCCTCTTCTACTTCGTTAGTAGGTGGCTTTACCTCTTCACCTGTACAAGCAGTCAATAAAAGAACTCCACTAAGTAAAAATATTATTTTTTTCACAGCTACATCTCCTCTATTGAAGATTAAAAAACTAATATCTCAAAGATACCTTATGAATGTGATTATAGAAGTAAGAAAACCTACATTCTATTCACGAACAGTAAGTTTAAATCCGTGTATAGATTCCCCGTAATAATCATCATCCCATACGAGATGGAACAAATAATAATGTAATCCAGATTCTTCAGGGGCATTAAAGGATTTATTTTCCATTTCAAATTCTTCTTGTAACTCACCTCGTTGGTATCGCATGACGATCACTTGATCCGGATCTGGAACTAAACCTCCTAATTTATCAAAGTCTTCTCCAGAAGTAACGATTCCATAAGAAATTTGTTCGTTAGCATTAACTAGGGTGTTTGGTAGTTCGCTCGTAATCTCTCGAGGGTCATTTTTTCAAGGTCACACGGTCTTTCTTCAGGTTCCCAACATAAGGTATCACGTGGAGAGAAAAGCTCTTCATTATCTACCTCCACTCTAAATGCGGGCGGACTATCTAATCTAGCGTTTTCTTCTGATTCTTCCTCTATGTTTTCCTGTTCACTTTCTGTATCTGATTCCAGTTCGTTAGTAGGTGGCTTTACCTCTTCACCTGTACATGCAGTTAATAAAAGAATTCCACAAAGTAAAAGTATTAATTTTTTCACCATCACATCTCCTTTGTTAAGACGGATATTATTTTAATATTCTATCATTTTATTAATTTTTTATCAATTTTTTCCAAACGAAGAGGTGTTTAGAAATAAATGTAGAAAATAAACATTAATTATATAGGAAGTTTTCCACTGAAAGTTATGAGGGGAGTTTGCAATTTTATGCATAAATTCATCATGTTTGAAATGAAGAAAGCCGCAAAATCTTCATTCTTTTACATATTGCTAGCTTTATTAGTTCTAGTGATTAGTGGCTATTTTATCTACAATTACATACAAACTGAACGAGTTGAAGATTTAATAGAAGAAGCTGAGACTACAGTATCAGCTTATGAACGTAGGCTTCAAGAAAGAGGATTTGAAAAAGGGAGCGACATAAATGACGTAAAAAACCCATTAGAAGCCAGAGAAATTGAAATCAATCTCAAGTTTATTGAAAGAAACGAAACAAGACTTCAAGGGTATGAAAACCATGACTGGAAGAAGGTTGTGGGAGAAGAAATAAAGATATTAGAATACTACTTTGAAAGATTTCCAACACAAGCGGAAGAACAAGTATATACATGGCTGACACACTTCAGTCGGGAAGTCAACTTAGAGCGAAATCGCTGGCTTCGAGACCGTGAGATCCGTCCCGTGTTTCCGATTCATGAGGGCACTGAATTAACGGTGTATGATGAAGTGTTTGATTCAGAAATAGATGAAGAAGCTGCTCATATGGCTAGTAATATCCATTCATCATCGGGCTTTTATTTTTTATACCGCTTGTTTGAATTGTTTTTAACGGTATTCGGTGCGGCTTTTTTCTTATTCTTGTTCGGTAATGTTATGACGAGAGAAGGGTTAGGACAAAATGGGCCGATTCACTTTATCTACACACAACCTGTTCGACGTGGAACTGTTTTCGTCAGTAAGGCTATATCAGTAGCGCTAATGTCGTTATTAATCGTGTTTAGTGTTGGTTTATTTTCATTGTTGCTTGGAGTCGTTTTTGATCGTTTGGGTGCATGGGATTATCCTGTACTGATCTATGAACCTGAATTCCAGTTTAGCTTTATGCTGATGGGGACATTTTTACTATGGTCAGCGTTGTTGTTTTTAATGGTACTCGTCTTCTGTTATGCCTGGTTGTTTTTATTTTCAGTATTAGCAAGAAGAACATCGATTGCGATTGGTTTAACGTTAGCTGTCGCGTTCTTGGGTGTACAATTCAGTGACCAAATCGTCGGTGCTTATAACCCATTTTTATATTTTAATGTGTACGAAATAATCACGTTGGAAACAGCATTAGTGCAGGAGAATTTTGACATCAATCTAGTCAGTGGTGTGTTGTCACTTGGGGTTAGTAGTTTACTAATTTTAAGTTTGTCATATTTCATATTGAGGGTGAGAATGAGATAGAGTGATGTAATTTTTTCTATTTTAAGAAGGTATTATGTAAGTGGGTGTAGAATTATGTACAATACATTTGGAAATTTTTGATAATTACCGTGAGGGGAGGGCTATGTCTTAATGATTAAATTTATATTTTTTGAAATAAAGAAAGCCACAAAGTCTGCATTCTTTTACATGTTGCTAGCTTTATTAGTTCTAGTGGTTAGTGGCTATTTTATCTACAATTACATACAAACTGAACGAGTTGAAGGCGAGGTAGAGGAGGCGGAGTTTAAAGTATCAGCTAGTGAACGCTCTCTAGAAGAAATGGGATTTGAAATAGGTGATGATTTATATGAAATCACCGATCACGTGGAACGATTAGCAATTGAAAGTGATATACAGATGATTGAGAGTAACCGAACAAGGCTTGAGGGGTATGAAAATCATGATTGGGAAAAAGTTACACAAGTTGAAGTGGACATGGGTGAAGAACATTTTGAAAGATTTCCAACGCAAGCGGAAGAACAAGTTTATACTTGGATGACACACTTCAGTCGGGAAGTCCACTTAGAGCGTAACCGCTGGCTTCGAGACCGTGAGATTCGTCCCGTATTTCCAATTCATAGTTTCTCTGAATTAACGGTGTATGACGAAGTATTTAATTCAGAAATTGAAGAAGAAATGGCTCATAACTTTAATAATATCCATTCATCATCGGGCTTTTATTTTTTATACCGCTTGTTTGAAATGTTTTTAACGGTATTCGGTGCGGCTTTTTTCTTATTCTTGTTCGGTAATGTTATGACGAGAGAAGGATTAGGACAAAATGGGCCGATTCATTTTCTATACACACAACCTGTTCAACGTGGAACTGTTTTCGTCAGTAAAGTTATCACAATTGCGCTGATGTCATTATTGACGGTTGTAGGTGTTGGTTTATTTTCGTTACTGCTAGGAGTTGTTTTTGATCGTTTAGGTGCATGGGATTATCCTGTGCTGATCTATGAACCAGAGTTCCAGTTTAGCTTTATGCCGATGGGAATATTTTCATTATGGTCGGCGATGTTGTTCTTAATGGTACTCGTCTTCTGTTATTCCTGGTTGTTTTTATTTTCAGTATTAGCAAGACGAACATCGATTGCGATTGGTTTGACGTTAGCTGTCGTGTTTTTGGGTGTGCAATTCAGTGAACAACTCGTCGGCGCTTATAACCCATTTTTATATTTCGATGTGTACGAAATAATCACGTTTGAAACAGCATTGGTGCAGGAGAATTTTAACATCAATCTAGTTAATGGTGTTGTGTCACTTGGGGTTAGTAGTTTACTAATTTTAGTCGTGTCATATTTTGTGATGAAAGTAAAAATGAAGTAGTGAGGGGGTTTTTGCATGATTGTTAAAGTTGATGGTCTAAAGAAAAAGTACAAGAAGGATTGGGTTTTAAAAGGAATTGACATAGAAGTAGAAGAACCACAAATTATAGCGCTCGTTGGCCCAAATGGTTCGGGTAAGACAACGTTAATGAATTGCATGACGAATTTATTAACCTATGATCAAGGTGAAGTGGAATTGCTCGGTCAGAAAAATTCTGATACGAAAATTTTTAAAGACGTATCGTACCTTCAAGATAATCGAATTTTATACGGAACGTTAACTGCTTATGATCATTTGAAGTTTATTTGCGATGTTCAAGGGTTACCTAAATCAAAAATTGAAGAAGTCGCTAAGCGCGTTGGGATGGAAAGTTACTTAAAGAAGCGCGTACAAAATTTCTCATTAGGGATGAAGCAGCATTTGTTGTTAGCTATGGTTATTATTAATGATCCAAAGGTGTTGTTAATGGATGAGCCACTAACAGGGCTGGATCCAACGAGTGCGATTGATATGCGTAATATTTTGTTAGAGCTAAGAGAAGAAGGAACGACGGTTATTGTTTCGTCGCACAACCTTGATGAAATTGATCGACTGACGAATAAAATATACTTTTTGAAAGATGGCGCGCTTTTAAAAGAGTCGCTCGAGCAATTTGCAACAAAGGAATATTACTTAACGGTTGATGATTTGGAAAAGGCTAAAGGTGTTTTAGAAGAAGCAGCCGTTCCATTTTTAATTTATAATCAAGAACAAGTAACATTTGAAGAAACAGATGTTGAACTTCAGACTGTCATTGATCATTTAAATAAGCAGGGTGTAGCAATTTTAGATATTGAAAATGAGCGTGTCGGTGCTGAAAAACGCTATCGTGAGCTGTTTGAAGGGGACGCATCTGTATGAAGTTATTAGTCTTTGAATTTAAAAAAATGTTCTTTTCGAAAAAGTTTTTAGTTTTATTGGCTTTTTTAGTCGCGTTAGTTGTACTGTTGTTTTTTCGGAATGTTATTTTAGAAGATTATGTTTTAGATGAGAAGCAGTCGAACTATAGCTATTTAGTAGAAGTTAGCGAGATGAATAATCGCACTTATACTAGACAGCTTGAACAAGATCTTGAAGAAGGAACAGAAGAATATGAAGAAATAGAAATGCGTCAAGAGATGAACTTGGATCTTTTAAATACAGCTGATGAACTGCATAATTTAGTTGGGACAGATGAATGGCAGCAGCAATTAAATGTTGAAATATCTTTTATGGAACAAGTAAGGGATTATCGCATGGCAGAAGGGGAGTACCCTATTACTGAAGAGGAAATTCACCATACGCTTGCGTTGAACCAACAACTTTTAGCACAGGGTATCCCGAAAGAAATCGAGAACTATAGTCATGCGCCACCTAACTTCTTGCTCCAAGTCGTTAATTTATGGGTGACGTTAGGTGCGTTGGTCGTTGTATTACTACTAATTGGTGATTTGATGACGAGTGAATTTGAAAGTCGTTCAATTAACTTATTGTTCACACAACCATTTAACCGTGCGCATATAATTGTGAGTAAATTTGTAAGCTCGCTAGTTATCTATTTGATTGTTTTAGTCGCTGTATTGCTGACGGCGCTCGGAGTTAGTTATCTGTTTGGGACGGAAGGCAATTTCCAATACCCAGTCATTATTGAAGTGGATGGTGTTTTAAGGGCGCTGACGTCTGTTGATTATGTCGTGCAAGCTGTAGGATTAATGAGCTTGATGGTCGTGTTTATGATTTCGCTCTATTTACTTTATAGCTTGTTATTCAAACAAACGATAATGACACTGTTTGCTTTGTTAGGAACATTATTATTAGGTTATATTTTAACCGCTACTTTTTCTATGGATGCCTTGGCGTGGTTTAATCCATTTAAATACGTCTTGCCTGAACAAGCAATTTTAACACAAGAAAATGAGAGGTGGTACGATGCAATTCCAGTCACATTAATCGTATCAGTCGTCCTACTTTTCATTGCTTCAACAAAAATTAAAACGAGTAAAGTTGATTAAAGAAACCCACGACAGCTTTAGTGGCTGTCGTGGGTTTTGGTTTATGGGAGGGTGGATTTTATACGGGTTTGTCCGACAATAATTGGTTCTCGTCCGACATTAATTAGCAGTCGTCCGGCAATTATGTGGTTTTGTCCGTCAATAAGTCGCTGTTGTCCGACATTAAGGGTAATCCGGTAATAAGTTGAGCTATTCGGTAATTATCACTCTCTATTCGGTAATAAGCAGTCCTTATTCGGTAATAAATCGATCCATTCGGTAATAAGCAGTCCCTATTCGGTATTAAATCCACTTATTCGGTAATAAACTGAGCTATTCGGCAATAACCCACTACACTACCCACTCTTCTTCTTCCCTGAAGCTGTAGTCTTTTTCTTTTGGCCTCCTCCAGTAGATTTCTTCTTCTGGCCGCCTTTTTGCGTTTTGTTAAGCGACTTTTCTAAAGCGTCCATTAGGTCGGTGACGTTGTCTGGTTTTTCTGGTTCTTTGGCTGTTGCGACTTCTTCGCCATCTTTCTTCTTCTCGATTAAATCGAGCAAAGCTGTGCGGTATTCGTCTGTATATTTTTCTGGATCGAATTCAGTTGTCAGTTGGTCGATTAACATTTTCGCTGTTTCTAATTCTTTTTCTACGACGTTGTCTTCCTCTGGCACGTTCGGCACTTCGCCAACATCACGGACTTCATCTGGGTAGTGGATCGTTTCCATGACAATCGTATTGTTATAAATACGCACGACGGCTAGATGTTCTTTTGAACGTATTGTAATTTTGGCTAAGCCAATTTTGCCGCTATCTTCTAAAGCTTGGCGCAGTAGTGAATAGGCTTTGCCACCGCCTTCGCTCGGTGATAAGTAATAGCTTCGATCAAAGTAGATTGGATCAATTTCATCCAACTTAACAAAGTCCACGATTTCAACGGATTTATCGTCTTTTGCTTCTTTTAAATTTTCTAAGTCTTCATCTTCCAAAATAACGAATTTATTTTTCGTATATTCAAATCCTTTAACAATATCGTCATTTGTCACTTCGGTTTCACAAACGGGGCACGTCTTTTCATATTTAACGGGGGATTGGCACTCTTTGTGCAAGTTGCGCAGTTTAATGTCTTTGTTTTCAGTTGCGGAATGTAGCTTGACTGGTATATTGACAAGGCCGAAGCTTATCGTCCCTTTCCACATCGTATGCATCACGATCATCTCCTTTATTGGTTATCTTTTCTCGTTTAGTGATAAAAATGCACCTTTACGTTAAAAATAACCATGTAAAATTGGAGGTGAGCGCTATGTGGAAGCCGATGTTGCTGACACTTGTTGAGGATATGCCGACAGGTGACAATTGGGTGTATGAAGTAAAATATGATGGATTTCGATGTGGGCTTGAATGGACGGAAAAGGGAGTGAAACTGTGGAGTCGTAATGGCAATGACTTCACTGCACAGTTTCCTGAAATTACGGCTTGGTGTGAAAATCATTCTGAACAGGTCAAACCGCATCTACCGCTATTTTTAGACGGTGAATTAGTCGTGTTGGATTCAGAATTAAAAGGAAACTTCTCAATTATTCAGACGCGTGGTCGCATGTCATCGAAAGATCGAATTCAAAGTGTCAGTCAAAAAAGACCCGCGACGTTTATGGCATTTGACCTGTTGCAACTTAAAGGAAAAAGTTTAGAAAGCCAACTTTTACATAAAAGGCGCAGTCAATTAGAGGAGTTATTCGGCGAAGGAGCATTTAGATATAACGAAAGATTAAACATAGTAAAACAATACGACGATGCGCAAAAAATATGGCAAGATGTGCAGTTGCACCAAGGTGAAGGAGTTGTAGCTAAAAACGCTCGCTCCAAAGTAACGAGTGGCAAGCGAAGTGAACAGTGGCAAAAGATCAAAAACTGGCGTGCGGTTACGGGCTTTTTAACAAAATGGAATATGGAAAATGAGTACTTTGATGTGTCGGTTTACAAAGGCGAGGAGATGCCCCTTTTAGGTAAGCTGAAACACGGCTTTTCAGATGAAGAAAAAGAAACACTTAAAGCTTTTGTTTATGAAAATGGTGAAAAAATAAACGCAAAAACGTGGGAGATCCCGCCGAGTGTCTGTTTAGAAATTCACTGTTTAGAAGCAAAAGATCGAGAGCTGCGCGAGCCTGTCTTTCATCAATTTCGTTTTGACATAGAGCCTAGTGATTGTACGTGCGAACGTGTTAGAGAAGGGTTAGGGCAGCTGCCAGAGTCAGTTGAGATTTCTAAGCCTGATAAGTTGCTATTTCCGCAGTTTAACAAACGTGACTTTGTGTTATATTTGCGCGAAGTGGCACCACTTTTACTTCCAAGGTTACAAAATAAGCGATTGACGATGATTCGGTTTCCTGACGGTGTCGATGATCATTCATTTTACCAAAAACATTTGCCTGATTATGCACCTGATTTTATCCAAACAGTGCCGGGGGATGAGGAAGATGAGGATATCATCTGCCAAGATTTGCAGACGTTACTTTGGTTCGGCAATCATGCGGCAATTGAGTATCATGTGCCTTTTAACACGGTTGACTCAGAGTTACCTGATGAAATGGTGTTTGATTTAGATCCACCGACTTTAAAGCAGTTTTCGTTAGCGGTTTTCGCAGCACAGTTGATTAAAGAAATGTGTGAACATCAAGGGTATGACGTGTATGTGAAAACGTCTGGGAAAACGGGTTTGCAGTTGCATATTCCGTTAGATGAAGAGACGACTTATGATGACACGCGCGAATTTATGGAAGCAGTGGCGAAAGTGCTCGTCGAAAAATATCCGGAAAAATTTACGATCGAACGGTTGAAGAAAAATCGTGGCAATCGACTTTATATCGATTATATTCAGCACGCACCTGGTAAAACAATCATTGCTCCTTACTCCCCGCGAGCGACGAAAGAAGGAACAGTGGCGACACCACTTTTTTGGGATGAAGTTAACGAATCACTTGACCCGCGTGATTATACGATGGATGTCATATCGAAACGGTTAAATGAGAGAGGGTGTCCGTTTTGGAGGTAGTTTTGGCCGGCTTATGCTGGCCTTTACTTTTGGAAAATACACCCTTTCCATTGGAATATTATGTTAAGATTTAGAGAAGGAAGGGGAATCTATATGGAACTTATAGCAATCATGTTACCAATCATTTCAGTTTTAGTTAGCTTGTACTTTATAACATTAGGTTTGTGGGAGTTAAGAGAAGGTGTGGACCGTAATCAATACATAAGATATATGTTTACAGGACTGTTTCTATTAGTGATTTTGACGCCAATGTTATGGCTGTTTGGAAGTAGTTTTATGGTGAACATTTAAGTAGAAAAAGGGGATTATCATTTTGATTATTTTTGGACTATTAATCGCATTGATTACAGGTGTTTTGTTTATAATTTTATGTACTAATATCATCATTTCTCTTTTCAGAAAGAAACCTTTTCCGAAAAAGATGTTGATTGCAACGTCGATCGGTTTCTTCCTATTACTGACCATTTACATATATGAGGTGTATTTTTTTACATTCAATCATATTGACCGAGACAACCTTCAAGAGGGGCCTGGACCTGTCGCATCACCTACAGAAGAGTATACGGCTAATGCATATTATGAGCCTTACGGAGGTGCAGCAGGTGGGGTGAATGTATTAGTTGAAATAACGGATCACCGGGATCATCAATCTCAAATTATATATTATGGTGATGCTAAAACTGATTTCAATTTGGATTGGGTAGGTGAAAACACTTTATATATTCACAATGACCACCCGGAAAATTCTAATTCGAATAGAAGTATAACGCTACAGGTAGACAAGGAAATTTATCACGAAAGTGGCTTCGTTTGTAAGAGCTTATTAATGAAAGATAGGTATGAGACTTGTTATCAAAATTAGTATATTGTAAAGCTGGTTAGTATATTTCATTATCTTATTATGATCGGCAGGTGTGTTGATCTCTTGAGTTTTATTTCAGAAAATTGTGTAACTTAACATCTTTCAGGTGGAATATTATGTTAATATTTAATTGTGAAGTATCTAGTATAAGAGGTGAGTTATGACTAAAAAAGCTTTATTAATAATAGATGTACAGAATGGAATGTTCCAGGAAGAAAACGTTGTGTATAGAGGAAACCAGTTGTTAGAAAATTTGAAAACGGTGATTAGTCAAGCACGATCATCAAAAGTACCTATCTTTTATGTTCAGCACAATGCACCTACTGGCAAACCTTTAGAGTATGGTTCTCATGGATGGGAAGTTCACCCTGACATAACGCCTGAAAATGGTGATGTTATCATTCAAAAGTCAACTCCAGACTCCTTTTTCAAAACCAATTTGGATCAAGAGTTGAAAAATCATAAAATTGCCCACTTAGTGGTAGCGGGAATTCAAACTGAAGTATGTGTCGATACCACTTGTAGAAGGGCTTTTAGTGAAGGATATAAAGTTACTTTAGTTTCGGATACACATAGTACTTGGAATGCAAATGGGTTAAGCGCTCAACAAATAATTGATCACCATAATGGAACTTTGAGGTGGTTTGCTCGTGTTACTAATCATAGTGAAGTCAGTTTTATATAGGAGATATTTTGAGAAGGTGAAAAAATGAGTAATAAATTAGACCCAATGATCGCTGCGCAAAAGTTTGTTGAAGAACATTTTCAAGGTTGTGAAGGTGCTTTATTGGCCGGAAGTGTTGTACGAGGAGAAGCAACATCGACATCTGATCTTGATCTCGTTATTTTTGGTCGTCACCTAGAATCTTCATATCGAGAATCGTTAATTAAATATGATTGGAATATAGAAGTTTTTGCACACAATCTACAATCTTATAAAACTTACTTTGAAAGTGACTGTAAACGCGCTAGACCGTCGTTACCTCGAATGGTAGTTGAAGGAGTCGTGTTAAAAGATAACGGCGTCATTCCTGGAATTAAGAGTGAAGCAGCGTCTTTATTAAATAAAGGACCTGAACCATGGCCAAAAGAGACTATAGATTTTAAACGGTATTTTATTACAGATGTATTGGATGATTTAATAGGTTGTCAGAATCGGGCAGAGGGGATATTTATAACTAACGAACTTGCGAATTTATTGAGTGAGTTTGTGCTTCGAACGAACAATCAATGGGTAGGGAACTCAAAGTGGATTATAAGGTCATTAAGGCAATTTGATCATAAACTTGCCGAACGATTTGTAGTTGCTCTTGACCAATATTATAAGTCGGAAAACAAAGGGCCACTTGTTCAACTGACAGATAAAATTTTAAAGCCATATGGCGGTCGTTTATTTGCAGGATTTTCGTTAGGGAAAAATTAATTTAAACATAATTTAGGAGGGTCTTTAATGGATCATTCTACAAGAGTTGCTAAATGCCCAAAATGTGGGAGTGCAGAATTAGGGAAAGGTAAACATGCAGGATATAGTGCCATGAATCCTGTAAATAAGCTGAGATTTGGTTCAGAGGTTGAGTATATTCTTTGTACTGAATGTGGGTTTATTATTGAAAGCTATGTAAAAAAGCCAGAAAAATTTAAGGGGACACTATAAAGTTTAATACTTCTATTTAATTCTAACACAATCGTTTTATAATTCGGTCTTTTAATTTAAGATTGCGACTCAGGAAATGCTTGGGGAGTGAGGGTATTATGAGCTTTTGGGTGAGAGGCGTTTTGAAAATAGTGAAGGGTTTTTCTTATTTATTCTCGAAGTAATACTTGTAAAATATGTATTTTAAGAGGTGGAGATATTGAAGAATTATCTGGAGTTTGAAAAGCCAATATATGAATTAAATGATAAAATCAATGAACTCATCATCTACGCAGAAGAATCAGACGTTGATCTTACTGAAGAGATTGCTAACTTGCAAGAGCGTGTCTCAAGTTTACAAGATGAAATTTATAATAATTTAACGCCGTGGCAAAGGGTCCAAATAGCACGTCATCCGAACCGCCCCACGACTTTAGAATATATTGATCTATTATTTGATCAGTTTATTGAATTGCACGGTGATCGTTACTTTAGTGATGATCAAGCAATTGTTGGTGGAATTGCTAAGTTTGAAGGTATGCCAGTTACCATTATTGGTCAACAAAGGGGTCGAGATACGAAGGAAAATTTAGCACGAAACTTTGGCATGCCGAATCCAGAAGGTTATAGAAAAGCGTTACGGCTAATGAAGCAAGCAGAAAAGTTCAATAGACCCGTTATTACGTTAATCGATACAAAAGGAGCTTTCCCAGGAAAAGGAGCAGAAGAACGTGGACAATCAAGAGCACTTGCACATAACCTTTTTGAGATGGCCGGATTGAAAGTACCCATTATAAGCATTGTTATTGGTGAAGGCGCGAGTGGGGGAGCATTAGGAATTGGAGTAGGTAACCACATTCATATGTTAGAAAATACGTGGTTCTCTGTCATTGCGCCAGAATCTGCAGCTGCTCTTCTTTGGAAAGATGCAACTCAAGGTGAGTATGCAGCTAATACGATGAAGATTACCGCACCAGATCTTAAAGAATTAAACATTATTGATGAAATTGTCCCTGAAATTAAAGGCGGAGCACACCATAATCCGAGTGAACAGGCAAATCGATTGAAGAAAGCAATAGAAAGCTCACTTAAGGAGTTTTCGACTTACACCGAAGAAATGGTCGTTGAACAAAGGTATGTAAAATATAAAGGTATTGGAGTATATAGCGAGTAAGAAAAATATACTAAAAAGAGTAATGCTTAGACGATGACTTTTTCCGAACTTTTGAGTAAGGAGAAAAGGATTGTATGAGAGTTTTGCAATTCAAATATATTTATTTTGGGGTGCTATGATGAATAGAGTGTTGTTAGTATGTATTATATGTTCGTTAATTGTTATGGTAGCTTGCACATTAGATGAAACAGATGTCCAATTGCCTGAGAATATTCCTGAATTTGTTCGAGAGGGTGACTTTGCACAAATAGATTGGGATAAAAAAGCCGTAACTTTTAATAACAATATTGTTGGTAACAAAGATAAGTCAGGTGTTATTGGTACAGATATGCCCAGTATAAACAATGATCAGAAATGGATGTGGCATCTCTGGGGAGTTGAGGAACCCTATTCTATTGAATTATCGGTTATTGGTTTTCATAAAGGAACTGAAACTGTCCATGAAATTTTAACAGACGGATGGTTAACTGGGCTTAGTGGAGAAAATAATGGTGCAGATGCTCATTCACCATCGACTGTAAATATACCAAAATCAGGGGACTGGGCTATTCTACTTTATACGAATGGGGAATTATTCGATATATTGATTTATGAAATAACAGAGTAGTAGGGTAGTGACAAACTTAGTTTTCTTGGGTTTCGTAATGTGTATTCATGTGTGGAATATACTGGTCATTATTATATATTAAAATGATATCAGCTATATGTTCACGATCCCATCTGATAACTTTATTAAGATGTTCCTTAGGTAAATAAATTTCAGTTCCTGCTGAATAATCCGTTGCCATATTATTCTTCCATTCTTCATTCTCATATTGATATTGAATTTCTCCTATCTTTTCAACAGGACTAAGGTCTAAATCATCTAAATATCCTACCTCGCTTACATCCCTATAAAAACTATCTTCAAACTTTATGACACTTATATCTTTTTCAACTAAATTATATATATGATCCATGTTAATGTCTGACACATTATTACTATCGTCTAATTCGCTGTTGGAGTCACACGAAATTAAAGCAGCTAAAAGTATGAATATACCAATCAATACTTTCAAAGTGATTCCTCCTAAAAATATCTAATTATTTAAATTTATATTAACATAAAGGTCAAAAAAAGAAGGTGGAATAGTAGATTCATCAATGTAGTGATTGGCTCAGGATAGTGAATAAGTGTAAATAATAGCCCAAGGCAAAACTAGCAGAATATAAGCACAGATATTACTAATTAGTCCTTTACAAAATAATGAAATAATTCTATACTATTGTTAACTTTTTATATTGGAGGGTTAACAATTAAACTAGTTCATCTAATCTATGTATCTATGTTCGCAGCAATTATGGGGGTATTAGGACTTCTTCCTCCAATTCCTTTAGGTTTCTCACCTGTACCAATTACGCTACAGACTTTAGGTGTAATGCTAGCGGGAAGCATTTTAGGAGCACGTTTGGGTCCTAAGTATGCAGCTTTAAGTCAGGTGTTATTTCTATTAATTGTGGCGACAGGTATGCCACTATTATCTGGTGGCCGTGGTGGAATAGGCGTATTTTTAACACCGTCAGCAGGATTTTTGATTTCGTGGATTGCAAGTGCTTATGTGATTGGCTATTTATGTCAGCGATTGAAAACGGTAGTAGTCTGGAAAATGCTACTGATTAATTTGGTAGGTGGTGTGTTTGTTGTTTACTTAATTGGGGTGCCCGTACAGGCAATGATGATGGAGATCCCTGTTACTCAAGCAGCAATTTATAGTCTATCATTTTTACCAGGTGATGTTTTGAAAGTGGTGGGTGCATCATTTATTGCTGTTAAATTGTATCATGCGGCTCCTTTTATGAAGGAGGCACGAGCCTAAATGAATATTACGGATTCATACGCTCAACATGCCGAAAAGCATCCAAGTCGTCCTGCAATCGTAACGGACGATAAAACAATTTACTACCGCGAGTGGGAGAAGATCGTTCGACAGACAGCGTCTGCTTTTTCGAAGGAGCCGGCTGTCCATAATCGAGTTGCGGTCTTCCTTCCGAATGGACACTTGTTCTTGCAAGTATTTGCCGGTGCAAGTGCGGCAGGATGGGCTAATGTCGTTGGCGATATGAGGTGGAGTCAATTAGAAATTGAAACACGATTGAAAGAGGTCGAACCTGATTTAATTGTGGCTGACGAAAGTATGAAAGATGTCTTTCAAAACCAAGATGCGAAAGTCATTTTCTCTGGAGAAATCAGTGAGTGGGTTCATAATCAAGATGAATGGCAATCCAGTGAAAAGGCTAACACCCCTTTTTATATTGGATTTACTTCAGGGTCGACAGGACAGCCAAAGGCATTTGTGCGTTCACATCAATCATGGGTGGAGTCGTTCCAATGTAATCAGGTAGATCTAGGTATGACATCAGAAGACCAAGTTTTAATTCCTGGATCTTTTGTTAATTCCATTTTTATATACGGAGCGTTAAGCACGTTATACATAGGTGGTACTGTTTATATCCTGAATAAATTTTCAACGAGTCGGTTAATGAGTGTGTTGGAAGATAACCCTATTTCGGTCGTGTATGTAGTGCCAACAATGATTCATGCCCTAATTAATGAAGGGTGGAAAAGCGTACAGCAACTAACTTTTATTTCTACTGGAGCCAAATTGTTGCCTTCTGTGAAGAATGAGGTGAAAGAGCACTTTCCACACGCAAGTATTTATGAATTTTATGGTGCTTCTGAACTAAGTTTTATTACAGTGTTAAATAATGATGATCAAATGACATATGCAGATTCAGTTGGTAAGGCTTTTCATAATGTAGAAATTAAAATTTGCGGGGATGATGGTAAAGAAGTACCTTCAGGTGAAGCTGGGGTGTTGTATGTCCGCAGTAAAATGTTATTTGACGGTTATCTCAATAATGAAGAGGAAACGGATAACGTGTTTGATGGCGAGTGGGCGACGGTTCATGATATTGCCAAAAAAGATGAAAATGGCTTCATATACATACTAGGACGCAAAAATGACATGATTCTCTACGGAGGTATTAATATTTATCCTCAGGAAATAGAAGAAGTGTTAAAAGGAATAGAAAGCGTTGAAGAAGTCGCTGTATTTGGTGCAAAAGATGCCTACTGGGGAGAGAAAGTCGCTGCCTATATCAAAGGAGACGTTACGATCCGTGAATTGAAAAGCTATTGCCTCGACTATTTACCTGCTTATAAAATTCCACGTATATGGAGAAAAGTCGATCACTTTCCTTACACATCAGGTGGAAAGATATCACGTAAGGAAATTAAAAAGTGGCTAGAGGAGGAGAAGCATGAAGAGAGCCGTAATCGTTAAGGCAAAAAGGACAGCGATTGGTAAGAAAGGTGGATCCTTAAAGGAATCCCCACCTGAACAATTGGCTGCGTCTGTCATTCATGAACTTGTCCAGGATCTACCTCTTCCCGTGGACGACATTTTGATGGGAAATGCAGTTGGTCCAGGTGGAAATCTAGCTAGACTGTCTTCATTAGAAAGTGGACAACCTATTTCAGTGCCTGGTGTAACGATCGACCGACAATGTGGTGCTGGCATGGAAGCCATTCGACTTGCGTGCCATTTGATTCAAGGTGGTGCTGGGGAAATTTTCATTGCTGGCGGTGTAGAAAGCACGAGCCAATCGCCTTTTGATAGCCGTGCGCGCTTTTCACCAGAATCTATTGGTGATCCTGATATGGGGATAGCGGCAGATCAGGCTGCCAAAAAATACGGGATTACTAGAGAAATGCAAGATGATTATGCGCGACTCAGTTATGAACGTGCGATTCATTCTTTAGAAAAAGGCTATTTTGATGACGAAATTGTAAGCTCTCAAGGGTTACCTCAAAAAGATGAAAGTTTGAATCCGAAAATGAATTATGAACGTATGCTGGAACGTTTATCGCCTGCCTTTACGAAGGGTGGGACTGTCACAATGGGAAATTGTTGTGGGATCAATGATGGGGCTGCTGCAGTGTTGGTCATGTCTGAGGATAAAGCTTATGAACTTGGGTTTAAACCTAGCTTAAGGTTTGTTGACAGTGTTGTAGTTGGTGTCGACCCGAACTATCCAATTGTCGGGGCCGTTACCGCCATATCTGAGCTGCTTTCTAAATGTGATTTAACTGCCGAGGATATTGATTTGGTGGAATTAAATGAAGCATTTGCTGCAAAAGCTGTGTTAGTTTCTCAAGAACTTTCGATTCCTTATGAAAGAATAAATGTAGAAGGCGGTGCTATAGCGCTAGGTCATCCATATGGTGCATCCGGCGCCATTTTAATCACACGGTTATATTATGTGATCCAGCGATACTTGGCGAAGTATTGTATTTCTGTCATTGGAGTAGGTGGAGGAATGGGTATTGCGATGTTATGGGAGCGTCCAGAATGAAATCAGGGAAAGTATCTGTAACGATTACAGAAAATATGGTTCAAGATTTTGAGCAGATTTTTGGAAAACAGGGTACACAGTCTCCAGTCTTTCCGATGATCTTTTACCGTTATATCGAGGTTCCTTGGGAGGCACCATCTCCTCCAGTTTTAAGAAAACAGCATGGTACGTGTACTAAGCAACTAATGATCGGAAAAACCTATCAATGCCAAGTGATCCTCGAAGCAGAAAAGCAAAGAAGAAACCATGTGTTTTACACGCAATGTCTTTACGTTTATGACGAGCATGGAGAGGAATGTGTTCGATGTGTTTCACAATTAGTCACGAGTTCACCGTTACAGAAGAAAAAATAAGGCAATATGCACTCTTAACTGGAGACGATAACCCCATTCATTTAGATCAGGCAGAAGCGGAACGTCAAGGGTTTCAAGCCCCCATTGCACACGGTTTACTAACAATGGGACTTGTCATGAATATGACTTCTCGTTTTACTGAAAAAGGAATGCATGTTTCCGATTATGAAATTAGATTTCTCAAACCGGTTTATAAAGATGAGACGGTTGAAGTTTCTGCAGAAGTAGAAACTTTAGAGAGCCAAGTTCAGCTGAAGATTACTGGGGGGAAGGTACAAGGTTCGGTGGTTTTAGAAGAATAGTTAGAGGTTATTTTTAAACATATGTTGTTAAGTTAACAATGGGTGAGCAGGGCGATCATTAAAGTTGATCGTCTTTTTTTATTGATACGATTGTTGGAATATTATGTTAACATTGTTGTAGAAGAAGAAATTGAACAAATGAATCAGGATATTTTTATGAACTACTAACTAGGTTTTAGGATACTCTCTTAGGAAATATTTTTAATAAGGTGGGATGAAAAATGGGGATTGAAAAAGAATATCTGAGAATTGTGATTGAAAGATTTAATAGTGTGAAAAAACTTGGAGATCAAACAATAAATCAATTATCGGAGAATGAAATACATTGGACTTATAATAATGAGTCCAATAGTGTTGCAACAATAGTAAAGCATCTAAGTGGGAATATGGTTTCTAGATGGACTGACTTTTTAACTTCTGATGGTGAAAAGGAATATAGAAATCGTGATGAAGAATTTATAAATGACATATCTGCGAAAACAGAGTTAATTACTGAATGGGAAAAGGGATGGAAAGTTTTAATCGATACACTAACTGATTTAAGTGAACAAGATTTATTAAAAAGTATCTACATTCGTGGTGAGGAGCATTTAGTGTTAGAGGCTATCGAAAGGCAAATGGCACATTATGCATATCATGTCGGGCAAATAGTGTTTATTGGTAAACAATTAAAGGGGGATAACTGGAAGAGTCTTAGTATCCCGAAAGGCAAATCTGAAGAGTATTTAAAGGAAATGCTTGATCAACATAAAGATAAATAACTAAAGGTTGTTTAACTAAATAGTCTGAAGTTTAGTAAGGAGATTTTTAGGCAGGCAAGTGGAGTGATCACTAAATGTGAAGTGAAAGAGGAAATGGTAATCAAAGAAGTAACGATATAGATGCTTTTATGGATCAAGTCGAGTCACTAGTAGAAAAAGTTGAAGGTACAACAACAATTTGATTAATTAAAATTTCCTTATTTAACTAGGAGGTGAATTCATGTCTACTTTTAATGATGATGTATATTGGAAATTATCTAATAAAAGAAAGTTTATAAGAAATGCTTTAACAACTCCTTTACTTGGCCCAGTGATCATGTTTTTCCTCATAGTTGAGCCATTCCCCCAACCATTTAATATTGTAATGTCCATTTTAATAATTGTTTTAGGGTCTTACTTTCTATTTAGCACCTATAGGAAATGGGTTAAAGATGAAGAAGAGTAATTCCACTATGTATAGGGGTGATAGGTTAGGAAGAATAAGGGTTTAGTAGATCTATTAAATAGAGATGAAAGAAGGAATAGAAGATGGCATTAACATTTAAATTACTAGATGATGAACTAACAGAATTAGTAGATTTATATACTCAGAACACATGGGATTTTCACTCTGACCCATCCCCGACCGTAGAAGATATTACAGAACGCTTTAAATCGGGTTGGTTTTCCGATGATCGAGAAACATATTGGGCTGAGAAACATGGAGAGAAGGTAGGGCTAGTTATTATTGGAGATTTCTCAGATACGATTCCGTTATTGTATGATGTAAGGCTAGCCAATAAAGCGCGGGGAAAAGGGTATGGTGAACAATGTGTCAATTGGGTTGCTAATCATATTTTCTCAAGTTCTAAGAGTAAAATTCGAATTGAATCCTATACAAGGTGTGATAACTATGCCATGCGGAAAGTGCTATACAACTGTAACTTTCAAAAGGAAGGTTACTTAAGAAAGTCATGGGAAAATGATGACTGCACAATAGATGACACGATAGTTTATGGCATTATAAGAGAAGATTGGGAAAATGGCGAGAGGACGTCCATTATTTTAGATGACATGCCTTTCTAATTAGAGGGCAACGTTAATAGCCACTATTTCAATTAATAGGAGAATGAAAATATTGAACCTAGGTAAACCAATAGCAAGCGGCAATACAGCTAATATTTATTTGTCGGGCGATAGAGTTGTAAAGGTGTTCCATGAGCACTTAACAAATGTTGACCCATACTATGAAGTGAATAAGCAAAAGTTCGCCTATTCATGTGGCCTTCCTGTACCTAAAGTGTTAGATGTAACGAAGGTTGATGGAAGACAGGCTATTATTATGGAGTATGTGAAAGGAAAAACGTTAGGTAACCTCCTCCATGATAATGAAGAAGATACAGCATACTATATGGGTGTTTCTATAGAAGTACAGCAGGCTATTCATCAGATTGAGGCTGCTGAAATCGAGACAATGACGGACAAATTAAAGCGTCAAATTAAGTCTGCTCATCTATTAAGTGATCAACAAAAAGAGAGGTTACTAGGGCAATTACAATCAATGCCGTCTGACAACAAACTTTGTCACGGAGATTTTCATTTGTTTAATGTTATTAAAAATAATGACGATGAAATGACAATCATTGATTGGGTTGATGCAAGTTCAGGAAATCCTGTTGCAGATGTTTGTCGCTCTTATTTGTTGTATTCACAAGCTTCAATAGACTTGGCGGAAATGTATTTACATATGTATTGTGAAAAAAGTGGGTTGCATAGAGAAAAAGTGATGGAGTGGCTTCCAATCATTGCTGGTGCACGGTTAGAAGAAAAGCTTCCAAATAGTGAGGAAGAAAGACTATTGAAATTGGTCAATTCCTCTTAAAAACTACTTAAGCTCAAAGCTGTTATCAATTAACGATTCACCATTTTCGTTTGTAAGATTAATAGCAAATTCATCACTTTTGATTCTAGGAAGGTCATGTTCTGCCGAATCACTCGGAATTAATTCCAGCTGAAACTCTTCGTCTTCTAATTCAACACCGATCGTTCCTCCATGTCCTTCAGGAGGTTTTAAACGGTCTGTCGTGTTGATAAGAACATATTGGTCGTCAACATAGTCAATATGGTTAATTTGATACTGGTGTTGAGGGTGTTCAATTAGTATTAGTTCGTGTCCTTCGTTAGTGGTAATGATTGTAGCATGATGGAAGTCTTCAGATACTTTGTTTAGTAACTCAATGATACTTGGTTCTGAATAGACAACTCGTTTTTCGCTTGAAGCATCTGCGCCAATTGAACAACCTGTTATGGCCAATGAAATTAACAAAATGATCGTCAACAAGATATTATTCATATTCACAAAGCAAGACTCCTTTTGAGAAAAGTGTTAGTTATATCTTATCACCCTAATTTTTCCATTGCAATGTGTGGTGTGTGACTTGCATGGCGGTTGGGAATGAACAAATCGGAGTGAAACTAAGTGAGGGAATCAAAAATGGATGTTAATAAAAAAACGTTGAAAAAATCTCTAACTTTCTTTATTCCAGCGGTAATTATAGCTGGTGCCGTATTATACTATGTTTATATACTCACACCTAAAAACTCGGTTGAAATGTATCAAGAGTTACGTTTTGCAGATAGTTTTGACGAAGTGCAATCATTAAGTGTAGAAGGATATGAAGAGTATTTTTCCGAGGAAGAGTTTAACTACATTCAAGAAAATAGGGTTAATAGAGTAGGGCAGTTCACGTTATTCGAGTATAACTCAAAGTCATATGTAATCATGACTTCTCCTGGAACTGAGAGGTTAGAGGTGCTTTCTGTAAATGAGTTGCCAGAGGAAATTAGAGAATTCTTTTTGGAATTACCGAAATAAAAAAGCATCGAATTGCTATACAATTCGATGCTTTTTTGCCTAATGGTGTTTATGTCCCATAGCTTCTGCTTTAGTTCTATGAACAGTGCCACGTGGGTGTTCTGGTGGTGCGTAAATTGAGTAAAGCTTAAGTGGTCTACGTCCAGTGTTAATTAAGTTATGCCATTTTCCAGCAGGGATGAAGATCGCTTCATTGTCAGCTACTTGACGTTGAAAGTCTAAGCGGTCGCGGCGGTCTCCCATTTGGACTAAGCCATGACCACCTTCAACACGGATGAATTGATCGTGATCACGATGGATCTCTAAGCCGATATCATCTCCAGGTTCAATGCTCATCAGTGTTAACTGCAAGTATTCACCTGTCCATAGGGCTGTGCGGTAGTTGTCGTTCATCATAGTTGCTCTTTCAATGTTGACGACATATGGATTGGGGCCGTGATCTGTAGTGTGGTGGTGACCAGGGTGATGGTGGTGCCATGCAGGGTTATTATGGTCCCATCCGTTGTTATTGTCCCAGTAGCCATTGTTGTTGTTCCAATTATTATTGTTGTTATCCCAGTAGCCGTTATTGTTGTTCCAGTTTTGGTCCCATTCTTGATGTTGTTGATCCCATCCTTGATTGTGGTGATTCCACCCATGATGTTGATCCAATCCTTGTTCTTGATGGTTCCAACGTTGGTGCATGTCATAAGGGTTGTAATACATAGTTAATCTCCTTTCCAATTTTCACTCCTTTATAACGTATGCAACTGTCTTAGGCTTAGGGATTGTTTGTTGTAAGAATAGGCCGTTGCCTTTCATGAAAAAGTGCTGTAAAGTTTAAACAAAAAGGGGGAGGACTTTTGAAACGGAAAGGTTTATGGTTAATTGTAAGCTTGGTAGTGTTTGGGAGTATCTTTTGGTTATCACGTACGGTAGAATATGTTGATGAAACGTATGAAGGGCTATTGTTCCAAGTCGGTGAAGGTAATGAAGACTTAGAAGAAATTGTGACGGTTGAATTAGATGGGGAATTTATAAATCATATGTTTTCTGATGAGCGATTTGAAGGGACGATGACGATTGATGGAGTCATCCACCCAGCTGAAACAGCAAGTGCTGACGTGTTAGAAATCACTTTTGTAGAAGATGGTTTTAGGCGTGGTGATGTGACATACATTGATCGAGATGGTGATGCTTTACAATCGATTGGTCATTTACATATGAGTGATGATTTTTCTGAATTGACGATTCAAGTGTGGGGAGAAGATATACATAACACACCAGAGCTTGGATCTTGGACAAGTGATGATGGCCATGTCATATCAGCTCCAGCATCTGATCGCGAAGAAGGGTTAGAGGTTTTGAACCGTTTGGTGAGCCCAATTTTTGATGGATATGAATATAACTAATAGTAAAGGAAGTGCATGGATGTCAGGACAACAAAGAAGCAATGTAGAAGTAGGAATGGAAGTTGAAGTCGTTCAAAAACAAGATCAACGAACAGGTAAGCTAACGCGAGGAATCGTAAAAGATATTTTAACGAAATCTGCCAATCACCCGCACGGTATTAAAGTCCGTTTAGAAGGTGGCGAAGTGGGAAGAGTGAAGCGAATTATCTAGTTCTTAGGCTTTTTGTAGCTTGCTCAAGTGACTTAAATAATTTATAATAAATTTAAATTGAATGATTATTCATTCAATTATCACTTGTAAGGGCTTACATACAAAGGGAGGTTGACAGATGAATTTAAGTGATCAGTTGTCTTTAACGGCGAAGCAACATTTAACAAAGCCGGCTTATGTGTTTAATGGGGAAGAGACGGATTACAAGACGTTAGAAGGATCCGTGACGAAGTTCGCATCTAGCTTAGAGTCATTAGGCTATGAAAAAGGTGACCATATTGCATTGGTGGTTGGTAATACGCCACACTTTGTCATTGGTTTATACGGTGCGATGCGTTTAGGTTTAACAGTTATTCCGATTAACCCGATTTATACGGCAGATGAAATTGCTTATATCATTAATAACGGTGATGTTAAAGGGGTTATCACGTTAGATGTTTTAATGGAGAAGTTCGATCAGATGACGTCCTTAATTCCAAATGTCGAGCATTATATTGTTGGTGAAACAGATCCGCAATTACAAGGTCGCACATCGCCATTGGAAGAGAAGACATACTCATTTACAAAGCTTGTCCAATCCGGAAGCTTAGAGTTTGACCGTCCGACTTTAAACGATGATGATACCGCTGTCATCTTGTACACATCAGGTACGACAGGCAAGCCAAAAGGTGCGATGTTAACGCATCGAAACTTATTTTCTAATGCACGTGATACGGCAGAATACTTACAGATCGGTGAAAACGACCGTGTCATTGCGGCTCTACCGATGTTCCACGTGTTCTGTTTAACCGTTGCGTTAAATGCGCCACTAGTGAATGGCTCAACGATTTTAATCGTACCGAAGTTCTCTCCAGATGCGGTATTTAACATTGCACGTGAGCACCAAGCGACTGTGTTTGCCGGTGTGCCGACGATGTATAACTACTTACTTCAGTATCCAAATGAAGAGGAGAAAGACTTCTCAAACATTCGCCTTTGTATTTCAGGTGGTGCATCAATGCCTGTTGCGTTATTAGAGAAGTTCGAGCAGCACTTTGATGTTCAAATTTCTGAAGGTTATGGCCTATCAGAAGCGTCACCTGTTACGTGCTTTAATCCACTTGATCGTCCGCGTAAAGCAGGCTCAATTGGAACGAGCATTGTGAACGTTGAAAACAAAGTCGTCAATGAGCACGGTGAAGAAGTGCCAACAGGTGAAGTTGGTGAACTTGCTGTACGAGGACCGAATGTTATGAATGGTTACTACAAAATGCCTGAAGAAACGCAAGCATCGATTAAAGATGGTTGGTTATATACAGGTGATATGGCGAAACAAGATGAAGAAGGCTATTTCTACATCGTTGACCGTAAGAAAGACTTAATTTTAGTCGGTGGTTACAACGTGTATCCCCGTGAAGTAGAAGAAGTACTTTACAGCCATGAGAATATTACGGAAGTAGCCGTTATTGGCGTACCAGATGAAAACTTAGGTGAAGCGGTCGTCGCATTTGTCGTGTCAAACAATGAAGACTTAACAGAAGAAGATCTTCGTAAGCTTTCACAAGACAAATTAGCAAAATATAAACAACCGAAAGAAATCAACTTCCTAGATGAACTACCGAAAAATACGACTGGAAAAATTTTAAGAAGAAGCTTAAAAGAACAAGTCGCAACACAGTAGTATAGTAAGCGTTTACAAAGATTCCTTAGCGAAATGGCTAGGGAATCTTTTTTTATTTTTAGGGTTGATTTTACTTGTGGCATTCCCTATAATTGAAAACAATATTCAGAAATTCTTTAGTACTTAAAAGCGTATATGCGTAAAAGGGGAGAGGTTAAAATGATGAAGCGAATGTTGTTATTAATGGTAGTAGGGTTCATGGTTATTTTAGTTGCATGTGGTGATGGTGAGGGAGAATCAGGAGATGTTGATTCTGAAGACAATCAAGCTGACAACGAATTAACGCGTGATGAAGCTGATTTTGTCGTTGGTGTATCACAAATTGTAGAGCACCCTTCACTTGATCGAGCAACAGAAGGATTCCAAGAAGCATTAGCGGATGCTGGGTTAGAAGTATTTTACGATGTGTCACTTGCGCAAGGCGATAATCAAAACGCACAGCTCATTGCAGAGAAGTTCGTTAGTGATGATGTTGATTTAATTTTCGGTAATTCAACGCCAAGTACACAGTCTGCACTAAATGAAACGCAAGATATTCCGATCGTCTTTACGTCTGTAACAGATCCTGTTGGTGCAGGATTAGTTGATTCGATGGAAGACCCAGGTGGTAATGTAACAGGTACAGCAGATATGCATCCTGACGCTGTTCCACAAGCAGTCGAACTAGTAGAAGATTTAGGTTATGACTCAATCGGTCTTGTTTATAACTCTGGTGAGCAAAATTCAGTGAGACAGATTGAATTAGTTAATGAAGTGGCTAGTGAAAGTGGTTTGGAAACACACGAAGCAACCGTGTCAGCTTCATCAGAAGTCATGCAAGCAGCTGAATCGCTAATCGGACAAGCTGATGTGTTTTTAATTATTACAGATAATACCGTCGTTAGTGCATTAGAGTCTGTTTTATCAGTTGGTCAAAATGAAGATATGCCAGTCTTTGTCAGTGAACTAGATTCAGTTGAACGTGGTGGTTTTGCAGGGTTTGGTTTTGACTACTTTGACATTGGTTATGAAGCAGGTGAAAAGGCCGCACAAGTTTTACAAGATGGAGTGAGTCCTGGAGACATTCCAGCATCATATCCTCAAAATCTATTCTTACAAATTAACGAAGATGCCGCTGAAAAGATGGGCGTTGAGCTAACAGATGAGTTAACAGAACGAGCGGAGATTGTCACGACTGAAGAAGAAGGTGAGTAAGGCATGATTACATCAATATACGGCGCAATTGAATCAGGTTTAATCTATGCGATTATGGCACTAGGGGTGTATATTTCATTTAGATTGTTAGATTTCCCGGACTTAACGGTTGATGGAAGCTTTGTAACAGGTGGTGCAGTCACATCAGTCATGATTGTGAATGGCACCGACCCGTTTACCGCAACGATTGCAGGGGCGATCGCAGGATTTTTCGCAGGGTGTATTACTGGCTTACTGCATACGAAAGGGAATATTAACCCTCTATTAGCCGGCATTCTCATGATGATTGCTTTATATTCTATTAATTTAAGAATTATGGGGCAGCCGAACATTCCGTTATTAAATGAACATACGTTGTTTACGACGTTAAATAACTGGTGGGAAGCGTTGAATTTAGAGGCGATCTTCATGGCGCCGTTTCATTGGTTAGGAATTGCTGATTTTGCCCCTAGGTCGTTTTACGCGTTAATGTCACTTTTAGTACTCATCATCATCGTGAAGAAGTTAATGGACTTCTTCTTACGGACTGAAGCGGGGACGACTTTACGTGCGACGGGTGACAATCAGAAGATGGTTCGAAGCTTCTCAGCGAATACGAGTTTGTACATTATCGTTGGAATGGGTGTTTCGAACATGTTAGTCGCCTTTAGCGGTGCAATGGTCGTTCAACATAGTGGTTTTGCCGATATTAACTTAGGTGTCGGTATGATTATTATTGGCTTAGCTTCAGTTATTATCGGTGAAGTGCTATTTGGTAAAGACAAAATTGTCCGCATGACGTTAGCAGTTATTTTAGGGGCGATTGTGTATCGAATTATTTACTCAATGGCGCTTCGAATCGATTTCTTAGAAGCAAGTGATATGAAGCTCATTACAGCACTGATCGTTGTCGTCGCCTTAGTATTCCCACATTGGCTCGGTCAGACGAATGCGAAGAACCAATATAAAAAGTCAAAAGCCAAAGCAGCAAGTGGATAGGAGGAGAAGACGATGCTTAGTTTAAATGAAATTCATAAAACCTTTTACCCGAATACACCAGATGAACGACTAGCACTAGTCGATGTGAATCAAAAGCTTGAAGCGGGTGATTTCGTCACGATTATTGGAAGTAACGGTGCTGGTAAGTCGACTCTTCTCAATACACTAGCTGGCTCAATCATTCCTGATGAAGGTGAAGTTTCGATTGACGGTCGTGATGTCACGCGACTTCCTGAACAGAAGCGCGCTGCTTATATTGGACGTGTCTTCCAAGATCCGATGGCAGGCACCGCACCAGGGATGACAATTGAAGAGAATATGGTCATCTCACTCGGACGAACGAAAAGACGCAGTTTGTTCCGTGGCGTGTCAAAACAACTTCGTGAGCGATTCCGTGAACATTTAGCGACATTAGAGATCGGCTTAGAAGACCGACTGAATACGAAAGTCGGCTTACTATCAGGCGGTGAGCGCCAAGCGTTATCACTATTAATGGCAACATTCACCGAGCCGAAGATTTTACTGTTAGATGAACATACAGCCGCACTCGACCCGTCAAAACAAGAACTGATCTTACGCCTAACACGCGAACTCGTTGAAAAACACAGCTTAACGACCGTTATGGTCACACACCAGATGGAACAAGCCATCGAATTCGGCAACCGCCTCTGGATGATGGACGAAGGCAAAATCATATTCGAAGCCAATGACGATGAAAAAGACGAACTCACCGTCCCAGACCTCCTCCAAAACTTCGAAAACATTCGTGGAAAGCGAATGGCGAGCGATCGCGCGTTGTTGTCGAAATGAATAAATTAGTTAGAACTCTTCCTGGATAGGGAGAGTTCTTTTTAGTTAAATGCACTATTTATGAGCTATTTTAGTAAGCCTATGAGCTATTTTTGCAATTCTATGAGCTATTTTTATAAATCTATGAGCCATTATCGCCATTCTATGAGCTGTTTTCGCCATTCTATGAGCCATTTGGAGCTAATATTGCGATTTTGTAGCAAAAATTTTTTTCAGGATCACCTTTTTTTGTTTTTCCCTATAATTATGACAACTTTGTACAGTTTTTTGATACTTTTTTACACAAAAACGTGTATTTTTGCATAAAAACCTTATTTTACTTTTTTATAAATATTTTTTAATATAATTTTGAAAATTATATCAAAGGGAGAGATTCTTATGGAAATTAAAGAAAATGGACGCATTTCTGCACAAACTATGGCGGTATTGCCACATAAATTCTCGGATGGTGTATATGGTTCGTATGTTGTGGATACGGACGATGAATTTTACAGCTATTTAACACCGAAACAATTAATGGATGATATTTGTAATTATTATGCTTGTAGTTTGAAAGGTCGCCTTGATGGTACTCGAAAAGCTTTTGGTGTATCACGTAAAGCACCGATTGTAGTGGAAGCTTCATCTGGCATGTTCTTTATGCCAACGACTTCGCCACATTCTAATGAGTGTGCTTGGATCGCTCACAGTTATGTTTCAAAACTTGAGCGTCTGGCTCCGAAAATGACGCGAATTTATTTTCATGGTGGTAAAACTTTAACGGTCAATTATTCACAAACGTCGTTAACGAATCAATTAAACCGCACAGCGCAGTACCGCCATTTAGTCATGGAGCGTATCTCGAATTATCAACTTTAAATAATTTTGACACACCCCACCCTAATTGCTAAAATACATCTAATTGTCTGAAAATCGTTAAGAAGTAGGTGTGTATAGATGTATGATGTGGCGATAATTGGCGCAGGTTCGATGGGAATGGCTGCAGGTTATTATTTAGCAAAGGAAAATGAGCGGGTTGTGTTAATTGATGCGTTTGATCCGCCGCATAGTGAAGGGTCTCATCACGGGGAGACGCGGTTAATTCGCCATGCTTATGGTGAAGGGGAAAGTTATGTCCCGATGGCGCTTCGAGCACAGGAGTTGTGGCATGAGCTTGACCGACAAGTTGATGAGAAGTTGTTTGATCCCACGGGTGTGTTAAATATCGGGGACAAGCAGTCTGGTTTCGTTAAAAATGTGATTGAAAGTGCTAAGACGCATGGCCTTAATTTAGAGACGTTAACGGCTGATGAAGTCAATGAGCGTTGGGAAGGGTTTCAGCTTGATGATCACTTAATGGGTTGTTTTGAGCCTGATTCAGGTGTGTTAATGAGTGAGCGTTGCATTCAGGCGTATCGTCATTTAGCTTTTGATGCTGATGCTGAGTTTAAGTTTAATGAACAAATTCAAAAGCTTGAGACCCGAGATGATGAAGTGACAATTACGTTATCCAATGAAACAATCCAAGCTAAAAAGCTCATCATTTCAGCAGGTAAAGGGACGAATCAAGTGTTAGCGCACTTAAATGAACAATTGCCTTTAAATCCTACGCGTAAAACGTTTTCGTGGTTTCAAGCTGATGAAGAACTTTACCATAGCGGCCGTTTCCCAGGTTGGGCTTATGATGTTGATGGGAAGACGTTTTACGGTTTTCCGAGTATTGAAAATCAAGGTGTGAAACTAGGTCGACATGATAGTGGTCACGCGTTAGAAGACCCGATGACGTTAGCGCCTTTTGGTCATTATGAAGATGATCTGGCAGATGTCACAAGCCAAGTTGAACGTATCTTTAAAGAGCCGATGTCTCATGATGAAGGTAAAGTATGTACTTATACGAACACACCTGATGGCCATTTTATAATTGATAAGCTTCCTAATCATGCGAACGTCTATGTCGCGTGTGGCTTTTCAGGTCATGGCTTCAAATTTAGTAGTGTTGTTGGTGAGATTTTGACGCAATTAACTTTGCATGGTCGTACACCATTTAATATCGAACCATTTCGTTTAAGTCGGTTTAATTAAGGCAACGGCATTTGTCCGTTGCCTTTTTCTATGCAAAATCCGGTGCTGGCTTCGTCGTTTCGGTCGTGATGTCATACATCAGTTCATTTAAAATGTGCTCGACTTTTTTCCGAATAGCTGGGTTGAAGTAGCGTCGTTCTTCTTCATAGCCGCGAGCTAGAAAGAGGTACGTGGAGAAAGTGTCGTTTTTCTGGATGAAGACGACGTCCATTTTCTTCTGGTCCATCGTTTTGCGAAGGCCGCGTCGTTCAGTGCGTGCTTGGTGAATCATGCGGCGTAGTAGTTCTAAGTATGGTTCATTTATTTTAAATGATCCGTTTTCGACCGTTTTAATATCTTGTTCTAAGACGACGATCGCCATGGATAAGAATAAAAATCGTGATGCCGTTTGTCCTTCTTCTTCACTTAAGTAAGGCATGATGATCCCTCCGTCATATGTTAATCGAACATCTGTTCTATTATTGTATGATAAAAACGAAAAAATATCAAACACTAATTCGTGGAACATGTGTCATTGTAAAAAAGTAGGCAAAAGGCTTATTTTTTTATAGAATGGAATAAGAGACACAGGATGGGAGAAAGAGACCATGAATGAAGAAACCAATTTAGAAGAACTACACGACCTTATATCAGATTCAGTTATAGGCGATTTGATCATCCAATTGCTAGAGTTCTATGGTGGTTTCGGGCCTTTGCCGGGAATTCTTTTACCTTTTATCGAAGCATTCATCCCGATTTTGCCGATTATCGTGTTTCTCTTGGCAAATTCGATTGTTTATGGGCTATTTTGGGGCTTTTTATTTTCATGGATTGGAAGTGTAGCGGGTGCGATTATCGTTTTTGTTTTGGTTCGTAAAAGTGAACGCTTTCGCTGGGTAAGGCGAATTAAATATCAACGCCATATTCAGAAGATCACGTCGTTTTTTGACCGTCGTGGATTTGGACCATTGTTTTTACTGTTATGTTTTCCGTTCTCGCCATCAGCGTTGTTAAATGTCGTCGCTGCATTTACGAAAATGTCGATTCAGCAAGTCATCTTAGCGTTCGCATTAGGTAAAGCGGTTATGATATTTTCCGTGTCGTATGTCGGCGATAGTATTGCATCATTTGCAGAAAATCCAGCTCGTACGATTATTCTTGGTGTCGCAATTGGCCTGTTTTGGTTGTTAGGAAAATATATTGAGAAGCGAATGAAGGTCGATGTAGAACGTGAAGATGGAGAAGCATTGTAACACAATTAAAAGGGGGAGCGCATGTGGGATTACAGTTTATTTTAGGACGAGCTGGAGCGGAAATTGGCTCGTACTGTTTAGAAGAGATCGAACGTGAATTAAAGCAAGACCCGAAAGGTGATCCGATTTTTTATATCGTGCCGGACCAAATGGCGTTCCAACAAGAGTATGATTTACTACGGAAAAGTGATTTAGCAGGCTCGATTCGTGCTCAAGTGTTTAGTTTTTCGCGTTTAGTGTGGTATGTGTTCCAAGAAGTCGGTGGTGGGACGAAGCCGTTTATTACGTCAACAGGTATTCAAATGTTACTACGTAAAATTGCGGAAGAGCATCAAGAGTCGTTTGATGCGTTTCAAAAGGCGATGGATAAGCAAGGGTTTATCGATCAGCTTGAGACGATGATTACTGAGCTTAAGCGTTATCGCGTCACACCTGAGACGCTTCAAAGTGTGCTAGCTGAATTGAACCAGTTCGAACATTTAACGCCGAATGAAGTGGCGTTAAAGCATAAATTAGAAGATTTATCGATGATTTATGATCAGCTCGATCAACAGTTAAAAGGGCATTATGTGGATAGTGAAGACCAACTGAATATGCTTGTTGAAAAGCTTGCTGAAACGAACGTGTTAAAAGACGCGACGATTTACATTGACGGTTTCCACCGTTTTACCCCACAAGAATATTATGTTATTGAGTCCTTAATGCGTTATGCAAAAGATGTGAAGATCGCACTCGTCTATGACGGTCGTGGTCAAGGGTTAGGCGATTTAGACTTGTTTTATCAAACGAAGACGACGTATGAGACGTTAGAAGAGATCGCGCAGACGTTTCAAATTAAAGTCGATGAGCCGGTTAAATTGTATCCAGATGAACAAAGGTTCAAAAACAATCCGGCGTTTCAACATTTAGAGCGTGAGTTTGGAAGGCAGCCGACTCCGAAGTATGAAGGAAGTGCACCGATTAAGCTCGTTGAAGCAGTCCATCCGCGTGCGGAAGTCGAGGGGATGGCACAAGAGATTGTCCGCTTAACGCGTGAAGAAGGCTATCGTTATCGTGATTTAGCGATTTTAATTCGTGAAGATAATACATATCATGATTTAATTGAAACGATCTTTAAAGATTATAATATTCCAGTGTTCTTAGATGAAAAGAAGACGATGTTAAACCACCCGTTTATTGAGCTGATTCGAACAGGTATTGAAGTCGTGGAGCGAAATTGGCGTTATGATACGCTGTTTCGTTTGCTTAAGACTGGGTTTGTGAAACCGACTGATGAACAATATCCGCTTACAGCTGATGCGATTGATCTTTTAGAAAACTATTGTTTAGAGTATGGCATTCGTACACGTGATCAATGGCTAAGCAATAAAGAGTGGACGTATCAACGGTTGTTTGGCCTTGATTTTCGTAAGCAGACAGATGAAGAGTTAGCGATGCAAAAGCAAATTAATGCGTATCGTAAGCAAGTCGTCGATGCTTTAGAAGCATTTGACTGTAACGTGCGTGAGGCAGAAACAGTAGAAGCGAGACTGCAAGCAGTTTTTGCCTGGTTAGAGCATTTAGATGTACCTGAGTCGTTAGAAGCGCTTCGTGATGATTTTGATGAACAAGGTGAAGTCGAAGTGGCACGTGAACAAGAACAAGCGTGGCAAGCGGTCATGCAGCTGTTTGATGAAATGGTCGACATGCTTGGAGAAGAGGAATTTTCGTTTAAATTGTTCCGTGAAGTAATTGAAGCTGGTTTTGAAACGTTGAAATTCTCTCACGTACCACCAACGATCGATCACGTCATTGTCGGTAATGTGGAACGTTCGCGTATTGCCAATGTAAAGGTGTGTTTCATTTTAGGGGTCAATGACGGTGTTTACCCGATGAAGCCACCAAGTGAAGGGTTAGTCACTGACGATGAGCGTGAGTGGCTTGAATCTAAAGGGATGATGTTGGCTGATCAAGCTGAGCGTGTTTTACTAGATGATCGTTTTTACATGTATTTAGCGTTTACGCTTGCTAGTGACAAGATGTGGGTCAGTTATCCGTTAAGTGATGAGGAAGGTAAGCAGAAAATGCCGGCTTCGATTGTGAAGCAATTAAAAGAGATGTATGCGGATTTAGAGGAGAAGTTTTTACTTGATGATGAAGATGACGAAGATCCGATGCGTTTTATTACGAATCCGGTGAAGGCGCGTGCGATTTTAACAGCGGAGTTATCGAAGTATTTACGCGGTTATCCAACGCATGACGTTTATTGGGATACGCTTCATTGGTTTATGAATGAAGAGTCTAAAAAAGGACAAGCGCAGACGGTGTTAAGTAGTCTGTTTTATCGAAACGAACCGCAAAGCTTACAAGATGATACAGCGAGTCAATTGTTTGATCAAACGATGCGCTCTAGTGTGTCGCGTTTAGAGACGTATCACCAATGTGCTTATCACTACTTTGCGAAATATACGTTAGGCTTACAAGAGCGTAATTTATATAAATTAGAAGCACCTGACATTGGTCAGCTGTTCCATGAATCGCTTCGTTATATTACAGAGTGGGTGTTTGAAGACGGTAAGGCGTTTTTCGAACTTACGAGTGATGACATTTTAAAATATGCAAGACTGGCAGTCGAGCAGTTAGCCCCGATGTTACAGCACCAAATTTTATTTAGTTCTAATCGTTATCAATATATTTTACGCAAGTTAGAACAAGTGATCATTCGGGCGACGACCGTACTGGCGAAACAATCGAAACATACGGACTTTGCGCCAGCTGGTATTGAGATTGGCTTTGGTAAAAAAGAAAAGCTTCCACCGTTGCAGCTTGATTTAATGAACGGTTATAAGCTTGAATTAAGTGGACGTGTCGACCGTGTTGACCAGACGGAAATTGATGATCGTTTGTTTTTACGGATTATTGATTATAAGTCGAGTAAAAAAGATTTAAGCTTAGTCGATGTGTATTACGGCTTAGCGCTTCAAATGTTAACGTATTTAGATGTTGTTTTAACGTATTCTGATCGTTGGTTAGGTAAGCAGGCTGACCCTGCTGGTGTACTTTATTTCCACGTGCACAATCCGACGTTAAACAATACAGGGTTAAAATCACTCGATGATGATGCTGTTGAAGAAGCGTTGTTTAAAGAATATAAGATGAATGGTTTGTTATTAGAAGATGAGAGAGTTGCTGAAGCGATGGACCGCTCATTAGAACAAGGCTCATCGAAAATCGCGCCATTTGGTGTGAAGAAAGATGGTTCATTTGATAGTCGTTCTAAAACAGTTGATGAAGATCTGTTCAAGCGTATGAATCAGTACGTTCGAGGGATGATGCGTCAGGCCGGTAATGAAATTGTAAGTGGTGAAGTGAAGCTTGACCCGATACAAAAGAAAGACCACGTCGCGTGTACATTTTGTCCGTACAAGTCGGTCTGTCAATTCGATCCGTCGCTTGAAGAAAATGAATTCGAGCGGTTAAAAGATGAAAAAGATGAAACGATTTTAGAGAAAATGGTTCAACGAGAGGGGGAGAAGTAGATGAAATGGACTGACGAACAAGCCTCGGCGATCTATGAAGGTGGAAAAGACATACTCGTCTCAGCGGCAGCTGGTTCTGGTAAGACGGCGGTTTTAGTTGAACGCATTATTCAGAAGATGTTGGATGAACACGATCCATTTAACATTGATGAAATGTTAGTGGCGACATTTACGAATGCGGCAGCTCAAGAGATGAAGACGCGTGTTGGTCAAGCGCTTGAAAAAGCATTGGAAGACAATCCAGATTCTCACCATTTGAAAAAGCAAATCGCACTACTACAACGTGCGAACATTTCAACGCTTCACTCCTTTTGTATGAACGTTGTGAGGAAATATAGTTACCAACTTGATTTAGACCCAAGCTTTCGTATTTTAGATCAAGTGGAGTCCGAAATGTTAAAAAAAGACGTCATTCAAGAAGTGTTTGAAGAGTGGTACGGCAAAGAGGAAGACGAGCAAGAGCAGTTTTTCCGTTTCGTCGATAGTTTTTCAAACGACCGTAATGATGAACAAGTAGAAGAGTTAGTGTTGAAAGTTCATGAGTTCGCCTTGCAAAATCCAAAGCCGTTTGAATGGTTGGATGAGTTAGTTGCGATGTATGACGTGAGCGAAGATGCGCCACTTGATGAGCTGAAGTGGATGCCTTTTGCGAAAGCCGATATTAAAGAAGTACTAGAAGCGGCAATGTTTGATGTTAATCAGGCATTAGATGTCGCACAAGACGTTGACGGGCCTGCGCATTATGTTGAAGCGTTAGAACAAGACAAAGAGCAGATCCAGTTAGTCATAGCAGCTGTAGGTGGGCCGTGGAGCAATATGCGTGAACAAGTGTTAGCGAATAAAAAGTTCGCCACCCTTTCGCGTAAAAAATATGAATGTGACCCTGAATTGCAAAAACAAGTGAAGTCGATTCGTGAGCGTTACAAAAAGAAATTTACCGATATGGCCGAGCGGTGGTTTAACCGTGAGCCAGCTTCGTTTGTGAAGGATTTGCGCAAACTGGTGCCACACATTGAGCAACTTGTCACGGTGGTCAAAGAGTTTCATGCGAAGTTAGAAACAGAAAAGCGTGAGCAAGGAGCGTTAGAGTTCGCGGACTTAGAGCATTATAGTTTAGATGTTTTGTTAGCTGAAGAGGCAACGATGGATGATTTGAAACCGTCTGACGTTGCCAAACAGTATCAAAACCAATTCCGTGAAGTGTTGATCGATGAGTATCAAGATACGAACTTAGTACAAGAGACGATTTTAAAGTTGTTAACAGGGGATGAAAAAGCCGGTCATTTATTTATGGTTGGTGACGTGAAGCAAAGTATTTACGGTTTCCGTCATGCTGAGCCTAGTTTGTTTATGACGAAGTATAAACAGTTCCAAGATGAAGCAGAACCGAGCATGCGTATAGATTTAGCGCGAAATTTCCGTAGTCGTCATGAAGTGTTAGCGAGTACGAACTACATTTTCCGTCAATTGTTAGATGAGCAAGTTGGCGAAATGGAGTATGAAAAAGATGCTGAATTAATTTATAGTAATCAAATTTATGAAACGTTAACGGATACTGAGGTCGATACAGAGCTTCATATTTTATCACGAGAAGATGGAGAAGAGCCAGAAGAAAGCGATGAGTGGAAGTATTTAGAGAAAGCGCAAATTGAAGCGCGTGCCTATGCGAAGAAGATCCAATCGTGGGTTGGGACCGATGACAATGAACCGATGTATATCATTGATAAAGAAACAGAACGACCACGACCAGTGCGCTATTCTGACATTGTCATTTTAATGCGTTCGAAAACGTGGTTTGGTGCAGTTGTTGAGGAATTAAAACAACTTGGCATTCCGATTTACGCTGATCTATCAGCTGGTTATTTAGAAGCGATTGAAGTTCAAGTCATGTTAAATGTGTTAAAGACAATCGATAATCCGAAGCAAGATATTCCGCTTGCTAGTGTCTTGAAGTCCCCAATCGTTGGTTTGAATGAAGATGAGTTAGCACAAATTCGTTTGCATGGCCGTAAAGAAAGTTTTGACGTTGCGGTGAAAAATTACATGAAGTCAGGCGAAAATGCTGAATTAATGAGACGTTTAGAGCGATTTTTCTCGATGTTTGAACAGTGGCGAAAACAAGCGAAGTACGGCGCGTTATCTGATTTAATTTGGCAAATTTATCGTGAGACGGGTTATTACGAATTCGTCGGGGGTACTCCAGGTGGTAAGCAACGCCAAGCGAATTTACGTGCATTGTATGACCGAGCGCGTAGTTATGAGCGATCGTCATATCGTGGGTTGTTCCGTTTCTTACGTTTTATTGAGAAGATGGAAGAGCGTGGCGATGATTTAGCAGCAGCTCGTGCTTTAGGGGAACAAGAAGACGTTGTGCGCTTAATGTCGATCCATACGAGTAAAGGTCTTGAATTCCCATTAGTGATTTTAGGGGCGGCAGATAAAGACTTTAATACACAAGATTATAAGAAGCGTTACTTACTTCATAAAGATTTAGGTTTTGGCGCGAAGTATATGGACGTTGATAACCGGATTATGTATAAAACATTCCCGTTTGAAGCTATGACTGTTGCGATGAAGCGGGAAATGTTAGCAGAAGAAATGCGTGTTTTATATGTTGCATTAACCCGTGCGAAAGAGAAACTCGTCGTTATGGGAACGGTTAATGACTATAGTAAACGTGTACAAAAGTGGCTTGAAGTGGGCGCGCATCAATATTGGGTGTTGCCAGCCCACATGAGAAGTGATCAAGCGAATTATATGAACTGGATTGGCATGTCGCTTGTCCGCCACGAGATGGCTGATGCGTTACATGAAGGAGTTGTGCCAGCGCAAGTACCTGAAGAGGTTCGTCGTGATGACTCGAAATGGAATGTCGTCGTGGAGCATGCTAGGGAATATGAAAATCCAGAGTTTATTACCGTTCAGCGTAATGACACGTTAGAGCGAGCGATTAAAGAGTGGGATGTTAGTCAAATTCAAGAGAAAACAGAACAGTTTGATGAAGTTGATCGCCGTTTGACGTATCAATATGAATACCCGAGTAGTCAGTCTAATCGTGCTAAGCAGACCGTGACAGAGTTGAAGCGAATACGCCAAGAGGAAGATGAGTATAGTGCGACTGATTTCTTACGTAAACAAATGAAATCATCGTTAAAACGTCCGCGCTTTATGCAACAAGATGTTAAAACGTTAACGAAAGCTGAAATTGGTAGCGCGATGCACGCTGTCATGCAGCATTTACCGTTTGACCGAAACTGGGATCAAGCCAGTTTAGAAGAATTTGTATCAGGGCTTGTGTTTAAAGAAATTTTGACCGATGAAGAAGCTGAAGTCATCGACTATGATGCTATCTTACAATTGTTCGATACAAGGGCTGGTCAGCTGTTAAATGAAGCACAAGACGTTAGACGCGAATTGCCATTTACGATGGAGCTAAAAGCGAAAGAAGTCTATCCTAATTGGCAAGATGACACGAATGAAAGTGTACTCATCCAAGGTGTGATCGACTGTTTAATGAATGTTGATGGAAAGTGGTATTTAGTTGATTACAAAACCGATACAATTGTCGGGGACGTTAATGAAAAGCAAATTGATCGATTGGCGAATCGATATGAAGTCCAAGTCGATTTATACCGAAGAGCGGTTGAATCAATCTGGGGTGTAGAATTAGCAGGCGTTTACTTATACTTCTTTGACCGAGCATTAGTAATTGAAATGTAAGGTTTGTCGTCATGATATCGTGGCGGCAAGCCCATTTTGCCATAAAGGGAGAAGGGGAATGGTATTTTGAAGAATTGGCTTAGTACAATTGGACAATTTATTCGACGAATCAACTGGAAGATGGTGTTTTTAATCATTGCCGGCTTAATTTCCATTACGATTATTGTGATTGTAGCGACTTTCGGTGTATTACTTATCTTAGAACAATTTGATGGGCGGTATGAAGAAGGTGTGGCAGGAGTTATGGCGCCTATGCTTGGTTGACAAAAATTGGGTACTGTATTATGTTTAGTATAACAATTATTGGAAGGATGAATTTATAATCATGATTCAATAACTCTAGCTTTTTAAGAAATGATCAGTGGTTTCCATAACTTTTATTATTCAGGTGTATTTTTGACATTTTGAATAGGGTTAGTTATGTCTTTATTGATTTTTTCTGAGGTAGGGTTATTGAGTGATGTTCGAATTTATTGGCTTAAAGTATACCTTTCTTTAAGTCTATATTTTGGTATGCACTGCCTCCTATCTCAGAAGTAGATCGGAGGTTTTTTTATTGTCTGGAAATATTATAATAGAAAATTTGACATTCAAATATTTATCAATGGCTAAGCCGATTTTTAAAGACGTTAATATAAACATTCATGAAAATTGGAAGTTAGGTCTTGTTGGAAGAAACGGTAGGGGGAAAACGACCTTTTTAAAGATTCTTTTAAACGAGCTTGAGTATGAAGGGAATCTACAATCTACGCTGAGGTTTAAGTATTTCCCTTCATATCCAGCAGTACATGAAGAATTAACGACACTTGAAGTCTTACTGCAACAAAATTTTAATGTAGAAGTATGGGAAATTGAGCGTGAATTCAATTTAATCGGTTTGTCGCCGGATTTATTAGACAGAAGGTTTAATCTATTAAGTGGCGGAGAACAGACAAAGGCTTTGTTAGTCGAATTGTTTTTAAATGAAAAGGCCTTTCCGCTAATTGATGAGCCTACTAATAATTTAGATGCACACGGTAGACACGTTGTAGGCCAATATTTAAATCAGAAGAAAGGTTTTATCGTCGTTAGTCATGACGAACATTTTCTTAATCAATTTGTCGATCATGTTTTAGCGATTAATAAACAGTCGATTGATCTCATCTCAGGTAATTTGGAAACATGGAAGGCCGAAAAACTGAATGCTGACTTGTTAACTCATAAGAAAAATGAAAAGCTGCAAGAGGAAATAAAACGTTTAAGTGAGGTTTCAAGTCAAGTTAACAATTGGGGTAATAAGCGAGAAAATAGCACGAAAGACTCTTCTGAAAGGCGTTTAGCCGCTAAGCAGATGAAACGAGCAAAAGCGATTAAGAAAAGAACCGAAGAAATGGTTGAAGAAAAAAGAAGCCTCATTAACAATATTGAAGAAGAAAGTGACTTAAAATTAAAGGTTAATCACCCTAGGAAGCAAGTGTTGTCTTTACGACAGTTTTCAATTTTAAGAGACGGCAGACCATTGTTTGAACCAATCGATATCGATGTTCAACCAGGGGAAAGGTTGTTTATTGAGGGGAAGAATGGTATTGGTAAATCGACTTTACTTAATTTTATATTAGGCCAAGATAAGTTTGAAACAATGGGTGAATATCATTTGAGACTACCTGAAAATTGTTCAACACTTCATCAATCGAATCAGCACATATTAGATATTGCTTCGGCTTTAAAAGCATATCCTTTTAAAAAAGAACGTGAACAATTTTTATACTTGTTACATCAATTAGGAATTAAGAGATCGCGGTTTACTGAACCCTCTAGTAAACATTGGAGTGCAGGTGAACAGAAGAAAGTGTTTTTAGCCAATGCTTTATTAGGTCACAATGAGTTATTTATTTGGGATGAAGTGACTAATAGTTTAGATATCATGGTGGTGCAACAATTGATTAATGCCTTAAACTTTTATGAACCGACTATGATCGGGGTGGATCATAATGAGTATTTCGTCGATGCTATAGCTACTAAAAGAATAGAATTGGTCCCTTATCAATAAGCAAATCCGCTTAGGAGTTTTTCCTGAGCGGATTTTTGTATAGGTAAAACCGTTTTAAATGCTCCTTATTTATCATTTTTTGCATATTAGTTCAATAAGAGTAAGTAATGTGGTATTATACTATTTATAATAATTATAAAATAATATAAATTATAATAAAAAGAATGAAGGGGGAGTTTGTGATGGTAAACCCTAACACATTTAAAGCGAAAGTAATACGTCACCGCGAGATCATTATGGCTGGTTTGGGTGGCTTACTTTTAATTGTCGCATTTCTATCTGAATCTTGGGGAAGTCCTGCTTTAACAGCAGTGCTATATATTTTAACGTATGCAGTTGGTGGTTATTTTAAAGCGAAAGAAGGCGTGCTTGATTTAGTTCACGATCGTACGTTAAATGTCGAGATTTTAATGATTATTGCAGCGCTTGGTGCAGCATCAATCGGATATTGGCATGAAGGAGCTATTTTAATATTTATTTTCTCTGTAAGTGGTGCACTTGAGACGTATGCGAATCAAAGAAGTGAGCGTGATCTATCTAAGCTAATTCAACTTGCACCTGATGAAGCTAATAAGTTAGGTGATGACGATTTTGTCGCGCAAGTTCGATTAGACGACTTAAAAATTGGCGACCGCGTACTTGTGAAAAATGGTGAACGGATCCCAGTTGATGGTGTCATTTTAAGTGGTCACAGTTCAGTTGATGAGTCAACAATCACAGGTGAGTCGCTTCCAGTTGATAAGAAGGAACAAGATGAAGTCTATAACGGAACAATTAATGGTGCGGGGTCACTCGTTGTAAAAGTGACGAAAGAAAATAAAGACTCGTTGTTCCAAAAGATGATTAGGTTGGTGGAAGAAGCGAAAGAAAATCGCCCGCCAAGTCAGCAGTTAATTGAAAAGATTGAAGGGCCTTACGTAATAACGGTCTTAGTCATAGTTGGTATTATGCTAATGTCCCCATTGATATTTGGCTTTAATTTTGAAGAGACGTTTTATCGCGCGATGGTGTTGTTAGTTGTAGCATCACCATGTGCTGTTGTTGCTTCGATTATGCCGACGCTTTTATCGGCTATTAGTACTGGAGCAAGGAAAGGCGTCCTTATGAAAGGCGGCATGTACCTCGAGCAACTTTCAAAGATGAAGGCTGTGGCGTTTGATAAAACAGGTACGATTACTAAAGGTGAACCCGTTGTAACAGATTTTTATGTGACAAATGGTGCTGATCGAGTCGATGTTTTAAATCAAGTTGTAGCGATTGAAAGGCAGTCTAATCACCCAATTGCAGAAGCGATTGTCGCATATGGCGAGAAGCAAAATGTGGAGAATGGACTTGATGTAGATTGGACTGAAGGGTTAACTGGACACGGTGTTAAAGCCGTCGTGCAAGATGAAACGTGGTATATCGGAAATGAGCAGCTCGTTAGTAAAATTTTATCAGGTGATGAGTTGCCTGAAGAGATTGAAGAGCGGAAATCAGCACTTCAAAATGAAGGTAAGACAATTATGTTCATTGTGAAAGGTAATGATGTCATCGGGGTGATGGCGGTTAAAGATGAAATTCGTCCTGAAGCAAAGGCGTTAATTCAGTCATTAAATGACCGTGGTATTAAAACGATTATGATAACAGGTGATCATGAACAAACAGCAAGGAAAATTAGTGAAGAAGCTGGCATTAAAGAGTGGATCTCGCAATGTTTGCCAGAAGAAAAAGTTTCTCAAGTGGATGACTTGAGAAAACAATACGGTTCGGTTGCGATGGTCGGTGATGGTGTGAATGACGCACCGGCTATGGCAAAAGCAGATATCGGCATTGCGATGGGATCTGGAACTGATGTAGCAATCGAGACGTCTGATATGGTGCTTATGAATAGTGAACTACAAAACATTAACTTATCGTTTAACCTTTCATCACGTTTGAACCGAATTGTTAAGCAAAATCTAGTATTCTCGATCTCTGTCATTCTATTATTAATCGTCGCGAACTTCTCTCAAAACTTAACGTTGCCTTATGGCGTGATTGCTCACGAAGGCAGTACGATTTTAGTTATTTTAAATGGATTGAGGATGTTGAAAGAATAGGTTGAGCGGATGTCAATTGAGTTTTGGCATCCGTTTTTGTGTGACAAGGGTGTTGTCCGACACTAAGGGCAGTTCGTCCGACATTAAGGGCGGTTTGTTCGGCAATTATGCCCGCTCGTCCAACAACAACCCCATTTCATCCAACACTTATTAGAAAAGGCTGGCACAACACCAGCCTTTTTCATTATTTATTCGCAATGATGGGTTGGTCTTTATAGTCAGGGTCAATCGGGTTAGATGAGCTTAAGAAGCTATTAGTCTGGACCATCGTACCTGTATTAAATGCTCCAGCACCTGCGTTTGTTTTCATTGAAGATTTTGGTGAAATGTAGAAGGCATCACCAAAGTTTACTGTGCCTCCACCATCTACACTATTAATTTTTAACGGTCCTACAATGGATGGCAAATCAATCACCTACTTATTATAAATTCCCACACTTATTCTTCATCTGTATCGAGAAGATGACGTATATGTTTGACACGACTGACGACATCTCCATGCTTTATTGAGCCAATATGAATCGTAGAACTTGCGGTTGCACCAATGACATTGATGTGGCCAACTTTAATATCGCCTTTGTTGTGACGGGTGATGTTTGGCCGAAAGTCAGCTAGATGTTCTGGCAGTGGGTCAGTGAAAAAGTCATAATTCATAAACGTGTGTCGTCTTTGTACTTCTCTAGTAAAATATGCACCTTCTTGTTGGATTGCAAGGGCGATTGAAAGGGGAGTTAAGTATTTCGTATCCCCGATTCTTAATGATGATGAAAACTCTAAAATGTTGGTGTTAATCGTTTTAACAACACTGTTTCTCATCATTTATCGACCTGCTGAGAATGGGACGACACTTTCAATGAAGTACGATTCTGGAGGTGTATCAAAAGTTGATGTGAATTGTAGGTGGTCAGCATCTCCAACTATAAAAAGTGAAGAAGATGAGACCCCGGTCACTTCTATATTGCCAACACTTAATTGTTCATTTACAAAATTAACGTTCATCAGGATGCTCCTTTATTTTCAACATGTGGTCTTTGATCCCACTTAATATTTCTTTTCGAATATGGTTCGTTATATATGAAAAACTGTCTGAGCCTACTGTCATTCGATCATTAGGACTCATCGTATTTAAATACTCTTTAACACGCTTTGGAATTTGTTTATGAACATCTTGTATGAGTAAAGTTTTCCACTCGTCTGTTAACTCGACACTATGTTCACTTGCAATTGTGTCGATCTTTTTAGGAAGTTCCTCACGCATGAATGGTTCTAATTCTTTAAGTGCGTTTTGTTCCATTTCGGTTAAGCCTTGTTGTTTCGGTAGATCGAGTTGTTCGAAAGGAAGGTCACGGTGTGGTGTTAAGCCGATGTTTAATGTTCCTTCTAGGGTTTCAATTTTCAATTGTTCGAAATGGTATTCAATTGTATCGACTGTTGCCTGCTTTTTTTCTGTTGGTTCTTCCTCATTTAATTGTTGGAGCAAGGATATGATTTGTGCCACCTGTTCCATTTGGTAATCTACTTTTTGTTCAAGACGGTTTAATCTCTCGATGATGTAAGGATGGACGTGCATATCGCTCACTCCTTCTCGGTTTGTTCAGGAATTGGTAGTTTCGGAATTCTTACGAGTGGTTGGTCAAGCGGTTCTGCAGGTTGAGCTGGTTCATCATACTCGCCTGTATTATAAGAATTGGACACAGATTGGATAGAACCTGAGCTTCCTACTTGTAAAACAGAGGAGTTTGTAATCGCATCGACTTTTAGAAAATTAATGTGAATTTGTTGGTGTACTGTTAGCTTCATAGTTTGCCACCTTCAAACAAAAATCCAGGGTCAATGTAAACATTAGAAACGCCAAGTTCTACTTCAATATTTTGCCCCGTATTAAATGAACCGCCACCTGCAAATGTTTTAGCGCTGCTCATCGGCTGCATCATATACGTATCGCCGATTTGAAATGTACTTGAAGAATCCACTGCCACAACGTTTACAGCTCCTACAAATGCAGGCATATAACCAATCTCCTTTCATATTAATATATGTATCTCGTAGTTATTTGTCACCGTTAAAATCAGATTTGATTTTGTCAATAACTAGAAATGAATTATAATAGAGAGAAGAGGTGAGAGGATGGAAGGGAATCAAAATCGAATTCAATCAATTGACGCTATTCGTGGTTTTGCTTTATTAGGAATTTTAGTTGTGAATGTGCTAGCGTTTCATTCGCCTCATTTTATGTACGGTGGGATCGATTCGTTTTATCAGTCGGCAACGGATTCAGCTTTATTAACGTTTATTGGTGTCTTGTTTCAAGCTAGTTTTTATCCGTTGTTTGCCTTATTATTTGGTGTCGGCATTTACATAATGTATGAGCGCCTAACAGAAAAAGTGAACGACCAAGCAAAGTCAGTGTTAAGAAGACGGATGTTCGTGTTAGCGGCAATCGGCTTAGCACACGGAGTTTTTATTTGGTATGGCGATATTTTACTTACGTATAGTATTGTAGGACTTTTAACTATTTGGTTAATTCAAAAGCCTGTTCGTTCATTGTTAAAATGGGCAGCGTGGATGCTCGGTTCGGTTACAGCGTTCATGACGCTCATGAATTACGCAGCGCGTGACTTTCTAGCAAATTATCGTGATGAAGAAGCGATCGCTCAGTCTTTCGCATTATATACAGGTACATATGCTGATATTTTTGATCGCAACATTGCTGATTGGTTAGTCATGTTTAATCCATTACAAGTTATTTTAATGATTTTAACCATATTACCTATGTTTTTAGTGGGTATTGTTTTAGTTAAATTAGGATGGGTGACTAACCCGAAACAACACATCAGTAATATAAGAAAATGGATTTGGATCACACTTATCATTTTCATAGTGTTTAAAGTAGGCCCTTATTTAATGGGTGATCCTGTTTGGTTAGATTATATTAAACAAGGCATTGGCGGGTCTTTCTCAAGTTTATTTTATTTCTTAATTTTACTAGTCACCTTTAGTTATGGTCGTGGCATGTTCATTCAATCAATTCTTGCACCTGTTGGTAAGCTGTCATTAACGAACTATTTATTACAGTCATTGATCGCGTTTGTTTTCTTTTATGGTGTTGGGTTTAATTTCTACGGTCAACTCAATATAATAGATTTAATGGCTTATGTTGTCATTGTATATAGTGTGCAAGTCGTATTAAGTATTTGGTACTTAAAAGTTTTTCAGTACGGCCCTTTCGAATGGGTGTATCGTACGTTGACGTATGGAAAGGTGCAGCGGCTAAAAAGGAGGTCGTAACGTGAAAAAAAGTTGGATTGAATCAGAATCTAAAAAATGGGTGGAAGAAGGGATTATCGACGAAAGTCAAAAAGAAGCAATTGCTAGTCGATATGAACGACAGTCCACACCGATGCTATTTTTCTTTTTAGCAGCTGTTTTAATCGGTCTTGCTTGTCTGTCATTAATTGCAGCAAATTGGACTTCTATACATCATTTATGGCGAGTTGTTTTAATCATTGGTGCTATGCTCTTGTTTTATTTCGTTGGAGCTCGTGCCTTTATGCAAAATCGCCAAGGCATTGGTGTTTTTGCTTTTGTAGTCGCTTTATCTATATTTGGTGCTGGTATATTCCTCTTAGGAGACATGTATCACTTTAGTATGAATAGTGCTTTTGCGTTTTTAGTGTGGGGGCTTGCTGTATTACTTATCTATTTAAGTCAGCCCCAAGTGTTTATTTGGATTTTTGGTTTAGTCGTCGTTTTTATCGGCCAGCTCGTTTCGACGATGCAGTTGCATGATTTTAATTGGTTACTCATGGCATTGTTTGTCGTTGGTTATGGAACGGTAGGTTATTTTATAAAACAACAAAACTTAATGTGGTTGTTTACTAGTTTGTTAGCTATTTTGTTATTTGCATTTTCAATTCAAGAGTTAACGTATTATTGGTATACAATCTTTGCGCTTATTTTATATTTATTTAGTTATATCATTAAGACAGGTGTTGTCAGTAAGCCTCTACAAGGCGTTTCGGTTTTAAGTATGTTTATTATAGTAGTTTATCAAGCGTTATTTTTTAACTGGGGTTGGCAGCCTGTTGTCAATGATATAGTTTATTATTTATTTCTCATTCCATTTTTAAGTTTGGCAGTGTTACTAGCGGTCCTAAATCGTGAACGTTTCGGTGTTATTCAATTAGTGTTGTTTTTACCGGTATTTGTATGGCCAGAATTTTCGACGTTACTTGCTGCTCTTGTGTTGTTCGCGTTTTCAATTGGGAAGATGATTGAAGGTGATCAGTTTGAAGATAGTCGTAAAGAAAAACTAGGCATCATCGCTTTTTTAATTAGTGTAAGCATTGTTTATGTAGAAGTTGCTTGGGTAGTATTAGACCGCACGTTATTTTTCTTAATTGGTGGTATCATTTTATTTATAGTTGGACTGTTGTTGAACCGTTATCAACAGAATCAAACGAAAGGAAGTGATGATCATGATGCGACGTAGAGTGTTTTTAATTGCGGTTGCTCTTCAAGTCGTCATTCTATTATTTATGGTCACTTCCAGTTATGCATTAGATCGATTTGGTAAAGTGATTACGATTCAGACAGAGGCATATGATACGGAGGATGTTTTTTACGGTGATTATGTTCATTTAAGTTATTTAGCTGAAACCGTACGTTCTGAAAATTGGTTTGCGTCAGACGATGTGAAATCCAATCAACAAATATATGTCTTATTTACTCCCGATGAACAAGGGATCTATCATCTCAAGGCAGCATCTGATCGTGAAATGAGTGCAGAAAGTGATGATGTTGTCATTATGGCACGTTATCGTTATCAAGATGAAGAGCAAGTACATCATATTGATTTAGGACTTGACCGCTATCATGCACATTATGAACAGCAAGGTGAAATTGAGTCTTCACAAGAGCGAATGTTAGTATCCATCGCTTTATCGCCTTGGGGTCAAAAGAAGATCGTTGAAGTTGAAAATGTTCAAGTGGAACCATAAACGTTAATGAAATTGATGGTGTTACGTTATGTTTTCAGTTACAATATGAAGCGGAGATATTGTAATGAGATTGAGGTGCGTACATGAAAGATCTATCGTTTGAAGAGTTAACATCACGTTTCTTTGTCTTTTTAGTCGGTGTATTTATATTAATTATGCTAAATGCCAATGGTCATGTATTTCACGTCCTTTATGTAGGGCGGGTTATTGAATTCCTTGTCGTAGTACTCCTATTAGGTGGTACGATCTATATGTCATTGTTTATCGGCAAGTTGACCGAGGGCTTAGGAAAGTTTAAGTTTCCGTTTCAATTAATCGTTAGTTTAGCAATTTTATCTTATATTTTCTATTTATGGGTTGTTTAAAAGGAGAGAACAAAATGACTTCAAATCGCTTATTAATTTATGAAATTGTATTATCATTTGTTACGTTGTTGTTTATCATTTTAGGATGGTTTGCAGACCAAATCTTTATTACAATTGCACTGTTTACAGGTAGTGCTATGCTTGGTTTAATGGCAGCTAGACGCTTTATTGAAGGAAGAAAAGTGTTCGGTGCGATTATAGTATTAATTGCTATATTTGTATTCTTAAGTGGTGTTGTAGAGTTTGTAGTATAACTGGAGAAGATGATCCGGTTGACTTTGAACATAACCCCAGTTAAAGGACTTAACTTTAAAAGTCCCTTAACTGGGGTTTGTTATGTTTATTGTGATATCAACAAATTGATTAAGTATGGCTTAATCATACCGTGGTGGAAATGCTTAGATTTCCATGATTTTTTACTTAAAAGGTTGGGTTTCTTTTACTT
>NZ_BJYA01000009.1 GCF_007991275.1 Alkalibacillus haloalkaliphilus | reverse complement strand
TCTGTGCTTTAATCAAGGTTATAAAAACGATTATTTCTCTAGTTTTTAACAAATGAAAAAACATGAAGGTGGGTGTCCAACATAAAAGTGATAGCAATCATTCTCTTCTCGTGTACGCATAAATTGAATTTATTCAAATCCTTTTATGTGCATAAGCACGCAACTCCTTTGCAGTGAAATAGCAATTTACAGCTACCCACCAAATATTACAGAACCTAAAATAAAACCCGAACAAATTCAGTTGTGAATTCGTTCGGGTTTTGTTCATGTTTACAACACTTCTTTAATCTTGTCGATCGCCCATTGTAAGTCTTCTTTTTCAATAATTAATGGTGGTGCGAAGCGGATTACATTCTCATGTGTTTCTTTACATAGCAATCCTTTTTCTTTAAGTTGTTCACAATATTTACGAGCAGGTTCATTTAGCTCAACTCCGATAAACAACCCTTTACCACGAACTTCCTTAATAGTAGGATTATCAATCGAACGAAGCTCATCAAGCATATGCTGACCTAGTTCTAATGAACGTTCAGCTAGTTTTTCTTCTTCTAATACTTCTAATGAAGCTAATGATACAGCACTTGCAACTGGGTTACCGCCGAATGTTGACCCGTGAGAACCTGGGTTGAAAACACCTAGAATATTTTCGTTCGCAACAACACATGAAATAGGGAATACCCCGCCTCCAAGTGCTTTACCTAAAATTAATACATCTGGTTCAACATTCTCCCAATCACAAGCAAACATTTTACCTGTACGAGCTAGACCAGCTTGAATTTCGTCAGCCATATATAGTACATTATTTTCTTTACACACGTCATACGCTTCTTTTAAGAACCCTTCAGGTGGCATAACGATTCCAGCTTCACCTTGGATTGGTTCGAAAATAAATGCAGCAGTATTTTCAGTGATTGCATCACGTAATGCGTCAACATCACCGTAAGGGACAATTTTGATTCCTGGTAGTAAAGGCCCAAAACCACGTTGATATTCAGCCTCAGATGATAAAGATACTGCTGACATTGTACGACCGTGGAAGTTGCCTGTACAAGCGATAATTTCAGCTTTATCTTCAGTAACACCTTTTACGTCATATGCCCAACGACGAGCTGCTTTAATAGCCGTTTCGACAGCTTCAGCCCCTGTATTCATCGGTAGCGCCATTTCTTTGTTCGTCATCTTACAAATCTTTTCATACCATGGACCTAATTGGTCATTGTGGAATGCGCGAGATGTTAGTGTTACGCGATCAGCTTGTTCTTTAAGTGCATTAATGATCTTAGGGTGGCGATGACCTTGGTTAACCGCAGAATATGCACTTAACATATCCATGTAACGATTGCCTTCAGGGTCTTCAACCCAAACACCTTCAGCTTTTGATACAACAATTGGCAATGGCTTATAGTTGTTTGCGCCAAAATGTTCTGTTTGATTGATAATTTGTTCAGTATTACGAGTCATAAAATCCCTCCTGAGAAAGTTAGTGCCCGCTTATGTAACGGTTAGGGGCTTTTTGTTAAAATAACCGAATAACCTTAGTGGTTAAAATTTCTAACACTATTAGTTATTATAACTGTTTGTATGGATTGTTTCAAAGTTGTCAACAATTTTATCGCATACGTTTTTAAAACGTGATAGGATAGACATAAAAGGAGGTATGTACTATGGACCATCAACAAATGGCACTTATACATATTTTTTCATGGAGTGCAGCAATTATTCTATTTGTAATTGCTTATGTCATGATAAAGCAAAATAAACAAGAAAAACCGATAAAAATTTTACAAATGACGTTACGTTTATTTTATGTTCTTGTTATTGCTACAGGGGCTGACTTATTCTTCCGTTTCTACTTCGGTGTACAAAGTGAGTATTTCGCTGAATCGATTATTAAATTGATCGCCGGGGTATGGGTAATAGCCGCAATGGAAATGACTTTAGCAAAAGCTAAAAAAGGTAAAAAAGAATTCGCTGGCTGGCTACAGCTTGCTTTTGCATTAGTTATTGCATTAGCATTAGGCTTCGGTCGCTTGCCATTCGGCTTTTTACCTTAAGAAGAGTCCCTGTTAAAGGGGCTTTTCTATTTTAAACAGTACTTTAAAGCGAGGTAACAGCGATGAGACGATTAACCGTTCTATTAGTTTCACTCGTAGCACTCATGCTTGTCTTCCCAATTGTCGGACAAGCTGAACAAGACGATGAGCGAAACAGTTATTATTATATTTTGATCGATCGCTTTCAAAATTCTAATAGTATAACAGAAGAAGGAGTAGACCGTAATGACCCTTTTGGTTTTCATGGCGGTGACTTTGTCGGTATAGCTGATCGAATCAGTCATATTGATAATGATTTAGGTGTTTCTCATGTTGTGCTATCACCAGTTTTTGCAAGTGAGGATTACACAGGTCAAACTGTTTTGGATTACGAACAAATCCAACAAACTTTCGGCTCAATTGAAGACGCAATTGAGACAGTAGACATGTTTAATGAAGCAGGGATTGAGGTTATACTACACTTCCCAATGGAACAAATGAGTGAAAACAGTCCATTAATGGAAGAAGAGTGGGTAACTGAAGAAGGTACAATTCAGGTGGAAGATGAAGCAGCACAAGCTTACTTATTAGAGCAAATGACAGACTGGCAAGAAACATTAGGTACTTCTGGTTTCTACATTTCAGATGTTGATCAATTACCGGTTGATTATGTCGATACTCTAACAAATGAGTTGTCAGATCTGTTTTGGATTAGCGATTTAGCTGATTTCAACGAAAGTAACGTTGAATCTATATTAGATGCAGGATTTGATCGTGTGCTTCATGGTGAGTTTCGTGAAGACGCACGGGAATTGTTTAAAACGATCGAAGTAGATTATGATTCTATATTGAATGATCCTTATTTAGATGATGAACGTGTCGTCCATTACATGGATCACTATACGACTGATCGGTTTACAAGAGCGATGGAGGAAAGCGGTTTACATCCAATTACTCGATGGAAAATGGCATTAACATATTTATATATGACGCCGAATGAACCGTGGTTATTCCAAGGTACAGAGGTTCCATCTGATGGTTTAGTTGAGGATAATAGCCACCATGCGATGGTCAACTTTCTAAGTGGTGATGAGCAATTAATTCGCCATATTGAGAAGTTAGAAAGCTTTACCGGCCATTTTCCTGAAGTAAGTCATGGTGACATGAATGTATTACATGACGACGATTATTTCTTAGTATTTGAGCGTGAACATGAAGGAAATCGTGTGCTTGTAGCAATTAATAACAGCCCGGAATTTCAATATACTGAAATTGACCATTTACCAGCTGATATGGAAATGCGCGGGTTAATTGAAGATGATTTAATTCGTGAAAATGAAGACGGCACGTACACAGTCTCATTAGAACGTGAATCGTCTAACGTCTTTAATGTACAGCCGAATCAAGGTATTTACTGGCCGCTTACGTTGCTTTTCTTCGGTGTGTTAGGAGCATTTATCGTATTTGCGATTATTGTGTATCGTAAAAATAGAAGAGAAGATCGACTGAAACAAGAACAAAATAGTAATAGTAATGAGTAAAGCAGAGGATTGCGCCTCTGCTTTATTTTTTGCTTATAAGCTCATCCAATCGTAATAGCCTAACCAGTCTAATAAGAGGGCTAAGACGATCACCGTGATTGTACCAGTTATAAATAGAGAGATGATAAATTTAATCTTTTTAACTTGAATCCACACAATAAACATAAGAATAAGAACAATTATAATTCCGATTATGACCGATGATGAGAAACTTGTTGGAGTAATAAAATCAAACCAATTAACCGAGTCCATAGTAACCTCCTTAAAATAATCTATTAAACTGATTATACTATACATATTTCATAGAAAGAATATTATGAGGAGAATAAATAAAATACCCAGATGATTGGTTAACACGTTAATCATCTGGGTATATTTAAGATATAGAGTTATTGCTGGACATCATCTAAAAAGAAGAGTGCAATTGTACCTGGACCAGCATGAGCACCAATGGCTGAGCCGATTTGGTGAATGATGACATCTTGTGGGTTATATGCCTCTTTAAGTTTTTCTGCTAGTTTTTGAGCAGTTTCTTCATCATCACCATGCGTAATCGCAATTGTCTGTTGGTCTAATGAATTACCACGTTCACCAGCTAAATCAACCATGCGGCCGATTACTTTCTTAGAGCCTCTCACTTTCTCAAGAGGTACTAGTTTACCATCTTCAACATGAAGCAGTGGTTTGATTTTTAACATACCACCAACAAAGGCTTGAGCTTTACTAACGCGTCCACCACGCTGTAAGTATTCTAAGTCATCTACGGTGAAAACATGAACCATATGATTCACGTAAAAATTCGCTGTGTCTAGGATGTCCTGAACGCTTCCGCCATTTGCGATTGCTTTTGCAGTATGATAGGCTACTAGGCCGTGTCCCATTGATGCAGCACGTGTATCAATGATGTAGATCTCAGCACTTTCGTTATCATCTTCAATTTGTTGTTTAGCAATCATTGCACTTTGATAAGTACCGGATAATTCTGATGAAAATGCTAGATAAATGACAGGTCTACCTTCATCGGTATACTGTTTGAATACGTCATAAAACGTATCAGGTGTTGCTTGCGCTGTTTTAGGTGCGGAGCCCTCACGCATAGCGTCATATACTTTCTGTGAGTCAATGGTGTCGCGATCATAATAATCTTGTCCATTTAAATGAACAATTAACGAAACGATGTCAATGTCGTGTTGTTCTAAAATGTCTTTAGGTAAATCTGAACCTGAATCAACAATTAATTTTACGCTCATGGATTTCCTCCTAGATATTTCTTTCAATCACTATTATACTTTAGTTTAATAGGACAAATTGCATACGTCAATGCTAGACAGGAGGCTATTATGTTTATATTTGAAGCAAAACGATTTGTAATCGTTATTATCGGCGCATTTTTTAATGCGATCTCACTTAACTTCTTTTTAGAGCATGCTAACGTATTCGCTAGTGGCTTTACAGGAGTTGCCCAAATATCTGCGAGTATATCTCAAGATTTTTTTAATATAGATATTAGTACAGGTATTCTATTATTCTTACTTAACATTCCCGTAGTCATATTAGGTTGGCTTAAAGTTGGAAAAGGGTTTACGATTTATAGTATTATTTCGGTATTATTTATGACGTTATTCCTTGAAACAATCCCGATAAGAGTTATTGCTAATGACGACATCCTTTTAAATGCTGTGTTTGGTGGCTTGTTTGGTGGAATTGGTGTTGGTATGACATTAAAATGGGGTGCATCAACAGGTGGTATGGACATTATCGCGATGGTTCTATCACGATTAAAAGACCGTCCAATCGGTGTTTACTTCCTGTCACTGAATGGTGCGATTATTATCGCTGCTGGACTAGTATATGATGCTGAGAAAGCTTTATATACATTAGTTACGTTATATGTCACAACACGTGTGATCGATGCGATTCATACACGTCACAGTAAGTTAACAGCCATGATTGTAACGGCAAAAGGTCAAGAAGTAACAAAAGCGATCCATTCGAATATGGTTCGAGGTATTACACGTGTACCAGCTAAAGGTGCTTTTACTGATGAAGACCGTGAAATGCTTGTCATTGTTGTAACACGTTATGAACTATATGATTTAGAAAATATCGTCAAAGAAGCTGATCCTAATTCATTTACTAATATTGTTCAAACGACTGGTATTTTTGGATTCTTTAGAAAAGAAGATGAAAAAGTGTAACAGTAAAATTTTGCATACGTCTAATAGAGTACAAAAATAAGTACGCGAGGTGTTCGTATGAAAAGGATTATTTTTTACTTGATGGTTTTGTTATTAAGTATAGCTTTAATTGGCTGTGGAACTGGTGGACAAGATCAAGAGCCTGATGAAGGTGAAAATAATGCAGGAGAACAGCCAAATGATGATGAAGAAAATGATGAAGAAAGTGAAGAAGAATTAACAGGAGTGGATGCTTTGTTGGATCAACTAACGTTTGATGTCGATGTTCAACCTGGTGAAGACAGTGTTAAGTTTAATATGAAGTTGACGCATGAAGGAAATGAAGATTTAACGTTATCATTTTCGTCTGGTCAAAAATTTGAAATCGTCGTAACAGATCCAAATGGTGAAGAGGTTTATCGTTTTTCTGAAGGTATGATGTTTACCCAAGCTATAGAAACGAGTGAACTGTCTCCAGGCGATGAGATGGATTTCCAAGATTCTTGGGACTATACGAAAGACGGGGTCAGAGTTGATTCTGGTGAATATGAAGCAACAATTGAGCTGATACCTTATGAATTAAATGGTGATGAGATTCAAGATCATCCGTTTAAAGAAGACGTGACGTTTGAAGTACCATAAGTGAACTAATTCAGCGAACGCCGGAATATCAATGCAGTTCGCCGGATTATTTAGAATTTCACCGGAATAATTGAAATTTCGCCTGAAAATCAAAAAAATCGCTGAATTATCGTGTAAAAATAAAAGTTCCAGCTGATTAGCTGGAACTTTTATTAATAACCGTATCCTTCGATTAGTTTCTCCACTTTAGGTGTTAATTCTTCCCATTGAGCATCAAACGTCTTATTAACGGTAATGAAGTTGTAGTAACCGAATACGTTATCGACACCGTCTAACTCCATTAAGTCATTTAAAATGTTGTGTTCGCTTGTCTCACCTTGCATGACAGAGATGCTATCGTCACCTTCAAAAATAACACTGTCTACTGTGAATTTCATCGCATTTGGATTTGGTGTTGGTTCTGCAATTACAGCCATCGTGAATCCCTCCCTGAATTTCTCTCTTATATCTTAGCACGAATTAAGTCGGTACAAAAGAAAAGTCAATTAGAAAATGGTATCATTAATAATGGAGAGGAGGGGAAGAGCTAATGCGTTATTTATACATAGCTGTCGTTGTCGGTTTAATTGCGTCAACAGCCATCAGCTTATACTTGTACGTGATTGAAGCATTTACGGGTAAGCAATTATTTACGTTACTATTAAATATTGATTTTATTTATACTCCAAGTGAGTCTGTTCCAGAAAATTTGTACCTTGCTTTTGAATACGCCTTACACGTTCTTGTCGCTACATTAATCGTTAGCGTCTATTTATATCTCATTACGAAAAACAACAAGATGTGGGAGCGTCGCATGGAAATAGCAGCTTTATTGTCATTCATTGCATTTTTAACTTACTTTCCATTAACAATTTTAGCAAAAACGACGACACCTGCTGTAACAGATATCGTCGCTATTTTTGACTGGTTTATCGCTCATGTTATTTTCTTTTTCAACTTGTATTACATTACAGAGTGGTTGTTTAAAAAAACGACAAAACAGACCACTTAAACGTTTGTTAATTGATCCACATTCTTATATTCGAAAAAGGCGTCTAAAAGTTTCCGGCTAATGGGTCCTGGTTGTCCATTAGCTATTTTTTGTCCTTCGATTTCTACAACTGGTGTTACTTCAGCTGAAGTGGATGTAATAAACACTTCGTCAGCATCCTTTAAGTCTGCTAAGCTAAATACAGTCTCCACATATGGAATGTTTAACTGATTAGCTAAGTGGAAAATGTAACGTCGTGTAATTCCGTTTAAAATTAAATTATTTGCTGGATGTGTATAAAGCTTACCGTCTTTAACAATAAACACATTCGTTGAAGAACCTTCTGTAACATGATCCTCATCACGGTAGAAGATCGCTTCACCAGCCTTGGCGTTATTTGCTTTTTGTTTTGTCATAACATTGCCTAATAGGTTCAAACTTTTAATGTCACAGCGCAACCAACGAAAGTCTTGTTGTAAGATCGTTGTGATACCTTGAGCTTGTGCTTTTAGTGGTCGGGATAACTTAAGCGGATAAGCAAATAAGACAGGCTCAGCATCTTCTGGGTATGGGTGATTACGTGGAGCTACACCACGAGTGATTTGTAAGTATATGCCGCCGTCATCGATGTTATTTTTTTCAATTAACTGTTGAAGTAAGTGGCTTAACCCTTGTTCGTTAACGTCATAATCAATTTCTACTTCATTTAAGCTATATTGCAGACGATCTAAATGGTCTTGTAATAAAAAGGCCTCACCATCATATACACGGACAACTTCATAAACTCCGTCACCAAATTGGTGTCCTCGATCTTCCATATCAATTGTTGCTTCATTACGTTCAATAAATTCGTTATTTTTTAGTACGATCATCTACGTCATCTCCTATCATAGCTTTCATGTTATTCATTATGTTAGTTGATAAAGCTTAATATGTAAATATTGAAAAAGTCTTAAATATTATTTAAATAATAATATAAAAAGCACCGATTTGCGGACAAATCGATGCTTTGTAAGTTTAAACAATTCTCTTACGAATGTAAGTACTTGCGTAGTCAATAACTGTAACAACGATAATAATAACGAGTAAAATCATACCCATATCATTCCAGTTACGTCCACTTTGCGCGAAAAATATCATTGTACCAATACCACCAGCGCCGACATAACCTAATATAGTAGAAGCACGTACGTCAATTTCGAAGCGGTAAATAGCATATGATAAAAATTCAGGAATAACCTGTGGAATTACCCCATGGAACATAATTTGAATTTTGTTGGCACCATTAGCTTGCATAGCTTCAACGACATTCATATCAATTGATTCGAGAACTTCTGCATAAAGTTTACCTAGCATACCAGTTGAACCGATCGCAATCGCTAAAATACCAGCAAATGGTGTAGGTCCAACAGCTACAACAAATAGAATAGCTAAAATGATCTCTGGAAATGCACGAACACCACTTAGTATCCACTTACCAAAGGTAGCTAAAATACGGCTATTAGTCATATTAAACGCAGCTAAGAAACCTAAAGGAACAGCAATAATGGCTGCTGCTAATGAACCAACGTAAGCAATAAATATTGTTTCAATCATCATTTCAATGACCTCAGGTGCTCTATCCCAATTTGGACTAAAGAGTTGAGGGACGACACGATCAAAGTTAGATGTAAAACGCTCTACCACGCGTCCGAAATCAATATTGATTGAAACAAAAGTCCATACATAAAGTGCAAGGACCGCTATAACAATAGCGATGTTACGAATAATTTGTTTTGTTGATCTTGGTTTTTTTGGAGGTAATTGTTGGCTCATTATATAATCGCCTCCCTTATCTTACCGCTGATGTATTCAATAAGGATTACTACAGCGAAAATAACGATGATGATTGTCATTACTGCACCATAGTTGTTGAAACTGAACTGGTTCATAAGTAGCTGACCGATACCACCAGCACCAACTAAACCAATTACAACAGATGCTCTAATGTTAATCTCAAAAACATACAATGAGAATGACGTAAATTGCGGCAAGACTTGTGGAACGACACCATAAGCAATGGCTTGAATAGTGTTAGCTCCAGAAGCACGCATCGCTTCTACAGGCTGCATGTCCACTGATTCTATTGTCTCACTAATTAATTTGGCAAGAATACCTAATGAGAAAATAAATAGAGCGACAATACCACCGAATACGCCAATACCGAATAAACCAACGAAAATAACAGCTAATACAACGTCTGGAATTGTACGTAAAACGTTCATTATAAGACGTGTCGTGTTATAGATGAACCAATTCGTTGTAATATTATTAGCAGCTAATAAACTAACAGGGATTACAATTAATGTTGAAAAAGTAGAGGCGATGATTGCCATATGGATTGTTTCAAACAATGTATTCATGGCAGGCCCTAAAACTCCCATGTTTAATGGGAACAACTTATCAGTAATTTGGGTCATATTGCTAAAGCCCCAAATTAACGCGTTTAAATCAACACCTGTGCGCCAAGAGCTAAAAAATAAAAAGATGATAATAACAAAGAAAATCACTGAAATCTTAGCTTTTACTCGCCAAGGTGAAAGAAGAGGTGCATAGTTGTCCTCTTTTATGGTCGGTTTAGACATTTTGTTCGACATCTTCTTCTACACCTCCGCGTAAATCATCTTCACGGATTGAACGACCATAGATTTCTTCAAATGTTTCTTCAGTTACTTCTGAAACTGGACCATCAAATACAACTTCACCAGCTCTCATTCCGATAATACGGTCTGCATATTCCATCGCCATATCAATGAAGTGTAAGTTAACGATTGTTGTAATACCATCTTCTTTGTTGATTTTGCGTAAATATTGCATCACTTGGTGAGAAGTTGGTGGATCAAGTGATGCGACAGGTTCGTCTGCTAAGATATATTTAGGCTTTTGAGTTAGTACACGTGCGATACTAACACGTTGCTGTTGACCACCACTAAGTTCATCTGCACGATTATATAGTTTTTCGTCAATGTTGACTCGTTTTAAACTTTCATAAGCTAATGCTTTATCGTCTTTACTAAAAAGGTTGAAGACAGAACGAAATGTTCCAGTATGACCTAAACGGCCAGCTAATACATTTTTGATTACATTATTTCGTTTAACTAAGTTGTAACTTTGGAAAATCATCCCGACTTTTGTGCGCAACTTACGTAGGCCACGACCTTTGTAATCTAAAATGTTGTCATCATCAACATGTAATTCTCCTTCTGTTGGAGTTACAAGTCGGTTAATACTACGAATGAAAGTTGATTTTCCAGCACCTGATAAACCAACAATAACAACAAACTCACCATCTTCAATTTTTAAGTTGACATCCTTTAAACCTTGATGTCCGTTTGGATAAACTAATGACAAATCTTTAAATTCAATCACAATTTTCACCTCATGCCTGTAAGTTTATGCAAGTATTATATAGTTATAGATTAATTAAATCAATTTTCTAAATCAGATTTTTCTAAAAGTTTTATATAGCCTAAAAGGGAGGATTTCTCCTCCCTTTTAAGGTCTAAATTGATTATTTAAAGTCTATTAGTCTAATGAAACTTCATCTCTAAAGCGGTCGTATGTTTCAGCTACAACATCATATTCAGAGTGTTCAGCTACATCAATCGCATCCCAAGTATAAACATCGTTCATAATTTGAATCATGTCATCATCTTCATTGAAAGATAGGAATGCTTCACGAATCTCGTCAACTAAGTCATCATCTAGTTCATTGATTACAGAGATTGTATCGTTTGGAATATCATCAGTGTAGTCAATGACTTTTAATTCATCAAAAATGTCAGGATAATCTTCTTCTAAGTTATCACGAACATCATCAAATGTAGTTGCTACATCAGCATCGCCATCATAAACTGCAATAGCTGCTGTGTCGTGTCCACCTACTGAAACTGTGTCACCAAACCAGTTATTTGTTAGGTCACTTTGAGTTTCAATGTCAAATTTGTCCATTAGTTGAGAAGCTGGAAATAAGAAACCTGAAGTTGAAGTTGCATCAGCGTATGCCCAAGTTTTACCTTCTAAATCTTCTAAAGTTTCAATGCCAGAATCTTCACGTACTAAGTATTGAGCTTGATAAGTAGAATCACCATGTCTAATAGACTTTAAGATTACTTCTACATCATACTCTTCATTCGCAATTACATATCCAAATGCTGGAATGAACCCGATATGTACTTGCTGTGAACCCATTGATTCAACTAGACTGTTGTAATTCGTCATTGTGCGTGCTTCAACATCTTTTCCTAGAATTTCTGCTAACTCATCAGCTAGAGGTTCTACTGTTTCTGCAATTGTGTCAGAATCCTGAGATGGCACAAAGCCCATTACTAACTCATCTGGGTTTCCTTCATCCCCTGTTGTACCACATGCTGCAAGCAACATCATAAGTGCTACAGTTGCAAATATTAGGAACTTTTTCAAAACTGTCTCCCCCTTGAATATATAGATTATTTTGAAACACTTTAATTATAAATAATCTGTGACATTAGTACAACATAATTTTAAAATTATGTTGTAAATTTACGAATTCTTAACAAAAAAAGTGACACAAGTCGAATTGTGTCACTTTTTGAGGGTGTTAATTTTACTTATATTCGTTTAATTGGTTCTCTAATTGTTGCAATTCCTGTTCTTCTTCGGGTGAACATGATTCGTATGCTGACTGGATACATTGCTGGATTGCTTTAACTTCTTGTTCATCTGCTTGGGCTTGTCCGTTTGGCTGTCTATCTCTTCCAGAAAGGTTTTGCATTGCTTGTTTGGCTTGGTTTAAAAACTTATTTTCCATTAAAATCCTCCTCGGTTGTACATGTTCTGTTCTCTACGTTTACGATCTTGATCTGTAAATGCACGACGACCTGTTTTCGATTGAGGATTCACTTTCGTATTACGCTGCTGTTGCTTCTTCTGACGCATGAAGCTCCTCCTTTAATGGAAATGAAGTATAAGGCTTACATTACGGCCTCGTTTAGCTTTAGGATCCTAAGTTCAACGAGTGATGAAATCAGCGTTAGTTGAACACGAATGATCGCGTTCAAGAATAGTGTGTGTCGATTAGAGCAAAATATGATTGGTTATATTTACGTTTATAAAGCTATATGAAAATAAAAAAAGACCGCTAAATTAGCGGTCGAATCAGTTTAAACCTTTTTAGTTAGGATACTTTTAGGTAAGCTTAAATATTCTTCTAAAAATTGTGCAACACCATCATCGTGGTTTGTTGTTGTAATTTCGTTAGCCATTGATTTTAATTCATCTATGCCATTCCCCATAGCAACACCGACACCGGCATAATCGATCATTTCAAAATCGTTATCTTCATCACCGAAAGCAATAATACGATCTTTTGGAATGCCATATTCTTGAGCGATTTTTTGAACGCCAACAGCTTTGTGCATGTTGGAGCGAATAACTTCAATTACATGGAAAGGCGCACCCCATTTACGGTGATCCACGATTGTCGCATGACGTTCTGTTAGAGTTTGACGAATTTGGTCAACGCGATCATCGAATGGGTGAATTAAAACTGATGAAGGATCTTTTGCTAAGTTCTCTTGAATTTTTCCGAATGTAGCTGGTTGTTCAAGTCCAGCTTGGAAAAAATGCGTAATGTCATGTTGGTTGTCATATTCAATATACACTTCATCCATAATTTCAGCTAAAATGTTTTGAACACCAACGTTGTAGCACGTTTCAACAATATCGTGCGCCACGTCTTTAGGAAGTGGCGAGTGCATGTGATCCCAATTTGCTTGTTTCGGGTGGTGAATTAAAGCACCATTCATATTAACAATTGGTGTGTCTAATGCCATTTGGTGATAAAATTGCTTACTTACACGATAAGGACGCCCCGTTGCAATTGCAACTATATGCCCTTCTTGCTTCGCTGCCTCAATTGTTTTTAACGTTCGTTCAGAAATCACTTTATTGTCATTTAGTAAAGTACCATCTAAATCTAACGCAATTAAATGCTGTTGTTTCATGGTTTCACCTCATTACCCTTTTTATATCTAATTAAATTATAATAACATATTTTTCTTGAATTGTCATGGTTCTTTCGTTCGCAAATGACTAACATTTGTTTAGCATAATTATATGATTTATTATAGTAATAAAGTGAAAAGGGAGGACGTTTAATGGGGATTGTTATAGATCGTCAACTTATTGATGATATTCCAATATTAATGATTCATGAACAAGATAAGCAAGCAGCACCACTACCAGTTGTTATATATTTTCATGGGTTTACAAGTGCAAAAGAACAAAACTTGCCAACAGCTTATTTATTAGCTGAACAAGGTTATCGTGTCATTCTTCCTGAAGCTCTTCACCATGGTGAAAGAAGAGGGAATATAACTAATGATGAAATTCAGTTTGCCTTCTGGAAGATTGTACAGCATAACTTAGTTGATCTTCATAAATTAATGAACTGGTTAACGCGAGGTGGCTTGTTAGAAGCTGGACGCTTAGGAGTTGCTGGAACGAGTATGGGTGGAATTACAACAGCAGCTGCGCTAACGCAGTTTGAACAAGTGAAAGTAGCCGGTCTTATGATGGGGTCAGCTAAGCTTCAGTATATGGCGCATTATTTACTAAAAGGTATCGAACAACAAGGGATTGAGTTGCCATATACTAATGAAGAAATTACAGCACAAGTTGATGAACTAGGTAAAATTGACCTTTCTCAGAAAATTGAAGTCATTAGTGGGCGTCCAATTTTAATTTGGCACGGTGAAGAAGATCGTGTTGTACCCTTTGACCATGCTGTTGAATTTTATGAACAGTTGGCGCGAAACGGTGAGAATGTGAAGTTTGTCAGCGAAAAAGGTCGTGACCATAAAGTAAGTCGTGAAGGTATGATTGAATTAACAAATTGGATGAAAACTTATTTATAATTCGTTTATTTTACTTTAAAATTTAGTCCAAGCATGTTTATAATAAAGTAAGAACGTTTGAAGGAGGACTATGCATGGATCAGGCATTAGAAGAGAATCTGTGGGGTGCCGTTGAGAATGTTATTGACCCTGAATTAGGGATTGATATTGTGAACTTAGGGCTTGTTTATAATATCGATTTAGATGACGAAGGTATAGCAACAGTCACAATGACATTAACGGCGATGGGTTGTCCGCTTGCGGCAACAATCGAATCAGATGTTAAAAATGCACTTGCAGATATACCTGAAGTTAGTGAAGTAGAAGTTAATATCGTATGGAACCCACCATGGACGAAAGACCGCATGTCTCGTTATGCGAAAATCGCACTTGGAATTCCAGACTAAAACGAACAAACCCGACTGTGATTAGTTCACAGTCGGGTTTTTTATTTATTATAAGAAAATAACAACTAATGCTCCTACTGCCATACAATAATAAGCGAAGTATTTTAATTTGCCTGCTGTCATGACATTAATAAAAAGTAATAACGCAAAATATGACGCAACAATTGTTGCAACTAATGCAATGAGATATAAAACGAACTGGTTAGATAATTCAGGATTGCTTAGAACATCACTAACAGCAAAAACCATCGTTCCTATACTGACTGGTATATACATAAGGAATGAGAATTTTAAAGCACTACGTCTGTTAAAACCGACTAACATAGCAGCTACAATAGTTGCTCCAGATCTACTAATACCAGGAATTAATGCGAGCGATTGCGCAAAACCAACAATCACAGCATCTGTTAATGTAATCTCCGCATCTCCTTTGTACCCATTCAAATTTCTAATAATCCACAAGGCAATAGCTGTTAAAATTAAAGTGACTCCAACAATCTTGACATGTTCAGATATTCCGCCAATTGTATCGTTAAATAATACACCTATGACACCAGCTGGGATTGTAGCAATAAACAATAAGAATAAGTAATAAAAATCTTGCTGTGTATTTTGCTCACGCTTAATTAAGTAATGGCTACCGTTAATCATAAGCTGCCAGATGTCTTTTCGGTAAATAATAACGACAGCAATTAGTGAACCAAAGTTAATAAAGGCTTCAAAAGTAATACCTGGGTCGTTCATGTCTAATAGCTCTCGCAAAATGACTAAATGACCACTTGAAGAAACGGGAATTGGTTCAGTGAAACCTTGAAATAACCCTAAAAATAAGTACCTTAGCACTTCAACTAACTCATTCATATACATGGGTCCCTCCTTAAACCTCCAAAACTATGCACATGTACTGGGCTATTTGAATACATTGTACTTAGAAAGGGGAGGTTACATTGGTACATCATTCTAAAGAGCACAAACTTGACTTGTGTCAAAACCACCTTAAACAACATGTTTTAGTTGAAACGACAACAGGTGACCAAATTGAAGGTTATGTCATTGAAGTGGATGATGAGCATGTCCACTTAGTTGTACCGTCACAACAAATTCCTCATCTACCTGTACGTGCTTATGGCGGCTATGGTCCTTATGGAGGTTACTACGGTGGTGGGTATGGCCCGTACTATGGGTATCCACCATATGAATATGGCCTTAGTCGTTTAATTATTCCTTTAACTTTTGTTGCGGCATTAAGTTTACTGCCTTGGTAGGTGAAAAAAAGAGGTTGACTTACCTTAATAGGAAGTCAACCTCGTTTGCTATTCGTTCGGTTTGTCTTTAAGTACGACTTCACTTAGAATTATCGCAACTAAAGTGAAAGTAACTGCGATTGCAACAGTACCTGTAAGATCAAATGAATATCCAGCCATGCTACTGATTACATATACAATCATTGCACTAAGTAAAAAGCTCCAAATAGCTGTCCAAATTAAACGCATATTTTTCACCTCATTTATCTATACATTCCATACTATAGTTTACCAAAGCTCTATTGAAAAATAAATATAAAAATTTTGGCGAATGTGTCAAACATTTAAGGAGAGTTTTTATGAGAGTTTTTGTATACCCTTGTTTTGATCAATTTGGGTACCAACTCGTCAATTATTATTTGAATAGTGGAGTTGAAGTAGTCGGTACTGGTTCTCTTGAGACAGAAGATGAAATGTTTTATTTTGCGATGGTAGGACGTAACTCTAATTTTAACTTTGTTGAAGGAGATGAGGTTGAACAGAGAGAACCTTTCGATCAAGCGTTTTTAATCGGTGAAGATTTTAATGTTAATGCTAAGCAAATTTTTAAGTTATCGACCGATGAAAACAAAAATTCAGACATTTAATTTCTTGCTATTTTATTGAATTACCACCACAATAGTTAGTAAAGATGAAATACGTATCGGGGTGTGCAAGATTGTATAAGTGGCTGTTTTTATTAATGATCACACCAATGATTTTATCGAGTTGTGGTTATTTTAATAGTGGACAACTTAATAATGTTGGGCTCTTATTAGAAGGTACAATTCACGATGAAACGTGGGGACGTGGTGCATACTTAGGTAGTTTAAATATAAAAGAAGAGCAAAATGTTAGCGCCTTATTGCGAGAGAATATCGATACTCATCGTGAAGCAGAAGAAGCTGTTCAAGACTTTGCCAGTCAAGGTGTGAACTTAGTGTTTGGACATGGTGAGAATTTTGGTCGAATGTTTGAACAAATGAATGAGCATCATCCTGATATTCAATTCGTTTATTTTAATGGTCAAATTTTTGATCGCAATATTACGAGTGTTAATTTTGATGGCTATCATATGGGTTTTTTCTCTGGCATGTTAGCAGCAGAAATGACTGAAACGAATCAAATTGGTGTCATTGCTGCTTATCATCATCAAGATGAAGTGCAAGGCTTTTATGAAGGAATTCAAGCCGTCGATTCCTCCATTAATACGGTTATCAATTCTGTTAATAGTTGGCATGACCAACAACGAGCGATGATGATGTTTGAGCAAATGTTAGATCATAATATTGATGTTATTTATCCGGCTGGTGATGGATTTAATGTACCGGTGATTCGTGCTGCTGAACAACATGACATCTATGCTGTCGGTTATATTCATGACCAATATGATGTAGCACCTGAGACAGTGTTAACGAGCACAGTTCAAGAAGTTGAAGGTTTGTATTCGGAAATAGCCCAAATGTATAACGAAGGAACACTTCCATCTGGTATTATGAACATATCATTTGATCAAGATTATATTTATTTAGGTGAATATGGTGATGCTGTTCCGATCCATTTAGCGGCTCATATTGATGAGATCATTGAACAGTATATAGAGACTGGAAGATTACCACAATAAATATTTTTCGCCATTTAGAAGAAAGTTATCTTTTAAATGGTTAAATTTTTTGGTAAAATTAGAACCAGGTCATAATATATGATTATATAAGTTAATCGTTAGGAGATGACAGAATGAAAGCAGGTTTAATTGGTACTGGACATTATGTACCAGAAAAAGTTGTTACAAATCATGATTTAGAGAAGATTGTTGATACATCGGATGAGTGGATTCGTACAAGGACTGGCATTGAGGAAAGAAGAATTGCCTCTGATGATATGAATACATCTGATATGGCATATGAAGCAGCACGCGATGCATTAAATGAAGCGGATTTAAAAGCAGAAGAACTTGATATGATTTTAGTTGCTACCGTAACGTCTGATATGGGGTTCCCATCAGTAGCATGTCAATTACAAGAGCGTTTAGGTGCAAGACAAATACCTGCAATGGATATTAGTGCAGCGTGTTCTGGTTTTATTTACGGCATTGTGACTGCTAAGCAGTTCATTGAAGCTGGGGTTCACCAGAATATTTTAGTGATTGGAGTGGAAAAACTATCTAAAATCACAAATTGGTCAGATCGAAACACTGCGGTATTGTTTGGTGATGGCGCCGGAGCAGCCGTGGTCTCTAAAGTTACTGAAGGTAAAGGGATTTTGTCACATGAGTTAGGTTCAGACGGCACAGGGATTCCTTACTTGCATCAGACAGATGAGGACCACATTTATATGAATGGCCGCGAAGTGTTTAAGTTTGCTGTTCGTCAAATGGGTGAATCATCGCTTAATGTCGTTCATCAAGCAGGCTTAACGAAAGATGATGTTAACTACTTGATTCCGCATCAGGCGAATATTCGTATTATGGAAGCAGCGAGAGAAAAGTTAGAAATACCGCTAGAGAAAATGTCAAAATCGGTTGATCGATACGGCAATACATCTGCAGCATCAATTCCAATCGCATTGTCAGAAGATGTTAAAGCAGGTAGAATTAAAGAGGATGATGTTGTTGTGTTAGTCGGCTTTGGTGGCGGTCTAACTTGGGGTGCCGTTGCATTAAGATGGGGTAAATAAAAGGATGAAGGACTTTAGGAGGTTAAGGAAATGTCAAAAAGACGAGTGGTCGTAACAGGTGTTGGAGCTGTGTCTCCAGTTGGTAATGATGTTGAAACAATTTGGAACAATTTACTTGCAGGTCATGTTGGAATCGATACAGTAACTAAAGTGAATCCAGATGAATTCCCGGCGAAAATTGCAGCAGAAGTTAAGGATTTTGATCCTTCATTATATATGGATAAACGTGAAGCGAAACGAATGGATTTATTTACACAGTATGCTGTAGCGGCTTCTAAAATGGCGTTGGATGACGCTAAACTTGAGATTGATGAAACATTAGCACCTAAAGCTGGTGTTTGGATCGGTTCTGGTATTGGTGGTTTGTCAACGTATGAGGAGCAGTTTAGAAAGTTTATGGAAAAAGGGCAACGTCGTGTTAGTCCGTTTTTCGTACCGATGATGATTCCAGATATGGCTTCTGGGCAAGTTTCAATTATTTTTGGAGCAAAAGGAATTAACTCTTGTACAGTAACAGCATGTGCTTCAGGAACGAATTCTATTGGTGATGCGTACAAAGTAATCGAACGTGGCGATGCTGATGTTATGATTACAGGAGGAACTGAAGCACCAATTAATAATATGTCTTTTGCAGGCTTTTCTAGTGCAAAAGCTTTAACGACAAATGAAGACCCTAAAAAAGCAAGTCGTCCGTTTGACCAAGACCGTGACGGATTTGTTATGGGTGAAGGTGCAGGAATCGTCATTCTTGAGTCACTTGAATCAGCTGAAAAGCGTGGTGCAAACATTTATGCTGAAGTTGTCGGTTATGGCTCAACAGGAGATGCTCATCACATTACAGCCCCGGCACCAGAAGGCGAAGGAGCAGCTCGTGCGATGGAGCAAGCGCTTAATGATGCAGAAATGACAGGTGAAGATATTCAGTATATTAACGCACACGGGACGAGTACAGAATTAAATGATCCTTATGAAACGACAGCTGTGAAAACAGTCTTTAAAGATCATGCCTATAATTTGGCTATGAGCTCAACGAAATCAATGACAGGTCACTTATTAGGTGCTGCTGGTGGTTTGGAAGCAATTGTTACGGTATTATCAATAAAAAATAATATTATGCCACCGACAGTGAACTATGAAACACCTGATGAGGACTGTGATTTAGATTATGTGCCGAATGAAAAGCGTGAAGCAGAAATAACGGCTGCTATGTCGAACTCTTTAGGATTTGGTGGTCACAACGCTTCGTTAATATTTAAAGATTATAAATAATAAAAAGGTTGAATCGGCTTATGCTGATTCAACCTTTTTTGTCTATTTAAATCTCATATTTCGTAAGTGCTTCATCATTTAGTTCAAAACCTAAACCAGGTTTGTCGCTCATGATTAGTTCACCGTGATCATTTGGCTTAACTGTTTCTTTTAAGACGAAGTCACGGCGTTCATTCGTCCAAGAAGGAGGGTCATATGGAAATTCGATATAAGGACAATCACTTATAGCAACACTTAAATGTAAATTCGCTAATAACCCAATACCATTACTCCACGTGTGGGGTGAGAAGATATGTCCGCTCCCTTGGACTAATTCTCCTATTTTCTTCACTTGAGTAATGCCTCCAGCTAGTGCGACATCTGGTTGATAAACATCAAGTGACCCATAGTCAGTCATTTCTCTGAAGTCGTGCCACCTTCTGTTCATTTCTCCACCAGCTATTCTTATAGATGTTAGTTCTCTAAGCTTTGCCATTCCTTTAAAATCATGAGCAGGAAGGGGCTCTTCTAACCAAAAAACATTAAGGTCCTCAAGTTCTCTAGCCACTTGTAATGCCATTTTTAAATCCCAAGTGCGTTCGGTATCCCACGGCATTTTCCAACCTTGGTTAGCATCAACCATAATCTCAATATCGTTACCGACTTGTTTTCTTATTTCTTCTATTACTTTAATGTCATCACGTACATCTTCATGATGAAAACGAATTTTCATCGCTTCAAAACCTTCAGCAATTAGTTTCTGTGTGCGCTTAGCTCGCTCTTTGGGTGAAACAATTTCACCGGTGGAAGCATAAGCTTTAATTTTATCAGACTTAGCCCCAAGTAATTTATAGACTGGTTGTCCAGTAGCTTTTCCAATGAGATCCCAAAGTGCAAGGTCTAAAGGCCAACAACGTCCATAATGAAAATCAATATTATCCAATATTTGGTTGTGTCTTTCAATGGCAAAAGGATCTTGTCCAATAAATAAATGCTCATGACCTTCAAAACCTTTCAATAAATCTCCTGATCCAATTCCTGTTATCCCTTGATCAGTGTGTACTTTTACAATCGTTGAAAGAAATTCTTCTCTCGGTTTCGGGTCCCATGCAGCTTTGAATGCTGGATTAAGCGGTTTTCTGTAATGCTTTGTTTCAATAGAAGTGATTCTCATAGTACGCTCCTTAACATTTTGTCTTTAAATTTAAGTCATTAGTTCACATTTGTATTGTTCGAACCATAACAGACTTCAAATGTTTACTCAAAAATGAAAAGTTGCGAAAAATAGGGAATTATAGTTCTAAACCAATGTGACAAGAAAATTAATAATGGTTTTATCCAAAATACTCATTATACCTCTATTTAACAACATGGTTTGATGTTTGTTTAACAGATAAATTTTAAGCTATCATAAAAAGCGTGCTAATTTTCAATTAATCATTGTTTGAATGATAAAGGGGGAATTGAGATCGATGGGGAATTCAGAGTCAACATTTTGGCGTGTAATTGATTATTTCCAAAACAACATTGATTGGATTTTGGAATTAACAGTTGAACACGTAGTCTTAGTTGGTTCAGCTATAATTGTTGCGATTTTAATCGGTGTACCTTTAGGTATATATTTAACGACAAACGAACAATTAGCTAGTACCGTATTAAACATTGCTGGTGTCATTATGACAATACCGAGTATTGCGTTATTCGGAATTATGGTTCCAATCTTTGCTGTAATCAATCAAGGAATTGGTTTCGTCCCAGCTTTTGTCGCGTTAATACTATACTCTCAGTTACCTATTATCCGGAATACTTACACAGCAATTCATAACGTTAATCCACAAATTCGTGATGCTGCATATGGAGTTGGCATGAATACTTGGCAACGTTTGTTCAAAGTAGAAATTCCGAATACGATTCCGGTTATTATGGCAGGGGTAAGAACTGCAGTCGTATTAAATATCGGAATTGGTGTAATCGCAGCATTTATTGGTGCTGGTGGGTTAGGTATTTTAATCTCGCAAGGTATTACACGCGGTTATCACGAGATGATTATTTCTGGTGCGATTGCGATCTCAATTCTAGGAATAACAGCAGATTTGTTTTTAAGATTTTTACAACGTCTGTTAACGCCAAAGGGGATTTCTTAATCTATTAGGTGTTTACTATGAAAAGGGGTTGAACGGTTGTGATTCAATATAAAAACGTGACCAAAGTTTATGGTGAAGACGTCACGGCAGTTGATCAAGTTTCTTTAGACGTCAATGAAGGTGAGATAGTCGTTTTATTAGGACCATCAGGGTGTGGTAAAACAACGTTATTAAGAATGGTTAACGGATTAGAATCTGTTACAGATGGAGATATCACATTTAATGGGGAAAGTATTAAAGATTTAAATGAAATAGAATTAAGAAGAAAAATAGGCTACGTCATCCAAAGCAACGGTCTATTTCCTAATATGACAATTGAACAAAACGTTACAGTTGTCCCTACTTTACTAGGCTGGTCAAAAGAAGATAAGAAGAAGAGATATGAAGAATTGATGGAATTAGTAGGCTTAGATGCAGAAGATTACCGTAAACGTTATCCCCATGAACTATCAGGTGGACAACAACAAAGAATTGGTGTCATACGTGCGCTAGCTGCGGATCCACCAGCAATGCTAATGGATGAGCCGTTCGGTGCATTGGATCCTATTATTCGCGAAAGGGTGCAGGATGAGTTTTTAGCTATTCAACGTGAATTGAATAAGACGATCTTATTCGTTAGTCATGATATTGATGAAGCTATAAAAATGGGAGATAAAATTGCCCTTATGAAAGATGGTCAATTAATGCAATATGATAAACCGAGTCAAATATTGCAAAATCCTGCAAACGATTTTGTAGCCCAATTCGTTGGTAAAGACCGTATGGTAAAAAGTCTAACAATTCATCGTATCGAGCAATTAATGGAGCGTTACGATTTATTAGTCTCTTCAATCGAAAAAGGTGAAATAGCAACAGTTTCTAAGTCTTCTAACTTAAGAGATGTACTAAGTTATATTTTAGAAAGTAAACAACAAGCTGTTCATGTTGTTGATGAAAATGATGAAGTGATCGGTCAAGTAGACTTTGCGTTGGTTAATCAGTACATGATTGACTTAGCAGATTCGAATGAGCCCGTTGTAAATCCTTAAGAGGAGGGGAGTGTTTTGGGGAAAAATGTGGTTACTTGGACGGTTAGAGTAATCGTCTATATTGGTTTGTTAGCATTTTTTATTTGGGTGTTTAGTAATAGTTACTTAAATCACCTTGTTGAAAACTTTGAAGAGTTTTTAGTGTTATTGCGTCAACATATTCAATTAGTTGCATTGTCGTCATTTTTGGCGATCGCTGTAGCTGTTCCATCTGCAATATTAGTAACGAGGCCCCAGTTCCAACGTTTTGAAGGAGTCGTGTCAACTGTTGTTAACTTCGGTTACACTATTCCAAATATGGCTATTTTAGCTTTAATGATGGGGATTATGGGAATTGGCTTTCAAACAGCAGTAGTTGCTCTGTTTATTTATTCGATCTTGCCAATCTTCCGAAACACTTTAGCTGGTATTCAGTCTGTGAACAGTAACTTAATCGATTCTGCGAAAGGTATGGGATTCAAACCTTATCAAATTCTGTTTAAAGTAGAACTGCCGAACGCAGCGTATTCAATAATTGCTGGTATTCGTACTGCAGTTGTTATAAATATCGGTGCAACGGCATTAGCATACTTAATTGGTGGTGGAGGTCTTGGAAACTGGATCTTCGTTGGTATTAATGTGTTTGATAATAGCATTTTAATTTCGGGTGCATTGCCAATTACCATTTTAGCCATCACGGTTGACTTATTTTTACGTCTTCTTGAACGTAAAGTTGTACCACGTGGTGCTAGACCTAGTACTAGATAAAAATATTGAGGAGGAACCATTATATGAAGAAAATTTTAAGTGTTATTGCTTTAGTAACGTTATTGTTGTTAGCAGCTTGTGGTGGGGACAATGAAAATGAAGTTACAGTAGGTGCGAAAAGTTTCACAGAGTCTCTATTATTATCTGAGATGACTAAAATTGTCCTAGAGGATGCTGGTTATGAAGTAGACCAACGTTCTGATATGGGAAGTAATGTTTTACGTGAAGCGATGGAAAGTGGCCAAGTTGACTTTACTTGGGATTATACAGGGACAGGCCTTGTTACTTACTTAGGAGAAGACCCAGTATCAACAGCTGAAGAGGCATTTGAAGCTGTTCGTGAAATTGATGAAGAAAATGGAATTACTTGGATGAATCCTACAGAGGTTAACAATACGTATACGCTAATGGTACGTCAATCGTTTGCTGAAGCTGAAGGTGTAGAAAGCTTATCAGACTTAGCTGATTATGTGAACGCAGGTAATGAACCAAGCGTTGCAGTTAATGATGAGTTCTCAGCTCGTCCAGATGGTTACGGGGCTTTAGAAGAGCATTACGATTTTGAACTTCCGTCAGCTAACGTTGAGTTAATGGATTTAGGTTTAACATATGCTGCTCTAAGAGATGAAGAAGTTGATGTGGCGATGGGCTTTAGCACAGATAGCCGTATTGAACAATTTGATCTAATGAACTTAGAAGACGACCAAGATTTCTTCCCAGACTATTCTGCAGCAGCAGTTGTTCGTACAGATGTACTTGAAGTTAATGAAGATTTAGCTGATTTAACTGAACCAATGGCTAACGCTTTAGATAGTGAAACAATGATCGAATTGAACTACCAAGTAGATGTTGAAGAGAGAAGTGTACAAGAGGTAGCAGAAGAATTTTTAATTGATCAAGGTATTATTGATTAATTTAGATATAATTTTAAACAGGCAGGTCTAACATTCGTTAGACCTGTTTTTTTATGGTTATATATTAATGTTTACGCTTACTGTCACATATATTGAAGTAAGGAAAAGGACAAGTCACCTAAGGACAGGCATCAAAAGTAGGAGATGCTAATGATGTGGCAGTTAATAATGTTTTTTATTGGTTTTGGATTTACATGTGTTGGGGCAGTATCAATTATTGGTTACTTAAACTTCTTACCTGTAGGCATGGGGTGGTATGATTTTCTACTTTTTATTTATAAAAGACCAGAGTGTTATTTGCTTCCACTCGGCTCTTTCATTATGATCTTGGCCATGTATAAAAACCCATTTAGTTCATAAATTAAGAATAAAAATATGTCACTTGGTGATAATGAACATAAACGGATTAACACTTAAAGTGAGGGATGTTAATGATGTACGTTCATGATATTTGGGTGAACTGGTTTGAAGGGGAGGAAAATGGTTACAACGTTTGCCATTTTCATGAGTGGCGCAAAAATGACTCAATTGAGCTGCTCGATCAAGTCCCAGTTGTTTATGTAACAAAGGAGCTATTCAACTACATAGAAAACGATATGTCTGACTTACCGAAACCTTTGTTAGAAGCAGTATATAAACGTGCATACTTAAAAAAGCAACATAAGAGAATCTCACTAGAATATGCCTTTGTAGCAACAGACGGACACCAAGTGATGGTCATCGACACATTGGGTTACGATATTCCAGTTAGAAAGAGTCGCGTCATTCCAAGACAAGAACGATTAGTGCTAGATTTAATCACACACAAACGCCCATTAGACTTTTCTTATAAACCGAGAAAGGGACAAAAAGATTACCACATTTTATCATTACAACCTGAATATATGATGGGCCTAACGAGAAAAGAGCGCCAGCTTAAGCATTTGCTCATGTTAATGCTTGATCAGTTAAAACAAAGCAAACGTATTGATGAATTACGTTACTGGCTAACTGAATGGCGACCAGAGATGTATCAAGAGATTCAACAAATGACTTTTGAAGAAGGATTTGAACTATTGGTTGGTGAAGCTTGTGATGGCTGGAGCCTGCAGCACGAAGAAATGTGTGAAAAAATGGCGAAGGGTCAACCATTCTTTGAACGCCTTTGGGAAATGGAACAACAGAAGAAAAATGTGTTAAAAAGGTGATGTGAAAAGCCCGCGCAATGGAATTGTGCGGGTTTTTTATGTTCAAAAGAGAAAAGGTATCCAATGAATATCGATTAAAAGGGA
>NZ_BJYA01000008.1 GCF_007991275.1 Alkalibacillus haloalkaliphilus | reverse complement strand
TAATTACCGAATAGGAAGGGTTTATTACCGAATAAAGAAAATAATTACCGAATAGAAAATTTAAAAAGCAGAACTGCTCGTCAGTTCTGCCCTTAAACTTACCTTTTCAAATGCACGCGTCCTAAGCCCATAGCTTTTTTCGCTTTTTTCAACATTTTGTTAGCGACAAAAGAAGCGTGGTCGGAGCCTTCGTCTAATATAGTATCTAATTTTTCAGATTCATATAACTCATAGTAACGTTTTTGGATTGGTTCTAATCCATCAATGACAACGTGAGCTAAGTCTTGTTTAAATTCACCATAGCCTTTGCCTTCATACTTTTGTGTAATTTCTTCAACGGACTCACCTGAGAAGCCTGAGTAGATGTTTAGTAAGTTTGTAATACCAGGTTTGTTTTCTTTATCGTATTCAACGACGCCTTCAGAGTCTGTAACAGCGCTTTTAATCTTCTTTTCGATTTGTTTTGGTTCATCTAAAATGTAAATTGTTGCTTTTTGGTTTTCATCCGACTTACTCATTTTGCTAGTAGGTTCTTGTAATGACATAATACGAGCGCCTTGTTCTGGGATGTGTGGTTCTGGAACGGTTAAAATGTCATTGTACTTATTGTTAAAACGTTCTGCTAAATTACGTGTTAGCTCAATATGTTGTTTTTGATCTTCACCAACTGGGACTACATTTGTTGAATATAACAAAATATCAGCTGCCATTAATGGTGGGTATGTTAATAGACCAGCAGATACGCCATCTTTGCCAGCGGATTTATCTTTATATTGCGTCATGCGTTCTAATTCACCAACGTAAGCAACACATTGTAAGATCCATGCCATCTGTGTGTGTGCTGGAACTTCTGATTGGATAAACAGCGTTGATTTCTTTGGATCAATCCCTACAGCTAAATATAAAGCTGCTAAAGAACGAATTTGATTACGAAGTTTTAAACGGTCTTGCGGTACTGTAATCGCATGCTCATCTACAATGCAAAAATAACAATTATAATCATCTTGCAATTTTGGAAAACGTCTTAAAGCACCAAGATAGTTACCGATTGTTAATGAACCACTCGGCTGAATGCCAGAAAATATTGTACTCATCAAATCACCTCAAAGTATTTTTAGTATGTTCCTTTAACCTAGGTTATTTCGTCTAAAAGTAAATAAAAAAATCCACTCTTCCCTAAAATAAGGGACGACTGGACTCGCGGTACCACCCTTGTTACCTCAAAATGAGATCACTCAGTGTAAGCTTGTTAACGGTTGCTAACCGGATCATTCAGCTCCAAAGCTCCAATTTCCAACATAACATATTGTCTGTTCTCACTAGCCAGACTCACTGAAAATAGAGGTTATATTGTACTTATGCTTTTTCATAGCATTTAATAGAGTATGTTTTTACTGCTTATATTATATGTAATGTTCAATTGTGTTGCAAGTCAATCAATCATTTTGACTAAAAATATTGGACATGCGTTAAAATGAACTGCAACAATTGTTGGATTTTTGGTTTTTTTATAAGAAATTATTAAAATTCCAACAAATACTGTCAAAAACAGATTATAATAGTAACAGATAGAAAACAACTTGGGGGAATGAAACTATGAAGAAGAGCCGGATCATCATATCATTAGTATTAATTTTAGGACTTGTTCAATTGTTTTCATCTGAATTCGAACTTCATGCAGATGAAACAGAGTCAAAAATGGTAACATTCCATTCTACATATGAAACAGGTCTACAAATTAAAGAATTACCTGACCCACTTCCTCGCTTTACGTTTAATTCAGGTTTACACTTTGAGTATCCTGATGCTGTACGAGGCATTTATGTAACAGGACATTCTGCGGGTGGCTCTCGCTTTGAAGACTTAATTGAGTTCATAAATGATACGCCGTTAAATTCAATGGTTATTGACGTTAAAGACGATTACGGTAAAATTACTTATGAATTACCAGAAGAAATATATGGACATGAGTTCTCAGACAGCTATATTGATGACCCACGAGCAATGCTTGAACGTCTTGAAGAAGAAGGCATTTACCCAATTGCACGAGTTGTTGTATTCAAAGATTCAGAGTTAGCTAAATCCAAGCCTGAATGGTCATTTTTAGAAGATGGTGAAGTTTGGGTTAACGGGCGTGGCGAAGCTTTTGTTAATCCGTTTGTACAAGATGTTTGGGAGTATAACATTGATATAGCGAAGCATGCGGTAGAATTAGGCTTCCAAGAAATTCAGCTTGATTATGTTCGTTTCCCTGAAGGATTTGAAACACGTGATGAAATGTTAGACTACACGCGCGGAGACTATGAAGATGCTGGGCTTGATAATGTTAGAGAGCGTGTTACAGCAGTTAATGAGTTTGTTGAGTATTCTTACAATGAATTAGAGCCATATGGTGTTGACGTTTCAGTTGATATCTTTGGTTATGCTGCAACAGTTGAAGACGCTCCTGGTATCGGTCAAAATTTCTTAGGTATTTCAGAAAATGTGGATGTTATTTCTTCTATGATTTATCCAAGTCATTGGACACCTTACTTCGGTATCTCAGAGCCAGACCGTGAGCCATATAACTTAGTTAATGAGTATGCACAAGTTGAAAATGAATTATTAGCTGAACTTGATGATCCACCGGTTTCTAGACCGTGGTTACAAGACTTCACAGCTTCATGGTTGTATTCTTCAGGCAATGTGTTTACTTACGGTCCAGATGAAGTAACAGCGCAAATTGAAGCACTTTATGATAATGGTATTTACGAATACTTGCTTTGGGACCCAAGTAATAGATACACGAGAGATGCAAACTTTGACCCACGTTAATTCTCTCTTAAAAAGACTTTTGGTTATTTAGCCAAAAGTCTTTTTTATGTTTTTTAGCAAATTCTTTATATTTTAATGGATATGGAAGTTTATATGTGTATATTTGAGGGATTATATGGCTGAGGGTAAATAGTCACTTTAAATCAAACTTAATCTAACTGAGCGTCACTTAATGCCGTTTAACAGAATTTTCCCCGTATTCTATAATGAATAATGAAGTCGCCATCGTTAATAATGGTGAATACAACATAAGAAGGAGTAGATGTATGAACTGGTATGAGAAGTTAAATGAATACTTTCCGGTTGAAGAGATGAAGTCAAAGGAACATATGGAACGATTATTGAAGGAAAAAAGTGATGTGTACTATAAAGATGAAGGTGAGCATCATGTCATGATGTATGTAGAGTTTGAGTCATTTATCTTTATAGATTATGTATATGTATCAACGAAAGCACGTGGGCAAGGCCTCGGTCAAAAGTTATTAAACAAGCTGAAAGAGCGTAATAAGCCAATTATTTTAGAAGTTGAACCAGTTGATTATGAAGATACTGATACAGAGAAGAGATTGCGTTTCTATCAGCGAGAAGGGTTTAAGCATGCTCAATCAATTGGTTATACTCGTCGTTCTTTAGCAACTAACGAAATGAATACGTTAGAAATTTTATATTGGTCACCTGATGAAGCGTCTGAAGAAGTTATATATAAACAGATGAAGAAGCTGTACGAGCAAATCCATACTTATAAAGATGAAGAAATATACGGCGAATCATATCAACCCGTAGAAGAAGTATTAACGATTGATCGTGACAGAAAATCTGATTTATTTGAAGCTATAAAAGATCCCAAAGGTGTGTAAAATATGGTATAATGAAGAGGTTGCTCTTATTAGCAGCCTCTTTAATTTTTAAGCTGATCTCACGTGCGGAGATTCAGTTTCCAAATCCCCTATTATGACAATAAGCTACTCTAGAAATATCTCATTTTACCGTAATTTTTTTAAATTATTTATAAAAAATACGTTTATTATTGGTAATTAAGGGTAAACCAATAATAAGACAGAAATCGATATTGTGAATTTTTCATTACAACTAATCTGACGCTCTATTCAACTACATAAAAATGTTGTATACTTAAGATAAGTTAGATTAGATTAATTCTAAACTAATATCTTTTTCAATATACTTTGTTTCATGTCTAAAGCCGTTTAAAAGGAGAGTGAATGGCATGGTAACTTTATTTACATCACCAAGCTGTACATCTTGTAGAAAGGCAAGAGCATGGTTGCAAGAACATGAAATTCCATTTGAAGAGCGTAACATTTTCTCAGAGACATTGTCAGCTGATGAGATTAAAGAAATTTTACGCATGACAGAAGATGGTACTGACGAGATCATTTCTAAACGTTCAAAAGTGTTCCAAACACTTGATACGAGCTTAGATCAAATGCCGCTAAAGGATTTAATTGATCTTATTCAAGAAAATCCAGGGTTATTGAGGCGTCCAATTATATTGGATGATAAGCGTCTACAAGTTGGTTATAACGAAGATGAAATTCGACGTTTCTTACCAAGAAAAGTTCGTTCTTTCCAACTAAAAGAAGCACAGCGATTAGTTAATTAATGAACAGTACAATATAAGAAAGCCGAACCATAGTAAGATGGTTCGGCTTTTGTCTATTTTTAATAAGCAGTCTTATTTCTTGATAAATAACCAATCATTACCGTGACTAAAATGACAGCTATTGGGAAAATCCAGTGCACAAGCGGCATGTGGATGAGTATTGGTTGTAATTTAATTTCTTTCAAGATGAGCTCTGCACTCGTATAAGCTAATAAAGCAGCCCCGAAGTAAATAATCATCGGGTATTTACTCATGAAGTGTAAAATCAATTTACTACCGAAAATAATTATAGGTACTGATACTAATAATCCAAAGATGATTAAGTATAAGTTTTGGTTTGATGCAGCTGAGATTGCTAGCACATTATCAAACCCCATGACGACATCAGCAATTATAATGGTTTTTACAGCACCGAACATAGTGGCTGATGCAGAAATGTTTTGGTGAGAATCGCCTTTATCTAGTAGTAGCTGGATCGCTATGAAGAATAAAAAGACGCCACCAATCAGTTGAACGTAAGGGATTGTGAGTAAATAAATCGCAATTGTCGCTAATAAAAATCGGAACAGTATCGCAAAGGTTGTCCCAAGAATAATTGCCTTATTTTGTAACGATTTAGGCAAGTTTCGGCTCGCCATGGCAATAACAACGGCGTTATCGCCACCTAAAATAAGGTCGAGACCAATGATGATTAGTACAGCTTTTAAGATATCCCAATTTATATCAAATAAAATTTCCACTAAAAAACCTCCTTTTTATACGTGACAAATTGTTATATATGTTTTAAAATAGTGGACTAAATACAAATAAATGCATGGCTTGTCCGAAGTTTGCTTAGATGTTATGGCAACGGAGGTTTAACTAGGGCAAACATGGAATTTGTAAAAAGCGAGTCAAAAACATTTTCAATAAAGATCTACCTAACATAAAATATGAACAAGAAGGCTTCTTTATGAAATGATTGAAAGATTTTGATTCAGGGTAATGTAGGTGTAAGGAGTTTTCGGGTAGTCCTTCCCAGCTATTTAATTGCTTATGAGAAGGGAGAGGAGAACAATGGAAATAGAAAGAATTAATGAGAACACGTTAAAATTTTATATATCTTACGGTGATATTGAAGAACGCGGTTTTAGTCGTGAAGATATCTGGTACAACCGAGAAAAAGGCGAAGAACTGTTTTGGGAAATGATGGATGAAGTTAACGACCATGAAGACTTTAGTGTCGATGGCCCATTATGGATTCAAGTTCAAGCGTTAGACAAAGGTCTTGAAATTGTTGTGACAAAAGCTCAAATTTCAAAAGACGGAAATAAGTTAGAATTACCTGACTTAAATGACGGAGAAAACAGCTCAGGCGTAACACAAGACTTAGAAAACTTTATGGAGCAAAGCTTCCCAAAAGAAGACTCATCGTCTGAAGAATCAACTCCTAAATCAAAGAAGAAGAGACATTTGGATGATGACTTAACGTTAACAATTAAGTTCAAAGATATTGAAGACGTTATTTCATTAAGTCAATCAATGAAAGACACGCGTTTCGTTGATGATCGTCTATACGCTTATGATAATAATTATTATCTGCACATTGGTTTTCCAAATGGCTTCTTAAGCGAAGATGAACAAGAAGACTACATTAGCCAGTTACTAGAATACGGTGAAGAATCGGATAAAACGGTTCATTACCTAGCTGAATATGGCACAGAAGTAATGGCTGAAAACGCACTTAAACAACTAAGAAAACATTTTAAATAAATAAAATTGGCAAGCTTGCTCGTTGTATGACAAGCTTGTCATTTTTTATTATGAGGTAAGATTTGATCGTCGCTCGTGGTTGGATTTTGGCGTTCAGGCAATTTATTTGGCGCTCGTGGATTGGATTCTGGCGTTCATGCGGTTTATTTGGCGCTCGTGAATTGGATTCTGGCGTTCACGCGGTTTATTTGGCGCTCACAAAATTTCACCGACGGTTTTAATCAGCGCTCGCGAAAATTTTTCAGCGGTCGTCTGATGTTTATCAGCGCTCACACTTAACCGAAATAAATTTTTTTATAACCCTTCAATAAATTATATAGCTTAAATAAGTTAGATGTTACAAAATAGAGGGAATAATTATGAGCATCTAAAAACTTCCCGAAATCAACTCGGTTGCAAAATTGTAACAATTTTTGTATTGTAAATTTATATCTCGTATATGATTGAGAAAGGGTTTATAAATAACGCTTTATAATAAAAGTTGGTGCAAGTCCAGCTTTCAAAGAGGGATAGAGAAGAGAGGCTTATGTAATATGCTTAAATGGATACAAGTGCTGTTGTTTACAGCACTAGTTGTTGGGATCGGATATCTCTCATATGTCATTTGGGAAGGTCGACTTGTTACGACGTTCTCTATTTTTGTGACTCTTTCGGCTATCTTAATTGTATTTATTATATTTATTGAGAATCGTAATCCATCTCAAACGATCAATTGGATATTAGTTTTTGCAGCTTTTCCTGTCTTAGGGTTTTTCTTCTATATATTATTCGGTCGAAATTATACGAAGAGAAAACGCTATGACGAAAAGCAAGAGTTAGATGAGCAAGCTTTTAACAAAATTGAAGGGCAAAAACCTATTACAAAACAAGACTTAAATCAAATGGGTGACCACCAGAAAATGTTCTTCAGACTTGCACATGAGCTTGGTAATTCACCTGTTTCATTTAACTCAGAAACGCGTGTATTAACGAATGGATCGGAAACTTTTCCGTCGATTTTAGATGCTTTACGAAAAGCAAAACACCATATTCACATGGAATACTATATTGTGCGTGATGATGAAATTGGCAGTGAAATTAAAGACATTTTAATTGAAAAAGCCAAAAGTGGAGTGGAAGTACGATTTTTGTATGATGCAGTTGGAAGTTGGAAATTGTCACAAGGATTTAAAGAGGAACTTCGTGAAGCAGGGGTTAGGTTTAAGGCGTTTGCCCCTGTAAAATTACCTTTCATCGGTAACCGTATTAACTTTCGTAACCACCGTAAGATCATTGTAGTAGATGGAGAGTTAGGGTTCATGGGTGGTTTGAACATTGGTGATGAGTACTTAGGGAAAAACGCTTATTTTGGCGAATGGCGCGACACTCACTTGCATGTGAGGGGAGAAGCTGTTCGTTCACTTCAAATGATCTTTCTACAAGATTGGCACTATGAAACTGGTGAATCATTGTTAAAGCAAGATTATTTGTCACCTGAAATGGTATTAAATGACCATGAAGCTGGCGGAGTACAAATGATCGCTGACGGACCTGATACGCAGTGGGAAAATATTAAGAAGTTATACTTTTCGATGATTATTTCAGCGAAGAAATCGATTTGGATTGCTTCACCTTATTTCATTCCTGATGAAGATATTTTAACAGCGATGAAAGTAGCGAGTTTAAGTGGTGTCGATGTCCGTCTGTTGGTGCCTAGTGTACCGGATAAGCGCATTGTATTCCATGCTTCTCGCTCTTATTATCCGGAGTTAATGGATGCGGGTGTGAAAGTATCTGAATATGGTAAAGGTTTTCTTCATAGTAAGATTGTTGTTGTCGATGAAGAGCTAGCTTCCATTGGTACGTCCAACATGGATATGCGTAGCTTTCATTTGAATTTCGAGGTAAACGCATTTTTATTTAGAACTGATAGTACGAATAAGCTTGTCGAAGATTTTAAAGAAGATTTTAAAGTGGCTCAACCAATTGATCCAGAAAAATTCAAACAGCGTTCTATTTTTATTCGTGTTGTAGAATCATTGTTTAGATTATTATCACCGCTGTTATAACGGCGGTGATTTTAATACAATCCAAACTTTATAGGAGTGATGTCTATTGTTAAAGGCTATGAATGAACAAGGACAAGCTGTCGTCTCCTTTAGTCAACCCCGTGAAAAATTAGAGCAAATGAGGCGTGAAGCTTTGTATTGTCCGAACTGTAAGCAACCTGTTATTTTAAAAGCAGGTGAAGTGAATATCCCTCATTTTGCGCACCGAAGTGATGGGCAGTGCCGTCACGGCCAAGGTGAAAGTGATACCCATTTAAAAGGAAAGATGCATCTTGCTAAATGGTTATTTCAACAAAAACATCCAATTTACCTCGAATACTTCGTCAAATCAATTCAACAACGAGCAGACATTATAACGAAAGTTGGCAAGTTTTACTACGCAATTGAGTATCAATGCTCTCCAATTGAACCACAAGAACTTCTAAAACGAACTGAAGGTTTTTTATCCCAACAAATTATCCCAATCTGGATTTTTGGCCCTTCGTATGATCAACCTTTGAAACAAGGATTTTTTAAAATTAATACAGCTATAAGAACTAGCTTACTAGCGTCCCCTTATGCGAAAAGTTTAAGATTCTTCACTTATAATCCTAGTAAGTTTACGTTTTCTATTCACCACCCATCTACGGTTCACCAAAATTTAGCCTTCTCATCATCAACAACTAAGCCGATCACAGATTTAACTTTTCAAAATCTATTAATTCACGAGCCAACAGAAAACAGAGAAAAAGATCAATGGTTATTACAAAAGAGACGATTCCGTACAAAACAAAGGCAATTTACTTCTGATGAAGAGAAAGAGTATTTACAGTTTTTGTACAATAATCGTTTACATCCTCAATATTTACCTTCTTGTATTTACTTACCTGTACAAAATTATCATTTATATCACACACCTATGTATGTATGGCAAACACATTTCATTATGGATGTATTAGATGTAACAGACGTAGAAGAAGATTTTTCGTGGCAAGATTTATATGATGGATTAAGTGATTTCTTTTACTCTCGTTTAACTTCAGCTTACCCAAGTTCTGCTGTTCATCCACTTTATGATTACACTTTGAAACTAGCTAACTTAGGATATATCGAACGTCAAGAAGGTGGAACATTTGTGAAGAAGAAAGAAGTTCACTATCCAAAAACGTTGGACGAAGCCTTGCAAAATGACCGTGAATTGCTCGATCAACTTTATAATGCTTAAGTAGTTAAGTTTTACAATTGCATGAAACTTTTATAAAATAGAGAATAATAAGAAAAAAAGTTCTTTTAGGAGGTTACATAAGTGTCAGAAGCTACCGGTTTAAAAACGAGGGAAAACGTTCCAACAGAATTAACGTGGGATTTGGAAGCTATTTTTGCTACAGATGAAGAATGGGAACAAGCGTTTAAAGATCTGCAACAAGAATTTTCGAAAATCTCAGAGTATAAAGGTCTTATAGCTGAGTCGGCGGACAATTTGTTAGCGGTGTTGAAGCTTGAAGATGAATTGCGTATTCGTCTACAAAAAGTGTTCGTTTATTCGCATATGCGCTCAGATCAAGATACAACAAACAGTAAATATCAAGACCAAGATGCACGTGCTAAGTCGTTAATTACGCAAATGATGAGTGCGTTTAGTTTCGTAACACCAGAGATCTTAGCGATGGATGATGAGCAAATTGAGAAGTTCATTCAAGAAAATGATGAACTTAAGCATTATGATAAGACGTTAAAAGACATCATGAAGTCTCGTCCACACGTTTTATCAGAGAAAGAAGAAGCGCTACTAGCTGAAGTGTCAGAAGTGACTTCAACACCAGGTAATGCGTTTAGTATGTTAAATAACGCAGACATCGAGTTTCCAACGATTAAAGATGAGAACGGGGAAGAGGTTCAATTATCACACGGGCGCTACCGTGAGTTTTTAGACTCTAAGGATCGTTCTGTGCGCCAACAAGCATTTGAAAAGATGTATGAAACGTTCGGCCAGTATAAAAATACGTTCTCAGCAACGTTAAGTGGGCAAGTTAAGAAAGCGAACTTCTTTGCGAAAGCGCGTAATTATAATTCAGCTCGTGAAGCGGCTTTAGATAAAAACAATATTCCAGAAAAAGTGTACGATAATTTAGTCGACGCTGTAAACGAACGTTTATCTTCTTTACATCGCTACATGGATTTAAAGAAGAAAGCTTTAGGTGTAGATGAATTACACATGTATGACATTTATACACCGCTAGTCGATGAGAAGATTAAGGTAACAATTGATGAGGCGAAAGACTATGTTCTTAAAGGTTTAGAGCCTTTAGGTGAAGAATATACGTCAATTGTACAACAAGGTTATGAGGAGCGTTGGATCGACTGGTTAGAGACGAAAGGAAAGCGTAGTGGCGCTTATTCTTCTGGTGGCTATTTAACGAACCCATATATCTTAATGAACTGGCAAGACAATGTCGATAACTTATTTACGTTAGCTCACGAATTAGGTCACTCATTACACAGTTACTATACACGTAAATATCAAGAGCCACGTTACGGTGACTATTCAATCTTCGTAGCTGAAGTAGCTTCGACTGCCAATGAAGCACTATTAAATGATTATTTATTAAAGACGCTTGATGAGAAGAAAAAACGTTTATACCTATTAAACAACTTCTTAGAAGGATTTAGAGGCACTGTGTTCCGTCAGACGATGTTTGCTGAATTCGAACACGAAATCCACCAACGTGATCAAAATGGTGAAGCATTAACGGCTGAGAAGCTTACAGAAATCTACTATAACTTAAATAAGAAGTATTTCGGAGATGACGTCCACGTTGATGAATCAATTGGCTTAGAGTGGGCTCGTATTCCACACTTCTACATGGGGTATTACGTCTATCAATATTCAACAGGCTATTCAGCTGCAACAGCACTAGCTGCGAAAATTTTAGAAGAAGGCGAGCCAGCAGTTGAACGTTATAAAGATTTCTTAAAAGCTGGAAGCAGTGAAGATCCAATCGATGTGCTCAAAAAAGCAGGCGTTGATATGACAACTAAAGCACCAATTTTAGAAGCATTAGATGTATTTGAACAGAAATTAGATGAGTTTGAAGCATTATTAAATGAATAAGATTTAACTAGGGGCAGCCGGCTACTTTGTAGTCGGTTGTTTTTTTAGTAGCAGATCTGTTCTGGAAATAGCTCATAGAAATTCGATAATAGCTCATAGATTTGCAAAAACGGCTCATAGATCGGAGCAAATGGCTCATAGAATTAATCAAATAGCTCATAGATAGCAATATTCGACAAAAGCAACTAAATAAAAACCTTTGAGATTCGCACTCAAAGGCTAGTGAAAACGTCTAGTCGTTCGACCATAAGAATTTCTTTGTGTAATTACAGAAATAAACAGAAATAAAACTAAAAACAGGAGTGGAAAAGAGATCCACCTAGGCACTAATTGCATCATACCTAACATGTTAAAGAAAAAAGCACCTATAATCAGAATCAACCAAAAGAGAAGTTGGAGCATGTGCATCGTTCCCTTCCTTTGATACTCATCATATGGTGCTTTTAATGAAAATATTCTAGTTGTCCTGTGTTATATATTTCCAAAAAGTCCCGTGCTTTACAGGAAAACGCTCTACATTACGAGATAGTTGCAGTTTCTTTAATTCTTTTTCTGTCTTTTCTTCCGACCAGTCAAAGACGACGGATACTTCTTTTGATGCGACAAATTCGAAGTGATTTAAGAAATCGATAAGTTCTGGTTTTACTGAAGGGCGTGGTTTACGATCCATCACCTCATATAATGCACGAATATAAGTGTCATAATTATAAAGTCCACAAACTTTTAAACCGTCTTCTTCTTTCTCGCGATTGAACATGACCATTGCTGGTGTTTGTTCAACTTCCATCTCTCTTGCAACATGTATGTCGCATTTTAGAGCTTTCTTTGCTGTTTTGGAATGTAAGTCTTTCTTAAACTCCTCTACATCCAAATTGACTTTTTCAGCAACCTCAATTAGCACGTCTTCATCTGAAATGTTTTGTCTGTCTAAAAATAAATATTCGCGTAGTTTACGTAAATACTTTGTACCTAAACGTTGGCCTTGAAGTTCAGCTGCTTTAATCGCCAGTGACGATAAGATTGGCGATGATACAGGACTTGATTCAAATTCATCGTCACAGTTCATCCCAGTACGTTTCGAAACTTTACGCCAAGAGGAATGGCTCTTCGTTCTGTTTAAGGTTGGGATGTTCATTTCAGTTGATTTTCCCGTGACGATCGTGCGTAATTTAAAATAACATCCATATTCCATCGCTAGCTTTTTTATATAAGGTTCAAAAGACCAACAATCCGGGCAAAGCGGGTCGACAAATAAATATATTTCTACTGGTTTATTTAGTAAGTTACAAAAGTCAACTTGGGAATTATCATTCGATGCAAGATTGTTCATAACATCTGCTGTTTGATCCATCACATCGATTTCCCCCTTTAAACAATTTACTCCGGTGTGTTCATCATATGATTAGCAGTCATCGTTAGCCTTTCGAAAATAGAGCTTCTATAAGGCTCATCAATTTCTGCTTCATCTAATGCTTCTGCCATACAATCTAACCAAGCATCACGACGTGTCGGTGTGATTTGAAATGGCATATGTCTAGCTCTAAGCATAGGGTGACCATGCTCTTGAATATATAGTTGTGGTCCACCGAAAAATTGTGTTAAAAATTGTTTTTGTTTTCTTCTCGTTTCAGTTAAATCATCTGGAAAGATCGGAATGAGGTCTGGATGTTCGGCTACACGTTTATAAAAAGCATCTACTAAACGTTCAACAGCCTCTTCGCCTCCGATAGCTTCATAAATGTTTGCTTGTGAATGTGACATGTAAATTCCTCTCTCTCTTTGTTCTTTATTGTAGCAACCGCTAAGCGCAGTATCAATTAATATGAATAGGGAAATGCTGTTAACATAGTAACTTCCGTTCATTATGCGATGTCAGACATGGTGTTAATTTTTTACAGAAGCAAAGAAACGCGCAATTTTATTAGGAGTTTCTCGTTTTTCTATTTGAAATTTATCTAATAGCTCTGAAAAAAGTTGTTTACCAAATTCATAGTCATACGCTTCGAGCTCTAGTTCATAGTCCTCTGTTTGATTATACTGACTGTGGTCTAAAACAATTATATACTGGTCATATTTCTCTTCGAATCGATTTGTTTGTAAGACACCTTTGTATGAAAGTTGATCACCAGTAACACCAATCTCGTCCAACTGTTTCTTTATATTAGAAGGTAGAGAAATGTCATCTTTAAGCCAGTCGTTAAATTGTTGTTCGGTCACAATGTCATGGGTTTCTAATAGACCGTTTTCGACAGGTTGTTTTAAGGTTGCTATGTATTCACCATTTTTTTCGCGAATTCTTAGTGCAGCACGTTTAGAACGCAATTCAAAATCATCAGTCTCAAAATAGTAGTTAACCTGTTGTTTGATCTGTGAAGAATCCTTAATATAATGCGCGGCTAAACGTTCGTATTCTTCTTGTGTTAGTAAGTTTTTAAATTCAATTTCAATTTCTTGCATAGTCTCACCTCTCGCTAAACTCATTCTCATTATGCAGGATAAATTTGTTAGATTCAACGATTATGGCAGTGGGGAAATTATGGTACAATGGGGTTAGTGTAAAGACATCATGTGAAAGTGGGGGAGAACCGTTTGAAATGGGATATCTTTTTAGCACCGTACAGTCAAGCAGTAGATGAATTAAAGATTAAACTAAAAGGAATGCGTAAACAATTTGATTACGAGTCTCGACATTCTCCCATTGAGTTTGTCACAGGTCGAGTCAAACCAATCACAAGCATTGTTGATAAAGCTAAAAGGCGAGAGATTCCGATCCCGAAAATAGAAGAAGAAGTACAAGATATAGCAGGATTAAGAGTCGTTTGTCCTTTCGTGGATGACATTTATGAAGTTGTTGACATGATCCGGGCACGACAAGATTTTGACATAGTAGAAGAGAAAGATTATATAGAGAAAAATAAAGAAAGTGGCTACCGCTCTTATCACGTCATCATTTCATACCCGGTTGAAACGATTCACGGTGAGAAGCGGATTTTAGCTGAAGTGCAAATTCGTACATTAGCGATGAACTTCTGGGCGATTAATGAACACTCTTTAAATTATAAATACTCTGGTCAAATGCCTTCAGATGTAACACAACGATTAAAAAATGCCGCTGAAGCCGCATTTCGACTAGATGAAGAAATGTCGAAAATTAGAAAAGAAATACGCGATGCACAAGAATTTTTCCGTCGTAAAAAAGATTAGCGTTTTAGACTCGATAAAGGTGGGGTTGAAGTGAAGTTTGCAGTACAGTGCCGAGGAGACCAAGCTTCCAAAGAAATTAAATCAAAGTTTAAAAGTTATTTGTCTGAATTTAAGATGGAGTATAACGAAGAAGAGCCCGATTTAGTCATTTCAGTTGGTGGTGACGGAACGTTGTTAGAAGCGTTTCACCGTTATGTCCACAGGCTGAATGAGACAGCGTTCATCGGTGTACATACAGGGCACTTAGGGTTTTATGCTGATTGGGTACCAGAGGAGTTAGAAAAGTTAATTATTGAGATTGCGAGAACACCATTCCAAGTCGTTGAGTACCCGTTATTAGAGTTAACGATTAGACCTGAAGAATATGATGAAGAACATTGCTACTTAGCGTTAAATGAGATTTCAGTTAAAACCGCTGAAGGTTCTGTTGTGTTGGACGTTGAGATTAAAGGTGAGCATTTTGAAACGTTCCGTGGTGATGGATTATGTATTTCAACGCCATCAGGTTCTACGGCATACAATAAAGCATTAGGTGGAGCAATTATTCACCCTTCACTAGAAGCTTTCCAAATTACGGAGATGGCTTCAATTAACAACCGTGTGTTCCGTACAGTCGGTTCGCCACTTATTTTACCAAAACATCATACAGCGGTAATGAAGCCGAAAAGTGACAGAACGTTTTTAATTACGATTGATCATTTAACGATGAACTTTAATCATGTTCACAGTATTCAATGTCGTGTTGCCAAAGAACGGGTTCGTTTTGCGCGCTTTCGTCCGTTTCCGTTTTGGAAACGCGTGCACGATTCCTTTATTTCGAATGAAAGAACAGAATTCTAGGTGTGAGAAGCAAATGAATATTTCATGGTCTATTACTAGAAAACATCATCAGTGGCTCGTACGTGATTATTTACTGCACGTGCGAGCTTTTTCTAACCGCTTATTAAAAGAAGTGAAAAAAGAAGGAGCCATTCTGATTAATGGAGAATCAGTTACAGTAAGGAAAGAAATAGTTACAGGTGATGTTTTAACCGTTCAGTTTCCAGCAGAAAAAAGAAGTGACGCAGTCGAACCAAAATATATGCCTCTTCAAATTGTGTATGAAGATGATTACTTACTAATTATTAATAAACGAAGAGGTTTGGCTGTCTCACCGAATATGAATGACTTGAAAGAATCAACGTTAGCTAATGGCGTATTGCATTATTTTGATACTCAATCGATTAATGCCACTTACCATGTCGTCACCCGTTTAGATCGCTTTACGTCAGGGTTAGTGATCATCGCTAAAAATCGGTACATCCATCATTTATTACAACAAAGTGAGATTAAAAGATTGTATGAGGCGTTTGTAACTGGTCATTTGGAGCAATCATGTGGAACGATAGACTTACCAATCGCACGTAACTTACCTTCAATCATCGAACGCAAAGTAAGTGATAAAGGAAAACGAGCCGTTACGCATTACCGTGTAAAACGGGAAAACGCGCAAGGCTCGCAAGTTGAAGTGGAACTTGAAACAGGTCGAACACATCAAATTCGTGTTCATTTTGCCCATATAGGCCATCCGTTAATTGGTGATGACTTATATGGTGGAGATCATCATCAATTAACCGGACAAGCATTACATTGCGAATGGGTTACATTTCAACACCCGATTCATAAGCAAACAGTCCATGCTTATGCTAACAAACCGAATGAATTGAAACGGTTAACTTAGTCATCTGTTTCAAACATGTATTCTTTTTTCCTCGATTGTATATTCAGCACAAGACCAATTGCAGCCATATAAACGAGTAGTGACGTTCCACCGTAACTTAAGAAAGGAAGTGGAAGTCCGGTTAGTGGTAAAAGCTGAATAGACATGCCGATATTTTGGAAGATTTGATAAGAGAACATACCGACGAAACCAACGGCTAAATACGTACCGAACGGGTCACGGCAAACGAGTGCGATTTGAATTATACGGTAGATCATTAAAAAGAACAAAATAATAACGATGCTTGATCCGATAAAGCCGAATTGTTCAGCAATAGCCGTAAATATCATGTCTGTATGGCGTTCAGGGATGTAAAGTTCAAAGTTACCAATCCCTTTACCTGATAATTCTCCTGAGCCAATGACTAACATGGAACGGATCACTTGCATGGCGGAACTTTGTTCATACAAATGAGGGTCTTGCCATGCTTGAATACGGTGAATCGCATGTCCAAATGGCGTGTACTCATTAATGAAGTCGATAAACTGTTCAGTGTACAACAGGTACATCGCTGCAAGTGCAGTGCCGATTAACGTGAAAAGACCTAATATAACTAAAATAACTCGCCAACGGATTCCAGATATTAAGATTAAAAAGCCCATAATTGACATAATAACTAACGATGAACCTAAGTCAGGCTGCATCGCGATTAAGGCGAATGGCGGTAATGTTAAGGCAACAATCTTTCCTAACAATAATAAATCATATTTTAAGTCTTTATGTGTCCACTTTTCATTATGTGAAGTTATAACATGAGCCAGGGCAATGACGAGAAACACTTTCATGAACTCTGATGGCTGTATCGAACCAATAGGTAAGTCGTACCAACGAGTTGCTCCTAATCGAGTGTCGCCCCAAACAAAAAGACCAGCTAACATTAAGATTCCTAATATGTAAACTGGCCAAGCAAGTTTACGGTAACGATCGAAATCTAGAATCATTATTAACGCAATTCCAACTGTTCCTACTACAAACCACATTAATTGCAGTAAATAGAAGTTGTTATCGGATAAATAACCTGGTAAATGAGGTTGCAATGTATATAATGTAATACAACTAATCGCAACTAAAGCTGTCATAATAAATATAAGAAAAGTATCGAGTTTTTTATCGTTTCCAGTGTTGTTCATGGATATACTCCTTTAAAGTCATCATCTATTCTATTTTCGTGCATTTAGGTTAGTTCGTCAATGTGAACTCGCTAACAGTTTATGAAAGTTTTCAATTAATCTAAAGAAAACAATTGTATCTGTCGTCAATTTTATATAAAATAGTAGTAGGTACTAATAACAAACCATAATTTCTATGACTGACTAGGAGGTCAATCAAATGAATTTTTCATTAGAAGGTAAAACATATGTCGTAATGGGTGTAGCAAACAGACGCAGTATTGCTTGGGGGATTGCTCAAGCATTACATGATGCAGGTGCGCGTCTAATCTTTACTTATGCCAATGAACGTTTCGAAAAACCTGTACGTGACTTAGCAAAGACATTAGATCGAGATGATTCTCTATTTTATGAGTGTGACGTAACAGATGATGACGCAATCAATACAACATTCGAGAACATCAAAAATGATGTAGGTGTCATTCATGGATTAGCTCACTGTATTGCATTTGCAAACCGTGATGAACTTAAAGGTGAATTCATTGATACATCACGTGATGGCTTCTTACTAGCGCATAACATTAGTGCATTCTCATTAGCTGCCGTATCTCGTGCTGCTAAAGATGTCATGACAGAAGGCGGAAGCATCGTAACACTCACTTATTTAGGTGGCGAGCGTGTTGTTGAGAACTACAACGTAATGGGTGTAGCAAAAGCCAGCTTAGATGCGACGATGAAATATGCAGCTAACGATTTAGGTAAGTATGGAATCCGTGTAAACGCAATCTCAGCTGGTCCAATTCGTACGCTATCAGCAAAAGGTGTTGGCGACTTTAACTCAATTTTACAAGAGATTTCAGAGCGTGCACCATTGCGTAAACCAGTTACACAAGAAGAGGTTGGCGACGTTGCTTATTTCTTAATGAGTAATTTATCTCGTGGTATGACAGGTGAAATTTTACACGTCGATAGCGGTTATAGCATTTTAGGTCGATAAGAACTTTTAACTTTCAAATAGCAAAGTGTTTTCTGTTAATCTGGAAGCACTTTGTTTTTTAATGCTCACTCCTCTAGGCATTTATGCATAAGATAAGGTGAAAAGAAGTCAAGAGAGGAGATTGACTCATGCCGGATCATAAAGTGAAGCCACCGCTTTTATTTATTTCGCAAAACTCTGAGAGTAACCCTTCTGCCAAAGCACAATCATATTTTTATAGCAACAATGAAAATGTGATAGACATTGAGCCTAAAGAGGAAGAAAAGAAGGAAAGTGTTGCATCTAAGCGAAGGAAGTTTCAAGACATGTCAGTTGAAGAGAGACTTAGATATATGGTTGATATGCCTAGCATTCTCCCAAAAATGAAATGCGAAGTTCAAACTGACAATAACAAATATATTGGAACGATTGAGAAGTGTGATGAAGACATATTAATGTTACGAACGGTGGATCAAGGTTTTCGCGTGAAGATAAAACGGGGAGATATCGTAGACGTACAGTTAGTAGGCTTTTAGTTAAGAAAGGCAACTAGGGAGGAGTCGCCTAGTTGCCTTTCTTTTTTAGATACTAAAAACGAGCCTGCTATTAATATAGCAGACTCGTTAAATGTGCGCGGTAATATTAAAGTGCGTTAATAGCCGGTAAACAAGTTACGTGGCAGAAGCACTCTAAATCAACTGTGATGCAAATACCTGTTGCGCGTAGGTTGGCGGTTTTTTGCTTAGTTGGATCCGGTGCGCCTGTGTGCGAGTCAGAAGGGTCGCGTAATAACTCTAACGTTGCACAGTTATCGTCGTCGATGCTGTTAACACGGAAATAAAAGCTGTCTACAACAGTCCTTTGTTGATCATTGCGGACACCATACCCCTTAAATGGGTCACATTTACAGTATAGTAATACTGGAACTGTATCTAAACTGTTGGGTGCAGTAGTGTCACCTCGTAAATCTTGTATTGACTGTTCACAACTAATATCGCAATCGTCATCGACAATATCATCTTGTGCATCAACGATCTGGCGTAGAATATCGGCTACGCAGTTAGTATCTTCTTCAATACGACGCTTATCTCGACAAGTCATAAGCAAGCTCCTTTCTTATTGGTCAATATTGACTCTTGTTACGATAATAATGTATGCATTTTACCCATATAGGTGTGGGCATTCGCCAAAAAAGTTTCGAAGGGTTAAATTAAAGGATTTGGAAAATATAGGTCATCAACCTATGCTAATTTTAAAGTACTGAATATACTAGTTAACGAAACGCCTAACACTTAAAGGAGTGAAAAGCATGTCCGATTCTAAAAAAGAAATCCACGTAAAGGACTTAATTATTAGAGCTGATAATGTTCATTTCGAGTCCCCTGAAAGAGAATCTCATCCATGGTTTGGCCCTCGCATGGATGAAGAGCCTCGTCATGAGGAAATGGAGGAAATGGTGTCAGAAGATGTAGAAATGAAAGAGGACGATCAAGACGATGGTGAAGAGAGACGTCCACCGTTTTTCTGGATTTAATCGATACGTAGGAACTCGGATTTAGTCCGAGTTCTTTTTTTATAGGGCTTTATTCTTGATAAAGAACAAAATAAGACAGTTTTTTTATGGAAAAATTATATAACGCACAAAGTTAGACAAAATTTTTGAAAAAGGTGTGATAATCTATGCCTGACCGATTCATTCTCCTAATGAACCATTTGAAGCAATTGACTAAGCAATTAAACCAATCACCCCAACAAAAATACGACAAACAGACGAGTGAATACTATAAGTGGGAGAAAATGTTAGAAGGTGATGCGCAAAAGATTGAAAAGTGGATGGCAGATTTAGAGAAGAAAATCGACAAACCGAAGTAACCTGAGACGAATAAGTATAAGTAATAACGGGAATAGGATTAATATAAGAAGGAGGTTGGTCATATGGGATACATTTTGCCAGTTGATCAACATCAATATAGTCAATACCACAGAAGAGTAGCTGGTGAAACGAAGTCTCCATTCGTAATCGAAAGACCATTTCGTGTAGAATTAGAGACGAGGCGTAAACATCCGTTCGAATATGCTGAAGAAAGAAGAAGGATGAGCTTACGTTATAACAATCAAAACAGTCCTAAAAATGGTAAACAAGCAGAAACTGAGCAGCTTTACACCCCAGGATCTATGGCAAACCAATCTGCTGAGAGAAATTTTTCTAAAATAACAGGAAAAGGTCAATACTTTAGCGAAAGCATTTAATTAAGCCAGTCCGCTAAAGAAAGGATTCTAGTCTATGAAAATGAATCGATTAAATAATAATTGTTACTACTTCTCAAGCTCCGTCAATGTTGGCTATGTGCATGAAGGAAATAATGGACTGATCATTGATGCTGCCATTGACCAATCGGCTATTAGAAAAGTCGTGCGTCAATTAGAAGAAGCAGAGTTACCGATTACTCATTTATTTATTACACACGCACATGCAGATCATTATGGCGGAGCAGCTTATTTAAAAAAACATTACGATGTTAAAGTTATGGCACCTAAATTAGAAGCGGCGATCGTTGAGAATCCGATCATTGAGCCGATCTATATGTTTCAAGGTAATACACCAGTTGAAGAGCTTAGAAATAAGTTTTTAGAAGGTCCTCCAGTTGAAGTGGATTTAATCGTCGATGAAGGTGAACAAAATATAGATGGGTTTAATATAGAATTTATCGCAACCCCAGGACATAGCTATCACCAATTTGCGCTTGCAACAAAAGGCATACTGTATGCTGCTGATAGTTATTTTGGTAAAAAAGAGTTAAACAAGCATAAAATTCCGTACATTACGTGTGCAAAAGACACGATTGAGAGCCTAGAAAAAATAAAAGATAAAGTTTATGATGGTGCTGTACCAGGGCATGGGCCTTATGAAGAGGACTTTAAAAGTACTATTCAGTATAATATTGAATATCACCAAAACATTTTAAGTTCAGTAAAGGAAATGCTTGATCGCTCGGCACATGGTTTATCTCATGAAGATATCGTGTCGTTTATGTGTGCTCGACATGATGTTAAAGCCGATCAACTCTCAATGTTTATGCTGTTTAGGACAGCTGTGTCTGCTTACGTACGAGCATTAGTTGAGGATAATAAAGCTAAGTTTGAAATTGAAAATTTTCGCGTCATGATAAAACCGGTTTAAAAGTCCCCGGTTAGATTAACGGTTCCGTTCATATACACACAGACAAAAAACCTACTATTTCACACGTGAATTCTTATGCAAATTCACGTGTTTTATTTTGCTGATATATTAAGGAGTTATAGGGATTAGTAAATTATGTTAAAGTTAATATAAGAGATGGAAAAATTTATTAACAAATGTACTTAAAGTAACGGAGCAGGGTTATTTGGTGAAAGTTGAATGATCTAAAAATATAAACTTATTAAATGGAGGGTAAAAATGAATAGATTAAATCTTATTACACTTGGTACAAAGGATATTGTAAAATCACATAATTTTTTTAAGGAGCTTGGATTTGACACATCAATTAGAGGACCAGAATCAAATCCTTTCATTATTTTTTTTAGAAATGAAGGAACAAGAATAGCCTTGTACCCACTAGAAGAACTCGCCAAAGATGTAAATGAAGACAATCCTCCAACAATATCAAATGGGTTTCCAGGAATAACATTAGCCTATAATGCAAAGTCAATGGCAGAAGTTGACGAAGTTTTAAAGATGGCTGAGATAGCTGGAGCTACCATTGAAAAGGAGCCCAAAAAGACTGATTGGGGTGGATATGGAGGTTACTTCACCGACCTTGATGGTTACTATTGGGAAGTTGCCTATGGAGAGGATTGGGAGTTTGATGAATCTGATATGTTAATTATTACTGACCAATAAAAAAGCTTGTTAATTAATATTTAAATTACAGAGCGCAAGAGATTAAAAAGGCGATCAATTAAATTGGTCGTCCTTTTTTAATGATTTAATTGTTGGAATATTATGTTAACATTAAAACAGTAACTTTTACCAAAGCAACATCGCCTTATCTAAAAAGAGGGAGGTCATTATTTTATGAAAAGACTAATTTTTACTATGTTTTTATTCATATTAGTTTTTGCTTTATTAGGGTGTTCAGGTTCTGAAAAGTCGGAGGAACTAGACGGAACAGTTAAGTTTGAAGGAACTGTTATCGGTGGTGAAAGTGATTCTAGTTTCCTATTCGTTGAAGAATTCGTGGAATTAAATCAAGGACTAACAGTTGAAGAAGCATATGAAAAGTATGATAGCGCATTATTGTATTCATTTTCATTTGAAAAAGATAAATTGGCTGAATTTAAAATAGGAGATAAAGTAATAGTTTGGGCACCAGATGAATTTTACGATACCGAACCCCAAGGTGGAACTGCTGAGAGGGTTGAGATTGTAGAATAGATATTGTGCTAACGGGGTCGATTGTTCTATATAAGTGATCGACCTTGAGCTAACGAAGCAGTTAGTGGAAGATGGTTTGTTATAAAAAGAACGGAACTTAGAGAGTTAGGGGTTAAATTATGCACAAGTTAATTAGTTTTATTGCAATGATAAGCATAAGTTTCATGGTTGGATGCTATGATTCAACTAAATTTGATCATGATGATGTCGCTGCTAACGTAAGAGGGGAAGAAATAACGGTGGGGGACGTTCGCTTTTTTATGGAGGTGGAAGATGAAGAATTACCTGATAAAATTGAAACATTTGTCGAAGAAACTTTGATTATTCAAGAAGCTAAAGAAATGGATATTGATGTCATGGAAGAAGTGGAAATAGCAGTTGAAACACATAGTCTCTTCCCTTTCCAAGATGAAGAGGGGATACTTGAAGATAGTAGAGACTTTATGAAAAAAGAAAGAGAGTTTGCAGAAGCACAGGCTGACCGTTTTGATATGGAACCTAAAGAATATTATAAGGAATATACAAAGAAAAGTGCAGGGCGACAAGCATATATTTATGGGTTCTTTGATGAGCATATGGGTGATTATTCACCTGAAACCGAAGAAGATGTTGAAAAAATAAATGAAAAATACCAACGCTTATTGAATGAACTGATAGAAGAAAACGATGATGACATTGAGATACTAATCAAATAACGAGTAAATAGTTTGCCTTTCAACTATTGCGGGCTAGAGTTGAATAAAGAGGTTTGTTCTTATCAGGTTGGTAAGAAAAAGAAGTTTTATTTCTTTCTAGGGGGTAATAATGAATATTTTATTGTATTTTATTGGTCCAATATTAGTCGTTCTAATTCTTAATCCAATTTTGTCGTCAATGTATAAAGATGAAGAAAAAAACGATAAAGGTTTTGTACTAAATTATCATAGATTAACTTATAGAAGAAAGATGATACGCACTTTATGGGGAATTCCATTTATTACGCTATTGTTTCTTGTTATATACTGGATAGGAGATTTATCTTCAATTGAGTATATAATCCTCGGTATAGTTTTCTTTTCACTCTTATTAATGGGCTTCGTTCACAATTATGTGAAATGGATTAAAAATGAAAAGTATGTATAACAAATTGTGCAAATTTGAACTAAAAGTAAAGGGGGCGATTGTTCGGTAAGAATAATCGCTCTTGAATTAACGGAGCAGGATAGTTTAGGAGAAATTAGTTATTAAAAAATCAAATTCCATTATTAAACCAAGGAGGGAATGTATTGGATAAAAAAATAAGTCTGATTTTAGGGTCTGTATTCATTTTAACCAGTGGACTAATTTTTACGATTGAAAGGTTAAGTAGATACGTCTATTGGTCTGCACAAATAAACACTGGACAGTTTGCAACTAATCCAAAAACAATACCTATATTAGATAACCTTTTTATAGCGTTATTCTTCCTTATTGGAATTATCTTTTTTGTCGTGTTCTTTAAAAGGGAAAGTCATTAAACTAACGGGTGCGTTAATTGAAGAACTTTTCCTTAATCCACTAACGAAGCAGGTTAGTGAAATAGTAGTTGTATTAACAGTCTTTATAATGATAAAGAGGTGTTTGTGAAAAAATGTATATTATTGGGCTTTATAGTATGATGTTGCTTGCCTTCCTTTTAGGTTGGTATGGAGAAAATATTGCGTACTTTTTCGAAGAACATCTAACTGTTTTAAACACACTTCTGGTTGTAACGGTGGTAAGTATTGCTTTATTTATCATTGCGTACATTATAGGAACGATTTTATTAGCTAAGGGAAAAGTAAAACCAAAGATGTACATGTTTTTCTTCACTGTTAATATTGTTGTTGGGTTACTCGTATCAGTTCGATCTATATTCTTTTTAGCAATGGGGTGGCAATTATTGTAGTACTTGGTGTAGATGATTGTTATTGTTCTAACAGAGTGTATTATTAATTAGAACTTCAGATAAATGGAAGTTCTAATTTATCATGAAAAATCATATTGTTCTGTACGAAAGTCTAGTAAGGCATGACATACAATCCTTTTTCTTGTGTCCACTCAGCGTACATAATGTCTTGAATGGTTAACCCTTGTTGTTCGACTTCTCTTTCAACATCTTCTAAGCCCCATGAAATCTCTTTTAAGTTCTCATCGACGATTTCACCATCTGAAATAATTGAGATCGGCAGTTCAACACTTTTAGGCGTTTGATTTAAGATTTCATTTGTTGGTACTTGGTGAATAAACTTTTTAAGAACATTTACCGTGCCGTTTGTTTCAAGAACTGCATACTCAACTTCTTGGATTGAGAAGACATTTTTGTCCCTTAATAAATGCATAAATTGGTTCATATCAAGTTTTGCTTCTTTTAATAAATCTTTTTGAATTTCTCCGCGTCGAATAATTAGAGATGGTGAACCTTCTAGAGGTTTACGCATTTTCCGATATTTATTCGTAATCGTCTCTATCGTGTATAATAATATCCCCCATAAAGTGACAGCGAACAAAATCATACTAATGCCAATTTCTTTATCGTAAAGCGCGTTACCAATCAGTTCACCTAAAATGATGGCTGCAATAAAATCAAAAGGGGTAATTTGTGTGATTTGTGACTTACCTAACACTTTAGTTAATGCAAATAAAGCGGCAAATCCTACGATTGTTTCCATAGTAATTCGTACGAAGTCCATTGGTTCAGTACCCAACACAAAAACCCCCTTTATCAATAGTCAATTAATATTATTTGAGGGCTAGGCTTTTTCATTCATTTAAGTGAAAGTAAATTTTTGTTCTAGTTCGTTAGTATATATTTTTTAACTCAACTCAACCTATAACTAATGGCACCAAATGAGGAAGGGGGAAGTGGCTGTGAACATGCAAGGGAAGATGACGTTAATATTAGTCCTTGTTGGGTCTGGACTCGCTATTTTTTGGCTAGGATATCATTTACTTATTTGATTATATAAAAAATAAAACCGCCAATTAAGGCGGTTTTATTTATAAGTCTTTTACCATTGTCACATGTGGGATCCCAGCATCCATAAATTCATCAGATACGGTTTCGTAACCGAGTTTCTTATAAAAGTCTTCAGCGTATGTCTGTGCGTTTAGCTTTGACTTCGTGAAACCTTTAGAGCGAATGACATCTTCCATTGCTAAAATGATGTCTCGTCCAAAACCATTGCCACGCTCTTCTTCTAATACAGCAATTCGTTCTAACTTGCCAAACTCGTCGACAAAGCGCAGTCGACTTGCTGCAACCGGGCGTCTTTCTAACGTGTAGCCAACAAAATGAATGGCATGATCATCATGCTCATCCATTTCTTCTTCAAATGGTACATTTTGCTCCTCTACGAAGACGACTTTACGAATGTCGAAAGCTTCATCTTTTTGTCTTTTCGTTTCTACTTCTTGCACGTTCAGCATGAATAATTACTCCTTACCAAACTTAAATGTTTCATGTACAGTCCAGCTACCGTCATCTAACTGGTAAAGTAACTGGAAGCGGTCAACTGTGTCTTTTAAATCGAATTGTGAAAGTCTTAAGCTACCGTATACGTCAGAGTGTTCGTCTTCTGATAAATCTTGACTGATTGTAATATGCGGTACAAACTTATGCGCACGCTCTTGAGGGAATGGTTCCTCATGCATTTTGTTACTTAAATAAGTTAGCTCTTCATTGTCTTCCACTTTTAAATATACTGTGTGAGTAATTGGACTAAATGAACTTACACGGTTAATTTCGATATCGAAAGGGTCCATTTCATCTGCAAGCTTTTGACAAGCATCTTCCACCTGTTTAATTTCACCTTCTGTTGCTTGAAAATGTTCCTTTAACGTAATATGCGGTGGAATTAATGAGTAACGCGGGTCATATCTCATCCTGTAAGAGTTTGCTACATCTTGTATGTGTTTTGATGGAAATATTGCAATTCCATAAGTCACTGGTGTCATGAATAAATCCCTCCATATTTCAAATAAGTATTTTCCGATAAAACTGATTAACGAAGTATAGATTATATTATAACAGAAAAACCTTGGAAAAATCGCCCCTATATTGTGCCTATTTTCCGAAAATATTTTCGATTGCGTTTGGTAAGTCTTTCTGCCATTGTTTCCACGTATGATTTCCTTCTAACTCTTTATAAGTATAGTCGGAAACACGTTCTTCTAATAGGTTGTTCATGTCACGGTTTGGATTTAAGAAATCATCGATGTCACCATAAGTCGTTTCAACTTCTTCTTCATCTAAACCAATCGTATGATAAATGGACATCGTTTCAATTTCATCTGTTTCTTTAATAAGCTTTTCGACACGCTCATCGTAATAAGGTGACTGCATAATGACTTTTCCGAAAGTGTTCGGATATTTTAATGCTGTCATTAGCGACACCGTTCCACCTAGAGAGTCCCCCATTAATGCTCTGCATGATTTCACATGATAACTCGGCAATTCTTTATCTAAAACAGGAACAACTTCAAAGCGTAAAAACTTCATGTAATCTTCCTGTTTATCGCTTTCTGGATGATATTTGTGCCAACGATCGTCACGATCTTTATAATGGATGCCACAAAAAATGGTGTTCTCAATTTTGCCTTCTTTATGCAACTTGTCACTCACGCGCGCTAATCGTCCAAGTTGATAATAATCATCACCATCTTGCACGATGCATAAGTGGTATTTGTATAGTGTTGAATAATTTTCAGGTCGGTAAATATTAATCGTAAATGTTTCATTCATATATTCACTTTCGATTTCTCGTTCAACCATTGAACCGTCTCTAGCCAAGTTGGATACCTCCAGTTGTAGTTGTAGTTGGTTTTGTTTTATTTTACCACATATAAATAAAATCGCGAATTTTACGATTTGTCCAACTCCTTGCGCGTGGTATAATTAGGAAAAGGAGGAGGAGAAGGATGACGACTTATTCGAACCACATTCGTAGCAAAGAAGTAGAAAATGCAGCTCGAGAATGTTTAGAAAAACGTGGCGTATCTATTTCTAGTATTGCAGAAATTGTTTATCAAATGCAAAAACCTTACAATGAATCGTTAACTTTTGAATATTGCGTAGAAAGTGTTAATCGTGTGTTAGAGAAACGAGAGATTCAACATGCATTGTTAGTCGGAGTCGAATTAGATCAATTGGCTGAAAAAGGCCAACTATCTGAACCTCTACAATCATTAGTTGCTCAAGATGAAGGGCTTTTCGGGGTTGACGAAACGATTGCCTTCGGAGCGGCGTTAGGATATGGCAGTATCTCAGTTACGACATTTGGATATTTAGATAAAGAAAAATTCGGGGTCATAAAACAACTAGACTCTAAAGAAGGTGGACAGTGCCATACCTTTTTAGATGATATGGTTGGCAGTATTGCCGCTAATGCATCTAGTCGTATTGCGCACCGATTGCGTGATATGGAAGATGGCTTAAGTGATCATGAAATAGAAATGCGCGATCAAGAGGAGAGGTATTAAATATGGAAAAAGTATATTTAATTGATGGAGCTAGAACATCATTTACAGCTTTTGGTGGATCTTTTGTTAATACGGATGCAGTTGAGTTAGGGACTGCTACCGCTAAGGCAGCTTTGGAACGTTCGAATGTACAAGCTAATGATGTTGATCATGTTATTTACGGTAATGTGATTCATTCAGGCAAAAATGCAGCCTACTTAGCGCGCCATATTGGACTATACAGTGGTGTGCCACAAGAAGTACCAGCATTAACGTTAAACCGTTTATGTGGGTCAGGCTTACAGTCGGTTGTTACAAGTGCGCAACATATTAAGTTAGGTGAAGCGGGCATAGTGTTAGCTGGCGGGTCAGATAATATGTCACAGTCGCCTTTTTCAAATTTTAAGCAACGTTTTAACGGTGTGAAAATGGGCAACATGCAATTTGATGACATGTTACAAGCGACGTTGACTGACCAATATACTGGAAATGGCATGGGTATGACAGCTGAGAAATTAGCAGACATTCATAACCTTACTCGTGAAGAACAAGATGCTTATTCAGTACAATCACATGAAAGAGCGACTCGAGCAGTGGAAAATGGCTATTTTGAAGAAGAAATCGCACCAGTAACGGTCAAAACACGAAAAGGTGAAATTGAAGTCGCAAAAGATGAACATATTAAACCCGATTCAACTTTAGAGACGTTAGGGAAACTAAAGCCTGTCTTTAAACAAGACGGTACAGTGACAGCGGCTAACTCTTCAGGTATTAATGACGGTGCTGCAAGTGTCGTTGTTGCAGGAGAAGAAGCGGTTAGTAACCACGGTTTAACACCGATGGCTGAGATTAAATCTTGGAGTGTTGCAGGTGTCGACCCGACGATTATGGGTATTGGCCCAGTGCCAGCGATTAAGCAAGCGTTAGAGCGTGCTAATTTAACGATTGAAGATATGGATCTAGTCGAAGTGAATGAAGCGTTCGCTGCTCAGTACTTAGCGGTTGAAAAAGAACTTGGCTTAGATCGTGATAAAACGAATGTTAATGGTGGCGCGATTGCATTAGGTCATCCAGTCGGAGCAAGTGGTACACGCGTCTTATTAAGTGCAGCTTATGAATTGAAAAGAAGAGAAGGTCGTTATGCCGTTGTAAGCTTGTGTATTGGCGGCGGACAAGGCATTGCGATGGTTATTGAAAACAAATAATAGCGTAAAAGGACCACTCTAAAAACTGGAGTGGTTCTCTTTTTTATGGTATAATTTCGAGTATCGAAATAAAATTGGGAGAGGTACATACATATGGTGGCAGTTCAAACGACGAATCAAATTACGGGGAAAAGAAAATGGTGGGCTTTAGCGACTGTTATGATGACGATGTTTTTCGCATCGATGAATCAGACCGTCGTATCAACAGCGATTCCAACGATTGTTAGTGATTTAAGTGGGTTTGAGTATTATGCATGGTTGTTTAGCGCATTTATGATTACATCGGCTGTAACGGTTCCAATCTACGGAAAACTATCAGATGTTTATGGAAGACGCCCTTTTTATTTATTTGGGTTAATCGTTTTTGCGATTGGTTCAGTGCTAGCTGGTCTTGCTGAATCAATGATGTGGTTAATCGTAGCACGAGCGATTCAAGGAATTGGTGCTGGTGCGATGATGACGATGCCGAATGCGACGATCGGTGATATTTTTAACCCGAAAGAACGCGGTAAATGGATGGGTGTATTAGGTGTCGTATTTGGTATATCAAGCATCATCGGCCCTACACTAGGCGGATTTATTACCCAACAATTTGGCTGGGAGTGGGTCTTCTTCGTTAACTTACCATTTGCTGTATTGGCAATTCTCGGCGTTTATTTTACATTGCCAAAAGTTAAAACAGAAGACCAAGTGAAAGTCGATTGGACGGGAAGCTTTTTATTAATTGCTGGTTTACTGCCAATTATGATTGGATTAACTTGGGTAGGCGATCGGTTTGGATGGACAGATTGGCAAGTCGTCACGGTCTTTATTGTCGGTATAGTTATTTTAACGATTTTTGTTTTATTCGAACGCCGTGTGAAAGATGCGATTATTGAAATGTCGTTTTTTAAAAATAAAATATTCTCGATTACAGTTGTGCTCGCCTTATTCGTGACGATGGCGATGTTCGGTACGATCATGTTCTTACCATTATATATTCAAGGAGTAGTCGGCCTTACAGTACAACAAAGTGGGATCGTCATGACACCACTCATGCTAAGTTTTATTATCGGAGCAACATTAACTGGTCAACTCATGTCACGTACAGGAACGTATAAGCGATATGCGTTTGTCGGCGCGACGCTCATGTTAATTGGTTTATTTTTATTTAACCAAATGGATGTTCATACGTCGTTTTGGACCGTCATGCTTAATATGGCAGTGTTCGGAATTGGAATTGGCTCACTTATGCCGATTATGAACGTGTCAGTGCAAAATGCTTTCCCTTATAAACAGATGGGGCAAGTCAATGCGAACTTACAATTCTCAAGATCACTTGCGGGGGTGATCGCTGCGCCAGTATTTGGTGCTATATTAAATGCGTGGTTTTTACGCCGTTTTAACGAAGTCGAGCCTTCAGGGTTTAATGAATTAAGTGATTCGGCCCAACAAGATATTTTAGCGATGGATCCACAGCAACTCATTACTCGGGAGGCGCAAGAAAGTGTGGAGTCGTCCTTTGCCGCGATCGGCCCAGAAGGTGAAGCGTTATATCAAGAATGGTTACACGCAATTCAATTGTCATTATCAAGTGGTATAAGCGCTTTGTTTTTTGTCGGCTTAATCTTTGCAGTGTTAACGCTGGTGTGCGTCATTTTCTTACCTGAATATAAGCTGCAAGAAGATGAATATTACGAAGAGGAAAAACAAGAATCGACATAGAATAATGGAAGGAGCACTCTCTTTGGGGGAGTGTTCTTTTTATTTTTTTAAAATTAAAATGAACGTTTTGCATGAGTCATAACTCTTATGTGTAGAGTTGCTTTTTATAAAGGGGGGAGAGGTTTGGATCTAAAGATCTTAGTCAAACAAGCAAAACAACAAAACCAAGATGCACTTATTGAATTAATTATGGCGCAAAAAGATGACTATTACCGATTAGCTTATGTTTACGTTAAAAATGAATCAGACGTACTCGATGCAATGCAAGACATGATTGTGACATGTTTTGAAAAAATCGATCAGCTCAAAGATCCAAACAAGTTTTATTCATGGAGTAAAACGATTTTAGTGAATGAATGTAAAAACATTTTAAGAAAGAAGAAAAAGGTCGTTCCAATGGAGAAGTTGAAGCAAGAACCTAAGGCAGATCGAACAAGTAGGCACGATGATTTGTTAGCTATTGAACAAGAAATTCACCATTTGAATGAAAAACAACAAGAAGCCATTAAATTGAGGTATGTTTTAGACCTTGATATTAAAACGATTGCAGCACTAACTGAAACGTCAGAAGGAACGGTGAAATCCCGATTATCGAATGGTATAAAAAAGCTCCGCGAAAAGTTAGGGGGTGTAGGGCATGAAGAGGCTTGAAGATTTGGCGAGACAAGACCGTGAGAAGTTAAATGAGTTGAAAGCACCTGGAAATTTAGAAGCTAAACTAACAGATGCTTTAAAAGAACGAACACACGAAGATGGAACAAAGCGTAAAAGAATGCACCCACTCCTACATGCAGCGATGGTGTTATTTTTACTAGGTGGATCATCATTTTTAGCACTGAGCGTTATTGGCAACGATTCAACTGATGAAGAGGAAGAAACAGAGGATGTGGTGGAAGAAGAGGAAGTCATTAATGAGAATGAGGAAGTAACATTTGAAGATGAAGTGATTGAAGAAGCGGTGAGAGGTGAACTTGAGATTAGGACTGGTGAGATTACGAAAGGCGATCTGAATGATTTGTTTCAATTGAATGCTGGGGGTGAATACACGCAAAGTCTAGGAGGATTAGAACATGCACCTAACCTAGAACGACTTAGCATAAAACTTAATGATTCAATTGATCTATCGATTTTAGAAGGATTGCCAAATTTAAAAGACTTGTATATAGGGGAAAGTGACTTTGATTCATCTATTTTACATGGCTTAGATCAACTTGAACAATTAACGATTAACAGCACAGAGATTGATGACTATTCATTTTTAGAAGGTATGACTAATTTGGAAGTGCTAGGATTACGCGGAACAGGATTAACAAGTTTAGAACCTGTCAGTCACTTGGAAAATTTAAAAAATCTTAATATCGCAAGTACAAGTATTTATAATGAGGAAGAAAATGAGTTAGAAGAGATATATAATTATGTGGACGATCTATCGCCACTCAGTAATTTAGAAGAGTTAGAAGTGTTTAGTGCAAGGAAAAATCAAATAAGCGATTTGACCCCTTTAGCTGAGCTTAGAAATTTGAGACAAATTAGGGTGAATAAAAATAGGGTAGATGATTTAACGCCATTACAACATTTAGAACAATTAGAAGATTTAACTCTTCTTAATAACGAAGTAGAAGACGTTACGCCGATTATTAATTTACCAAACTTAGAAAATTTAGTGTTAGGTGATAATAATATTACAGATGCATCACCATTAGGTAAGCTAGGCACATTAACAAGTCTAATGCTTTCAAATAACGAAATAGAAGATGTTAGCTTTGTAGAGCATTTAACGAACTTAACGAATTTCTATGCAGAGCGTAACAAGATTTCAAGTTTTCCTGATTTCAATGTCGAACATGACCATCATTTTTTTCTGAATTTATCGCATAATGACATTGATACAATCGATCCAGAACAACTATCGTCTATAAACAATCTTTATCATTTGGAGTTAGAGTATAATAACTTAACCGATTTATCGGTGTTTGAACATACTAACAGACTTGATCTTTATTTATATGGTAATGACATGAATGAAATGTTGAGAGGGCACCTAAAAGACTCTGACTTTCTGGAAAACAAAGATAACACCTATCTTGCTGAAAATGTAAGGTATAATGACGTTTCTCACCGTCATGGAAATATAGCAAGTACTGATGAGTTTAATAACGGTTCTCATACGATTTACCGTCTTTACCGACGCAACGTTTCCACTTTTGATATTCAAGTTTTAAACTTAGACGAAAGTGAAGAAAAAATCTACCATAGCTTTACGTTAGATTCTGGCATGGAAGAACCATTCAGAGTGAACGCTGAAGATGAAGGTTTAATTGACCCATTTGTCGAATACGACGTGCTTGAAGATGAGATGAAAGTGATGGTTACCCTCGGTGAAGTCGCACCTTTAGAAAACTTTGAAGGTTTAGAGCCAGGTGTTTATGAATGGGACTTAATTGAAGGAGAAGTTAATCAGGTAGAGTGATTTAAAGGAAGAGCCACGTTTGGATGTGGCTCTTTTTTTGTTAAGTGAGGTTGATGCTGGGGGGATTATTACCGAATAGGGGTGGATAGTTACCGAATAGGAGGAGTTAATACCGAATAGAGGGTGATAGTTACCGAATAGGAGGAG
>NZ_BJYA01000007.1 GCF_007991275.1 Alkalibacillus haloalkaliphilus | reverse complement strand
AAGAATTAATACCGAATAGAAGGCCAGAAATACCGAATAACTACAATAATTACCGAATACTAGATTAAAAGTGTCGGACGAAGCGGGATTAATGTCGGACACGCCCCCATAATTGCCGGACAAAACAGCACTAATGTCGGACACACGCCCATAACTGTCGAACAAATACCCAATCCCCGCCCCGCTATACTCAATCTATTAAAATTTATACTTCGCCCCTCGAAGGAATTTACAAATTAATAGATTTGCCGTATTATGAATGTTAAGAAAAATTGAAAAGTGGAGGGGAATATATGTTAGTTTTTAAGAATGCTTCGGGATATGATGGTTTAGGTCAATATTTTGAAGGCAAAGTGATTGTCACTGAAAATGGAAAGATTAAAGATATCAAGGATACATATGATGCACCTGGTGATGCAGAGGTTGTTGACCTCAAAGGAAAAGTTGTATCGCCTGGCTTAATTGATGTGCATACGCATTTAGGTGTGTTTGAAGAAGGTAAGGGTCCTTCAGGGCATGATTTTAATGAGACGAGTGATGCGAATACGGCGCAGATTCGTGCGATTGATGGAGTGAATCCGTTTGATGTTGGACTTGAGGATGCGCGTAAGTTCGGCGTGACGACAGTTCAGACATTGCCAGGGAGCGCAAATGTCATTGGCGGTGAAATGGTCGTGATTAAAACGGTTGGTACAGTCGTTGATCAAATGGTTGTGCGTGAGCCGTCTGGTCTTAAAGCAGCTACTGGTGAAAATCCGAAGCGTGTCCATGGTGGAAAAGGAAAACTTCCAACGACGCGTATGGGTGTAGCGGCACTTTTACGCCAAAAGCTTCATGAAGCACAAGTGTATATGGAAAAGCGTGAAAAAGGTGAAGCGGATTATAAGTTAGAGTTAGAAAATATTACGAAGGTGCTAAAAGGTGAAATGCCACTACGCGTTCACGCTCACCGCGCTGAAGATATTGCAACAGTACTTCGTATTAAGCGTGAATTTGAGATCGATGTGACGATTGAGCACGGAACTGAAGGCCATTTAATTCCTGAGTTTATTGCTGAACATGATGTTAGTGTTGCTGTTGGTCCGACATTGACTGCCCGTTCAAAAGTCGAGCTTGAAAACCGTGGTTGGGAGACGCTTCCGACATATGCGAAGCACGGCGTTCCATTTACGATTACAACAGATCATCCAGTTGTCCCAATCGAGCATTTAATGACAAGTGCCATTATGGGAGTTAAAAATGGATTAACAGATCAAGAAGCGATGAAAGCTTTAACGATTAACGGAGCAAAACATTTAGGTATTGAAGATCGTGTTGGTTCACTTGAAAAAGGAAAAGATGCTGACTTAGTTATCTGGAGCGGTGATCCGTTTGATTTACGCAATAAAGTCGAAGTCACTTACATTGAAGGAAAAAAAGTAAATTAATCAATATCTAAAAGAACTTGGGGAAACCAAGTTCTTTTTTTATATACTTGAACGAAAAAGTTCGTTATTGTAAAATAATAATTAGAATTTTCAGATTAGTATGTCATCAAAAAAAGTTAAGGAGTGTTTCAATGAGTACAAATGTAATGAATGATTTGAACCAGATGCTTAAAAGAACGAGAAGAAACACACTTGGTGACTTATTACTTAGAACGAGAGAGCGTATGCCGGAGAAGTTTGCCTTGGCTTATGAAGGACAGCGCCTTAATTATGCTGAGCTAGATGATTTGGTTAATCAAACAGCCCATGCTTTTGTAGAAAAAGGTATGAAAAAAGGTGATATGATTACTGTTATGTCCAAAAATAGCTTGGACTTTGTTGTGCTGAAGTTTGCACTTGCACGAATCGGCGCTGTCATGATCCCGATTAATTATATGCTCTCAGTTGAAGATGTCTCATACATTTTAGAACACTCTAAAGCAAATGGATTAATTGCTTCGAAGGAATATGCTCTTATTCTAGAACAATCAGCTGAACGCATTTCACCTCAGTTTAAGTTTGTAATGGATACGAAAGAAGATGAACAACTATCAAGTGAATTGTCAGGCTGGATGACATTATCATCAGCTAGAAAGGGTAAACCCACTAACTTCATAGATGCTGATTTAGAAGATGACGATTTAGCCCACGTGTTATATACAAGTGGAACCGAGTCACGTCCAAAAGGTGTCATGCTTTCGCATAAAAGTTTAGTCAGTGAATACATGAGTTGTATCGTTGATGGTCAGATGGAGAATCAAGATGTGCTTGTTCACGCATTACCGATGTATCATAGTGCGCAGTTGCACGTCTTTTTAGGGCCAAGCATTTATTTAGGTTCAAGCGGCATCATTTTACCAAATGCTACTCCTGAATCTATATTAAAAACGATTGAAAAAGAAAAAGCGACCCAGCTATTTTGTCCTCCAACAGTTTGGATTGCATTATTACGCCATCCAGACTTCGAAAAACGTGATCTATCATCGTTGGAAAAATGTTATTATGGTGCGGCTATTATGCCGCGTGAAGTGTTAAAAGAATTGTCCGAGCGGTTACCTAATGCTCAGTTTTGGAACTTTTACGGTCAAACAGAAGTCGCACCGCTTGCGACCGCCTTACAGCCAGAGGACCAGCTTCGTAAATTAGGTTCAGCCGGTAAGCCGACTCTGAATGTGCAAACGAAACTTGTGGACGATGAAGGAAATGAGGTGGCTCGTGGTGAAATTGGTGAAATCGTTCATCGGACTCCACACGCAATGAAAGGATATTTAAATGACCCTGAGAAAACCGCAGAAGTATTTAAAAATGGTTGGTTTCACAGTGGTGACTTAGGAATTATGGATGAAGAAGGATATGTTACGATTGTTGACCGTAAGAAAGACATGATTAATACTGGCGGAGTCAATGTCTCAAGTCGAGAAGTAGAAGAAGCGATTTACGAATTAGAAGGCGTGTCCGAAGTGGCGGTTGTCGGGCTTCCAGATGAGTATTGGATTGAAGCGGTGACAGCAATCATCGTCACTAAACAAGGATATGAACTGACAACTGAAGACGTTCAGTCATTCTGTGGACAAAAGCTTTCAAAGTTTAAAGTTCCGAAGTATATTGACTTCACAGATTCATTGCCGAAAAACCCGAGTGGGAAAGTGTTAAAGCGCTCATTACGAGATCAATATGAGTCACTTGCTAACAATTAAAAGAAGCCTATTTCCAAACTGCACCTAATTTGAGGTGCAGTTTTTTTACATTTTTAAAGAAAAAGGACAGATTTATGGTAAAATTAAACGAATAATCTTTTAAGTAAAATCAACAAGAGTCATAGGAGAATTATAAAATGAAAAATAAAATGTCAATTTACATAGCAGTTGCTCTGTTATCGTTATTAAGTTTTATTGCATTTTCCATTTCAGTCGTGAACCAAGAACAAACGTGGTTGGATCGTCAAATTGCTGATGCGTTAAGTCCACTTCAAGACACGGCTTTCATGTCGTCGATGGACTTGATTTCAAACTTAGGATCGACCGAGCTTTTAGCGGTGTTATCCTTAATGACGATCGCGATCTTATGGTTTAAGCAAAAGTCACTTAAACATGTGATGCTGTTCATCGCTGTTATGGGTGGTGGCGTATTATTAAATCTACTATTTAAGTTTTCGTTTGAAAGAGGACGACCAGATGACCTTCATCATATTGAAGCGTTTGGAGTAAACTTGGAGCTTGTATCATATAGTTTTCCGAGTGGACACTCGACAAGAGCCTTTCTGTTTTTTGCGTTTTTAATTTACATCGTCTGTATGTTTATTAATCATCGTCTTGCAAAAGGCATGATAATTACTGCACTAACAGTTGTTATTTTTGCAATTGGCGTTAGCCGCATTATGCTTGATGCCCACTTTGCAACAGATGTACTTGGTGCTTATAGCGTCTCACTAACTTGGTTAATGCTTTGTGTGATCGTCTTTGAACACTTTATCAAAAACAAAAAAAGCAGAGCATTCGGTTAAGCCGTCTGCTCTGCTTTTTAAGTAATATATAGCCTTAATTCAGCTTCTTATAAAACCCTGTCGCTTTAGCCTCGTAACCTTGGCTCGTGTAAAAATGGTGGGCGTCTTCGCGATCACCACGATTACCACTATTTAAGACGAGTTTACTTGCTTCTTGCTCTGTGGCCCATTGTTCAGCTGCATCAAGCAAAATTTTCCCGATCCCACTGCCCCGATAACGTCTATCAACGACGAGTGCGACGATGCGAATATAATTATTATTGTTTTCATAATGGAATCCCCTGATTAATCCTGTCATGCCAACAACTTTACTGTCTTTTTCGTAGACGAGTGTTCGATAATCGTCACTGGCATTAATTTTCATCATGCGGTGTTTCATCTCATCAATGGTAGTCGGGTAACCAAGCTCTCCCATTAAATGGGCTAAAGCTTCTATATCCTCACGTTTTGCTTCACGGATCATATAACCACCTACTCCGTATCTGTCGGACGTTCTAAGAAAAGAGGTTCGCTTAACGTCGCGTAGTTCGGACCTGCCAGTCTAGCCAATGGGTTTAAACTTTCGGCATCAATTTTATAGTTATCCTGATAGACATTTTCGTCAATGTGGTACTGAATCACTTTACCTAAAATTAAATCATTATTATACTCGCCGTTTTCGCCAAGTGGCATATGTTCAAATAGTTCACATTCTAAACGGATTTTACATTCTTTAATACCTGGAACAGATATGTGAGTGCTTGGGATTGTCGTTAGATTCGCTTTTTCAACCTCACTAATGTGTTCTTTGTATGGGGCTGCGGTTTGATTCATTTGTTCAAGCATGTCGACATCCACGATATGTACGACGAATTCTTTTTGACTTAAAATATTTTTTGCTGTATGTTTCGTAATTTCACCGTCTACGCGTCCAACAGAAATAGCGATTAACAGTGGGTTTGAACCTAACATGTTAAAAAAGCTAAACGGAGCGGCATTAACTACACCGTCTTCATTTTCTGATGTGACAAAAGCGATTGGGCGTGGGATGACGCACCCGCTTAGTAGTTTATAATTTTCCTTCGAGTCTAATTGGTTTGGGTCAATTTGGATCATGCAATTCCTCCTTATTCGTAACACAATCTTATATTATATATTATCAGAAAATAATGACACATGGAAAATTTATGCGCTATAATATGATACAATTATTGTAAGTTCATAGAGTTATAGGGGGGCACATTATGACGGAGTATAAGACAGAGAAAGAGCGTATATTAGCTGATAAATCGTGGTGGTTAGCTAAGTTAGGTGAGTCAATCTACCACCAATATCGCATGGGGCAATTATATAGTGAAGAGTTAAAAGAATTTGGCGAACAAATTCAAAAGCTAGACCATAGACTTCATGAGCTTGAAGTGTTAAGTGGAGCACGAAATATTTACTGTACGTGTGGGCATGAGGTCGAAAAATCTGATACGTATTGTGAACGTTGCGGTCAGAAGTTAGAACATGTTGAATTAGACCACCAAGATGAACCGTGTCAACATTGTGAAACACCACTTATGATTGGGGCGAACTTTTGTCATGTGTGTGGCATGCGTCAAGAGGAGGAGTTAGCTTGATTTACTGTACGAAATGTGGGGCGAAAAACTCCGCTGACGCATTATATTGTCATGCAGATGGTCATCCTTTACATAAACTAAGTCAGTTACCAAACTATCAAAAGCATCGAGAAGAAACATGTCATTATTGTGGTGCGTCTCATTACGACGGAGCTTATTATTGTCACGTTTGTGGCGAAAGCTATCAATCTGTTAATAGGAAATTTGTTAAAGAAGTGATCACACAAGTTAAATTTGGGAAAATGAGTGCGAGTCAAATTGGTGAAACAGCGGTCATGGTCATTCCATTTGTTTTACTGACGGTAATCATGATGCTAGTTAGTATTCAACTTACTTATACAGAACCTGATCAAGATCATGATATAGCTCCTAGAGGCGAACAAAATATTTTCGTTGAAGCATTAGATCAATATTCAGTATTTGAAAACCATATAATGTACTTGAAGTCGGGTGATGAAGAGTATAGAATTCATGACCACAGTAGTGGATGGGAGAAGAGCCTTAATTTAGGTGAATTATTCTTAATTAGTAACGCGGTGCCAATCGCTATTAGTTCAGAAGAAACACATGAACCAGCCCATGAAGATGGAGAAGTCTATGAAACGAGCTATACACAAACATTTAATGTTGGTACTGCTCATCAAGCAGTTGTGTTAATAGTAGCTGTGGTCATTAGCGCAGGACTGTTTACAAGGTGGCGTCGAAATAGCACATTAATAAGTCAAATCGTCAGCTCTGGTCTGTTTGGTATGTGGTATGGGTTAACGTTGTTAGTGTTAGCTTTACTTTCAACTGGTTATTATACGATTGATGATAGTTATCGCTCAGGAAGTACAGAGGTTTACTTTTTGTCTGGTGAAGCTTTTTGGAAAGGGTTCTTAATTACGAGTGTTATTTTCTTAATCGGGCAACTTATATGGGAGAAGCGCAGATTGCCATATTTCTTCACAGGATTAAAATTAGGTGGCAAGTGGTTTAGTGCTATATTCCTGTCATTTATACTCGTAAGTGGCTGGTATACATTGATACACTTAACAGATATCAGGATGATCAACTCAACTGTTAACTATTCAGTGTTGTTAAGTTTTGTATTAATTGCCGTTACGCTTGCTGTCATCGTACTAAATGTTGGATTCTTAAATACACTTTACATGCAACAGATGTTTTTCGATGGTGAAAGAGCGCCGTTCCATTTATTAAACACTGACCTGGAAGAATTTCTCGAGGATTCTGATCAAGAATGGTTTCATGCGATGAACCAAGAAGGTTATTTCGCTCCAGTGCTTAATATGTCTGGGTGGTTTTGGTTTAGTTTCATCGTCATCGTTGTTATATTATTAATAATTGGCTATCTTCATAGTGTTAAGTCGATTAAAGGTAATATTACTAGAATTACGGGGATCGCAATAACATTTGCAATAATTAATGTTGTACTCGTGTTATTTGCAAACCATGAAATAACTATATTTCATGATACAGATGAAAGATTTGCGAATATGACAGGTTTTGATCCCTGGTTAACCCTTGGTGTCACATTTGCATTCGTTTGGATCACCGTCTTAATCGGTGTTGTCATAAGTAAAATGGTAAAGAAGGAGGAGTAATATGAAGGCTATTGTACATGAACAACAACTTGGGTTAGAAGGGCTTGAATATCGAGATGTAACTGATCCTGAAACGCGAGAGGGAACAGTTAAAGTACGGTTAAAAGCAGTTGGCATGAACCGCCGAGATGTATCGGTTACTTCACGTCGACAAGAAGGTGACCCACCATTAGTGCTTGGTTCTGATGGGGCAGGGGTGATCGAAGAAGTCGGTGCTGGTGTTGACAAGTGGCAAGTTGGTGATGAAGTTGTGATTAACCCTGGTGTTGGCTGGGAGAAGAATAGCGATGCACCGCCAGAAGGATTTCAAATTGTCGGTCTTCCTGATGATGGGACTTTTGCTGAATATATGGTTGTCGATGCTCAACATGTCGAAAAGAAACCGAGCACATTATCATGGGAAGAAGCAGGCGTTTTACCTCTAGCTGGCTTGACAGCTTATCGCGCACTCTTTACACGGGGACAAGTAAAAAAAGGCGACACCGTCATGCTTCCTGGAATCGGAAGTGGTGTGCTGACGTTCGTGTTGAAATTCGCAAAAGCAGTCGGCGCTCGTGTCATTGTCACATCAAGACATGAAGAGAAGCTTGAAGCTGCGAAAAAGTTAGGCGCTGACGTTGGTATCTTAACCGAATCTGACTGGAATGAACAGTTAAAAGATGAAACGGTTGACCTTGTTATTGAAAGTGTTGGGCGTGCGACGTTTAACAAATCATTAGACATTGTGCGTCGTGGCGGAACAGTCGTCACTTTTGGTGCTACGACTGAAGATGAAGTCGAGATTGATATTCGTAAATTCTTCTACGGTCAGTACAACTTATTAGGAAGCACAATGGGAAGTGCTGAAGAGTTAAAAGAGATGCTTCAGTTTGTTGAAAAACACGGGATTAAGCCAGAATTAGATCGTATGTTTAATATGGATGATTACCTTGAAGCATTTGAGTATTTACGTGATTCGAAAAACTTTGGAAAAATTGGATTCCATGTAGATTAACTATTTCCGCCTCGAGCTAAGCTTGGGGCGGTTTTTTTATAAAAATATAAAATGTTGTCCTAATTCCACCCATTTCTGAATAATTTAGTGTTAAGCAGGACGAGTTTATACTTAAAAACTGTGAACATATTAGGGGGGATGAGATGTGAGTGGTATTTGGTTAGCTTTAGCCGGTTTTCTAGTCTTCTTCCTAGGTTATCGCTTTTATTCAAAGTTCATCGCAGAGAAAATTTACAAGTTAGATCCGGCTTATGTTACGCCAGCACATAAATATAAGGACGGGGTTGACTTTGTCCCGACGAACAAATATGTGCTATGGGGGCATCATTTTACGTCAATTGCAGGGGCAGCACCGATTTTAGGTCCTGCAATCGCTGTATACTGGGGTTGGTTACCTGCATTAGTGTGGGTTGTTCTTGGTACAGTGTTTGCTGCAGGTGTTCACGATTCTGGTACGTTGTTTATGTCAGTACGTAACAAAGGACAATCAGTCGGAACTTTAGCGAACAAACTGATTGGACAACGTGCGAAAATATTATTTCTATTTATTATTTTGTTACTCGTATTAATGGTTAATGCAGTATTTGCATGGGTAATTGCGAACTTATTTATTTCAAACCCTTCAGCTGTATTGTCAGTGTTCATTCAAATTCCACTAGCTATTTGGATTGGTTATCACGTTTATAAGCGCAGTGGAAGAATGTTGTTACCATCATTGGTCGTTTTGATTGTGATGTATGGTACAGCTGTTATAGCAAGTTATGTTGAACCACTTCAAATTGATTTAGTTCGCTACTTCGGTGGTGAAGGTGCAACGACTTTCATAGGACTTAATGCAACTTCAGCAGCTTTCTTTACTTGGATTATTATTTTAATGATCTATGTGTACTTCGCGTCAACTTTACCAGTCTGGAAGTTGTTACAGCCGAGAGATTACATTAATTCACACCAGTTAGTAATTGGTTTAGTTATTTTATATGCTGGTTTATTTATTACATCTCCTGAAGTAACAGCTCCGATGACAAACCCAGCAGCAACGGATACTCCTTGGTTTCCAATATTGTTTATAACGATTGCTTGCGGTGCTATTTCAGGTTTCCACGGATTAGTGTCATCTGGTACGACGAGTAAGCAGTTAAATAATGAGCGCGATGTTCGTTTTGTTGGTTACTTAGGTGCTGTTGGTGAAGGTTTATTAGCGTTAATTGCGATTATCGCCGTTGTTACATTCTTTAGCTCAACAGACGCATTTACAGCTACATATAGTAGCTTTGGCGCAGCTAGTGATGGCGGTTTAGGTGTATTCGTTCAAGGAGCTGCAGCATTAGCAACAGGACTAGGAATTCCAGCAGCTGTAGCACCGACGATTATTGCTGTTATCATCGTAAGCTTTGCAGCAACAACACTTGACTCATCTGTACGACTTATGCGTTACATTATTTCTGAGCTTGGCGTGGAATATAGCCTTCCAACGATCACTAAGAAACATGTTGCAACAGCAATTGCAGTGTTTTCAAGTGCTGCATTAGCTTTAATTCCACAAGGGCCTAATGGGTTCGGATCAGGTGGTTATCTATTGTGGCCACTATTCGGTACATCCAACCAGTTATTAGCCGGAATTAGTTTACTGTTACTCGCCATTTTCTTAAGACGTAGAGGAAGCAGTATGTTACCAGCTTTAATCCCGATGGTGTTCTTAATGTTTATGACGCTATATGCAATGTTCGTTCAAGTGTTTACTGACTGGGCACCTTGGGCGTCGAATACAGATTGGTTACTGTTCACATTTGGCTCAATCATATTTGTCTTTGCAATATGGATCGTCTTTACAGCATTCTCGGTCATATCGAATGAGCGAAAAAATAATAAGTTTAAAGATATAGGCTAAAATTAGAAAAGCCGTACGATGTGTGCGGCTTTTCTGTATGGATAATAGAATAACTAGACTAGTTTTAAGGGTGAGGACATTGGTCGATCAAAAAATCTGGCAAAAAATGAAACGAGTAATTGAGCTATACGATGAAATGTTAAGTACGCCACATCGGACTGAAATAGCTAGAGAATTAAGAGATGAAGACGATCTGTTTTTATTGCTTGTCTATTCGGACATGCTTGGCATTCCTAATCCCGCCTTTTATTACACGCTAGAATTATACCCTTTTATTATTGAAAGATTCCACGACTGGCATTTACGAATGGGTATGGAACATTCACCATTAGATGGCCTTCGCTGTTGTTAAAAACTTTTAAGTAAAGTGAGTGGTTAGATGAATATACAAGAACAGAAGATTATATTCGTTGGAGGTAAAGGTGGCGTTGGTAAATCAACTTCATCAGCAGCACTTGCTTTAGCCAATGCACAAGCTGGATCTAACACGTTAGTCGTTTCAACAGACCCGGCTCATAATTTAGGTGACATATTTCATCAGTCGTTATCACATGAGAAAACGCAATTAGCCAACCACTTATGGGGAATTGAAATTGATTCAGCAATAGAAACGAAACGTTATATGAACCAAGTAAAAGGCAATCTAAGAGGATTAGTAAAATCTAAAATGGTAGAAGAAGTTCATAGACAGATTGACCTTGCGATTGCCTCTCCTGGTGCGGAAGAAGCGGCTTTATTTGATCGGTTAATTACGATATTAATAGAAGAGCAAGCTCATTTTGATAAGATTATTTTCGATACAGCCCCAACAGGACATACCATTAGACTTCTAACTTTACCCGAGTTAATGAACGTATGGATTGATGGCATGTTAGAAAAAAGACAAAAAATTAACGACAATTACACCCAACTATTAAATGATGGAGAACCAGTCGATGACCCAATCTATCATATTTTACAACAACGAAAAGAGAAGTTCTCACAAGCAAGAGATATTATTTTAGACGAAGACATAACAGGTTTTGTTTTTGTGTTAATTCCTGAAAGGCTTCCAATAATTGAAACGAAACATGCGATTAAACAATTAAACCAATTTAACTTACATGTTAAAAACCTCATCGTAAACAAAGTCCTTCCCAAAGAAGCGGACGGACAATTTTTGGAGAAAAGAAGGAAGATTGAAGTTAACTACTTAAGAAGAATAGACGAGCAATTCAAGGATCAATCTGTATTAAAAGTCCCTTTATATGAAGAGGACATATCTGACTTAGACCGGCTAAATGTATTTGCTGAACAATTAACTTCACTAAATAAAACGCACGCTTAAATTAAATCCGCCTTCAACTGACAATTGGGCGGGATTTTAATGTCACTTTTCTTAATGGATGACGTCTAATTAAAGAGGAGGTCATTTCATGAAAAGTTTATTGGTGATTCTAATAGTCGTCTTTTTATCTGCTTGTGGAACTGGAGGTGCTTCTGGAGAACAAAATTCAGAAGAACACCCAGGATTTATAGGGTATATTGCTAAAGTAGAGGACAATCAAATACTTGTAACTGAAAATAAAGTAGATGATGAAGAAGCGAACCATGAAAATCTAGATCAGTTTGGTGAAAAGGCTGGGCAAGCGATTTATTTCAGTCTTAAAGACATAGATGAAGATACGATAAACAATTTAAATGTCGGCGATCATATTGAAGTAATTCACGGGGCTGTAGCTGAGTCGTACCCGGGGCAAAGTTCGGCAAAAGAAATACATCATATCGATTAAAGGCTTAAGAGTCAATCTTAAGTCTTTTTATTTTGCAGGAAATAATCGTTATATCTAGAACTAAAGGGTATAACTAACTTTGTGTGGTGATGCTATGGAACATGGTCAAAGTAAGATCAAGTTTTCTCTTCAATTTCTCGTCTACGGTTTATTATGTTGGCTGTTGTGGACTGTTTTAACAGGGTTTTTACTTTATGTTTACTCTCATTTTGGTTTGTCTAGAGAAGGAATTGGAACGCTCGGGTTAGCGGGTGCTGTCGCGCTTGTTATAGCTTATGAAGATCGTAAGTTGCAATACTCGCGTTTTTATCCTGGTGAACCAAAGAGGAAATTTAATCATTTGTTTTATAAAGGGTTAATTAGTTCTGGTGGTTTGTTAATTATAGTTCCGGTTGTTGTAAGTTTACTTACATAATAGGAGGCATGTCGTACATGAAAATTACGATTAGCCCTGATTCTTTTAAAGGGAGTTTAACAGCAAAAGAAGCTAGTCATATGATTGAAAAAGGGTGTCAATTAGCCGCCCCATCAGCTAAGTTAACGAAAATTCCCATGGCTGATGGTGGAGAAGGAACAGTTGATGCGTTAGTTTATGCAACAAATGGAAAGTATTTGAGCTATGAAGTTACCGGGCCGTTAGGGGGTCTTGTGATCGCTCCAATGGGTATCAGTGGTGTTAACAATGTAGCACTGATCGAAGTGGCTAATGTGTGTGGGCTAATGCAAGTACCAACTGATCAACAAAATCCTCTTTATACAACTTCCTATGGGTTAGGTGAAATGATACTTAAGGGGGTAGATGCAGGTTATCGTCAAATGTTAGTCGGCTTAGGAGGTAGTGCGACTAATGATGGCGGATTAGGAATGCTTCAAGCGTTGGGAGCAAAATTTTATGATCAAAATGGTCAAGAAGTTGGTCCATTCGGAGAAGATATAATTAACGTTGAGAAAGTTGACTTTTCCACGCTAGATGAAAGGTTGAAGCATTGTGACATTAAAGTAGCATCAGATGTGGAAAACCCGCTATGTGGTGAACATGGTGCATCTTACGTTTTTGGACCGCAAAAAGGTGCATCAGCTATGGTGGTTAAGCAACTGGATGAAGCATTAGAACATCATAGTACAGTAGTAGAACAAGCAGTTGGCAAGTCTTTGAAAAATAGTAAAGGTGCTGGAGCTGCAGGTGGATTGGGCTTTGCTTTAATGGCGATTGGTGGAAAGTTAACATCAGGAGCCGAGTTGGTCGGAGATGTAGCACAACTAGAAGAAGAAATTAAAACGAGCCAACTTGTTATAACTGGTGAAGGTCAAAGTGACTTTCAAACGTTTTATGGTAAAGCACCAGGATATGTCGGGAAGTTGGCTCAGAAGCATAACGTCCCTTGCGTATTAATTTCAGGTGCTATTGACGATGATGAAGGTCAGTTACGGGAACTTTTTACGGGTGTGTTTTCAATTACAAATAAGCCGATGTCACTTGATGAATGTATCGAAAAAGCAGGTCAGCTATTAATTCAGGCAACAGCGAATGTTGTGCAACTTTTGATTGAGAAGTAAGGTGAAAAGTTAACATAAAGTTTTCTTATTTTTGGTATCCTTGTATTTTTCCAATGATATTGTCTACTTGTATTGGGCCGTACTGTTTACTATCAATACTTCTCCACAAAAGATCTCCTAAAACAAAAACATGATCTTCAGGCACTTGTACCGCATCTAAGTTAAACTCACCGTCTGCATCGCTGCTCCTCGGGTTTTGTGTAACATCTCCGTAAAATGTATCTAGCTCTTTGTCATCGATGTAAATTTGTCCGTCTTTAATCTTGATTGTTTCTCCTGGTAAAGCAATAACTCTGGCGATATGCTCTGGAATTGGTTGAAGAAAGCCTTCTTTCCGTTCTTCGAGGTAGTCGTAATATGAATCAGGTCGTTCATAATAGATCACTTCACCTCTTTGGATGTCTTCATGTAGTGGATCAATAATGAGTGATCGACCTAAGTAATTATAGGGGTTATCACCACGTTCCATGTTGTCATTTTGGTATTCTACAACAACCATATCATCTTCTTGGTCGACAGGTTCTAATTCAGGAGTTGTGTGAGGGTCTGTTATAGCCGATTCATTTTCGTCGTTATGAGTGCAACCAACCACCGTTAAAAAAGAAATCGTTAAAAGTAAAAAGGCTCTCATAAAATCCCTCCTAATATTATTATATAAGATTTGTTGTTTAGCACACTGGTTATTTATAACAATATTGTGAATAGTTTGTTATTTTGTTGATAGTATTGTGGGGTGGAACTTTTTGTTATAAAATTGTTAGTAAATTCCAAGAAATAAGGAGACGTTATGTACCAATACATATGGCGTGGAATGGCTGTTGGGATGTCCGAAGCGGTTCCAGGTGTGAGCGGAAGTACGGTTGCGATGATTTTAGCAATATACGAGAGATTAATTTACAATTTGAGTTTACTTTCAACGAAACATCGAAAAGAAGCTTTGCCGTTTTTAGTTCCTTTTGGAGTCGGGATGGTAGTTGGTTTTGCATTATCGATTGTTACGATTCATCTGTTGTTGACACATTTCAGAGCACCGACGTTGATCTTTTTTGTTGGGATTATAGTTGGTTTTCTTCCAGTGTTGTGGCAAGAGGGTGTCAAACAAGCAAAAAGGGATTATCGCCTAATTGATTACATTGTTATGATTTTATTTATTACAGTTGTCGTTGTTGCTAGTTTGTTTAGTGATTTTAATCAAATTGAATTGACGACTCTAGCAGCTAATGATGTCATCTTTTTAATGGTAGCGGGCTTTGTAGCGAGTACGGCACTTGTTTTACCTGGAATTAGTGGTGCGTTAATGCTAACAATATTGGGTGTATATGAATTGGCTACAGCTTCACTTGTTCAAATGCATTGGCCGGTCATTTTTTCAATTGGTATAGGGGTCATCGCAGGTGTTCTATTCATGAGTCGGTTAATTCAATATTTACTCAATCATTATACACAGTCGACTTATGCGGCGATGGTTGGCTTAGTTGCAGGTTCAATCTTTGTTATTTTTAACACTCTTACATGGGGTGAAATTCAACAACATATCATTCTTTCGGTTGCGTCTGGCTTGTTAGGATTAATTTTTGTGTCGATGGTGACAAAAAGTGTTGGGATGAAAGGTTGATCAACTTTGCTTAAAAAAATTGCTGCTGCCATCGTTTTAGTTATTATTTACGGATGGATCATGTGGATTGAGTCGTTTCCTAAAAATCTACAAGAATTAATTGATAAGGAAAACGTTACTCATGAGCAGTTTTATAGAATTGAAGAAGGATCAGGGTTGAGTGTCGGGATTGAAGAGGACTATGTTGAGGTGTTCATATATGAGAAGCGGTTTACCGGTTGGCATATAGCTGATCAAGATGAAATGGCGTATCCAGAAAGTGATGATTTTACGAAGGAAATCTTTTTAAAACTTGATGAAAATGAATATGTCGTAAGCGGAATCGTGACAGATCAAGAGGTTGATAAAATACGGGCTGGTGAGTTAGCACCTAACATTTCTAATTTGAATAATGGTTATCAAGTTTACTATTTTACACAGGTACCAGAAGACCTCGAAGTGAAAGGCTTGTCGAGGCAAGGTGACGTGTTGTATCTACGTTAATAATGGAGGGATTGGATGAATAGAAAGTGGATAAGTTCAATAGCTGTCGTGGTTGGGATGTTAGTTCTGTTGTTAATATTCACGACTACTTACGCTGATTTTCAACAAGCGTTAGAAAGAGCTGAATATAATATTAGTCATTTTGTACTGATCAGTTTATGTGTATTTCTTTTTGGCGTGTTAATTGAATGGAAAGCACTTGGTCGGATTATTTTTGAGAAGCGGATTAAAGTAAATTGGCTTCTAGTACCGGCAATCTTGTTAACGATTTTAACTTTTATTCCGCGATTATATTGGACTGCCTGGTTTGGCCTTGGTGGACCGTTTTTTATAGAAGTTTTTAAGATCCCAGAAACACAAATTCTATTAACGGCATTTGCAGGTATTTTATTTGTACGAGCATTGGATAGGAGATCGACATAAAGATTAAGCAGAGGAGTTGTTCCTCTGTTTTTTATGTTTTTGGAGCACATTTTTATTTTTATTATAATGGCCGTTTCTAGCAATCTAATAAAGCATATATTAATGATATACAGCAATCAATGTAGCAATTCTGAACTAAGGGATTTACTCATATCATAGTAGTAATGAGAGTTGTAGGTTTGTCATAGTTAAGCTGTGAAATGGTACAAGCAACTCAAATTGGGGTTTCATTGTTAACGACTCTCTATTGAAAGGGGTGAGAGTTATGGAATTAATTAGCTATATTATGGAAGATGCGTTAATTTTAATTCCTGTATTGATGATTTTAGGTAAAATGATCAAAATATCGTCGATCATGCCTAATCGTTTTATTCCATTTGCGTTGCTATCCATTAGTATTGTGTTTTCAACTATTATGATGGGCCTTTCTTTAGAAACACTTATTCAAGCGATTCTAGTAACTGGTGCTGCTGTCTTTGGGCATCAACTTGTTAAACAGATGAGAGATATTAAGTAACAATGAAAACTCCCGGGTGCGCACTTGCACTCGGGAGCTTTCTTGTTTTATTGAGTTAATGAACTTTGCATTACGTCTGTTACTTGTTCAACTTCCCAATCATCATTTACATAAAGGCCAACGACTTCCATGTCAAAGCCCCAGCCGCGAACGAGTTGAACGCTTTGCTTAATTTGTTCAACTTTTTCTTTCTTATCAATTGGATTACCAGCGCAATCGTGGTGTCCAGCAATGGCAATGATTTTTGAACCGTGTCCGTTATGGGAGATGCCGATTCGGTTTTTAATGGATGCTAATGTTTGAGCATCACCGTCTAATAACACTTTATTAGGACCAGCTTCGTTAATTTTGTCGACGTATTGTACTTGGAAATTCTCTCTTAACCAGTTCATAACAGGTTCTTGTACACGCCCGTCCATGCAATTGATTGCTGTTCCGAAAGTTGCTTCACTCATGTTTTAGTCCTCCTAAATGCAAGTCTTTAATTCTATTATACTGTGAGAAGTTCATTATGTCATGGGGGGATAGATTTTTTT
>NZ_BJYA01000006.1 GCF_007991275.1 Alkalibacillus haloalkaliphilus | reverse complement strand
TTTTTTTAGTATTGGAAGGAAAATAATGGGTGTAGAGAGAAGTAGTTTGTAGAGACTAAAGAGAGAATGAGGGGTAAAATGGAAAATTGGATGATTGCGTTACTTATTGCCGTTGGATTTATTGTTTGGATGTCACTTGAGTTTGCGACGGACCAAGATCGTGGCGGTGGACTGAGAGGGTTTTGGAAGTTGTTTAAGCAAAACCTTGTTGTTATGATTCCGTTATTTTTAGTTGGTGGTGTTGTTTACTTTTTATTTTTTAGATAGAGAGGTGAAGTGAATGAAGATGCGAAGGGTTGTGTTATTTTCACTAGGTATCCTAGTAGCACTTTTAATCTTAATTCCGTACTTCGGTAATCCATTAAATTAAGGAAAACGCAGTGATGTCACTGCGTTTTTTAATTGATTTGACCTTGTGAGCTAGCCTCGATAATCCAATTAATCGTATCATCTTCAGTTAGACAAGCTTGGAAAGTGACCCGTTCACCGCCACCAGTGCCCGTAATTCGGTTCCAATAATTTTCACCATCATCAATGCCGATTGCATGGTCATCTACTTGATAGACATGGTCGACAGTGTAACGAAAGGCATTACCATCAGAGTCTGTGATCACAAATTCATTAGCAGTCCAAATGTTGTTAAATACACCTGGGTTGTGTCCGATAAAATGGGTGTTTATTCCGTCAGTGCCACTAAATGTCTCAGCACCACCCCAAGTTGATGCGAATGGACCGCTATCTATAATTTGTTGACCGTTAGCTTGTCCACCATTTTTATACGAAACAGCTTGATCGTGGAAATAGATTGTATTTGGTTCATACTGTGCTTCGTTTGATTGGTTGGCTTCTTTATTGTTGGACGTATCATTATTGTCGGATTGTTCTTCAGTTTGGTCGCGTTCACTGTTGTTTTGTTCATTGTCGTTTGTTTGTTGAGGTTCTTCATAAGGTGTTAAATGAGCGCTTGATGCCCAAAGCTTTTGTTCATCAAATTCGATTAAGTACCACAATTGGTCATTGAGTAACGCTTGAGCTTTAGCGGTCACTTTTTCATATGGTGAAAGTATTGCTTCTACTTCGTAATCTGTAGATGGGCCTTTGCGTAAGTTGAGGCTGATCTCTGACATGTAAGCGCTGTGGTGAGGTTCTTTCGTGTAGGATGTTTCGTCGTGTAGTGTTTCCTCTTCTGAAGGTTCTTGTGATGATTGAAGTTCAATAGCATGTTTCGTTAGTAAAGACTGTTCAATTAATGGGTTAGCCGAACTTGTATATGATGAATCATTCGTATGACTGGTTGGCAAAACGATGAGTGCAATCGTGATCGTTGTAACTATTAAAAGAGCAAAGCTATAAAAATATTTTTTCAAATCAATTCCTCCTTCCATAACATACCATACCATCATTTTACGACAAAATTTTCTATAAAACTACTAAAACGCACAATTTGTTCTTAATTTAGGTTTAAAGTTTTATAGGGTGGCGTTTGTGAGTGTCGAATATTGTTGAATTTGTAGGGTGAAAGGTGGACGTGTTGGAGTAATTACCGAATAGAGTGCGATAGTTACCGAATAACGAGTTTTATTACCGAATAGGGGTCGGTAGTTACCGAATAGTGAGTTTTATTACCGAATAGAGTGCGGTAGTTACCGAATAATCAGTTTTATTACCGAATAGAGTGCGGTAGTTACCGAATAGCAAATTTTATTACCGAATAGAGGGCGATAATTACCGAATACACGTCAATAATTACCGAATAGAAAAGCTGATCCTCTGCGAATCACACCATAAAAAGTCTTTCGTTCACTATTTTGTGAAATCATTCACAAAATCCTCACAATCTAGCCAAAAATCCATCAAGATTTTGACGCTTCAGACCATGTTTTATGGGGTAAAATAGTATTGTAAGGTTTGATAGAGATAGCCCTTGAAGGAGGGGATCGAGATGTTATTGTTTGAAGATCCGGTGTTTTCGAGTCGGATGTTAACACTTCTGACGCTCACGTTCCACGTGATTTTTGCGACGTTAGGTGTTGGACTTCCACTCATGATTATGATTGCACAATGGGTCGGAATTAAGAAAAATGACTTGCATTACATTATGATGGCCCGCCGCTGGGCGAGAGGATTTGTCGTATTAGTTGCAGTAGGTGTTGTGACGGGTACGGCGATTGGTTTACAGCTCGCATTGTTGTGGCCTAATTTTATGGAGTTAGCAGGTCATGTTATTGCACTTCCGCTATTTATGGAAGTTTTCGCGTTTTTCTTTGAAGCTATTTTTCTAGGAATCTATTTATATACATGGGATCGTTTTGAAAATCAGCGTAAGCACTTATTGTTATTAGTACCAGTTGCTGTAGGTGCGACGATGTCTGCGTTTTTCATTACGACTGTTAACGGCTTTATGAATGCACCTGCTGGATTTAATATTGTTGATGGGCAAATGACAGGTGTAAGTCCGATTGAAGCGATGTTTAACGTAGCGACACCGACTAAGGTAGCGCACGTTATTTCTACAGCGTTTATGACAGCTGCATTTGTGTTAGCGGCGATTGCAGCGTACCGTTTAATTCGTGGGTCTAACCACGTTTATCACAAAAAAGCGCTTCATATGACGATGAAGTTAGGTCTCATTTTCGCTGTTGCTACAGCTATCATCGGTGATTTCTCAGGTAAGTATCTTGCTGAGCATCAACCAGAAAAGTTAGCGGCAGCTGAATGGCATTTTGAAACAGAAGAGGAAGCGCCGCTCATTTTATGGGGCATTTTAGATGATGATCAAGAAGTGCGCTATGGGATCGAAATTCCGTATGCGTTAAGTATTTTGGCGCATAATGACCCAACTGCTGAAGTAATTGGCTTAAATGAATATCCAGAAGAAGAGCATCCACCAATGTTTGTCCACTACTTGTTCGACATCATGATTACAATCGGCATGTGGATGATCGCGTTATCACTAGCTTATTGGTTTGCGATGCGAAGAGGATGGAATTTCGTTAAGAAAAATTGGTTCCGCTGGCTCATCGTATTAGGTGGTCCGCTATCGATGTTAGCGATTCAAGCGGGGTGGTGGATGACAGAGTTTGGTCGTCAGCCGTGGATCTTACGTGGTGTTATGACCGTGCAAGAAGCGGCGACGCAAAGTAATTATGTCGGCCATATGTTCTTCTTGTTTGCTGGTTTGTACTTGATTTTAGGAATTGGCGTTGCCGTCGTCTTAAGGAAAGTTTTCAAAAATCATCCAGTTGAAAAAGAACTAGCTGAACAAGGTGGTGATCAGTCATGAGTTATGAGTTAATCGGCATGGTCGTTCTGTGGACGTTCTTGTTCGGCTACGTCATTGTCGCATCGGTCGACTTTGGTGCAGGATTTTTTAACGCGTATAGCTTAATTACTGGTAAACAACACGTATTAACGAAAGTCATTCAAAGGTATCTGTCACCAGTGTGGGAAGTGACTAATGTGTTCTTAGTGTTCTTTTTCGTTGGAATCATTGGGTTCTTCCCATCGACAGCTTACTATTATGGCAGCATTTTGCTCATACCAGTCAGTATCTCAATTATACTGCTGGCGATACGCGGTTCGTATTACGCGTTTGAGACGTACGGTAATAAAGGACACCGAGGCTATGCGTTTATGTATGGCGCGACGGGATTAATTTTACCAGCCTCACTATCAGTCGTGTTGACGATCTCTGAAGGTGGGTTTGTCGACATGACAGATAACGGACCATTCCTAGATTATTGGGCGTTATTTTCAAGTCCTCTAACATGGAGTATTGTCGTTTTAAGTGTGTCAGCTGTTCTTTATATTTCTGCTGTGTTCTTAACGTGGTATGCGAATCGAGCAGGAGATTTTAAAGCAACAAAATTACTACGCCGTTACGCGCTAATTTGGGCATTGCCGACGATTGTGACAGCTGGTGGAATTGTTTATGAGTTACGCTCACACAACCCAGAGCATTTTGAGTCACTCATGAACTTATGGTGGATGTTCGCGATCTCGCTTGTCTTCTTCTTATTTAGTGTTTGGTTCATTTGGAAGAAGAAAAATTATGGTATGGCGTTTCTCTTGTTAATCGGCCAGTTCGCATTTGCCTTTTACGCTTACGGCATATCAAAATACCCGTACTTGTTGTATCCGCACTTAACTGTTTATGATGGTGTAACAAATGATGCGATGGCAATTTCGTTAATTGTCGCTTTCGTTGCAGGATTGTTATTACTCATTCCATCATTGTACTTGTTAATGCGCTTATTCTTATTCGATGACAAGTACGTTTCTGGTAAAAAATAAAGACGGGGTGACTAGAGCATGAGTGATTTTCTAATTTTATACGCACCGTTTATAACGTTAATTGGCGCCATTGCATTAGCCTTTTGGGCAGCGCTAAAAGGTAGTCATATAGATGGAGAGTAAAGAAATCAGCCACTTCTTAATCGGGGTGGCTGATTTTTTCGCTTCGCTAAAGTTAGAAAATTTTGATAAACTATATTGAAACAAGGGAGGAATATGAAGTGAATGCATTACAATATTTAAACGAACATCAAGATCAAATTTTGCGTGATATAGAGTGGATCGTAAAGTGCGAGTCACCGTCAAGGCGAAAGGATTTGTCTGATCAGTGCGCTGATGCGATTTATCAGATGTTTTATGAACGACTCGGTGTATACGGTGAAGCATATGAGCAAGAAGAGACAGGCAAGCATTTAAAGTTTGAAATTGGACGTGGTGACAAGACGGTCGTCATGTTGGCACATTATGATACGGTTTGGGAAGAAGGCGATCTTTCTTATTACATAGAAGGGGACAAGGCGTACGGTCCTGGGACAGTTGATATGAAAGCAGGTATAGTTCAAAGCATGTGGGCGATTAAAGCATTGCAAGAGCTCGATGTTGAACTAGATTATAAAATTAAGTTTTTAGTAACGGCGGATGAAGAGATTAAAAGTCCGACTGGTCAATATCTTATAAAAGATGAAGCAAAAGATGCTGATGTCGTTTTAGTCGTTGAGCCACCAACAGGGTATGAAGGTTTAATCAAAACCGCCCGAAAAGGTGATGCGACCTATGACATTAAAGCAATTGGTGTGGCATCGCATGCAGGTAATGACCCGAAGCCACAAGCGAATGCGATTAATGAACTGGCGCATCAAATTGTGAAATTGGAAAACTTGGCTGATCTTGATAACGGCACGTCGATTAATGTTGGTGTTATTCAGGGCGGAAGCAAACGAAACGTGACAGCAGCAGAAGCCGTGATCGAAGTCGACTGTCGCTTTTCTAAAAAAGAAGAAGCACACCGCATTGATGAAGCAATCCAAGCATTCAAGCCTGTATTGAACGAAACGCAATTAGTCGTTGAAGGCGAAATTGGTCGATACCCAATGGAGCGAACAGAACAAACTGTTGAACTCTATGAAATGGCAAAAGAAGTCGCAATTGACCTTGGGCAGGAGCTTGGTGAAACATTTGCTGGCGGCGTGAGCGATGGCAACTTTACCTCCGCAATGGGCATCCCGACATTAGACGGCCTTGGTGCAATTGGGGATGGCTTGCACGCACCGCATGAACATATTGTGATTAACGAACTACCTAGACGTGGGGCGTTGCTTGCTGGGGTGTTGGAGAAATTGAACAGGTGAATTAATAAAGAAAACGCTTGGATTAAGTTCCAAGCGTTTTTTGATCTGTTTGTTTCGTTGGTATTTAATAAATAAGTATTGTTGTCAGACAAAATAGGGAAAATGCAATAAGATAAAAGTACCCTATAATCTTCCTGTTACTTATTACGTATTCTATGCCAAATGATAAAAGCATAATGGGTACAAGGTAAAAGGTAAGGTTAAAATTGCTATCAAAAATCAGCTTATATGCAAATGATGCTAAAATTAAAATTGCTAAGATTAAATTAAACTTTCGTAACAAAATTCCACTCCTAATACTTTATTTTCCATAATAACACATCATGATTTCATTAGTCTTTTTATTTTTACAATATTTTTTGATCCACAGTGATTTTGTCCGACAATTATGGTTGATTGTCCGACACTAAACTGATTTCGTCCGACATTAAGTCAGTTTTGTCCGACACTAATGCCACTTCGTTCGGCAATAAGTCAACTTTGTCCGACATTAGTGCCACTTCGTCCGACAATTATGATGGCGCGCCATCTGGTATTCGGTAATAAATAACGTTATTCGGTAACTATCAGCGTCTATTCGGTAATAACCCTTCTTATTCGGTAACTATCAGTGTCTATTCGGTAATAAATCTTCTTATTCGGTAATAACCAGCCGCTATTCGGTAACTATCACACCCACCCAATCACAAAGTATCCCTCTCAATCTCTTTCAACTGATAAAAGTAGCCTTTCCGTGCCATCAACTCGTCAAAAGTGCCTTGTTCGACGACTTCTCCGTGGTCCATAACAATGATTTGGTCCATATTTTCAAGTCCACGTAAGTTGTGGCTTACGATGACGAACGTGTCATTCTCTGCATCGCGTAAGATCTCGGTCATGACTTCACGAGCTGTCACTTGATCCAATGAAGAGGTCGGTTCGTCGAGTAGCCAAAGGTTTGCATCACGTAAAAATAGACGAGCGATTGCAAGGCGTTGTTTTTCACCGCCAGATAAGTTGTCGCCTTTTTCGTATACTTCATCAGTTAGTGAAAAATTAGAAAGGCGTGCGCGTTTTAGTGCGTAAGTTAGTTGTTCGTCACTAGCATCTGACAGTAAGTTGTCGCGAATCGTTCCGGCGAAAAATTGCTGGTCTTGCATGACGGTGTTCGTCTGTTGCCATAAGCTTTCGGGTGTCATTTGGCTAATCGCTTGGCTGTTAATATACACTTCGCCACTTGCTTCTTCCAATTTTAAAATTAATTGTAGCAAAGTTGATTTCCCAGAACCACTTGCGCCGACGAAAGCTGTTTTACTACCAGAAGGAATCGATAAATTGACATTTTTCAAAGTCGATCGTGGTTCATCCGGATAAGTGAAGTCGACACCACGAAAGGAAATGTCGATCGCCCCAGCGTCGCCTAAAGGTTGTGTTGGCTCACTAACTGCCTCATCTTCTTTAAAGAAAATTCGATTTGCTGCCTTTTTATTTTCTAGGAAATATTGCGGAAAAGCTGCCATTGGTTGTGTATTTTCAAAAACGGTTAACGTCAGGAGCATGAACATCGCGAGCCACACACCTTCCATTTGGCCGCTTGTAATCAGCCACCCACCGACTGCTAAGACAGCCCAAGCCATCAATAGTCCGATCCAACCATCTAGTACTTGGTTTAACAATTCATGTTTTCTTTCTTTCGTTTGCGCTTGAATTAGGTCATCATTCGCTGTATTAAAAGCCTCACTTTGATCAGCTAACTTCTGGTGAATCTTCAAATCTTGATAACCAAACAGCAATTCAGTCGCTTGTGCTGATAAGTCACTGCGTTTTTCTTGGACGGGTTGCTCGGTCGTTTGACGCACCTTAGCAAACAATGCGGGTAACACGACTGTCGATAATAACAAACCAACGACTAAAAGAAGCGCAATCCAAAAAGAAAAGTATAGCGTGAATAAAACCGTGCTTAAAAAGATGAGCACGAGTACAATTGGCGGATAAAAAATTCTTAAGAAAAAGTTTTGCAGCGACTCAACATCAGAGACGAAACGTGATAATAAGTCACCTGTGCGAAAACGTTGCACTTTTGATGGTGTAAGGTTTTGGAGTTTTTCAAAAAATTGCACGCGAATGTGACTTAACATCGTAAAGGTCGCGCGGTGCGAAAAGTAACGTTCGCTATAACGAGATAATGCACGTGTGAAACCGAGTAGTTTTACGATCGCGATGACGACGGTTAAAGCAGTGATCGGGACACCTAAAGCAGCTTGTGATATTAAATAACCACTGGCAGTAAACAAGCCAACAGCGGCAATTCCGGCGATAAAGCTGAACAAAATCGATAAAACAACATCTCTTTTTTCTTTCATTAATTGTTTAATAACAATGTTAAGACCAGCCATCGCGCTCACCTCCAGCTACATCCCCGATTAAGGATTGGTATGTTGCATTTGACTTACGTAACATGTCGTGTTGACCTGTTCCAACAACTCGCCCTTCATCCATCACGATAATTTGATCGGCTTTTTGAATTGTGTGCATACGATGGGCGACCGTAATGAGAGTTGCGTCTTCAGCTAGTTTTGTAATGGACTCGTTTAACACTTGTTCCGTTTTTAAATCAAGCCCAGTCGTCGGTTCATCAAACAAAATAATAGACGGCTGTTTTAAGAAAGCCCGAGCTAATGCGACACGTTGTTTTTCTCCACCTGAAAGACCGCGTCCACCTTCACCGATCACTGTGTGCAAGCCGTCTTCTAACAAGTCGATTAAAGGTTGTAGTCCAGCTTCTTTGGCAGCATGGTCAATGTCTTCTTTCGTTGCACTGGGCTTACTCATTTGGATGTTGTCATAGATCGTTCCAGAAAAAATGTAAGGATGTTGTGAAATATAGCTTAGTTCGTTAAACCACGCTTGTTCGCCAAGTTGGTCCTGCTCAATATCATTAACGAAAATGTCGCCACTATGAACTGGTAAGAGACGAGCAATTAAGTGAAGTAGAGTCGTTTTACCTGCACCGCTTTTTCCAACGATCGCGACAAAACTTCCTGCTTCAATGGTTGCTGAAACATCTTGAACTGTCTCACTCTCATCGTAAGCAAACGATACTCCGTTTAACTGAATTCGAGGTGGACGTGAAGTTAGTGAAGCCTCACCCCAAGTTAGTTCTTCAACTGGTTCGTTTAATTGTTCTTCAAGCTTTTTGCTAGCAGTTAAGCTTTCACGACCGGAGTGAAAAGCACTACTTAAATCTTTAAGCGCAATGTAAAATTCCGGTGCTAATAACAAGATGAAAAACGCTGTTGCGAATGTAATCGTATCAAAAATAATTAATCCAAGTGCAAGCTCAAGCGCAATCAGCCCCATGCTTAACATCGAAATTAATTCCATCATAAATGCAGAAGTGAACGCGACAGCTAACACACCGAGTGTTGCTTGTCTAAAGTTGATGCTACTGTCCTCTATTCTTGATTTCTCTCGATCTGATTGACCAAAAAGTTTCAAAGTCGTTAACCCTTGTAACGAATCTAAAAACTGTCCAGAAAAAGAGGAGAGTTCATTTAATTGTTCTTCTGATTTATCTTTCGTTTTCATGCCGATGATCGCCATGAATAACGGAATAAATGGTGCAGTTAATAAAATAATGACACCTGACACCCAATTTTGTGTAAAAATGATTGCTAAAATTGCTAGTGGCACAATCGTCGCTTGAATCATCTTCGGAATGTATTGGCTAAAGTAGCTGTCTGTTTGTTCAACGACGTTAATCAGTTGAGTCACTTTTTCCCCAGAACGCCCTTGTGAAGATAAGTCGACTGGCTGCTTCGTAAAATGACTTAACACACGGTTGCGAAGCTTTTTCTTCGCTTGATTAGCTGCGTGCAAACCAATTACGCCGTTTAAGTAGTTCATCCCTGCACGTAACGAGATGACGAACAATAACAGTCCTAAGCTAGGTAAAATGGCTGAGAAAGAAGCATTACTTAAAAATATCGCTTCTATAATTGAGACGATTAAGTACGCTTGTGCAATGATCGTAAGTGCCATAACAATGCTTACGATACTTAACTGAATATAAGTTTGTCGTTTAATTAAAGGTTTTAATAGCATAGCAAATGTCCTTTCATCCTTCTAACACTATTTTACGCTTTTATCAGTCTTTTTTTAATTGAAACGATGTAAGAAGTCGATGAAATTTTATTGAACCTTGTTAGAATTGTTGCAAAATCGTTTATAATGGTAAGTAGAAGAATGAAGGAAGGGGACGAGCATGAAAAAAATAATAGTATTATTAGTTGCAATGTTAGTGCTTGCAGCGTGTCAAAATAATGGTGAAGAAGATGCAGGTGCGATCGAACAGCCGGAAAATTTAGATGAAGCATTAGTCGACTTCCAAGACGGTGACCCGACGGATGAAGAGTCATACTTAGGTGCTTGGTTAACTTACCAGTCGGATGAAGAATCTTACGAGATTTTAAGAATTGAAGAAGAGGACGGCGAGTATCACTTCAATTATAATGAAGTCGGTTCAGAAGGAAGGCTACTCCAAGACATAATCGGTGTGTTAGATGAGTTTGAAGACGGTTATGGGCTATTTGAATATGATTCAGACAGATTTGGCAGTAGTGGTCAATTTGAACTTTTCTTAGAAGAAGATGGGATTCATTTAGTACAGGCAATCAATTTAGAGAATCGTGATGAGACAGCTGAGCATGAGTTATTTTTTGATAAGAAATTAGAGAGATAAAATGTTAAGGAGGATATGGATTATTCATATCCTCCTTTTTCATGGTTGTTTTGCTCTTCTTGTTTTCTTCTTCGAAATGAATCCCACAATATAATTGTAATTGCTAGTAGAACTAATACTAATGCGATGAACAGAGTGACAGGGTGCCCGTAAAGACGGTTGATTACAGCCATAATCGCGGTTAGTAATATTAAAATAAACATCCAGACGTTTTTATTCATAATATCACCTCAAGTTTATGCTACTAGTTTCCCCTATCTAATCTAATTTTATAAGCCTAGCTATATATCTGCAATTAGTGAGCACAGAAGTTCAAAAATATTTTGATTTTTCATTTTTTAACTTGTAAAATTATAGCAAGTTATACATATACATGGGGGATTGGTTTTAATGGGTGAAGTGGAATTATTACGTCTTGTTTTATTATTATTTGTTGTTGTAGCAGGGTTACTCATTGCACGGTTTTATGACAAATGGTGGGCGACACCGATTGTTACAGTCAGCTTATATTTTGGTGTTTCAGTTTTTTATCAGTTATTTGTACCTGGTACGGTGAGATTTTTTGGTTTTGAAGCGGTCATTTTCTTAACTATTATATCAGTTGTTCTTGATGTGGCTTTAGATCGCTTTTGGAAGTACAAACTCTATCCGATCGCATTAACTATTATTCTAGTGTTATTAGGTAGTACATTAATTTATTTAGAACAATCTAAACATACTACGATGGAGCAATTGATGGCTGAAGAAGTAGGTGATGATTTTGAAATTGACAGACTTGATATACGCAAACCGTTACAACAAGAAAGTGTGTCAATTGACGATGAAGATGTGCTCGATGAATGGAAAGCATCTTTAAATGAACTTGAATTAAAAAGTCAAGAAGGTTGGCCAAGAGTTAGTTATCTTTTAGAATTTTATATTGATGGAAATCGTCATTCTATGGAGTTGGATGAACATGGAAGCATCTACGTTGATGGTCAAAACTATTACATTTTTAACGATGAGGAAGTGATCGACTTAGTAGAGGATGATTCACTTGACTGGTCGGAGGATTAGGGGAGTTCGCGTGTGTTAATAAGTATGTTTGTAGTTGTTCTTGCAGTGTTATTATCAGTGTTGGCTTCGTTTAATTTTAAAGGTTGGACGGCTCCAGTATTTACGTTTGTTACGTATGTCGGATTCCACCTAATAGCTGATTTGTATAGGTATGGTGTGACGAGTTTGTTTGAAACAATTGCAGCTAATTGGTTGCACATCATTGTTTTAATGATCTTTGCAACCGCCATTAGATACGCTGTCACAGCCTTTGAAGAAAGACGAACAAAAGTCTTTTACATCTTCGGGATGGTCTGCCTATTAGCGGTATTCGACCTAATTGCACAAGCGCAAACAACGACGTTCGGAGAGGTTGTTGAAGAAGAGTTAGGTCCTGATTTATTAGAAATAACGATTTTAGGAGAACAATCAAGTGATGATATAGTCATTGATGATGAAGAACTGATTGATGAATTTTTAAACGACTATCGTGATATGACACTTCGTGGTGGTGTGCTAACTATGATGAGGGCTGAGAATTCAGTTAGGTTACAGGCGAGAAGCAATGGAGGAAGAACTCTTATAATGGTCGATGAACATGGAATTCGCTTAAGTCTTGATACATACCGAGTAGAAGACGATAATGGGCTATATGAATATTTAAATGAGATTATTGAAGAAGAGCAAGAATAAAGCACCTTCTAAAATTGAAGGTGCTTGTACGACTCGGTGATTTTTTTTTTAGTCGTCTTTTTCAACAAGTTGGCCGACTTCTACATCGAATTGTTTTCCGGGGTCGTTAAGCGAATATACTCTTGCTTTTCCTGAGTTTTCGTCGACGTCCTGTATGTAAATACGTTCGCCATTATACTGCACATCTTTCATGTCACGGGATTGAGAAATTTCTTTTGCTCTTTTTTGATCCATATAATTCCTCCTAAGTATTTAGTGAGTAGGTTCTTCTTCGACTAACTGTTCAACTTCGACTTCTTGTTTGTCATCGATGTCTGTTAGTGGGGAAATGGTTGCCTTGTTTTCACCATGGTGAATGTCTTGGATGAAAACGGGTTGTCCTTGATAGCTGACATTAATTAATGTCGGTGATTCGTAAATCTCTTGTGCTCGGTTAACCTCCATCCATTTACCTCCTTATAAATTTTTCCTCTAATAGCGTTGCTCAATGTAGGGAAGATTATACATTTTAATTTGAAATTAAAATAAATAGTTAATAAAAAAATGCTCTCTATTAATGAAAATAATAGAAAGCAGTGACAACAAAGGCTAACGTGGATAAAGTTAACGCATAGACGTTAGATTGTTTTAAATACCGCCACTCTAAATAAGCACCAGCTCCTATGGTGATGGTTCCACCAAAAATAAGGATGTATGCTAAGTGCATGAATATTCCTTCAAACCCAATCGTTAAGTACAACAATAAAGCAAAGACGATCGCCAACGAAGTGATGATGTGCATAAATTTTCTTCCTTCAGTTTGATTCAGTTTATGCTCATCTTCATTAAAGAAAATATGGTGTAAAATCCCGTGCACAACTCCTTGTAATACGAGAAAAAGTGATAAGGTCATTCCCATGCTTGAACACTCCGAACTTAATAAGTATGTTTTTATTATCTTACCACAAAAATGTCATGATTTTGAATAGTTGGAACCTTTCAGTTATGGATTGTTTTATCTGTTAAAATTAGAGAAAATAGTAGAAACGTAGTTGAGTGATAAAATGATTAAGAAAGAGGATGCAGCATGAGATTAAAATGGACGTGGATTGCTTTAATTGTTGTCGTTGTTTTATTTGCCGTCACGACGATGTCTAGTGATGAAGAAGTAGAGGAAATGATCGTTGATACTGGAGAAGAACAGTATACGATCTCTGGTGAGGATAGTTTAGAACGCTTTTTAGGTTATTGGGGTGAAATTGAGTGGGGTGATCATACGATGCCGAATATGGAGCGTACACAAGATGTCACCGTAACCCATGTTTTAAGTGATTCTGAAGAAGAGCTGGATTATGTCATTTGGTTCCATGATGATGGCTCTGCCACAATCGTTAGTCCGAAAGCCGGTGAAGGAATTGGCGAGTGGGATGAAGAATTTGGCATGTTAGTCGAAACAGAATTGCTAGATTAGGTCAAAAAGAAAGGATTTTTAAATGCGGTATACGATCTATCAAGTAATCGTTTTAGCAGGTTTAGTACTTTTAGCTTTTGTAACAGAGCAACTCGAAGCTGTTGGTGTAAGCGATGGTTCTGGAATTTTCTTATATATTATAGGTTTACTAGCCTATATGGCCATTGTAGTTGGTTGTTTCAGTTTGATCTTTTATTGGCAGACGAAGAAAAGTGAGACATTTTTAATTCACCCGATTTGGGAAAAGATGCCTGTCATTATATCGATTGTCTTTTTCTTATCGGCAGTCTTTTTAATATTTCTAATGGAATTCGGCGGTTATGAACTTGTTTCTGAATACCGCGGCTTAATGTATTTATTAATCTATTACTTTATCTTTATTTTAAATGTAATGGTTGTCGCAATGGTTTATAAGACTAGTCGGAGTGAGTTAACGAAAAGACAAATTATTGAACGAAGTGGTATATTGACAGTCGGTGTGTTGGCTGTTATTTGGTTTGTTATTTAAAGAGAAAACTTATTAGTTAATATTGAGAAGTTTTGAAAATATAGATCACTTTAAGTAATATAGTGCTTTGAATAGAGGGTGGTCAAAATTAAGAAAGTTATTTTATTATTCGTTATCATGTTAATCGCTGCCGGTTGTACAAATAGTGGTGATTATAGCAAAGCAGAAGAAGAATTACAAAACATATTCGGGGACGATTTATCTATTATGGAGACAGAAGGATATACGTTAATCGATGCACATGTGCGTTACGATTCGCAAGGTGACCAAGTCGATGAAGCACGTCTCATTTATTCAGATATACCGCGAGTTGGTGATTTAGCTGCGAGTGAAGAAGAAATTGAAAGTAAAGAAGAACGAGACCGACTCGAATATTTATACGGACCTTATGAAGGTGAAGAAAAAATAAGAGTAGCGGTTAGTTATTTTGATGAAGTGACAGCACCTTATTTAGACCCGAACGAAAGCTTTGAAGTAATATCGGTCGGCGAACATGACGCTTATGTTAACCAAACTACAGATAGAATACAAATTTATATTCCTGTAGATGATTGGTTATATGAAGTTGTCTCCAGTGAAGCAAATGTTTCTGAAGATGAGTTGTTAACTTATATGGAAATGGTCGTCAATTAAATAGAGAAAAGAAAAAGCTTGGGAACCCCAAGCTTTTTAACGTTCTAGATATGCAATTCCATCAGGGTGTACGCCGACATCAATGCGCTCTTCTTCTTTTAATGTTTCCATATTAATAATTGATACGTCGTTTGTTTTGTTGTTGGCAACATATGCGAAACTGCCTGAATCGTTAAAGACGATTCCACCAGCCCAACGACCAACTGGGATTCGTTTAATTTCCCAAGGGCGAACTTGGTTGTTAACTTTTTGTTCAGTTTGAATGACTGAAACATCATGCGAATAACGATTAGCTATTAAAGCATATTCCCCATTCGGTGAGAAGACTAACCTTACTGGTAACTCACCAACACGTCGTTTAAATAAAGTCTCATAATTAGAGCTGTCTAACACGTATAGCGTATTGTCTTCTTGGTTCGCAACATAAATGTGCTCGCCATTCGGATGAACCGCTAAACCTTCTGGGCCACGACCGACAGGGAAGTGGTTTACCACTTCTTCTGACTCGACATCAACTTCTGTCACGTTATGACTGCCGATATTGGGAACGTAAACAGTATTACCATCTGGTGAGAAAGAAATCATATGTGACTTATCTTGATATGTTGGGAAAACGTTCTCGACTTCATCAGTTTCTGTATTAATGACGAAAATTTTACTGCAAAACGTACTTGCGAGAAATAGCTTCTTCCCATCTTTCGTTAGATCAACACCATGTGGGAATGCAAATTCAGGGTGCTCGATCGTTTTAACGATTTCAAAAGAATCGTTATCCATAATATCGACAGCGTTTCCTAATGAACAGGCGATATATGTCTTTTTGCCATCTTTACTGACTACTACTTCGTGTGGGTTATGAGATGTTGGAATCGTTTTAATAGACTCTTGCTTGTCTAAGTCGACAATAGATAGCGTGTCCTCATCTTTGTTAAGGACGATTAAATATTTAGACATGGTAACTCCTCCTATGTACTAACACTAAAAATATTTTAACATTTTGAAAGTTTAAAAAGAAAGAATATTGTTCCGAATTTCGAAATTTCATATATTATGTTATACTGTCAGAAAAAGGAGGATGATCAAGATGGACGCTGTTATTAGACCGTTAGAACAAAGTGACATCCGGGCTGTGCAACAAGTAGCGCAAGAAAGTTGGCATCATACATATGAAGGGGTTATTCCCCGACATATTCAAGATACATTTTTAACTGAAGCGTATAGTGACTTGAATATGCAGCGCCGTCTTGATCGTGGTGGCGTATGGGTAGCAGAAAACCAAGATGGAATCGTTGGTTTCGCCAATTTAACTCCTATTAACGATCACAATGAAGCAGAATTAGTAGCGATTTATATACTACCAGACCATATTGGATTTGGGATTGGGACGAAACTCCTACAAAGTGGTGTAAGCGAGTTAAAAGGTTTACAAAGGTTATATGTAGAAGTTGAAAAAGAGAATGAAGTTGGTTTGAAGTTTTATGAAGCTAAAGGGTTTAATGTTCTAAAAGAGTATGACGATGTTTTTGCAGGGCATACGTTAAAGACGTTACAAATGGTGAAGGATTATGAGGAGGTTTAGTATGAGCTTAACGGTTCGAGCGGTACTTGAGTTCTTGCGATTGGCTGTAATCTTCTTCTTTATAGGTGGTGTGTTGTCATATATGTTTATTAACATTTATGGCGCGGTTGGGATCGAAAGCAGTACACTTGTTGGAGTTGGCGTTATGTTAGTCGTTTTTGTCCTTTACCGTAATCGTTTGCAGTTTAGTGGTTGGTATAACGGTAAGCAAAGAAAGCGTCTGTCGACATCAACAACACGCTGGTTAGTAGCTGGAAGTTTTGTATTGATTTTATCACCAATTATTCGTGAAATGGTTACGTTAATCGTTTAAGGGGGAAAACGGATGACGATCACTAATGTACCAGGTGTGAAAGTTGGCCATAAGCAAAATGAATTAGCAAGAACTGGGTGTACGGTTATTTTAACTGAAGACGGGGCGACGTGTGGTGTCGATGTGCGTGGGTCTGCACCAGGAACGCGTGAGACGGATTTACTTGATCCGGTTAATTTAGTTGAGCAAGTTCATGCGATTAGCCTTGCTGGTGGCAGTGCTTATGGGTTGGATGCAGCATCTGGAGTGATGCAATTTTTAGAGGAAAAAGGTGTCGGCATGGACGTTGGAGTAGCGAAAGTGCCGATCGTACCGAGTGCGATTTTGTTTGATTTGGCTGTAGGGGACGCCAATGTAAGACCAGACCAACAGATGGGATATGAAGCTGCCAAAGTCGCAAGTCACTCACCTGTTAAACAAGGAGCATTCGGTGCAGGTTGTGGTGCGACAGTTGGTAAAGTTGCTGGCTTTGAAGCGGCCAGTAAAGGTGGATTAGGTAGTGCGTCGGTCGAACTTGATAATGGCCTTGTCGTCGGTGCTATTGTGGCAGTGAATGCTGTTGGTGATGTATGTGATTCTGTGACCGGTGAAATATTAGCCGGTGCGCGTAACTTAGAGACAGGTGAATTTTTAAATAGTGCTCAAATGATGCGCAAGCAAGCTGAAGTAGATGGGATTGCTGGAACGAACACGACAATTGGTGCTGTTGCAGTCAATGCGAAATTAACGAAAGCAGAAGCGAAGAAAATCGCCCAAATGACGCAAAACGCACTTGGCCGAACGATCTCGCCAGCACATACGATGTATGATGGTGATACGATTTTTGCTTTAGCAACTGGTAAAGAACATGCTTCTGTTGATTTAATTGGTCAGTTGGCAACTGAAGTGATGGAAGAAGCGATCCAGAATGCTGTTGGAAAATAAATGAATAAAAAGTAGCCTTACGTTTTACAATAAGAACGGTCATAAAACGGAGGTGAATGAAATGGCTCGTATTGCAGTAGAAAATAACATGTCAGACCTACAACACGCGCTTGCTCAAGCTGGGCATGATGTCATTCAATTAGAAGGTGAACAAGTGCCAGATTGCGATTGTTGCTGTGTTTCAGGACAAGACAATAACATGATGGGAATGAGCGACAAAGCAACAAACGCACCCGTCATTAACTGTAACGGCATGTCGACAGATGAAGTGGTTGAAGCTGTGAATAGTAAAGTGCATTAAAGTAAGGTGAAGAGCTGCCGATGGGAGGCAGTTCTTTTTTGTTTATAAAAGGAGTCAGTCTATTCACAAAACTTACAACAAATGGTATTGTGGAGGTAATTGTAAAAAGGAGGTAGGCGATTGAGGAAGGTTAGCGAATTAATTGCCTTTATTTTTCTTATTGGTTTCATAGGTCTTATTATGGCAATTGCAGTTTTTCTATTGACGTTTGATATGGCTATTGTTGTTTTTGTAGCGATTGTTACGATTGGGTCGATCGTACTTAAAGGAATACATATATTTAATCTATTAAGCTCGAACATAATGAAGAAAACAGTGTGGACGTTTTATAGTCTTTGCGGTGCTATAGTGATCGGTTTTGTTATTTATAGTGGGTACATGGAGTCTTTACAAGTCGTAAGCACTCAAGATGTTAACTTACAGCATTATGAACCTTTTTCAAACGAGTCAGAACTAGTGACATTAGACGAAGAGCCGACGTTTCAAATAGACGAATCGCCTCCTCGCTTAGACGGTGCAACAGCCTTGTATCCCGTTTATGCAGCTTTTGCTGAAGCGGTTTATCCAGAGGACAATTATAACCCGTATGAGAGTGAAGTCCGTTCATCACAAACAGACGGAGCATTTAGACACTTTGCTAGAGGAGAAGCAGATGTGATTTTTACAGCTGAACCGTCTACGACACAGAAAAGAATGATAGAAGATATGGATCAGGATTATCAAATGACACCAATCGGAAAAGAATCATTCGTCTTTTTCACACACGCAGATAACCCGGTTGAGACGTTAACGGTTGAAGAAATTCAAGGTATATATAGTGGGGAAATTACGAATTGGTCAGAAGTTGGAGGAGATGATCAAGAGATTAAAGCTTTCCAACGACCAGAAGGAAGTGGCAGTCAATCAGCGATGGTGCGCTTCATGGCCGGCCATTCATTAATGGATCCACCTTCAGATGAAGTTGTGTCAGGTATGGGCGGTGTGATTGAAGAAACTGAAGAATATCATAATCACAGATATGCTATTGGATATACTTTTCGATACTTTGCTACTGAAATGGTCGACCGAGGCAAGATCGATTTTATTGGAATAGACGGTGTGTACCCTGACCAACAATCAATTCGAGATGGCAGCTATCCAGTTTCTGATGTGTTTTATGCTATATATTCAGAAGATGAACACGAGAAAGTAGAGCCATTTGTTGAATGGATTTTGTCTGAGCAAGGTCAAAGAATTATTGATGAGACAGGATATGCGTCGGTTGAGGAGTGAACGTGCAAAGTAAAATAACTAGCAAATATGAGAAAGGATGAAGTAAATGTTAGGGCTTGTTGGGGTAATCTCTTTTATTGTAATACTATTAATCGTCATTGTTTTTTTCATTTTCAACGCTGTTGACTTTATAGATCCAACTCCAATTCAAATCCAACTTTTCGGTATTCATGTAACACTTATTGGAGGAATATTGTTAATTTCAACCTTCATAGGCACAGGTTTCTTAACTATGATGTTAGGCTTAGCACTTGGTGTATATGGCAGTTTTAAAAGTAGTGATTCAGGTCATGAAGCGGAACAGGCCAAATAGTAATTAAGGGAGTTACTGTAAGTTTGGCAAGAAGGGAACTGAAATCGAATTGACAGCTTTTTAGTTCAATAGAGGAAGTTAAAACAAGGGGGGATAAAAATGACTAGTGAGAATGTAGAAATTAACCAAACCATTAAAGTTGTTTATGGAATCGTGGTCACTATTTTGTTGTTGTTGGCGGCGAGTATGATCTTAAGTGATTATGGAACGAGTGATACAGGCCTTTTATTAATAATAGTTTTCCTTTTTATAAGGGGTGTGTATAAATTTTACCAGTCTTTATTAGAAAAAAATAAGAAGTCGATTATTTTCGAGATTGTATTTGTGTTAGTTGTGTCTGTAATGTTAATTAATATATTTTTATTATAATACATCTGGTTGATCTCGAACGTGCGGTAAAAGTGAAGCGGGGTGAATTATGAAAGTCTTATTTATTTTATTATCCGGATTGCAAGTGCCTTTTCTTATTATGTATTCAGATTACTATGCCCGATTTATTGGTGAAATTGAATGGATACAATACGAACACTATTTGAGCCTATTTTATATAGGATTTGCCGCTCTGCTTGGAATCATAAGTAGTCGAATTCCGTTTGGGTGGTTTATCTCTATTGGTTTAGTGAGCATAGTATCGCAAGTTGTATTAGCAGGGATTCTGATAGATGCTGATCATAATTATTATTTCAAACCGTTTACAAGCACTATGCTTATTACGATTACAGCTACAGTTTACTTTCTTATTCAGTGGCTTGTACGCTTTCTGTGTAACTTAATGAATACATTAACGAGAAATAGAAACTAACTGAGGTTTGTAGAAAAATAGTGTTATGCAGTCCTTCCATCAAAAAGGGGCTTAGATAAGATTCTAAGTCCCTTTTTGATTTGGTTTATATGTCCTATTTAATGTTGTATTCTTTGCCGTCACGACTGCGTTCCATAAAGCCGTATTCAATTAAGTAACGGCGCAGTGTCACATGATCATCATATATTTGCTTTAACACTTGGTTCACTTCAAACTCGTTGTACGTTTGGTCACGATCAAATTTTGTAGCGATTTGTTGCAAAATAATGATCTTGCGTTTTTCCTTACTTGGGAATTGTTTGAGTGGCTGGTCTAACCCTTTATCAAAATAAGTTTTCAATACTTTTTCTTTTTCCTCTTGAGTAATGGCATAACGTTCATCCACCATCGTCGCCCCCTTATGAATAGTGATAAATGAATTGGAATCGTCTTGTTCCTTGTCTAGTAACTCCATAATTGCTAGAAAGACTCGTGCTTGTTTTTCTTTTTCTTTAAGCTTGAAGCGGTGATGTCGGATTGTCGATGTATTTTTAGCTTCAATCTGTTTGGCGATTTCTTTATCAGACAGCCCTGATTTGAAGTGTTGTAAGATATCTTGTTGTAGTTCGGTTAAACCTGTGTATTTTTTATCGAGTGAAGTGAGGTGCTGAAACATAGAGCCGTGCTCGGTTATGATGTGTTTTTCAGCTGCTTTTCTCGCTTCGAACAATGTGTCTTCGATGGGATATATAACCCCGTTTTCAAACGTCTTCTCACAGATGAGGCAAGTGTATGTATCGTAATCTTGGTTGTAGGTGTAGCCTTTCATTAACTCTTCAACTAAAGCATTCCAAAATTGGTTGTTAGTCATATTATAAACATCCTTTTAATTTGTTTGTTTATTTATAAACATAATACATTTAAGTTTTAGTGAAGTCAAACAGTTTTGAGTTTTGTTTGCAAAAAAAGATGAATGGCCTGAGCCACTCACTTTTACAAGTATCCAAAGTTACGTAATATTTTATAGCGATCGACAGCAAGTATACCTTGCCACTGTCTTCTAGCTACTGCAAATTCTTGATTAAAGCCTTCCCAGTTCCATGAAATATCCCAAATGCCTTCGTTAGTCATTTCATTAATATAAAGTTCGATATTTTTTTCTACTAAATCACCTAAGTGATTACAAAGTGGATGCTCTGGGTGAGTTATATAGTTTAGAGGTAAAGTTTGATAACCTTCACCCCAACTAGCTGGGTCCTGATCAATGCTTTGTTCAGCCAATTGCATTATTTTTTCTGAGACGTCATGCAATTGATCATTAATGACATGGTTAAACGTTTGTTCAAAAGGTCTCATAAGTTTAATGCATTGTTGAAAGTTTTGAATTTCATGTGTATCCATTTGAGATGCTGTCATAAGATGTTCTACTGCTAATTTAATGGTTTGCCAACCTATTTGAGCGCTTTTAGAATCTTGTGGTGACCAGTGAATCAGCATCGCGGAGAGTTCTACGCTTGGATTGAACTGCCAAAATTGCTGTGCGCCTTCTTGCCATTTCCACCAAAATGCATGTGGGTGATCGTTGTTTTTAGGTGTGACTGACGGCCACATGCCAGGTTCGATTTGAGGAAGGTTAGTTAAATATTGGGTTAAAGCTTGGATCAGTTTTTCGTTTGGATGAGCATCTACTTCGATTAAAATTTGCCCCGCAGCCCAAGTCGCCATCGGTGTTGAATGAGGGTTCCAAAAGTCAGGCTCAAGTCCATGGCCAAAACCACCATCTTCATTTTGAAAAGCAGAGAGACAATCTAGGACATTTTCTTTTGAACCATCTCTGAAGTGATACTCCCATCTTGCTAGTTCTAATGGACGTGCATTTCTTTTCATCCAAGCATCAGTTTTTTGAAAAGTTTCTTTAGAAATATTCATCATTAACTCCTTTTGAAAAATGTCTTTTTTATAAGCTTCGACATTTTATGTTGGTAATCCTTTTTAATGTTGGGTGAGAGGTGGGTCAAAATTGTCGGACGGAGCGGAGTTAATGTCGAACACACGGCCAAAATTGTCGGACGGAGTGGAGTTAATGTCGGACGCGGTGGCATAATTGTCGGACAAGGGGTCAAAATTGTCGGACGGAGAGGAGTTAATGTCGGACACACGGCCAAAATTGCCGGACCCAAACAAAAAAGCTTAGAATGGGCTTTCCCCACTCTAAGCTTTAATTTAAATTACCCATTCTTCATTTACAATTGCAACAAGTTTCCATTCGCCAGCGTCGTTTTCTTCGTAGACAAGGTTGATTGAACCATAGTCCATATCATCTGAACCTTCAACGTGGTACTCAACGACGTGGGCTTCTGGGAAGTATTCTTGGATGTTGTTTTCCATCATGCTTCGGTTTTCAAATTCGTCAACTAGTCTTTCATCTGGGTTCGTGTAGTCATGTTGGTATACATACTGTTCATGATATTCCATTGGCGTTAGCTCAATGTCATAGCCACTACCGTCTTCTGTACCCCATACATAAACTGTCTCATCAGTTTCAAAGTTAGCGACTTCTTCCGCTGTGAAAATTAAATCGTCTTCACTTACGTTAATATATGGTGAGAATAGTAGACCTTGCTCTTCATGAACGAAATCTGCTACTGCACTATAATCCTCATTCGCTAAATGCTCTATAATATTTTCAGATTGCTCTGTGACAATTGTTTCAGAGTCCTGTTCAGCTTCCTCAGTTTCTGCTTCCTCAGATTCATCGCGAGCTTCGTCTTCCTCGGACTCTTCACGAGCTTCTTCATCTCCCGCAGTACCTTCCTCTTCACGATCTTCAAATGTCGAAGCTTCACCATCAAAATCATCCGACTCTTGAGTTGTCATCGGTTCGTCAGCGTGATCGTCATCTCCCATAAAGCTAATTCCGATAAACGCGATTAAAAATACTGCCGCAGCCGTCGTCACTCCTACAGCTATGCGTCGCATGAAAATCCTCCTATTGTCTTTTTTGTCATAATGTTCAGCTGTTTTTATGAGTTCAGCATGCATGCTTTCAATTTGCTCATCAGTCATTTCGTGCTTAGGGAGAGATTTCAATTGTTTTTCAAGATTTTTATCATTAAATTCACTCATTTTGAAATCCTCCTTGGACTTCTCCAAGCGCTTTTAGGGCCCGTGAGTAAGTGGTTCTCACTTTTTGGTTTGACCAATTTAATACAGATGCAGTCTCGGAGACGTTTAGTTCTTTAATAGCTCGTAAAATGATCACTTCACGATAATTCGACTTAAGCGAGTTAATCGCTCGGTATAGTTGTTGTTTTTCTTCATCTTCTTGTACAATCGCATCAGGTGTGACATGATGCCCAACATTGTATGCTTCATCTAAATCTACATTTTGATCCATACCGCGGCGTTTGTTCTTGCGGATATCGTCAATCGCGACATTGCGCGCAATACTAAATAGCCACGTTTTTGGACTGGATTTGCCATCAAATTTGTCCAACCCTTTAATAGCCTTAATGAACACTTCTTGAACGAGGTCTTCAGGGTCACGCTTACCTGTATAGTAAACTAAAAAGTTATATACATCATGATTGTATTGGTAAAACCAGTCGGAAACGATTTCTTTTCTAGACATGTCTATTGCCTCCGATTCCTTGATTCATAACATTAGACGACAAAGTTTCGCGTTTGTGTCACATAAAAATAAAAAGAATTGGCTATTAAACCAATTCCCTTTTTCTAAGGATGTTATTCGTTGAAGTGAAAGTTAGGCAAAAGGTCCACCATATTTACTTGTAAAATTGTACCATAAAATGTGATATAATATTTGTTGAGAATTGAATAGGAGAGTGATTATTTTGATTGTAAAAGAGCACGAAATTCCTGCTAAACTATTAAAACTAGCAGCTGCTCATAAACGGCTTTTTGAGCATCACCCAGATTATCGCCAAGTTGAATCAGAACTTTACCGCGAACGATCCGGCTACGCAGGAGAACTCCGCGTCGATTATCCACTTAGCAAGATCGACTTTCCACACTTCATTTTGCACGACCTTCGCTTACGCCTTTTCCAAAACTACTTTCAAATGGATACTTTATTGTTGACTGAGCGGTTCGCACTCATTTTAGAAGTGAAAAACTTTACGGGCATCATCTCGATTAATCCGACTTTTAATCAATTGATTCAAACAGTCGACGGGGAAACCCACACATACAACGACCCCGTCATCCAAGTCGAAGAACAAAAACAACAGCAACTTCAGTGGCTCGGCTTTTCAAGTATTCACAAATTGCCAATCGAAACCTTAGTCGTCATGGCCAACCCGAAAGCCACCCTCGACATAACTTCAGAAAAACACCGCGAACACATCATCCCAATCTCACAACTGACCCAAAAAATTCGTGACATATCACAAAAATACCACGAGCCAGTCATGCCAGTAGACGCCACATCCCGACTCGCCCACAAAATGAAAGACCACCACAACTTCAAAAATTACAACATCGAGAAAAATTTCCGAATCCACTTTGACGATTACAAACGAGGCATCTTTTGCCCCAACTGCAAGACAAGCATTATGATCCGTCTTAGGCGTAGATGGCATTGCCGCCGCTGTAAATTCAGAAGCCACGACGCACATGTGGATTCCTTTAAAGATTTTTATCTATTAAAAGGGGAAGAGATTACGAATAGGGACGTGAGAGATTTTTTGAGGGTGGATTCTGATAATCTAGCGAAGTACTTCTTACAACAACAAAACTTTGAAACTAAAGGTAATACAATAGGAAGAAAATATCTTATGAAATATGATATGCAGAAGGACTTTGACTATTTGCTTAAATAAGTGCCGGATAGGGCTTGATAGTTACCGAATAGAAGAAATAACTACCGAATGGGGTGCGATAGTTACCGAATAGAAGG
>NZ_BJYA01000005.1 GCF_007991275.1 Alkalibacillus haloalkaliphilus | reverse complement strand
AAATAACTACCGAATAGGGCTTGATAGTTACCGAATAAAAGAAATAATTACCGAATAGAGCCTAATAACTACCGAATACCAAGCCTCAATCATAGCTCCCACAACCTCTCGCTCCTCATTTTATGCTAATATATGAACTACATCGTTATAAAGGAGTATACTAATGAACAATTTCCATATTATTTTTGAGGATAATCATTTGCTTGTTGTTGAGAAGCCGGTGAATATGCCGGTGCAGGGGGATGAGTCGAGGGATCTTGATTTGTTGACGGCGTTAAAAGATTTTATAAAAGAACGTGATGAAAAGCCGGGGAATGTCTACCTTGCGCTTGTACATCGGCTGGATCGCCCAGTTGGTGGTGTGATGGTGTATGCGAAAACGTCGAAGGCAGCATCTAGACTATCGGATCAAGTTCGCCGCCATGCGATGACGAAGGAGTATCTTGCGGTGATTCGCGGTTTTCCTGAAAAGCAACAGGCTCGCTTAGAGGACTATCTTTATAAAGATAAACGCAAAAACCAAGTTTATGTCACATCAAAAGACCACAACGAAGCGAAGAAAGCCACTTTAGATTACATAGTGCTCGGTCATGAAAAAGGGTTATCGCTCGTTAAAGTGAATTTACATACAGGCCGTCCGCACCAAATTCGCGTGCAATTTGCGAACATTGGCTGCCCGCTTTATGGTGATCAAAAGTATGGGGCGAAAGTAAACAAACCAGGCCAACAAACTGCGCTATGGTCGCACCAACTTGGATTAGAACACCCAACATTAAAGGAAGAAAAATTATTCACATCGACTCCGCCGCGCGAGAGACCGTGGCATTCATTCAATGACCATTTTTAAAAAGAATTTCCATATATTTTTATTAAAAAAAAGTTCGTTTTTAAAATATACCCGAAAATCAAAGCAACTTAAAGCATTTAAAAGCATATAACCAATGTACACGCTTACATGCCATTAGGTTTACCTCATCCATTGTGATAAAATGTTGGAGGTTTTGTGCGTAAAAATAGGACAAAACATCCGAGATACACAAATGGAGAGGAAGTAAAAATTGTTAGCAAAGATAAAACAAGAATGGTTTGGCAATGTAAGAGGAGATGTACTTGCTGGAATTGTTGTCGCTTTGGCGTTAATTCCTGAGGCGATTGCCTTTTCAATTATCGCTGGTGTTGACCCAATGGTTGGACTTTATGCGTCATTTTGTATCGCTGTTGTGATTGCTTTTGTCGGTGGACGACCAGGCATGATCTCGGCAGCAACCGGTGCGATGGCACTCTTAATGGTGACGTTAGTAGCCGATTACGGTTTGGAGTATTTACTCGCTGCGACGATTTTGACAGGTATTTTACAAATATTGTTTGGAGTCTTTAAATTAGCTACGGTTATGAAATTCGTGCCACGTTCAGTGTTAGTCGGATTCGTAAACGCACTTGCAATTTTAATCTTTATGTCACAAATTGAACACTTCCATGGTGAAAATTGGATTATGTATGCTATGGTTGGTTTAACGTTAGCTATTATTTATATATTACCGCGTTTTGTTAAATCTGTACCAGCTCCACTTGTTGCGATTATCGTTGTCACAGGTGCTGTCATTTACATGGGCTTTGACATGCGTACAGTTGGTGATTTAGGAAACTTAACACAAGAGCTACCTGTGTTCTTAATTCCTGATATTCCACTAAACTTTGAAACGTTACAAATTATTTTCCCATATGCTTTAGCGTTAGCGATGGTTGGTATTTTAGAGTCATTACTAACAGCGAATATTGTGGATGATATGACCGATACAGAAAGTGATAAAAACAAAGAATCACGTGGTCAAGGTTATGCGAACGTGACGACTGGTTTCTTCGGTGGTATGGCAGGTTGTGCAATGATTGGACAATCCGTTATTAACGTTAAATCAGGTGGAACAGGGCGCTTGTCGTCACTTGTTGCCGGTGTCTTCTTAATGTTCTTAATTATCGTGTTAGGCGATGTCGTTGTCCAAGTTCCGATGGCAGCGTTAGTCGGTGTCATGATTATGGTTTCGATCGGGACGTTTGATTGGTCATCCGCTCTTAACTTACACAAAGTGCCGAAGACTGACGCGGCGGTAATGTTGACGACAGTTACGACAGTTGTTGTAACACACGACTTATCTAAAGGTGTATTTGCTGGTGTGTTACTAAGCGCGATCTTTTTCGCGGCAAAAATTTCTAAAGTGAAAGTAACCGAGCAACTAGAGCAAAATGGTGCTAAGAAAATTTATTATATCGAAGGACAAATTTTCTTTGCATCTGTTACTGACTTTGTTAATAAAATTGATTATTATGATTCAACACTAGATGAAGTAGAAATTGATCTAACCCGCGCTCATCTCTGGGACGATTCAGCAATTGGTGCGTTAGATAAAATCGAAAGCAAGTTTGAAAATCACGGTACCATCGTTGTTTACACAGGGTTGAACAGTGAAAGCCAAGAGCTAAAAGAACGCATTGGCGGCCTTTCGAAAGCATCAGGTCACTAATGTGTAATAGGGGTGAACGTTATGTATAAACGTATTTTACTGGCGACAGATGGTTCAGAACACTCACAACGCTCAACTGAGCACGCGATCCATCTTGCTAAAAGTTCAGAAGGTACAATTGATGTCGTCTTTGTCATTGATGGTGAGACTTCTAAAAAAGATGTACTCCACCATGGGAACAAGTTTGAAATAACGAAACGACGTCGTGAAAAAATTCAACCAATCGAAGAACGTTTAGAACAATCAGAAATCCCGTATGAAGTGCATATGCTTCATGGTGAACCAGGGCCAACAATCGTAAAATTTGCCAACGAAGGCGAGTATGACTGTGCGATCGTTGGTAGTCGTGGCTTGAACCAACTCCAAACACTCGTGTTAGGTAGTGTCAGCCACAAAATTGCTAAACGTGTTGAATGTCCAGTTATGATTGTAAAATAAGTAAAGGCGAACGCTAACTTAAGCGTTCGCCATTTTTTATTCCACTCGCGGAGCTGTTGGGTCACAATCAGGTGCTGTCGTATTAGATGATTCTGCTAGTTTCATTAAGTAGTAACATTCCTCACGATACATATGATCAGCCATCAATTCTGAGAAAGTGCTTAACACGGTATTCGACATTTCCATTTCCTCAATTTCACTTAAAAACGTTCTAAATAAATTAAGTTCGACTTCAACATCACTATTAAAACGATCTAAAGCAGGGAAACTCTCAACATTAGCGCGTAAATAGCCGGTTAGTTCAACTGCTTTTATGTAAAATTGGTCGAAGTGTTCGCGGAATTCATCGCCTTTCTCCTTAAGCCTCTTTTCAACGGCATCTAAATCCTCATTAATCGCACCAGCATGACCTGAAGCATCAAGTAACCACACTAAATGGTGATGCAACTCATGGAACACAGGCGGCGCTTGCCCTTCACTTAAATAGTTCATCACATGCTGATACTCTTGCAATTCATTGACCATATGGTTAAGAAATGTAGGCGATAGATGAATCCCGATATCACCGACTAATTGCCTTGATATAATCGACAGTTTGAAATTGCGCATTTGTTCTGTCGCTTGAGCAGCTTCTTGAGTAAATGTAATTGCTTCGTTCTCATTCAACGCACGCGCCTTCTCCAATAATCTGTCAAAGTCATCAATAAAATACTCAGCGATTTCAATATCATCTTCTTCTGTAGGGTAAAGTGAATCGCGAATAAACCGTGCATGATCCCCTAAAACTTGTAACCAAAATTCATGTTCAAACTTCGCGCTTTCCAAAAAATTGCTTTTCATTAAAGTCACTCCTTGTTAGTGTTCTGTAAAATATATTCAAAATTGAACGTGACTACCACAAAATATAGTTACTGAATATTTTGAATATTTAAAAGTCGTGTAAGCGATTACTTTCAAGCCATGCAACAGCTTTACTCATATACTTTAAAGTCATAACTTTTTAAACTGCTGAAATAATCAGAAAAAATCTATAGACAACCGTGTTGGCCGGTGTTATAGTCATCTTTAAAACTAATTTGGAGGGATAAACATTGGGCCAACTCATCAATGAACCATTAATCGCAACAACCTTAATTTTTGCACTTATTGCATTCGGTGAATGGTTATCGATTAAGACACGAGCAAGAGTGCCTATGCTACTAACCGCTATGGTCGGTTATTTAATTTTAGTATGGACAGGAATCTTTCCTGATGATCTATTAGAGCGATCACAATTCGCGGCATTAGGTGGCATTTTAATTGCAGTTGCAATTGTCCATATGGGTACGTTAATTCCTATGGCTATTTTAAAAGTACAATATAAAGCAGTAATTATCGGCTTAGCTGGTGTTCTCGTATCAGGCATTATCGTCATTTCGACAGTGACATTTTTCTTTGATTACGAAACAGCGATCGCCGGCGTTGGTCCACTAAGTGGTGGTGTCGTCGCATTAATTATTACGTCAGAAAAACTAGCTGAGATCGGATTAACAGCACTCGTTGTTATCCCAGCATTAGTCGTCGCGTTCCAAGGGTTACTTGGTATGCCGCTAGCGCTTAATTTCATGAGACGTTACGCGAAAGTCATCCAACAACAAATTGACGAAGGGACTTTCGTTCCAGTTAAGAAAGATGAAGACTTAAAAGAAGTCACGAGTAAAGATCCTGTTAAAAATAGCTTAACAATTCGTTTGTTCACCGTATTTGTCGGTGGTGCGATTGCTGTAGCGCTAGATACGTTTACTGGCATTCATTATAGTTTATGGGCATTAGCAATCGGTATTTTCGGATTAAGAATCGGCTTTTACAAACACGAATCATTACGTCATGCTAACTCATTTACGATGACGATGATCGCTATTATTTTCGTCGTTATCGGTACAATGGCTGATGTAACACCTGGACAAGTACTCGATAACTTACCAGCGATCTTAACTATTTTAATAATCGGTACGTTCGGTATTGCACTTGGTGGTTATGTCGCATCGAAGTTAGTGAAATGGCACCCGTACAAAGGTATGCCAGTTGCATTAACGGCACTATTTGGATTCCCAGGAGATTATATCGTTTGTGAAGAAGTAAGTCGTAGTGCAGCTCGTAACGAAGAAGAAGAGAAGCTGATCTTCGATGAGTTACTATCCCCGATGTTAATCGGTGGTTTTACGACAGTAACAATCGCTTCAGTCGTCATTGCCGGAATTTTAATTCAAACACTTTAAGGAGGATGTTTTATGACGAAAACATTAATTCAAAACGCATTAGTTATTGATGGAACAGGTGCAGCACCGAAAGAAGGTCAAGTCGTTGTCGTTGAAAATAACAAAATTGCTTATGTAGGACCTAGCGAAAATTACGAAAAACAAGGTGATGAACAAGTCGTTGATGCTAAAGGAGGTACTGTACTGCCAGGTTTAATCGATACGCACGTTCATATGATGATGGAGTACTCACCACTTTCGCAACGTTTAACAACGCCATTTTCATACATGTACTACCAAGCTCAAGAGTATTTAAACAATACGGTTCAAGCAGGTGTAACGACTGTTCGTGATGCGTTAGGAACAGATTTAGGTGTAAAACAAGCTGTCGACAATGGTTTAATTACAGGCCCGCGTCTACAAATTAGTGTCAATGCTCTGACCATTACGGGAGGTCATGGCGATGGTACGCAATTAAATGGGGATGTCATTGACATTTTGCCATCCGGTCACCGCGGAATGCCAGATGGACGTTGTGACGGAGTAGCTGAAGTTCGTAAAAAGACACGCGAAATGCTTAGAGCTGGTGCGGATGTTATTAAAGTACACGCAACAGGTGGTGTATTAAGCCCGACAGACCACCCAGAATTTACGCAGTTCTCGTTAGAAGAATTAGAAGCAATCGTTGAAGAAGCTAATTTCCGTAAAGGTGTTAAAGTGATGGCACATGCGCAAGGAGCTGAAGGGATTAAAAATGCAGTTAAAGCAGGAATCCATTCAATTGAGCATGGTATTTTCATTGACGATGAAGCGGCTGACTTAATGGTCGAAAATGGAACATACCTTGTGCCAACATTACTCGCACCTGTATCTGTTTTAGAAACAGCCGATGAAAAAGGAATGCCACAATCAGCAGTCGATAAAACAGAAGAAGTAATTGAACAACATAAGATCAGTTTCAAACGTGCTTACGACAAAGGTGTTAAAATCGCAATGGGAACTGATGCTGGTGTTATGAAGCACGGCACGAACTTACGTGAGTTAGCGTTAATGCGAGATGCAGGCATGGACCCAATGGATACGATTGTATCGACGACGAAAACAGCAGCTGAATGTTTAGGCTGGGATGAGCAACTTGGCACGTTAGAAGAAGGAAAGTTAGCCGATCTAGTCATTACAAACGTCAATCCAGTTGAAGACTTAGATGCACTAGCTAATAACGATAACGTCCAATACGTTATGAAAGATGGTAAAGTCGAAAAGAATCAACTGTAAAGCCAAAAACCACCTCTTGTAGGTGGTTTTTAGCTTACTCAGATTGCTCATTTTGGTTGTCATCAACTTCTTCTGGCTGTTCTACTTCTAATTGAGGTTCTTCTGGTTCCGGTGGAGCTTCTGTATAATCATAAGCACTAGCATCATTACGGTTTTGACTCGCATTAGACCCTACTGGGAATAATACTGGACATTGCTCAGGACGAACAGGTCTAGGGCATGGCCCAACAGCTAAAGGCTCACGCGGCAAACAATAGTCAGCTTCAATTTCTAACGTTACAGGATAGACAGACTGAATGCTTTGGCACAATCGAACTGAAATAAGCGCATCAAACGTATCATCTTCATCTGTATCACCTAATTCACAGTCGAACGAAACGATGAAACAATCTAATTCTGTATACGTAACATCAATTTCAGTTCCTTCTGGTGCACAAAGGACGACTTGCTCACTTCTTGAAAACTCAATCTCTAATTCTACATCACCATTTCCGTTATCAGTCGGGAAGTTAATAATAACAACGAAGTTCTTTCTGATAGTCACAATTTGTAATTCAATTTCAGTACCGTCAATTACAAAGTCTCGGTCTTCAACATTGATCACTTCAATTGGGTCTACTTCAGCTGGGATAACAGTACAGGTCACATCTTCACTATCAAAATCATCACATGTAATGCCATTAGGCAAATCTTCATCCGTTATATTTAAATCGAAATTAGCTTCGTTGACGATCCAATCATATACTTTTTCTGTATTAATACATAGGACATCCTGGACGGGTTGTGGTTGTGGGGGACAAATTTTACGATAACTCATTTTTACACCTCCATAGTCACTTTATTCAACATACTTTACCTTATGTGAAAGCCCTCAAGAGGGTATAGTCTATTACCATCATTTCTACTGATTGAAGTAGATTAATATAAACGTCTATATTTTAAAGCTCCTCTCAAAAAATGACGAGGAGCTTCTCATCATCCACTACTTACCGCTGCATCCACAGCCACCGCGACGACGGCGGCTACTTTTTACACCTCTGTGTGTCTTACTAGAATTGTCAGTAGCACGTAATTGTTTCAAATGACTCGTTGAGCTTTTTGCACGCATAATATCACTCCTTTAGCTTTATACATTATCATAGTCGTACTTCACCTTTTCAGATAGGGCGATTATTGAGAGTTTATGACAATTGGGTAAGGGACATAAGAGTGAACATCTTCAATATAATACCCCTTTAACTCTGGTGGGGTGACCTTTAATGAAAGGATTAGCATTAAAATCGTCTGATCTGGGTGGTTGAACCGGTCAGTATAAGACGGAATAGCTCTCGTTTTCGGGTGAGAGTGAAACGTTGCGATCAGTTGCTCACCTTTTCTACTAATCTCATCTTTCACTTTCAGATATTCATTAAGACTTACTTTATAGTAAAGAGGTGATTGAGCCTCGTTTACTAACGGCCAAAACGTAGTCACTTGTAAATTAGTCCCAGATAAAACGCCGCAACATTCATTTGGCAATTCAGTTTTGGCCAACTTAACCATGTCCTTAACAATACGTTCAGGTAACACAAGTCTAGACTTATCCATATTACTTATTTTTGAAAAATTGAGATGGGAGAATTTTCTCAAGTACTGATTCTTCTTGCTTATTAGGTTGTTGTTTTTCAGTTGTCTGTTTCGGTTGAAAAGATTGTGTGTTTGTTTGTTGTTGTGATTGGTTGCTTGCAGGTGTGTTGTGTTGTGCTTGGTTTGCGGTAGTTGGTTGTGGTTCTCGTTTTTGTTCTTGTTGTTCTTGGCGTTTTAATTCTGTTTGGGCAGTTGGTTTAGGTTGTTCAGTTGTTTCTGTTTTTGGTTTGGAACGTTTTTTCTTACGTCTTTTAGTACGCGGCTGTATTTGATCATACTTACTTGGATAGTTACGTGGTTTAAAAGTGTGAGATAAATTGCCTGAATTAGATGTTGTTGTACGACCTGAGCTAACACGTGTCTTAAACCTTGGTGATACGGGAGAGTGATTGTTTTGACTAGCTTGATTAGGTTGGACATAACTCGTTGCATTGGATCGGATTAAATGTTGTAGTTGGCGAAACTCAGGTGTTCTCTGTTTTCTAGGTTGCGTTGACGATTTCGGTTGAACGGCTTCTTTTTTTGGTTTCTGAATTTGTGTTTGTTTTGCGTTTTGTAAAAAGCGGGAAGTTTGACTGTTAACTTGATTCGACGGTTTCTGTACATGTTCTACAGGTGAACTGTCTTCTGTTGGTTCTACTTGTTCTACCTGTTCTTCTTGATTATTTTCACTCGACTGCTCAGTTGCCGGGGTATGCTGACCTTTAATTGAGGCCAGTTCAGTTTTCACTTCCTGAAGCAACTGTATGATTGATTTTAATTCATCTGACTGACCAGATCGTTGGGCTTTAATTTTCTGGTCTTGTTCTTGTTGATGTTCATTCACCACTTTCAAAACCCCTTCTATTTTTACGATTTGCTTTTTTAAAGCGTGAACTTCATTTTTCATGAGTAAGTAGTCTTCGAACGCCTCGCTTTCATAAAAATCTTGAAACATATTTTCATAAAGCCTCAGTCGTTCTTGTAACGCTTCAACTTCTTGCGTGTTAAATAGTCGGTATTGCACAAAAGACCACCTCTCATGTCCATATGATTATTTTATTAAACTATTAACTTCATCGTGTAGGTTAATATTGATAGATGACGAATTTCATGACAGTCATAATTGCCCGTTTTTGTCATAAATTTTATAAGTGGAGCCCTTGTGGAATTCATCAAGATGTAATCATTATATGAAAGGGTGAAGAACCATATGAAAGCATCAGCCGTTGAGAGAGTACATGACTGGCGACAGCAGCGAAGTGAATACGTTAATCAAATTAAACAAAAAATTGAGCAATCAACTAAGAAAGACTACGATGTACTTAGCTATTTCACATTTTCACTTAACATGGACGAAGAGGGTGGTGAGCATTTAGCGCTCTGTTCATATTTAATTATGAACATGGGATCACAACCTATTACAGGACCGTATATTTGTTTTAAGTTTTCAGATGAGCACCCATTTGAGTTCTTTGGTAAATATGTTAACTCTGATTCCAATGGCAATAACGAAGTGCGTCGGCAAGCACAAGGTGAGTGGGAGCGGATCCATCATTCAGAGTTGAAAAATGAAATTTGGCTTAAGCCTTCACATGAGGTCACGATCCAGCCTGGTGAACAATTATCGTTTCCAAACTTCCAGTTAAAGTGGCAAGGAGACCTGCCATACCAAGCTACAATGTTAGGTTTTACGTATTCAGACCAAAAACCTAGTGGCACGCCTGCAATTAATCAGTTTAACATTACTGGTGGCAAGGCGAAAAAGGAGGAACAACATGACTAAACCAGAAACGGCTTTGTTGAAGCGGATTGCTGAACGGCAGTTAGAAGGTGACGAAAAGCGTGAAGTTGCTCTCGATGCATTATTGTTATATATGTTAAAGCTAGAAGGTGAGTCAATGGAAAGTGGAGATAATTCACAGCTATCTTCAGTCGTTGATGAACTAATAAAAGAAGAGCGCAATCAATTAGAAGAGATTTTAACCATACTTAAAGGTGAGGGGTAGAACGTGCCAAAAACTAGTATGATATAATATAAAAAAATTTGTATGGATAAAAGTTGGGGAAAAATGAAAAGATTATACGTGTATTGGATTGGCGCTTTAGTTATATCAGGAATTGGCTTTTACTACGTTAATGTAATGACCGTTTCGCCAGACGTTATATCAGGCAATGGAAACCTTGGTTTATTAGTTAGTATCTTGTTTTTGCCTGTTTGGGTTATGGGGTTGTATTGGAGTTATCGAGTTGCGAGAAACAGAAGTCAAAACCAACAGAAGGTTTATTTGTTCATTTTGATTGTCGTCTTACTTATTTGTGGGAGTTTGTTAGCTTTCCCGCTTATAAATAATGCACATGAACTGATTAATCATTTAGGTGGAACTCCAACTGATCCCGATTCTGTCATTTACCGATTTGGGTGGCTAAACCAATACACGAATAGTATGTTTTTTAATTTATACACGTTTCTCATCATACACATCTTAGCTGTAGTCATTGGGATCATTTCAGCAATCTTCATTAGTTACAGAGACTTGGAAAGCTTCTAAGTCTCTGTTTTTATGAAATAATCTAACAATCTACCAAGTTTCTTACAATTTTCTCCTGAATTTGTCGACTTTTTCCGATTATTTTAATATAATTAAATTGAAATAATTGGTATAAAGGGTGCGGTAGAAATGAAGCAAACGTGGGTTATCGTAATACTAGTTATCGTTTTAGTCGGATGTCAACAAAGTGAAATAAAAAGCGCTACAAAGCACCTTGATTTACAAGGAGAACAAGATCACAAGGGGTATATTATTCTTGATGATGTCCAGCATGAATCTGTTGTTTCTGATGCATTTGAAGAAGATCGTGAACAAGCTAATGAAGAAGAAAGTATTGAAATTGACTTACCAAATGAGCAAAGTGATGAGCTAACGATTGATGAGGCGGATCAAATTGCAAAACAAGTACTTCAAGACAATATTGAAACGATGGAAGAAGTGCAAGAAACTTATTATACAGAATGGTTTCAGTTAGAAGAAGGATCCGAACAGTATGAACAAGCTTTAGCCATCGTTCAAGAAGCACTTGAGTCAACTATTTCACAATCTGCTTTAAATAAATGGACTGAGCTTTATTTAAAAGAATTTTTCATATATCAGTATACGTTAGCGGTATTGCAGCCGGCTGATCTAAACATATTATTGAATGTCGAATATGAGAGTGATGCTTTTACATTAAACTTTATTCAACTAGGTGATGTTGCCTATAGAGAAACGACTGAATATGAAGTGTCGTTTGTAAAAGAAGGTCGCTGGAAGTTTAATGGTTATGAAATGGAACGTCTTGATGAGTCGTTAAATTTAACATTTGATGATTTAAAGCATGCGTATGTTAATGTTGGAACGTTAGAGCGTTATGAAGGAACGCTTGTAGATGAATTCGAGCATGAAGGTGACCCGTATTTAGTTATTAATTTCGGCCCACACGACCGTGCAATTAATTTACGTACAGGTGTCGACCGGCCTGATGTGTTGAATCAAATGTAGAAGCGCTAGGAATCCTAGCGCTTATTTCTTTATTTTATATAAGTCTTTTATCATTGGAATTAAATGATAGAGGAGGACTATTGATAACACAGCTGCCATCGCCCATGCGCTATATTCAATTTCAGGTAAATCAGGGCGGTTCATCGCAATCCCTACAAGTGCCCAAATAAATACCATCGGATAAATTAGATCAGTATTTTGATACATAAACCAAATAGCCCAAACAGTCGACAACCAAATAAATAACACTGTCCAAGCTTCAGGTGTGAACAATAGGTGCAGGTGATGCGAATTAAACACAACAGCAATATTAATGATCGTCGCCACTGAGATCCAAGCTAAATAAATCGAAAATGGAACACGCCACAATAACCAGAATGAATCTGATTTTAGTCGGCGGTAAATAATGAGAAGGCTGTAAAATAACATCAACATAACAATGAGTGATAAGAAGAAGTATTCATAATGGAAGAAAAATAACCAACTGACATTTAAAACACAGCTAATAATAAACCAAAGTCCGATTTCGTTTGTCACTTTCGGTCCTTGCGGGCTTACAAATAACATAACGACCCAAATAATTAATAACAAATAAATCAATCCCCAAATTGAAAAAGCATAATCTGCGGGTGTAAATAAAATATTAAGCCTGTCCGAAATTTCTCCAGTCGTTTGATTGTTTAACGGTAACGCATTTGCTAAATAATTCATAAAAATTGTCAAACCGAGCACAACAGCATTAGCGATCGCTAACCACGTCGTCTGTTTCATCCCCGTCAACTCCTTAAAACCATAGTGGTAAACTATATGCAGAAGTGGACGAGGTTATGTTTTTTTTAATCTGGATGGTGACTAGTCACAAACGTTCCTGCAATCAAGTCGTGAACTGAACGTTTATCATCACGTGTAGTTACGAGGTAAATACTGACAATTGTTAAAAGACCAAGTGTTAATTGATATAAAAAAACACCAGTTACTTCACGTAAAAACATTGTAGGAAATGTTAACTTACTATTATTAACTCGAGCAATTCTAATCGCTAGCACTCGTTTGCCAATTGTATATCCACTCCATAATAATGGGGTAAAAGTGAAATAAGCAATGGCTATTACTTGTAAGTTTATAAATACATGATTATCAAAGATTATATAAGCCATAATCGATACGAAAATAAGTATTCCCCAGTCAATTAATAATGCAAAACTACGTTCGATTATTCCAATGGGGCTATCTGATACACTGATCAAGATCAATCACCCTTTTACAGTCTAAGATTATCTTTATATTTTATCATAATATTGGAAACTGAATGGATGAAGTTTTATAGCAAGAAAAGCATTGAATCAAACATAACTAAAGCAGTTTCTCAACAGTGAACTAACTCGAATTCTCAAAAAAAGGGCAAATAGCTCTAAGCTATTCACCCTTTTTGCCTGATCATGTCTCGCTCATATAAAGAATCTTTTGTTGCACGACAAGCCGCTTTATTCAATTCTGATTTAGGACAGTTACCACAACAGTTACGGCTTTCATTGACTTCATAATAGAAGCAGCATGTCCGTCTGATTCGAACGGGTTCAGCATCAAGGGACACTAGCCGCTTGATTCCGTGGAAACGTTTAAGAGGCTGGAAAGATTCCTGAAATTGTTCTGCTTCTAATTCATATATTAAGAAGTGGAAATCATGGTGGACGCGTGCCATGATTTCTTCATCTGTTTCTTCGCTTAATTTCACTTCATATAACCAATAGATATAGACTGCAATGTTTTCCCACAAAATCGGCTTTGGGACACGTGAAATAGATGAGACGAATCCGATTAAGGCAGCTATGTCACCAAACAATTGCTCTAAATACTGTGGTAATAACTTATGACGCGATGTTTCGGACGTTTCGTCAATTGATATTACAGCAAGATCATCTAAATAAAGACTAGGAACCCATTTGCTATTTTTTACACGAGGAACAATATATTGATTAGACCAGTTAGCCGATAACCAATGATTATGTTTTGTTAAATTATAAAGTGGTGGGACGACAATTAAAAAGCCAATTCGTTTAATAAATTGTGAAGCTGCGATAAATAAATTGTCTGTATCAAAATCTACTTTAGCTTCTTCCAACACTTCACACAAAAACTGCTCATCACGAAGCTTTGACAGAGAAAACATGTTAGGGTTCTGATCAGCTTCTATACGAAAATTTTCAACTAAATCATTTAATTGGTTGTTTGTTAACTGTTGTCTCATCTTTATTAACACCTTTCATATGACGACCTTTACTATATGGGATGCATAATGGTGAACCACAAATAGGATCACACGTCACTTGACATTGCAAACCGAACACAGAATGAATGAGTTGTGGTGTAATAATCGTATCTGGATCACCTTGTTGAAAGACTTTTTTATCATGAATGGCTACGATGTGATCAGCGTAACGGCACGCAAGGTTTAAATCGTGTAAAACCATGATAATGGTACGATTCTCTTGTTCGTTTAAATCATGTAGTAGATCTAGTATTTCAATTTGGTGTGTCATATCTAAATAGGTTGTTGGTTCATCTAAAAGAATCGTATCTGTATCTTGTGCTAATGTCATCGCGATCCATGCACGTTGACGTTGTCCACCAGATAACGAATCAACTTTACGTTCAACTAACTCTTCAGTGCCTGTCACTCTAATGGCGTAATTGACAGCTTCTTCATCTTCTTCTGTCCATTGTTTAAACCAGTTTTGGTAAGGGTAACGCCCTTGTTTCACAAGTTGTAAAACGGTTAACCCTTCAGGTGCGACGGGTGATTGTGGTAATATCGCTAGGTCTTTAGCGATTTTTTTCGTTGATGTATGAGCGATGTCATGACCGTTTAAAACGATCGATCCTTCTTTCGGTTTTAATAGTCGTGCGAGTGATTTTAATAAAGTGGATTTACCACAACCATTACTACCAATGAAAACCGTTATTTCACCTTTAGGAATGTGTAAATCCAATTCTTTTATTATATCTTCATCACCATAACCAAGTGTTAACGTGTTAGTTGTGATCGCGTCCATATAATTGTCCTCCTTTATCTAAAGGGCAGTCAGTTATTGATTACGACTGCGATAAAGCAAATAAATGAAATAAGGTGCACCGATTGCTGAAGTGAAAACACCAGCAGGCACCTCCAGTGGCATGAAAACCGTTCGTGCGATTAAATCAGCAATTAAGACGATGATGCCACCGATTAAAGCTGATGCAGGAAGTAAGGAGCCGAAAGCTGACCCGACAAGTCTTCTAGCGATATGGGGAGCCATAAGACCAACAAACCCAATACCACCAGCAAATGCGACCGCCCCACCAGCTAAAGCAGAGCTTAATAGGAGTAGCGTGAAGCGATCTTTTTGAACAAACCCGCCAGCATTAATCGATAAGTCTTGCCCAAGCTCTTGAATATTTAAACGTCTGGCATAAATAAATAGAATGAAGATCATTCCTAAAATCCAAGGCGTTATAGAAATTATTTCATTCCAGTTAGTTCCATTCAAACTTCCTGTTAGCCAAATATTAGCTCGCGAAGCTGTGTATATAGGACCTAATATCATAATCATCGTCGTAACCGCTTGAACCGCCATTGCAATGCCTACACCAATTAAAACTAGTCGAATTGGTGTGATTCCGCCATTTTTCCAAGACAGAAAATAAACGATAAACCCTAAAGCAATAGCACCAATAAAAGATGCAAGTGGTAGCCAGTGAATGCTTAACGTTAAAGTATTACTTCGATCACTAAAAACTGCTAAAAAGATGACAGTTGTTAAAGCGGCTCCACCCGTTATACCAATAATATCGGGTGATGCTAGCGGATTTCGAATAATACCTTGTAAGATTGCACCAGATAATGCTAACGCCGCTCCAGCTAGTACTGCAAGCAGAATGCGTGGCATTCGAAATGATTGAACGACGAGATTTTCCATATCACCACTTGAGTTAAATAAAGCTTTCACAACTTCTATCGGTGAAATTTGCATTTGTCCTATGCCAAGGCTAACAATCATTAAAACGATCGATATAAGCGTTAAGCTTGTAATTGTTATAAGAGATCTTTTATCAATTAAAAATGATATTTTATAAAAACGAAAAGGTATATATTTATTCATTTATGCCCCTCCTTGCAATATAGATGAAGAAGGGAACGCCGATTAAAGCTGTTAAGACTCCAACTGGTGCTTCTTGTGGGGCAATGACATAACGAGCCCCAATGTCTGCCATGAGTAAAAGCATTGCGCCAAGTAAGCCGCTATAAGGAATAACCCAGCGATAATCGATTCCGACAAACCACCTTGCGATATGCGGAATGACGATGCCAATAAACCCAATTGGTCCAGCTATGGCAACTGTGCCACCAGCAAGTAACACGACAGTTAAAGCGCCGAATATTTTAATCAATATTGTGCGTTGACCAAGCCCTTTTGCTACGTCTTCACCCATCGCTAGCACATTCATATGTTTACCGATTAAAAGGGACAATAGCCAACCGACAAGAAGATATGGGAGTAATCCAATTAATAAATCAAGATCCCGCCCTTGAATAGACCCAGCAAGCCAAAACAGTACTTGGTCTAGGGAGCGTTCATTTAAAGTTAGCATTCCTTGTGTTAAAGATGAAAATAAAGCCGCCATGGCAGCTCCTGCTAGAGTGATTTTGATCGGTGTTAAGCCATCACGTCCCATAGAACCAATTACGTAAACGATGATGGCAGCAATAGCAGCACCTGTAAATGCCAACCATGTAAACCCTTCAAGTGAAGTGACTCCAAAAAAGGTAACCCCTAGCACGACAAAAAAACTTGCCCCAGCATTGATCCCGAAAATACTTGGTGAAGCTAGTGGATTATGTGTTAGTCCTTGCATCACAGCCCCAGCAATCGCTAAGCTTGCACCAGCAGCTGCAGCAATTAAAGCTCTTGGAATTCTTGTATCTTGAATAATAATATGTTGATTTGAACCATCAAAATGGAAAAGAGAATTAATAACGTCTTGTGTTGAGACTTTCGTTAAGCCAAAAACTACACTTGACCACATAAGTAAGACGACAATGATGATTCCTAGAAAAATGCCACTTATTTTGAATGTATGATGTTTTAACATAAATGAATGACCTTTCAACGTTGCAACTTTTTTATTTCCTATATAAATGATAAGGTGATTGAGAACGATTGTCAATTAAACTTTGATAATCATTCTCAACTATTTTGTCAGATAGTATTGACTTTTAAATTGAAGGGTCGTATTATAAGTTTTGTAAATGATAATCATTTTCAATTAAACTAACTAGGAGGTTACATAATGTTTAAAAGAACGTTATTATTTTTAAGCATTTTAGGGCTTGTCTTGTTCTTAGCAGCTTGTGGTTCAGAAAATAGTGAACCAGTAGAGGAGAACGGCGACACAAATGAAGGTACAGAGGAAACAACAGATACAGAAGAAAGCGCTGAAACTTACGAAGTGGAACACGCTATGGGCACAACCGAAATTGAAGGTACACCAGAAAATATCGTTGTGTTAACAAATCACGGAACAGAAGCGTTATTATCATTAGATATTACACCAACTGGTGCTGTCCAATCTTGGGTAGGTGACCCTTGGTATGACCATATTGCAGATGATATGGAAGATGTGAATGTGGTTGGTTTAGAAAACGATATTTCATTAGAAAGTATTGCTGAGCTTGAACCAGACTTAATCTTAGGCAATAAAATGCGTCAAGAAGAACACTATGAAGCATTATCAGCAATAGCACCGACAGTGTTTGAAGAAACGTTACGCGGTGATTGGAAAATTAACTTTGAATTAATCGCAGAAGCAGTGAATAAGGAAGAAGAAGGTCAAGAAGTATTGGACAATTATCAAGAGCGTATAGATGGTTTAAGTGACTCATTAGATAATCGTTTAGACACGGAAGTATCATTAATCCGTTTTATGTCAGGTGACGTTCGTATTTACTATAAAGATTCATTCCCAGGAATTATTCTAGATGAAATTGGATTGGCTCGCCCAGAATCACAAGATGTAGATGATTTTGCTGCAACGGGTGTGACGAAAGAGCGGATCGATGAAATGGAAGGTGATGTCATTTTCTACTTCACCTATGAAACGGGTGATGGAGAAGGTTCAGGTGTTGAAGAAGAGTGGACTGAAGACGCATTATGGAACAACTTAGAAGCTGTACAGCAAGGCAACGCTTATAAAGTGAATGACACGATTTGGAATACAGCAGGTGGTGTCAAAGCTGCAAACTTAATGTTAGATGATATAGAAGATAAATTGTTAACCGAATAATTGACTATTTGCTTTACCCCCCTTTAGTAAATAGATAGAAAACGCTGGTCAAGTGGTAGGCCAGCGTTTTTTTGTTTATAATATCCAAGCAGATGGCGAGCACATTTTCATCAAATCTGTTATAATTACTTTGAATTCAAGATAATTTTTAGGTTGGAGGTTGTTCAATGGAAGGGTTAAAAGGTTTACACCACATTACTGCCATTACGAGCAGTGCAGAGAAGAATTATGAATTTTTCACGTATGTACTAGGCATGCGTTTAGTCAAAAAGACAGTTAACCAAGATGACATTCAGACGTACCATTTATTTTTCGCAGATGACAAAGGCAGTGCAGGAACAGACATGACGTTCTTTGACTTTCCAGGCATTCCTAAAGGTAGTCACGGAACAGATGAGATCTTTAGAACAGGTTTTCGCGTACCGAGTGATGCAGCGCTTGACTACTGGGTGAAGCGATTCGACCGTTTAGATGTGAAGCATGAAGGTATTCAAGACTTGTTCGGGAAAAAAGTATTGCCGTTTGTTGATTTTGATGATCAAAAATACCAACTTGTTTCTGATGAACATGACGAAGGTGTCGCATCAGGAACACCGTGGCAAGATGGGCCAATTCCATTGGAGTACGCGATTACTGGTTTAGGTCCGTTACACATTCGTGTATCTGAATTCAATCGTTTGAAAATGATTTTAGAACGTGTTTACGTGTTTAATGAAGTTGACCAAAACGATTCACTTTATCTTTTTGAAGTCGGTGAAGGTGGAAATGGCGCACAAGTGATTATTGAGCATAACAACTCTTTACCGCAAGCGCGCCAAGGTTATGGAACGGTTCACCACGCAGCGTTCCGTGTTGCTGATGAAGATGAGTTGAAGAAATGGGTAGACTGGTATTCGAATATTAACTTACCGAATTCAGGGGTCGTCGATCGATTCTATTTCCAATCATTATACGCACGCGTTGCTCCACAGATTTTATTCGAACTGGCAACAGACGGTCCAGGCTTTATGGGTGATGAACCATACGAAACACTCGGTGAAAATCTCGCCCTACCACCATTTTTAGAAAACCAGCGCGAACAAATCGAACAAAAAGTCCGCCACATCGATACGGTTCGAAGCACGAAAACATTTGAAAAAGAATACGAATAACTTTTAAAGACCAATTCATTTCGAGTTGGTCTTTTTTTATGGAAATTTGGCAACAATGATAATGGACATTAAAAAGGGGAAATGTTTATGGATATGATTTTATTCTTCTTAATTATGATTTTTCATATATGTTTGTTCATTGTTGCGATTGGATTAGCCTACCGTAACGGTTGGTTCGTTGTGTCTAATGTGATTATTCTTGTACTTTTAGCACTTATTTACGACAATGCTATGTTAGCGTTTGGCAAGTTTTTTGGAGAGGGTGCTCGGCTAGAATTTTATAATGAAATTCGTTTTTGGCTTCATGCATTAATAACTCCACTATTATTGCTTTATGCTTGGGATACGATTAAGCGAGCTGGTGTAAAATGGGCGAAGTGGCGCTCTGTCACATGGTTTGTGTTAGGTTTGACGTTATTTTTAATCATTTATGAAATCGTTAGTGAAGTATGGGGGCTGACGTTAGAGCCATACGTGCATAACGGTGTGTTAGCATATACGAAAGTCGGAAGCGAATCAGGTATGCCACTAATGGTCATGATCGTGACGGTTGCGTTGCTTCTAGCATCCATTTATGTCGGCCGCTTGCAAAATTGGATTTGGTACTTCACAGGCGTCTTTTTCATGACAGCAGGCATGGCCGCGCCACCACCAGTCGAGACAGGTGTCTATGATAACTTTTTAGAGCTTGTTTTAATGTTTTCATTAACGACGACTAAAGCGTTTCAGGATCAGTATGATAGGAGGAGGTGAAGGCAGTAGGAGGCCACTGCAACCATAACTCCCACCATTTTAATACATACTCCTCACCATTAAGGGAAAAATTATAGTGCGAGGAGATGATGGAATGAATCAGTCAATAGTTAAACTTATTTTAATTATGGCAGGGATTTGGCTTGTCGTATCACTACTAGGCAGAAGCCGTTTGCGTAAAATGGTGCCAACTTCGATGCTCGTACCAGTCCTATTTCGAGTGTTCGCTTACATAGGCGAAAGGTCTAGTTCTTTTAACGTAAGTGAATGGGCATCGAGAACGTGGCCTAGTATGCGAGTGAAAATGGAGCCAATTGCAACTGGCCTTTTAATTGGTGGAAAAAGATTGTACGGACAAGCTATAAAGTTATTCCCTTTACATGCGCTCATTGAACTTATGCACCCTGTGTTAAGAGAATGGGAGAAAGCAAAAGTACGCATGCGCTAAAACAGCGGCCGAGTTGGTCGTTGTTTTTTTCTGTTTCAAAATTTGACGAGCATAATTTCCCTCGAATCTAATAAGGTGAAGTGAGTGTATTTTATTGGAAATATGGGAGGGGTTCAATGGAGTTGATCGGGTTTTTACTGTTTTTGATACCGCTATTAATCGTAGCGGCGATCGTTGGTTTGTTATGGTGGGTTTGGATGAAGTTCCGCTACCGTACAGCGAAGTCGAATGAAGCGCTTATTATTGCTGGTCCTCGCTTAGGTAATCCAGAAAAGGAGACGAATATTTTCACCGATGAAGAAGGGCGATCGATGAAAATCATCCGTGGTGGTGGACATTTATTAAAAATGCACCAGACGGCGACACCAGTTGATTTGACAGCGTTCCAACTGAAAATTACAACACCACGCGTTTACACCAATGGCGGTGTGCCAATTATCGCCGATGCTGTTGCAATGGTGAAAGTCGCAGATACTCTACGTGGAATTGCGATTTATGCCGAGCAATTTTTAGGGAAAAAGCCGAAAGAAATTCAAGCAGAGATTTCAGAAGTGTTGAATGCGAATTTGCGCGCGATTTTATCTAAAATGACGGTCGAAGGAATTAACGAAGATCGTGAAGAGTTTAATAAACAAGTAACTAAAGTTGCCCAACGTCAGTTAGATGAGATGGGCTTTAAAATTACATCACTCGGCTTACAAGACCTACGCGATGCCGACCCGGAAAATGGATACTTAGAAAACTTAGGTAAACCTCGAATCGCTCAAATCCGTAAAAAAGCTGAGTTGGCTGAGTCTGATGCGGATAAAGAAACGCGCATCCACCGTGCTAACAACGACCAAGAAGCTAAAGAGCAAGAATTTGAACGTCAAATTGAAATTGCTGAATCGAAGAAGGAAAAAGATCTAAATGACGCCTCAATAAAAGAAGAAACCGAACGAGCACGCGCGAAGTCCGAGCAGTCTTATCAGTTGGAAAAAGCACGCCTTGATAAAGAAGTGCAAGAACAAGAATTGAAAGTCCATGCGCAAAAGAAAGAAGAACATTTGCGTTTACAACATATGGAGCGCGAACGTCTCGTGCAGTTGGAACATGAAGAAGCGAAAGTCCGTCAAGCCAAGGCCGACGCTGAATACTACGAAGTGACAAAACAAGCAGAAGCCGAAGCGAAGAAAGCTCAAATCGACGGGGAAACTCGAGCAAAAATTAAACGCGAAGCAGGTTTGTCAGAAGCAGAAGTCATTCGCAAAAAAGGTGAAGCCGAAGCAGAGTCGAAACGGTTACTCGCTGAAGCGATTTCTAAGCATGGTGAAGTCGTGATCGTTGAAAAGCTAATCGAGATGCTGCCAGAATACGCAAAAGAAATCGCCAAACCACTATCCAACATAGAGTCAGTCAAAGTCATCGATACTGGCGGCGGTGGCCAAGGTGGTGTTTCAACTTACGGACAATCCATTACCAACACTATGACCCAAATCCAAGAGCCGTTAAAAGAATTGACAGGCCTTGATGTCAATCAACTTTTAACCGATCTAGTAAACCGCGGCAATACACATACAGTCGTCCGGGCGGAAGAAGCGCGTGATGATGGTGAAGAGCAAGGTGAGCAGGTGGGTGATGAGGGATAATTGCCGTATGGCGGGTGGTTAATACCGAATAGAGCGGATAATTACCGAATAGGGTGGAGTTAATACCGAATAGAGCGATTAATTACCGAATAGGGTGTGGTTAATACCGAATAGAGCGAATAATTACCGAATAGTGTGTGGTTAATACCGAATAGAGCGAATAATTACCGAATAGGCCGTAGCTAATACCGAATAGAGCGAATAATTACCGAATAGACAGAGGTTAATACCGAATAGACCAAGATAATTACCGAATAAAACAGCGGTGACCTCAGCAAGTCACCGCTACTTCACTTTAACAAATCATATTCCTCCTTGAGCATTCCCATCACTATTTCATCGTAGTATTCACCGTCATAGTATATCGCTTGTCGCAATATGCCTTCTTGAGTGAACCCGACTTTTTCATATGTTTGGATTGCACGTGGGTTATGGGAGTAAACTTCAAGTTGTAGTCGATTAAGTTTTAATGTTTCGAAAGCATACTGTAAAGCGAGTTTTACAGCTTGTGTTCCGAACCCTTTCCCAAAATATTCTGGCTTATGTAACGCAATGCGAAATCCTGCTTTTTGGTGGACTTTTTCAATATCTAGAATGGCTAAGTCTCCTATTATTTGCTCATCTGCACTTAAGCAAATCGCAAAATCATATCGCGTATCATCATCTTTTATACGCTCAAAATGATTGTATAATTGTTCTAATGTGAAATGTCTAGTTGTGCCAGTTAAATAACGAATGTCCGCATCGAGAGTTGATTGATGAACAGATACCATATCTTCTTTTTGTAATTCACGTAAATAGATTTTCATCATTCATACCTCACTTAACTTTCAAAGCCTCATCCATCACAGCTTGATACAACTCACTCCATTTTGGATAATAATCTGCAACATCATGATGATCAATAAATGTTCGCCTGCTAGCTTCATAATCAGCCTCAAAAGGATGAATTTTTTCAATAGTCATTCGGTAAAAAACTTGATAGCCAACGATTGGGTATTTACCGTTTGGATCAAAGTTTGGATTGTCGTGATGATCAACTGCAATGGCACCAAGCAGCTGACATGCACCACTGACGTATCCTTCTTCATAAGCTTCACGTTTAAAACATTGGATTGGCGTTTCATCTGCTTCGATGTGCCCGCCTGGAAAGTCCCAGCCGCGATCGTTTAAATCGACCATTAGCAATTGCCCATGTTGATCAAAACAAAAACCGTGCACGCTTGTAATCAAATCGCGCTCCGGTAGTTCCTCACTAGCTTGCCAACTTAACTTAACGCGGGCTTTTCCCCAATTAACATAAGTTGAAATCATGGCGTAACCTCCACTGAAATGAATTTTAGATTCCTTCCATTTCCATTTTAAACCAAAGTATACTTTTAAAAAATGAGTTTTTTAAAAATTTAACACCTTACTTCGTCCCTTTACGATTCTAATATTGAAGTTGCCAACAAAAAATTCACAGGGGTGGAGGGAATATAAAAGTAAAGGTCTAAATAAATAGGATAAAGCACAATTATTAATTTAGATGGCATTAGTTGAGACAGGTTTGGTACTGGTTGAATTTAATAGTAATGAGAGCATACATTATATCAAGCGACCAAGTTTGGATATGGGTATAAATGGCAAAATAGCTCTTATGGGGCTTTAATGTAAGGAGGGGTATTGTGGCAAACATTGAAGATTTGCGCGGTCAAACAATGGGTGGCAACCGTAGACGTAATACCGTGAAACAAATTGCAAGACATCATAGTGCAACTGAAGGTGGCGATGTTTGGTCATTTGAAAGACATTGGAAAAGTCGTGGATGGCAGACAGGTGGTTATCACGAAATCATTCTTCGTGACGGTACTGTTCAGTTGTGTTATGACGAAGATGTCATTGTCAATGGAATCGCGAACCATAATCGAACAACGTATCATATTTGTTTAGTCGGTAACGGCAGTTTCACTGACGAACAGGAGCGTGTGTGGGAAGAGCGAGCGCGTTATAATATGAGACGGTTCGGTTTAAAAGTAAATAAAGTTTTAGGACACAATGAATTCACAGGTGTACGTAGTGGTTGTCCAGGTGTTGATATGGACCGCGTCCGTTCGAGATTAGAAAACGGCAGTTCTGGATCTAGCGGAGGTACTGACTCCTCAGGCTCTAATAACAATCTCCTTAGAAATGGTGATTCAGGCAGTAAAGTCGAGCAGTTACAGCAAGATTTACTTGAAGTAGGTGAAAGGTTGCCGAGGTATGGCGCTGATGGAATTTTTGGTGACGAAACAGAATCGGCTGTGCGTTCATTCCAACGAAATGCGGGCATACAGGTTGACGGTATTGTAGGACCTGAAACGCGTCAGGCGTTAGAATCGGCGATGAATGAAGATCGTGTTGAACTTCCAAGCGGTATTTACAGGCGTGGTAGCCGTGGCGAAGCAGTAAGAAAAATTCAGGAAGCATTGGACAGCGTAAGATTTAGGCCTGGAGCAATTGATGGCATTTATGGACCAAAAACTGAAGACGCGGTGCGACGTTTTCAAAAGGTTCATATCCCTAATGAAGTCGACGGCATATACGGGCCTAACACGAAAGCAAAACTAGAAGAAGTAATGCGTGGGTAATTTGGTGGTTTGACTCTAGGCGGTAAGAGTCATGATGGTGCAAAAGCAATCTCCTATTCCAATGTAACCTCCTCACGAGCGGTAGTGAGGGGGTTTTTCGTTTGCGTTGTCCGACATTAAAGTGTGTTCGTCCGACACTAATCCCGCGTTGTCCGACAATTATAACCGCTCGTCCGACATTAATCCCATTTCGTCCGACATTAATGCCCGCTCATCCGACAATAAGGAGTTTTGTCCGACAATAAAAGATCTCCGTCCGACATTAACACCTACTCATCCGACAATAACCATCACCACTTTCCCAAAACAAAAAAGACGAACGCTCAAAAGTCCGCGCTCGCCTTCGATCTTATCAACTTAATGAATATGATCCATAGCTATTTCTAAATCACCATTTTTAACTTCATGAAAGTGACTATGAGCAGCTTGTTGTTGAGAGGCAGCTTCTGTTGAGCCGTGATCAGCTCCTAATGCAAAGGACATAACAAGTGCAGGCCCGAGCATTACTTTTACTTTCGTTACATTGACATGTGAGAAGTTGTCGATGACATATTGTTTAAAGTTTTTATATTTTCGCTTTGAGGGAAGTCTAATCGCATCAAGTTCATCTGAAAATTCATTGAAATGTTCATCGAGATAGAAAATAATCGTAAAGCCAGTTTCATTCGGCTCAAGGCGATAGCCTTTCATGTAATCCATAAGCTGACCTCCTCATCACTTAGTTTCTGCTGAATGAGGAGGTCTATGTTCTGTAAAAACTGGCGTGTATTATTGTGCTTGCATGAGCGCTTTTGCTTTGAACGCTAGCCAAATACTACATATTATACCAATTGCCGCAGTCCAAGCTAACACGTCATGAATTGTTAAACCAATACCGACAAATAAGGAAACAACTGCAAAGGCAACAGGTGCAAAACCTTCTGATGCAACAGTGGCAATACTCATCACGCGACCTTGGCGATCATGTGGCGTATGTTCTTGAATAACCGTTAACATTTGTAAATAAACAATCATTGCAGCGAATCCAACAACAGCGGCTAGTACCATTAACGCTGGCAATATCTCCATACGACTGTAAACGAAAAAGCCTACCATCGTCGCAATCAGCGTTAATACAATTATTCGACCGCGTCGTTTATGAGCTGAAATTTTATAAACGATAATGCTACCAGTAAACGTCCCGACGGATAAACCAACTTCTAATAAACTTAAATGAAAAGCTGTTCCATCTAATACATCAACGATCAATGGAAAGCTAATAATAATAGGACCGATTACGAATAAGTTAACCAAACTAATCGTTATAATACCTGAAGAAATAATTGGCGACTGTTTGATGTAGCGCATTCCTAACACGAAATCATCTTTAATTTTGCTGAACTCGGTTTCTTGTTTTGGCTTCTCGTCTTGAATTAATCTCGGGTGAACAAAAATAACTGACAGTGAAACGAATATAGCTGCAACAGTCATCGTCGTACCAAAGGTTGATACCGTAAGTAAAATACCAGCAATAACTGGACCGAACATAAACATCAGTTCAATCGAGCCGTGGAAAAGCGAGTTCGCTCGTTGTATATTTTCACGCCCGACTAAAATTGGAATAAGTGCTGTGACAGCAGGATAAAAGAACGCGTCAAAAAATCCGAATAAAAACGTAATAATAACTAAAGCAGCTACACCTAATTGATCTTGTGTTACTAAATAAGCCATCGTCGAAATTAGTAACGTTTGCAGTAAATTAGTGGTGAACATGATCTTCGACTTTTTGATCCTGTCAGCAACAACCCCACCGAAAACCATCATAATAACACGCGGGACCGTAATCATCACTAACACGAGCCCGACTAATGCTGGACGCTCTAATTCATCAATAACATACCACGACGTTGTTAAAAATAGCATCGAAAAGCCAAGCATCGCACAAATTCCGGCCAGCCAAACAAAAATAAACGGCTTATTGTCACGAAGCCGTCCGTAATCTTGAATCTCACTCATATAGAAGTTCCTTTCTAGACTGTTTCGAATAGTTTCATCTTAACATAATCACTTCTCGAAGTGGGTGCAAACTGCTACACTAAAATCATGACGATCTAATCAAAGGAGAATCATTTTGACACAATATCTCGTAATTGGTGCTGGCATTTTAGGGGCATCAACTGCTTATCATTTAGCAAAAGCTGGGCGTGATGTTACATTAGTTGACTACGAAAATAAAGGTGAAGCAACGCGCGCGGCAGCTGGTATTATTAGTCCGTGGCTTTCACAAAAAAGAAACGAAACGCTATATGACGTCATTAAGCATGGTGCAGCCTATTATCCTAACATCATAGACCAACTTAAAGAAATTGGCATTACTGAAACGAGCTACGCCCAAGTCGGGTCGTTACATTTACATAAAAGTGATGACAAATTAGCAAAAATGGTAGAAGATGTCGAGGCTAGACGTGAAGAAGCACCAGAGATCGGTGACGTTACACAATTATCGGATGAACAAGTTTCTGAAGCCGTCCCTGTAATGTCTGACATAATGGGCGCGGTCAAAATTGGTGGCGGTGGTCGTGTTAATGGTGCTATTTTACGACAAGCGCTCGTGCAAGGTGCTCAACATTACGGCGCAAAAGTGCTCAAAGGCTATGCACAGCTAGAAGCGGATGGAAAGTGCGTAACCGTTAGCGGCGAAACGTATCACCCTGAACAAATTATCGTGACAAACGGAGCATGGGCACAGCAACTATTACAGATATGCGGAGTTGAATTTCCAGTCACCTCAACAAAAACGCAAATCGTTTATTTAAGCATGCCAGAAGAACAAACAGGAAAATGGCCTGTAGTTATGTTACCGAACAACAAATATATCGTCGGCTTTGATGGCGGTCGTATAGCCGTTGGTGCAGAACATGAAACAAACGATGATTTTAATCCAAACATTAAAGCAAAAAGCGTGTTCGACATTTTAAAAGTCGCTTTTAAATTTGCTCCTGGTTTAGAGCGCGCAGACATGATCGAAACGCGTGTTGGATTCAGGCCCCAAGTAAGTCAAAACCAGCCTGTCTTTGGCTTTTTACCGGACCAACCACACATTTATGTCGCCAATGGCCTTGGCGCTTCAGGCATCACGAGCGGACCGTTTTTAGGTTCAGAAATCGCTAAGCAACTAATAGGGGAGAACTTAACATTGAATCCAGATCTGTATAAAATTTAAAGGGGAGAAACTTGTGAGATTTTTATCAGCAGTCATATCTGCATTTATAATCGCCTTCATATACGTTTTAGTAGCCTTTATTTCACATCCAGCAGACAGTCCAATCTTTTTCCAACTTTTTGTTATTACATTGCTCATTACCGGTTTGATTTATTTAATGGCTGGAACCCCTATTTCAATCTTTATTGACCGTTCAATTAAGAAACTGAGAACAAGTTGGCAAAGATACATAGCAGGGGTGTTTAGCTATTCATTAGCAGGTGCTATTGTTAGTGTGGTCGTTATGGTTTTATTTGGACAAGAGGATGAGTTAAACGCAATCATGGGGATGGCATTATATGGCACAGTCGCAGCTAATATTTATTACCATGTTCAATTATGGATGAAAAAATAAGCACAACTTCCATTCCGGAAGCTGTGCTTTTATACGTCTAATCTTTGAAACGAAAAATGGACAACATATTTTAAATGATAAAACAGCAACGCTGCAAAAATGCCCAAGTATAGTAAAGCTTCAGTATCGTCAGAATACCCGTAAGTAAAAGTTGACGTTAAAAAGTAAATGTTAGTTAAAACACCACCACCAGCATAAATGATGATTCCCATTATGTAGTAAAGCCACTGTTGTTTGAGTGGGAGTTTATTCAAGATATAATCACCTAAGTATGAGAAGCCAATACCTACTGTTATGAAAAGTAAAGTCGAATACATCATGAGCACAAATAAACTAGGCCAAAATTCATTCAAGCTGAAAAGGCTAAATGAGAAAATAATCGAAAATACGACCGCTGACAATAGAGCTGTGACGAAACGCGTTAATAAATCCATGCAATTCCCCCTCGTAGATTCTATTCCCTAATAACGAATCGCTGAAACGAAAGTCGCACGACATATCTCATGTGATAAAACAAGAGGGCTCCGAGTACGCCATAGATCATCATTGAGATCGTATAGCCAGCAAAACCTTCATGATACAAACCAATGAAGAAAAAGATATTGCCAATAATTCCTCCAATAACGTACACAACAAAGCCTGACATATAATTTACCCATTTATTTTGAGAGTCGATTTTGTTCATAATATAATCGCCAACGAAGGAAAACGAGACCCCTGCAATTAGAAAAACCCCCAATGAATAAGCCATCACAATTATAAAGCTAATCCAAAAACCACCTAGATCGAATAACAGAAGAGCCAAGATAAATGAAAAAATAAATGCAGATAAAATTGCTGTAACAAAGCGGTTTAAAAATTCCATACGAATCCTCCTTAAACCAAGCTTATCATAGATTGTTTGTCATAAAATGTCGACAGTAATAAAATTCGTGTCACAAAATAATTTTAAAAAATTAACGCAAAATTGTAGACATTTTTCAAGTTAAAGCAGTATAATATAATACAGATTTGCCCTAGGTAAAAAAATGTGAGTGAATACAAATGATTGTCCCTAAGAAAAGTTGGAACACTATACGTAGATCTGCAATAAATATGTATGTATAAATGTTGAAAAGGCCTACGAAACAAGCAACTTTTAGCTGTTTACGAGGTAATAAAAGGAGGCTTACAATTGACTTCATCTGTAAAAGTCGATCATTTATCGGTCTCTTATCACGGCGAAATGGCTTTAGATAATATTACGTTTGAAGCACCAACACAAGAATTGATCGGGATTATTGGTCCGAACGGTGCGGGGAAATCAACGTTAATTAAAGCCATTATGGGAATGGTGCCGAAGAATCAAGGAGATATAAAAGTTTTCGATCAATCGGTTTCGAAAATGCGTCAAAAAATCGCTTATGTGCCGCAGCGAAGCATGATTGACTTTGATTTTCCGGTATTAGTTGAAGACGTCGTTGTGATGGGTCGTTATCCACACTTGAAATGGTGGCAAAGACCGAGTAAAAAAGATCGTGACAAAGCTTTAGAATGTTTAGAACAAGTCGGAATGGAAGATTTCCGTAGAAGACAAATAGGTGAATTATCAGGTGGTCAACAGCAACGTGTCTTCATTGCGCGAGCGTTAGCGCAAGAATCAGATCTGTTATTTTTAGATGAACCGTTTGCAGGAATTGATCTATCTTCAGAACAAATCATTATCAATTTACTAAGAAAAATTCGTAACCAAGGTAAAACACTTTTTGTCGTACACCACGATTTAAGTAAGGTTGAAGAGTATTTTGATAGTTTAATGTTGTTAAACCAACGTTTAGTCGGGTTTGGAGCGCAAGAAGATGTATTTAAACCACAGCTCATTAGTGAAGCATACAACGGTAATATCGCAACGCTTCACAGTGAAGACGGAGATGGCCAAATGGTGGTGGTTAAGTAATGGAAAACTTAAATTATTTTATTGACGCAGTTATGACGTATCCATTTTTACAAAATGCGTTAATCGCAGGTGTTTTAGTCGGAATTGTTTGTGGTGTAGTCGGCTGTTTCATTATTTTGCGTGGCATGGCACTGATGGGCGAAGCAATTTCGCATGCGGTGTTACCAGGTGTCGTCATCGCTTATATGTTAGGTGCTAGCTTTTTCGTCGGTGCTGTCATTACCGGTGTTTTAACTGCACTTGGCATTGGCTACATCTCACAAAACAGCCGCATTAAAGACGATTCAGCAATTGGTATTTTGCTAACTGGTACGTTTGCAGTTGGGGTTGTACTCGTGACGACGATTGGAAGCACAAGTATTAACGTTTGGCACATTTTATTTGGAAACGTATTAGCTGTATCGCGAACTGATTTATGGATGACATTAGGTATTACGGTAGGTGTTTTAATACTTATTTTTGTTTTCTATAAGCAGTTGCTTTTAAGTACGTTTGATCCAACGATGGCTAAAGCGATTGGCTTGCCGACGCGATTGATCCATTACATGCTCATGTTCATTTTGTCACTCGTTACAGTGGCATCCTTGAACACAGTAGGTATTATTCTAGTCGTTGCAATGCTTATTACGCCTGGTGCGACAGCTTACTTAATGACCGATCGTTTACCGATGATGTTAACTTTATCAGCGGTGTTCGGCGTCATTTCAGCTGTTGTCGGTGTTTATTATTCATATATTTATGACGTTGCAACAGGTGCATCGATCGTCATTGTGGCCACATTGCTATTTACGTTAGCCTTTTTATTCTCACCGAAACAAGGTGTATTTGTCCGTTGGTTCAGACGCATGACGACAAGCAAAGCTTAAAATATATTTTTAAAAGGGAAATAGGAGGAAATTGAAGAATGTTTAGAAAGAAAATTTTCAGCATGATCAGTGTCATCACTTTAGCTAGTATTTTATTAGTAGGCTGTAACACAGGGGAAGATGAAGCAACTGAGTCAGAAGAACTTCAAGTTACAACAAGCTTCTCAGTTATTGCTGACATTGTAGAACAAGTCGCAGGTGAGCGTGCTAATGTAGATTACGTTGTACCAATTGGTGAAGAACCTCATGAGCATGAGCCTGTTCCAAGTGACTTTCAAAAAGTAACGGATTCTGATGTGTTTTTCGTTAATGGCTTAGGACTTGAAGAATGGTTAGAATCATTAATGGATAACGTGACAGATACGCCAGTTGTAGAATTGTCTAAAGGGATAGACACGATTAAGTTAGCAGATGGTGAAACAGATGATCCACACGCTTGGTTGGATCCAAACAACGTCAATACGTTTGTTGATAACATTTTAGCTGAGTTAATTGAAATCGATCCAGACGGTGAAGACGTTTACCGTGAAAATGCTGAGAACTACAAGCAAGAATTAGCGAATTTAGATGAAATGATTCAAGAAAAAGTTGAGCAAGTGCCTGAAGAAAATCGCTTAATCGTTTTAAGTGAAGATGCGTTCATTTATTTCGGCGCAGCATACGGACTTGAAACAGAAGGTATTTGGGAGTTAAATGCTCATGAAGAAGGGACACCACAACAAATCGCACGTGTTGTTGATCTTCTAGGAGAGCGCGACATTCCTTATGTCTTCTTAGAATCAACAATCAACCCAGTTCATATGGAAACTGTATCATCCGATTCGGGTGTTCCGATTTATGACATGACAATCTTTACGGACGCTGTTGCGGAAGAAGGCGATGCCAGCAACTATATCGGCATGATGGAACACAACGTTGAAGCAATTGTTAGCGCATTAAGTGAATAAAAGTTTTCCGCCCCTTAAGTGTACGGTGCTTAAGGGGTTTTTCGTGTTTTTGGGGAGGCGTGCGGCTGCGTAATTGTCGGACGCGCGGCTATAATTGTCGGACGAAGCAGCATTAGTGTCGGACACGCAGCTATAATTGTCGGACGAAGTGGGTTTAATGTCGGACGCGCGCCCATAATTGTCGGACGAAGTGGAGTTAATGTCGGACACGGGCCCATAATCGTCGGACGAAGCAGCATTAGTGTCGGACACACGCCCATAACTATCGAACAAAAAATTACGAAGCCACCTTGTTCGCTCGTTTTTTGCGTTTCGACTCCCACCATAAGCCAACCGTTAAAACGACTATGCCGATCATAAGGCCGATCCCCTGAAAACTGATAACCGAACTTCCTTCTATAAAAACAAGATACAAGAGAAGAGTTGAGCACATGGCAATCACTAATTTGTTTAATAATGGCTCATAATCCCTTTTATTCCCTCTGGACCTATCAAAAATAAATATGGACACTACAATAATAAGGAATCCAAATAATAGCCATTCACCGAACGTCATCCAATCTCTCCCCATAAATAATTACTAGTCAGTGTAACAATAACAATTCACCCTGTAAATGTATTCCAAACACTCACACTCTCAACTGAAATCTTTCATATATTATACAAAAGGAAAGAAGGCGGCGGTTTTGATGACGTATTTATTTTTACCAGTAGAGGTGAAAGTGCGGGAGTTAGATGCGAAGATGTTGCTTGCATATTATGCGGCGCAAGAAGGTTTTCGGGTTGTAATCGGTGAGCAAACGGCGGTAGAACGAGCTGCACTAGAACTGCCACAAGGGATCTTTTTTGCTAAAGGGTATCCTGACAGATATCGTTCACGGGTTGTGAAAAAAATGAAAACAAAAGGGCATCGTTTAGTTGAATTAGATGAAGAAGGGCTCATTATGTCAGACACTAATCAATATTTACAAGACCGCATGAACAAAGCCAACACCGAACAGATCGACCAAATTTACTGTTGGGGTACTTATCAAAAAGAACTCATCGAAAATTATGTGCCACAACAAAACATCACTCTAACAGGAAATCCACGATTTGATTTGTTAAAAGAAAAATTCCGCCCGCTTTATAAAAGCAGAGTGAAAAGCATTCAAACAAGCTACGGCCCTTTTATTTTAATTAACACCCGCTTTGCGATTTATAATCAGAAGAAACCAAGCCATTACAAAGACCACGAGCAATACAACTATATGAAAACATTGTTTCAACAGTTCGTTAAGTTAATCGAAACGGTCGCCAGGCAAGAGCCCCATCAAACAATTGTCATCCGCCCGCACCCTGCTGAAAACCACCGCACGTATCAAAAACGTTTTCAATCATACGACAATGTCATCATTGCCCCGTTCGGAAATGTTATTGACTGGATTTTAGCATCAGAAGTTGTCATTCATAACGGCTGTACGACCGGGCTTGAAGCCTTTTTGTTAAAAAAACAATCCATCACATATATGCCAGTTGAAGACCAGCGATACGACGTCTTTTTACCGAATCAGTTTAGCGACAAAGTCACAACAATTGGTGAAGTGTTACAAGCCATTGACAACCCTACAACTGTCCAGCCAACGAGAAAACAACAAAACATTCTGGACCATTATGTCTCCAGTTCGTCAACAGGCCAAGCTTACGAAAAAATAATAAACGCTTTGAAACAGCTTCACCCCCAATCAAAACAACCGCCACAATCTATCTCACCGATCAAAAAGAATAAAAAAGCGAGATACCGTTTCTCCCGCTTAACCGAAAAGGACTTAGAACAGTTTTTTAATAAACTCGATCAAATCGAAGAAACGCGTACATCATTTCAAGTCGTGCCGCTCGGTCAAGATGTATACGAGATTACACTCAACTAATGACGCACAGGCTATCCTCCTGTGCGTTTTGTTGATTTCTACATATTAACTGCTCATGTCCATACCAAATCTATTAATTAAGAATAAGAATGTGATATATTGAGCCTTTTTGTTAGTTAATAACAAGGTTCAATGATTGTGAGTAGAAAAGAGGGAGCGATGTGTCTTATACAGGCAAAAAATTATTAATTACAGGTGGAACAGGTGCGATTGGGCAGCATCTAGTTCAAAATCTATTAAATGAGAACCCAGCGTTAATTCGAATATATAGTCGTGATGAGTATAAGCAGTTTATCCAACAAGACCGTTTAAAAAATTACGACAACATTCAATTTGTCATTGGAGATGTAAGAGATTATACGAGTTTACAAAGTGCGATGGAAGGAATCGATTATGTTTTTCATTTAGCAGCGATGAAACACGTTCCAGCTTGTGAGAGTTACCCTTATGAAGCGGTTCAGACGAATGTGAAAGGAACCTATCACGTCATTCAAGCAGCTAAAGCTCAACTAGTAAAAAAAGTGTTGCTCTCAAGCTCTGATAAAGCCGTTTCTCCGACTAATACGTACGGGGCGACGAAATTAATGGCAGAGCGAATCATTCAATCTACTGAAAAAGATTTAACAGGCCCAATCGTTTCCGCTGTCCGATTCGGCAACGTCATCGGTTCGCGAGGCTCTGTCATTCCATTGTTTCAAAGACAAATATTAATGCGTCAAGCAATTACGGCTACAGACCTTAGTATGACACGCTTTATGATGACACCTAATCAAGCTGTTTCGCTCATGATGAAAGCGATGGAAAGAGCGATTGGTGGCGAGATTTTCGTTCTAAAAATGCCAGTCATTCAATTAAAAGATTTAGCCGAAGTTGTCATTGATGTGACTTGTAAAGAAAACAATCTCAATCCAGAAGTGATTACAATTGAAGAGATCGGCTTACGTCCTGGTGAAAAGCGATATGAAGAACTGATGACTTTTGATGAATCGGTTAAAGCTTACGATTTAGGTGATATGTATATGGTTAGTCATCGCAAGCAAGATTGGCCCGTTGCTGAAGTTGGCACGTACCGTTCAAATATACCAACGCCGATTACAAAAGAAGAAATTATTAATCTATGTCAAGCAGCTCAAGTGTTAAAGGGGTGAAAAGAAGGTGGACAAACAACTTTATGAACAACATTATTGGTCCCTTTACACCGATTTTTTAGATATGTTTCAAACGGTGAAATATAAAGGCTATGACTTAGCTTACTTATGTCATTTTAGAAGTTTAATTAAGAAGAACGAATCGCTGTTTAACCGGCTAGGTAATCCTAATTTAACGAATAATCTTAATCATACAGAACAGAGCGGATTAGATATTCAAGAGAAGTTCAATGAATTTCTATTGAACGATCCTATAAAAGAGCGGAAATCTAAATCAAACGGACCAGTAGCTTACCATGATGTCTATCACTTGCTTAGATTACCTCAAGAACAGTTTCATAGAATGAACTCTATTCTTTTGCTAGAAAAATCAAATCGTAAACGAACTATTTCTGACCGAACGATCCCAATTCATTATATACAAGATTATTTGAATGAACCGAACTTAGAACACAGCATTCAAAAAGTAAATAAAACGACAAAAAAAATTATGAAGAGTAATCAACACCATCCACTAATCCATCCTGCTTTTAAACAGAGACTACTGGAACAATTTGAAATCATTATTAAACGAATCAACGAAGCTGAAGATTTCTTTCAAAAGGTAAAACCTTCTTGCTTAGTCGTAGCATCAACTCATTATCCACAAACTAGAACGTTAATCGTCGTGGCAAGAAAGTATGGCATTCCGACAATTTGTATGCAACATGGCATTATTTCTAGTGAATTTGGCTATATCCCAAAGATTGCTCAAGTTGACGCAGTGTACGGTGAGTTTGAAAAGAAATGGTTTCAGTCAAAGTCAGTAGACCCAGACGGTTTAGAAATTGTCGGGCACCCACGATTTGATTTACTGGAGAAAGGTGCAGCGATGTCAAAACGGAATTTTAATAGAAAACTAAAGCTTAGCCCACGAAAAAAAACGATTCTCATCGTTGTACGAGGAAATAACGAAATTACTGAGTGGCGCCAGTTTATTAAAAGGTTGAATCGACTTGGAAATTACAACTTGATTTTGCGTGACTTTCCTAACAATGGCAATCACCCTTTACTTCAAGAATTCTCTAACTTGAATTCGACTAAAGGGGTTCCACTTTATGATGCAATCCACCACGCTGACGCTGTCGTTTCCTATTCATCAACCGTTGCTTTGGAATCAATGTTAGCTAACAAACAAGTGTATATTTTCAATAGACCATTTCCGGGGTATGTAGGGTATTTTGACGAACTCGGTGACTTAGTTCATGCAAGCTCTAAAACGCTAGCAAGAGCTGTGCACCAATATCTTAACAAGACGATAAAGGTTAATAAAAAACAAGTACAGTTTTTGAAGCAGGCATATCCGAACAAAAATAAACCATCAGGCTTTCGGTTAATTAAATTAATCGAACGACTAACAGATGGAAAAGGGAGGTAAAGTTATGAATATACTAGTAACAGGCGGAGCGGGGTTTATCGGCAGATGGGTCGTCAAACAGTTACTGGACGTTGGTCATCGTGTTTGGGTTTATGATGATCTATCCAATGGACAATTTGAAAATATAAAAGAATTTACAACAAACCCACAATTCATGGGGTTTATTCAAGGTGATATTAAAGACGAACAGCAACTGGACCGTTTGTTTTCATCTATTCAATTCGATATTTGCTATCACTTAGCAGCGAGTATTAACGTTCAAGATAGTATCGATGATCCGAAGACGACGTTTATGAATGATACAGTCGGGACGTTTCATATTTTAGGAAGATGTTTGGAGGACCGTGTAAAAGTTGTATTCATGAGTACATGTATGGTTTACGACCGCGCTCAATCTGAAGATGGAATTAAAGAAACAGATCCTGTTAAACCAGCTTCACCTTATGCTGGTGCTAAAATTGCCGCTGAAAATATGGTGCTATCTTATTACTATGCTTATGGTCTTCCAACAACTGTGTTAAGACCATTTAATACGTATGGACCTTTTCAAAAAACAGGTGGTGAAGGTGGCGTTGTGGCCATTTTCATTAACAATCATTTAGCAGGAAAGCCACTGCAAATTTATGGTGACGGAACACAAACGCGTGATTTATTGTACGTAGAAGATTGCGCGAAGTTTGTTGTGGAATCAGGATTTTCAGACCGAGTAAATGGCAAAATTGTTAATGCTGGTCTTGGAGAAGACGTCACAATTAACGAATTAGCTAAAATGATCGCAAAAGCTAAAACCCCGATTGAACATGTCGAACATATTCATCCACAAAGTGAAATCCAAAAATTATCGTGTAATTACGACTTAGCAACATCGTTACTCGGGTGGAAGCCTTCAGTTTCTTTACGAGAAGGAATTAAACGAACAGAAGATTGGATCCGTTCGGCCAATGAATTAGGTGAAGGATGATGAAGCCTTTAGCTATTCACGGTGGGAAGCCTGTTAGAGAAAACTATTTACCTTATGGGCGCCAATCGATTAACGATGATGATGTTGAAGCCGTTATAAACGTTTTGAAGAGTGACTTTTTAACGACTGGTCCTTTAATCGAACAGTTTGAAAGGGCGGTCGCATGTTATGTCGGTGCGAACTATGCCGTTTCGTTTTCAAACGGGACTGCGGCATTACACGCAGCCTGTTTTGCAGCAGGAATTGAAGCGGACGATGAGGTCATTACGTCACCGTTAACGTTTGTTGCAAGTTCAAATGCGGCTTTATATCAAGGGGCAAAAGTGGAATTTGCCGATGTCGACCTTCAAACATTTAATCTCGATCCCCAATCAGTTGAAAAATTAATCACTGATCAGACGAAAGCGATTATAGCAGTCGATTTTGCTGGCCAACCGTGTGATTATGAAGCACTACGAAAATTAGCTAACAAATACGATTTAACGTTAATAGAAGATGCAGCCCATGCGATTGGAGCGCAAGCCTATGGTCAGTCAGTCGGTGCAATTAGCGACATGACAATGTTTAGTTTTCATCCAGTAAAACAAATAACAACCGGTGAAGGCGGCATGATTACAACTAATGACCAACAATATTATGAAAAACTTGTTCGTTTTCGAGCGCATGGTGTAACACGCGATCGAACACAGTTAATAAAAGACGAGGGGCCATGGTATTACGAAATGCATGAGTTAGGCTACAATTACCGGTTAACAGACATGCAAGCAGCACTTGGGTTAAGCCAAATAAAACGATTAGATCAGTTTATTGAACGCCGCCAAACAATCGCTCGACGCTACAATAAAGCATTCCAATCATTACCCACAATGACCACACCCTATATTTCACCTGAAGTGAAGTCAAGCTGGCATCTGTATGTCATACAATTAAATGAGCAACAATTAACGACTGATCGAAAGACGGTTTTTAAAGCATTACAAAAAGAAAATATCGGGGTGAACGTCCACTATATTCCAGTCTATTGGCAGCCATATTACGAACAGTTAGGTTACGAAAAAGGGTTATGTCCAAACGCCGAACGACTTTATCAATCTTTTATCACTTTGCCACTTTTTCCTAGTATGACTGATCAAGATGTTAATGACGTTATTTTGGCAGTGAACAAAGTATTGAAGTATTACGAAGTAGGTGGTGCGACATGAAGATAGTCGCTATTATTCAAGCACGGATGGGATCAACGAGGTTACCAGGTAAAGTGTTAAAACCGATTTTAAGTAAACCGTTATTAGCTTATCAAATTGATCAGCTAAAACATTCTAAATTAATCGATCAACTCGTCATTGCTACAACAACTGCAAGTCGAGATGACGCGATTGTCGACTTTTGTAAATCACAAGGTATTACGTATTACAGAGGGTCAGAAACTGACGTGTTAAAGCGTTATGAAGAAACAGCAAAAACGTTCAACGCTAATGTCGTCGTGCGTTTAACATCTGATTGTCCATTAATCGACTCGACAGTTGTCGATTCGGTTATTGGGCATTTTTTAACTAATCGTGCGTATGATTATGTATCGAATACGATTAAACGAACCTTTCCACGGGGGATGGACACTGAAGTGTTTACGTATGAGTTACTAAAAGAAGCTGATCAAAACGCAACATTAAAACGTGAGCGAGAGCATGTCACAACGTATATGACTAATCCAGAAAACAAATACAACATGGGACAATACTTAGCTGAACAAGATTATAGTGACCTACGTTTAACTGTCGATACGATCGAAGACTTCCAGTTAGTTGAGAGAGTCATAAAAGCAATGCGACGACAAAATGGTCCCTTTAAGCTAACCGACATCATTCAACTGCTACAAGCTCACCCCGATTGGAAATTAATTAATAGCCATATTGAACAAAAAAAGGATTGATGAATATGAACATTGTAATCAGAACCGATGCATCAAGACAGCTTGGTTCAGGTCATGTCATGCGTTGTTTAACGCTAGCAGAACAACTCGAAAAGCAAGGAGCAACTGTAATATTTATTTGTAGTCGATTAAGAGGTCATTTAATTGAAACGATCAAAGCGCGTGGATTTCGTTGTGAATCTATTACCCCAACTTATCATTGGCTAGAAGATGCAAGAGCAACTAAAGCAATATTAAGAAATGAAACTATTGAGTGGATCATCATTGATCATTACAGCATTGATGCGAAGTGGGAAAGGGAAGTACGCCCTTTTACGAAGAAGATTATGGTCATCGACGATCTAGCCAACCGCGAACATGACTGTGATTTATTACTAGATTACCAGATTGACTCAAGTCATCATTATGAATATGAGTCACTCATTCCTCAAGATGCGATTAAATTGTTAGGAACTAAGTTTCTACTATTACGACCTGAATTCTACCAAGCTAGGAAACAATCAAAAGTTCGTAAAGGGGCGCTTCACCTCTTAGTATCAATGGGTGGAACTGATCCAACTGGAGAGACGCTTAAAGTCTTGCAAGCACTTGACCAAGTGAATCAGTCGATCGATGTCGACGTTGTTATTGGTCATAACCATCCACAGCAAAAACAGATCGAAGCATGGTGTGATCAGCATAAGAATGCGACATGCCATATTGCTATTCATTATATGGCTCATTTAATGCAAGCAGCTGACTTTGCCATTGGTGCAGGAGGAACATCGACATATGAACGTGCCTTCCTCGGTTTACCTGCTATTGTGATCGAGACAGCTAGTAATCAAACAGGTGTTATTCAAGGAGCTGAATCATTAGGGATCATCCATTCATTAGGTCCAAGTGAAACGGTCACTATTTCAACAATCACTCAAGCTATAGAAAGCTTCATTCAAGACCCTAAATCATTACAACACATGAGTGAAAATGCCTTTTCACTATTTCCAGAGAAGAACCATCTTGAGGACATTACGAAATGGATCTTGGGAGGGGATTAATATTAATTTAAGCTCATTTTATTTAAGAGATTTAAATGAATCACATTTGGATCAAGTTCTCACATGGCGAAATCAACCACATATTCACAGCGTGATGTACACGGATCGACTTATTACTAAAAACGAACATGAGCAGTGGTATCAAAATGTTTTGGTAAATGATCGAATCATCGCCAAACTTTTATTCCAAGAAGAAAAACCACTTGGAATAGTTCAGTTTACTCAAATACACGATTCGTTTAAACGTTGTCATTGGGGTTTTTATGTCGGAGAAACAGATGCGCCAAAAGGAACAGGGACTGTATTAGGTCTGCTGGCACTCGATTATATTTTCAAAGAACAACAGATGAGAAAAGTATGTGCTGAAGTCATTGAAGAAAATGTGCGTAGTTTATATTTTCACAAAAAGCTAGGATTCATAGAAGAAGGTCAATTTAAGGAGCACATTATGAAAAATGGTGTTCCAATGGACGTTACGCCAATGGCTTTATTCGATGACCATTGGCAAGAAGTTCGGTTAAAATTATTAGAGGAGTTGTAACAGATGGAAACGATATATATTAACGACCGTCCAATCGGCCCGAACCATCGACCATTTATTATTGCAGAGCTTTCTGGTAACCATAATCAATCATTAGAGCGAGCTTTATTAATGGTAGAAAAGGCAGCTGAAGCAGGCGTGGATGCGATTAAGTTGCAGACGTATACGGCCGAGACGATGACGTTAAATGTCAATCATTCAGACTTTGTCATTCAAGATGAACAAAGTATTTGGAAAGAAAGGTCGCTTTATCAATTATACGAAGAGGCGCATACACCGTGGGAATGGCATGAAACGATTTTTAACACATGTAAGGAACTTGGTGTCATCGCCTTTAGCTCACCGTTTGACAGTTCAGCAGTCGATTTTTTAGAAACGTTAGATGTACCATGTTATAAAGTCGCATCATTTGAATGTACTGATTTGCCATTGATCCAAAAGATTGCAAAAACGGGCAAACCGATGATCATTTCAACAGGGATGGCCACTGTATCAGAAATTGATGAAGCCGTTAGAACGGCTGAAGAAGCGGGATGTAAAAACTTAATTTTATTAAAATGCACGAGCACGTATCCAGCAACACCTGAAAACTCTAACATAAGTACGATTCCACACATGCAAAAGTTATTCGGCTACCAAGTTGGCTTATCAGACCATACTTTAGGTGTCGGCGTCCCTGTTGCAAGTGTCGCATTAGGTGCAACGGTTATCGAAAAGCATTTCACATTAGCAAGAGCAGACGGTGGAGTGGATGCTGAATTCTCACTTGAACCAAATGAATTTAAAGCGTTAGTTGAAGAAACAAAACGAGCGTGGCAATCACTTGGGAGTGTTCAATATGGACCAATAAGTGAAGAGGTTAAATCAAAACAACTTCGCCGCTCAGTCTATATTACAAAAGACGTAAAAGCAGGCGAAGTTTTAAATCAAAACAATATTCGTATCATTCGACCGGGCTACGGATTACCACCGAAATATTTCAACACATTAATTGGTAAACGAATTAATCAAGATGTTAAAAGTGGCACACCGACTTCTTGGGACTTAATCGGATAACCCGTTTATCAATGTATTAATTACTTCTGGTCGACTAAATTCTAGCGGGGGCTTAACCCCGCTTTTTAACATTTCTCTTACTTTAGTGCCAGATAAATGAAGATGGTTTGAAGATTCGTGAGGACAAGTTTTCTTAGTAGCAATAGACTGACAAACTTTACAATGAAAAGCATGCTCAAAAAATAACGGTTTAATGCCAAGTTCCTCTAATTCAAATCGCGAAAAAATAGTTTGAGCATCATAAGTTCCATAATAGTTACCGACACCTGCGTGATCTCTACCTACGATAAAATGTGTACACCCATAATTACGTCTAATTAACGCATGAAAAATGGCTTCCCGAGGCCCTGCATAGCGCATAGATGCTGGAAAGATACCGAGCGTTGTACGATCTTTCGGATAGTAACAATCAAGCAGCACTTCATAACTTTTCATCCGTACATCCGCTGGTAAGTCATCTTGTTTTGTTTGACCGACTAAAGGGTGAAGAAACAAACCGTCAACAGTTTCTAAAGCGCATTTTTGAATATATTCATGTGCACGGTGAACTGGATTACGCGTTTGAAAACCAACAATCGTCTCCCAACCGTTTTGAAGGAAAAGTTTCCTTGTTTCTTTAGGCGTGAAATAGTATTCCTGAAATGGGTTTGACTCCTTTTGGTTTTTATATAACGTAATTGGCCCTGCTAAATAGACATCACCTCGAGAGAACAACTTGTTAACACCTGGATGTTTACGGTCAGTTGTTTGATATACGAGCTTAGCCTCTTCGTATAAATCTGGTTCAAATTTGTCGGTGACTTTTAAAGAACCAATTGATTGACTATTAAATTTAAGTTCAATAAAATCACCAACTTTTACACGTTCACTCACTTGATTTGATATCGGTAATGTAATGGGAATTGACCAAATGAGCCCACTTGCAAGACGCATCTCATGAACTACTGTCTTGTAATCTTCTTGCGTCATAAAACCTGTTAATGGACTGTAAGCACCCGTTGCAATTAACTCTAAGTCTGATGCTGCCGTTTCATCTACAGAGAGTGAGTAGTCAAAATGATGATGCGTCTTGTCTTCTATTAGTTGAATTAATGTCCCGCCGTGTGGTGAAATCATCATGACCGAGCCTCCTTAACTTTGGAAACGATATAGTGAACTAATGTAAGACTTGCTTGTTCAATGTTTAGTTTGTCAGTAGGTAAAGTTAACTTAGGGCTAGTAGGAGGTTCATAAGGTTGATCCACACCTGTAAATTGAGAGATTTGTCCAGAGCGCGCCTTATGATATAGTCCTTTAGGATCCCTTTGCTCACATACTTCTAAAGCACAACTGATATACACCTCATGAAAAAAATGATCAGAAATAATGTCACGAGCAAGTTCGCGGTTACTTTTATAAGGAGAAATAGTGCTAACAATCGTTACAAGACCAGATTGACGTAAAGTGTGTGCAACTTCAGCTATGCGTCTAATGTTTTCACTACGGTCATGTTCTGAAAATCCAAGATCTTTGCTAAGTCCTTGTCTCAGATCGTCACCGTCAAGTAAGTAAGAGTGAATGCCTTTTTGATATAGTTGTTTTTCCACTGAATTACCAATTGTAGATTTCCCGGAACCAGATAAGCCAGTTAACCAAATGACTAAGCTTTTATGTTCCATTAAACGTTCTCGATCTATAGGTTTAATAGCGTGTTTTTGCCAATTAAGGTTTTTGTTCATTTCGATCCCCTCGCTTTTTATCGATACTATTATCATATGTACGTTGATAGTTTTGTTGTAGGTTGTTACACGAAGAGCAACTAGATGGTCTGCCTTTTTTTAACTACAGTCTTACTTTTGTCTATACCATTTCAATTTGAATGACTATATTAAACTAGGGACGTTTAAGAGAGGGGAATAGGCATGATACAGTTTGATCAATTACCGGTAAATGAAAAGGATCCGGTTATTTACATTCACATTCCGAAAACAGGTGGCAAGACGATGTGGCATTTGTTTGAAAATCAAGATGAGCTTATACACATTTGGCACAATCGGTATTTTGAAAAGTTGAATGAACGGACGACTTATTTAACAATGCTACGCCATCCTGTTGATCGAGTAATTTCAACCTATTATTATATTAAGCAATATAAAAGGGACCCTTTAAATAAAATAGTAAGTAGTATGACTTTAGAAGACTTCATCGAAATAGTGCAAGATCACAAGATTGAAAACAAACGGTACAAAAGTAAGTCAGATATTCGCAATATCCGTTATCGTACCGTTAATTTATCGACCCGTTACTTAGCAAGTGGAGACCCAGATGCAATAAAACGAGCAAAAAGGAACATAAGAAGACATTTTGCTTTCGTCGGTATTATGGATTTGTACTTTGAATCGCTTTATGTGATGCAAAAGGCGTATGGATGGGATTTTACGAGTGTTAAACGAAAGAATGTCACACAAGGGAAGCCAAAACGAAAAGAAATAGATTCTAAGATTATTCAATCTATTGAGACTTATAATAATCACGATATTGAATTATATAAAGATGCCAAAAAAGTACTCCAAAAACAACTTAATCAGCTAAAAGAAAACGAACAGTATGAACTTAATCATTGGCTACAACATATGGCTTAATATAAAAACACCTCAAAAGTAATAATTACTTTGAGGTGTTTTTAAAAGTTTTAGCCATTATTGTTATTAGCTGTAGGGAATAATACTGGGCATTGGTCAGGACGAGTTGGGATTGGGCACGGCTGTACTGGTAACTGATCTCTTGGTTCACAGAAGTCAGCGACTAGCTCAAGTGTTACTGGGTATACAGCTTGAATGCTTTGGCATAGACGAACAGAGATGACAGCGTCAAATGTATCGTCTAATTCTGTGTCACCAGGCTCACAGTCGAATGAAACGACGAAACAATCAAGTTCCGTGTACGTTACATCAATCTCTGTACCATCTGGTGCACAAAGAACGACTTGTTCACTACGAGAGAACTCAAGTTCAACTTCTTCATCGCCGTTGTCTGTTGGTAAATTGATTGTAACGACGAAGTTTTTACGGATTGTAACAACTTGTAGTTCAATCTCAGCACCGTCAATGACAAAAGTACGATCCTCACGGCTGATAATCTCAATTGGATCTTCTTCTGCTGGTTCAACAGTACAAGTAACGTCATCTAAATCGATGTCATCACAGTCTAAGTCGTTCGGTAAATCTTCGTCTACAACGTTTAGGTCGAAAGTTGCTTCGTTAATAATCCAGTCGTAAACTTTCTCAGTATTAATACATAGAAGCTCTTGGCCTCCAGTTAAACCTTTTTCATGCATTGATAGGACACCTCCGAAATTATTAAAATACCTTTCATACGTAGCATATGTTTAAGAGTAAATTGTGACTAATGCTAACGCTCATTTTTCAATAAATGGGTGATAACACTATCAAGAAATTAATAGAGTTAATAGCACAGTTTACTTGTTTTCTATAACCGTCTAAGCAGCATACATAATTAACCTTTAGGTTTGTTACAATAAAATAAAAGAACGTTGGAGGTAAATGATGGGAAAATTTACTTCTAGTCTTATTTATATTTATGGTTGGTTGTGCAAATGGTGAAGAACAAACAGCTGCAATGGTGAAATAGGCGAAAGGTTCCCAGGAATGAGTGGTTTAGAGCAATAAATACAGGAAAAACGAAACAGATTGGGATCTATACAATAAGTGAGAAGCCGAGTAGTCGATTGCCAACATAGAATTTCGTAACCATTGCAGAAGAGGTGTGACGGAAGACGAAGAGAGGTGCATTTAATATGGATTGGCTTTTGTATGTTTTACTTTTCCTAGTAGGGATGGCAATAGGATTATTACTTCATTCAATTATAAGAAGGAAGCCAAGTTTAATACGACCAATGAACACGATTGTAAAACTTACTCTAGCAGTAGGGATGATTCTAATGTCAATTGGGTTATTGCTATCATGGGTTCCTATATTCCAACTTGGATTATATATCATTATACCGAGCATAGGGGTTTACATTACTAAATGGCTAAAAGGTAGAACGAAAGCAGTTAAATTTAATAGGTAGCTATTTAATGGTATAGTAATGGTAGCTTGATTCAACTTTAAGTGAGGTGGGACAGTGAAGCGAGAGTATAAAGTACTCGTCATTGCCTTAGTTGCTGCTGCAATAATTATAAGCTTATTTGCATTTAGATTACTAGTTCAGTAGATTGGTGAAGGAGTTATAAACCATGGTCAAAAGGTCGTTAATCATCATAGTAACAGCATTTCTCTTAATTGGTGGCAGTGTCATGGCGGTAAACGCATGGATGACTGATGATTCTATGTACGTAGATGAAACAGGTTGGGCATTTTACGCTGAACTAAACGAAGAGTTAGTTCAACAGTTCTCTGAGGAAGATGATATGTATGCACAAGCTTTAGAAGAAAAAGTAGACTACGATTTTGCAGATCAGTATGGTGCTATAGAAGTCATCTTAACAGAAATTCGACGTGAAGAAGGAAATCCACATATATTAATAGGCGAAGGACATGCTTATTTTCAAACGAACGACTTTATATTTGAAATAGATTTCGACGATGTTCAAGTTTATCAAATAGAAGGTGAAGAAGGACCTATTCGTGGCATGAGTATTGATGGTGAGTTCACGACGGCTGAAGGTGAGTTGGACATGCTGTCATTTAATACATATTGGAGCCCTGAGACCGAACAAGTTCATGCAGTTGGAAGTGTTGGCTTTGTGACGAACTATGGCATGTTAGCATTTGGAGATCCATTTGTTGACCAAGACGATTTTTCAGAAGAGAATTTAATTGAATTTGAATAGTTTGATGAGAACTTCCGCTATGAATTGGTGGAAGTTTTTTGCTTTCAATCTTTTTTTTGGTAAATTATTCTTATGTTATATTAAAACAAAAAGAGGAGATGACCTATGAACTTATTTATTAATCAATTAGCAACAGTAGGATTTTCAACGGCTGATATGGTATTTCAGATCATTATGTTAGTATTTCTAATTGCCTTTCTAGCTGTATTAATCGGACTAGTTGTCGTTTTCTTTAAACGGAACAACGAAGTTAAAGGATTAAAAGAACGCGTCGATCAGTTAGAAAAAGAACGTAACAACGGGTAAATGCTAGTGTCGTGTCATGCGTTGTGGTACGCTTTTGATAGACTAAAGTAAGGAGCATCTATGACTATGTTTGATTTTTTAAAACCAGAGAAAAATTACGGTGTTGTTGGACTTGCATTATTAATTGTTGGTGTCGCCGGTTTTGTCATATTAGAAGTGTACTATACGCTATGGCTTGGTCAGTATCAGCTTGCTAGTTTGTTTTTCTGGGGAGCTGGTTTTGTTGGCAGTATCCTTTACATAGTTGATTTAATTAGAAAAAGAACGAGTAATTAAAGTTTGTTTAACGACAAAGACACCGACCTTTATTAAAGAGGTTCGTTACGAAGAATATTATTGTAATTGTGAAAAATGGGCCTAGAAAAAGGCTCATTTTTTAATAAATAGAAAAATTATACAATTTTATTTTTTTGAGAAGGAAATTTGTTTAATTATGTTGAAGTAGGTAAAGAGGCTTATATTTCTATAGTTATAATGTAATAAATAAAGGCGGCGTGCGATGAAGCGAACTATAATATTTGTGTCGGTTTGTTTATGTTTAGTTGGGTGTTCATCGGGGACTAATGGTGGAGGGGGAGAGGATGCTGTCCTTCCAACTCAAATGCCTGATGACTTTGATTTTGTTTATCAGTATGGTTTTGAGGAAAGACATGAATTGAATACATTTGATGACCTTTATACGAAGGATTTAAATGACGATGGTGAAGTCTCAACCGTTTTAGTAATTAACGATCAGGAAAAGGAAGATATTTATGACAAGATGCGGGAATCGGACATATTAGAAACACCAGATGAATTAACTAGAGAAGCGGTTGATGGTACACAATGTAGTAGTAATCCTTACACAACTCATTTGCTCGACATTAAAGTAAATGGGGATGAACATTCAGTTGAATGGACGACTAACAATTGTTTGACAGATGAATTAATGGAATTAATCGAGTTTACGAATTACTTGCACGAAGATGTTATTATGTCACATGAAGCATACCGAGCTTTACCAGAAGCAGAAGGAACTTACGAATAATCCTTCTGCTTTATTTTTTATTTATATGATAAAATGATGTTTAGTTAAAGTAATAGACGTAGGAGGGCCAATACATATGTGGAAGAAATTTTTGTTCGTTTGGTTGCCGATCATTTTAGGTATATTTATTATTTATTTCATTTATGACTTATGGAGAAGTGATGAAGCGGACCTTGGCTTTTTCGGTCAACTTATGATTGTAGCTTTAGCAGGTATTTTCATCGGCGCATTCATCCGAAAGTTTGTGATGAAGAAAAATTAATATATTAGTAGAAATGAGGCTTCACAAATGAGGGTAGGAAATCCAACTTTACAAGACAAAACATTTTCAAACAATCAAGCACGATTCTCAGATGAGGTCATGACGATTAACGGAACTGTACAAAAGACGTTAATTTTAGCATTGCTACTTTTAATAACTGCTACATATAGTTGGCACCAGTATCAGCAAGACTCTCAAACATTAGGTGGATTTATAATGATCGCGGTGATTGCGGCTTTAGGTGTTGCTATCTTAACAGCTATTGTTCCTCGCTTTTCACCAGTAACAGCCCCTATCTATGTATTGTTGAAGGGTTTAAGTTTAGGGTTTATCTCGGCCCATTATGAAGCCATGTATGATGGAATCGTCTTTCAAGCCGCATTTTTAACTATTATGACGTTATTGGCGATGTTAATCGTTTATCGATTAGGAATCATTCGTGTGACAGATAAATTTAGATTAGGTGTTTTTGCTGCAACAGGTGCAATCTTCTTAGCTTACATTATTTCGTTTATTGGTCGATTTGTCGGTTTTCAAGTCCCGCATTTACACGATGCTACACCACTTGGAATTGTAATTAGTGTTGTAATCGTTATCGTTGCAGCACTGAATTTAGTGATCGACTTTGATTTCATTGAACGAAAAGCGAATCAACAAGCAGCCAAGTATATGGAATGGTATGGTGCCTTTGGTTTAATGGTGACGATTATCTGGTTGTATTTAGAAATTCTTCGCTTACTAGCCAAAATTAAAGCGAGAAAATAGAAGGGTTGTATTCTATGAAAGTTTTTGGCTTGTTTCTATTAATCTTTTTATTATCGGCTTGTAATGAAGCACCTGAAGAAACCATTACGTTAAGTGAGGTTGATTTTGCTGAGCACCTCGTAGTAAGTAAGGTTATTGAGAACAGAAGTGACCCGAATTTATCTAAAGGCGTAACTGATCAAGAGCTAGCGCAATCCGTCTTAGAAAAAGTTAAAGGCTTATCAGTTGTTGAACATGAAGTGGACGATGTAGCTGAAAAGCTAAGAAAAGAAGATTACTATATGTTTACATTTAATGATGAACAAATGGAATCAGGAGATGTGCCGTCTTATCACTTTGTCGCTTTTACAGATGGCAAGATAGCTTTCTACTTTGAAGATGTTGACCAAGAATGGGAACCGCGTGTGACAGTTGATGCACAGAAAGCATTAATAGAAGAAATTAAACGATTGGTTAAGGTTGATTTTTAATAATCAGCCTTTTTTATTTTGTTGTGCTATGATAGACTAGTAAAAATTTGAATAATAGACAGCTAGAGTTAGAAAGGTGTATACATCTATGTTACATAACCCAAAAGGAAAAGAGAGAATTGGTCTAGCATTCCTACTCGGGATGTTGGCTGTATTAGGCCCTCTTAATATTGATATGTACTTACCGGGATTTCCGGGTATTTCAAATGATTTAGAAGCGAGTGCTTCACTCGTTCAATTAACACTGACGACGTGTTTAATTGGACTTGCTTTAGGACAAGTTGTCGTCGGTCCTATAAGTGATGCGCGCGGGAGAAAGAAGCCATTATTAATTAGTATATTTTTATTTGCGATAGCATCTTTTTTATGTGCAATTGCGCCTAATATTACAACGTTAATCATAGCTCGTTTCTTACAAGGGTTTACAGCAGCTGCTGGTATTGTCTTATCTCGAGCTGTAGTTCGTGACGTGTTTACAGGTAAAGAGTTAACGAAGTTTTTCGCATTATTAATGGTTATTAACTCAACAGCGCCAATGCTTGCACCAATGGCTGGTGGCGTGATTTTAGCTTTTCCATTTGCTACTTGGCACACGATCTTTTACTTCTTAGGTCTGTTAGGGATTATCATTGTCATCATTACAGCTTGGAAATTACCTGAGACGTTAGAAGAAGAAAGACGGATTCCAAGTTCAATAGGTAGTACCGTTAAAACGATGAGCAGCTTATTTAAAGACAAAACATTTATCGGTTATGCTTTAACATTAGGACTCATTCATGGCGGTAGTTTCGCCTATGTGGCTGGTACGCCATTTGTGTACCAAGATATTTACGGTGTGTCACCACAAGTCTTTAGTGTGCTCTTTGGTATAAATGGACTTGGTATTATTATCGGAAGTTTCCTCATTGGTCGTTTAGCGGGTGTATTCCATGAACGAACGTTACTTAAAACTGCAGTCATTACTGTCGTGACGATGACGTCGTTTTTAATTGTTATGACGATCATAGAAGGGCCGCTCATTTCGTTAGTTATTCCGATTTTCATTTACATGACAGCGATGGGAATGGTGTTAACGAGTACGTTTACATTAGCGATGCAACATCAAGCTAACCGAGCGGGAAGTGCCAGTGCTTTATTAGGTACATTACCATTATTATTAGGTGCAGCGGTATCACCACTTGTCGGCTTAGATGAAACGACTGCTGTACCGATGGGAACGGTGATGTTTGTTACGTCACTACTTGGTTTTGTGGCATTTTTTAGTTTGACTAAAGAGGAGTAGAATTTTAAATCTGTACGAGTCTATTCACATTTATTGAGCTTTTTCGAATCACCTCTATGGTACGCTAACATTATTAGAGATCCATAGAGGTGATTTGTTATGGAACAAATGCGTCAAGAAGCACGCGAGTTTATTATAAATACTTATTACGAGCTTGGCAAAACTGAAGACGAAGCGTTACGTCGGATCGAAGAAGTTGAGCAAGCAATCATTGAAAAAGGCTTTTATGAACAAACATATGAAGAGTTAGAATATGGAGCAAAAGTAGCCTGGCGTAACAGTAACCGTTGTATTGGTAGACTGTTTTGGGATCAGCTTCATGTTAGAGATCAAAGGCATTTAAAAACAGAAGAAGCTATCTTTCAAGCGTTAGTTGAACACATTGATTTTGCGACGAACGGTGGCCGCATTCGTTCAACGATTTCTGTTTTCCCACAATTGAAACAAGGTCAGAAGGTTCGCATTTGGAACCATCAACTTATTCGCTACGCAGGTTATGAAACCGAGCAAGGTATTATTGGTGATTCCGATTCAATCGAGTTCACGAACGCTTGTATTGAACTTGGTTGGAAGCCGAAATATGGTCACTTTGATATTTTACCGCTCGTCACCCAAGTTAATGGCAATGAGCCGAAATGGTTTGAGATTCCTGAACATGTCTTATTAGAAGTGCCGATTCAACACCCTGATTATGAGTGGTTTTCAGATCTCGGTTTACAATGGTATGCTGTTCCGATCATTTCAGATATGTCACTTGACGTTGGTGGGATTACTTATCCAGCTGCACCATTTAACGGCTGGTATATGGGAACTGAAATCGGTGCACGAAACTTCGCCGATGAGTACCGTTATGATATGTTACCGACGATCGCTGAATATATGGGGTTAAATGTTAAACGTCAATCGACACTATGGAAAGACCGGGCGTTACTCGAATTAAATACAGCTGTACTTCATTCTTTTAAAGAAACTGGTGTCAGCATAGTCGATCATCATACGGCTGCACAACAGTTTAAAAAGTTTGAAGAAAAAGAAGCAAGCGAAAAGCGTGATGTAACTGGAAAATGGACGTGGCTCATCCCACCCGTTTCACCAGCGACAACGCATATTTTTCATAAGCCTTATAGTAATGAGATTGTGAAGCCGAATTACTTTTACCAAGGTAAGCCGTTTAAAGAAGGATGATCGAAGTGAAGTTAAAGCAATTTGCCGCAGCATTTTTGTTCAATGAGAATGATGAAGTTTTATTATTACAGAAAAAAACTGACGCTAAATTTTTAGCCGGTAAGCGCGTGCCGATTGGTGGTCATATGGAAACTGGGGAAATGAATGATCCTCAATCAGCTTGCTTACGTGAGATTTATGAAGAGACAGGCATTGAGCAAAACCAAGTTAGCGACTTAACACATAAATATGTCGTGCATCGAATGAAAAATGATCACATTTATATACAGTTCATTTATTTCGGCAAGCTTCAATCCAATGTAGACGTGGTCGAAAGCGATGAAGGCGAGTTAAATTGGATTCCAAGTGCTCGCCTTAAAGATGAAAACGTTACAGAAGCGATTCGTGAGTTGGTGATGCATTATGAGGATATTGGTCAATATGATGAGGAAATCTATGTTGGCGCGATGCTTTCAAATGAAGGTGAGCCTCAAATGTCTTGGAGTGTATTGCAAGATTGGGAGCGGCTTTCAGCTAAATAATATTTTAGAGCTTTCTATTCGGTAATTAATGGCTGCTATTCGGTAATAATGCACCGCTATTCGGTAATAAAAACTTCTATTCGGTAATTATCCACCGCTATTCGGTAATAAAAACTTCTATTCGGTAATTATCCGCCGCTATTCGGTAATAAAAACTTCTATTCGGCAATTATCCACCGCTATTCGGTAATTACCCATCCTCATTAGTAATAAACACCTCCTCACATTCAACTAGGTTTTTCATACAGTGTTATTAACCTAGATTGTATAGAGGAGGAAAATAAATATGGACACAGCCTACATAGTCCCACAAGGGCTAGCGTTACAAGGCATTCCAGTTATACGAGAAGATGTTCCATATATTCAGCACATGCTAAACACGATTTATGAATTGCAACTGGCCGTTGATGATCATCCAGGAATACATGAGGAAGTTCCAATGGTTGTCGTTGATCCGGATGTGATTATATATGACTGAATTATATTCGATGACAGCTAGTGAGTTAGCCCCGCTAATTGAAGAGAAGCAATTATCTCCAGTCGAGTTGATGCAAAGTATTATGAATCAGATCGATGAAGTCGACCCTGAAGTGAATGCTTATATTACCATCTTAGAAGAACAAGCGCTCAATCAAGCTAGACATGCTGAAAATGAAATTATGAATGGTTTGTACAAAGGACCTCTTCACGGCATTCCAATTGGTATAAAAGATAATTATTATACAAAAGGTGTTCGCACGACAGTTGGTTCGGAAATTCTTCAAGATTTTGTTCCAGACTATACAGCAACAGCCGTCGAAAAATTGCAGTGTGCTGGTGGTATTATGACTGGGAAGTTAAACATGCATGAATTTGGCGGTGGCCTGACGAATACGAACCCGTTTTATGGTGATGCGAGGAATCCGTGGGACTTACAACGTACCCCTGGAGGCTCTAGTGGTGGTAGCTCTGCAGTTTTAGCAGCAGGTTTATCAACACTCGCAACAGGAACAGATACTTTTGGCTCAATTCGTGTGCCAGCTGCGTTAACTGGAACGTATGGATTGAAACCGACTTATGGTTTAGTGAGTGGATATGGTGTTGCACCATTGGCTTGGTCGATGGATCATGCCGGACCAATGGCACGATCTGTTAGTGATTTAGCAATCATGTTAACGTATATGGCAGGGTATGATCCTGATGACCCTGGCAGTATTAAAGCGCCTGTCCCAGATTATTACAAGCACTTAAATAAAGGTATAGACGGTGTCAAAATTGGTGTACCTAGATATTTTATAGACCGTTCAGAGCCTGAAGTAATCAATACCTTTCAATCAGCGTTAGCAACGTTAGAAAATATGGGGGCCGAAGTAATCGAAATAGAGATTCCTAAGCTTGATATGGCTTCATATGCAGGCTACTTAGTAACAATCGGTGAAGGTTCAAGTTATCATTACAATCGATTACGTCATCAGCCAGAAGATTTCGCGAGTGACGTTCGAATTTTCTTTAATACAGGTACATTAACGACATCCCCACAATACGTGACAGCACAACAAGTGCGCAGAAGTTTAAATGAGGCATTTCAAGAAGCTTTTGAAGATGTCGATTTAATCGCAACACCAATGACCCCTTATCCAGCGCCGCGATTTAAAGAAGATTGGATTAGTCAAAATCAAGAAATAATAAAAGACTATATGCCATTTACAGCTCCAGCAGCAGCGACGGGAATCCCAAGTCTATCAATTCCAATGGGAAGAACATCAGCAGGATTACCTCTAGGTTTACAATTGATGAGCAATCATTTAACAGAAAAGCTCTTACTTCAAGTTGGAAATGCATTTGAACAGCGTTAAAACCTTTACCAAATAATAGAATATTATGTTAAAATATTAATAGATATTAATGTGTTGGAGGGGTTCAAGTGCCTAAATGTCAAGCATGCGGTGAACAATGGGGTTGGTTTGATGCGTTTAAAGTAAGTTTTAAACGTTTAACTGGAAAAGAGTGTGCAACATGTGGTGAAACCCAATATCCTACATACCGTGATATAAAAATAGGTATGGTTGGTATTTTAATTGTCTCCGCGTTTATTTTAATCCGCCCGTTGATTGATATTAGCACTGTCACGACGATCACTTCAGGGCTTTTAATCGCGACCATTTTTATTTTTATCATCCCTTATTCAGTACAATTATCTAATAAACACGAACCATTATGGTAAACACTTACGCTCGCGTATAGCGAGCTTTTTATTTTAAGAGTATTTGAGGTGTAAAAAATGACTATTAAACCAGTAAAGTTAAGCCAAGATATGTTTTTTTCGACTTTAATTGTATTATTCGCACTCATCTGGTCATCAACTTCAAGATATTCTATTGATTTGTTTGAGCCAATCTATCAACTGATTCCTTATAGCATATTGCATTTAGTTTCTTTTATTTTATTCTTTGCTTTATTTATCATCGTAATTACGTTGGCTTTTATGAAGCGAGAAGAAGTGAAAGGTTCGATTCTGTTTATTGAGTTGATTACCTCACTGAAGTATATCGGCCTCTTAGTCTTGATTTCGATACTTGGTGCTTTTTTGCAATGGCTTGCACCTATTGTAATATGGTTAAGCTTAATGACAGCATTTCGACTATTTCGTAGTATACAAGCACTTGAAACAATTGTTCAAAATAAAGGGGAATAACATTGCGGTTAATCATCATATGTATCAGTTTGAGTATGGTTTTAATAGCCTGTCAATCGGAACCAGAAGGAGTATCTGAAGAGCAAGTTCAGGAACTGTCTTCAACGATTGAAAGTCAGGAAGAACAAATTCAATCTTTACAATTAGAACTAGAAGAAAAGACGCGTGAACTACAACGAGAAAGGCAAAATTCATCTGAAGAACAACAAGCAGAAGAAAGTGAACAAGATCAAGTAGAGGAAGAAGTAGAGTCGGCGAGTAACCCGCAAACAGATAACTTCGAACTTCATTCACCACAACCTGACACTGTCATCACTGATACAATCTCGATTGAAGGGATGATTCATGTCGATGCTGTGAATCAAGTTGAGTTAGAAATCGTTGATCATTTAGGTGAAACAATCGAGCATGTCGAGATCGATGACGACTGGTTCGGTGACTTATCAAGTGACTTTGAATGGACGGGGCTTGAATTAAACATGACATTGACAGATCAACCAAGTTCAGGTGAAGGTGTTCTTCACATTCATGACTTGAAAGCGAGTGAAGAGCGTTCGGTTCCGATTATATTTGAATAAATGAGGTGATGATGCTGGAAAAAGTAAATCAAGCACCATTGATCTTTGGAGAGCGTGTGACGTTAAGGTTGCCTAAAAAGCAAGATATCAATGACCGCTTTCAGCTTGGACGTAACCCTGAAGTTGTTAAATTGTTCGGTGGCGACACGCACAATCTACGAGAGTTTACTTATGAAGATGCCAAAGCGTTTATTAAGAAAACTGAGCAAAATCCACTAGAATGGTGTATAGAATACGAAGGACGCTGGGTAGGCCATGCTCGTCTCCGTCTCGATCAACGTAGTAACCGTGCTAGTTATTCAGTTGGAATCTTTGACTCTACTGTATGGGGATTAGGCTTAGGTACAGAGATTACCCAACTCGTCTTACAGTATGCTTTTGAACAATTACAACTTCACCGTGTCGGACTTCGCGTGCTCGATTTTAACAAAAGGGCTATTGCATGTTATGAAAAGTGCGGTTTCGTCCAAGAAGGAATGGAGCGCGAAAATGTCCCAATCGATGGTGAGTATGCATCAGATGTTTTAATGGGAATTTTAGACCGAGAATATGATCAGATCAAAGACCAATTTAACTTTAAAGCTGTAACAAAATAGTTAAACATAACCATTCAATCAATCTCATAATCTATGATATAATCAAAGCTGTGAAAAATCACATAAGCAAAATCCGGTTACTTCAATCGGGAGAGGTTCTAGCCAAAACCCTCTATAAAAAACTAGGGATACTTAATTGTCCAGCCATATCCTTAGGGGTGTGGCTTTTTTTATGACGTTTTGCATGTATCTGTTGGCTAAATATGAAAAAACAGGTGATAAAGATGAAAAACGAGAAAGCATTAGTCGTATTTAGCGGTGGTCAAGACAGTACAACGTGTTTGTTTTGGGCATTAGAGAATTTTAAGGAAGTTGAAACGGTAACATTTGATTACAATCAACGTCATGACCTTGAAATTGAGGTCGCTCAAGAAATCGCAAAAGAATTAGGTGTAAACAATCGCGTGCTCGATATGTCACTCATTAGCCAATTATCAGCTAATGCGTTAACACGTGATGATATCGAGATTGAAGAGAAAGATGGTGAATTACCATCGACATTTGTAGAAGGACGTAATCATTTATTTTTATCGTTCGCTGCCGTTTTAGGTAAACAAATTGGTGCAAAACATATTATTACAGGCGTATCAGAAACAGATTTTAGCGGCTATCCAGATTGTCGTGATGGCTTTATTAAGTCATTGAATGTCACTTTAAATTTATCAATGGATGATCAATTCGTTATTCATACTCCACTTATGTGGCGTGATAAGAAAGAAGTGTGGCAGTTATCAGACGAATTAGGGGCACTCGATTTCGTTCAAAATAGAACGTTAACATGCTATAACGGTGTAATGGCTGAAGGTTGCGGTGAATGCCCAGCATGCCAGTTAAGACGTGAAGGGTTAGATGCATACTTAACTGAAAAGGGTGTTTCATAATGTGGGATTTTAAAATTGTTGACCGGCTAGAGAAGTTAGATGAAGATATTAAACGTGAACAATTAAAATATCACAACAAACGCGTTATGGTCAGTAAAGAATTCACTTTTGATGCAGCCCACCATTTACATTGTTACGAAGGTAAATGTAAAAACTTACACGGTCATACGTACAAAGTCATCTTCGGCATAAGTGGCTATGTTGACGACACCGGTATTTTAATTGATTTCGGTGATATTAAGAAGATCTGGAAAGAACTGATTGAAATTTATCTCGATCACCGTTACCTTAACGAAATGCTTCCTCCGATGAACACAACCGCAGAAAATATGGTCGTATGGATTTATGAAAAAATGGATGAAGCCTTACAACAAGATGAAAGTCGTTATGACGGGACGCGTGTTGAATTCATTCGTCTATTCGAAACACCAACGAGTTACGCTGAAGCTAGACGGGAGTGGATGAATGATGAGTAAAATTCCCGTTTTAGAAATATTCGGCCCAACGATTCAAGGGGAAGGGATGGTCATCGGTAAAAAGACGATGTTCGTTCGAACGGCCGGTTGCGATTATTCTTGTTCTTGGTGTGACTCAGCGTTTACTTGGGACGGATCCGCAAAAGATGAAATCGTTCAAATGACAGCTGAAGATATATGGAATAGACTTAAAGAAATCGGTGGAGATCTTTTTAATCATGTGACGATCTCAGGTGGTAACCCAGCTTTATTAAAAAATTTAAATGAGTTAATTAACCTACTTAAGCAAAATGAAATCGAAGTTGCTTTAGAAACACAAGGAAGTCGTTGGCAAGATTGGTTTACACAAATCGATGACTTGACGATTTCTCCAAAGCCACCAAGTTCAAATATGAGCACAGACTTTGCCATACTTGACCGCATTATTCATAATCTAACAGACCACAACCGGTTAGAACAAACGAGTTTGAAAGTCGTTATATTTGATGAAGCAGATTATCAATACGCAAAAGGAATTGGAGAGCGTTATCCTCAAATCCCACTTTACCTTCAAGTCGGAAACCGTGATGTTCACGGTGAAGACATTGACAATTTAACGAGTACTTTACTTAACCAATATGAACAATTAATTGATCGAGTTGTACAAGATGATGAACTCAATAACGTTCGTGTTTTACCTCAACTTCATACATTAGTTTGGGGCAATAAGCGAGGCGTTTAACTAATATGAGAATGGGTTTTCTTTTACGAGAAAATCCATTCTTTTTTTTATTTTCCTATTATTAGTCGGTCTGCGTATAAATGCCATCATAACGTCTAATTCTAAACTGAGGGGATGAGAACATTGACCTAGATGTAGGTATATTACAAGATATTAAGGTAGATGTGTGTTAAATGGATTCTGGTGTAGAAAGAATTCCATAATAAAGAGTTTGACTAAATGTTAAATGTAAGAGAAATTTGTCCGATATAATGGTTAGGCCACTAATGAACCGTGGCTTAACTTTTTTATTGGTCCAAAGAGTTTTTCACTTTAACAATGAGGGTATAAAGACCTATAGTTTATAAACTAAAAACTGCAGCTGTTTGATGTGTTTAAGGAGTGGCATAATGAGTGATCAAGTATTTGAGCGACAAGATTTTTTGTCTGCTATAAAGAATGAAGAGTTTAAGTTGGCCTATCAGCCACAAATCAGTTTAACAACAGGAGAAGTTGTTGGGATCGAAGCATTACTTCGTTGGGAACATCCTACAAAAGGTTGGGTTTCACCGGCGGACTTCATTCCTATGGCCGAAAAAACGGGTGCGATTACTGATATCACGAAATGGGTACTAAAAGAGTCATGTAAACAAAATAAACAGTGGCATGACGAAGGCTTACAAAAAGCGGTCATCTCTGTTAATATTTCACCGCTTGACTTTGAACAAAATGAACTCTACGAAGTTATTATGGATACATTGGAAGAAACTGGACTGGCAGCACATTATTTAGAACTTGAAATTACAGAAAACGCCGTCATGAGTGATATTTCAAATGTTATATACACATTGAAAAAAATCTCAAAAACAGGCGTAAGAGTAGCAATCGATGACTTCGGCAAAGGAAATTCAACATTAGTTTATATGCGTGATCTACCAATTACAACAGTAAAGTTAGATCGATCTTTTATGAGTGATATTCCTTATAGCCATAAAGACTCAACAATCGTTAAAAACATTATTCAAATGTGTCACAACTTAGATTTGCAAATTATAGCTGAAGGTGTTGAAACGGAAGAAGTCGTTACTTTTTTAGCGTTGCATCACTGTTCAGTAGCACAAGGGTTCGTGTTTAGTAAACCAATGTTATCAAATGATTTTGAGGCAAATATAACCCATTATGAATCTAAAGCGATTGAAATGATTTACCGATTGGAAGAGAAAGTGAACTTAAGGTCAGCACAAATACACGACCATCGCTTTAAGTCGTTGTTTGAGCAAAACCCAGACTTAGTCTGTTCATTTAGCTTGACCGGTAAAATATTAAGTGTAAATCCAGCTGTGGCAAAAATATTAGGCTTCGAACAACATGAAGTCTTGAATAAAGAACTCGATGTACACGTCCACCCAGATGATGCTGAGAGAACACGGGAACATTTTGAAACAGTTGTATTGGGTGGGGAACCAGATCCAATTGATGTTCAGCTCATTCATAAAGAAGGTGGTTACGTTTCATGTAATGTCAATTGCTTTCCAATGCGTTTAGGAGAGCGAGTAGTTGGTGTATATAGTGTCATTAAAGATATGACAAAACAAAAAAGCCTAGAGAAAGCTTTAATCGATAGTGAACAAAAATACCGATTGATAACTGAAAACATGTCTGATTTCTTGGTCTCTGTAAGTAGTGAAGGAATTATTGAATATGCATCAACATCTAATAATAAACTGCTCGGTTATGACCGTTCTCAAATGGAAGGGCAATTAATTTTTAATTTTATTGCTAAAAAAGATATCGAACATGTGCAAGAAGAATTTAAACATCTTTTTAAAACGAAAGAGTCACATTATGTTGAAGCAAGACTAAAGGATGCTAAAGGTAATGAATTGTGGGTAGAAGCCCACGGCAATCCTGTTTTAACTAAAGATGGTTCAATCTCACACATCATTATCGTTTCTCGTGACATTACGAGGAGAAAGAAAGCAGAACTAGAACTAAAACAACTACAACGAGACTTGAAAAATACATTAAGTCAACAACAAGGTATGACACTTAAATTTATTAAAACGAGCCGTGGATATGTTCATACATTGTGTGAAGGAGAATTAGTTCGAAAGCTCGGTTTAACCCCTAATGATGTTGTTGGACAAACGTTATATGACTTTGTTCCGACTAAACAAGCTAAAGAAAAGGAAGAGTACTATACTCAAGCTTGGGAAGGTCAAGATGCGAGCTATGAAGCTGAGCTTAATGGTATACACTACATTGCGAAGTTAAGGCCAATTATTGAGAATGGTGAAGTGATCGAAGTGATTGGTTCTTGTGTGGATATAACTGAGAAGAAGCAATTAGAAGAAGAATTAAGTCATTATTAAGAAGTTGAAAGAGGCTGTATATAAATCAGCCTCTTTTTTTAAATTGCTTTTTTCACTCGATTCGCTCTAATAACCAATGGAAAAGCAGCGATTATACAGCCTAAAGGTACGATAATATTAACAAATGACGCTACACTTTCATCAGAGAAAATGAGTGAATTGGGTAACGTAAACGCAAATAGGACACCTGCAATTAAAGGTGTGATCGATAACGCATGGACAAGGGTTGGGTTGTGTGGTGGTCGGATGAACAGAATGGTTGTAACTGAAAAGATGACAAGTAATAAAACAACAAGAGCTAGCCAACCAATCACTGTCATAATCATCAGTCCTTTCATTAATTTCATAAAAAGGAAATTTAATACTATTGTATAGTAGAAATCATGAATTATCCACTAATACTTCCAAAAATAAGACAGGTAATGCTCAAATCGTCATAGTTGAAAATAAACAAGATTTATTGAATTATTAAGGGGAAGAGAAACCTTCAGCAGTTAGCTGGAGGTTTATTTTATAGGAGGCTTTTAAATGAACATTTATATAAACGATTATTTAATAACTGCAGAGGAGTTTGAGTCTAGTCAAATATATGTAGCTGCTGAAGTTAAAAGGTTAATAAAGTTTAGTTTTAAAGTGAAACACGAAGATTATCATGATGTGACAACGTTACTGTATCAAAATGACTTCCGAGTATCAGTACCAGATGAACAAATGAACATGGAAGCAACGATCTACAATTACTCGACCTCTTTTACGAATTTATATGAAGAAGGTTCTGTCGGTGATTTTTATTTAATGCTAATAGAAAAATAAACAATTGGAATAAGAGTAGTTACGTTGAATAAGGGAAAAATACTGTTTACATGCCACTAAATAAACAATCCACTAGAAAGGGTGGTAAAAGTGAACAGACCCTTTAATACGTTTTTATTATTTGTTTTGTTTAGTTTAACAATTTCAGGTTGTCAACATAATCAATCATCAGAAGACGAGAAATACGAAGAACAAGTCGACAGTTCATTTTCTGATAAAAAAGTCGTCATGGTTATGATTGATTCAATAATGGATCATACTTTAAATCATGTTATTGAAGAAGGTGATGCGCCTGCTCTTCAATATTTAAAAGAGAACGGTCAATATTACCCAGACTTAATTGCGCCTGTCCCTAGTATGTCAGTGACTATAGAAAGTACTATCCTGACCGGTGAAATGCCAGATCAACATCACGTACCAGGTCTATCTTGGTATGATGAGAAAGAGGACCGTATCGTCAATTATGGAACGACGTGGCAATTTTGGATGAAAAATGATTTCTCACAATCGGCATATGATGTTTTATATCGTTTAAATAACGAACATTTAAATGAAGATGTGCCAACAATCTTTGAAGAGTTAGATAAAGAGGGATTAACGTCTGGTTCAATTAATTTAATTGTTTATCGTGGTAACCATCCTCATCAACTAACCATCCCTTTATATTTAGATGAAGTGTCGGATTTACCTGAAACAATCGAAACAAAAGGGCCTAATGTTTTAGCTTTAGGGCGAGTTACTAAACCAGAAATTATAGAAGATGAAGAGGAGTTATCGGATGGTTTGTTTAATCGTATTGGATTGCAAGATCAGTATTCAATGGAAGTAGTTCAAGAGTTAATTGACCAAGATGATCAACCCGACTTCACCTTTATATTCTTCCCTGAAAATGATAGAGAAACGCATAAAAACAGTCCAAGTTACACAGGTGGTATTGAGGATGCTGAAGAGTATTTACAAGGCATATTAAATAGTTATGAAAGTTGGGAAGAAGCAATAGAAGAAAATATTTTCATCGTATTTGGCGACCATGGACAAGACCAAATGCTTGAAAAGGAAGAAGATATAGCGATTGATCTAGAAAGTTTGTATGCTGAGTATAGTTTTGCTGAATTAGGTGAACCGGTCAGTCAAGGAGAAGTGGCATTTGGTATCAATCAACGTTCAGCTTACGTGTATGATGTGCATGATGCGGGCATTCTTCCTGAACTAGCTGAGCAGTCGTTACAGGACAGTCGTATTGATTTCGCAGCTTGGCAAGAAGGGGATGAAGTTCATGTCATTAGTCCTGATGTTGAGGGATTATTACAGTTTAAAGTGAATGGAGAATGGATCGATCGATATGACCAAAGCTGGTCGATAGAAGGAAATGAACAAATATTAGATTTAAACATGAGTAGGAATGAAGTAGTTTATTCTGATTATCCAGACGTTTTGAACCATCTAATAACTGCATTAAATAGTCATGACACGCCTAAAATTATGTTAGCTGCTAAACCAGGGCATTCTTTTCGAGCAGAAGGGATCACCATTCATGAAGCGGGTGGAGAACATGGTGGTTTCCATAAAAATGACTTAATGGCTTCGATGATTGTATCTGGTACAGACCAATCTCCCGAGTATATACGTATGGTGGATTTGAAAGATTATATTTTAAAGCTTTTAACTAGTGATTCTGAACCTATTGAATAGCCAAAGTTTAAAACCTCCCACAATTTAATTAGGGAGGTTTTTTAGCTATAGTCGTTTAATCTTATTGGTAGAGAAAGTCTACAATGCTTTTAACGCTTCTTTGTGGGTCTAATTTTTGTTGAAATTGTTCAATTCTTTCACGAACCTTATTAATATCTTCAGGGTCATAAAGCAATTTGTAAATGTAATCGTCAATCATCGCCTCATCTGATAACTTAATAGCTAAGCCATGCTTCACGAAAAATCGGCAATTTTCTTCTTCATGTCCGAAAAGCGGCTGATATATAAGTAAAGGAACCCCTTTGAAAATCGCCTCGAAACAAGTCAACCCACCAGGCTTTGTAATTAATAAGTCTGAAGCCTGCATCCACTCGTTGACGTGATCTGTGTATCCTAAAATTTTAATGTTAGAATGTTGTAAATCTTCATTTTCTAACAAAGATTTTTTGAGCTTGTCATTTGTCCCTGTGCAAATAATGATTTGTAATTGTTCTTTCCATTTAGATAATGTTTGAGCTATTTTTGGAATACCACCTAGCCCTAATCCACCACCCATAATGAGAGCAGTAGGTAAATCCTCATTTAAGTTTAAACGTTTTTTTACTTGGTGTTTGTTATCATTGATAGAGAATTTAGGGTCGACGGGGATTCCAGTTACGCTAATCTGGCTTGAGGAGATCCCCATATTCATAATCTGGTTTTTAACATCTTGATTAGGCACAAAGTAAAGATCAACTTCAGGTTGTACCCAAATGCCATGAGCATAGCAATCTGTTAAAATGGTGCATTGTTTAACATCAAAACCTAACCGCTTCTTTCGTGCAACTGTCGAGCTACAAAATGGGTGTGTGCAAATAACTAAATCTGGATTGTATTGTTCAAGAAGGTCTTCAATTTTCCGGTGAAAAAGTTGATAAATAAAACTTTGTAATGAAGTCGATACAGGCTGATGCTGTTGAAAATGGTATAACCTTCGCCATAAAGACGGTAATTGAGTACTTAACTTTTGATAAGAGTGGACGAATACAGAAGTAACAAAAGGTTTCAATACACTTCCTAATTCTATAATTTTTATATCGATTGAAGAATCATACATCGAAATTCTTTGTGCGATTCCTTCAGCGACCTTTGTATGACCTAAGCCAAATGGTTCTGACAAGATAAGGATCTTCTTCTGCATGACTTTTCCCTCACTAAAATGTATTATCCTTAGATTGCACCATTTAGTGATTGACTAATCATACTGTCTATAGATGTTATTCTTTTTTGTTTAGATAAAACTTTACATAGAATAAGTTAACTGGAAGTTGAATTTAAGCGTGAAAATAGACAATGCTTTTATTGCTCTGAATAATTGTGATTTATTAAGGGGATTAAAATAGTAAAAGGTTAAAAGAAGGTGAGAAAATGAACAGAGGAATAATAACAGCAATTTCAGCGATTAGTATTGCTCAAGGGTTGAAAATCTTTACTCATAAAAAAGTTTCGGGAAGTTGGGATATGAAACAAGCTGGCACGTCTGGTGGGATGCCTAGCTCTCATTCAGCTGGCGTTTCAGCACTCACCTCTTATATGGCAGCAAGTAGAGGTATTCGTCATACTGAAACATCTTTAGCAACCATTTTTGGAATTATTGTCATGTATGATGCACAAGGAATTCGTCGACATACTGGTGAAATTGCTCAAATCGTCAATGATTTAGAAGATCATTTCGAAGAGCTTTCAGGAAATTATCCAAGCTTTCAATTTGTTAAACAAGATAAAGAGTTAGAAGAGGTCTTAGGTCATCAACCGATCGAAGTGTTTGGGGGAGCCTTGTTAGGAACATTAATTGGACTGATTTCAGCCAGTTTAGAAAAGAAGTAAATAAGCGCCTAAATGTTGTGTTAAGTTTCCACATCATTTAGACGGTTATTGATTTTACTTAAAGGAAACTGATACCTTAAAACGTTTCTACTTATAAAAAACACAGGATGAATTCATTGAGAATTCTCCTGCGTTATATTGATCTATAAATTCACGTTATCCAGCTTTGTAGCTTAAAACGGATTCGTCGCCCATTGTAACGACTGTTTGATGAAAATTCGTTGATTAAGTTTTAACTGAGCTACCATATATTCAGCTAAGTCTTCCGGCTGCATGAATTTATCAGGATCGTTTTTCTCATCCAATTCTTCACCGAATGGCAATTTTGTTGCAACAAGGCTTGGGTTCATTGTAAACACACGAATGTTATGTGGACGAACTTCTTGCATTAATGCTTCTGACATGCCTTGAACAGCGAATTTTGAAGCGGAATATGCAGAAGTGCCAGCTGATGCTTTAAGGCCACTACTAGAAGAGATGTTAATTATATCTCCGCGATCTTCATCAATCATATATGGCAATACAGCGCGGGTAACGTTATACATACCAAACACATTCACGTCAAAAATTCTGCGCCATTCTTCAGGATCTGTTTCTAAAAATTTACCGTACGAAGCAATACCAGCGTTGTTAATTAAAATGTCTGGTGAACCTAATGTTGAGACTAAGTTTTTAACCGTTTGATCTACTGCTGTCAAATCAGAAATATCAACAATTCCGATTTCTACTTTAACTCCATGCTTTTTCACTTCTTCAGCGACTTCTTCTAATTTGCTTTCTTGTCTGGCGATTAAGCCGACATTGACACCTTCTTTTGCTAATTCAATAGCTGTCGCTCGTCCAATTCCTTGGCTAGCCCCTGTAATATATGCAATTTTACCTTCTAATTTCTGTCCCATAATCGAACACTCCTTTTCAACAGGTATAATAAATAGTTTAACGTTGTTTCGTGAATATTTTCAAAAAATTCGACTTTGCACTGTGGTGAATTTTGTTAGAAAAAAATTTAAATTATCTCTTCCTATAATTCGACAAATTCTTTATAATATCGAATGTACAAACTTAGAAATTGTCTAAATATTTATAAATTGGGAGAAAGAGAAAGGTAGGGACTTCATATGGAGGAGAAACGTCGTGGGTTCTTTCAACGTTTCCTTGATGTCATCGAGCGAACAGGCAACAAACTCCCACATCCGGTTACATTATTTGCGATTCTAGCATTAATGGTACTTGTGGCGTCTACAATCGTATCGAACATGGGGCTATCAGTTGAACACCCTGGAGATGGAAGCGATGTAACAGTTAATAACTTATTAGATACTGAAGGCATACGCTATATTTTTGGAAGTATGGTCGATAACTTTATCGGATTCGCGCCTTTAGGTGTTGTACTTGCAACAATGTTAGGTATTGGAATAGCTGAAAGATCAGGCCTAATTAGTGCAGCCCTACGCGGATTTGTATTATCAGTACCTGGCTTCTTAATTACTGCGGGTATTGTATTCGCTGGTATTATGTCCAGTGTTGCATCTGACGCAGGTTATGTTGTATTACCACCACTAGGTGCAGTAATCTTCGCAGCATTAGGTCGTCACCCGCTCGCTGGTTTAGCAGCGGCATTTGCTGGTGTATCAGCTGGTTTCAGTGCGAACCTATTCTTATCGGCAACAGATGCAATGTTAGGTGAAATTACGATTGAAGCAGCAGCAATCGTTAACCCAGCATACGCTGAGACGATGAATATCGCGATGAACTACTACTTCATTGTGGCGTCAGTCATTATTCTGACTCTTGTTGGTTGGTTCGTTACAGAAAAAATTGTTGAACCACGCCTTGGAGAATATAAAGGTGAACATCGTGAAGAGTTAACTGGGTTAGAAGCGACAGAAAAGAAAGGCCTTGTATGGGCGACTGTTTCTGGTTTAGTAACAGCAGTTGGCTTTGCACTACTTGTATTACTTCCAAATGGACCTTTACGTGCAGATGACGGTGGTATTATTCAATCACCATTTATGGATTCACTCGTTCCAATTATTTTAATCTTGTTCTTCGTACCAGGCCTTGTCTATGGTATTGTAACGAAGGCGATTAAGAGTGATAAAGACGTCGCGAACCAAATGTCTGATACGATGGCAGCAATGGGTATGTTTATTGTCCTTGCCTTTACAGCAGGTCAGTTCGTTGCGTACTTCAACGAGTCAAACATGGGTCTAGTATTAGGTGTGTTAGGTGCAGAGTTCTTAGAAGCGGCTAACTTTACTGGGGTTCCATTAATCGTTGCGTTTATTTTCGTCGTAGGTGTGATTAACCTATTCGTCGGAAGTGCGACAGCGAAATGGGCAATGTTAGCTCCTGTATTTATACCGATCATGATGGAGCTAGGTTATTCACCAGAGATGGCCCAAATGGCGTACAGAATCTCAGACTCAGCAACAAACATTATTACACCACTACTACCGTACTTCGCGATTATTATCGCGTTTGCGCAACGTTATAGTAAGAATATGGGTATTGGTACACTCATTTCAGTTATGTTCCCATACTCGATCGCATTCATGATTGTTTGGACAATCATGCTAATTGGTTGGATGTTCCTAGGTGTTGAATTAGGACCTGGCTCTCCAATCCTTTATAATGAATAATAGTTATAACCTCTCCATTTAGATGGGGAGGTTATTTTTTTGCACTTTTACGAATAACAAACCATCATATATAATAAATAGACTAATAGAAATGCGAGGTGTAAAGTATGAAGTTTATTGAACAGGTCATTATATCATTCATTAGTGCGTTATTATTTACAATCATTGCACCTCAATTAGGGATCCCTTTCCTAACGTTCTTTTGGGTGACGTTTTTGATTATGTTTACTTTAGGGCGAATGTTAAACTACTTTGTGAAATACATCATCGATTACGACCGGTTTAGAAGTTCTCTTTATCGATATATGGCGAGTGTAATGTTGTATGCTTACGGTGGAGTGCTCATTTTAGCAAGCCTATCATTAGTGATCGATCAGTTAGCACCTTTAGAACTTTCCAACTTATTAACGCTAGGCGTACTTCCGGCTTGGCTATACTTTCATCTCGACTTATTGGTTAAACGGCTGTTGCCTAAACTGATGGAACGAAACGATACAAATTAAAAATAGCTCATTGTTCTATTGAGCGATTTGATGAGCAAAATTACTCTTCGATTTTGACATTGATAAAAATATTAAGCGCAAAAACGATCACAGCAATGACGACACCGATTCCACCGATACTTACAAGCGGAAGCAAATGAAGATTTCCAGCTAAGACGAAAAATAACCCAACCATCATAATAGGTAAAGATATATTGTGTAACCAGAAATGGACCTTACCAAGACCACTCATACTTGCTTTCGGAAATATTAAATACAAAATACCTGCTAGAGTCATAGACGTCCAGCCGAGTAAATTGATGTGGGCATGAACACCCGTATAGATGTATTGACCCGTCATAGACATATATAAACCTAATAAAACACCAATCACAAAATAGACGACTGATATTTTTATTAATTTAATCCCCACCAAATCACCTCCCGTTATAAACTATATGACATTAATTGAACAAAAATAATTAACTTAACATAGATTTAACCTTTACGTTTTACAATAGTTTTGGAGATTATATGAGATGCAACTAAACTCGAACAAGAATCCTACATAAGTGGTCTGAAGTTTTCTTTATTAGGGGGAGAATGTTGTGTACGACGGAAGGAAGAATAATGGGGTAGGCAGATTTAAGCAGCATCACAAGAAGTTGGACCGCGGGTGGTTCAACTTAATGAAAGAGGCTGAAGCGATTGGTTTAACGCCAAAAGAGGTCGAACAGTTTTTACAAGAGCGTCAAAAAGTAAAGAAATAGCCGAATCCAATAGTGGACTCGGCTATTTTTTTAGTTTTCATATGCATCGATCAGTTTTTCGATATAGTCGATCGCTTCATCTTCAATTACATCAGCATCACCGTGGAAATTGGTGTGAATAATCAATCCATCAAGCGAAATGATACCGAAAAAGCCTTCTGGTGGCGTGTCAGTAATCTCATAGGCTACATCGTGTCCGTTGATTTCAAGGATTTCCATTTCATCAGATTTATACTCTTCTAATTGAAAGTCATCGGGTTTAGGTTGAATTGAAATCCGGTACTGAGAGTCACCGGCGTATGGCCCGTAAACATACTCAACATCATCTCCTCGATCATCTTCAACACTACCTGACTGTAATTCACCATCCACTTGGCTGAAGTTTAAACCAACTTCGTCATCTGTCGTAATGTTAGCGGCAGTTAACGTTAGATCATGAGGTTCGACAATGTGTACATCGTAACCAGCTTTTTCACTCAACTCACCTTCATACTCACTGTAATCCGTGCTTTCATTCCCGTTACAGGCTGATAAGATGAACAGGAACATAATTAAGTAAAATATTTTATACATTTAACCACTCCCCTAACTTCACATTCTACCAAAAATTTCATAATCCTTCACGGTCTAAATTTTTTCTAAAAAAGTGAAGGAAAATAGCGACCTTAATCGAATTTACTTAGTAAGACGAAATAATTTGATTGGGGTGTAATGATTAATGAAGCAAGTTTGGGTTAAGTCTTATGAAACGTATATTGAAGAGATTTTAGACAAGTATCAAGTACCAGGAGCAGCATTTGGTGTCGTAAAAGGTGGTGAAGTCATCTATGAACGTGGGTTTGGATATCGAAATGTCGATGAACAACTTGAAGTAAATGAAGACACAATTTTTGGTATTGCGTCTATTACAAAGTCATTTACTGGTGTTGCGATTATGCAATTACAAGAGGCGGGAGAGCTATCAGTTGAAGACAAGGCAGTTAAGTACTTACCTGTACTAAACTTCGGAAACAAACAACATACGGAAAAGGTGACGATTCATCATTTATTAACACATACAGCTGGTTTGCCACCTTTACCTAGTCTTTATCATGCGATGAGGCGTTCTATGGAGAATGATTCTTCTGTTTCTGAGAAGCAAATGGAGCGTGTGAAGTCTCATGAACCGATTGAAACTTATGAAGAGTTAATGACATTCATTGGTCAACTAGAGGTCGACTTATTAGGAGAGCCTGGTGAGGAATTTAGTTATTCAAATGACTGTTATGCTTTGTTAGGTGCGATTATTGAACGTGTTAGTGGCGTGCCATATGATCAATATGTGACCGAAAATATTTTAAAGCCTGCCGGAATGGTTAACAGTACTTTCAAGATGGATGAAGTGTTGCAGTCAGACAATGTAACGACAATTTATGCAACTGAAGAAAAAGATGGCGAGAAGGAAGTGTACGCTTCAGAGGCCTGGTGGGATTCATATGCGATGTGTGCAGGTGGATTTTTAAGGTCAACTTTAGCAGACATGATGCGTTACACTGAAATTTTCCGCAATGAAGGGAAAGTAGGGGAGAGTAGAATTATTACGCCAGAAAGTGTACAAGTAATGATTCAACCTCATGTTCAATTTCAAGACAACAAATATTACGGTTACGGCTTAATGATTACACCGAATTATAATGGCGGAACTTTAGTAGAGCATGGTGGTAGCCTTAAAGGTGTTTCTTCTAATATGGGGGTTGTACCAGAAAAAGGGCTTGCTTGTGTCGTCTTAAACAATCTTTCGGGTGTGCCAGCGTTTAAGTTAATGTTAGCAGGCTTTAATGCTGCTCAAGACATCGCGCCCGAAAAACCACTTACGTCATTTAATGACTATGCCGTTAATGAGACTGACTTTGATCTATATGTTGGTATTTATAAGTCAGGCGAAGGAGCCGAGGTTGCGATTAGTAAAGAAGATGACAAACTTTACTACAAAGGAGAAGGGGAAGCTTTACTCATGCGACCTGTTGGTGAACACCTTTTCACGATTGAAATAAGCGAATCAGAATCACCAATTCGCTTTTTGTTTAATAATGAAGGGGAAGTTCGTGGCTTATTCCATGGTGTTAGACAAATTCCGAAAGCCTTAGACGTAGAAGAAGAAGTTGAAACGCGTTAACTTATGTTGAAAACCATTCTCAATTAGATTGACAGCCCTTTCATGAAAGTTATATAATAACAGTGCTTAAAGGAAACGGACAACTTGATGGAAGGTGACATAGATATGGATATTTTTGAGGCAATTCATGAAAGAAGAAGCATTGGTAAAGTGAAGGACAAGCCTGTTGAGGATGAATTAGTAGAGAAGATTTTAGAAGCGGGGACGTGGGCGCCGAATCATTTCCATACAGAACCGTGGAAATTTTTCGTGTTAAAAGATGAAGGAAGAAGACCATTAGGCCGTACACTCGCTGACATTGCGAAAGAAGATATGGAAGACCCAACGACACCTGAGTGCCAGGCGAAGCTAGAACGTATTGAACAAAAGCCATTTCGCGCACCGGTCATTATTACAGTAGCGGTAACGCCATCAGATCAAGACAAAGTGATTCCAATCGAAGAAGTGGGCGCGGTAAATTCCGCTGTTCAAAATATGTTACTCGCAGCACACGGCTTAGGTTTAGGCGCGATTTGGCGTACAGGTAAGCCAACGTACCATCCGAAAATGAAGAGCTTATTCGGCTTAAGAGAACAAGATGAAGTGTTAGGCTTTATTTATATAGGGCATCCAGAACAGAAGAAAGAAAAAGGAATACGCACACCATTTCAAGAGAAAACGACATGGATTACAGCTGATCAAGGTGCATATTAAAGTTTCTTAGGTGGTGGTCGAATGACGAAAGAAGACCCAGCATTGGAATTCTCTAAGTTTGCAGAAAAGCTACAAAAAGAGATGGATGAAGCAGAAGAAAAACATCGTGACAAAGAACCATCTCAAATTATTGTTTATAAATTTAATGAAAATTACGGAAAGTATTTACGTAATAAGAAATGAGCCCTACTTAAAAGTAAGGCTCATTTTTTAATCTTCTTTACCAAGTTTGCGATCAATCGTTCCCTCATGATAATCATCGGACACTTGCTCGTGCGTTTCCGCTAACCCTTTTTCAAATTGAGAATCTCCTTGATAATGCTCATTTTTATAATTTTCCTCAGCGATTTTATGACTCGCATTTTCATTATGGCGCTTATCCTTAGCCATCATCATTCCTCCAATAGCAATTTAATATTAATCAGCAATTTTCAATGCACTTTTAGATGCTTTTAAGTCTACTTTTAACTGTTCATCGAGATTACTTGGATGATAATACCCTTGTTCGATCATGTACTGACTTATCTTCTCATGAGTTTCAATAGCATCATTAAGCTGAGTACGTAAAACTCTTCGTGCGTCTGGTGTTACTGACTCAGTCAATGCAAAGGTTAAATTTCGAACGGCAGCCTTTGAAGAAATTAAAAAGTCAGTCGCAATCACTTGGTCTGTCATTCCACTCATGCCTGCAATTTTTTGTATAAGATTTGCCATAACCTAATTACTCCCGTCGTTTAATAACTCATTTAACTGTTCAACATGTTGTTTTCCCTTTGTCACATCTTCTTGAAGAATAGCTTTTAATTGATCGCATCCTACTAGCCCTTGCATAGTGGCGGCTTTTGTTAGACTTATGTTTTTTAAAGTCAAAATCTCGTGCATTTCTAAACGTTCATGACGAGCTAATTGATCTGTCACCATCTCACCCCAATCTAATTAAACAACATTTTTCTTTAGGTTACGTATTTGTCATCAGTTTATTCTTAAGGATTCGTATTGAGGTAAATGTGAATAGAGGAGGACATTAGAGGAAGAATACTTTTAGTTTATACGTGACGGGAGGTAGTAATGAATGGGGAAAGAGGATTTAGCACACCACGAAACGTTAGATGCGCACGAGTTGTTAAATATGAAGACGATTGGATTATTAAAATCGAAAATGATGCAAGGTGTTGTGTTTGACGAAGATTTACGAGCATTAATGAAAAAGAATGTTGAAGCATCTGTAAAAGATGTTAAAGAATTAAAACGTTTATATCCTTATACAGAATCACAGTAAATGAGGTGATCAGATGAATGATTATTTAGACCCGCTCAACGCTGTCGGTATGCCTGAACAGGTTGATTCGGCCATTGCACTTGATTTATTAATAACTACGAAAGAAGCGGTCAGAAACTACTCTATTGCTTTAACAGAGGCGACAAGTCCAGAAGTAAGAACAACGATTCGTAACCAAATGGAAGCCGCAATTGACTTTCAAGAAGAAGTGACAAACTTAATGATGGAAAAGCAATGGTTTCATCCATACGACTTAAGTAAGCAACAATTAATTGATTTACAAGCGGCACAAACGGCAGTTGATATTGCCGGGTTAAACCTATTCCCAGACAACCATAATCGAAAAGGCTTATTCCCAACCCCACCAAAATAAATGCAGAGTATTGGAGGAAGATGAATGAAAGCTGTCACATTTCAAGGAGTCGATGAAGTCGTCGTTAAAAACGTCGAAGCTCCAAAAATACAAAAATCAGATGACATAATTGTCAAGTTAACGAGTACTGCCATCTGTGGTTCGGACTTACACTTAATTCATGGTATGATTCCGAACCTTCAACCAGATTATATAATTGGGCATGAACCTATGGGGATCGTTGAAGAAGTTGGTCCAGATGTAACGAAAGTAAAAAAAGGTGACCGGGTTGTAATCCCTTTTAACGTAAGTTGTGGTGAATGTTGGTTTTGCGACAACCAATTAGAAAGCCAATGTGATGAATCGAATGATAATGGTGAAATGGGAGCTTACTTTGGCTATTCCGGTACAACAGGAGGTTATCCTGGTGGACAAGCTGAATAAATGCGAGTCCCTTATGGGAATTTTACACCTTTTAAAATTCCTGAAGAAAGTGAAGTGGATGATGACAACTTAATTATGTTGGCTGATGCCGGTACAACAGCTTATTGGAGTGTTGACAACTCGGGAATGAAAGAAGGAGACACCGTCATTATATTAGGTTGTGGTCCTGTAGGGTTATTAGCACAAAAGTTTGCCTGGTTAAAAGGAGCAAGTCGCGTTATAGCGGTTGATTATGTCGGGTACCGTTTAGAACACGCAAAACGAACGAATAATGTAGAAGTGATTAATTTTGAGGATTATGAAAATGTCGGCTCTTACTTACATGAGATGACTAAAGGTGGGGCTGATGTCGTAATTGACTGTGTTGGCATGGACGGAAAAATGACAGACTTAGAATTTCTTGCAACAGGATTAAAGTTACATGGTGGTTCGATGGGCGCATTAGTCATGGCAAGTCAAGCGGTTCGTAAAGGTGGAAATGTGCAAGTTACAGGTGTATATGGTTCACGTTATAATGGCTTTCCATTTGGTGATTTCTTTATGCGTAATGTAAACATTCGAACAGGCCAAGCCCCAGTTGTTCATTATATGCCATTTTTACATGACTTAATAGCTCATGGAAAAGTTGATTTAAGTGATATTATTACACACCCAATGTCACTAGATGATGCAAAACGTGGTTATGAAATATTTGATACGAAAACAGAAGATTGTATTAAAGTTGTATTAAAGCCGTAACGTAAAAAAAGTAGTCTGTTTGATTGAAATAGACTACTTTTTTGTATGTTGTGAGTGAAAAATGCCATTTAGTATATCACGTGGAGTTCCATAATAGAGCGAGTTTTGAAAAGCAGGAAAGGAAGAATGATATTCAATAAAAATTGGTTGATCAAGCAAGTACGGGTGCTGTTCGTATAATGGTAGATCGCCATAAACAATCGCTTTCAATGCAAGTGGCATTTCTTTTAAGAAAATATTATAACGAAATGCAGCCTCTTCTAATGAAAAGTCCCCTCCATCAACATACGCATAGCCAAGTAATTGATGTTGTGTGTCAGTTGCTTGAATCCACTCAGCTAAAACTTCATCACGCAGTTGCCAATCAATCGCATTTAAGTTGAAGTTAGTGCCGACATCTAAAAATAAATCTCCAGTTTCATCAGAGTGAGTCAGTGTATATCTTCTCTCTATAATAGGGTTAGTAGGTGTTATAGGTGGATGTAATCGCACAGACAATTTATTAGGATCGAAATCGGACACGAAATTCCCTCCTCGTGATCATATATGTAAATGTATGTGTAAGAGGCTTGGATCAAGAACTATGCGGTCGGAGGTTATGATAGTATTTGGCGCTCACGTATGATTATTTGGCGTTCGCACGTATCTTTTTGGCGCTCAAGAAAATAATTTGGCGTTCGCAGATGATATTTTGGCGCTCGAGTCATTAATTTGGCGTTCGAGGGTGATATTCTGGCGCTTGAGTAATTAATTTGGCGCTCACAAAATATCAGCGCTCGCATGATTTATCGGCGTCCGTAAAAATTTATCAGCGCTCACAACAATTTATCAGCGCTCAAGTACACTTTATCAGCGTTCACACCATATGAACCTCACCAAAATAAAAATCCCCAGCTAAGCCTGAGCTTAACTGGGGAGGTGAAGTGAATTAGTCAATCCACTCGTTAATTAATTCTTCGTTTTCATCAATCCACTCGCGAGCGCCGTCGATTGGCTCTTCAGCGTCTTCAACGTAGGCCATTAGTTCACCAATCTCTTCGTCATCCATCTTCCAGTTCTTTAACCACTCACTGAATTCAGGATAATCTTCTTCAAAATCGTGACGCGTTGCGTGGTGAATCTTTTCAACGCCACCGAATGATTCTTTCGGATCTTCTAGATATTTTAAGTCATGCTCAGCGAAAATGCTGTGTGGGTTCCAAAGTGGAGCTACAATTGGCTCTTCGTTTGAAACAGCATCATCAATTGCTGCGATCATCGCAGGCTCAGAGCTTGGTACAAGTTCTAGTTCTAAGTCATACTCTTCGATCATTTCTTCAGCAACTTCCATCGTACCTGCACCTTGGTCGAAACCAGTGATTTGGTGATCGAATTGTTCAGCATGCTCGTTTAAGTCTTCAATGCTATTAACATCTTCCATATATTCTGGAACGACAAGACCTACTTTCGCATTGTCATACCAAGTTGCTTCAGAGAAGTCGATATCATCTTGGTATTGCTCTAGGTAATGTTGGTCTTGAACTGGTAACCAAATTTCTAAGCTAATATCTAACTCATCATTCGCAAGAGCTGTCATCGTTGGCCCCATGTCTAAGTTGATTAAGTCAACTTCATAGCCGCGATCTTCTAAAAGAACTTTCCACATATTCGTTACCGCAATATTCTCTGCCCAATTAATTTGTCCCATTTCAATCGGGTCTTTGTCGTTTGTTTCACCAGTTTCTCCGTTTTCTGCTTCATCGTTACCACCACATGCTGCTAGTACAACTAGTAGCGCAGCACTTAGTAGTAAAAGTTTTGTCTTATTAAACATTATTAGGATCCCCCTCAAAAATTTTCTCTAAAAATTGTTACAGATTTCAACTAAAGTTACAACTACATATGTAGCGCAATAACGCTAAACATTTTTAAATGGGCTTTTTACTATTTAGTAAACATCCCGTTAAAAAATGATCATAAACCACCTTCCTTTAAGGTTGTTAAGAACGTTAAATTTTTTCTTTACGAACCTAATATAACGATGATTAAGAAATTTGTCAAATATGATCGAAAAGTTTTGTGTAGAACATTTAGGTAGGACATTTGACCCCTTTTATAAAAAAATGTTTAACCTCGAACACAACCGTCTATAGAAAGAGTAAGCAAAAAAACCGAGGAGGGTGTGGGATGAAGGAAATTTACACAGAAACAATTCAGCTTGAAAATCAGCTAACAATGTACGAGATCCTTTCATTGCACGAATATAGTCAAACTGTAGATGGCGATTTTTATTTTATTACTGAACATGGTGTAGTTGCGCCTCGCAATCTACCGAAACTTGTATCAACATTTTTAACTCTGGATGAAACGAGTGAGTTAAAAGTTGTTATAGAAGGTTATGATGTTAATCAAATTTTTACAGACATAAAAGAGTGCATCAAGGAAGAAGAAGCTGAGAAAGTAGCACTTGTATAGTACTTAAACTTAAAAGGAGGTTTGTGGTATGAATGAACTTTTCGCTAGGGTGTTAGTAGCCTATGATGGCTCAACAGATAGTAAGAAAGCATTGAGTAAAGCAGAGGGAATCGCGAAGCAAAATGATGCTAAATTGATCGTGGCATACGTTCAAGACCAAAGTCCAGCAGCGCCAATCTCAGACCAACATACGATTCCACATGGCACATCGATGTTGCATCAAACGACGAACTACACAACATCAATGCCGGCATCAGATGGTTCTGAGCAACAACAAGTAGACATTGTGGACCAACAAGCAGATGAAATACTCTATGAAGCTAAATTGAAACTATCTAATGCAATTGACGTCGATTATGAAATTTTATCAGGACCTCCAGCAAGAGAAATTGTTAAATTCGCAAAAGACCAAGACGTTGACCTCGTTATACTAGGAAACCGCGGTTTAAGCGGCTTGAAGAAAATTGTTATGGGAAGCGTCAGCAACAAAGTAACAAATGACTCACACTGCCCAGTACTAGTTATTAAATAAAGTAGAAGAAGACGCTCTTTATGGGCGTCTTTTTAGTGAGGTGAAGTTGGTCGAACGCCGATAAAAACTTGCGAGCGCCGATAAAATCTAGCTGAACGCCGATAAAAATTAGCGAGCGCTGATAAACATCCACGAGAGCCAAAACTTTTAGCGAGCACCTCCACATTACTCTTCTCTTGCGTAAGTCAATTTAACGAAATCAGAGAAACATACGACTAATTTTCCTAATTTATGTTAAGATATGACCAATTACATTAGAGCAGAGGTGTTCAACATGACAGTGTTAATGTCGGAAATGACTTGGCCAGAATATGAGAGTAAAGTGCAAGATGCCGTAGTGTTGTTGCCAGTTGGATCAACGGAACAGCACAGTTATCATTTACCGCTTGGTGTGGACTATTATCAAATCAATGAAATATCAAAACTTGTCGCCACTTCAATAGACGGAATTGTCGCTCCAGCGATCCCATTTGGCTATAAGTCTTTACCACACAGTGGGGGTGGCCAGACATTTCCAGGTACAACAAGCTTGAGCGCTGAAACACTTATCCTACTAGTGAAAGATATTTTAGTAGAATTTATAAGACATGGGGCGGAACAGATCATCGTTATGGATGGTCATTATGAGAATGGAATGTTTTTATCTGAGGCTATCGATTTAGCATTAAAAGAATCAAATCAAAAAAGTGTAAAAATACTAAAAGCCTCATTTGTTGATATGTTAGATGATGAGGTCGTCACACCTTATTATAAGAATGGCTTTCCAGGATACAGCTTAGAACACGCCGCCTTTATAGAAACAGCATTAATGATGAAGCTTAAACCGGACTTAGTTCAGCAAGATAAGATCGAACCAGCCGAGGCAAATCTCCCTCGCTACGAAGTGTTCCCACAACAAGAAGGCGTAGTTCCGAAATCAGGTTCATTAGCAGACCCAACAGGTGCAACTAAAGAAGCAGGGGAAATATTCGTTAACAACATAGTAGGAAATTACGTTCAATCGATAAAAAAAGAATTCAACATAACCTAGGGAGAGATTAATATGCAAAACTTCTATTTCATAACATTAGCATTCGTACTCGGGATTGTCGCATTTATAACAGGTGAAATCGTCACATTCGTTATGCTCGGTTTCATTCTCCTTTCATTACAAAACATCCATCGAGTATTAAAAGAAATGCTAGAGGTGCAAAAGCAAAATCAGAATGAACAATCATAGAAAAACGGTCTTTCCAAAAAAGGAAAGACCGTTATAACTATCTAAACAAATCCAAAAACCGTTCCCATATACCTTTTTCTTCTTCTTCAACTTCATCATCGTCTTCATCGTCATCGATTGTGATACTTTCGGTTTGGATGACGAATTGGACTGTTTCGACGTTTTCATTGCGTTCAGACATGAATGATACGGGTTCGAAATCAGAGAAGTCAAAGTCATCCATTAACTCATCAATTTCACTTTGCATTTGTGCTGGTAAGTCACTCGTCTCTTGAGCGAGTTCACCAGTGCCATCATGCAACTCATCGACACCGTCTCCTAATACAGCAGTACCATCACTTAATTCACCAATACCTTCATGAATACCACTATAGTTAGATGACAGCTCGCCAACGCCACCGGTATATTCGACTAAGCCTGCGTGGAACTCACCGTATTGGTTAGCTAATTGTTCTAAACCAGTCTCAAGTTGTTCTAGTTCTTCGATGAAGTCTAGTTCATCTAATCCTTCTGCAAATTCATCGGCTGTCTGCTCTAAGTTAACCGCGATTTCATTAACCGTCTGTTCTAATTCTTCTAATACAGGTACGACATAATTGAACAGTTCGCTCGATTCATCAAAATTCTCTCTAGCATTTTGAGCAGCTTCGTAAGTTTGAACTAACTCATCAATGACTTCAGGATCAATGTCACTATCGTAAAGTTCATCAAAATTGTCTTCACTTAACTCTCCAACTGGAATGTCATTGATTGCTTCTCTTAAAGATTCTAGTGAGCCATCATAGTTTTCACGGATCTCGGCGATACCTTCTTCAGCTTCATATAAGCCATCCGCAATTTGTCTTAACGCTTGTTCTAGCTCATCTAAATCAGAGAGATCAATCTCTCCATCTGTTTCAAAACCTGCACGCATTTGATTAAGAGCATTTTGAATCTCTTGAGAACCTTCTATTAAATCAGCAGAGCCTTCATCAAGTTCATTCATGCCAGACAAATAGTCACTCGACCCATCATGTAAGTCGCTGACCCCATCATTAAGTTCAAACACACCGTCACGTAAGTCGCCAACCCCATCATGTAAATCGCTAAATGCTTCAGCTAATGTGTTCATTTCATCTTGCATCTCATCTGTATCAAATTCATCAAAAGACATATTTGGTGGTAAAGCAGAAATCTCAACACCATCGAATTCAAAATTACTAACATTTGCTTCAACGACAAACGTTTCGTCTTCTTCTGGCATTACGGTAAACGTCACTTGTTTATTTTTGCCGGCACTCGCAACCGTACCATCTTCAGCTTCAATTTGATTGTAAATTTCAGAGTCTAATGCTAACGAAATTTGCATTAAATAATTTTCATAAAATACAGGATTGACTTCATCATCGCCGCTCGTTTCAATTTCAATTTGTAAATGGCCATCTTCACCTAAAATGTCATGTGGATTGACTTCTTCACCATCTAACGTATAGCGAATGTCAAAAGTCCACGGAAGCGGTTTGCCATTTAGATTCCCCTGATAATAAAACTGATCTTCTCCAGATCTGAATGTAACTTCCTCATCATTTAGTTCAATATCTTCTAAATTCGTTAAGTTTTGAACCGTTTCATATGGACCATAATCAATCATTTCGCCATGCTCAATCACATCAAACTGGTTAACGACATACATCTCATCTTGCTGTCCAAACGCATTTAATGTCGCATAGACGACTTCGTGTTTTTCAGAAAAGGAACCTTCACCGTCTAATTGTGACGGTGAGGACTCATTGGATTCTGATTCATCAGAAGTCGCCATAGCAAATGACGGCATCAGCAGAAGGGATGCAATTAAAATGATCGATAGACGTTTAGTTTTCATTGTCATTTCCCCTTATAGAAATTCGCTTTATAAGTCGTTTTCTCAATTAATTTATCAAACAGCAGTAACAGCGCTGGTAGTAGGAAGACGACGCTTAAAAATGCTAATAACGCACCGCGTCCTAATAATAAGCCGACTGAGCCTACAATCGGGTTGGACGATGTAATCCATAAAATAAACCCAACACTTGATAAAATGGCTGCAGAGATGAAGATCGCAAACAACTTCTCATCAATCGTCCGTTTCATCGCCTCAAAAGCAGGCATTTTCTTTCTTAAATGTTTATAGTTTTCCGTAAATAAAATTCCGTAGTCAACGGTTGCGGCTAATTGTACGGTACTGACGATTAAATATCCGACAAAGACGAGTGTCGAATCAGTAAAATATGGAATCGATAAGTTAAACCATACAGCTGATTGAATCGTAATGAGTAACACAACAGGGAAGAAGATCGAGCGGAATGTACCAATTAAAACGATCGCAACAGCAAGTACCGTCAACCAGTTCACGAGTGTATTATCCCTTTGTACAATGTCTTTAATGTCATATAACGTGACACTTTCACCGAGAACTTGTGCTTCGTCATCATAATATTGTGCTGCTGTTTCCCGGACGTCTTCAACTAACGCAAAAGCTTCATCACCTTCAGTTGCTGTATCAGTATGAAGTGTGATCCGGCTGTAATTGTCAGAGTAAAAGGGTTCTGTGACCTCTTCACCTAAATACTCAGGTGGAATTGCAGAGTCAATTGTATTCACATATGCGATCACACTAGAGACGTTGTTTAGCTGTTCAAATTGATAAACAAGCTCTTCTTCTTTTGCAACTTCACCTCGAGGGACGAGCACGACCATAGGTGTATTTTCACCAAACTGTTCTTCAATTTGAATTTCATCAGCACCAAGTCTTGTCGTATCAGGTTGTTCACCGACACCGTAAATAAATGTCGTTTCACTTTGCGCTAAGAAAGCAGGCACTATTAGTAACCCGACGAAAATTAAAGCAGGAACGCGTAGCTTTAATACACGCTTACCAACATTTTTGAATTCAGGCACAATTGGCTTGTGCTGAGTTTTGTCAATCCACTTATAGAACATAAGTGTTAGCGCTGGTAAGAAGATCATCACGCTAATGAAGCTAAACACAATACCTTTTACGAGGTTAAGTCCTAAGTCAGCGCCAATTTCAAAGTTCATAAAGGTTAAGGCAATAAATCCGAAAAACGTCGTCGTCGCACTCGCAGCAATCGCTGGAAATGATCGTTTGATCGCAAGCCGCATCGCTTCAGCAGGGTCAGGCACCTGTTTTCGATAATCCGAAAAACTATGCAATAAGAAAATCGCATAATCGAGCGAGACGGCGAGTTGGAGGATCGGGGCGACGGACTGTGTTACGAATGAAATTTCACCGAGAAATATATTTGTCCCTAAGTTAATAATGACCGAAATGCCGATCGCCGTTAAAAAGAAAAGCGGCTCGACCCATGAATTCGTCGATAAAACTAAAATAATAATGATAATCGGAATGAGTAACGCTGCAGCATAAATCGATTCTTGATCAGCCATTTCTTGAGACATTGCAGTATCCGCTGCCTCACCATCAGCCGCATTGTCCTCGCCGATCAAATCATAAATCGCACTCATCGCCTCGACCTCATAACCTTCATCGATCGTTATTGAGAAGAGAGCGGACTGATCTTGATAATATTGTTCCACCGTATCAGTCTTCGCCATTTCGAGCGGCACTTTTAAATCAAGTGCATCGTCTAACCACATAATGTGCGAAACACCATCTATATTTTCTAATGCTTCTTTATACGCAAGCGCCTGTGGGATGGTGACATCTTCAACCATGACGCGTGTATTGCCGATCGGTTCATCAAATTCTTCTTCCATTATGTCAGTCGCTTCCATAGAAGGTGAATCATCAGGTAGATAATCCATCATATTGTAATTAACATGGACCATGAAGAAAGCGATCGTACTCATAATTCCTAATATGAAAAACGTCCAAACGATTGATTTTTTATGTTTAATAATCCGGCTAGCTAGGTCGATTTTGTTTCATCCTCTCTTGCATAGAACATCAATCCACTTTATTATTATATGGACACTGTGTTGGATATTCAACAAACAGTTTAGCACTTTACGTCCGTTATCCAACACATTGTTGACTGTATGTTGGATTTCAACAAAATTGTCACAGAGGAGGGTTAATGTGGGAGAGAAAATGGACCGCCGCAAAAAATACACCCGCATGGTACTAAAAGATAGCCTCATTGAACTGTTAGCGGAGAAGCCGATCGCATCTGTTACAGTAAAAGAAATTTGCGAACTCGCAGATGTTAACCGTTCGACATTTTATACGCATTACGCCGACCAATATGACTTATTAACGAAAATAGAAAACGAAATTATAGACGATATGAACGCATACTTAAGTAGCTATAGTTTTACCAAAGAAGACGAAGCTTTATTAATGACCCAAAAACTCGTCGAATACATTACCGATAAAAAGCTCATGTTCGAAACTTTGTTAAATGAAAACGGCGACTCAACTTTTGAAAAACGCCTCATGGAAGTCGCCCGCCGCTTTGTCATGAAGAACACAATGGAAGGCACAGACTTAGACGAACAATTCTCAAGCTATTTGAGCACTTATATTATTAGCGGTGCCATCCACGTCATCAAAGAATGGATCGCAAGTGGCATGGAAGAATCACCGAGAGAAATCGCTGAACTAATCAATCACTTTTCTAATCGTGGATTGTCCTATTTGCAGGAGTGATACGGCGTGAGCGCTGATAAATCTTGCTGAACGCTGATAAAACTTTGCGAGCGCTGATAAACAATGTGTGAGCGCCGATAAATTTTCATGAACGCTGATAAATCATGTGCGAGCGCTGATAAATCTTGCTGAACGCTGATAAATTATTGAGCACTAATCAAATTACGCGAACGCCAAAATAATTTTCCGAGCGCCAAATAAAACTCGTGAGCGCCAAAAAAGGTTAAGCGAGCGCCAAATTAAATTCCCGAGCGCCAAAAAAGTTCAGGCGAACGCCAAATTATTTTCGCGAACGCCAAAATCGATCCCCCGAACGCCAAAAAAATAGCAACCGCTTATAACACCCAAGCGGTCGCTATTATCTCATACGCTCACAATCTTACTGAAAACTTTTTGCTCGTGAACCAGAAGGAATCCCCATTTTTTTATAACCAATAAACGTCAAAATAATCATCCCAATGACAAAAGCAATGAAGTAAGGCGAAATGACATCACGAACGACACCTGTGACGAAGGAACTAACAATAATTCCAAGAGAATAAAAGGACGACATTAAACCGAATGCTCGTCCATGTCCTTTTTTTGACACAGCATCTGTAATTGCGGTTGCCATAGCGGGCATGACGATCCCGAAGAAAAAGCCAACGACAAACAACAAAATCGGAAGAGCTAACATATCGGTAAAAATCGCAAATAACGTCATCGACATACCGAACAAACCGAACATTAATCGTTTAACAGGATCTAACCGATGAAGGAAAAACAGTGACAAAGACGTTAATGTACCTGTCGCCATCAAACTTAACAACAACCCAGTCCGCGCCGTCGAATATCCCATCTCAACCGCTAAATAAGGCACTTCATAAATGATCACCCCATGAATATACATGACCGCAAAGCCAGTCGCTAAAATAATATGTACAGTCGGCAGTGCGAGCACTTGTCCAAACGTCAAAGTACTATTCAACTTGTCACTAAGAGACACAGCACTAGAATCATGAATGTAACCTAACGTATAAATACTAATTAAAAGCAAACCAGAACCAATGAAAAAGTAAGTCGCCTCGTAACCAAGTAAATTACCTAAATTTCCACCAGCTAACGGAGCTAGAATACTAGCAATCGTCATCAACATGCCGTAGATTGCCATATTTTTACCTTGCTGCTGGCTATTTTTCGCATAACTTGATAAAAGAGCGAGAGCAGAAGGGATCAAAAACGCAAGCGCGAAACCATTTGCAACCCGTAACACAAGCAAAGTCGTCGCATCAGTCGCAAAACTATGCGCGATAAACAAACCACCTGAAATCATCATCGGCAGTGTAATGAACAACTTTTTTCCATACCGATCAATTAACGGACCTGCAATTAAATTCCCCGTTAAGTTGGCGATTTGACCAGTGCTCATCATAATTCCGATTAACACACTTGATGCACCGAGCGTGGCGGCGAACGGGGCGAATAACGGAGCTTGTACACTCATGACTAAACTCATGAAAAACATAACTAAAAATATATGTACCTTATGAAAAGTTGCGATACTCAAATTTTCTCACCTCAACGCCATTGTATGCACCGCGATGAGAAATAGACGAGCTATATAAAAGTTGACAAATGGAGCTTACAATTATAAACTTACTTACATAAAGTAAGTGACATTTCGAGGAGGAAGTTCCATGAATTTTCATAGCAAACCAACAACATTCGTCAGTCGCGTCACAATTAAAGTGACAGACTTAGCACGTTCACTAGAGTTTTATCAAAAAATCGTCGGCTTAAACGTACTGGAACAAACAGAAGGCACAGCACATTTAACAGCAGATGGAAAAACTAGCATGTTGAAACTCGTACAACCAGAAAATCCAGAACCGAAGCAGAGGCGAACTTCAGGTTTATACCACTTCGCTATTTTAGTGCCAGAACGCCGTCATTTAGCTGACTTTGTCATACATCTATCAGAACATAAGGTCCCAATCGGTGCATCAGACCACTTAGTCAGTGATGCGATTTATTTCAATGATCCAGATGGTAATGGCATCGAAGTCTACCAAGATAAAGATCCAGACACGTGGACTTGGCAAGGTGATCAAGTAGAAATGGCAGTCGATCCGCTAGACTTTGAGGATTTAGTAAAATATAAAACCGACCAAGGCTGGCAAGGGATGCCTGAGAAAACAGTGATGGGCCACATTCATTTACACGTTTCTGATTTACGTCAGGCAGAAAAATTTTACGTCGACGGGCTCGGCTTTGATGTCGTTTGCCAATTTGGCGGTCAGGCTATTTTTCTATCAACGAATGGCTACCACCACCATATTGCTGCAAACACGTGGAATGGCGTTGGCGCACCAAAAGCTTCAGAAAATAGTGCAGGCCTACATTCATACCAAATTGTCTATCCTGACGAAGCATCACGCGACACCGTCATTCATAGATTAAAAGACATGGGCTCACCTGTAGAAGGTAACGTAACAGAAGACCCAGCAGGAAACCAGATCGAGCTAGTCGTATAAAAAGAAAAAGCAGAACTCCCTTTTATGATGGAAGTTCTGCTTTATTTTTATTGAACTGCATGATTCTATTAGAAATAATGTAAGCAATCATCGCCGAAGCTAGAATCATCCCTAACGACACGAGTGAAAAATTACCGACAATCACCGTTTCTTGAGGAAGGCTGCCACTCATACTCCAAGCCTCACTCACATTTGGTGTGTGCATCCAAGTTAAGACCATGCCAGACAACATTTGGAACACAGCGAAAATGACAACAAAACTAACGCCAAAAAGGAAAAACTTTTTCATAATATGTACCCCCTTGTAAGCAACTGCCATTAATGTAACACATTTTTCCGAATAATGGAATTAGGGAGGGGGGAAGGTACTGGCGAGTGAGGTTTATTTGGCGTTCGCGTGAGTTAATTTGGCGTTCATGAAATTAATCTGGCGTTCGCGTGAGTTAATTTGGCGCTCATGAAATTAATCTGGCGCTCGCAAAGATAATCTGGCGTTCGCACGAAACTATATCGGATCTCACAAAAATTTTATCAGCGCTCAGCGATATTTATCAGCGCTCGCAAGTAACTTATCAGCACTCACGAAATTTTATCAGCGCCCAGCAGGATTTATCAGCGTTCGCCCCCAACCCACCCAACAATCAACTAGGCATTCCCACATTTTGAAAAATTCTTACCTCATTTAACTTAAATTTAACCTTTCCTTATTAAGATGTAATTAAAGCATTAAATTTGTTGGGGGAGGGCTGTATATGACAGAGGAACAACAAGTAGAGGAACAAAAGGTTTTTCGTGATGAAGAAGAGGACAAAAAGAGCTCTACAGGTTTAGAAAACAATGTTGCTGGGTTGTTGTGTTATTTATTTGGATTCATAACGGGTCTTATATTCTTGTTAGTTGAAAAAGATAGCAAGTTCGTCCGTTACCATGCATTCCAGTCGATTTTCATTTGGGTATCTATATTTGTCCTCAGTATGGTGATTGGCTTCGTTCCATTAATTGGCTGGCTCATATCACTGTTGCTTGCACCGGTTGGGTTTGTCATTTGGATTGTCTGTATGATCAAGGCTTACCAAGGCAAGTGGTTCAAGTTCCCAGTTGTCGGTAACATCGCCGAAGAGCAAGTTAATAAAATGAACAGTGAGGCAGCATAAGTGACTCAGTCGGCTCTAAATCGAGTCGGCTGTTTTATTTTGTGAAAATTTTAAAAATTATCGTCTTTCGAGTAAAATATAAGTAACTAAGGGGGTGGGAAAATGAGTCGCTATTACAAAAAATTCATAGCATCGATCTTTATCATTGTGATTCTTCTTTGTCTACCGAGCGGACTAGTCAACGCAACAGAAGCGTTAATTCTTGATGATGAAACGGACCAACTCGACCTTTACGAAGGGATTGAAATGGTAAAAGATCGCGACATGCAGTTAGAACTAAGCGACGTGACCTCTCCACAATTCGCCGACCAGTTCTTATCTGAAAGCCACATCAATCAACGAAACGGCTTTTTCAAAACAGCTACGTGGCTCCGTTTTGAGATCGAAAATGAATCGAACGAATCAGACTGGCTTCTCGAATTCGCTTTTCCACTCATATACGAACTCGACATATACAGGGAAACGAACTCAGGGTATGAACCGATTTTTCATGGTGGCGCAGTCGTGGAACCTTTTCACGAACGGGAAGTTAACCACCGATTTTTCGCCGTTAACTTAGACATCGAACCGAATACGAGTGAGACGTTTTACGCTCGAGCTGTTGGAGGGGGCGACTTACACCCACCTATATACATATGGAGTCATGATGCGTTTTTTGACCGAACGCAAAGCGAGCTGACGATGCTTGGCATTTTTTACGGCATCATCATCGTCATGATCGTCTACAATTTATTCTTATATTTCAGTTTAAAAATGCGCAGTTATCTATACTACGTCATTGCGATGCTATGTACGTTGTTAGGTAAAATTTCGATCAACGGTGTTGGTTTTCAATATTTATGGTCAGACTATCCTGCTTGGAATTTAATATCAACGCCATTTTGGGTTAGCTTCGGCTGTATTTTCATTTTACTATTTACACGCGCCTTTCTCGATGTCGATCAATATTTGCCGAAGTTTAATCGACTGTCTTATCTACTCATTGCCTTAAACATAGCAACTGTTATCATGCTTTTTATATCTCATATCGTTGCACTCAATATGATGATTGCAAGTGCATTTTTAACATTTTTAACCGTTCTAATCGTCGCCTTCATATGCCTAAAGCGCGGTGCAAGGCAAGCACGCTTTTACATTCTCGGTTGGATGATTTTCTTAACCGGTGTGTTTATTACGATTTTAGAGCGTGCAGCGATTCTTCCATATTCACTTTTGACTGAATACGCGGGGCAAGCTGCGATGACAGTTGAAGTCGTCTTATTAAGCTTCGCCTTAGCTGACAAAATTAACTTAATGCGAGCTGAAAAAGAACAAGCCGAAAAACAAGCGCGCGAAAGCCAAGAGCTCGCGATGGAAAACTTGAAAAAAGCAGACGTATTAAAAGACGAATTTCTAGCTGTCACATCACACGAACTAAGAACGCCTATATATGGCATGGTCGGCATTGCTGAATCGTTACGCGATGGTGTCACTGGCGATGTTTCTGAACAGATGAAGCAACAACTATCAACAATCGTCGCAAGCGGAAATCGCCTCACTCATTTAGTGAACGACATTTTAGATTTTTCAAAGTTAAAATACGACTCGTTAGAACTGCAAATAAAATCAGTACACGTCAAAGGCGTCATTGAAGTTGTCGTTGCTGTTTCTAAACCTTTAATAAAAAATAAACCGATCGAACTCGTCACAGACATTCCAGATAACTTATCACCAGTGCACGCCGACCCGAACCGACTACAACAAATTCTCTACAACTTAGTCGGCAATGCGATTAATTATACGGATGAAGGGCGCATCGTCATTTCAGCTTTTGTAACAGAAGACGGATTGACGATCAGCGTTCAAGATACAGGAAGTGGCATATCAGCCGATCAATTAGAATATATTTTTAATCCATTTCAGCAAGCAGATCCGTCACACACAATTAGTGGGACAGGAATGGGCTTAAGCATTACAAAACGCTTAGTCGATTTGCATGCAGGTACACTTACAGCTGAATCGCAGCCGAAACAAGGCTCAACCTTCTACGTCACGCTACCAGTCCAAGCAGAAGATACAGCAGAAGAAGTGTCTAAACCAGTAGAGCGCTTGTTGACAGGTGAAAGTACGAAAGTTGAACCACCAACGATTAAACGAGCTAACCAACCACGCGTTTTAGTTGCAGATGATGAAGCGGTCAACTTACAAGTGCTAACGAACCAGTTGGCATTAGAAGGTTATGAAGTTGTCACAGCATCTGATGGGGAAGAAGTTTTCGAGATTCTTAAAGAAAGGTCAGTCGACTTACTCATTTTAGACTTAATGATGCCAAAGATGTCAGGTTACGAAGTGTGTAGCCGCTTGCGCCGTGACTATTCACTTATGGAACTGCCGATTCTAATGTTAACAGCGAAAAGTGAACTCGATGATAAAGTTGTCTCCTTTGAAGCAGGGGCCAACGATTATCTCGTGAAACCTTGTGACAAAATGGAACTCTTATCACGCGTTCGCACGCTGATCCGCATTCGCACGCTTAACCAAGAATTAACGAATTTAAATACACACTTAGAAGAAAAAATTGAAGAACGAACAGAAGCGTTGAAAGTAGCTAACGAAGACTTAACAGCTGCGAACGAAAACTTACTTGAAGCAGAGCAGTCACGTAGACAAATGTTATCGAACATCGCGCATGAACTTGGTACACCTGTGACATTAATTCACAGCTACATGCAATCGTTAAAAGCAGGAACACTTTCACCTTATAACGAACATTACAACGAGCAAGTATTGAAGAAAATTCAAGTTCTTAACCGACTCATAAATGATTTATTCGATCTATCAAAACTAGAAGAAGGTAAAACGAGTTTAAATAAAACTGCTGTGAATGTAAGACGGTGGGTCGAACAAGTCGAGCGAAGATGTCAGTTTAATGTTGAACAACATAACCGCCGCTTTCGAGGTATAAATCACGGGAAACTTGATGAAGCTGACGGCTGGATGTGTTACATCGATCGCGATCGAATGGACCAAGTGTTTTCTAATTTGATATCTAATGCAGCCAAATATACAACTGAAGCGGACGGTGAAATTGCATTAGGTGCACATGTTCACCTCGACGAACGTCATATAGTAATAAAAATAACTGATAACGGCACAGGGATAGATCAAGAAGATTTACCATACATTTTCGACCGATTTTATAAGCAGGCCAGCTCATCACGTTATAACCCACACGGAACAGGGCTAGGGCTAGCAATTGCTAAAGAAATCGTCGAAACCCATAAAGGTGCAATTAGTGTTGAAAGTGACCAAAACGTTGGTACGACTTTTTCGATCAAACTTCCAATTACACAACAATCAGTCATCGAAGAGCCTGAACAAAATAAAGAGGGGGAGAGCTTATGAGCGAAACCATTTTGCTCGTAGAAGATGAAGCAGGCATTCGAGACATGACACAAATGTATTTAGAAAGTAAAGGCTATAAAACTTTAGCCGCGCAAGATGGAGACGAAGCGCTTAAGATTATTGACAAAACACCGCCAGAGCTCATTTTACTCGACATCGAAATGCCAGGCATGAATGGGTTCGAAGTCTGTCAAAAGATCCGCGAAAAACTGACGATTCCGATCATTTTTTTAAGCGTTCGCAGAAACACTTTCGATAAAGTGAAATGCTTCGAACTCGGCGGTGATGACTATTTGACGAAGCCATATGACTTTGAAGAATTAGAAGCTCGAATTAAAGCGAACTTACGCATATATCATACGAAACCGAAAGCGAAAAACAACACACTAGAATACGGCCGAATCAAAATCGACCTAGACGATATGAAATGCTATGTTAAGAATGAGCCGATTACACTAACGACAAAAGAATTAGAGCTCCTGATCCACCTAGCAGAACACCCAAACCGCGTCTGGAGCCATGAACAACTTTACGACCGCATTTGGAGCTATGATGCGACAGGCAACATCGAAACCGTCAAAGTCCATATTAGCCATTTGCGTAGTAAAGTAGAAGAAAACCCACACAAACCGTGCTACATTCAGACAGTTAGAGGGTTTGGGTATAAATTTAATGCAGAAAATTAAGGAGTATTTATATGACTGCGACTACAAAATTACCATTAACTTCAAATGAACGAGGTCGACTTAGAAAAAACAAAATTAAATTAAATGAAGTTCATTACTTAGAAATCGACTTTCTCTCGAATGTATTAGAAGTACCAAATGAACGAGCACTAGAGTTGAGAGGGTTAGCTCAATTCCAACAAGTCCCGACAATTGGAATTAAACTTGCCGAAAAATTAGTCAATCACCTCAAGTTGTATTCATTAGAAGAGATGAAAAAGCAAGATGGAGCAAAGCTTTTTGACCAACTTGAAGAAAGACTAGGCGTTTGGACCGATAGCTGTGTTGAAGATCAAATCCGTTGTGTTATTCATTATGCCAGGAAACCGAACAATGATATAAAGTGGCACGATTTTACACAAGAAAGAAAAAGCTTTCGTGAAAAGCATGGCTACCCTAAAACTAGGCCAACAAAAGCATGGTATGAGTAGAGAGGCGGTTGATCAATGTGGGTTTAATTTTATTTGTAACTTTTTTAGCTTTAATTAACATCATCGTAGTTAAATACACATCCAACACTAAAATGATGCTCGTTACAAGTGGATTTGTCATCATGTTCTTAATAGCCCCAATAACATGGTTCGTGACCCTAGTCTCCTTAGGAATATCTACTGGAAGCGGCATTGCCGGTGGTGTCGCTGGTATGATGTTTGGTTTTATCACTTTTCTAAATGGAATGTATTATGTATTTAGAGGAGCCCTAACACGCCAACAACGTGAAAATACATAATCAGGTCTGCTGCACAATTTAATATTCACTGAATAAAACTTCACCTTCATCAAAGAATATAGATTGTATTCTTGAATGGAGGTGAAGTACGATCGGTATTTTAAGTGGAAGTCAAAAGAAAGAGCCATTACACTATGGTGAAGTTTATAATTTGTTTTCATTTTTAGTGGCAGCCAATGGGTTTCATTCTATGTTACAAACATATGGTAACCATACGGGTGACAGGGATTTGAAAAAATTTATTGAAGAATTAATCCCTGGCGTGAAATCAGAAATAAAAGAAGTTGAAGAAGTGTTAAAAGAAAACGGGATTGCCTTACCTCCTGCAGCACCAGATAAACCGCTAGCTACTTTAGAAGAGATTCCCCCTGGAGCAAAATTTGCAGACCCAGAAATTAGTGCAAGCGTTTCTAAAGGATTAGCTGAAGGCTTAGTTGGCTGTTCAACGATTATTGCTCAATGCACGCGAGAAGATATCGCCATGTTATTTGGACAATATCATATGAACAAAGCCCAAGCAGCTGGCAAAGCATTAAGGTTAAACAAAGAAAAAGGCTGGTTAATCCCACCACCCCTTCATACGAAAATTCCAAGTGAGGATTAAAGGGAAAACCGAGATCTGCCTAATAGTAGATCTCGGTTTTTTCGTTTTTAGCACTTTTATAACAATGTGTTAAACTGAGTGAAAAGTAATAATGATGATTATGGTTGAGTGCTGATAAAAGATGGCGAACGCTGATAAAAGTTGCTGAGCGCCAAATAATTCTCATGAACGCCAAAATCCGAGGTGCG
>NZ_BJYA01000004.1 GCF_007991275.1 Alkalibacillus haloalkaliphilus | reverse complement strand
AACGCCAAATAATTCTCATGAACGCCAAAATCCAAGGTACGAGCGCCAAATAATTTTCATGAGCGCCAAAATCCATAATGCGAGCGCCAAATAATTTTCATGAGCGCCAAAATCCGAGGTGCGAGCGCCAAATAATTTTTGTGAGCGCCAAAATCCGAGGTGCGAGCGCCAAATAATTTTCATGAGCGCCAAAATCCAAGGTGCGAACGCCAAATAATTCTCATGAACGCCAAAATCCGAGGTGCGAGCGACAAATAATTTTCGTGAGTGCCAAAATCCAAGATGCGAGCGCCAAAATATTTTTCCGAGGGCAACTAATGCTATGGAGACATTTTCAAGAATAAGAAAATTTAGTTTTCTCTATTCAGCGATGTTTATAACTTTAATTCTGATTGGTGTGATCCAATTTTTCCAACTACCCCAACTATTGAATTACATATTATTAGCGGTTGCACTAATTTTCGGTGCTTTCGCCATTAAAGAGAGGATTAAGGAGAGTAAACAATGAGAAAAGTGGTGCTTATTTTCACGATACTTTTACTGTTAACGGCTTGTAGTGAAGTTGGTGATTCAACTGAAGAGTACGAGGTCGATCAACATGAAGGCATCATCGCGAAAAAGAAACAATTAGACGGTGAGCGCGATGTTCAACAAATCCTCGTCATATCAGAGGTTGAAAAAGACGAAATAAAAGGCAAAACGATTAGCGAAATCAATGAACTAGCAGGACAACATGATAGTGCCTATTATGCTGTTGACGAAGATCAGTTTGCAGAACTTCAAATCGGCATGCGTGTCGAAGTTTATTGGACAGGGGAACAACTCGATTCTAATCCGCCGCAACGTGGGGCGGATGAAGTGAATGTAGTTGAGTAGTTACGATGTTAAAATACGGTTGAATTACTAAAGTTATAATGAGATAGTTTTATTAAATAAACGATTCGCAAAAGCAAGGAGGATCTTTAGTTGGATTATGTTATTAATATAAATAATTTAAGTAAGAGTTATGGTAATACACAAGCTTTAAAAAACATTACGTTACAAGTACCAAAAGGGCAGATTTTCGGATTACTCGGGCCAAGTGGCTCTGGAAAAACGACGATGATCAAAACATTAACAGGAGAGCTGAAAAAGACGACAGGTGAAATCCAAGTACTTAGTATGGCTGAAGAACAGCTATCGACCCCAAATTACAAGGCTAAAATCGGTGTCCTTTCAGATAACAGTGCCTTGTACGAGCGGCTATCAATCTATGACAATCTTAAACTAACTTGCAAGCTATATGACGTTAGTTTAAATGAGATTGATACGATTTTAGAAAAAGTCAACTTGATAGACGACAAGAAGAAAGTCGTTTCAAAGCTTTCAAAAGGCATGAAACAACGTGTTATGCTAGCAAGAACATTGATCCATAAGCCAGATTTATTATTTTTGGACGAGCCAACATCAGCACTAGACCCTGGAAACGTCGATAAAATACATCAAATCTTAAGAGAGTTAAATGAGGAAGGGACGACGATTTTCTTATCCACACATAATATGGAGGAAGCAACGAACCTTTGTGATTGTGTAGGCTTGTTATATAAAGGAATTATTCAAGAAATGGACCACCCAGATCACTTGAGATATCAACATTCGACTAATCAGTTCGAAGTTGAAACACATGACGGAGAATTAATCAAAATTGAGAACAAACCAGAAAATAGCGGTCAAATCGAACAACTTATTGCAAGTGGTCGAGTAAAACGTATGTATACTGACGATCCGACACTTGGAGAAGTATTTTTAAAAGTGACCGGAAAGGATTTAGGTTCATGAATACAAAACGAGTACTAGCCATTTTTGAAAAAGATATAAAAGATTTCTTTAAAAATACATCACTAATAATTATGCCCATTGTACCAATATTTTTAGCCATTTTTTATAATGCACTGTTCGATGACTTTATCCCATTGTTTACGATATTTATCATTATTGGAATGGTTTTTGCAGGTGTGACCTCATATTGCATCATGATCATGATGGCAGAGGAAAAGGAGAAAAACACGTTAAGAACACTCATGATGTCACCAGCAAGTTTTCTTGACATCATCGTCGGTAAAAGCTTAGTAGCGACAGTAATGACGGTCCTTACCTTATTGATCTCGCTCTTAATACTTGATTTTTACCACATATTTAACATACAAACGATCCTAGGAAGCGTTTTATCGCTCTTGTTCTTTATTTTACTTGGTATTGGAATTGGTCTGTTTGCAAAATCAGTTGCTACAGCATCCGTTTATATTATGCCGATTATTTTTATATTCGGATTCTCACCAATGTTTGATTTATTCGGTTTAGAAGAGGGCCATTTTGTAAACGTTATATTTGATAATTTACCTGTATCTTTATTAATGCATACTAGCGAAGACGGCTCGTGGATGGCACTAATTTTGATTACCATTTGGGTTGTCGTAGCTTATTTATTTGCTTTATTTAGTTATAACAAGAATAAAAATGATGATTAGACTTTTTTTGAAAAGGTTTGAAGTAGTCTATTGGGAAGTAGTGTACCTCAATTAATAGTTGAGGTATTCCTTACCCAAATTAAATAAAACAGTTATCCAAAGTAATTATGAAAAGACCAAACAACAAGAATGATACTGACTAATCCCCAAATTACAGTACTCACAATCCAACAAACTACGGGATTCGTTTTTGTTAGACCTTCATCGACTTCCACATTGGCTTTAGCGAGCCTACTCTCCATGCTTCCTTTCAGAGAAATGAGAACAACAAATCCGATAACGATGAAACCAATAGTTATCCCCAGTAGTGAGTTCATCTTTTCTCCTCCATTCTTAGTCTAATTCTAATGGTACCATAATATTGTAGAAGCTCCCATTGTCTAATGGGAGCTTTGGTTTTAGTATTTAATGGTGGTTTAGTTAAAGAGCTTGTACGAGTTTAAAAGCCGCCATTGCGTTTAGTAAAGTAACACAATGGCTGAGTGGATCAAAGTTTAGTATCCGTGACGTCCATGACCCCAAGATGAACCAATAATAATCAACAAAATGAACAGAACGACAACTAAAGCAATGCCGCCGCCTTGGTGGTATCCGTGTGACATAGTACTTTCCCCCTTTTATGGTTACAATTTTAATATATGTGCGAATACCTTTAATGTAAGGGCACCTGCGGAAATGGCTGAAGGTTACTTATTGTAGAATAAATTCAAATAGCTCATAGAATTGGGAAAATAGCTCATAGAGATGGGGAAATAGCTCATAGAATCGAGAAAATAGCTCATAGAGATGGGGAAATAGCTCATAGAATCGGGAAAATGGCTCATAGAGATGGGGAAATAGCTCATAGAATCGAGAAAATGGCTCATAGAAATGCAGAAATGGCTCATAGAAACCGCTCGAGAGGCTCATAAAACAGGTCAAGAAGCTCATAGAATCGCTCGAGAAGCTCATAGAACTGATCAAGAAGCTCATAGAATTGCCCGAGAGGCTCATAGAACAGGTCAAGAAGCTCATAGAACCGCCCGAGAGGCTCATAGAATCGCTCAGAGTCGCATTAAAATCATCAGCTTAACAAAAAGTTCCACTAAATATAAAAGACGCGCCATACTTTAGCGCGTCTTTGTTATTAACCCACAGAAATTGAAAAGTAACTGATTAAGTTTATAATAGCAAATAGCTGAATAACAATACCTATAATGCTGCAAATCATTCCTGAAGTTGCTAGACCGTCTTTTGTCCCTGAAGTCTGCCGTGCTTTTTTAGAAGTGACGACGCCTACGACACCTAGAATGAACCCGATTAGAGGGACTAAGATTGATAGAATCCCTAAAGTTAATGAAGCGGTTGAGTAGCTATTTTTCCCGTCTTGATTTTCCATAAAACGACCTCCAAATAAAGTTTATTTATTCGGCAATAAGAGGGTCCCGTCCGACAATAAAAGCTCTTCGTCCGACATTCAGCTCACTTTGTCCAACAATAACCCTACTTAATCCGACACTAAACCTTCCTCATCCGACAACAATCACCCTTCACGCCCAGCAAATTTCTCTAGAACTAAGTAGTCTTCCGATTTATGTTTCGGGACATCGTATTCAGCTAATGCCTTGAAAACTTCTTTAGGCTTGAAGGAGACGACTCTTATATTAAATTTCCCCGGCAAGATGATTTTCGCAGAGCTTTGCTTCCAACCGACACGCTTGAATCGGATCTCTTGAATGTCATCAACGTACGCTACTTTTTGGTGAACACGAAGGTTAAAATAATAAATTTCATAAGTAATCGACTCAGTATCTAACTTCAATTTAAAGTTTAAAAAAATGGTTAAAGTGAAAACGACAATTACAGTAATCTTAATTGGATCGACAACGCCTCTAGTAAGCTCAAATCCGACTGTTATAATTAAAAATAAATCTAAAATAGCAAACCATAGATAAGGCCATGCTCGATAAACCATCACAATACCTCCATTACAACCATCACCTCCATGTTAACATATTTTTCCTAACATCGGCACCTAATAATTAAAAAATTCAAAATTCTTCTCTAAAAATGAAACCTTTCTCGATTACAAACGTCTTATATAGATGTGGGAGGGGTGCGTATGCACGTGTTAGAAGTAAATCATCTAATGAAATCGTTTGGAACGGTTCAAGCAGTACAAGGTGTTAGTTTTCAAGTCAAGCAAGGTGAAGTGTTTACGATTATTGGACCGAATGGAGCGGGAAAGACGACAACACTGGAAATGATCGAAGGACTCGTTCCGCCCGATCAAGGTGAAATCAAGTTTGGTGAATTAAATTGGAAAAAGAATGGAGATGCGATTAAAAAGAAAATCGGTGTCCAGCCGCAGTTAAGTGCGATGTTCGACCTACTAACACCGAGTGAACATTTGCAGTTGTTCGCATCTTTTTACGATAAAAATAGACCAGAAGAAGAAATTCTTAAAACAGTCAATTTAACCGAGCACAAAGATAAGCAAGTTCGTAATCTATCAGGTGGTCAACGTCAAAGGCTTGCAATCGGCTTGGCGATGATTGGTGATCCAGAAATAATATTTTTAGATGAGCCGACAACAGGACTTGACCCGCAAGCACGACGTAACTTGTGGGATATTATTTTGCGTCTTAAAAACTTAGATAAAACGATTATTTTAACGACGCACTACATGGATGAAGCCGAACAGTTAAGCGATCGTGTCTGTATTATCGATCAAGGTGAAATCGTCACGATTGATCAGCCAGATTCCCTTATAAAAAGATTAACTGTCGAGCGAGAAGTGCGTTTATCATTTTTAGAACATGAAGAAGCGGCAATCAACTCGGAGAAAATTTTAAATAAATTAACCGTCGTTTCGCGCATTGACCGCGACTCAACCGAGTTGAAAATTTGGACAGAAGACCCTGAGTACACATTACTCGAACTCTTTAACTATACGAAACAACAAAACTACCAAGTTGATCAAATATCGATTCGCGAAATGAGTTTAGAAGATGTCTTCATAGAGTTCACAGGAAAGGAATGGCGAGATTAAAATGAATCAGTTTAAACAAATGTTTTTGATGCATTTAAAAATGACATTTCGAGAAAAGCAGGCATGGTTTTGGGGATTGTTTTTCCCGGTTATATTAATGGTTATTTTTATGTTAATTTTCGCCGATTCAGATGATGAGTTCGAAGCATCTGTTGCGGTAGTTGAAGAGAATCCGAATGAAGTCTCAACGGCGATTTCTGACCAAATCGAAGTCATTCCAGTATTGAATGTCGACCATCAATTAGAAAGCCAATCAGAAGCAGAACAACTTATTAAAGACCAAGACGTCACAGCTGCGATTGTCTTGCCGCAATCAGAAGAAGATTCCGACGTCTTGTTTTTGGTCAATGCCGAAGACGAACAAAGCACGACGACCCAAGTTGTATCAGGCGTTTTAAGTAACATTGTCCAACAAATGAACTTACAAGTTGTTGGCGCATCTGAAACGTACGCGGTTGATTTCCAAACGGTTACAACTGGCGAACACGAATTAAGTTATCAAGACTTTTTGTTAACCGGACTAATTGCATTAGCTGTCGCGCAAGGTGGTTTATTCGGCATGATTGACTTAGTTGATATGCGCCGTAAAGGGCTGATCAAACGCCTGCGCATGACACCTGTTAACATGAGCTTGTTCGGACTAAGTGACATGATGATGCGGTTACTATTTAGCGTCATTCAAATTTTCGTCCTCGCATTAATCGGCGTTTTCTTATTTAATGCAACGTTGCATATAAATATATTAGGCTTGGTCGTTTTATTTATAGTTGGCGCTCTATCATTTAACGCAATCGGCTATTTTATTTCATCTTTTAGTAAAACAACGGAAGCCTACATGGGCGTTGCCAACATTTTTAGCTTTTTAATGATGTTTTTAAGCGGCATATTCTTCCCAATTGAAATGATGCCAGAGTGGTTGCACCCTGTAGCACACGTCCTGCCTTTGACATACTTTGCTGAAGGCTTACGCGACACGATGGTTTACAGTATTGGGATCGAGTCAAGTGCTGTTTGGTTCCACATTGGTGTGATGGCTTTATGGGGCATTGTTGCCTATATCATTGGTTCATGGCTTTACCGTCGCAACTCGATCGTAGCGACGCGATAACATAAATGGAGAGGGGAAATGTGATGCAAGAGGTTAAAGAAGCCCGTTCAATTAAAAATAAACTTACAGGTGAAAAGATTACATTTTTAGAAACAAGTCGCGAAACTGATGGGGATTATGAGTACATTGAAGTTGACTTACCACCAGCAGGAGAAGGCCCACCACTACATTTTCATAACAACTTTGAAGAACAATTTGAAGTACGAGATGGTCAACTAAAAGTAACGAAAGGTAAAGAAGAACACATACTAACACAAGGCGACAAAATGACCGTCGCAAAAGAGACACATCACACCTTTTCAAACGCATCAGACAAAAACCCAGTAACATTTCGAGTGAAAATTACACCAGCCCATCAATTCGAAGAGTCAATGCGAATATTATATGGATTGGTGGAAGATGGCGAAGTAGATGACAAAGGCGTCCCGAAAAACAAAACTTACGCAGCCATAGCATTAGACATGCAAGATTCACGCGTTGTCAAAATGCCGTTTTTCTTAAAATATTTCATAAATCACTTAGCGAAAAAAGGGAAACAGAAAGGCATTGACCAAGAGTTGATTGAAAAGTATGCAAAAGATTAAAGGTGATAAAATGAAAAGCTTTTTAAAAGTATTGTTAACCGGTGTGCATGTAACCATAATATTATCGCTACTGTTGTTTATTTCGGCTCTATTAATGCTTGTACTAGGCTACACTATAAATTACGCACCAACATTATTCGGCTTGCCACTGTTTATTATTGAAGTTTATGAGACTCGGTTTGCGATCGAAGCACGTTTGATGGGGCTTGCACTATTTTTTGCGATCGGTGTTATAGCTCACTTAGTGGTTCAATATTTCTTAAGGTATAAAAAGGCGAGTGTTTAGTGAAGGCGGGCATAAATGAATTATCGGTTTACACAGCAATAATTCAACATACTCGCCGCTTGTATGATCGCTTTGACCAAAGTATAATATAATATAGAAATGACATATACTGTTACTACATATATAGTTTGGTGGTGATCGTGTATGTGTTGTAAGGATGATGATATGAATACTGTTTCTAAAGAACAAGGTTATAAAAAAATACCATTATCTTCTAAAGAGTTAAAGGAACTTTCAGTAAAGCCAAAAATTGAAGATGGAAAATTAAAATTTGATCAAAACAAAGAAAGTCACCGATATATTATGGGGGAAAACGATTAGGTAGAGTGCAATGGAAATCGGAGAAATCTACTATATGGATGTAGAATTTGAGGAACAACCCAATAAATCCAAAAATCGACCCGTAATTATTTTCGGTGAACATGAAGAAGAAATACTTTTATTGATTTCAACAACAACTAAAGGCAGAAAACACCCAATTTCTTATTATGATCAATTTAAGATTCCAATTCCTAATTGGCGTAAGTCTGGACTTTCTGAACCTTCATGGTGTAGAGGGTATAGATTGATTGAAATTTCTAAAGCCCAGTTTAAGAAGATCGTAAAAAAACATGATTATATAGGGAAACTTCATCCAGAAGACTTTAATTATATACTAGAAGAATTTGTTAAAATCCATAAAGCGAATCAACCTATTTAATGTGTTGGTTCGTTTTTTTGTAAGGAGCGCTAGCAATGAAATCTAAAATTCTACTAATAGCGTTAACAGCATCGATCACCTTAAACATTGTCATCATATTTAGCTTATTCAATCAGAACAGCGAAGAAAACGTCGAACAAACTTTAAACCGGTTGATGTTTGATGCCGCATTCCAAATTCAAGATGAAATGACAGAAGAGCACTATGCAAGGATGAGCCAAACGTTTGATCATATTGAGGAGTTGTCGCGTAATTCAATGGATGACTCAGACTATTCGCGTGAAGTATGGCAAACGATGAGTGTAGTTCATCAACAGCTAACGTCAGTTGATCACCACGTCCTAGAGCTAGAGCCAGAGACGAGAAGAGAAATCTCTCAAACAATCAACCACTCAGTCGAAAACCGAAACATAAATGAAATCGCGCAAAACATCTACAACATTATAAACGAAAATGAAACTGATTAAGGCATCTTCCAAACTGGGAGTTGTCTTTTTTGTTTGTTAGAAAGCTGACATTGGGCGAGCGCTGATAAGTTAGCTTGAGCGCTGATAAAAGTTGGTGAACGCTGATAAACATTCCGTGAACGCCGATAAAAATTAACGAACGCTGATAAATCATCCTGAGCGCTGATAAAAAACGTCGGTGAAATATTGCGAACGCCAAATAAATCTCGTGAGCGCCAGAATCCAATCCGCGAACGCCAAATCAATCGCATGAACGCCAGAATCCAATCCGCGAACGCCAAATCAATCGCATGAACGCCAGAATCCAATCCGCGAGCGCCAAATAAATCTCGTGAGCGCCAGAACCCAGGCCACGAACGCCAAATAATTTCCCCGAACGCCAAAATCGAGACCTCAATCGCCAAAAAATCTAACAACCTCCAACCCTTCATCCACCGCCACACCGCAGCACTCCTCAACCGCAAAATTTGCCAAAATATTTTTTCATCAAAAAGGTTGCTTATAAGCGCTAAGCGTTGTAAGATGAACTAGCTTGACACAAATTAAATCAAACTTCTTAGTAGTTTGACCTGAACCTGGTAGATAGAGAGAAAAGGGAGGGTTTAACGATGAGAATGAGAATGAATAACTTTATTGCCTATGGAATGGTGATTCTGGGTGCAGGCTTTTGGGGCTTAACAGGCTTATTCGTCCAAAACTTGTATGACTACGGTTTCACACCATGGCAAGTCGTCACACTTCGCTTAACATTTTCCAGCTTAATCCTACTCACGATGTTAGCACTATTAGCCAGAAGTTATTTGAAGATTCGATTGATCGATTTACCTTATTTTATTGCACTTGGCGTTGTCAGTATTGCATTATTCAATTGGTTTTATTTCCAAGTGATGGACCTTGCATCACTTTCAGTCGCCGTCGTATTCGTCTATACTTCACCTGTCTTTGCAGCCATCATAGCTAAAATCTTCTTTAATGAAGCTCTTACCGTAACTAAAATCTTAGCCATTCTTATGACGATCACAGGAAGTGCATTTGCGATCGAATTCTTCCCAATTGGCGAATTCTCATTAACAATCCAAACGATTATATACGGCCTACTAGCTGGCTTTTTCTGTTCGACGTATAGCCTGATCGGCAAAGACGTCAGCCGCTGGTACCACCCATTTACGATTACGACGTACGCGATGGTTTGCGGTTCGCTATTTTTAATCCCAACAAGCGGAATCTGGCAAAACTACGAAGCATTCGCACACGGAGACGTATGGCTAAATATACTCGGAATTGTTATTATATCAACAATTGTAGCTTATTTACTTTTCACAAACGGCCTTGCCTATGTCGAATCAAGCAAAGCGACAATTCTAGCCTCAATCGAGATTGTAATTGCCGTTATTGTTGGAGTCGTTGTGTTTAATGAGATTTTAACTGGCTGGCAACTATTCGGATTTGTCCTGTTGTTTGCCTCGTTGTTCTTAACGGTGTTTTCATTTAAGGCGAAAGTAAAAGTGAAAAAACCACGAGATGAATATCAGCCCAATACTAAAAAGCCCCTTAGCTAAAAAGTTAAGGGGCTTTTCATACATTAGGTTTATCCAAACTCGCGTTAGAAGGTTGGAAAATCAGGTTGCAACCTTTAGCAGTAAAAAGAAGCGCCAACAATAATTAGTAAAATAAACAACACGACAACCAGCACAAAAGAATCACCGTAACGTCCTCCAGTGTATCCCATGACGAGTACCTCCTTTATCACTATAGTACATTACATCATATGTTTAGATTGGTGAAATGGGTGGGCCGGTGTTGGAGTGTTGGTAAACTATTTTAAATGTATATACGCTGAAATGTACGAAAAACCTTTTCCTTAAGTTTACAAGGTGAGTGAAATTCTGTATATTTGAAATGTTAGGAAAAATGTTGAAGGAGGGTGATATTGTGGTATTGAGAAAAATTAAAGCAAAAAAGCGAGAACAAGAAAACGATGTTACCCAATATGTACTGTACAAAAATAAGGTGGAGAATAATTAAGACGAGGTAACAACACTGTACATCCTAACATTCTTGTTCTTAGCAAATTAGGAGGAACAAGAAATATGATTCATTATGTAGAAATCCAAGAAAGAGAAAAATTAGCGACATTATTTAAAGACTTTGATGACACTGTTGTTTCATCATGCTTACAAGGTCATATGGGCAGTGCATACGTGGATGATCTCAATCATCCAACGGTAGCACAAATCATTGTTGGAATTTTTGTATTCTATGCAGGAGACCCTGATGCTGATGAAGCGAATGAACTACTGCATAACTTACCTGACTTCACACTTGCGACTGTTAAGACCGAAGAGTGGAAGAAGAAAATTGAAGCACTGCATAAAGGATCCTTTGAAAAAATCAAAAGGTATGAGTTTTATAAAAATCCCAATCATTTAAATCAAGACCACATTAAAAAGAATCTAGCAGACATACCAGAAGGATATGAACTAAAACCAATTGACTTAACGTTGGCAGAAGACCCTTCATTGCATGAGCTTTCTGAAGACTTTATAAGTCAATTTAATTCCACTAAAGACTTTTTAGATAGAGGAATGGGCTTTGTTATTCTGCACAAAGGTAAAGCTGTCTGTGGGGCAACCTCATTTAGTATATACGATGATGGTATTGAGATTGAAGTTGCAACACATCCTGATTATAGAAGAAAAGGCTTAGCAACGATTACAGCTTCTGCACTTATTTTAGAGTGCTTAAGTCAAGGGCTTTACCCAAGCTGGGATGCGGCCAATATGGAATCAGTTAAGTTAGCTGAGAAACTGGGTTATAAATTTAAGACTGAATATGAAACTTATGTTATTGGATAGAATTATTTTAGTATTCAATACTTATCAATTAAAATTGATAGATTAATGAGTGGGTAAAAATCTCTGTAACTAATTAAGTTAGAGAGCTTTTCCTGTTTTAGTTTATATAAATATAAGTAATATAAATCCTCAAAAGACATTAGACATGTAGTGTTTAGATAAAAATTCAAGACTCAAGCCCAGGTTTCTTAAAGGAAATCTGGGCTTATTTTTATTTATAATGGCGGTCCTGTGAGCTTATCACAAGTAAATGAAAATCTTAATGCTGTCATGGTTATACTATTAAAGCGGATTGCGTGTAAACAATTTCTTAATATTAAAGTGAAAATTAACTAACTATAACAGTTAGATCGTTCATTTAAATTCAAGGAGGTTCATTATGAAGATTAAAGCTGCAGTAACGGAAGGACAAGGCAAAGAATTTAGTTTTGAAGAAGTAGAATTGGCAGCACCTAAAGCCAATGAAGTTTTAGTGAATATTGTTGCGACTGGTGTTTGCCATACGGATGCAGTTGCACGTGATGAAGCGATTGCACCTCTACCTGCAGTGCTTGGACATGAAGGCTCAGGTATTGTAGAAGAAGTTGGTGATGGAGTTACCCGTCAAGAAAAAGGCGATCATGTTGTATTATCTTTTGCCCATTGCGGAGAATGTAATCATTGTTTAACGGGTCACCCAACAGTGTGTGAGACCTTCAATGAATTAAATTTTGGTGGTAAGCATGACGACTCGACACATCGATTATCTAAAGACGACCAACCGCTTTCAACATTTTTTGGCCAATCGTCTTTTGGTACATATGCCGTTGCTCACGAGCGTAATGTTGTCAAAGTGGATAAAGATGTGGATATAGCTTTGTTAGGTCCTTTAGGGTGTGGTATTCAGACTGGGGCTGGTACTGTCCTAAATAGAATTAAACCAGAGTTTGGTTCAACCATTGCTATTTACGGTGCAGGTGCAGTTGGTTTAAGTGCAGTGATGGCAGCAAAAATAGCTGGGTGTAAAACAATTATTGCTGTTGACTTACACGATTCACGATTAGAGTTAGCTAAAGAGCTTGGCGCGACACACACATTAAATGGATCAAATGTTGATGTATTAGAAGAAATTAATGAACTAACAAACGGTGGTACGACGTATGCAATAGAAACTACAGGTGTTCCACGAGTCGTTCGACAAAGTTTACAAGCATTACGTCCACTAGGTGTTTCTGCGATTGTCGGTGTAACTCCTGAAATGGATATCGACGTGCACAATGACTTAATGGCTGAAGGGAAAACAATGGTAGGTGTCATTGAAGGTGATTCAGTACCAAATGTCTTCATACCAGAATTAGTTGATTACTACAAAGCAGGACAATTCCCATTCGATAAACTGATTAAATTCTATGACTTTGAAGAGATTAACCAAGCCTTTGAAGATTCTAAAAATGGTGAAACAATTAAACCGATCTTAAGAATTGAGAAATAATAAATAATAGAACTTTGGTGGTTGAGAACACGTATATTAGCTCTTATAATATGCATGCATTTTATAACGCATAAAATCAACAAATTAGCCAAACCTGTCTAATAACAAGTACGGACCGAAAAGGAGATCATTTTAATATGGACATTAAAGCTGCAGTAACACCTAAAACAGGCGCACCTTTTGAAATCACTGATTTAAAATTACCTGAACCGGGAGCGAAAGAGATTTTAATAAAAGTAGTAGCTTCAGGCATTTGTCATACTGATGTTTCGGGAAGAGATACAGGTATGGTCGACCCTCCAGCCGTTCTTGGACATGAAGGGGCTGGAGTCGTTGAAGAAATAGGATCAGATGTAACAGAATTCCAAAAGGGTGATCATGTCGTTGTCTCATTTGCGAGTTGTGGTGAGTGTGATAATTGTTCATCTGATCACCCTGCGCACTGTAGAAACTACGCGAAGCTTAATTTGAGTAGTCATATTGACGAAGAGACGAATGAGTTAGTCTCAGGGTTTTTCGGCCAATCTTCATTTGCCACATACTCACGCGTTAATCAAAGAAACGCCGTTAAGATTGATAAAGATTTCGATTTAGCTTTAGCAGCACCACTTGGGTGTGGCTTACAGACAGGGGCTAGTACCGTTTTAAATGTACTTAAACCTGAATCAGGTAGTTCAATTGCCGTATTTGGCGTTGGCTCTGTTGGGTTAAGCGGTATTGTGGCAGCAAAAATCGCAGGTTGTGAAAATATCATTGCAGTTGACCTTCATGATAATCGCTTAGAGTTAGCTAAAGAACTAGGAGCAACCGCAACAATCAAAAGTGATAAAGATGTTGATATAGCAGGCAAAATCAAAGAAATTACTGAGGCAGGCGTGCAAAATATACTTGACACAACTGGAGTCGACATGGTCATTGAACAAGCGATCTTATCATTAGATACGTTTGGAAAACTAGCTACTGCCGTAACGGATGATGGCTTTAAAATCCCTCTAGAGATCTTAGCACTCGGAGGAAACAGTATAATCGGAACAAGCCAAGGTGACGCCAATCCACAAAAATTCATTCCAGAAATGATTTCCTACTATCAAAACGGTAAATTCCCATACGACCGAATGGTCAAATACTATGAATTCGATCAAATCAACCAAGCCTTTGAGGAATCAGAAAACGGATCAGTTATAAAACCTATTTTAAAAATAAATGAGTAAGATCATGCACCTTTCAATTTGTTTGAAAGGTGCTGTTTTTATGGTTATTCCCTATGTTTTAGTTGCTTGGATACTTCTCACCATTTTTCTTCAATTTTTCCTCAATAATTTCTTCCACATCTAGTTCCAGATCTGAGCACAGCATCAGTGTGTAAATTAGGACATCTGCAATTTCTTCTTGGATATTTTCTTTGTTAGAATCTAATGCAGATTCACTACTTTTCCATTGAAAATCCTCTAATAACTCCGCAGCCTCGATGGAAATTGAAATAGCTAAGTCTTTAGGGTTGTGGAATTGTCGCCAATTTCGTTCATCTCTGAAATGGTTAATAGAATTAATCAGATTATTAATATCATTCATCATGATCCATTCCCTTCAATTGTAAAAGTCTTCTCCTTAATTTTGGGTCCGTTGGGTAAATATATAAACCATGAATGCCACGTTTCATTAATACATTAATTGAGTTAAGTATTATTTCTTCTTTAATCTCCTCATTTTCTTCAAAAGATAAGTCTTTTCTAGAAGTAAAGGCACCTTTGTCTTCGTATTGACCTGTATCAATGAAGAGTTTGTCATTTTCTTCATCATATTTAACTGATGGCCCTAAAATCACACCAACATAATTTAAGTCAAACCCTTGAACAGTATAAATTGATCCAACTTCATTAATCGTGTTAGCTTCTTCTGCCCAGGTTTTGTTTTCGTATGTAATATTCCAAGGCATGTTGATACCTGATGGGTCAACATAATATGTATCACCATCTTTTTTATGAACGTAATCAAAGGTTGAAACGATTCTGGACAACCCATATTGTTCATTTTTATCATTCACTTTTTGTTTAAATTGTTCCGGATCATTGAACACTTTTAATTCGAACTTATGACTTTCCTTATGGGGGATAGCTTTTAAATTCTTTTCAGCAAACTGGTCTATCCAATCCAAAGTTTCAGGTGCAGCGTTCATACGGAACTGATGGGTTAGCTTCAATGTTTCAGCGTTATATTGATTTGTGATTTCTTGTAATAGTCTTTCATTCCAATAACTTTTAATTTTCAACACTTGTTTAGGGTCAAAGATTACAATTGTTATGTTACTTCTCTTTATAATCTCGTCCAATTGGTTATTATAGCGGAAGTTGTTGTACGAGTCTTCTTTGGATAGTAATAAATGTGCTTCATCTACTAAAGTGATATCTGCCTTTTCATTGCCTTTGTCCATCGAGTTAATAAATGGAGTAGGCTTTTTAAATTGTTTCTTTTTTAAGTTAGGTAAACTGTAGGCAATGTTGTGATAGGTTTTTAACATCTCACTATGATTAACGATTAAGTAGTTATCAGTATTATATAAATTAGAACTAGGATCATTTGCTTTATCTTGTAAAGTGTTAAACAAAGAACTTAATAGAACACTTTTGCCAGTACCTGAATCACCTTCTACAATAAAAACATGTTGTCCAGTCTTTTTAGCATTCTCATTGCAAAACTTAATAACTCTTTCTTTTATTTCTAGCTGTTGTTCAGAAAGTTCTTTATAAGGTGAAATTTTATAGATGTCTTTATTTTGCAAGTCTTCTATAGTGTTTTGTGCTATCTCTTCTTCTCTAAGCTTCTCCCATATTTGATGGAAGATTTTTTTATCATAGAACTCTTTTTGATAGTAGTTATGCATTTTTTTATTTGCAGTTTGGCTAACATTTTGGAGTTTGTAGTGATTATCTGCAATAAAGTAGTTGATCAAGTTAGTTTCAATATTATATGTAGCAGATTGGTTAAACTTCTCATGACCAATGAGAATGGTCTTTTCATGAACTTTTCGCTTCGGGTTGCTTAAGTGATCTTGAATCCTTCTATTAACATGTACAGTTTGACCAATATAAGCAGTAGGCTTTTTACTGTTATATAAGATATAAACAATTGGATAATTGTTGAGGTGGATTGTATGTAGTTGGCCTAGGTCTGAATTATTAAAGTTTCTAGTTTCGAAGATTACTTCTTCCATAACAATTTCTCCCATAAATCTTTTTTTACATCTTAACATAGATAGACGGAAGAGTATAAACAATAGATCAGATTGAGTAGACTATGAGTATATATAGATAGTTACGATCTTGATTAGCTTATATTATGGCCTTTACATGCCTTTGAGGGTGTTTCTTCAGTTCATACCTTTTAATCCTTTCTCGGAATAAAATCCCTTTCTGATTTTTAAAAATTTATAATAGATTTTGTCGAGTGAACTGTGATAGAATAATTTTTGTCATTGAATATTAAAAATGAAAAGAACATACAGGAGGGGATTTTCATGAACAAGAAATTTATAAGCGCTTTCACATTAATGTTAGCGGTATCACTAATTTTAGCTGCTTGTGGTGGCGACAATGGTGATCAAGCTGACACTGATGGTGGTGACAGTGAAGGATTAGATACGAACATTGCAACAATTGCAACAGGTGGTTCTTCTGGTCCTTATAACATTATTGCGACAACATTAGCGGAAGCTTATACTGATGAATTAGGTGTTAACGCTCGTACTGAAACAACGGGTGCATCAGTAGAGAATATGAATCTACTGAATAGAGAAAGTGTAGAAATGGCTTTTGTTATGAGTGACGTATTAAGCCAAGCAGTTGAAGGTGAGCAAAACTTCGAAGACAACTCAATTGATAACGTACAACAAATCGCAACTCTGTACCCTAACTATGTACAAGTTGTAACGACTGATGACAGTGGTATTGAAACGCTTGATGACTTAGAAGGTAAGCGTGTAGCTGTAGGTGACCAAAACTCAGGTGTAGAAGTTAACGCACGTACGCTTTTAGAAGGTCATGGAATTACTTATGATGATATCGATGAAGATTACTTAGGTTATGCTGAAGCGGCTGATGGTTTACGCACTGGTCAAATTGATGCTGCATTCTTAACGAGTGGTCTACCAAACTCTTCAGTATTAGAATTAGCTGAATCAGTTGATTTACAGATTGTAACGATTGAACAAGATCGAGTAGAAGAAATTGCTGAAGATAAAGAGTACTTCGTTTCAATGGAGATTCCAGAAGGTACTTACAACAATGATGAGCCAATTGAAACAGCTGCGATTATGAACGCTTTAGTTGTTCGTTCTGATTTAAGCGAAGATGATGTTTATGAGTTAACGAAAACATTATTCGAGAACTTAGAGCAACTTGAAAATTCACACCAAGCAGCATCTGATATCAACTTAGAAGATGCGCAAGAAGGAATGGTTGCACCAATTCACCCAGGGGCGCAGCGTTATTACGATGAACAATAAATGGTTGATTAGGGGCACTTTAATCATAGTGCTCCTATTTTTAACCTTTTTTCACTGGTCTGTTATTAAATTTGAATCAGACGGTGAGACCTATTTCCTTAATAGCGATTCTTTTACGTTAACTTGGATTCACTCTGTTGAAAATGAACCATGGTATGAAGTCTATGAACGTGATGGAAGACAACTCGTATTAACAGAGACGTATTTCAAGACGTTTGGTGCAGGTGTTCCATCTGAAGGTGAAATCATTGAAAGTGATGATGGTTTTATTCGAATGGTCGTAAATCGAGAGATGAGTCACATGAATATGATCGTATCTGATCATACGGAAACAACGATTATAACAGATACAAAGGAAATCCCTTTATATGAACTTTTTGAGCCGTATAGTGAGATTGAGATCAAAGTTCATAGAGTCTATCTTTGGAATATGTGGGGAGGGAAACCATTATGAGTCAAAATGACGTAAAAGACCCTGTTGAAAAACAAGGCAATAATTCTAATGAAATAGATACTAACGAAGAAATAGATAAGCAAGAAATACTAGAAAAATACGATAAACAATCTAAGATAAGGGATTTAGATAATCGCAAGTTCATATTCTGGACGTTGTTTATCATTGCTGCACTATATTCAGTTTATCATTTGTGGATTCAGTTTAATCCAATGCCTGCATTACAACAGCGTTCGATTCACGTTGCGATTGGCCTTGCATTGATTTTCTTGATTTATCCAACTTTTGCTAGTCAAAACCGTAGTAAAGTTCCGTTTTATGATTGGATTTTGTTTGGTTTAAGCTTTTTCTCAAGTTATTATATTTTAACGGAATATACAGCGATTGTAACTGAGCGTGGCGGTATTCCTAACACGATGGATATTATTGTAGGGATTATGACTGTCCTATTGATTTTAGAGGCGGCAAGACGTGTAACTGGACTTATTTTACCTGTCTTTGCTTTAATCTTCTTGTCATATCCATTCTTTAGTCATATGGACTTCTTACCAATGCGACTCATGACACGTGAGTTTGATTTGGGCGACATTTTTGGGCAATTGTATTTAACAACAGAAGGTCTATATTCCACAGCAATTGGAGCTTCTGTGAGCTTTATTTTCTTATTTATTTTATTTGGTGCGTTTTTACAAAAATCTGGCCTAGGACAGTTCTTTAATGATATCGCAATGGCGTTAGCTGGACATAGACAAGGTGGTCCAGCTAAGGTGGCGACAGTCTCCAGTGGTTTCATGGGGAGTATTAACGGAGCGGCAGTTGCGAACACGGTAAGTACTGGTTCGTTTACGATTCCATTAATGAAGAAAATTGGCTATAACAAGAACTTCGCTGGGGCTGTTGAAGCGAGCTCCTCGGTAGGTGGACAAGTCTTGCCACCAATAATGGGTGCAAGTGCCTTCATAATGGCTGAAACGACAGGAATTAACTATGGAACAATTGCATTAGCAGCGTTAATTCCAGCCGTTTTATACTATTTAGCTGTTATTATGCAAGTTCACTATCGTGCAGGTAAACAAGGACTTAAAGGTATTCCAAAAGCTGATTTACCTCGAGTGAGAGAAGTATTGAAGGAGCGAGGTCATTTACTGATCCCGATCATAGGTTTAATCGTCATGTTGTTCCAAAACATGCCAGTAGGACGCGCAGCATTCTGGACAATCGTTTTAACCATTGTTGTCGCTTCACTTAGAAAAGCTACACGTATGGGACCAAGGGATGTCATGGATGCATTAGTATTAGGTGCTCGTCAATCATTAGCTGTTATGATTGCCTGTGCGGTAGTTGGAATTATAATTGGTGTTGTTAGCTTAACAAGTTTCGGTACAGTTATGACTTCATCTATTCAAAGTTTAGGTGCTGGTTCATTATTCTTAACACTATTCTTTACCATGTTAGCTTCAATGTTATTAGGTATGGGGCTACCATCCATCCCAGCTTATATCATCACGGCAACAATGGCAGCGCCAGCATTATCTGAATTTGGTATACCTGTATTAGTGGCTCACATGTTTGTATTCTACTTTGGTATCTTTGCTAACGTAACACCGCCGGTAGCTTTAGCGGCATTCGCTGGTGCTGGGGTGTCAGGTGGTAACCCAATGATTACAGGATTCCAAGCATTGAAGCTATCTTTAGCAGGGTTCATCATTCCTTACCTGTTTGTGTTTGATCCAACGTTATTAATGATTGACACAACAGGAGTTGCAACGAACGCAACGGAGTTTGGTCTTCCACCGATGATGGATGTCTTACTAGTAGTCACAACAGCAATTATTGGAATTGTCGCTCTAAGTGCGGCCTTAGAAGGTTTCTTCCATACCTTTATAAATCCATTCTTAAGGATTGTGCTGTTAACAGGTGCTCTACTATCAGTGGTACCAAGCTTAACGACAGATGTGATTGGATTATCGTTAGTTGCTATAATTCTAGCAATGAACTTCATTCAAGCGCGTAAGAAAAATGAAAAGTTAGCTTAATACTATACTAGACTCGAGTGTTAGCAAGTGCTGACCTCGAGTCTAGTTTATTTTTGTGATAATATGATAGGGAAGTTGGCTTGTAAATAAATAGAGGTGATCTCATGCAAAAACTAATCTACACAACAATCCTAACCAGCCTCATCTTAATCGCCGGCTGCACAGGCTCTCAGTATGAACTAGATGACACAGCGGCGGTTATTAAAGGTGAAGAGATTACGGTTGGTGATGTATTGTTTGAATTTGATGTTGATGATGATGAGTTGCCATATGCCGTTGAAACGTATGTGGTGGAGTACCTTGTGATGCAAGAAGCTCAAGATATGGGGATTGATGTATCTGAAGAAGTAGAAAAGCACGAACAATTTTTTGGTGCTTACCCTTCTGAAGACGTTGATACTAATCAAGCTAATGAGATTCGTCAGTTTGCAGATTCGCGTGCTGAATTGTTTGATATGGACCCAGAGACGTATCATGAAGAATATACTAGGAAACGCACTGAGGTGAGCGCATACTCAACTGCGTTTGCTGAAGAGTACGTGGACTTTGATGAAGTTCAGTCGGATGAAGACATTGAACACGTAAATGCGACTATGCAACAAATCATCGATGACTTGTATGAAGAGTATGAAGATGAGATCGAGGTTTATATAGAATAAGTAGTTGTTTTGTTTTTTAGTAGTTCAGTTTAGGGTGCAAGCTTACAATTTGTACTCTGAATTGAACTATTTTTTATATAGTCGGCAAGATACAAGAGCGTTTTTGATGCCAAAAGCACCTTTTCCTGTTAAATTGATTAAGTAAAGTCATATCCAATTACTGAAAAGGAGTCATTTACATGAAGAAATTTATTAATGCGACTATATATGGAGATGAAAATTCTCGAGAGATTTTAGTAGAAAACGGACATTTTAAAGCAATAGGAAATGATTTAGAAGATGCAGATGAAGTGATTGATTTACAAGGCCGTTTAGTATTGCCGCCTTATGTTGATCCTCATTTACACTTAGATTATATCTTTTCAGGATTAGGTGAAGGTAACGCGAATATCTCTGGTACTCTATTTGAAGGGATCCAGCGCTGGAGTGACAATAAGAAATCGTTAACAGAAGATATGGTGAGGGAGCGGGCGATTGAAGGGATCCAAAAAGAAGTGAATAAAGGGGTACAATTCATTCGGTCACACGTCGATATTACGGATCCTAATTTAACAGGTATGAAAGCGTTAATTAAACTGCGTGAAGAATTGAAAGATGTAGTTACATTGCAGCTTGTCGCCTTTCCTCAAGAAGGGTTCTATCGATATGAGGGAGCAGAAGACCTGATGGAACAAGCACTTGAAATGGGTGCTGATGTAGCTGGAGGAATTCCTCACTTTGAAATTTCATATGAACATGGTGTTGAATCATTAAGAAGAATTGTAGACATGGCAATAAAATATAATGTGATGATTGATATTCACTGTGATGAAAATGACGATCCCAATAGTCGATTTTTAGAAGTGTTAAATGCCCTCGTTATGGAAAAGGATTATGGTAAATACACCACTGCAAGTCATACGTGTAGCTTCGGTTCTGTTGAAAACAGTTATGCGAATAAGATGTTAGGGTTATTTAAAGAATCACAAATTAACTTTATATCTTGTCCAACTGAAAATGCGCATCTACAAGGGCGTGGTGACAATTACCCTATACGCCGTGGTCTGACACGAGTTAAAGAGTTATTAAGTAATGGCAATAATGTTGCATTTGCCCAGGATTCAATTGCCGATTACTGGTATCCATTAGGAAATGGTAACATGATGAATATTTTAGACAATGGGATCCATTTAGCGCATTATACACACATTAATGAAATCAATAAGGCGTTTGACTTGATTACATATCACGGTGCAAACATTATGCGAGTAAACGATGAGTATGGCATTAATGATGGAAAGCCTGCTAACTTTATCGTTTTAGATGCACAAGATGCGTATGAAGCAATTCGAGAGCGTGCAGAAGTACTTGCATCTATTCGCAACGGTGAATATCTCTTCAAGCGTGAACCACGAAAAAATGAAGTTGAAATAGATTTCTTGAAGCAGTCTTGAGTTATAGAGGGGAAAATTTTCCCTAATTAAATTGTTGTGTAATAAATGAACAAACTAAAAATAGAAGTTCGTCAAAAAAGGAGTTGGCTTAGTCCAGCTCCTTTAAATTTTGGCGTAGTATAACACTATTTAATGGGAATATTTGTTACAATGAAATAGAATAACTTATTGATTAGAGGTTTTCCGAATGCTTTGGATCACACTAACAGCTGTTTACACTATTTCATTTATTTTAATCTATAATTTTATCAAGCGACAAAACCGAAATGAACCTTATTCTGAGCGGATGAATCCATTAATGGTAGTCGTTGTAGCTGCGCTGCTGGCTTTGCCAATTTTAGTTGTTGTAGGCGCTTTTACGTTTGCGATTATAGGCTCTGTTAGTTTAATAGATATAATGTTTTCTCTTAACTTAAGTACGAGTCAACTCGTGATTTTAGGTGTTATTTTTATCATCTACTTATATACATTAGATAGTTTGTTTGAACTGATCCTGAAGAATTTCATTAAACATGTTCTGTTATATACATTATTCATTTTCTTAGTTCGGGTGGGAGCCTTTTATATAATTGGTTCAATTATAGGTTTGGCAGAACAAACAGGGCTAGCTATTGCAATAGGTGTAAGTGCAACAGTGTTGTTAATTGAGATCCTGTTCAAATTACGAGAAAAAACGGTTGAAGAAGAGTGAGAGGCCATCAAATATGGTCTCTTTTTTTAGTAGTTGACAAGAACGCCTGTTCGAATATAATTATAATTGAAGACTTCACATTTCCTCTGTTTGACTCACCTTAATACGTTTAAGATTGACACTCCAAACGTTAGTTAATTCCCTAATTAATTTGAATATGGTCTTATGTGAAAGGAGAAAGCCTATGGGTCATGACATTTTTGGCTATAATCATGCTGGTAGAAAAATTGCTTATGCTCGTTTTAGTATGTCGAACTATAATGCTGATGTTTTATACAAAGTACTAGATTCAGAAGAACATAATGGAGGTGTAAGTGGCGTTGGTGCACGCTCCACTTTCTCTGTTACCCAGATGGAACATGCACTTCAAGAATTTATCCACTCTCACGAAAACAAGTACACCTTATCAGGGAATGATCCTGACAATGTGCAGATCAAAGAATTCCTTGAAAACTGTCTTGAGACAGCTCAAAAAGAAGGTGAAGTGGAAGTGTGTTTTGCATAACTGATTAAGTTTACTATTCAGATCAGTTCATGTAACACAAAATGTGAAGTCTTCATTTTTACTTTGAAAGTGATTTCATGACTAGAGGGGATTGCTGTTATATAATATAAAGTAAGGAGCTGAGTCCAATGGTAATGAAAGCTGAAGAAAGGAAAAAAGAAAGGGAGACTATAAGACAAGAAATCCTTAAAAGGCGTAAAGCTGCAATAGAACATAGTAGAAAGAATCACAACTATAGTGTCTTAGAGAGAATTAAAAATAAAAAGGTTTATTAAACAAAAAGAGCTAGTCATTGACTAAGCTCTGATTTTATTTAAAAGCAGATGACTGACCCGCCTTATTTATAAAATACCTAAATGGCTTATAATAGGGTTCGCCTACATTGTTATAAACTTTTATGGTACCTCGGCTGTTATCTTCCAATATTCGCTTTCTTTTTTCAAGCATATACTGCCTAATATAATCTTGATTACTAATTGAGATCGCCCCCTTAAATTTTGTCATATTAAATTATATTATTTCACCAAATTTATATAACTAAACAAAGAGATCTCTTATATTCTAAATTAGATCACTACAGCTGACGGTGACTCTTGCAAGCAAATAAAAAAGTGAATATTAAGCGTGTGGCCGTCTTTTGTTGTTTATTAAATTTTGGAATTTTGTGTTAAAATTAAGGGGGAGTTTGGTTTTGTTAACACCGTTTTAGGAGGGTCCAAATGATCAGTGATAGAATTTACCACCGAGCCTTCGGTGTCTACGGACTTTGTATTGAAGACGAGAAATTATTAGTTATACATAAAAATGGCGGTCCTTATATTAATAGATTTGATCTGCCAGGTGGTAGTTTAGAAGAAGGCGAGTCATTAACAGAGGCGATGAGAAGAGAAGTACATGAAGAAACAGGCTTGCGAGTTGAAATAGATGAAAATATTGGTGTGGTTGACTTTAAGCTGCCTTGGTTGTGGAAAGGTCACACAGATGTCCATCATATCGCTGTTTTCTATACAGTTAGACAATTTGCTGGAGTGTTAATCGAGCCAAATCAATTTAAAGGTCAGGACTCCCTTGGCGCTTTATGGGTGTCAGAGGAGGAAGTGTCTATAGATAATGCTTCTCCGTTAGTTCTGAAGGCATTTGATTGGATGAAAACTAAGAAACTAACGATCGAGGCTGAGTGTTTTAATGAATGGAAGGTATTAAAATAGTTAAGGTTTAAAAGGTGGGGCTATATTGTTATTGGAATTTGTAAATGTATTAATTCTGGTCGCAACGGTTGTTTTGTTAATCGTTGGGCTAATCATCTCTAGAAAACTTTCTTTTACTGGTGGTTTTTATTTTTTCTTATTGCTCTTAATTAGTGAACTATACCAAATTACTTTTGCGACAAGTATTACTATAATGCGTTACTTCCAAGAACATGGTCCGCCAATGGGGATGACTATGGGAGAGTATGTAATGTGGACTAGTTATATTCCTAGGGTTTTAGAATTAATAGCATTTACTTTTTTAGTCGTTGGACTGTTTAAACTATGGAAGTCAAGTACAAGTAATACGAAGGAGATGTCTCATTGAAAATAGTTGAAAAAACTTTTGATATTGTGTCAGAAACTGGTCGGTTAATTATTAAGCCCTTAGAGAAATCTGATTACGAAAGTTGGCTCGATGGATTTGAAAGTCGAAAGCCTTCACAGCACCGTCATGATGAAGGCAAGCGAGACATGAGTAATTGTACAGAAGAATGGTTTCGTGATTTAGTGGACAAGCATCAGGAGTTGGCCATTTCAGATACAGCGTTTGTTTTTGGTCTGTTTAGAAAAACGGACGGCGTTCATATTGGAATGGTAGATTTCTCAACGCTTGTACGAGATAACTTCCAATGGGGAAGTATTGGGTATTCAATTCACAATCATCAATGGCGCAATGGATACGGTCAAGAAGCGGTTAAAGAAGCACTCGAAATAGGTCATAAACATTTAAACTACCACCGTATTGAAGCGCATATTAACGTGGATAATGAGGCGTCTTTTCAATTGGCAGAGCGTGTTGGAATGGAGTATGAGTGCACGAGAAAAGGATTTATCTATGAATTTGGTGATTGGACGGATAACTTAGTTTACTTTAAGAATTCGATTTAAAAGGTGATAAAGTATGAAAAGTAATAGTATTTTAATAGTTATGGCATTAGTTTTAACAAGCTTAGTTCTCACAGCATGTTATTCAGATTATGAGGAACTTTCCTTTAAAGACAAAACAGATCACTGGGAAGTTGAGTATTTTGTTTCGATTAGAGGTGGAGATAGTGAAAACGTCAGTCTAATAATGGAGTATATTGGTGAAGGTGAACCACCAGAAAACATTAGTTATTCGGTTGATGGTGTGACTAGCTCTAGCATGGCGGAAAATAGGTTTATGAGTAATGGTGTACTCAATATCTCGGTTGGGAGTTGTGTTGGTTGTCAAGTCACACAGGAAGATGCACAAATTGATGTCAGTATTAGATGGGAAGACAACAATGAATCAATGGTGTTGGAGTTAGAGGACTGATGAAGGTGATTGAAGCTTATTCTATGATACAATGAAATCAGTGATTTAATAGCTTCAAAAGAGGTGGCAAGATGCGTAAAGTAATATTTTTAGTTATGATAATAAGTATAAGTTTAGTTGTAGCATGTTCAGATTCTGGATATAGTCATGATGATACGGCTGCTGTTGTAAAAGGTGAAGAGATTACAGTTGGTGACGTACGTTTTGTGTTTAATGTTCATGATGAAAACTTGCGCAATTCGGTTGAAATGTATATTGTAGATGAGTTAATTATTGATGAGGTTAGGAATGAAATGGGAATCGATTTATCAGATGACGTTGAAAGCTACGTTGAAGCTGATCCGTCTTATCCTTTTGATGATCTTGATCCTGAAGCGGCAGAGAGAATGAGAGCTTTCGTTGAAGAACAGGCTGAGCGGTTTGATATGGAGCCTGAAGAATATCACGAAGCTTTCTCACGAGCAAGTGCAGAGCGCACGGTTTATCAAGATCGTTACTTTTTAGAGAAAATTGATGACCCAGATTCAAATGAAATTGAACAATCAATCTATGGTGTAACAACCGCATTAGTTGAGAAATATGAGGATGAAATTGAGATTTATATAGAGGAATAGTGCAGTATAAAGCACGCTTTCAAAGGGTGTGCTTTTTTTATGTTTTTGAATGGGTGTTAAGAGATTTGTGGTAAAATAGAAGTGAAAGGTTACCTTGTGGGAGGGTGTGGTCATGATTGAAAGTAAAGCACGACCTCCTGGATATATTTGTGTATTTATTTAAGATGTTAGGAGTAGATTTATGGAAACATTTGATTTTAAGCCAATTAAAATAATTTTTGCTGTTTTAACTTTAATTCTTGTTGTGCCGTTTTTGTTTAACCCATCTGTTGGGATTGTTTTAACTTTATTGCTGTTATCATTAAGCTTTTTAATAGCTACTTTAGGATTCGAGCAGTTTGAAAAGAAACGAATAGCATTATCTATTATTCTTGTTGTAACGTCACTGTTTACAGCAGGTGCAGCGATCTATGTGTTGTGGCTAACATCAAGTCTTGTTATAAGATAAAATTTCTAATTGGAGTGTGACTTATGGTTGGTGTAGAAATTGATTTAGTTGTAAAAGACAGCTTGAAAGCATTAGATTTGTACGAGAAAGTATTTGAGGTAAAACGTGTCGAAGTTTCAAACCTTCCTCGTGGTGAAAATGAAGCAGTCTTCAAATTGTACGAGGTTCAATTTCATTTGTTGGATGAAAATCCTGATTTTTATCTAATTGCACCAAAGCCAGACCACCCAAAAACGAGTTGGGTAAACGTAACGGTCCCAGACATTAATGAAACGTACTCAAAAGCAATGGAAATGGAGTGCACAGAGATTCAGCCAGTAACTGAACTTCCAGATCACGGTGTTTCCAATGCTATATTTATGGATCCTTTCGGTTACGTATGGATGTTGCATCAAGTTCATAAAGAAGTGAGCCATGAAGAGCGTTTGCAACTGTGGGAAGAGCAGAAGAAAAATTAATGAAGGTAAAGAGGAAGGCACGCTAGCTATTAGCGTGCCTTTATTTGTTTTGATCTTTTTTATGAGACGGTACGTAAGTGTCACGGTCGTGTCGATACATTTTGTTGATTCTTTCCACAAATTCTTTACTATCTTCTTCACTTAGATCATGCAAATGGGCATCTGTTTTTTTACCGTTAATCCATTGAAACAACTCATCACTCAAACTGATCAACTCCTTATAGAAAAAGTCACTTTGGAAGTAAGAATGAACTTAGTGTTGGTTGGAATTTTATGTTAACATTAATTTTAGGAATATTCAATTAACAATCGGAGGGTGGGGACAGTTGTTGAGTGTGTTGGCCAGGGTCAAAGAGAAATATAAACAAAGTAATAAGTTTTTATTTGCCTTGAAGGCTTTCTTTAGTGCTTTATCCATTTATTTTGCCATTCAGGTTATTTTTATATCTACTTCAGGGTTAGTAAGCGCTGATTCTTCAACTGAATTTCCTGGTTTATTACTTTTTGGAATGTTCTTTTGTTGGGGATTAACTAATGTCATTGAACTTGTTGAAATGTTAGTTGCAAAGAAGAAAGAGCATTTTACATTTTTGCTCATAGCTACAATATTCGGTTTTGGCGTATCATTTTATATCTTGTCATTATCGATATAAACAACATGGCGTTGGGAAAAAGGGGTTGGAATTATGTTCATAGTAAATGTAGAAGGTGCCATTCATAGTGATGGAAAATGGCTATTAATACGAAGAAGCGAAAAAGAAGAACACGCTGGTGGGTTACTTTCACTTGTTGGTGGAAAATGTGAGATCGAGGGGAACTCCAGAGATATTTTAGAAAGAACTTTACATAGAGAAATACTAGAAGAAGTAGGCATTGAAGTAGAGGTTTCTAAGTATGTGAATAGCTCCTCATTCGTCACTGACAAGGACCTAAATGTGATCGACATTGTATTCCTATGCCAACACGAATCTGGAGAGGCTTATGCTAAGAGCAGTGATGAAGTTGATGAGGTGATCTGGATGACAACTTCTGAGATTTTATCCCATTCTGATGCACCAGACTACCTAAAAGAGAATGTAGAACTTGCGGATGTAAAATTATAGTAATAGATTAAGAGATTTTTGAGTGAGTTAGGAGATTTAATATGGATACGGTTAATTTATTATTTATCATCTTCTTAGTGGCTATTGTCGTCATAAGTTTTCCACTTGGCCTTATAGTCATGAAGAAAAGAAAGGATTATAAGGATGGCTTAAGCACGGTTTTTCTTGTAAGTTTTGTATTACTTTTGTTTGTTTTTCCATGGTACCAATCTGCTGCGGCTGAACATTTCGCGGGTACTATGGGAGTGATCCTTAATCTAGTACTAGTGTTTGTGTTGTATATTGTATATATCATTGTGTCTTGGTTAATTTTGATGCTGATCCATAGAAGAAGTTTAGCTAGTTGATGCGATAAACAAGAGGTGTTCAAATGTTTAGAAGAAAAGTTATGGCTGCTCTTTATACCTCTTTAATTGCGGTCGTGGTTTGAAACCAAAATATTAGTTTATAGCATTATTAAAATATGTTTGGGTGGAGTGAGTTAAATGGACGTGAAACTACCATTCGGATTAAGGAATGATAGGTTAGTATATATTGATGATGTAAAACGCGGTTTGGCGTGTGGATGTGTTTGTCCGTCATGTAAACAGCCTTTAATAGCAAAAAAAGGTCCAAAAACAGTACATCATTTCTCTCATTCTAATGAGAATTGCAATAATGCATTTGAAACTGCACTTCATATAGCTGCTAAGGATATTTTGAATCAAAATAGAAAAATTATAATACCTAAGGTTAGGTGGAGAATTGAGGGGACAAACAATTATTGGACTTTAACTGAAGAGAAAGAGTTGAATTTTGACGAAGTTATATTAGAAAGTTATCAAGATGGAGTCATTCCTGATGTGTTCGTTGTTATCAATGGCAAAAAGCTAATGATTGAGATCACTGTTACTCATGAAACTTCTCAATTAAAAATTGAAAAAGTGAGAAGAAAAGGTGTGTCAATCCTAGAAATAGATTTGAAAGAATATAAAAGAAACTTCATTAAGGAAAAATTAGATGACGATATAATAAATAATCCTTCAAATAAAAAATGGATGTTAAACATGGAACTAGAAAAAATAGAGACGTTGAGCAAAAATAGAAATGTAGTTCAATATTTAAATTGTTACTATAACAACAACTATTATGAGCAAGATCCTTCTTCAAATTTTGGCCCTAGATGCCCTAAAGAAAATGGAGATAGAATTTCATATGAAAAGTGTTCAGAATGCGAATTTTGTATGGGGATATTGTTAGAAGAAAAGTTTATCAAATGTTCTTATAAAAGCCGAATTAAAAGTTATAAGGATTTAAAAAATTATGCAAGGAATCCCTCAGCATACCTTGATAAAATAGAAAGGGAAGAACAGCTTAAGTTAGAATTAATTGATGAAATGATTGAAATTCATAAAGATTTAAGACTATATATTAATAGTAAAGAACTAAACAAAAAAAGTTTCAATGATATTAAACAATTACATAAAAGCACTTTGGACCATCACTATAAACGTAACCAATTAACATTATTTTAAATAGACAGTTACTAAATGAAGTCAAACGTCCTGGAGGAGTTACTTATGTACAAGAAAGATCAGTTTAGAGAAGCATTTCTTGAGTCTATTGAAGATGCAAAGGTTCTTGATAAAGGCTATGTTGATATATCGTCAAGAGAACTTCATAAAAAAATAGGTGGTTACCCTGGAGCGAACCACAATATGCCTAGCTGCTGTGATGTAATGTATGAACATATGAATGAAAATGATGAAGTATTAGAATCACCTAAAAAAGGCAAAGGTGCAAGTCTTTTTATAAGGTACTATTTACCATAGTATGCTCACATAACATGAATTTTGTGTAGTAGATTTATTTAGAATAAGTATTGTAACAAATTGTGACGTGACAATAGGTGATTTTCCGTTGTAATTATTTAATCATTTTAAACATAAAAAGTTCCCCGGGCCGTTTTGGCGGGGAGGAGCTAAAGGGAGAAGGATATGAATGAAAAACCAAAAAGAAACTATTAGAAAAATGGTTAATTATCTAAATAACGAGGAAGCCGATGGGGGATTTTGGCTACCTAATATTCAAAGGCCCTTTGTTTGGAAAGAAGAGCAAATTGAAAGACTATTTGATTCAATTTTACGTGAATATCCAATAAGTACACTTCTAGTTTGGAAGACTAAAAGCAACCTTAAAAGAAGACAATTTATGAGAGATTATAAGAAAAAGTTGAAGTTAACGGATTTCTACGTACTGCAAGAAGATCACAAAGTAAAACAATTGGTTCTTGATGGACAACAGAGGTTACAAAGTTTATATATTGGATTAAAAGGTAGTTATGAAGGAAAAGAGCTATATTTAAACATTTTAAGTGGTGATTTAACTAAACCTGACGATATACGATACCAGTTTAAGTTTTTAAACCAAAAGAATGTTGAATTTCCATGGATAAAATTTAAAAACATTGTCTTTAATCGTGGTGATTCTTATGACATTACTGAGGAAGTCATTGAAGCGGCTGATTACGAATTGTCAAAAGATGAAACAAAGAAAATCAGTAAAAACATATCAAATATCTTAAAAGTTTTTACTTCTGATGAAACACTAATTTATCAAGAATTAGATAGCATTGATAACCCAGAAGCGTACACGGAGGATGATGTAGTTGAAATCTTTATACGAGCTAATTCTGGCGGTACTGTCTTAGGTAAATCAGATTTGCTTTTCTCATTATTGTCTTCAAGTTGGGAAGAAGCAGATGAAAATATGGAAGAACTACTAGAGGAATTAAATAATACAGGGTATAAGTTTAACCGAGATTTTGTACTCAAAACATGTTTAACGTTATTAAATAAAGGTGCAGCATACAGTGTACCTAAATTCCGTGAAGAAAGTACTAGGGAGAATATATCGGAAAAATGGGATGATATCGCTAATGCTATAAACGATGTTAGAGATTTTCTGTATGGAAAAACATATCTACGGTCAGATAAAGCTTTAACTTCCTATCTTGGCTTAATACCGATAATTTACTTCAGATATCATTTCAAGGACAAATGGAGTAGTGTTAAAAGATTAGATGAATACATTTTGAAAACATTATTAACAGGATCATTCAGCGGAAGTCCTGATAACGTAATTGATCGATGTGTTGATACAATTCGAAAAACAAAAGAATTTAACGTCGAAGATATCTTTGAAGCTATTAGAAGAAGCGGTCGTAATTTACAAGTGAGTGAGGACACGATACTTGATTTACATTATGATTCTAAAAACATCCATTTAATCTTCAATTTATGGTATAAAGGTTTTGCTTATCATCCTGCATTTCAAAATAATAAACCGCAAATCGATCATATCTTCCCTCAAAGTGAGCTTCAAAAGGTAAAAGAAGTTAATCCTCAATCAGGGAGAGAAGTATTGTCATACAAAAAGAAAGACAGGGATCAGATAGCAAATTGTATGTTACTAACACAACAAGAAAACGGAGCAGGTGGCAAAAGTAATCAATTGCCTGAGATATGGTTTGCTGATAAATCGGAAGAGTATCTTGATATGCACCTGATTCCTAGAGATAAAGAATTATGGAAGGTTGAGAATTATGAGCAATTTATTGAAGAAAGGAAAAAGTTAATTATTAATAGGTTTAATGTGTTGATATACTAAGTTATAGAAAGTGGTAAATATAAATATAGTATCCGCTTTAGCAATTTGGTTATTTGTGATAAATCTCAGTAAGAAATTTTATCTATTTGAATACCTTGAATGGTGAAAAATAAATACTCAAAATCTTTGAGGCTTATAGGAGTTGATTTAATGAAAGATTTAATTAAAGATGAACATATTGAAATTGAAACAGATGATAACGGAAATGGAATGACAATGGATGAGGAAAAAGTTAATGAAAAATATACAAAAGGTGAAGTAAGAATTGTTACTGAGCAAGGAAGGTTTCAATTGACTACAGTTCCGTCAATAGTCGAAAGTGAAGATTACATTTTAGACCCTGAATTTCAAAGAAGACATAGATGGAGTACTGAAAAAAAATCCAGATTAATTGAATCATTTATAATGAACGTTCCTATACCTCCTATTTTCCTTTATGAAATTGATTTTTCCGAATATGAAGTAATGGATGGTCTTCAAAGGTTGACTGCAATTTACGAGTTTTATAAAGATGGTTTCGAACTTAATGGCTTAGAAGAATGGAAAGAATTGAATGGGTGTAAGTATTCTGAATTACCAACTCAGGTAAAGAGAGGAATTGACAGGAGATATTTATCTTCAATGATATTATTGAAAGAAACCGCAAAATCTGAAAAAGAATCTCAAAGGTTGAAACAATTAGTTTTTGAAAGAATAAACAGTGGGGGAGAAAGGTTGGAACCTCAGGAAACAAGAAATGCATTATATAATGGCCCTCTGAATAGTGTTTGTATGGAATTATCAAGAAATGAGCACTTTTGCAAAATGTGGAATCTACCTGAAGTGACACAAGGAGAATTGGATGGCAATCCTCCTAAAGAATTAATTAATAATCCATCCTACAAAAAAATGCAAGATGTTGAATTAGTATTAAGATTTTTTGCATTCAGGCATATTGAAAAATGGGAAAAAATCACTCTTACAGAGTTTTTAGATCGTTTTCTTCAACAAGGGAATTTATTTCCTGCAGAAGTTTTAAATGAATATAAAACATTATTTACGGAGACATGTGAATTAGTTTATAGTATTTTTGAAGAAGATGCATTTTGTTTATACAGAGAGAGAAAAAATAAATGGATTCTCTATAACAGACCTACAAAAGTTATATATGATCCCATGATGTATGTTTTAAGTGACTTTATTGACCGAAAAGATATGCTTGTTAGTCAAAAGGAAAAGATCAATGAAGATATAAAAGAATTTTACAAAGAATATTACGATATTTTCGGAGGAAGAAATACAGGCCAAAGTGATGTGAAGAATAGAATCGAAAAGATGCAAGATTTTTTCACTAGTTACTTGAGGTAGCATATGGAATACTCAATAATTGAATTTAATCACGGTACAGATAAGTTAAATAAATATATAACAGGCATTAAAAATAATAGAGAACTATTTGCAAAAATTAAGAGAATAAGTGGCCATATTTCTTCTGACGAATATGAAATATTTGAAGATATCAAACAACAATTGAAATTTAATTTTGATAAAGATATCAGGATATATGAGTATACCAGTATTATTATTAACTTATATGGATTATTTGAGAGATATATTGAAAATAGTATTATAGAGTATATTGATTTCTTGAAGAAAAGTATACCAAAGTATAGCAGTCTACCAGTAGAGATAATCAACAATCACTATGAGTTATCAGCTCAATTGATAAGTAGCTTAAATTTGCCTAAATATAAAGATATAATTACTAAAGAAACAATAATTTCTAACCTTTATAGTTGTGCTAATTGTAAAGGAGATAAAAAATATAGATTGAATAGTGAGGCTTTTACTCAACATTCATACAACTTTAGAGGAAAATCTTTAAACGAATTCTTCAAAACTGTGGGAATTTCAAATCTAACATCTTTATTAAAACAATCTAATGGTACTTTTAGAAAGTATCTTGATGAAATTGAAATACCAGTTGAAAATTGTTTTGACATACTAGATGATTTAGCTGAAAGAAGAAATAGAATTTCACATGGTGCTGAAGAAGATGACATATTGGGCATAGACGAATTGAGTAGGTATATGGATTACATTAATAATCTAGTGAAATCTATAAATGATCTATTAAATGTGCAATTAATACCTTATTTAATTGAAAAAGGAGACAATCTTATAGAAGTTGGAACCCCTTTTAAGCAAATAACTGATAAAATTGTAGGGATTAAACTTTCGAATATCAACCTGAACAAAGGGGATAAGATTTTTATTGATAAAGGTCAAAGTGATTATAGTTATGCAGTTATCCAATCTATGCAAATTAATAACGAATCTTATGATAATCTTGAAATCAATGGTGAGGGTGGCATAGATGTAGGAATTGGTTTTGATTGTAAAGTGACACCTGGGTATACTCTTTATATGATAACAACTAATTAATATACCATGTGGCCAATATGTGCCCACACGTACTATTTTTAAGTGTTTTAATTGAATATACAAAAATATTTTAGAATTGAAAAGACCCCCGGGCCGTTACGGCGAGGGGGTCTAGTGGGGTTTGGCACCCAGTGACTCCGAGTGGATTCGAACCACCGACCCCTTGCCTGTCAAGCAAGTGCTCTCCCGCTGAGCTACGGAGTCGTGTTATGAAAGTGTCACATTTAAATTATCGACAACTAATAATATAATAGCTTATAATGAGAATGTCAATACTTTTTGAGAAGTTGGAGGTACAAATTATATGCTACCACGTATGTTCACGTACTTACTACTCGGTGCATTGATCGTAGCAGCTGTAGCGGTGAGTGTTCCTCAATATTTAAGTTACTTATTGATCGCGTTCGCGGCGATTTTCGTTATTGCGCTTGGTGCGCTTGCGTTTATTTATGGAAAGCGTGCAATACTTATGTTTAAAGAATTGAAGAAGCAATAAAAGAACGTATCGAGTTGAGCTCGGTACGTTTTTTTATTAGCGTATTCTTAGGACAGATGCCACAACGGCAATTAATGCAAGAATGATGCCGAATGGCAGTAACGTATATAATACGACAGGAGGCAGACTAAAGATAATATCTAATATCGGAATTAAAATACATAACGGGACGCTAATGGATATGGCGATGAAGAACAATGTATCTAGTTGTTTTGTATCCATGTTAACACTCCCTTAAAATAAGTTCTCACGAATGCGTTTTGGGATCATTGTCACTTCTAAGTCTAGATCAACAGGTTCATAAGTTTCATCGATACACTCTTTCCAATACTTTAAATGTTTCTGATCAACCCAATGTTCTGAGTCCTCAACATCTTGACCACCTTCACCTTCAATAGAATACCAGTATAAGTAGTCGACGCCATCGACTGTTTCGCGGAATATATTTTCGACGTACATCTTCTCATCTTCTAATGTGAGCAGCACATCTTCCATATGCTCATTTAAAAATTCCAGCCATTCATCAACGCGGTGCTCTTTTCCTTCTTTTACTCGAAAGCGGGTTAGTTCAATGATCATCATTATTGCCACCTTTATCCAGTAAACTAATTCTATTTTAACAGAGTTGTATATTATTTTAATAATATTTTGGACTTTAAGAAAAATTATATGGAAAATTTTAAAAATATAGTTGGCGGCTAGTTGGCGGTCTAGTATATTAAGGGATGAAGGTGGTGTTTAACTTGCGAGTGAGTCGAAATGGACAATACTTTTTTGTATTACTAGGCTATATTGGCATAATTATTTTTGGGCTTATTGTTGGGTTTACATGGATTGAGAATTTACATATTGGGTTACAATTAGCAGGTTTTTTAGGGTTCTTATTATTAATTATATTTATTAATTTCGTGCAAAATCAGTTACTTTTTTCAATGGCTTTGCAGTTTGTTTATATGTTTAGTGCGATTGTCGTTATAATCGTTAGTTATTTGTGGCTTTTTTGAAGGTGAAAGAGTTTTTAAAGTCGCGCATTAGGGGCTGAATTTTTGGAGGGTTTTACTTGGCATTACAAAAAAGCATTGATTATTTAATCATTAGAAAATTAATGTCTGCGTCTATTTCTTGTTCTATATATGCTTTATTTTTAGGTTTTTTTGACCCTTTTAGTGGTAGCTATAGTTCATTAAATGATTTTATAGTTAATCTAGATTCTTACTTTGGAAGTATACCGGTGTTTTTAATGTATTCGTTACCCATCTTTTTAATTTATGGAACGATTACTTCACTTATAAGTGATTACATAGCTCGTCTGATTTCAAAGTTAACATCAGACAAAATATTTGTTGTGTTCTCAGGGGTCTTACACCTTATATTTGGTTTTTACTTTACTTGGGTGGGATTACTAGCAGCATTTTTATACTTCATAACTGATTTGGTGTTAAAAAAGAAAAGGCTTTATGATTTGAAGAAGTTGCGTTTTAGTTTAATGATTCCTGTTGTTATGTTTATTTCAGCTATGGTTCTTTCACACCTTTTAAATTATTAGCAGGTTGTATAGTGGCGATTTTTCAGGACTTAACGTATTTTGAAATCAGGTAGTCTCTTCTTACGGTATAAGCTTTTTTACTAAAGGAAATAATAAGACAACAATGAAGTGAGGGACGTGACGTTGTGAAGCGTGTTGTTGTCTTATGTGTGATGCTAATGGTGTTTTACATATGGGTGATTGAAATAACTGGTGAGGAAGTTGAAGGAACGAAAAAGGTTGCAATTATTATTGATGACTTGGGCCATGGATTGGAAGGTACTGAGGAGATCTTAAGCTTGAATATTCCATTAACTGTCGCTGTCATGCCGTTTGGACCTAATACGCAAGAAGAAGCAATAATGGCTTATGAAAATGGTCATGAAGTGATTGTTCATTTGTCAATGGAAGGGCGACCTGGGACGTCAAGGCAGTTGGGCGAAGGTGCGATTACGACGCAAATGGGTAACGATGAGATCAAACAGCGAGTGCAAGAGGCGATTGATGATGTGCCGTATGCAGTTGGTATTAACAATCATATGGGGTCTGTAGCGACTGAAGATGAACGCGTCATGCAGCAAGTGTTAAGTGCTGTGCAAGAGCGAGGGATGATGTATGTTGATAGTAAGTCGAATTATTTTAGTGTCGCGCCAGATGTCGCTGAAGAGTTAGGTGTTCCGATTGTGGAGAACCATATCTTTTTAGACGATGTGGCGAATGTTAGGCACATTCGTTCACAATGCCAGGCGATTAAACAGCGACTGGAAGAAAACGAAGAATGTGTTGCCATCGGTCACGTTGGAAGGCCTGGAAAAGAAACGGCAACAGCGTTAAAACAATGGATTGAGGAAGTGGATGGTGATGTTGAGTTCGTGACGGTGTCAGAACTTGTGCCAGAGTTTCGGTGGATTCATCATGGGTTGTAATGAGGATGCTGAACTGTAAAAAGTTTGGCATTTTTTTATGTTTATGGATTGGAGAAGGAGAGTGAAGTTTGGAGCGAGAATAGTAAATAGAGGGAGGGAACATATTTTGACAAGTTATAAACCAACAATCCTTGTCCTCGGTACTGACCATGGTGACCTGATTATGGTGCAGTCTGAAAATGAAAGTTTACTATAAGGGGAAATGCATTTTGTTATTAATATACATTCTAATAGGGGGAGTAATATTATTAGGGCTTGTTGGCTTTTTAAATTTTGGATACTCAGACTACGAGTATATAGGAACAGAAGGTGAAAAACCACAAAAAGTTGTTGGTATACTTCTTATTCCATTAATCCTCATCACATTAATTAGTGTAGATATCTTGTGGCCGAATCAAAGTCATCTTCAATTGGCTAGTGTCTTATTTCTTTTTGGTGGAAACTCTTTGTTTGGCTCCTATTTTGCAAAAAATATTTAAACGATGTACAGCGAAGTTGGTTTCATCTTTTTATGGGTCTCCTGCTCTTTCTCGTAGGTGCTCTCTTATTGAGTATCTAATAGTTTATTACGTTAATAGCTTTAGCTTTTTTCCTTTGTTGAGTTTGGATTTGAGTAGAAATGTCGCGTGTAAAGGTAGGAGGTTTGAAAATGAAAGGCTTAATACATCATATAGAAATATATGTTTCTAATTTAGAAGAGTCTGCTAATTTTTGGCGTTGGTTCCTTGAAGGGTTAGGGTATACGTCTTATCAAGAATGGGAAAGCGGTTGTAGCTTTAAGTTAGGTGATACATATATCGTTTTTGTCCAGGCAGAAGATCGTTTTTTAGACGTTCCATATCATAGGTGTCGGGTCGGTCTTAATCATTTAGCATTTCACGCAGAATCGCGCCAGCATGTAGATGAAATGACGGAGAAATTAAAATCAAGAGGTGTAAAGATCCTCTACGCAGATCAACACCCTTTTGCTGGGGGAGATGATTATTATGCGGTTTACTTTGAAGACCCAGATCGAATCAAAGTAGAACTTGTAGCGCCGGAGTAGTTTAATATTAAAAGAGAGTGGAAAAGAAATTTTTAACAAACTAACCAGCTAAAATATAAAAACAACAATTATGAGTTTGAAGGTGAACAAATGAACAAGCAAAGTACTGTTGAATCTTACAATCAGAAAGCTGTTGAAAGAAATTCATCTAGTTTACAAGAGTGGAAGGTTAATGAACGAGAGAAGTTTCTCGAGTATCTATTAACTGAAGGATGTAAGAGTTTATTAGAGATTGGTGCAGGACCAGGGAAAGATAGCCTTTATTTTAAAGAGCAAGGGCTAAATACGATTAGCACTGATTTATCACCCGAAATGATTAAGTTATGTAAAGAAAAAGGGTTAGATGCTGAAGTGATGAGTTTTGCTAATCTTGATTATCCAGATCATAATTTTGATTCGATCTGGGCACTCAATTGTCTACTGCATGTTTCAAGAAAGGAAATAAAAGATGTGCTGGCCGAAATAAAAAGAGTATTGAAACCTTCTGGCTTACTTTATATAGGTGTTTATGGAGGTAGGAATCAAGAAGGGATTTGGGAAGATGATCATTATAATCCCAAGAGGTTTTTCTCCTTTTACGATGATGAATCGATCAAGCAGTTATTAGCAGAGTTCTTTATAATTGAAAACTTTGAAGTCGTACCAAAAGAAACAGTTGGTGGGGATTTTCATTTTCAGTCAGTTGTTTTGAGGAAATAATACAAGCGCTTAGGTAAAAGTGTGGGGAGGACAAAGGTGGATTATAATATTGAGGTTTTAGAGACGAATCGCGAAAAGTTTTCATCTTTTTTACATAGTAAAGTTAAAGAATATAATAATGAGCAATCTATGCACAATAAAAGAGCGAGGCGAAAAGGTGCTGTACAACCAATCAATATCATTGTATCTAACCACAATGAGGAATGGATTGGAGGCATAACAGCCGAGGTTTATTGGGGCTGGATGGAGCTTAATGATTTTTGGTTTCATGAAGCGCATAGAGGTAAAGGGTTAGGTGGCCAAATTCTTGAAAAGGCAGAGAAGATCGCTAAAGAGAAAGGTGCAACAAAAGCGCTAGTAAGGACTTTTGAGTTTCAAGCTCGTACTTTTTATGAAACTAAAGGTTATAAAGTTGTAGGTGAAATAGAAGATTATCCACCTGGTAGTAGTTACTATACTTTGGTGAAGGAGCTTGGTTAATAGAGGGAGGAATTCTCCTGAGAAACAGAGGGTCAGTGGTACTAATTGAAGATCAGAAGGTTGTGCTTATTAAAAGGGTTAGAGAAGGTTCGGTCTATTACGTCTTTCCAGGTGGTGGAATTGAGGAAGGAGAAACACCAGAGGAAGCCACTAAAAGAGAAGCCTTAGAAGAATTAGGTGTTGAGGTTAGGGTTGGTGAGTGCCTTGAAAAATTAATATTTAATGATGGTACTCAATACTTTTTCCTATCTGAAATTGTAAGTGGAACAATTGGGTCAGGCAAAGGTGAGGAGTATACTGATTCGAGCAGAAATAGAGGAACTTATGAACCAATGTGGGTTGATATTGCTAGGCTACCGTTTCTTAACGTAAAGCCAAAGGAAATCGCTTTAAAGGTTCAATCCTTAATCAAATGATACGTAGGTGAAAGTAGTGGAAGTTAAGCTAAAAAAAGCAACAGAACAAGATGCGGATATAATTTACGAGACTCAAGTTAAATCATTTAAATCTTTGTTGGAGGAATATAAAGATTACTCTACAAATCCAGGTTATGAAACTATGGATAGGGTAAAAGCGAGAATACATAATCCAAGTGGTGGTTTTTATTTAATATCGGCTGATGACAAGGTGGTAGGTGCGATTTGTGTATATTGGAAAGAGAATGAACACTTTTGGATCAGCCCAATGTTTATCCTTCCTGCTGACCAAGGAAAAGGTATAGCTCAGAAGTCGATTAATTTAATTGAAGAAATGTTTCCTCAAGCTAAGTCATGGGAGTTGGCGACCATTATGGAAGAAGAGAGGAATTGTTATTTGTACGAAAAGATGGGTTATTTAAAAACGGGAGTAACCAAGAGAATTAATGAGTATGCTAACTTAGTTTTTTATAAGAAGGAATGTTGAAAAGCATTTTGATAGGAAGAGGAGATAAAATGAAAAATGAGATTAGTATAAGTAAGCTTTTTAATCGAAGTTGAGAGGTGGATTTTGTGGTCATTCAAGACTCTTGGTTTACAGTTACTCAGATAGATCGTAAAACTTTTGCTATTAGTGAATTTGGTCACTGGGAGAAGGTACACTCATATTTATTAATTGGTGAAAAGAAAGCAGCATTGATCGATACTGGGCTAGGGATCGATAACATTAAAAGGGTTACAGATCAGTTAACAAGCTTACCGATTATGGTGATCACGACACATGTTCATTGGGATCATATTGGAAGTCATGGTGAGTATAAAGAGATTTTTGTTCATAAGGACGAGGAAGATTGGCTAGTCAACGGTATTAAAAAGCTACCAATTGAGCAAGTCAGGAAAGATGTAGGGCGTGATATTACCATTCCTACGCCTGATTCATTTAATCCAGAAACGTATCAACCATTTCAAGGCGTACCTACTGGTTTGTTGAATGATGGGGATGAAATAGCATTAGGGAATCGTAATTTATCCATATACCATACTCCAGGACATTCTCCAGGTCATATATCAGTCTATGATCAAAGTACAGGCTACTTATTTACTGGTGATTTGCTTTATGATGAAACGCCTATATATGCTTTTTTTCCAACAACAAACCCTATTGATCTTGTAGAATCTTTAGAAAAAATATCTAATATACCAAATGTAACAATGATTTATGGTGGACATAATACGATAGGACTTAAACCTGGTATTTTGGATGAGGTTAAAGATGCAGTCAAAACATTAAGAGAGAAAGATCTTATTCATTTTGGGACAGGGCTTCATCAGTTTAACGGATTTAGTGTTAAATTTTAATACTGAATAAAGGAACTGAGGTGCAATTTTGAATTTAGATTTGAAAGTATTAATCAGAAAAATGAACGAAGATGATTATGAGACCATGGCGAAATGGTTAAGTACAGAAGAGGTTCTGGAGTTCTATGGTGATGTGAATTCTCCATTTGATTTGGTAAAAGTTAAAGAAAAATACGGACCACGAATCGCTGGAGAAGTTCCAGTGATCCCTTATATAGTCGAGTTAGGTGACACACCTATTGGTTATATGCAAAAGTATAGTTTAAGTGAAGAGAAGAAAGTGGGATTCGGCTATTTTACTCATGATCAAGTTTATGGGGTTGATCAATTTATAGGTGTTCCAAGCCTTTTTGATAAAGGAATTGGTACTAAAATGGTTCGGCAATTACTGGTTATATTTTTGATAATACGGATGCAAATGTTGTTGTTTTGGACCCTGAGGTATCAAATGTTAGAGCAATTAAATGTTATGAGAAATGCGGATTTTCAAAAGTGAGATTGATAGAGGATAGGAGTAAGTGGTTGATGGAGTGTCGTTAGATGGGGGAGCGAGTTTTTGAGTAATAAGTTATGGACAACGTTATCAATTATTTGTGCATTTGTAGGGCTAGCATTATGGTTACCGAATATCATTTTTCAATATGGCTATAGCTTTTGGGCTTTAACATTCTTAGTTAATCCCATTGGTGCACTGTTTGGCTTGATCGGTAAAAGTAAGGTAGGAATTGTGTTGAACCTTTTTATGACATTTAGCTTTTTTATTTTTACGTTTTTAGGGTATTTCTTTTTTAGTTGGTAATGACATGAAGGGAGAAAACACATGATCAAAGCTGTCGTGTTCGACTTGGATAGAACGTTGTTAGATCGAGATAAGTCTGTGAGGGTTTTTATTGAAAAACAACATGACAGATTGAATACATTTTTGGATCATATACCTAAAGAAAAATACATAACGAGATTTATCGAGCTGGATCAAAGGGGTTACGTATCAAAAGATAAAGTCTATCAGCAGATAGTCGATGAGTTTAACATTACAGGATTGACATGGCAGGAGTTACTTGAAGATTATATTAGTCGCTTTAAAGATAGCTGTAGACCATTTCCTAACCTTAATAGAATGTTAGAAACTTTGCTAGGTCATCACCTTATACTTGGGGTGATTACGAATGGTAGAGGCCAATTCCAATTAGATAATATTAAGGCCTTAGGGATTGAGCATTATTTTGAATCCATCCTTATATCAGAATGGGAAGGGGTGAAAAAGCCTGATCCTCAAATATTCTATAAAGCATTAGAAGCATTAGATGTAGTGCCTGCAGAGAGCATTTATGTCGGCGACCATCCAGAAAATGATATTAAAGCCTCGCGAAATGTTGGTATGAAAAGTGTATGGATGAAAGATAAGCGATACGATGGCGTTCAAGCGGATTTTGTTATAGAAGATTTGATGGAGGTACCTTACATAGTGGAAGGATTGTGCAGCCGGCGTATTTAATTTATCAGCGGTTGGAACTGATAATTAGGCGAAAATCCTAATAATTAAGCGAAATTCTTTATAATTGGGCGAAATTCTCGATAATTAAGCGAAATCCTCAATAATTAGGCGAACGCTCAATTAATTAAGCGTTCGCCTAAATTCCGCAATCGACCTACGCCTCTTTCGGCTGGCCGATGAGTTCTTTTTCTTCGTCCTTAAGTCCTTCTATTAAATAATTGACGAGTTGTTCGCCGTTGATCAGTTCGATGTTGAGTGAGCTGGCGTATTTTCGTGCTTGGTTCGTAAAGTCACTTGTTGTGACGATGAATCCTCCTTCAGCTTTTTCTTGGACCATATTGGAATGGATGATGGCGATTGGGTCGAATGAGACGTTGTTTTTGTAAGCTTTGACTTGGCCGAGGTATAGGCCATCATCGCGGTGATGACGAATATCAACACCGTAGTCGCCAATCGTTCCAGTTACAGTCGTCTCTCCTCCGTATTTCGTTCTCATCACATCAGCTACAAAGCCTTCGAATTCATAGTCGACTTGTTGGATAAATAGGTTGCTTACTTGATCGGTGAATTCACCTGTTTCGGAATCTTTTTTAAAATTGAAGCGGTAGTAGAGTCCCATCGCAAGGGTGCGTTTTAAATCTTCACTTTGGTCTAGCAGTTCATATAGCTGCTTATTTCGTTTATGTTTTTTTCGGTTGATAATGAGTAAATGGATCGCGCCTATGAGTAAAACGACGGTTAACGCTGTTTGAAGCATGCAATCACTCCTTTTCACCATTATTGTTGCCAAAAAGTTTGCGGTTGAAACGGTGACAGTAAGCGTATTTTGAATTAGTATAATAGATAAAGTAGGAGGGGTAGCGATGGAGCATTACGTGTTTGTATATGGTACTTTATTGTATAATGAGCGAAATCATAGATTAATTGAAGGTGCGCATCGTGTTGCAAAAGAGGCGTGGATGACAGGGCGGTTAGTTGATACGACGAATGGTTATCCAGCGTTAGTTTTGGATTCTGATCAAGTAGTTTATGGTGAAGTATATAGTGTTACGGGTGAACTTTTAGAAAAAATTGATGAGCTAGAAGGATACGTGCCTAATGGTGATTCGCATTATGAGCGAAAAGTCGTTGAAGTAGAGACAGATTTTGGTACGTTTGAGGCTTATACATATTATTATGAATCTTGGAAGGCTGAAAGTTTGCGCGAGGTACCGTTTGGTGACTGGCGATTGGACCGGCAGTTGAAAGACAACGTGCCGTATTATTTTGCGTATGGGTCGTGTATGGACGATGAGCGAATTAACTTGGCGGGGAAGCTTGAAGAGTTTGATAGACTAGGTGTCGGTCGTTTGGATGGATATGAACTTCAGTTTACCGTGAATCGTCCAGATGGGGGACGTGCTGACATTGTAGAAGCTGAAGGTGAGGCGGTCGAAGGGGTTGTTTATGAAATTACCGAAGCAGCACGTGATTATTTATATGAACGTGAAGGCGTGCATTCTGGGATGTACCGTCCAGCGATAGTGGATGTGAAGTTCCGCGGTGATTTGGTCCCGATGCTTACTTTTATTGTGATAGATAAAAAAGATGAGATCGCACCGCCGGATCATTATTTGACAGAGATTTTACGCGGTGGTGCGCCGGATGTGAGTGAGGCGTATTTGGAGAAAGTGAGGTTACGAGCTGAGCGGTTGAATGGAGGAGAAATTAGTGGAGATTAGAATTCTTAATGCTCAAGATGCTGAGGCTTATCGTAGGTTAAGGTTAGAGGCATTGCAAGTTAACCCAGAAGCTTTTGCATCTAGTTTTGAAGAGGAGAAAGACCGTACAGTTGAGGTTTTCGCTGAACGACTTGAGTCAGAACAAGCGGTTAGTCTTGGTGCTTTTTTAGGTGATGCGTTAGTCGGTATGGCAACGTTACAGTTTGAAAAGTATTATAAAATGAGACATCGTGGTAATTTAGTTGGGATGTATGTGACAAGTAGTGCTAGAGGGTACGGCTATGGTAATAGGCTGTTGGAGCAGGCATTAATGATCGCTAAGAATCACCAGTTAGAACAAGTCTATTTAACGGTAGTTTCTAGTAATGTTCAAGCGAAAAATCTCTATGAAAATATCGGGTTTGAAACGATTGGTTTAGAGAAAAATGCGATAAAATTACATGACGGTCTTTATCATGATGAGGAGCATATGGTGAAGTTTTTGTGAGGGAGTTAAGATGATGTATTACATATATATGTTACGCTGCAAAGACGGCTCATTGTATACTGGCTACACAAATGATGTAGCAGCACGTTTGGCTAAGCATCAAGCGGGTGAAGCGGCAAAATATACGAGGGCTAAACTTCCGGTTGAACTCGTTTATCAAGAAGAGTTCGAGTCAAAATCAGAGGCGATGAAGCGAGAAGCGGCGATTAAGAAGCTTAGTAAGCGGGAGAAAGAGGAGTTAGTTAAGTAGTATAAGGCCAAACTAAGATGTATATTAGATATATCGGAGGAGGTTATAGTTATGAATAATTTGAAAAGCTATTACATCATTGGCAACCGAGGAGAAGAGCATGAGTGGATGTTACTGGTGGTTGTGGTTTGTTCTTTTTTAACCTTTAGACGTGTCAATAAGTTAGAACGCTATAAAGAACAATTAAAGGGTTCGTTTACACCATATTAATAAATGAAAAAGGATGAGCGCGGGGCTCATCCTTTTTGTTTTAATCTAATTCAAATTCGCCTAATACCCAACCTTCTTCTGCACCATCTTTACCAACAAACACGACAAAGTTGTAGTAATCAGAAGGTAATACGCCTGGTAGAAGAGGTAATACTCCACTGGCATCGATTTGGTAATCATGCTCACCTTCTGGTTGAGCGCCAACAGTAGCTATTCCAGCACCTGCAGTTAAACCAGCATCATATATTACGAAATCAACATAATCAATATCATAGTTGAATCCTAATGTTACATCGAATATATCATTGTTTAGCTCGAAGTTTCCAAAGTCTAGTAAGTCATCAATTTGGAATACTTCGTAAGGATCTTGTACGAAAAGAATCGTAGGGATTTCAATTACTTCATCATCATGTGTTAGCGTAATTAAGCCCTCATAATATCCACCTTCAAGACCACTCGCATCAACTTGTACGTTCATGTTAACTTTCTGAGCTTGACCTGGATTTACATTTAGGTTGTTGCTTGTGTTCACTTTAATGTGATCTTCACCGTCAAAGAACTCAACTTCCATGTCAAAACGCTTTCTCTCATCAGAAAGGTTTTGAATTTCGAAGTGTTGACGTTCTACTTGTCTACCATTTTCTTTCTCAAAAGTTCCAAAAGAATGAGAACCAGGTGCCATTAAAGTTTCAGTAGTGATCGCATCTGCAACACGGATGCTTCCTGCACCTTGTGTGTTATTCGGATAACGATTACCATCTAAATCATATAATGTTTCAGCTGTGTTCATTAAAGCACCTTTAACATCTTGCGTGTCCCAACCTGAGTTAGCCTGCACAAGTAATGCCGCTGCACCTGCAACGTGTGGTGCTGACATGCTTGTACCTTGCATTGAAGCATAAGCGTGAGGTTGATCAGGGTTATGCGTTGGGACTGTACTTACAATGTTTACACCAGGAGCAGAAACATCAGGTTTAATCATCCAAGTTTCAGTAACTGGTCCACGAGATGAGAAGTCAGCAACTAACTCGCCAGTCATTCCAGCTTGAGAAATATCAAATGATACAGTATTGTTACCATCTTCTAACTCTTGAAGCATTAATGCTCCATTATCTTGAGACATTTTGATTGTTGGTACAGCCATACCAGGTACATCTGGTTGTTCACCTGGTACGTTGTTAAAGATGACCGCACCAACTGCACCTGCAGCAGCTACGTTTTCAGCTTTTTCAACGAATGGATATTCACCACGTTCGATTAGTGCGATTTTACCTTCTAAATCGACACCATCAACTTCATCTGCAGAACCTAATCCAACATATTCAAATTCAAATTCACCTTCATTTAATGCCATTAGAGCATCTTCACCAAGGTGTCCCATAACAGCAGATGTATCATATGCATGTCCGCTTTGTGTTGATACAGATGCATCATACATCATATATGGTAACTGCGTCGCACCTACAGAAATTGCATCACGGCTAGTACCTGGAGAACCAACAGTCCAATCAGCTGGTCCGCTGTTACCGTTAGATGCTACTGCAACAACGCCATCAGCCATAGCTGTATCTAGTGCAACTGATGTAGCAAAGTCAGGATCATTTGATGTATTACCTAAAGATAAGTTCATAACATCTGCACCATCTTCAACAGCGCGCTCGATTCCTTTAACTACATTTTCAGTCGTACCACTACCACCAGGACCTAAAACACGGTAAGCAAGAAGTGTCGCATCTGGTGCTACACCTTTGATGGCACCGTTAGCTGCGATTGTACCAGCTACGTGAGAACCGTGGTTAGTAGAATCACCGCGAGGATCATCAGCAGGAGTTTCTTGTGGGTCATAATCGTTATCTACAAAGTCATACCCTTTATAATCATTGAAAGCATGTTCTAGATCAGGGTGAGTGTAATCAACACCTGTGTCTAGTACAGCTACAGTAACACCTTCACCAGTGTAACCTAGCTCATCCCATGCTTGGTCAGCACCAATATGTGGAGCACTGTCCATCATATTTGGAGAAATTTCGTGAGCACCAATTTCAGTTGATTCGATCACTTCAGCTTGGTGTTCAACGTTAGGGTAGACTGCTTTAATACCATCAACAGCAGCTAAACTACGTAACTCGTTTTGTTTAACTTCAACAGAAAATCCGCTAAATACATAGTCGTATTCACGTGCGAATTCACTACTTGGCGCAGCTTCAGAAACGTCATCCATTACTGATTGTCTGACAGCTGCCAAGTCACCTCTATCTTGTTGTTCGTTATTATGTTTTGCGGCAAGAACTGAACGTTCAGTCAGCTCCACAATCACCGTCACTGGTCCTTCTGATTCATGATCAAATTCACCATGAATTGTACCTAAACGTTGTAGATCACCTGAGCTAGTTTGGAGATCTCCAACATTGTTATTTGCATTGTTCCCTTTTCCTTGGCCTTGGCCAGGCGAGAAGCCCATCGTACCAAAGACAAGTAGAACAGCGAGTAAAATTAAAATCGGTTTACTTAATGCTTTTCTCAACTGCATTCCCTCCATCATAATTTTTTTAATAAAACAAAACCCTTTAAAACAAACCCTCCTTTATTTAAATATAAAAGGTTACATATAACTATTTCGTCTCAGTTACAAATAATCCCTTGAGACAAAAGAACTAAAATTCAGAATTTTCCGTGTACCATACAAACCCTTATATACCAATGGTTTAGCAACTTTGTATCTATGAATTCGATTTGTTTCGACAAAGGTTAGGGGGGCGAAAGAACTATGTTTTCGACGAGGGATGACGAAAGGTGATAAGAAAACAAAAATATTTTGGAGATATAACAATAAAAAAGCCCTTGAGTTTGATCAAGGACTTGAACTTAATGGAAAACATTCGATTTAATTACATTTTACTAGGATAAATTACTCGCTTGTCTCAATCCAGTTTTCGGCCCAGCTTTGTATTTGGTCTAGTGCTGGTTTCAATGATTCGCCTTTACTGGTTAATGAGTATTCTATTCTAACTGGAGTTTCATCATAAACTGAGCGTTTAACGATGCCTTCTTTTTCTAAATCTTTAAGGCGTTCTGATAATACGCGGCCACTCACGCCGATTGATGATTCGATTTCACAAAAGCGCTGTGAGCCTTCTAGTAATTGATATATGATTAATGTCGTCCACCGTTTGTTCATAATGGAGATAGCTTTTTCAAATCTTGGGCAGATTGATTGGTCCATGGGTCTTCACCTCTTATGTCCTATTATAACGAAAAAAGTCACGAAAGAAAATAATAAGCTTACTTGACTTTACTAACTATATTATATATACTTGCTTACATAAAGTAAGTTGATTACAAAAAGAGGAGGAATTTTATTTATGGCAAATGTTACATTAGACAAAGTGCATAGTTCAGTTGCTTTCCAAGTAAAGCACATGATGGTATCAAAGGCGAAGGGTGAATTCCAAGATTTTGACGTTCAAGTGACTGGGGATGTTAAAGACTTAGAAAACGCAAGTGTAAAAGCGACAATTCAAGTAGATTCAATCGAAACGAATAACGAAGATCGTAACGGCCACTTAAAGTCAGGTGACTTTTTTGATACTGAGAATTACCCAACAATTACATTAGAAAGTAAGTTAGTTAAGAAAGTTAGCGAGTCAGAATACGAAGTGACAGCAGACGTTACAATTAAAGATGTGACAAATGAAGAGACATTCAAAGTAGAAGCAAATGGTGTTGCAAAAGATCCAATGGGCGGTAACATGGTTGCTGGTTTCGATGTTGAAGGAACAGTAAACCGCGAAGACTACGGCTTAACTTGGAACGCTCCACTAGAAACAGGCGGCGTTTTAATCGGTAAGGAAGTTAAGCTACAAGCAGCATTCGAATTTGTTATTGAAGAGTAATTGATAGAGTGAAAAAGCGTGGGGAGATGATCCTTGCGCTTTTTTATTTGGCGTTCGTGGGACTGGTTTTGGCGCTCGAAGGAATAATTTGGCGTTCGAGGGGTCGATTTTGGCGCTCGAGTGAATAATCTGGCGTTCGAGGAATGGATTCTGGCGCTCACGGATAAAATTTGGCGTTCGTAAAAATTTTTTGGCGTTCGCAAATTTAATTTGTCGCTCATGAATTTATCAGCGTTCAGGAAGATTTATCGGCGTTCAGCATGAGTTTATCAGCGCTCACAAAGTTTTATCAGCGAACGTCGATCAACGGCACGAAGCCGATATGAATTTTAGCCATGATTGAATTATAATAGAGTAAAGGAGGTTGATTATGGAAGTTTTTGCTGATTATTTAACGAGTATAGATGACGAGAAGCGGCGTGATCGCATGAGTGAAGTGCTAAATTGGGTGCAGGGTGAGTTTCCTCAGCTAGAGCCGGTCATTAAGTGGAATCAGCCGATGTTTTCTAACGATGGGACGTTCATTATTGCCTTCAGCATCGCGAAGCAGCACATGTCGGTTGCGCCTGAGAAAAAAGCGTTAGAGCTTTTTGCAAGTGAGATTGAAAAAGCGGGGTACAGTGCTACAAGCCAACTTTTCAGGATTAAATGGAAAGATGAGGTGGATTATCGATTGCTAAGACAATTGATTGAGTTTAATATTGAAGATAAAGCTGATTATACTAAATTTTGGCGGGAGGATGAAAGATGAAGAAGCAAGTGATTCAATTTCTAAAAGACAATCGTGAGCGTCATTTACAAGAGTTAGAAGATTTTTTAAAGATACCAAGTATTAGTGCGTTATCGGAGTATCATGACGATACGGTGCGTGCAGCTGAGTGGGTGCAACAGGAGCTAGGTAATATTGGCTTTCATGAAGCTAAGGTGATGGAATCTGATGGGAAGCCGGTTGTTTACGGTGAATACATAGCAGATGGTAATGCGCCGACAGTTTTAGTTTACGGTCACTATGATGTGCAGCCAGTGGATCCTGTTCATTTATGGGATTCTGAGCCGTTTGAGCCGACGATCCGTGATAACAAAATTTATGCCCGTGGTGCAACAGATGACAAGGGCCAAGTGTTTATGCATCTTAAAGTGATGGAAGCGGTTATTAGTCAAGATGAAAAGCCCCCAGTAAACTTTAAAGTGTTAATTGAAGGTGAAGAGGAGATTGGTAGTCCGAATTTACCGAAGTTTGCTGAAGAGAATGCGGACATGTTGAAGGCTGACTTAGTTGTCGTATCAGATTCAGCTCTAGTTGAAAAAGGTAAGCCGACGATTACATATGGTCTGCGCGGTCTTGCAGGTATTCAAATTGATGTGAAGGGTGCTAATAGCGATTTACACTCGGGTGAATACGGTGGCGGTGTCGTTAATCCAATTCATGCACTTGTGAAAATTGTAGATTCATTCCGTGATGAAAACAATCGCATTCAAGTTAAAGACTTTTACCGTGATATTCCAGAATTATCACAAGATGAGCGTGATGCTTTAGCGCAAGTACCATTTAATGAGGACAAGCTGAAAAGTGACTTAGGCGTGTCTGATCTAGATGGTGAAGAAGGATATTCTTACGTTGAGCGCACGTCGGTTCGTCCGACACTTGAAGTAAATGGTTTATACGGTGGTTTCCAAGGTGAAGGGATTAAGACAGTCCTTCCGAATGAAGCAACGGCGAAAATTACGTGCCGTTTAGTCCCAGATCAAAATCCTGATCATATCGTTGAGCAGTTAACGCAGCATGTGTATGACAACGCACCTAAAGGCGTTGAAGTGGAAGTGAAGCCGTTCGATAAAGGTAAACCATATGTGACGCCATTTGATCATCCAGTGATTCAAAAAGCAGCTCAAGCTTATGAAACAGTCTATCAAAATGATACAGCTTACATTCGTGGTGGCGGTTCAATTCCAATCGTTGCAGAATTAGACCGAATTTTAGAAGTGCCAGTTGTCTTAATGGGCTTCGGTTTACCAGATGAAAATTTACACGCGCCAAATGAGCATTTCCATTTAGAAAACTTTGATCAAGGAATGGAAACGCTAGCGCATTATTTCTACCTATTGGGTGAGTAAATAAAAGTAGCACGGATTTGGTCCGTGCTACTTTTTTATATGCTTAATTCTTTGACGGTAATCGCTTGTGAAATTCGTTCTTTTTTACATTCAGCGAAGTCTTGTTCATCGACAAAATCGAGTTTCATCGCTGATTCAAGCTTTTCAGTATCAGGTTGTTTAACTTCAACGATGAAGTCTTTTAAATTGAGCTCTTCTAGTTTTTCCACCGTTTTCTCATCGTCGTATTTAACAGAAGCGCGGATTGAGCGTTGTGCTTTATATTTGCCGAGTTTTACTTCTGCCTTCTCACCTGAGCCAAACGTTTCGTCAAAATAGTGGTGGATTTGTTTTTTTAGCTGTTTTAGTTCTTTTTCAATCTCCTGCTTTTGATTATTTAAGTCGTAGAAACGTTGTAGATCTTCTTCTGATAGTTTCACCTCTGCTGAGTTAGCCATCATCATTCCTCCAGTCTAGTATCGTTACTAAATTTATATGAGACTGGAGGTGAATTATGAATAAAAATAATAGAGTTAGTCTATCTTACTATTTTCATTATTAAGCTTAAGATTGCAACCAGAATCATCGCACCGAGAATGGCTGGGAAGATCGCGAAGCCAGCTACTTCAGGTCCGAACGTTCCGAATAAACCGTGACCGATCCATGCGCCAATAAAGCCGACAATAATGTTACCGATAATACCACCTGGCGTGCCACCAATTAAAAGGCCACCAGCCCAACCGATTAGGCCACCGACAATAATTAATATAATAAGTTCCATCATAAAAAAATCGCTCCTTTCAATGGGAGAGGTTAGTCAATGTTTACCTCTTTCATTATAGTTTTAAACATATAGATGGATAAGATCACTCAGCATGGCTTAAACTAAGGACAATATGCATGTGGAAATATTCGAAATAAATTTGTATAATAAAGTTAAGGAAATTATTGGAGGAATGATCATGAGTATTTCGAAGCTTTTATATTCAACTGGTTTAGTTTCGTTAGCGTCGCTCGTGCTTTATTTTATTTTTTATGCTCACATTTATACGCAGTCTGAATTAATTGAAGCATATGCCTTTTTCGGTGCGGCAGTTGCGATTTATTTCATTTTCGTCTTTCTTTATAACAAAGGAAACGTTGGAAAATGGTTGTCGCTTGCTGGATTGGTGTTAATTGCGGTATTTGCTGGTGTGCTATTCATTCAGCAGGTTTAGGGGAGGAAGTTGATGTCTAAGAAGGATTATATAGTAAAGTATGTGGCAATATGGGGGATTATATCTGGGATTCTATTTTTTATTTATAATCAATTGTCCGAGTATGGTCTTTCGTTTTCGTCTTTAGTCGCGGGTAGTTGGTTAATTGATTTTGTCACAGCTATTCTTACGTTTGCAATTGTTGGTGGTGTATTAGGTTATATGATTTGGAAAGGTCAATTAAAACGTCAAGCTAAAGGAGATCATTATGCTTAATACAGTTATTATATTAGGTTGGGCTGGAGTTAGTTACTTAACGTTCGCTACATAAAAAGAAAGGGAGCAAACTATGAGAGTTAAATCATTTTACGGCATGAGTAATGACAAGCTTGATCAAAGAATTAATGAATTTCTAGACAGTCAACATATTGAAGTGATTGATGTGAAGTGTTCGAGTACGATGTTTTATTTTTCTGCGATGGTGATCTATAAGTAAAAAGATGAAGGCCGCTCCTTTGTAGGAACGGCCTTTTGTTATAGTTCGCTATAATCGAATTGTTCGTACACGTAAGGGTCATCAGGTTGTTCGATTCTTTCGATTCCAATGTCTTCTAGGGTGGCAAGTTGCCAGTTGTTATATTCAACTGTTTCGATTGTACCTGTTACGCGAAGCCATGTGTCGTCTCGAATTTCTTGTAGTTGACTATCTTCTAATAACAGGCCAAAGATCCCTGCATCAGCTGTACAACATGTGATCCCGAAACGCCCGACGACGAGTTGATCGTTATTAAAATCATCTTCTCTGAACGTAAATCCTTCAATCGTTAGTTCTTTCCCGACGTATGCATCAGGGTTTTCTTCAAGTAATGAAATCACCCCAACATAATTATCTTCGGTCATGACGATATGGTCAGTTGCTAGCATTTCGTCTTTTAATTCAGGATACATCGATTCAGGGGTGAGGATTTCCATATCACCGCCGTCATAACGTTCCTCATCGTGTTCGCGATACTCTTCAGGGACTTCATCTTCATCAATTTCAGGTGGACCGCTACTACTTGGGTCATTGTTCTCATCACCAGTTGCACTTTCTTCACGGTCTTGTTCGATTTGTTGCGCGACTTGCTGACTTTCTTCGTTATTAGCATAAATCCCTGTTTCTGTTGCTAGACGTAATTCATGTTTAAAGCCCATTGTTTGTGCTTGTGAACTTCCTAGTACGTGACCTGAAAATAGGAGGCCAGTAAAAATAGGGATGATAAACAACGCGTAAATGAACGCGAATTTTTTCTTAGACCCTTGATAATCATGATCATGTGCACAATGGCACGCTTCGTGGTGATCGTGGTCTTCGTCATGATCATTTCTAAACAATTGAATTGTCCCTAATACACCCATGACAACTAAAGCAAAATAAAAGTACGGCATCATGCGTGGGGCGATAAATCGATTAATGTCACCTGTCCAAATGAGATTGAACAATAGCATTGTAAAACCTAGTAAAATAACGCCACGGATAAACAAATGTGTTGTTTTACTCAACTAAAATACCTCCTAAAACATTAAGGCTTGGAATATGAGAATGACTGGATACACAATGAATGTGACCACAGCAATTAATGTAAAGACAAAACGTGCTTTAAAGTACGCTAACATTAGTAGCGTGTTCTTTAAGTCCATCATCGGGCCGTATACTAAGAAAGCCACGATCGATGACGTTGAGAAAATTTGGCTTAGTGAAGCACCAACGAACGCATCAGCTTCTGAACATAATGATAAGAAGTAAGCGAACGCCATCATAACAGCAGGCCCTAAGAACGGGTCCATACCGAATTGAACTAACACTTCACGTGCTAAGAAAGTTTGGATAAAGCTTGCGAACGCTGCACCAATTAATAGAAATTTACCCATCGTGAAAAATTCATCACTAGCATGATAGAAAATGTCTTTAATTTTTTGTGTGAATGAACGGTTCGCTTGATGTTCATGTGTAATAGCTCCGAACTGTTCACGAAGCGGATTCGTTTTGTTTCGGTAGATCGCATAAATGACTAATCCAACTAACATAGCGATAATAAATGCTAACCCCATTCTAGCATAAACGACGATTAAGTCCGATGAGAATGCATAAAATGTGGATAGTAGCACAATAGGGTTTAAGACAGGTGCCGACACGAGAATAACCATCGCGACGTGTAGTTTCATACCCTTTTGCATAAGACGTCTGACGATCGGAACAATCGCACATTCACAAATCGGAAATACAGCCCCCGCAATAACCGCTGGGAAAATTGCTCCAAGTGGGTTGGACGGTATGTATTTTTGAATCGTTTGATCGGATACGAATACTTGAATAATCGATGATACGAACACACCGAGTAATACGAACGGAATCGCTTCTAGAAAAATACTTAAGAAAATCGTATTAAAATCTAAAACGCGACTTGGTATATTTAAACGGTCATCTAGAGCCATTGTATCGGCAAATAAAAAGGCGAAAAATATGAGAAACAAAAGCGCGTAAATAACCCCTTCTCGAAGAAACCCTTTCATAATTAAACTCCTTAATCTCTTTTTTATATTCTATCATTATTCTATCGCTAATATGACTTAATTAATAGATTGTAATATTTGCTAGACTAAATTATCTAAAAATAAGTAGAGCTTGTAAAGGATAAATCGTAATTGTTACGAAAACGTAAACTCTATACCAACAATTAGGGAAGAAAGTATTACAAAATAATTCAATTTTCTGAATTGACTGTATGTTTGTTTTATCACTATAATTAATTAAAAGGTGTTAAAAGAGAAAAAGGGTGATCACATGGGTGTGCGAGTAAGTGATGTGTTGGATCTTGATGTGATGAAAGAGGCAGTCGTTCATACTGGTCAAAAAGACTTAGCGCATAAGCTCATTGAGTGGATCTCCGTCATCGAAGTTCCAGTTGAAAATTTTGTTAGAAAGCATGAGTTTGTTTTAACAACTGGGATGGGGTGCGAGGAGGATCCGGCGTTGTTTCGATCGTTTGTCGAAGATGTGATTCAGTCTGGTGCCACGGCTTTAACCGTTTCAACGGGTCGATATGTATCTAATATTCCTAGAGATGTCTTGGAACTTGCTACAACACATAACTTCCCATTAATTGAAGTCCCATGGAAAACTCGTTTTTCTAATGTTATTCATGATGTATTGCAAACAATTAATGAACAGAACGAACAAAAAAGGCAAAAAGCTGAAAATTTACGCCAAACATTAACGAATAGTGTTCTAAATGGCAGTTCTTTAGAAGAGTTAATGGATTTGTTGTACGAAGCGACCGGAATTCCAGTTGCCATTAGTGATGATGAAAAGAATATAAGAGCGAACTGTGATTTTGACTCGACTGTTATTGAGGCGTTAAATGATGAGGGTGACATTTTGGTTGAGAGATTAGAAAAGCCAGATGTTCCTTTGGCAGAGCATCCGTTGTACCATCACTTGGATCAGTACAATGTTGATGGGAAGATGTGCTATGAGTTGACGATTTTTTCGAATAATAAAAAGCAAGGCTATTTGTTGTTCATGCCTGAGAAGCCTGCTGAGTTGAATTGGTTTACGATGCATGCTTTAGAGCACGGATTAACAGCTTGTGCATTGTATTTTTTAACCGAAAATGCAGTGGAAATGACTGAGATCAGGTTGAAAGATAATTTCGTTTTGCAGCTTGCAAAAGATGGCACACCTCTTGATGCGAAAATGTTGTCAAAAGGTGAGCTGTTAGGCTACGACCTCGCCTTACCATATGCATGCTTAGTCGGTGACTTTCGTGTTGTCGAAGAGGATGACCCGACGTGGGATGACGCTCAAGATCAACCTGGACGCTCGTCACTGCACAGTTTGAACTATTATGTCCAAAAGGAAGTGACACACGCCAGTCAGCAGTTGGAACGCAAAACAATGTCATCATTCGATGAAGGTGAGGTCATTATATTTTTAGAAATTGAGGAGAATGGCTATCAAGAAACGGTCAATCACTTTTTAGATATGGTTGAAAGAAGGTTGCACGATCAGTTGGCGCACGTATATTTCGCATGGGGAGTTGGACTTCATAACCAAGGCTTACAGTCATTTTACGAAAGCTATCACGAAGCGCGAACAGCCTTAGATATTCATACTGAAGAACACGGCTTCGGCGAGCGGACATTTTTTGAAGAAACGAAGGTCAATCGACTACTCATGAACGTCGCCAGCAACGATTCGTTGATCAAAATGGTCCAAGAGACGATTGAGCCCTTGATTGAGTACGACCGCAGGCGCCAAACAGACCTCATTCATACATTTATGACGTATCAAAAATATAAAGGCAACGTCAGCCAAACAGCAAGAGCACTAAACTTGCACCGCCAGTCACTTTTGTACCGCCTACGCAATATCGAAAATTTAACCGGCCTAACTTTAGTCGAAGCAGACGACTCATTTTTATTAGAATTAAGCGTGCGGCTGTGGCTGTTGAAACAATTTAAATAGTTAGAATTAGAACCCTGGAGTGTGAAGCTCTAGGGTTTTGTTTTTTGATCTGGTGGTGGGGGTTAGGGCGTGTGATATGATCTTGCGTCCGACAATTATGGTCGTTAGTCCGGCACTAATGTGGATTCGTCCACATTAAGGGGCTTTCATCCGACATTAACCCTATTCTATTCGATAATAACCGGCGCCTATTCGGTAATAGATCGTTGTATTCGGTAATAACCGGGACCTATTCGGTAATAAATCCTCGTATTCGGTAATAAATCCTCGTATTCGGTAATAAATCCTCGTATTCGGTAATAAATCGTTGTATTCGGTAATAACCGGCACCTATTCGGTAATAAATCCTCATATTCGGTAATAACCCCCACCTATTCGGTAATTATCCATCACCTCCCCATTAGCCCCCACAAACCCTTCAACACCCCACATTGCAAAAGTGTATAAAAGACACGTTAAAAAGTTCATACACTTTGTATATTATCAAACAGCCTCTATCCGCAATATAATAACAATAACAAATAATTTAAAAATTCAGTCATTTGAGAGAAGGGAGGCTTTTACCATGCTGACGTTTGATATTTTAGAGTATCAAGAGCGGCTGAAGAATACGAAGGAACGGATGGCAAGGGAAGGGATTGAGGTGTTACTCATCACCGATCCTGCTAATATGAACTATTTATCGGGGTATGATGCATGGTCGTTTTACGTTCATCAAATGTTGGTTGTGATTATTGATGAACCGCAGCCGATTTGGATTGGGCGCTTAATGGATGCGAATGGAGCTAAAGCAACAACGTGGATGTACGATGAAAACATCATGTCATATCCGGATTATTACGTTCATTCAGAACAGTATCACCCTATGGAGTTTATTGCAGAAATCCTTAATGAAATTGGGCATGGCAATAGACACATTGGAGTGGAGATGGATCAGTATTATTTCTCTGCTAAAGCGTATATGACTTTGCTAAGGAAACTTCCGAATGCAACGTTTAAAGATGCGACGTCACTTGTCAATTGGGTGCGGATCATTAAGTCAGATCAAGAAATAGAGTTCATGCGCCGTGCTGGTAAAATTGCTGAGCAGTCTATGGATGCTGCTGTTTCAGCGATTCATACGGGATCGAGAGAAAATGATGCGGCTGCTGCGATCTATTATGAATTAATAAAAGGAACTGATGAGTTTGGCGGTGACTATCCGTCGATTGTACCAATGCTTCCAACAGGGGAAAACACGTCGACACCGCATTTAACTTGGTCGGAAAGTTATTTTAAAGAAGGGAACGCGGTCATTGTTGAGCTTGGTGGTTGTTATAAACGTTATCATGCGCCATTGGCTAGAACGGTATCAATTGGTCCACCGCCAGAAAGGTTGGAGCGTTTGGGGCATATTGTTCGTGAAGGTATTGAAAATGTGTTAGATCGTGCGAAGCCTGGCATTTATTTAGAAGAATTAGAAGAAGCGTGGCGTGAATCAACGCGCAAGTACGGCATTGAAAAAGAATCGCGTTTAGGTTATTCGATGGGGTTAAATTATCCGCCTGACTGGGGTGAGCATACCGCAAGCATTCGTAAAGGGGATAAAACAGAGCTGAAGCCGAACATGACATTTCATTTTATACCGGGCTTATGGTTTGAAAATGATGGAATTGAGATGAGTGAATCATTTGTCATTACTGATGATGGGGTCGACATGTTAACGAATTACCCACGTGAACTGATTGTTAATAGTCCGTTCCACTTCCCAGATGATAGTAGTGGCATTATTTCATAAAAATTAGGAGGGATTGCAATGACACAATACAAACCAGGTACAAAAGCATTATGGTCCGGAGAACAAGAGCAGCTAAGGTATGGGGCAACTCAAGTTCCAGTCGTTCATAGTGTGTCTTACGGTTATGAAGATATGGATGAGTGGCACGAGATCGCAACTGGACAGCGTGAAGGTCATATTTACGGCCGTAACACGAACCCAACAACGCAAGCATTTGAAGACAAAGTAAAAGAGTTAGAAGGGGCTGAAGCGGCTACAAGCTTCTCTACAGGAATGGCCGCAATCTCTAATACGCTCAACACGTTTTTACGCCCGGGTGATCGAGTTGTTACGATAAAAGACACGTACGGCGGAACGAATAAAATTTTTACAGAGTTTTTACCGAAAAGTGGAGTAGATGTCGTCTTTTGTGAAACAGATGATCATGAAGAAATTGAACGTGAAATCTTAAATGGTTGCCAAGTACTTTATCTAGAGTCTCCGACAAACCCGACGTTGAAAATTATCGACATTGAGCGGGTTGCCAAAGCTGGTCATGATGTTGGTGCTTTAGTGATCATTGACGGCACGTTTGCATCACCTGTTAACCAAAATCCACTTGAGCTTGGTGTTGACCTTGTCTTGCATAGCGCAACAAAATATTTAGGCGGACATTCAGATGCCTTAGGAGGCGTTGTGTGCGGACCGGCAAGTTTAATCGAACAAATTTATCATTACCGTGAAATTAACGGCGCGACATTAAGTCCAATGGCATCATATTTGTTATTAAGAGGAATGAAAACGCTACATTTAAGAGTTAAACAACAAAATGAAAATGCGATGAAAGTCGCGCAATATTTAAAAACGAACGAATGGGTGGAAGATGTTTTTTATCCTGGTTTAGAAGATCATACAGGTCATGATATTGCTAAAAAACAAATGAAAGGCTTTGGCGGGATGCTGAGCTTCTCAGTTAAAGGTGGATTAGAAACTGTCCATCACTTACTGCCGCATATGAAATTAGCAAAAAAAGCAGCAAGTCTCGGCTGTGTGCAAACAATAGTAGGACCACCTAGAACTACGAGTCACGTCGAGTGTACACCAGAAGAACGTGCAGCGATGGGAATTCCAGAAGGCTTAATTCGCTATTCAGCAGGTATTGAAGACATTGATGATTTAATTAATGATCTTGATCAAGCTTTTAAAAAGTTACCGAAAGAATTATACGTTTAAGATAAAAGTCGTCTCTAGATCAGGAGGCGACTTTTGCATATTTTTTCCTAAGACAAGCCATGCTTAAAGGTAGAGGTGATTGCATGAGGGTGCTTGCTCTTGTTTTAATTATTACTTTTACCTTGCAACCAATAAGTTATGCACAAGATGATTTGGATTTTTCATTTGAGCAATTATATGAACGGTTAGGCTATACCGATCTTTTGACAGCGCTTGATCAATTTGATGAAACGTTTAATTATGAAATTAGTTTGCCGAGCAAAATTCCATTCCGTGCTGACAAGTATTTAGGTAGAGTATCCGAACAAGGTTTATCGATCGCGCTTATTGGTGAAGATGATGAGCGTGTTTTTCGCATACATATCTTGAAGGAATCAGTTGAAGTTCCTAATATGAGCGAGCAACGCGTTCTTAAAGACGGGACGACGGTGTATCTTTTTGATGTTGAGGAAAGTGCAGACCCTCATGTTAGCTGGCTTTATATGAAGAAAAATGGTGTGACTTATAGCTTTGTATTAAATGGCTATCGACCTGAAATAAGGCATTATAAATTAATGGGTATTGCTGAATCGGTTGAATGATGAACCCTTGATATGAAAGTAAGTTTGGCAATAGCCAATTCGTTTAAATATTACCATCTTGCTTGCGGTATATTTTCTTTCTTAAATCTAAAAATAGGAGTGCAACATGAAAAAGAAAGGAGCAACAAGATGAAAAAGTTTAACGCTTTTATAATTAGCCTTATAGCTTTGACATTGCTACTTACAGCGTGTCAAACAGGTGATGAAGGTGCGCAACGTCAAACAGGTGACGATACTAATATAACACGACTTGGTACAGGTGATGGTCAAGATGGAAACCGTAATACTCACCCTTACTATAACCGACAAAACCAAGATAACCTGAGGTTCCCTTACGAAAATAATGATACTAATTACCAGCTTCGTGGACGTGAAAACGTCAACGACTGGGAGCCATTCGACTTTAATAACCGAAGAAGTGGCCGACAAGGGCAAGAGGGACAGCAAGGACAACAAGGCCAAGGTGGTTTAGGTGATATTTTAGGTGGTCAAAACCGTGAACAACAGACTGAACGTCGTGACCGTAACCAACAAGGTCAGCAGGGTCAACAAGATCAACAAGAGGAACAACGTGGTCAAGACCAACAGCAAGAGCAAACACCTGACCGTAGTGAGGAAGCAAGAGAACAAGATGAACAGCAAGACGAAACACCTGATGTACAAACAGACCAAAGTGTTATAGAAGAAGTTGTTCGTTTGACGAATGAACAACGTGAACAACATGGTTTAAACCCAGTTGAGTTAGATACAGAATTAACAGACGTTGCACAGCGTAAGTCAGTCGATATGGCTGATAACAACTACTTTAGCCATAATTCACCAACTTATGGTTCACCATTTGATATGTTAGACCATTATGATGTCTCTTATACTGGCGCTTCGGAAAACATCGCAGCAGGGCAACATTCAGCTGAAGAAGCCGTCAATAACTGGATGAACAGTGAAGGACACCGTGAAAATATTCTAAATGAATCATGGACACATATCGGAGTGGGGTATGAAGACAGTGGTAACATGAGCCCATATTGGACGCAAATGTTTATCGTTAAATAAAAAAGACTAAGCACGTGAGCGATTTAAAAGCTTTCACGTGCTTAACTTTTTGTTATAGGACAAATAGGCATTCGCATATATTAAAACGTAATTAGACTATAGGAGTTGATGGCTGCATGCCAAGTGGTACACACCGTGTGGAAGTAAATGTTCCGATTGATGTCGTCTGGGAGTTCGTAAGTCAAATGGACAACTGGGCTCCATTAGTTCCCGGTTATATGCACCATGAAATTATTAATGATCGCAATTCAACGTGGACATTCAAAGGTGAAGTCGGGAAGATGTATAAGACCGTTTCGTTAAAAGTTGAAATTCAAGAATGGATTGAACCAGAAAAAGTAACATTCAAATTGATCGGAATTAATGAAAATGTGATTGGACATGGTTATTTTCAAGCACGAAAATTATTGGACACGAGTACACAAATTAGTGGGAGCTTGGATGTGACAGCGAAAGGGATGAAGGGACCTGTCATTAACTCTGTATTAAAAAGCCTCGTACCACAAACATCACAACGTCTCACAACTGCTGTATCTGATCGAATTTGTGAAATGTCAGTGGCGAAATAGTATTAATAACTCATTCATAAAACGAAAACTCCACTTTAATTGAAGTGGAGTTTTTCATTTTTGCAAAATTATGTTAAAGTTTGAATAGTTTGATATTTAATGATTGGAGAATTATATATGACGTGGATGGATGTTGCGTACAAAGTACTTAAATTTTACTTCGTTTTTTATACTGCTGTTTCTTTATTTTTCATTACGGAAGGGCTTGCTTATCTCATTTCTTTCCTTATTAGCCTCCCAGCTGTTTATGCAATCTTGTTCCTGAATGAAAGAATGACAGCTAATATTTTAATGCTTACTTATGCTGTTTCGCTTTTAGTTTACCCGTTTATTGCTTACGATCAATACGGAATAGGGGCTGTGTTTTCTGTTATTTTATTCGTACCGATCATTATTTACTTCTTGTTTTTGTACAAGGAAGATCATTTATAGGATGAAGTTCTATTGTAAAAACTTCTGCTTTAACTCAGGTGTTGGCATCATACAAGAATCACGTCTGCCGAAAATCTTGTGGCGGTTATGGGCGATGATGTCGTACAAACGGTCTCTAATTGGCTTAGGGATAATTCGAAGCACATAAAGGTACTTCCAAGCGCTGTCCATCTTTTTAACAATTTGGAGGGCACCTGAAGACTTTGTGTACATTTTACCGTTTGTCATAACGATAATACTGTCTAAGTCGTGTTGATCTAATTGGCTTGTAACCCGTTCTCCAAAATCACTTTGTAAAGCAGCAAAGCGGAAATTGTCTCCTGAATCGTGCTTAATTAAAAATTGCACAACCCCGTTACAAAGGTTACAAACACCGTCAAAAAAAATAACAACTTTCATAAAATCCCCTTTCAATTACCACATTGGTTCCTCTTCATTCGATAGCTTATAAATAAATGGCGATAATAAGATCATCGCTGCAATAATGATACCTGCAAGAGCAACGATCCACATAAATGGAACGTCAACTGCATTAAGGAAAACAATCACAATAAATGCGACAATCGTAATATTAAAAGAACGTTTACGACTGCTAGCTGTGTAATATTGTGTTTCACCACAGCTTGGACATTGATGACCGACGCGAGATTTCCAACTAAACGGGAGAGCCTCTTTGTATTTGAATTCGTATTGACAATTTGCACAAGTTAACATGTTTGCTAGCACCTCTTTATGTAACGTTTACTTACCTTTATGGTATCATATTTAATAATAAGAGACGTTAAAAAACGTTTAGTAGGTGATTGGATGACACAAATTTTAGTCGTTGAAGACGAAGCGAAAATTGCTCGTGTGTTAGAGCTCGAACTTGATTTTGAAGGGTATGAGGTTACAAAGGCTGAGACAGGCTATGAAGCACTTGAACAGTTCCGTACTCAAAAATGGGATTTAATTTTACTCGATATTATGCTTCCAGAAATGAGTGGGATTGAATTGCTACGTCGGTTGAGAAAAGATGATGACAAGACGCCAGTCATTATGCTCACAGCTAAAGATGCGGTAGAAGATAAAGTAACGGGTCTTGATTCTGGTGCGCAAGATTATGTCACTAAACCGTTTCAAATTGAGGAGTTATTAGCTCGGATCCGTGTTCATTTAAGGAGCAATACTCAAGAAGTAGAGCAGGGCGATTGGTTGGCATTTGATGAGTTAAAGTTGAACCAATCAACTCGTGAAGTTTATCGCGGGGAGCGCTCAATGGAACTAACGCCAAAAGAATTCGATTTGTTAGTGTATTTAATGGAAAATCGTAAACAAGTACTAACGCGCGAACAAATTTTAGACACTGTTTGGGGCTTTGATTATGTAGGCGATACGAATGTAGTTGATGTGTATATTCGTTATCTTAGAAGAAAAGTCGATCTAACTGATGAAAAGCCGCTAATCCATACTGTTCGTGGTGTTGGTTATGTCATGAAGGATGCTTATGAAGCTAAGAAATAAAATATTCGTCTATACGACAGGGTTATTTATATTACTGTTAATTGCATTTGCGGGTGCGATTTATTATTTGTTTGCAGATCACACTTATGAACGTGAGTTAGATCGGCTTGAAGTGGAAGCTTCAAATATGGTTACCAACTTAACAGATGTCGATGCCAATATTCCAGTGGACGATTTGCTTCGTGCTTATGTGCCTTCTAATGGTTCAATTCGCGTGCTTGATTCAGATTATAATATGATGACGTCGGTTACATCAGGGGAACAAATGACGTTATTTGATGTGTCGATGCCAGAGCAGCGTGGGCGTTTCGTTCAACTTTTTCAAGATGATCAAACGTTAGCGATCGTCCAAGAACCGATGATTTGGCAAGATGGACAAGTTGTTTACGTGCAAGTGATCGAGAATTTATCACACATTGAAGAAACGTTAAACAATTTACAGCTCGTCTTATTGTTTGTTGTGTTAATTGGGGTTGTTCCAGTTGTTGTCTCGGGCAAGCTTTTGGCTGATTTAATCTTAGGGCCTATTCAATCACTGATTCAAACGATGAATGATATTAAAGAAAGTCAAACGTTTAAGCAAATTCCGCTTAAGCGTCAGTCGAAAGATGAACTATACACGATGACAGAAACGTTTAACGATATGATCGCGTTACTTCAAGAGCATTATGAAAAACAAGAACAGTTCGTTTCAAATGCTTCTCATGAACTGAGAACACCAATTACTGTGATTGAGTCTTACGCTAATTTAGTTAAGAGACGGGGGCTTGAACGACCAGAAGTTGTTGAAGAGGCAATTGAAGCTATTGCATCTGAGTCTACCCGCATGAAAGATTTAACAGAACAATTGCTGTTACTAGCTAAACGCGATCAAGATTGGCAAATTCGTTCTGATGAGGTTGATTTAAAAGATCTATTACCAACTATTAGCGAACATTTGTCACAAGGCTATCATCGTGAAATTAAAGTCGATGCTAACAAGTCATTTAAAATTCAAACAGATGAACAAAAGTTAACACAACTGTTATACATTTTGTTAGATAATGCGTTGAAGTATAGTGAAGCACCAGTTGATCTCATGTTGTCTGGTGAACAGAAACCTGTAATTACGATTCAAGATTATGGTGTTGGCATACCAGAATCACATCAATCAAGAGTGTTTGAACGTTTTTACCGCGTGGATGAAGCAAGAAATCGACAGACAGGTGGAAGCGGCTTAGGTCTCACACTGGCAAAAGAAATTACTGATGCTTTGAATATTGATTTACGATTAACGAGTATAGAAGGCCAAGGTACGACAATTAAGTTGTATTTTTAAACGTGTTTTAATTAAATTTTAATCTTTATACGGTATAGTGATTGTAACAATTATTCGATTTATAGTTTTTGAAGGTATTTTTACACATTAAGGATGATTAACATGAAACGAAGACAGGTCGTTTGGTTAGTAGGTGGTTTCGTATTAACCATTTTCATATTCGTCATAGCCCAACAATTTATTTTTTCTCCAGCTTCAGCTGAACAACTGTCACGTGAAGAAGCAGAGCAGCATGTAAATGAACGGTTTGCTGGTGAAATTAAAGGCATACGTGAAACGGCGTCACATTATGAATTTGAAGTTGAATTAAAAACGGGTGTTTATCGTGTTGCTGTTGAGAAGCAACGAGGTCACGTTGAACAGTTAACGCGTGAAGAAGCTTACGAATATGAAGATGAAGTAGAGTTACAACCAGAAACAGAAGTAGACGAAAATCAATCTGAAGAAGTCGAAGAAAATGAAATTACAGAGGAAATGGATGAACCTACTGAAGAAGATGAACCAACGATCTTATCTTACGATGAAATAACATCGATCGCATTAAATGAACAAGAAGGTAACGTTACCGAACTTAACTTAATTGATGAAGATGAGCCATATTATCAGTTAATTATTGAAGATGACGAAATGGTATATGAAATGATGATTGATGCGTATGAAGGAACTGTAGTCTCTTTACAATCTGAAGCTAAAACACCAGACACAGTCGTCTCAGAAGAAGAAGCGGTTGAAATTGTCTTAAGTGAAATTGAAGGGGACGTGACCTACGTTGAGCTTCGTGAAATTGAAGGTAGTTTATATTACTTTATGACAGTCATTCTTAATGAAGAAGAGCAAGCAATTGCTCAAGTTAACGCCTTTTCAGGAGAGATTCATTCAGTTGCTTGGGAAGAACGTGAAGAAGAAAATGATGGTGAGGAAAATGAAGAAGAGGAAGAATGATTTATTCTTCCTCTTCTTCTATGTCTTCTTCCATTCCATCTTCAAGATCTTCTAAATCAACTTCTTCCCATTCGAGATCATTTTCAATCGTCTCAAGATGATTAGAGTCGCTAACAATTTCATAAGCAGCAACACCGTCTTCAGTGAAGAACATGACAGCATCCTCAGACATTTCAATAATATAGTTATCAAAAGAAATAATGTAACTTGAGGCGTCAACCCTTGAATCAGTTCGTCTAATCTCAATGTCCGAAAAGTCATCTAAAATTTGTGAAATAACATCAGAATCTTCTACTTGTACTTCTTGTGAACCTTCAGCGCCACTCCCGCTTAAAATATTGATCTCCTCAACATCGTCTAATTGATTTAAGAAGACTTCGTCAAATGATTGAGCTTCAGGCTCTGGTTCTGAGTAAACGACCATAAATAGGACGATTACTAGAAGTCCTGCGATAATCGAAATAATTAATGTCTTTTTAGTATCCAACGATAACTCCCCCTTGTACTAGATCTTTTAGTTAGTTAATCATATTTTATCATAAATTTTCGGACAAATTTTAATCTTTTTTTAATGTTGTTATCTCCTTTTTCTCATGTTCGTTGATTAGACTAGTCATTGTAGAGTTGAAAACGAGTCATCGTTGGAGGAATTATATGCGTAAAAAAATCTTTTATAGCACATTTGCAGGCACATTCGTCTTAGGAAGCTTTTTCGGTTTTTCGACAGTTGAAACGAAAGAACAACCATATTCAGAAGCAAAAACGGATGCGGAGGCGAATGTGATGTTAGATGCGACAAAATTAATCGGACATAATGAATTACAACAAATCGTCTATGAACAAGTTGAAGGGACAATTGAAAACCTAGAGTTAAATGGACAAGAGCAATTTGAGATTACCGTATCACAAGGCAATTATATTTATGATTTAACGGTTGATGGCGTAAGTGGTAAAGTTGTCTCAATTGATAAGCAACGAGTAAATAGTGTGCAGTCTATTAGTATTGAGGAAGCTAAAAAATATGTCCAAACAACAATTGAAAAGTTAGATGCGATCGAACTAGCATTAGAGACAGTAAACGGTAATCCAGTTCAAGCAGACTTAGTAGAAGAGAAGGGTGACTTAATCTACTTAGTAGTAATCGAGTACGGGGGTCATGAGTATGACGTAAGTGTTGATGCTGTTTCTGGTGTTGTTTTAAATGTAAGTTAAACTTGCTTGTGTCATAAGACAGGCAAGTTTTTCTTTTTTAATAGACATGTTTGTACATCTTGTCTCTATTATAATAATATAGTAGATAGAAGATTGAGAATTCTTGTTTAGGTAGAGGGGGATTAGCTTGAAGGATTTTATACATAGATATGAATATTTAGAGAAGAAAAAAGAACTATACGGCAAAGAGAAAGTTTATGTAAAGAGTACAAACGTAGAGCCACGGCATTTGTATCAATATGGTGATCTTAAAGTCGTCATTCGTGATTTTGATTATTTAACAGAAGACGAAATTAAGCAAGCTTTTGACTATGAAGAGAAAAGGTTATACCCTGAACGGTTCATTCCTCAAGGCACGAACTGTTATGATGAAAATGGTACTTGCCCATTTTGGGATATTAACTTTAACGAAGATGCTGATGCTAATGGGTATTGTCACTATTTAACTCAAGGTGACTGGGAAGAAGAAGCTGACTCAATACTTTATAAAAAGTGCAAAGCTTGTGACATCAATACAGAACAACCAGAACCTAAAGAGACAGCAACACTATTTGAGCTATACGTTAATGGTGAAGTGTATGGTAGTGGTGACACAAACGAAGTACACCAGCTATTTAAACAATTTATTGAACGTGAAGATGTTGAGGATGAAGTTGATTTAAAATTAGTCAAAAAGGAAGAAAAATAAACTTGGACTAGCTCATCTAGTCCAAGTTTTAGTTAGGGCTCATATTCTATTTAAATAGCTTACGAAATGCTTTACCTGTTGTACGACCAGCAACACGACGACCGACGCGGCGCCCAACTCGGCCTTTTCGAACGGCACTGACATCGTTCCAGATGCGTAAAAACTTATAGATGCTCGATTTCAGACTCACTATAATCACCTGCCTGAAACAAAATTATTTATAACTATATTATATATGATTGAAGGCAATTTGAAAAACTGTTAATTATTTCGTTTTACTAGTAATGTTTATAGATGTCTGTTATAAGTATTTTATAAAAGAAACTATGAAAGAGTGTTTAAATGGTTGAGTTTGTTGGGTATTGTTCTAAATGTGATCGAAAAGTTTACTGTGATCATGGATTTTTGGACGGTGAACATGTGAACGGACAATTGGTATGTTCATCTTGTAACAAATAATGTTGGGGGAGGTATCTTTTTGAGCGAACTGTATAAGATCGACGTGGAACAAAGTAACGGAAGCCAGCAATCAATGATGGATTATGAAGGGAAAGTCCTTCTAATTGTTAATACGGCTAGCAAATGCGGATTTACATCACAGTTTGAAGGTTTACAACACCTTTATGAAAAATACGAGAATGACGGTTTCGAGATATTAGGGTTTCCATGTGATCAATTTATGAACCAAGAATTTAGTGAACAAGGTGAAATTGAAAGCTTTTGTAAATTGAACTACGGTGTTACATTTCCAATTTATAAAAAAGTTGACGTTAAAGGGGATGATCAGAGCAATTTGTTCCAATTTTTAACGAGTGAGAAAAAAGGCTTTTTAGGTGGCGAAATTAAGTGGAACTTTACGAAGTTTTTAGTTGACCAAGACGGCAAAGTCATACGACGTTACCCACCACAAACAACACCAGCTAAAATTGAAAGTGATCTTATTAATTTAATAAAAAAATGAAAATTATTGAGTGAAGTAGTCTGATTGATTAAAATTAGACTGCTTTTTTTATGTTTTATAAGGCAAAAAAAGACTTCAGCGTTTTAACTTGTGCTGAAGTCCTTAGGTCATTGATTTTTAACAGGGGTGTGTCCGGCAATAACTCAGTCTCGTCCGACAATAAATAGACTTCATCCGACATTAAAGGCGTGTTGTCCGACAAAAAAGCACGTCGTCCGACAATAACTAAGTCTCGTCCGACACTTTTCCAAACTTTGACCTATTATTAAAATTCTTCTCGAATATTTCGATCACTAAAGATTAGAGCGTTATCGTTAAATCCTAGTGTGAAACTGCCGCCTGGAATGTCTAATTCTGAACGCATTAAGCTAATTATTTCTTTCATATGGTCTTCATCGTCTGATTCTTGTCCTCGATCTAATGTTACACGAATAACTGGTTTAGCTGACTGACCTTGTAGTGAAGGGATATCGTTGCGGTCAATATTTAAATGATGACCAATATCTTTCGGGTAAGTAATCCACATATCATAGACCATATCTGTTCCGAAACGTTCCTCTAGTTCAGCCGTTAGAAATTGTTCTAATTCATATTCCCAAGTTTCAGCTACGTAACTATCCATAAATTCATCGTATTGATTATGGTAATATACTAAAAATCTAAAATGATCATGTTCCTCAGTCTCTACAATCGCAGCATAACGAAATTGTTCATATACTCCAGTGTTATCAAACAGCGTATCAACTACTTCAGTTTGCTGATCGAAGTTTTCATCCAGGTATTGTTCAGCTTCTTCTATTACTTGTTCAGCTTCACCTGAATCTTCAGTTAATCCTAAGTAAGATAAATAGAAGACACCTACTAGTAAAAAGAACACAATAATTAGTCCTGCTATTAATGCTTTTTTCTTTGCATCCATAAGTTCACCTCATTCGATTAATCCAACGTTTATTATAAGGCTTTTTCATCCTGTTCGTAAATTAAAAGTTAAAAAGTACATATAAGTGTTAAATTTTTAGAATTTTTATATTATTATAATAAAAAGGAGGTTGTACCATGGGAGAGGCAATTAAAACGAATCGATCTAGAAAAAAGTTCGTAAAGTGGGGTTTAATCGTTTTATTAATCTTAACAATTGCAGTAGTCGGCGTACTCTTTTATGTTAACGCTTACATAGACAGATCTTTACCACAAACTGAAGGAGCTATTGCTGTAGCGAGTTACACCGAGGAGGTTTCAGAAGAGTTATCATTTGAAGGGGTGACACACGACGTTTCGATTATTCGAGATGAACAAGGTGTGCCGCATATTGAAGCGGAGACTGATGAAGATCTCTTCTTTGCTCAAGGATTTGCCACAGCACAAGACCGTTTGTTCCAAATGGAAATGTCACGAAGACAAGCTTCAGGTGAATTAAGTGAAGTAGTGGGTGACATGGCTGTTGATACAGACAAGTATTTTAGAACACTTGGCTTAAGGAGAGCTGCTGAAAAGTCGTTAGCTGAATATGATGAGGAGGAATTAATGGCGCTAGAAGCTTATGCAGCAGGGGTGAATGCGTATATCACTCATGCTGAAAGTGAAGATAGTATGCCTGTTGAATTCACATTAATGGGTTTAAGTGAGATGCGAGAGTGGACACCACTTGACTCTTTAACCATTGGAAAATTTATGGCCTTTGATTTAGGTGGTCATTGGGAGCGACAAGCGTTTAACTATTATGCTATGCACAACTTTCAAGAGGAAGAAGCGCTTGAACTGTTTCCGACATATCCAGAGAATGGTTCTTCAAACATTTCTGATGAAGAATATATTGATATTACAGCGAGTTTAACGAAAGCAGAAACACCTCATCCGTTTAACGGGAGTAACAATTGGGTTGTTGATGGTAGTAAAACAGAGTCAGGTAAGCCGTTGTTAGCTGATGATCCTCATCTAGATTTAGCGACTCCGTCTATTTGGTACCAAGTTCATTTAGACTCACCGAATTATAATGTGTCCGGTGTTATTTTTGCTGGTATTCCAGGTGTGATCTTAGGTCACAATGAAGAGATTGCTTGGGGTGTAACGAATGTCGGGCCAGATGTTCAGCAACTTTATATTGAACGAAGACATGAAGACGAACCAAATCAGTTTTTATATGATGACGAATGGTATGAAGCTGATGTAATACAAGAGACAATCTATGTAGATGGTGAAGACCCAATTGACTATGAGGTGATTGAAACGGTCAATGGTCCTGTTGTTTCTGAATTTGCAGAAGAAGCTGATGAGCACTTAAATGGTTCAGTCTTTTCGTTAAGGTGGACAGCTTTAGATGCGACAAAAGAGTTATCAGCAGTACTTCAAATGAATAGGGCGTCGAATTGGGAAGAGTTTGAGAAGGCGTTAGAAGACTTTCATGCACCTGCTCAAAATTTTGTCTTTGCCAGTCATGATGGGACAATTGCTTATAAGGCCAATGGTAGAATTCCTATTTATGATCATCCTGATGATGCGTTGTTGCCAATGCCGGGGTGGGATTCAACGTTTGCTTTAGATGATTATATTCCATATGATGAGTTGCCAACTATTGTAAACCCTGACAAAGGCTTTGTCGCTACGGCGAATAACCAGGTCGTTTCAGATGAGTATCCGTACCATATTAGTAATGTTTGGGCTCAGCCGTATAGGTATGACCGAATTCATGAAGTTTTAGAAGAAGGAGAGCAATTGACGGCTGAAGATATGAAAGAGTTACAAATGGATACGAAAAACCTTCAAGCGAGACACTTCATTCCAATCTATACTGATATTTTAGATGCGGTTGAGCTATCTGATGTTGAACAAGAAGCAGTAGACGTCATGTTAGAGTGGAATTTGTATGATGACCGTGAGTTAGCAGGTCCGTTAGTGTTTCATCAATTAGTTCGTGCAGTTGAGGAAGTACTGTTTGCTGAAGATATTCCAGAAGACGTACGGTCAATGTTTAAAGGAAGTGGACAAAATGTTGATCAGTTGATTCAGCGTGCTTATGATGGAGAAGAAGTTCATTGGATTGAACGTCACGGGAGGAGTAGAAGCGTTATTGGACGATGCGATTACGAAAGCCGTTGATGAGATCGTTGAGATACAAGGTGCCAATGTTGGTGATTGGAATTGGGGAGAATTCCATCGGGTCTATTTTGCCCATCCGTTATCAAGTACAGCCTTTCTAGACCGTTTCTTCAATAGTATTGATCCAAAACCTGTCGATGGAAGTAATGTGACGGTTATGGCTGCTTCATTTGGTGATGATGGTATTGTTAGTCACGGTGCAAGTTGGCGTTTTGTAACGGATATGGATGACCCTGAAGCTGGCTATCATATCGTCGGGCCAGGTCAGACAGGTCATTATCGTAGTGATTGGTATGATGACCAAATTGAAAATTGGATAGAAGGAAATTATCATGAAACGAGGATGGATGACTATTCAGGTGAAGAATTAATATTGACAGCTGAGTAAGTTATTGAAAGAGAGGTGCTTAATATTCTAAGCACCTCTTTAAAATTTTTAAAAAAATATCAATCGATTTTGTTTTTCACACGTCTAATGAGTAGATCTAGAGAAAGGGGCGCTTAGCTTGGGGAAAAAAAGAGATGAAGAACGGTTTATTAATGTCGTTCAAGCATTTCGCCATGACTTATATAAAACAGCATATGCTTTTTTAAAATCAGAAGAAGCAGCCCTTGAAGCTGTACAAGAAGTGACGTTTCGCGCATTTAAAAAAAGGAAGCAACTAAGAGAAACGCAATATACGAAGACGTGGCTTATTCGAATCATGATTAACTATTGCCAAGATGTTTTAAGGAAAAATGCTCGTTTTGTCCAAACGGTCTATGAGGATAACGATCGTGAAGCTGACTTCTCTGAACAACTATTATTAGATTGGGCGATTCAAGAGTTGGATTCAAAAGAACAGACGCTCATTTTTCTTAAATATTTTCATGGTTATACATATACTGAGCTTTCACATTACTACGGAGTTGCTGAAGGAACGTTGAAATCACGAATTCACGTCTGTTTGGAGAAGTTACGTCAAACTCTTTCTGAGAAAGGAGGTTATCAGAATGGATCGTAATACTGAAAAAAGGGTAGAAAAATGGGCAGAAAGTTATCAAGAGACGACCGTTTCTGATGAACTGTTGAAAGAGACGATTGATGAAGGTTTTAAACAAAACTTGAAGAGAAAAAAGCGGACGGTTCGTAATTGGCGTTCAGCAATAGCAGCAATTATTTTTGCTTTTACTTTTATTGTCGGTGTTAATACGTCACCTGTCTTTGCTGAACAAGTCGGGAAGATTCCAGGTTTTGAACATATAGTTGAACTTGTAAAATGGGATAAAGGTCGACAAGCAGCATTGTCACATGGGCATTTTGAAGAGATCGGTCGGACAGTTTCACATGGTGAAGTCGACTTGACGATCGATGGTGTCATACGAGATCAATATGGCCTTGTAATTTATCATACTATTGAAACAGAACAACCATACGAACAATTGAGACTGACAGATGTTGAAATAAATTCAGCTGATGGAGAAGATTTGCCGATTGCAACACTTTCATTTGGTATGCCATCACAACAAGATGTCACAACTTATACAGAGGATAGTGAAGTGTTCTTTAGTGAACCAGTTGAACAAACAGAATTTGTGTTGAAAGGTAAAGTAAAGGCGGAGGGTGGACTTGAAAAAGAGTTTAAAGTATCTTTTGAAGCTGATCATCAACCGGACCCTGTTCATTACGATGTGAACGAATCGTTTAAAGTCGGTACAGATGACTATATGATTTCTGAAGTTATGGTTAACCCACTTCGAACTGAAGTCGTTGTACAAATTCCTGATGACTCTGAATGGGCATTACTACGCTTTGAGGACTTGAGGTTGTTGAATGAAAATGGCGTGGCTTGGGCGAGGATACAAAATGGCGTTACAGGCAGTGGTAATTGGCACTCCAATGAAGACGGGACTTTTTCAGTATTTCTTCAAAGTAACTACTTTGAAACGTATGAAGAGCTGACGCTAGCACTTGATAAAATGCAGGCTGTACCAGTTGACAACACGTACCTTGAGTTAGATCTTGAATCAGAAGAAATTGTGCATGACCCGCTCGGTGCATTTGAAAAAGTTGAAAGGTACTCAAAGAGTGGTTATCGTCTTTATTTAGAAGGTGACGAGTTTAGATTTGGGCCATTCGGTCAAGTGTATGACAATAAAGGCAATGAAATTTCAAGTAGTAGCCACTCTTATAGTAGAGATGATCAAATGCAAGTGTTGACTCATTCTCTTGATGACAATGTGACACCAGAGATGAATCCGATTAGAGTTAATATGGTTTTTTATCCAAATTGGATTAATGAACCAACGCAAATTGATCTTAACTAACCTCCGACTTGTTCGGAGGTTTTTAATTTGCACTAATAAATTCGACCATTTGATTTATGCTATATAACACAACATTAAAGAGGAGACTTTTATAATGGGTAGAAAATTAGTTGATTGGCCGACGTTTATAATATCTTTTGTTGTCATATTATCAGTCGTTGTCCCGCTTGTTTTATTTCCAGAAGCGGGCGCTGAAGTCATTGCTGATGTGAATGCATTCATGTCAGATACGTTCGGGTTTTTATATTTATTAATGGGACTAGCAATCTTTTTCTTTTTAATTTTCGTAGCTTTTAGTCAAAATGGGCAAGTGAAATTAGGTGAAGAAGATGAGAAGCCTGAATTCAGCACGCCTGCATGGGCAGGGATGTTATTTAGTGCTGGGATTGGTTCAAGTATTCTTTATTGGGGTACAATTGAGTGGGCTTATTATTATCAAGGACCACCGTTTGGACTCAGCCCAACTGATGAACAATTAGAAACGATTCAATGGGCTTCAACGTACGGGATTTTTCATTGGGGGCCTATTGCCTGGGCTATATATGCTTTACCAGCCCTTCCAATGGCGTATTTTTTCTACGTAAGGAAAACACCAATTATTAAAATTAGTGAAACGCTAAGACCACTTTTAAAAGGTTGGTCTGATACTTTCTTAGGTAAAATTATTGATGTACTATTTATCTTCGGATTAATAGGTGGGGCAGGGACGACGCTAGCTCTTGGTACACCCCTTATTTCACGTGGTGTCTCAGATCTAACTGGACTCGAAGACGATATGTTTTTAAGAACAATTGTTTTATTAGTTGTAACTGCGATTTTTGCTGTTAGTGCATATGTCGGATTAAAAGAAGGCATAAAGCGATTGAGTAACATCAACTTAGCGTTGTCGATTTTCTTACTTGCTTTTGTGTTTATTACAGGTCCGACTTTATTTATTGCTGAGACGACTACTAACAGTGTGGGGCTAATTTTAGACAACTTTTTTAGAATGAGTACATGGACTGAACCGTTTGCTGTATTACAAGGGTTTGAGCCGACTGGGTTTCCTGAGGCATGGACGATTTTCTACTGGGCTTGGTGGCTTGTATACGCTCCGTTTGTTGGCTTGTTTATTGCAAGAATTTCACGGGGACGTACGATTCGTCAAGTAATCGCAGGTACGATGATTTACGGATCGATTGGTTGCTTACTGTTTTTCGGTATCATGGGTAATTTCGGACTTTATTTACAATTAAGTGGTTCATTTGATGTTATAACGGTGTTAAATGAACAGGGAGCACCAGCAGCGATCATTTCGATTATTAATCAGTTGCCATTTGCTGGTGTCATGGTTGCGTTGTTTGTCTTTTTATCAATTATCTTTTTGGCAACGACGTTTGATTCAAGTTCATACATTTTAGCATCTGTGACGCAAAAAGAAGTCGAAAATGGAGAACCACTACGTTGGAATAGAATGTTTTGGGCTTTTACGTTATGTCTATTACCGTTAGCTTTAATGTACTTAGGTGGTCTAGAAACACTCCAAACAGCTAGTATTATTGGTGGTTTCCCGTTAATCTTTATTATGTTCTTAATTGCTTGGTCATTTATGAAAACAACGACAGGAGACCTTATTGCTGATGATCAGTACGAGCCGAAAACAATCATACTGGATTATAAGAAGATTAGAGAGAAAATTCGCCGAAGAAGAAATCGTAAAAAAGGAAAAGAAGAATAAGAAAAAAGGATTAGGGAGTTTCCCTAATCCTTTTAACGGTTGTTCAACCCTTTTTGTTTAACGAAGTCTGTTACGTCCATGCGCATTGGCTTAGATAGCTTTCTTTCAACTTGCTTGCTCCAATTGTCTATTTTCGTGTTAAATGAACGATCTTCATAGTAGTGCTCAGTTGTTTCGTTAAATTGTTCAACATATTTTGTATGATCTTGATAGCCGTTTTCGTGATAAATGGCATTAAAATCGAATCGTGGTTTTACATCAGGCTCCTCATCTGGAACACCAACAGCCATTCCAAATAACGGGATGACATACTGTGGTAAGTTTAATAACTCATTTACACGGTTAATGTCATTACGTAAGCTACCTAAATAACAAATGCCAAGTCCGAGCGATTCACTGGCGACAGCGGCATTTTGAGCAGCTAATGTTGCATCAATGGTAGCCATTATGAAAAATTCTGTATTCTCGATATTGTCTTTCATCTTTTCTTGTGTTGTTTGATCTTGTGATTGATACATCCGGTTTAGATCTGCACAAAAGACAAAAAGGTGGCCATTATGTTCTACATATTCTTGACCGCTAACTTCTCTTAATTGTTGTTTTAACTTTTCATCTGTAATACCAATCACGGTATAAGCTTGATAATAGCTAGATGTTGAAGCAGATTGGCCTGCTTGGATAATCGTTTTAATTTGTTCATCGGTTAAATTCTCTTGTTTAAATTTACGAATAGAGCGATGATTCATAAGTAGCTCGATTGTTTCATTCATGTTGATGACTCCTTTGTTAGTTGTTGTAACGCTTCTGTAGTCTTTTCAATCTCTTCATGGAGTTGAGTATTTTGGTTCGTTTGTTCTTGCACCGTTGCCGTAATCTCTTCAACGGATGCTGTTGTTTGTTGTACTTTAGAAGCGATTTGTTCCATTGTATCATTAATTCGTAATGTACTTTCATTAACTTGCTCAGCAGTGTGACTGAATTGGTTCAGTTTATTTTGAAGGTCATTTGTGTCATCTTCAAATTGGTTGAATCGCTCACTACTTTGATGGATCGTTTTAATATTATCTTGTAAAACAGAAAGTAATTGGTTCATTTGTTCATCCGTTTCTTCATTTGTCTGCTTCATTTCATGTAAATTATCTGAGATGTTTGATGCTGTCTTGTCAGTGTGATCAGCTAATTTACGTATTTCATCAGCAACAACTGCAAAACCTTTACCGTGTTCTCCAGCACGAGCAGCTTCGATTGAAGCATTAAGTGCAAGTAGTCCTGTTTGCTCATTAATTTCTTTAATCGATTGAATGAATGATGCTGAAGACTCAACTTTTTCGGTTAAGTCTTTAAATGTAGCACGCATTTGATCCATACTAGACTCAAACGTTTTAATTTGATCAATCATTTGATCAGATTCTTCTTTGCCAGTTTGTGCTTGGCGAGATGTTTCATTAGTATTTTCCTGAATATCGTTTAAGTGATTCATCATGTTGTCCATATTCGATGCAGTCTGATGGATGGAATCATTTATAGAAGTTAGGTCATCAGCTTGTGTTTCAGTACTAGATGCGATTTCTTGAATAGCGCGATTCATTTCAGTTAAAGCTTGGCTATTCGTATCAGATTGAGACTCAATTTCTTCCATACTATTCTTAATAATGGTCGTTTGTTTTTCAATGTGTTCTTTTTGTTTTGCTTCATTTTGGAACCTTAATTCATTCTCGTGACGCAATTGTTCTAATTGATCATCTGTTTGTTTTGTAATTCTTTGAAGACCAAATAAAATGATCGCAGTAAACAAGATGAACGAAAGCGCTGTTTCATATCGTAAGTCTAAAAGGTCACCATGCATAATGACGAGACTGTGATAAATAGCCATGCTTGATGTGAAACCAATAATTAATAGTGGTAGTGACATATAAATAGCTGATGTTACTAAGATGAAGAAAATTAAACCGAAATTATGTGTTGAAACACTTGCTTCTAATACGATGAATCCAAGTAGTGCTGATAAGCCGATTACATATATGTATGGTACGACGTGAGTGGCTTTATCGGTAAAGACTAAAAATCCAGCAATGGCTAATATACCAAGTCCGCCAAATAAAACGGTGAAGATGACACTTGTTGGTAAGCCTGATGAAATATTAGCAATCGTGCTGACCGCTGTAATTATTAGCAGTAGCCAAAAAAGCAATTTGTTTTTGTTATGTAACGATTGTTGTTCAACTGTTCTCATATCCCCCTCAAACATTCAAACACCTCCAAATTTTCTTGCAATTAATATAACACTATTTTAACATAAAGGAAAATTTTTGGGGATTTTGTAGAAGTAGGCACAACTATTGCAAGATTAATAGCTAACCGATATGATAGATGAGGTGAATTGAGAGGAGTAATATTATATGGAAACAATAAAACAACAAAATGAAATAGATATAAAGAACCCTAGAATGTTATTGTTTTCAATTTGTTTCGTTTTAATGTTTTCGGTTATGAACGGAACAATGTTTAACATAGCAATCCCAGACATTGCTGAAGCATTTAATTTAATGCCATCAGAAGTAAGCTGGGTAATGACTGGTTACATTATGGTGTATTCAGTCGGGGCTTTAATATACGGAAAGTTAGCTGACACAGTAGCTTTTAAGAAGTTGATCACATTTGGACTAACGGTTTTTGCGATTGGTTCTATTATCGGATTTCTTGCACCGAATTATTATTTTGTACTTGTAGCAAGGGTAATTCAGGCAATTGGCGGTTCGATGATGCCTGCGATTGCTTTTATTGCACCTATTCGCTACTTCCCGAATGAAAGGGGTAAAATATTAGGGATTATTGCATCTGTCATGGCTTTTGCCTCTGGGATTGGCCCTATTTTAGGCGGTGTTATTGCTGGCTTTTTATCTTGGCAATTTTTATTTTTAACATCGGCTTTAATGATCGTGACACTACCATTTCTGCTTAAAAACTTACCAGATGAAGAGACGGTCAATGTAAGGTTAGATTATTTAGGGGCTAGCTTAGTCGGCGTAACGATTGCTTCAACGTTAATTGGAATTACATTAGGCTTTGTTTATTCTTTATATATCGCAATCGGGTTTGGTATTTTAGCGGTACTTCGTATGTTTAAGGCGAAAAATCCATTTATTCCACCACATTTATTTAAGAGTCGTAACTATTTGGTGGCGATTTTGACGAGTTTCTTAGCAGTAGCTTGTCTATTCGGTCTTATGTTCACTGTTCCAATTATGCTACGTGAAGTTTATAGTTTATCAACGATGGAGATTGGTTTAGTGATGTTCCCAGGTGCTATAAGCGCTGCGTTAATTGGAAGAAAAGGAGGGAGACTTGTTGATCAAAAAGGGGCTAGGAAAGTGTACCTAGCGAGCTTAGCTTTATTATCAACTGGTTTTCTAATTGTTTCATCTACAGTCGGTTTAAGTCCATTAATCATAAGTTTAATGTTGATTTTCCCGATGATGTGCTTCCCATTAGTTCAAGCATCAGGTGCAGATTTATTAGCAAACTTGTTAGCTAAACACGAAACGGGTGTTGGAATGGGTGTTTTTAACTTATTGAACTTTGTTTCGGGTGCTTTAAGTGGTGCTATTGCAGGTGTTGTGCTTGATCTATTTCGACCAGAAAATCCGGTGAATTTCTTGGCGTTATCTGGAGAAAGTGCTGTTTATAGTAACTTGTTCTTAACGTTTATGGGCCTTGTATTAATTGGTTTAATTGCGTTTAAACTAGTTTATCGTGATGGTGAGAAGATGGCTTAAAAGTTTATAAAGTATAAGAAAACGTGTTATAAGGGAGCCTTATAACACGTTTTTATGTTTAACATTTGTGTTGAAAGGTAACATGTACAAATAACAATTGAATTAGTACCGCATACTATGCTATATTAATCTTTAAAAACTTAAAGGGGTGGTTGTCGTGAAACGAGTGGAATTAGTCGATATTTTTAATCATCCTATTACACAAAAATACCTTAAACGTTCAGGGGTTCATCATGCTGTGTGCACAACTGAACGAGCTGTTAAATTGGCCAAGGCTCGAGGCGTTAATGTTGAGTTAGCTGCCAAGTCAGCTTTACTGCATGATATAGGCCATTATGAATGGTATAACGATGGAGAGTGGGATTATCAAGAGTATCGTAAACATGATATTCATGCGATTAAAGGTGCTGAAAGAGCACACAAGTTATTGATTCGTTTAGGAGAAGATCGTGAAACAGCTAAGGCTATTTCAGTGACAATATTACTGCATACGGATTCATACTTACCTTTCTCTGTTGAGGGTATGCGCACACCGTTACATGAAGTAGTCTATGAAGCTGATGAAATGGAAGAGCTACCAGGGGGCAAACATCATTATAAGACGATGACAATTGATGAAGCACAGAAGCGGTTAAAACAGCTTGACCAAGAAATTTTACAGAAAGAGAGCCCTCATCAATCAATTTCATAAATATACCTTTTGTCTTCCTTGAATTTCCTATATAATAAGGGTGGAATAAGAAAGGAAGGTTCGATGAAAACATTTAAATTAGTGTCGCTTAATATTTTGGAAAAGTCGGGAGAAGAATTAGTTAGTAAAGACATCGACTTCTTTGATGCTTTAATTATTGACCGTGAAGAAATCGAAGGGGCTCGTTGGTTAATTGAGGCATTTATCCCTAAAAAGCATTATGACTTCTTTAACCAAAAACTTGAGGCTGAACAGGAGCTAGTTACCCAAGTGCGAATTACGAAAGAATCGAATCCTAAAGCGACGATCTTAGCAAATGTTAGAGCCGTTAATGAAATAGAAGATCATATGAATGTTATCTTAATTGGCAATATGATTAACCGTGAAAGAGAGCAAGTAGAAGAGACTTTACAAGATTTAATTGAAGCAGGATACCAAGGTGTATCTTTACTAAATAAGTTTAAAGAAAAAAACCAAGAAAACTTGTTTTAAAAACGTATAAAGCTTTTTGGATGACCCTAATCTGTTATGGAGAACAGATAGGGTTTTATTTACACTTGAAGACTTTTATTAGATGTTGTCAAATCATTAGAATAGCTTCATAATAGTCTATATTTCATTTTTGAACATTTTGCGACATTATTTTTGATTTTTAGCAGGAATTTAGCAATTTAAGGAGAAAGTTGTATTATGAGCCGAATGGATCGACTGACACCAAATAAGTCAATTTTAGATAAACTAACACCTGTGCAACTTATTTCGTTGTATTATTTTATAGCAGCGTCTGTTGCAGCATTTCTATTATCACTGCCAATCTCACATAAAGATGGTGTTCAGTTAACTTTTATGGAAGTGCTATTCACTGCAGTTAGCGCTGTTACTGTTACTGGTTTAACAGTAGTGGAGACGGCTGATTCTTTTAGTGTGTTTGGTATATTTATGATTGCATTAGCACTCCAAATTGGTGGTTTAGGTGTAATGGCGTTAGGGACGCTTATTTGGATTGTGTTAGGCAAGAAGATTGGCTTCAAAGAAAGACGTCTAATTATGACAGATCAGAATACGAAGTCGATTGCAGGAATTGTTCGATTAGTTAAAGAGATGTTTATCGTCATATTAGCAATTGAGTTTATCGGATTTATTATTTTAGGTACATACTATTTAACGTATTTTGATAGTGCATTACAGGCATATTATCATGGCTTTTTCGCCTCGGTTAGTGCGACGACAAACGGTGGTTTTGACATTACAGGAGCATCTTTAGAACCGTTTGCGAATGATTACTTTGTGCAATTTATCAATATTTTATTAATAATTGCTGGTGCAATTGGTTTTCCAGTACTTATCGAACTTAAAGAGTACTTACAAATTTCACAAGAAGAGCGTAACTTAAAACGATTTTCACTGTTTACTAAGTTAACATCATTAACCTATTTTGTTTTATTAGCTTTTTCATTGATCGTTATTTTGATCTTAGAGTTCAATCACTTCTTTGCCGATAAAACATGGCATGAAGCGTTTTTCTATAGTTTGTTTCAGTCAACGACCGCTAGAAGTGGTGGGCTGAGCACGATGGATATGAATGAATTCACTACTCAGACGCAATTGTTTTTATCTTCAATGATGTTTATTGGTGCCTCGCCAAGTAGTGTTGGTGGCGGTATTCGTACGACTACTTTTGCTTTAGTTATTATATTCATTATTTCGTTTGCTAGTGGCAGAAATCGCGTGCGGATATTCGGGCGAGAAATTGAAGAAGAGGACTTATTTAAGGCCGTCGTCGTTACATTGTTAGCGATGTTAATGTTCTTCTCAGTTGTTATTGTCATTACAGCATTAGATGGGCATCTGTCGTTAAATAGCATTATTTTTGAAGTTAGTTCAGCGTTCGGAACTACTGGTTTATCGATGGGCATAACAAATGAGCTGTCCAATTTTAGTCAAATTTTATTAATGGGACTCATGCTAATAGGTCGTATTGGAATTTTGACATTTTTATTCTCGTTTAATCGAGGTAAAACGAAAGATCGTTACCGTTATCCAAAAGAGAAAATTAATATCGGCTAATTAACCTAGCACCAACAACGCTATGCAATTATAGTAGGGGGAAAAAAAGTGTTCAAAAAAGTAGATCAGCTACAATTGCCTATCCATGATTGGATTTTTGAAAATGTATCAGATGCGATTATTTTTGTTGATCAAGATGGATACATTGTAGCTGGCAATCAATTTGCAGAAGAATTATTAGAAGTAAAATTGAACGAGAATGATCCGTTATACGTACACGATTATATTGATTTAGAAGTAATCGCGAAACAAACGAATAATGAAGATCTTATTTGGACGAAAACGAACCCGGAAAAATTGGTTGTTATGAAAAGTGAACCAGTCGAACAGTATTGGTGCTACACGCTAAAAGAAGGTGGTTTAAAATCGAAGAAGGATTCGTTAATCTATACTTTAAACCACGCTAGAAGTAGCCCGTATGAAGGTATTATTATGCATGATCGAGGACAAATAATTGATTGTGACTTTGCTTTTGCTAGCATGATTGGTTATAAAAGATCTGAATTAGTAGGGAAATCCATTTTCGATATTGTACATGCAGATGATCATAACGCTTTATATGAAAATATGCAGATGTTGCAACATGATAGTCCCTACCCGTTAAGAGGGTTTAAACGAGATGGTTCTATTATTTATGCGGAAGTTTTGCCAGAACCATTTAATGAAGAAACAAGCCTGCGTGTTGCGATTGTTCGTAATATTACGGAACGTGTAGAGAATGAAAAGCAAATTGAGTTTATGGCTTATTATGATCAACTGACAGACTTACCTAACCGTAACTATTTTCAACTTGTACTTGAAGAGGAGTTAAAAAATGCAGAGGAGTCCGGGGAGCAATTAGCTGTTCACTTTATAGACGTTGATTATTTTAAACATATTAATGACACACTCGGTTATCAAGTTGGTGACTCATTATTAAAGGGGTGCGCCTCTAGACTAAAACAAATGCTAAGGGAAGATTTGTTCATTGCTAGAATGACGAGTGATGAGTTTTTAGTGTTGCAGCGTAAAGTCGCGGGTGAACAAGAAGTACGCTCTTTAGCAGAACAGGTGATTGATCAATTCCGAAAGCCGTTAATGGTTGATGGGTACGAAATATATACAACTGTTAGTATTGGTATTAGTCGTTATCCAGAATCAGCTGCAACAACAGCTTCAGAACTAATTGAGCATGCGGATTCGGCCATGCACGTTATAAAAGAAGAAAGCCGAAATGATTATCAAATCTTTAAACAATCTTTGAAAGAAGGCTTTAAAGAACGCTTTAAGCTTGAGACTGAATTACATAAAGCATTAAAGGATGGGGATTTCGAATTACATTTTCAACCGCAGTATGATTTGAAATCTCAAGAAATCATCGGTTTTGAAGCGCTATGCCGGTGGCCACATAAAGAGATGGGAGCTATTTCACCTGATCAGTTTATCCCAATTGCAGAGAAGACAGGGTTAATTTTAGATATAGGTGATTGGGTGATTTATGAAGCTTGCCGACTAAACAAAAAGTGGCAAGGTGAAGGGTTACCGAAAGTTAAAGTAAGTGTTAATCTTTCTGCAAGACAGTTTTTGCAACGCCATTTAGTAAGTCGTGTTAGCGAAATACTTGAAGAGACAGGTCTAGAGCCTCAATATTTAGAATTAGAAATTACTGAATCAATGGCTATGTCTAATGAACGGTATATTATTGATACACTTAATGATTTCAACGACCTTGGTGTCAAAGTTGCATTAGATGACTTCGGTACAGGTTATTCATCATTGAAGTATTTAAGTCAGTTTCCATTAAGTAAAATAAAAATTGATCGCATGTTTATTCAAAATCAAACGAAGCAAAATATGGCTATTGTTAAAACGATCATTCATTTATCTCATGCGCTTAACTTGAAAGTGATTGCTGAAGGGGTAGAAAAAGAAACCGACCTAGATTTTCTACTGAGTGAAAAATGTGATCAAGTTCAAGGTTTTTACTTTAGTAAGCCGATGCCAGAATCACAAATAAAAACATTTTTAAATGAATAAACTGAAAAAGCTGATCGCTATTAATGCGGTCAGCTTTTAATTTAAGGGGACTATTCAAATTTGCGAATATTAATTGTGTAAGAGGTTATCGCCACTCCAACTATGACGATAAGCCTCTTGCACTTTGAGGGAGAAAAGGTTGATGCGAGCAGTCATCTAACCTCTCGATACACTTGTAAGGTGTTAGCAGTAGAAAGTTGCACCCACGATAATTAATAAAATGAAAAGTACAACGATCAACGCAAAGTTGTTATAGCCATGGCCATATCCATGCTGTGAGTAACCTGGTTTGAACATAAAATCACCTCCCAAGACATGTAATATATCTATATGGTGACTTATGTTTATTTGAATGGTTACTCACCCAAAAATAAACATTTAATTTGAATGGCTCGTTTTAGATAAAAGCTCACGTTCTAAATTTAGAATTTTTAATTGGTCATTTTCGTAGCCAACTTCATAAATTGTTTCAAAATGGTGTGTCTCACGTGTGTCTTCATCTGTTCTAATTTCATGATCTGAATTCACTTTGAATGTCGCAATGCCATCTTCAACAGATAAAGTGTCTCGTGAATTAATATCAATATCAATTGAGTGTACGATTAATTCTCTAAATTCTTGATAAGAATAATTTGATTGTAATTCACTACCCAATAATGAATAAGCTGTGAAGTAATCACGTACATTTAATGTCTCATAGAAATAACTGATTAAATATTCACTGTCATCCTCTAAAGTATTTGGGTCAATATCTTGATATAAAGTTGGGTCACCATCATAGCTTAATTCATCGTCATTAGCTGTGTCAGACCACATTGATACACGCTCATAAATTTGGCTAATTGGGATACTGAAGCCAATTGTACCTTCATTAGTTGCAGCTGTGTTAATACCAATTATTCTACCAGTCTCTTCATGAATTAATGGACCACCACTGTTACCATCAGTAATGTTAGCTGATATTTGATATAAATTATTGTAATCGTATTGCTCATCAACTGATAGGTCTCTTTCTGTTCCTGACAGGTGACCTAACGTAACTGTATTTTGAAAGCCGTGCGGACTTCCAACAGCTAATATTTCATCACCAATATTAGGTTCAAAGTTTGGATCAATTTCTAAAGTTGAACTGTTCGCTAATTGAGGTACACGAACAACTGCGATATCTTCGGAATTTCCAATACCAATTACAGCCCCAGGATAAGTATGGGCTTCTGATGTTTTAACATAAACTGAATCAGCATCTTTTACAACGTGGGCATTTGTAATAATGTCACCGCGGTCGTTATAAACGAAGCCAGAACCTAAATTAGTGCCAAATGGGCCTGTCGTTTCGATTTGAACGACGCTTTTTTGAGCTTCGTGAATTATTTCTTGCAAGTCATGGCCTTCGTTTGATTCATCATCTGCGACATGTTCAACAATAGCTTGATCTGAACCGATTGCTGTTTCTGTCCAGTTGTCATAATAAGAGACTAAAGCATATGTTCCAACTAATAGGATCACCATTGAAAGAACGATCGGTGCCGTTTTTTTCAGTTGGTATTTCATTTCGTTCACCTCTATTCTTGACCGTCCAGGTACCAAGAGATTTGTTCAATTGAAATTGTAATTTCGTCTAAGTCGATATCTTCCGGTATGTCACTATGCGTATGATCGATCTGACCTGTTTCATCAGGGTATAGTGTATCAGGGAATGCGTATGTTTCGTTTTCTAGAATTTCTTCTTCATCTTCATCTAGTAATTTGTATGTTACTGAAATTGAATGAATAGGTCTTGTAGCTACGCTTAAAAGTTCCCCAGTCACTTGCATCTCGTCATAATCGTTAACATTTACTTCAACTTCGACTACATCAATGGCGTTATTTTCATTTTGCTCTTGTTCTAGTTCATATTGATTTAAAGCTTGCGCAATACGTTCTTGTTGTTGTGTTTCAAAGTCTGATTGTTGATTTTCAATGGTTGATTTCAAACTGATGAGACGTTCATTATCAGGTGCATACCGTAATCCATCTTCAATGATGGAAATAGCGGCAGTAAATTGATTTGTTTGTAACTTTTCATTAGCTTCGGTTGCTGTATGACTAACGATGCGTTCCCTTAACATCTCTTCAAGTGATTCAGCATCTTCATGTTCAAGAGACTGAACTTGCCATAGAAGAATTTTAAGCTCTTCAGCTCCAGGGTCATCAGCCAGACGTTGTTCGACTTGGTTCATCCGAACTTCATTTCGCTTATCGAGTATCGAGTCTAATAAGAAGTTAATAATTTCACCATTGTATGAACTTAATTGACTCTCAGCTTCTTCGGTAATTTGGACTGCCTGTTGGAATGCGCCTTGGTCAACGAGCGTATCAACGTTATTTAATTTTTCGTTAACTTCAAGTGCTACTGACATAAAATCATAGTTAATTTCAGCAGCTTCATAATTAGGATTATGTTCAAGTGATTCTTCAAACAGACTTTGCGCCCGGCTATATTGGCCTTCTAAAGCATGCTCAACCCCTTCATCGTATAGTGATTGAGCGGTAGAGTTATTGTACTCTAAATAGAAGTGTAAACCTATAGCGGCAATTAACATACAAACAAGCGTAACAATAGGTGTTAACCACCAACGGTTAATCCCTTGTCCTTGTGCACGTTCGTCTATGTCTTTAGGCAACTGCGCTCCACATATTACGCAGTATGATTCTTCAGCTTTTGTTTTTGATCCACATCTTGGACAGTACATCATAATCTATCACCTATTGCGTTCCTTTCTTATATGTAAATTTTAACACGAATATTGTAGAAATTGAGTAGTATTTAATAACTAAATGTTACAATTTGTTCAAAAATGTTGTTTGTACTTCATTAATTTTAAGTTTCATGAGATGATAATATTCAAAGGCTAAATTTTTTGCTAAAATAGTAATAGTAAAACTCGTAAATGATGAACTAGGAGGTGCACCGCTGTGGAAGCAATTGAACTAACTATGGGTATTGTTTCGTTAGGTGTCATTGCATACTTTATCGGATCTTGTTATATCGATAACGTTAAAAACTAATTAAAGCAACATCCTTAATATTAGACGAATGAAAAGTGTGAAATGTTTCAAAACATTTCACACTTTTTTTATTTATGAACGATTATGGAAGTGAAAGGAGGTTGACAAGATGGAAAATGTCCAAAAAATTAACAGTCAACTGCAGTTACTATTTGTAACAGGAATTGATGAACATGGGGAAGAGGTGATCTCACGTCGAAGTTATAACAACGTTAAGCCTGAGGCAGAAGACGACGCTGTAATTGCTGTAGCACAAGTTCTATCTCAGCTTCGACAAGACCCGCTATATGAGGCATTACGAAATGATCAGTCTTTATTACTAGATAATGAATAAGAGGGGGAATTTAAATGAGTAAACGTTTAGAACTAAGGTTTAGAAATGAACAAGGACGATTGGCAACTATTAGTGTTGAAAATCCTGTAGAGCCAGTAGATCCAGAGCAGGTTAAGCAAGCTATGGACACAATTTTAGAACAAGATATTTTCACTTCTGCATCATATCCTTTAACTGAAATCGCCCATGCACAAGTAGTTGAACGTAACGTAGAAGAAGTATCTTTAGATTAATGATGTATTGAAGAGGGAGGTGGCACCATTTGTGTCACCTCTCTTTTTACAAGGATCAGAAAGGTGGAGAGAGTATTGTTTGAGACATTGATTACTTGGGTTCCTGAGGTTGGCTTCCCGATTTTGGTGACTTTTTATTTGTTACATCGAATTGAGAAGAAACTTGAACAGCTCAACGACTCAATTATGAACTTACCAATATTAGTCGATAAATAAACAAAATCCCGTCACAATTTAGTGGCGGGATTTTGTTTATCTCGTAAACGACATGTTGCCAAAAGGAAAGATAATCACTTCTGAACGGCCAATAATGTCTTCACCTTCAATTAACCCAAGACCATTTCGGCTATCTTTACTAATTTCACGGTTGTCACCCATGACATAATACTGCCCATCTGGTATTTCAATTGGATCGATATTGCCTGTTCCCTCTAATTCGTGGTCGGTTAGATAATCCTCATCAACAGCTTCTCCATCTATATATAAAACGTTGTCTCGTGCTTCAAGTGTTTCATTTGGTAATCCAATAACACGTTTAACATAATTTTTATGAGGGTGTTGGATAATGACGATATCACCACGATCAGGCTCGTCGATAATATATACAGCCTTGTTGAATATGACGCGCTCTCCACTTTCTAAAGTAGGGTCCATGCTAGCACCTTCAACAACAGAAGTTGCAAAGACAAAAGTGCGTAAAATAAATGCAATGACTAAAGCAATTACGATCGCTTTTGTCCATTCCCATATTTCTCTTTTCAAAGGGACTCTTCCTTTCTCACAATGCTTACTTATAATTATATGTACTTTTCTTACAATAGCTTGTTATATATATCCTATCATATAATTAGTATATTCGTTAAAGTAATTTCAACATACCAAATGTTTTATAAATATACTAGTTAAAGGTTAATGACTTGTTTAATATTTTGTTAACATTATATTAAAATCATTTAACAAATTAAATTTATTTTGATTAAACCTTTGACATATCCGAATTTTGGCAATAAAATATTCTAATTAGGTTAACGTGTTTTTTGAGGGGGAAATGGTCCATTGAAAGATCAATAGCGTTTAATATATTTAGAGAGAAGAATAGAAGTCTTGCGTAAACAGATGATTGATGTAGCATCTGAACAAGGGTATACGAGTTGTGAATCAGTGAGGCTATCACAAGAGTTAGATTCATTAATTAATGAATATTTAAAACTAGATCCTCAAAGCCGAAAACAAATTATTGATTAATGAATAAAGCATAATATACGCTATAAGGAAATTGAAAAGCCCACTGTCGGTCCAGTGGGCTTTTCTGTGTTTAAGTTATTGTTTAGAAAGAAAGTCTTCTAATCGATTTAAACCTTCTTCAAGCACTTCCATGTTATAAGCGTATGAAAGGCGCATGTATCCTTGGCCGTATTCACTGAATGCGTCTCCCGGGACAAGTGCTAATCCAGCCTCATCTACTAAACGTAAACCTAAGTCGAATGAAGTGTGGTCGGAAACTTTAAGCTTAGGAAATACGTAAAAGGCGCCATCTGGCTCAACAACGTCTAATCCCATTTGTTTCAAACGCTTTAGCACGTAAGCGCGTCTCTCTGCATAAGATTGACACATTATTTCACTATCATTTTTCCCTACGGTTAAAGCTTGTAATGCAGCATATTGGCTAATTGAAGTTGGACAGGACACGTTATATTGATGAACCTTTAGAATATGCTTACGAATACTGCGGTCCGCTAGTAAATAACCGATTCTAAACCCAGTCATAGAATGCGACTTAGATACACCTTGTATGACAATCGTCTGTTCACGAACTTCTTCAAAACTTGCGATTGATACGTGAGGTTCATTGTAGGTCAGTTCACTATATATTTCATCAGCTAAGATGAAAATTGGTTGGTCTTTTAACAATTGAGCAATCTCTTCTAATTCATCTTCTGTTAATGTGACTCCAGTAGGGTTAGATGGGTACGGTAAAATCACGCATTTTGTTTTGTCTGTAATGTGTTCTTTAATCAGCTGTGCTGTCATTTTAAAATCGTTGTCACGTGTGTCTATATGAACTGGAACACCACCAGCTAGTTTAATGAGTGGTTCATAACCAGGGTATACAGGACCAGGTAATAACACTTCTTCACCAGGTTTAATAATAGTTCTTAACGTTACGTCGATTGCTTGTGAAGCTCCAACGGTCACAATAATTTCATCTTCAGAGTCGTAATTAAGGCCGTACTTCTCATTTGTGACATCATGAATGGCTTGGCGTAGAGGTAAAATACCAGCATTTGGTGTATAAGTTGTTTGGTTATCGTCGATTGCTTGTTTTGTCGCTTCTTTAATATGTTCTGGTGTATTAAAATCTGGTTGGCCAATTGTTAGTGATACGACATCTTCTTTTCCAGAAACTAAATTGAAGAACTTGCGAATACCAGATATTTCGATATTTTTAACGTTGTTGTTAATGTATTGTTCCATGTAAATGCACCTAGCTTTCTCTATTATGTTTAAAAGAGGCTACAACCGTTGATAATGGTTGTAGGAGGGGATGTGGATGTTTAATCAATTATATGATTTTATCATGGGCAATCTTTTATTTGTTGTATTGTTTTTAGTTATGATGATCTCGCTATACTTTTTAATTAAACCGTTAATCCAATTTTGGATGAGCAAGCAGTGCTTACATACACTAACTTATTGGATTGCAAGTACTACGATGTTCATTATAATAGTTGGATACTTATATTTTACTAATCATTCAATTGTTAGTAGTGCTACAGGAATGAAAGAGTTAACATTAAGCTTACTGATTGCGGTCAGTGGATTTGGATTATGTTTGATGGTCTACTCAGTCAGTAAAAGTTTATCACAATTTATTCGTAACAGAAATACGACATCTTAATTGAATTTTCGACAAAAATAGTTTCATACCTTCTTATGTTTGTCATATAATGGTACAAGTATAAGGGGGATTTTGAAGTGGAGTTTATAATATTTGCTTTATTATTAGTCTTAATTTTGTTCGTTTTAAATATCGTTTCAAGTGTGTGGTCTTATCGCGATGCTAAGCGCAAAGGGAAAAGTAATGAATATGCGATGATTGTATTGTTCGGGACAATTTTCTTTCCGTTTATTGGGTTTATCGTCTACTTAGTTATAAGGAATGATTAAAAAAGGATTCGTGCTGAATGCACGAATCCTTTTTGTTATTAATCTAACAAGATGTTTAAGTCATCAATAATTTGGTCCATTTCTTCAGAGCTTGTTCCAGAATAGTTATTAATAGCTGTTCCTTCTGGGTCGACGATAAAGAATGATGTCCCGTGACTAACTTGGTCATGCCCGTCTACTTTTGAAACGAGTAGTTTGAAAGAACTCGCTGCAAAGCTTTCAATTTCCTTTTGCGAGTATCCCGTTAAAAAGTCCCAATTCGAATAATCTGCATCAAATTGATTGGCGAATGTTTTTAAAGTATCAGGGTCATCGTATTCTGGGTCAACTGAGAAAGAAACAAACCGTACGTCAAGGTCTTGGTCTTCAGCTTCTTGTTGGAGGTTTGCCATATTTGATGTCATTGGTGGGCAAACTGTATTACAATTTGTAAATATAAAATTAGCGACCCAGTATGTACCTTCTAAGTCATCTAAGGTTACTGTTTCTTCATCTTGGTTTGTGTATTCGAAATGTTCAATGTCAATATTAATTTCTGAGTCAATTTCACTTGCTTCGCTACCATTACAACCAGCAAGAAGTATTGCAATTGCGATTAAACTTAACCCGTATATTATTTTGCGGTGTTTAAACATTTTTGATCAACTCCATTTCCTCGTCAACTCATATTGTAACATGTCGAATCATTAAAATAAGACCGAAAGTGTAGCATATTTTAACAATTTATTGACAAGGGTTAAATTAAGCTTGTTTTAAGTTGTAGACGTTGATCTCAGGGCGGCATAAAAACCGAAATGGAAGGCGTGTTGTCCCGACTCCTCGTGATGTGAAAAGTTGCAATCGATCCCCTAATGTATGTTTTCCTTCAACATATTTCTGCCCTAATGCTGGTGTTACAACATAACCGTAAAACGGGATTTGAACTTGTCCGCCATGGCTATGTCCTGACAGTTGTAGGTCAAAAGGTAAGTGAACAATATCATCAGCATAGTCCGGTTCATGGCATAACAAAACGTTAAAACTTCCTTCATTCTCATCGTTAATTAACTGATCAGGTCTAGGATTACCAAGTAAAATATCATCTAAACCGGATAAATTAATATAATCATTTTCTATTTCTATTTGTTCTGTGTCATTTTTCAATAATTTAAACCCAGAATCATTCATTACGTTTAAAATCGTTGTTGTTCCATAGCCACCATGGTCATGATTGCCATAGATCCAAAACTTTCCGAATGGAGCTTCTAATCGACTTAATTGGTCAATGATCTCTCTATATTTGTCGCTTGAAATGAGTGATGGATCATCAGTTAAGTCCCCAGTAAAAACGATTAAGTCAGGTTGCTGGTTTTGTATAGCATTGACTAATTTCTTTAAATCTTTGTTTCGATATTGAAAACCGATGTGTGTATCGGTAAATTGAACGATTTTAAAATTGTTAAACGAACTAGGGATTCTGTGGGAGCGGACATCGTTGTTTTGTACTTTAAGCCAAAATGGTTCTACATCATGTGCGTAATAGTAACCACCATAGACTGTTGCAACCGTCCCGAGAGTCCCAATGGTTGCTCTTTTTAAAAATGATCTTCTTGTCATAAATCTCGTCATAGTGATAGCCATCCCTTATGTATTCTTGGTATTCATTATACCATGTTTACCACCAGTGTTGGCCTTGTCATGAAAATGTAAATGATATTGACATAAAATTTTGAAAAATGTTTGTTAGTTCGTTACAATAGACAGAGGAGAATGAATATTCATTCATTCTAAAAGTCAGTTAGTGCTTACAAACAAGGAGAGGTATTAGATGAGAAATGAAGTTGTAATCGTAACAGGTGGTTCGAATGGTATGGGCAAGTATATGGCGAAGAAATTTGCCCAAGAAGGTGCGTTAGTGGCTATTACAGGTCGAAAAGAAGATAAGTTAAACGAAGCGAAAGCTGAAATAATGCAAGATGCTAAAGGCGATGTTATGACGGTTGTTATGGATGTTCGCAATTTGAATGATGTCGAGCGAATGGTTCAAGATGTGACAGACCATTTCGGCCGTATCGATCACTTAGTAAACAATGCGGCGGGCAACTTTATTGCGCCAGCTGAAAAATTATCACCGAATGGTTGGACATCAGTTATTGATATCGTCCTTAACGGTACATATTATTGTTCTCATGCTGTTGGAACGTATTGGATTGAAAATGGCATAAAAGGGACAATTTTAAACATGGTAGCAACTTATGCATGGGATGCAGGACCAGGTGTTATCCATTCAGCGTCAGCCAAAGCAGGTGTACTAGCGATGACACGTACATTAGCTGTTGAATGGGGAAGACGTTACGGTATTCGTGCTAATGCGATTGCTCCAGGTCCAATCGATCGTACTGGTGGAGCCGATAAGCTGTGGGAGTCAGAAGAAGCAGCAAAACGAACGATTAAATCCGTACCACTTGAGCGCTTAGGTGAGCCTGAAGAAATTGGAGATCTCGCTTACTTTATGTTGTCAGATAAAGCAAAGTATTTAAATGGTGAAGTGATCACATTAGATGGTGGACAATCACTGAACCAGTATCCGTTTTAAAAAATAAAACCGGTGAGGTAATACTCACCGGTAAAATCAATTATTTTATTAAGCCAACACAACATAAAACAGGATGGCAAAAAAGTGAAACGCGCTACCAGCTATGACAAATATATGCCAAACAGCATGGTGATATGGAAAGCCTCTCCACATGTAAAAAATACTTCCGACAGAATATAACACTCCACCAATAATTAAATAAACTAACCCGGTCAATTCCATCTCCGCTGATAATGGACGCCAAACGAACACGATAAACCAACCAAGGATAATGTAAAGTAAAGTAGAAACGACCATAAATCTATGTACGAAAAATACTTTGAAGACAATCCCTAAAATCGCGACTCCCCAAACGACGCCTAACACTGTCCAGCCGACAGGCCCTCTTAATAAAATGAGTAAAATCGGTGTGTAAGTTCCAGCAATGAATAAATAGATCGACGAATGATCAAGGAATAAAAAGACATCTTTCGCTTTACCTGGTTTTAAACTGTGGAGAATAGTTGAAGATAAATACATTAGTAACATCGTCGTTCCGTAAATAGTAACTGAAACAACTTGCCACGGGCTACCGTTTAACGAAGCAAATACAATTAAAATGACAAGTCCCGCAATACTTAATGCAGCACCAAGGCCATGAGTTATCGCATTTGCAGCCTCTTCTTTTCGTGAATAATCATATGGCATAATTCTCATCCCTCTTTTCTATTTAACCAGTATAGCTCATTTTAAATCTAAGTTAAACATTATTCATTTTTCAAGATTTATGTTAAAATATTTCTTGGAAACGAGACAATTTCCAATTGGTTTCGTTTGATGAGGAGGACAAACATGCTAGAAACAAAAGAGTTTGATTTAGCGACAACTCTTGTGCAGGAAAAGATGGTCGATGCTGAAAAGGTAGCACACGTACAAAACAGTAACCCACTAGAACATGCACTATTAGTTCTAACTAAAACAGGTTACAATGCAGTACCTGTCTTAGATTTCCACGGCAAATTCGAAGGCATTATTAGCAAGTCACATATTCTAGAAGCTATGTTTGGTGTTGAAAAAATCGAAGTTGAACTATTAGAAAAGAAAACGGTTAGTGATTGTATGGATCGCGAAATACCTACACTATTAATCGATGATACGATCGAGCAGGCATTGCATGAGTTGATTGATTATAACTTTGTCTGTGTTGTCGATGAAGACCAACAAATGCAAGGAATTATAACGAGAAGACAATTGTTAAAAGAATACCGTAACGAATATTACAGAAAACGTAACAAATCATAATGAAAGATTTTTAGTCAAAGGTTAATAAATTGCTTGTAACAGGCCTTAATCCTTTGATAAATTAAAATAGTAAAAAGAACATAGATGGAGGATTTTACGATGAACCAAATGGATGCAAACGAAATTATTAACTTTATTTCAAACGCTAAGAAATCAACACCAGTTAAAGTATACGTTAAAGGTGATTTAGAGAATGTTGAGTTCCATGAAGATGTGCAAGCATTTATTACAGGAAGCTCAGGTGTCATCTTTGGTGAGTGGAGTGTTGTTAAAGAAGAATTAACAAAGCATGAAGCGGCAATTGAGGATTACGTAATTGAAAATGATCGTCGTAATTCAGCAATTCCAACATTAGACCTTAAAAATATTAATGCACGTATTGAGCCAGGTGCGATTATTCGTGACCAAGTTGAAATTGGTGATGGTGCCGTTATTATGTTAGGTGCTTCAATTAACATTGGTGCTGTTGTTGGCGAAGGTACAATGATCGACATGAACGTTGTATTAGGCGGTCGTGCAACTGTAGGTAAGAACTGCCACATTGGTGCAGGTTCTGTTCTAGCAGGTGTAATTGAGCCACCTTCTGCAAAGCCAGTTGTAGTTGAAGATGGAGCAGTTGTTGGTGCTAATGCAGTTATTCTAGAAGGTGTAACAGTAGGTGAAGGAGCAGTTGTTGCTGCAGGTTCAATCGTAACTGAAGATGTTGCGCCAAACACTGTTGTAGCAGGCACACCAGCTAAGAAGATTAAAGACATCGATGACCAAACTCGTAACAAAACAGAAATTAAACAAGAACTACGTAAACTAGACAACTAAAAAGTCATCGTTCATAATTAAAAGCGGAAGTCACATTGATGATTTCCGCTTTTTTAGATTTGGATACATAAAGTGAAAGGTTTGAAAACAATGACGAATGCTAATTGGATTAAAATAAGAAGAGATTTACACCAAATTCCTGAATTAGGTTTTCAAGAATTTAAAACACAACAATATTTACTCGACTATATTGAAACACTTCCTCAAGAACATATAACAATCACTAAATGGAAGACAGGTATTTTCGTTTTCGTTAAAGGAACAGTAGGGGAGAAGACAGTTGCTTACCGTGCTGATATAGACGGTTTACCCATTACTGAAGAAACAGGTTTAGATTTCGTTTCACAGCACGAAGGAAGAATGCATGCTTGTGGACACGATTTACATATGACAATTGCTTTAGGTTCATTAACACAAATTGTTCAAGAGCGAATTGAGCACAATGCATTATTTGTGTTTCAACCAGCTGAAGAAGGACCGGGTGGGGCACAACCAATGCTTGCAAGTGAGGAAATGAAGCAGTATGACATTGATTATATTTTTGCTTTACACGTTGATCCAAAACGACCAGTCGGAACAGTTGCATCAAAAGAAGGGCTTCTATTTGCGAATACGAGTGAATTGTTTATCGATTTTCACGGAAAAGGTGGTCATGCAGCCTATCCACATGAGACGAAAGATATGATGATGGCAGCAAGTGCGTTTAACGTGCAATTACAGCAAGTCGTTGGACGTATGGTGAACCCATTAGAGGATGCTGTTGTAACATTAGGGAAAATGGAAGCAGGTACTGTACAAAATATCATCCCTGAACATGCTCGTGTTGAAGGGACGATTCGTACAACGGCGGCGAAGACAATGCCAGAGATTAAACAATCAATCGAGCGTATTTTACGTGGAATTGAAGTAAGGTATGAGTGTCAAACAAGTGTCGATTACGGTGCGAATTATTATATGGTTCATAATGACGGGGAGTATGTTGAGCGTTTTAAAGATGCTTTAAGTGATACGAATATCGAGTTCATCGAGGCGGAAGAAGCAATGACAGGTGAGGATTTCGGGTATATGTTAAGAGATTTACGCGGCTTTATGTTTTGGTTAGGTGTTGACTCAGAACATGGATTGCATAACAGTAAACTAAACCCGAAAGAAGATGCTATTGAAGTTGGAATTGAAGCAGTTGTTAAAATGATGAAATCATAGTTTTTATTTCTTTCGGTTTGTTTTAAACACCGCTCCATCAAAATGCTTCGCTTTTACCCACAGGGCACAAGTGCAACATCTGCTCAAACTTCCCAAGGTCGTTTGTCGCAGTGTTTTCTATGCAGGGGCACGGCTCGAGCCAGGCAACTTCATCGAAACTGCATCTTTGAAACTTGCACCGAGGAAGCCTGCTTCGGAGCATTGCTTGTAGACGCAGGTGCATCACTCGGCCCAAAGAACGGGGCCTGTGGGGTCTCGAGACTCGTGCTGTTCCCGCTGGAGTCTTCGCATTTTAATTCCGCTAAGTATCTGCTACTAATATGAAAACTCGCAGATTCGCATTCATTTTAACAACACTCTATCCTTTGGTCACAGCCTCTTTGTATGGTGTTGTTTTATTGTCTCAGTAAGTATAGTATCTTTAATCCATCCGAACTACCAGACATACTCATCCACTTTGGATATTTTAATGGAATGATCGTTATTAAAAATTGAATTAAGTTATAGAGTATGAGGCCGATCAAAAATGCTGTTAGAGTATTAGAAGTAGTTAACGTAGAAATCCCTCCGAAAGCTAAGGCGAGAAGTAAAGACATCAGGGGGCCTCCAATTAAAGCGAAAAGTTTCTGTCTATTACTTAAGCTATTTTCCCATGAACAATAACCATTCAGCGACAAGTTCAAGGAAAAATGAACCCTACCAATTTTAAAATTAATTTTGCTCTTGTTTTTGTTACCTAAATAGATTTTCGCGTGAGATTTTGACGTTGTTGTAACAGCAATTGAGTGGCCTAATTCGTGGAGCATAGTACAAAAAGGGAAGAGGACGATGTATAAAAAGAATACTAAATTCATCGTTTTCACTCCTAGAATTCATAAGTTGATTAAATTATAGCATGTATGAAAGGTATTTACTTTATTTTCAAAAAAATGAGTTCACTTTATTAAGTGAACTCGGATTTATACTAGACTTAGATAGTTAATAATTATAACGTTCTCCGCGCAGCTTGTTGTATTGGATCCCAAACACCATTGTATGGTGGGGCATAAGCCAAGTCTAAATTTAGAAGGTCTTCGGTAGTCATGTTGTGGTAAAGGGCGGTTGCTAATACATCAATCCGTTTATCCACGCCCATAACACCGATTACTTGCCCACCTAAAAGACGTTTAGAGCCTTTGTCAAAAACGATTTTTACTGTTACATTTTGACCTTTTTCGTAGTAGCCTGCAATTGCATTTGTTTCTACTTTAACAGAGTCATACGGTATATTTAATTGTTTGGCTTCTTTTTCTGATAATCCCGTTCTACCAATATCAAGGTCAAAAAACTTTAAAATTGATGTTCCGACAATTCCTTGGAAAGCTCGATTATGACCAATCATGTTCATTCCAGCAATCATACCTTGCTTGTTAGCAGTTGTTCCTAAGGGTACGAAATCGTTTAATTGTTTGACTCTATGATAATGACTAGCACAATCCCCAGCTGCATAAACATCATCTATATTCGTTTCCATATAGGCATTGACGATGATTTCACCTTTAGGGCCAAGGTGAAAGTCATCTGAAACCATGTCTGTATTAGGTTTTACACCAACATTGATTAATACCATATCTGTTTCATATTCATTTTTGTCTGTTATAACAGTATCGACATATTCTTGGCCTTTAAAAGACTGGACTGATTCATTAAAAACTAATTCCACACCTTTTCGTTTAGCTTCTTCATGGATTAATTCAGCCATATCTTCGTCAAATGGGTTCATAAGTTGGTTACCACGTTGAATAATTCGAACGTCAATACCGATTTCTTTAATATTTTCTGCAAGTTCTAATCCGATAAAACCGCCGCCGACGATGGTAACAGTTTTAGGTTGGTAGTTGTCGATATAACCTTTAATCTCTTTGGTATCAGGGATATATTTCATCGATATAATGCCATTTAAGTCTAATCCTTCCCAGTCAGGTTGAACAGGACTCACACCTGTGGCAATGAGTAATTGATCATATTCTACTTGAAAAGGTTCTCCAGTATCAGTCTGAACTCCGCTTACAGTTTTGTTCTCATAGTCTAGTTGTGTCACTTCATGATGAATACGAGCATCAATACCGTATTTGTCTCTGAACACTTCAACAGGACGAGCGATGACATCGTCTGTTGATTCAACTTGACCACTTAATACGTAAGGAAGTCCGCATTGACCATAAGAGTAATACTCGCCTCGCTCTAACGTTACTATTTCATCATGCTCATCGCCACCGCGTTTTATTTGCATGGCGGCACTCATTCCTGCTGCATCGCCACCAATAATGACATACTTCATATTCACACCTCACTTATATCTTCTTGCTTATTAAATAGAGCCCATGACAATCATGAGCTCTAACCCTTAAAATTTACTGTTCATTTTTGTTTAAAACGACGTGGTGTGGGAACGGAATTTCTATGCCTGCTTCATCAAGCGCTTCTTTCATTGCTTTACGTAGATCGCGTTCAACACCCCATTGTTCCATTTTTTCTGTTTGGGCTATAACACGTAAAACAACTTCTGAAGAGCCAAAGCTTTGTACTCCGACAACGTCAGGTCCTTCTTTAAGACGTCCATCACCTGTGAACTGATCGCAAACGTTTTGTAGTACACGGATCGCTTCATCAATGTTTTCACTATACCCTATGTTCATGTCGACTAATGCACGCATATTACCACGAGTATGGTTATTGACGACTTGGATATTACGGTTAGGAATGTAGTGCAATGTACCGTCAAAGCCACGTAGTTTAGTCGTTCTTAAACCTAATTCTTCAACGATACCATCATGACCGCCAGCTGTTACATAGTCATCTACGTCAATTTGTTTTTCGATTAAAATGAAAAAACCTGTAACAATGTCACTAACTAATCCTTGTGCACCAAAGCCAACTGCCAAACCAACGATACCAGCACCGGCTAGAATTGGTCCTAAAGGAATTCCTAAAATACCTAAAAACGTAACAATGAAGAAGAACAATAAAACGTATGTAAAAACATTTACGAGAAGGTTTTGTAATGTTTTTGTACGTCCTTCACTTAACTTCTGTCTTTTGGCCGTTTGCTCAACACCTGAAGTTACTGCTTTCTTACCTAATGGAGCTACGATTAAGTAAACAATGATTAATAAAAGTAGCTGTCCACCAATAGTCATAGCTGAATCGATTAAGCTGTCTACATTGATTAGATCCATAATAATGCTCCTAACTTTTTAGTTTCTTTTAATTATATACCACAAACCGACAAGTTTTAACCTTATGTTTAACTACAAAAAGAGATGGTTATAATGGTACCGTATGACAAGATTTTGTCATCTCTATAATTATGTTGACGATTCTTGTACGTTTGTTATAATTTATAATGGTTTTTGTAAAAAGACAAATACATAATAATGGAGGTATTCACTATGGCAGAACGCATGGTAGGAAAACAAGCGCCACGTTTTGAAATGGATGCAGTAATGGCTAATAAAGAATTTGGTAAGGTTTCTCTTGAAGAAAATATGAAAGAGGATAAGTGGACAGTTCTATTCTTCTATCCAATGGATTTCACTTTCGTATGCCCAACTGAAATTACAGCGATGTCTGATCGTTATGATGAGTTTGAAGATTTAGACGCTGAAGTAATCGGTGTTTCAACTGATACAATTCACACGCACTTAGCTTGGATTAATACTAGCCGTGAAGACAATGGTCTAGAGCAGTTAGCTTATCCATTAGCTGCTGATACGAATCACCAAGTTTCTAAAGATTACGGTGTTTTAATTGAAGAAGAAGGAATCGCGTTACGCGGTCTATTCATTATTGACCCTGAAGGTGAGCTAAAGTATGCTACTGTCTTCCATAATGATATTGGTCGTGACGTAGATGAAACTTTACGTGTACTACAAGCACTACAAACTGGTGGTCTTTGCCCAGCTAACTGGAAGCCAGGCCAAACGACTCTATAAGTTATAAATTGTTACATTTTTAGAGGGGTCTAACATAGTAAGGTGTTAGCCCCTTTTATTTTCGTGATATATATAGGAGGTTAGAGTAATGAAACTACGTACACCGATGCCAGAGATTACTGGCGCAACAGAATGGATTAACGGCGAAGTGACACGTGAAGATCTCGTTGGTGATAAGCCAACTTTATTTCACTTTTGGTCAGTCAGTTGTGGCATGTGTAAAGAAGCAATGCCTCAAGTTAACCAATTTAGAGATGATTATGCAGATGAGTTAAATGTAGTCGCTGTTCATATGCCTCGTTCTGAAAAAGATTTAGATCTAGATCAAGTAAAAGAAGTGGCAGAGGAGCATGGCATTACGCAACCTATTTTCGTTGACAGTGAGCATAAGCTAACAGATGCATTCGAAAATCAATATGTACCAGCTTATTATGTGTTTGATGCTGAAGGTAACCTTCGTCACTTCCAAGCTGGTGGAAGCGGCATGAAGATGTTAACGAAACGCGTTAACCGTGTATTAGGAAAATAAATGAGTAAAAAGCTGATTAGTCTGTGACTAGTCAGCTTTTTTTTGTGTTTTTAATAATAGGGAGAAAAATTATAATTTATATTTTTTTCAAAAAATTTAATAAAAGGGGTAGAAATTTATTTCGTATCCCGATATATTTATAAAAGCAGCATTTTTTGATTAAACAGAAAGTGAGGGAGAAAAGCTTGGACATATTTAAAAAACTAAAACAGTATTATTGGCCTTATAAAAGGTTCTTAATACTATCGTTAATTTCGATGTTATTTGTAACGGTAATTACCGCTGCATATCCAGTTGTACTTCAGCTTACAATTGATGAAGTTATTTATCCAGGTAACTTTGAATTAATACCTATGATCGTAATAGCATTTATAGTGTTAATGGGGATCAAAGCTTTAACTGTATATACTCAACAGTATTTAGGAGACTTATTCGGTATTTCAACCGTTTATGAAGTTCGTGATGACTTGTATAAAAAGTTACAGCGACTTTCCTTTAAGTATTACGATAACGCAAAGACAGGTGACTTAATGTCTCGATTAACAGCGGACGTTGAAGGGTTTCGATTCTTCTTATCATTCGGTTTCGCTGAAATGTTACGAGTTTTCTCAATGGTTACGGTCAGTTTAGCTGTCATGCTTTATTACTCCGTACCTTTAGCTCTAGTAACGATTGCAGTAATGCCGTTCTTAGCTGTTTCGGTATACATGTTTGATAAACGAGTACACCCAGCATTTTTAGGAATTCGTCGATCATTTGGTCGTATGAACACACGTGTACAAGAGAACATCTCAGGAATGAATACAGTTAAATCCTTGTCACGTGAAGACTTTGAAATCGGCCGTTATGAAGATAAAGGTGAAAATTACCGCGAACATTATATTAACACCGCTAAGATTTGGGCTAAATATATGCCATTTATGGAGTTTGTCGGTAACGTTTCGGTTGTTGCTCTATTAGCGTATGGCGGTTACCTCGTCATGCAAGGAAACTTGCAACCAGGTGAATTAGCTGCATTCTTTTCCCTAGTTTGGATGTTCTTAGGACCACTCATGAACTTTGGTTTCGTTGTTAACATGTTCTCACAAGCAAAAGCATCGGGAGAACGTTTGTTAGAAGTTCTTGAGTCAGATTTAGAATTAGACGATGAACTCGAGCCTAAGGGTGAAGAAATTAAGGGGCATGTAACATTCAAAGATGTGACATTAACTTATGTTGAAGATGATGATGAAGCATTAAAAGACGTATCGTTTGATGCACCACCAGGAAAAATTATCGGATTAATTGGAGCAACTGGCTCTGGTAAATCGAGTATTACACAATTAATGACACGCTTCTATCAACCAGAAAAGGGCGAGGTATTAATTGATGGAAAACCGACAACAGAATACTCGTTAAAAGACCTACGTAAACATATTGGTTTCGTGTTACAAGAGCCATTCTTATTTTCAACAACGATTAAAGAAAATATTGCTTACGGTAATCCAGAAGCGTCTATGGATGACATTATCGATGCTGCTAAACGTGCACAGGCGCATGACTTTATTATGGATATGCCAAATGGTTATGACACGTTACTAGGTGAGCGTGGAATGGGATTATCTGGTGGACAGAAACAAAGAATCTCGATTGCACGTGCATTATTGATTAATCCAAGCATCTTAGTGCTTGATGATGCGACAAGTGCAGTAGATATGCAAACAGAGTTTAAGATTCAATCTGCACTAAAAGAAGTGATGCATGACAGAACGACATTTATCATTGCACACCGTATTTCATCTTTAAAGCATGCAGATGAAATTTTAGTATTAGAAGATGGTGAAATTGTTGAACGTGGGGAGCATGACTTTTTACTACAAAACAATGGACCATACCAACGTATTTATGACATTCAATATCAAGATAAAGAAGCAATACTAGGAAAGCAACATGTATAGAAGGAGGGAGTAACTATGGCTACTGAAACGAGGAAAGAAAGCCCTCACTTAAAACGATTTCACTATACGCAAGATGTTGCCGTTGATAAGCCGTTTAACTGGCAACAGCTTGTAAGACTTTTAGAGTATTTAAAGCCTTATGCCAAAACGATCTTACCGATTGCAGTCATTGCGATGTTAGTATCAACAATAGTTAGAATTCTAGTACCCATTTTAATTGGTACAGTGGCATTTGACATGGCCATCGAAAATAATGACGCTAATCTGCTTATGCAGTTAATTGTAGGGATCGCCATTTTATATGGACTAAGTTACATTGGTAATATGATCCGCATTAAGTATGTCAACTTGCTTGGGCAAAATGTTATATACGACTTACGTAAACATTTGTTCTCGCACGTTCAAAGACTATCGAATCGATTTTTCGACAATCGTTCAGCAGGAAGTATTATCGTAAGAATTATGAACGACATTAACTCATTACAAGAGCTATTTACAAATGGAATTATTAACTTGATTATGGACGTTATTACGATCACAACTATTATCATTATTTTGTTTGTATTAAGTCCAGAGTTAGCAGCTGCAGTAATTGTTATAATTCCAATAATGTTCTACATTTCAACACGTTTACGTAAGAACATTCGTCGTTCTTGGCAACAAGTGAGAATTCAGCAATCTCGCTTAAATTCTCACTTAAATGAGAGCATTCAAGGCATTCGAATTACACAGTCATTCGCTCAAGAGAAAGAGAACACTGAGTTTTTCGATGGTGTTAATACTGATAACTTCAAAAACTGGAAGAATGCAACAAGAAAGAGTGCGATGTTTAGACCGTTTGTTGAAATGAGTAATGCATTTGGTGTTGCAATTCTTTTAGCATTTGGTTCATTCCTAATCATTAATGGTAATGTAACAGTCGGTGTATTTATTACATTTGCTTTATTTATGAACATGTTCTGGGAGCCAATCTCTAGACTTGGTCAAATGTATAACCAACTGTTAATGGCCATGTCAGCATCTGAACGTATTTTTGAGTTTTTAGATGAAGAGCCGAATGTAAAAGAAAAAGAAGATGCTAAGTCTCTAGATGATATTGAAGGGCATATAGAATTCGATCAAGTGCAGTTTGCTTATGATGAAGAACGAATTGCCCTGCATGAAATATCACTAGAAATGAAACCAGGTCAATCAGTCGCGTTAGTTGGTCATACCGGTTCTGGTAAGACGACGATTGCTAACTTAATTAATCGATTCTATGACCCAACTAAAGGTGCTGTTAAGGTCGATGGCCATGATCTACGTGACGTGAAACTTGATGATTTGCGTCAGAAGATTAGTGTAGTACTACAAGATACGTTTATTTTCTCAGGTACAATTATGGAAAACATTCGTTTCGGTCGACCTGATGCAACTGACGAAGAAGTTATTGAAGCGGCTAAAGTGGTTGGAGCGGATGATTTCATTCAACGTTTAGCTGAAGGATATGAAACAGAAGTAGAAGAAAGAGGTAACATCTTATCAGCAGGTGAACGTCAATTACTATCTTTCGCTCGTGCACTATTAGCTGATCCGAAAATTATCATTCTAGATGAAGCGACAGCTAGTATAGATACTGAAACAGAAGTGAAAATCCAAAAAGCTTTAAAGAGATTGTTAAGTGGACGTACGTCGATTATTATTGCGCACCGTCTATCAACGATTCGTGATTCAGATAACATTATTGTGTTAGAACATGGCAAGATCTTAGAGCAAGGTAACCATGATGAATTGATGAAGAAGCAAGGTGAATACTACGGTTTAGTTAAATCACAATTTCAAATGTTAGATGATCTATAAGACAAATAGCTGGCTTCGGCCAGCTATTTGTTGTTTGTAGGTTTAAATTGCCTAACTTTGCCTATATTTTCACCATTATTTGTTACAAATGCGTTATAATATGATAGACTACTTGAAGATTGTGTAGTTTAGGAGGAAGGCAGATGGGAAAGCGCTTATATGCAGTTATCGGACTTGGCCGTTTTGGCGGAAGTATATGTAAAGAATTAAGTCGTGAAGGAATGGAAGTATTAGCGATCGACAATGATGAAGAGAAGGTTAATGAATTTAAAGAAGTTGCCTCTCATGCTGTCATTGCGGATTCAACAGATGAAATTGCCTTAAGAGATTTAGGTTTTAGAAATATTGACCACGTTATTGTTGCAATCGGTGATAATGTTCATGCGAGTATTCTGACTACATTAATAGTGAAGGAATTAGGTATTTCAACAATAACAGTGAAAGCACAAAACGATTATCATGAAAAAGTGTTAGAAAAAATTGGTGCAGATGAAATTGTACACCCAGAGCGTGATATGGGTAGAAGAATTGCACATAGTATTATTTCAAGTAATATTTTAGATTACTTAGAGCTATCAGATGAACATAGTGTTGTAGAAGTAAAAGCGGGAGATCGAATGGACGGTGAAACAATAATCGATTTAGATATCCGTGCGCGTTTTGGTTGTAACGTTGTAGCGATTAAGCGTGGCAAAGACATTAACGTATCACCAATGGCAGATGATGTGATTGAAAAAGGAGATATTATCATAGTCATTGGCTCTGATAAAGACATTCACCGCTTTGAGAAAGCGTTGGTTATTGAAGATTAAACAAAATAATAATAATAAACCCCATAGCGATTGCTATGGGGTAATTTTTTTCGGCTATTTGGATAGGAATTGTTCAATTATACTTCCATAATAATTGGTAAAATCATTGGTCTACGTTTCGTTTTGTCATATAAGAATGGTTGGATCGTATCGGTAATTTCATTTTTAATCTCAGACCATTGCGTTGTCTTACGTTCCATTACTTTTTCTAAATGGTTCGCAACTAAACCTTGAGCATCTTTAATCAAGTCTTCAGATTCTCTCATATAGACAAAACCTCTTGAGATAATGTCAGGTCCAGAAGCAATCTTAAATTCTTTCATGTCAATACTGACAACGACAATAACTAAACCTTCTTCAGATAGAATTCTTCTATCTCTTAAGACAATGTTACCGATATCTCCGATTCCACTACCGTCTACATAGACAGAGCCGGATGGAATCTTTCCTGCTACACCGACTTTATTTTTGCCAATAGCTAACACGTCACCATTATCCATAACAAAGCTGTTTTTACTTGGTACACCAGTGTCTTCAGCTAAATTAATATGTTCTGATAACATGCGGTATTCACCGTGAATTGGCATAAAGTATTTCGGTTTCATTAGGCGTAGCATTAGTTTCTGTTCTTCTTGTCCACCGTGTCCTGACGTGTGAATGTCATTTAATGATCCGTGAATAACATTCGCTCCAGCACGATATAGCTTATTAATATTACGATTAATGCTAATCGTGTTGCCAGGGATTGGTGAAGAAGAAAAGACCACTGTATCATCTGGTTGAATTTGTATATGACGGTGTGTACCGTTTGCAATTCTTGATAATGCAGCCAATGTTTCACCTTGTGAACCAGTACATAAAATAACTAGTTCATCACTAGGTACTTTATTTATTTGGTTCGGTTCAATAAATGTGTCTTTAGGTGCTTGAATGTAGCCCAGTTTTTGACCGATCTTAATCGCATTCTCCATACTGCGCCCAAATACAACAATTTTACGTCCATTTTGGATTGCTGATTGGACAACTTGTTGTAGGCGGTAAATGTTTGATGCGAATGTAGCGAAAATTATTCGGCCTTCAACGTTGTCGAATATTTCTTGAATACTCTTACCGACAACACTTTCTGATAGTGTGAATCCAGGGATTTCACTATTAGTACTATCAGATAGTAAGCAAAGTACACCCTCAGAACCGATTTCAGCCATTTTTGATAAATTGGCTGGTTCACCAACTGGAGTAAAGTCAAACTTAAAGTCTCCTGTATGAACGATGTTACCAGGTGGTGTTTTGACGACGATTCCGAACGCATCAGGAATACTGTGTGTCACTCGGAAAAATGTGACTGACGTTTTGCGGAATTTAATGACATCGTCTTCTTGAATTTCATTTAAGTTAGCGCTACGTAATAATCCGTGTTCTTCTAACTTGTTTCTAAGTAATCCGATTGCTAGCTTTCCACCGTAAATTGGAATATTCATTTCTCTTAGTAAATATGGAATCCCACCAATGTGGTCTTCGTGTCCGTGTGTAATAAACAACCCTTTAATTTTATCTTGGTTTTGGATTAAGTACGTATAGTCAGGGATGACATAATCAATTCCTAACAATTCGTCTTCAGGGAATTTAATACCAGCATCAATTAAGATAATTTCATCTTGGAATTGAATACCATACGTATTTTTACCGATCTCACCAAGACCACCTAAAGCAAAAATTGCAACTTGATCGTTTTTAACAAACTTCATTTCGTTACAAATTCTCCACTTTATAGTTTTCGGATTGTTGTTCGTAAGCTAGATGTTCCTCACTTAGCTCTTGGACATGTTCGATATTGTAATTACGGTCTGCTAGCTTTTTACGGACTTCACGTTTGCTTTCAGCTTCAATGTACATTGATTTTGTTTCTTCACGTACAGGTGATTCTGAAATGTCTTCTTGATATAATACTTTAAAAATCATTAATTACTCTCCTTACTTTGATGTTTTAGAACGTGTATTCCTATCCGTATAGCTATATAAAATGCAATTTTGCATTATAAAACAATGTTAAATATGTTAGTTAAACTAGTTAATCTTTATTAATATCAATAGTATTTAAGCCTTGTTTTGATCTTAATAATCTTTTTAGGCGGTTTTTAATCTTTTCACGTAAACGTTTTAACATTATATCATACATCTCCTTTCAGTATGATATAGAGGACGTTTCTACATAAAGACTGTAATGTATAGTGTGTATTCTTTTGTTTATTATCCACTTCTTACCTTTATTATATACTGTTAAGGACTATAATTAAAATGATAAATATAAAAAAGTGCTGAAATATAAATTCAGCACTTTAAAAAAGACGGATTAAAAATTTATAATTCTTCTGCTGATACGGCATCAGCTGGAGGAGTTAAAGGGTCCTCTTGATTAATGTGATCGTAAAACATAACCCCGTTTAAATGATCGATTTCATGCTGGAATACGATTGCTGCGTATCCTTTAAGTCTTAGTTTAACTTCTTCACCTTCTAAAGTAGTAGCTTTTACTGTAATACGTGCATAGCGTGGTACAATTCCTGGTACATCACGATCAACGCTTAAACAACCTTCTCCGTTTGGTAAATAAGTTCGCTCAACCGAATGACTCATAATTTTAGGATTAAATAAACCATAACTAAATTCACGGTTATTAAAATCAGTGAAATGAACAGCAATCATACGTTTTGTAAGTCCTATTTGTGGTGCGGCAAGACCAATACCAGGTCTTAGGCCATATTTTTCTGCTATTTGTTCGTCTTGACTGTTTTTTACGTATTGTAACATCTCATCTAATGTGTGTTTGTCTTCATTAGTAGGGGGAAGTTCAACTTCTTTAGCTCTCTGTCTTAAAACTTCATGCCCTTCACGTACGATATCGTCCATCGTAATCATTTATTTCATCCCTTTCTCAACTTATGTATATACCTTAGTTAGCTATGGTCATTTTATCACAATTTTTTTTAAATCATAATTAATCCGTAATATTTTTGTTCTATAAAATATGGTATACTGTTTTTTAGAATGTGCCTATTATACAAAATGAACAAAAAATGTAAAGTATACTTCATTTTTTGTTTAGCTAAGATGTATAATAGGTATCGGAATAAAGAGACGAGGTTAAGAAAGAGGGATCAGTCGATGAAAAAGATATTATTAACAGCCATTCTAGCATTAAGTTTAATCGTTCTAGCTGCATGTAATGGTGGAAATCAAGCAGCGGAAAATATTTATGACCACCTTGAAACATCAGTTGAACTAGAAGAAGAATTCCATGAAGCACAAAGCGAGCTAGTGGAAATCGAGCAACAAGAACATGAACTGTATAATGAAATGATCGAAGTTAATATGGATGAGTTAGATGAAATAGAAGGTACTGTAAATGAAGCGTTAGAATTATTAGAGGAACGCCGTCAACTAATGGAACAGGAAATGGACAGTATTGATGCTGCTAAAGAAGAGTTCGACCAAGTTGAACAGTACGTAGAAGATTTAGATGAAGAGGCTCAACCTGCAGCAAATGAAATGGTTGAAAAGATGGATGAACGTTATGAAGCTTTCGTAAGTCTGTATGACGCTTATATGCAGTCGTTAGATTATGACCAAGAGCTTTACGAGATGTTATTAGATGAAGAGCTAGAAAGTGAAACATTAGATGAACAAGTTGACCTTGTTAATAATAGTTATGATGAAATTACAGAAGCACAAGAGGCATTTAATCAACGTACGAGTGAGTTTAACGATATGAAACGCGACTTTTATGATGCGGTTGAATTAGAAGTGGAGTTTGTTGAGTAACAATAGGTGTTGTAATACAGTGCATACTTTAAAAGAGTATGCACTTTTTTTATGTTATTTTAATTTAATAGAACTTATGTGAATGCGCTTTTATATAGGAATTAGGAAACAGAAATATATTTTAACTTTAAGGTAATCTGTTATATTACAGAAGAGCTTATATAATATAACAGATTAATATATTGTTTTAATAGAATTTGATAAAAATACTAGCAAATCCCTTTGAAATAAAAGTGTTTGACTAAAGAAGTAGCTTTAAGATAAACTACTTTATAGGTGAATATTGTACTAATCACTTTGCATTGATCAATGTAACAGCTAATTTTGATTAAGGCTAATTAATAATGGGTACATATATAAAAGGTAGGATTAGTACTCTAAGAATTGGCAAACTTATAGTAAGTCAAATTTTTTTAAAAGGAAGGAAGAGGTGACTAGAGTGAGTTTTAAAAATCCACTTGAAGGTATCGAAGAAAAGTTTGAAATGATTCAAATTTTAGATGAAGATGGTCAAATTGTTGACGAAGACAACGTACCTGATTTATCTGATGATGATCTAGTCGAATTAATGCGCCGTATGGTTTATACACGTGTGTTAGACCAACGTTCGATTGCGTTAAATCGTCAAGGTCGTTTAGGTTTCTATGCTCCAACAGCTGGACAGGAGGCATCACAATTAGGAAGTCATTTTGCTATGGAGAAAGAGGACTTCTTACTACCAGCTTATCGTGATGTTCCTCAATTGATTTTCCATGGTTTACCACTTTATCAAGCATTTTTATTCTCTCGTGGTCATTACCACGGAAACCAAATGCCTGAAGATGTTAATGCAGTAAGCCCACAAATCATTATTGGTGCGCAAATTACTCAAGCAGCTGGTGTTGCTTATGGGTTTAAACATAATGGTAAAAAGAACGTGGCATTAACGTACACTGGTGATGGCGGTGCCTCACAAGGTGACTTCTATGAAGGAGTTAACTTTGCAGGTGCATATAAAGCTCCAGCAATTTTTGTTGTACAAAATAACCAGTTTGCTATTTCAGTTCCAGTTGAAAAGCAATCAGCAGCTGAGACAATTGCACAAAAAGCAGCTGCAGCTGGTGTACCTGGATATTTAGTTGATGGTATGGACGTTCTAGCAGTGTACAAAGTGGTTAAAGAAGCGCGTGACCGTGCTGTTAATGGTGAAGGTCCAACGTTAATAGAAACAATGACTTATCGTTACGGTCCACACACAATGGCTGGTGATGACCCAACTCGTTACCGTACAGATGATATGGATGACAAATGGGAGAAGCGTGACCCACTTGTGCGTTTCCGTAAGTACCTAGAAGGAAAAGATCTATGGTCAGAAGAGAAAGAAAACGAAATTGTAGAGACAGCTAAAGAAGAAATTAAAGAAGCAATCAAGAAAGCTGACAAGCAAGATAAGCAAAAAGTTACAGACTTAATATCAATTATGTACGACGAACTTCCACAAAATTTAGAAGAGCAGATGGAAGAATATAAAGAAAAGGAGTCGAAGTAAACCATGGCACAAATGACGATGATTCAAGCAATTACTAATGCCCTTCACACGGAATTAAAAAATGACGAAAACGTCCTTGTGTTCGGTGAAGACGTCGGCCAAAACGGCGGTGTATTCCGTGCAACTGAAGGTTTACAAGAAGAATTCGGAGAAGAGCGCGTATTTGACACGCCATTAGCTGAGTCAGGTATTATCGGACTAGCAGTTGGTATGTCAACTCAAAATTTGCGTCCTGTTCCTGAAATTCAATTCTTCGGCTTCGTGTTTGAAGCAATGGATGCAGTAAGTGGTCAAGCTGCTCGTATGCGTTATCGTTCTGGCGGTCGTTGGAATGCACCAATGACAATCCGTTCACCTTTTGGTGGTGGTGTACACACACCTGAATTGCACGCAGATAGTTTAGAAGGTTTAATGGCACAACAACCAGGACTTAAAGTAGTTATTCCATCAAACCCTTACGATGCAAAAGGTTTATTAATTCAGTCTATTCGTGATAATGATCCAGTTATTTTCTTAGAACATATGAAGCTTTATCGTTCATTCCGTGAAGAAGTACCTGAAGAAGAGTACACAATCGACTTAGGGAAAGCGAACGTTAAGCGTGAAGGTAACGACATTACATTCGTTGCTTACGGCGCGATGGTACATGCAGCATTAAAAGCAGCTGATGAATTAAAAGAAGAAGGTATTGAGGCAGAAGTTATTGACCTACGTACAGTAGCTCCAGTTGATATCGATACTATTATTGAATCAGTAGAGAAAACAAATCGTGCTGTCGTTATTCAAGAAGCTCAAAAGCAAGCAGGTATTGCAGCTAGCATTGTTTCAGAGATTCAAGAGCGTTCTATTTTACACCTAGAAGCACCAGTTCTTCGTGTAACGGCACCTGATACAGTGTATCCATTCTCAGAAGCAGAAGAAGTATGGTTACCAAATCATAAAGATATTGTTGAGAAAGCGAAACAATCGATTAACTTTTAATGATAATTAGAATAGGAGGGTATAATCGTGGCCTTTGAATTTAAGCTACCGGATATCGGTGAAGGTATACATGAAGGTGAAATTGCCAAATGGTTTGTTAAACCTGGTGATGAAATTCAAGAAGACGATGTATTGTGTGAAGTTCAAAACGACAAAGCAGTTGTTGAAATTCCTTCACCAGTTGAAGGTACAGTTAGTGATGTACTAGTAGATGAAGGTGAAGTTGCGACTGTAGGCGATACAATTGTAAAGATCGACGCGGAAGGTTATGAAGATGAAGGTTCTGATGATGCTGAAGAAGAAGAGCCTAAAGAAGAACCAAAAGAAGAAAAACAAGAGGCTAAAACGGACTCGGATGAAAAAGTCGGTGGCAATGAATCAGACGTAGATGAAGATCAACGTGTTATTGCAATGCCATCTGTTCGTAAATATGCTCGTGAAAATGAAGTAGATATTCGTCAAGTATCAGGTTCAGGTAAAAATGGTCGTATCTTAAAAGAAGATGTCGATACATTCTTAAGCGGAGATCAAAAAGCAGAAGCTCCGACTGAAGAGCAAGCTGGAGAACAAACAGCTGAGGCAGCGAGTGAAACAAAACAAGAGCCTGTATTAGAAGGTCAATATCCAGAAACGCGTGAAAAGATTAGCGGGATCCGTAAAGCAATCGCTAAAGCAATGGTTAATTCTAAGCAGACAGCGCCACACGTAACATTAATGGATGAAATTGATGTAACAGAACTTGTTAATCACCGTAAGAAGTTTAAAGAAATTGCTGCTGAGCAAGACATTAAACTAACTTACTTACCTTATGTTGTTAAAGCACTAGTATCAACTCTGAAGAAGTACCCAGTATTAAACACATCATTTGATGATGATACTGAAGAGTTAATTCAGAAGCATTACTACAACATTGGTATTGCTGCTGATACAGATAAAGGTTTATTAGTACCAGTCGTCAAAGATGCTGATCGTAAATCAGTGTTCCAAATTTCAAGTGAAGTGAACGATTTGGCAACTAAAGCTCGTGATGGTAAACTATCTTCAGAAGAAATGAAAGGTGCATCAAGTTCAATCACCAATATTGGTTCAGCTGGAGGTAAATGGTTCACACCAGTTATTAACCATCCTGAAGTAGCGATTTTAGGAATCGGTCGTATTAGTGAAGAACCAGTTGTGCGTGATGGAGAAGTTGTAGCTGCTCCAGTATTAGCTATTTCATTAAGCTTCGACCATCGTATCATTGATGGTGCAACAGCACAGCATGCTATGAACCATGTAAAACGTTTATTACATGATCCACAATTAATTATGATGGAGGCGTAGATTTTATGGTAGTAGGAGATTTCCCGGTAGAGGTAGACACACTCGTAGTAGGAGCTGGCCCTGGCGGATATGTTGCAGCGATTCGTGCTGCACAAATGGGGCAAAGCGTAACAATCGTTGATAAAGGTAACTTAGGAGGCGTTTGCTTAAACGTAGGTTGTGTTCCTTCTAAGGCACTAATCTCTGCAGGTCACCGTTATGAACATGCGAGTGGCTCAGATGATATGGGTATCGTTGCAGAAAACGTATCAGTTGACTTTTCAAAAGTGCAAGAGTGGAAAGGTCAAGTTGTAGATAAACTAACTGGCGGTGTTGAAGGCCTATTAAAAGCGAACAAAGTAGACATCGTAAAAGGTGAAGTTTACTTCGTAGACAAAAACACAGCTAAAATTATGGACGATAAACAGTCTCAAACTTACAAGTTCAAAGACGTAATCGTAGCAACTGGCTCTCGTCCAGTCGAATTAAAGCCATTCCCTTACTCTGATCGCGTTCTAGATTCAACAGGTGCTTTAGAACTTGATGAAATTCCAGAGAAAATGGTTGTAATCGGTGGCGGTTATATCGGTACAGAGCTTGGTGGAGCATATGCTAGCTTTGGTACAGAAGTAACGATCCTAGAAGGTGAAAAAGACATTCTGGGTGGCTTTGAAAAGCAAATGACTCAACTTGTGAAAAAGCGCCTGAAGAAAAAAGGTGTTGACGTTGTAACAAACGCAATGGCACAAGGTGTTGAAGAGACAGATAGCGGTGTTAAAGTAACATATGAGCTTAAAGGTGAAGAGAAAACTGTAGAAGCGGATTACCTACTAGTTACAGTTGGACGTCGCCCTAACACTGATGAAATTGGTTTAGAAGAAATCGGCGTTGAATTAGATGATCAAGGTCTAATCAAAATCGACAAGCAGTGTCGTACAAACTTAGACAACGTTTATGCAATTGGTGATATCGTTGAAGGACCACCACTTGCACACAAAGCTTCTTATGAAGGTAAAATTGCTGCTGAAGCTATTAGCGGTGAAAAATCAGAAATCGACTACTTAGGTATTCCAGCAGTTGTATTCAGTGACCCTGAATTAGCTAGCGTTGGACATACTGAAGATAGTGCGAAAGAAGCAGGATTTGAAGCAGAAGCTTCTAAATTCCCATTCGGTGCAAACGGCCGTGCCCTATCACTAAATGATTCAGATGGTTTCGTGAAGCTTGTGACACGTAAATCTGACGGTTTAGTAATCGGTGCTCAAGTAGTAGGACCAAATGCAAGTGACTTAATTGCAGAATTAGGTTTAGCAGTTGAAGCTGGTATGACAGCTGAAGACTTAGCTCTTACCATCCACGCTCATCCAACATTAGGTGAAACAGTGATGGAAGCAGCTGAAGTTGCAATTGGTATGCCAATCCACATCGCAAAATAATGATCAAAAACCCCCTTGGCCTTGTGCCAAGGGGGGTTTTTAGTTGTTTTGTGTGTTAGTGGTAGTTTGAACGCTGATAAAGGTCCATGAGCGCCGATAAATCTCTATGAGCGCTGATAAATTTCAGCGAGCGCCGATAAAAAATCATGAGCGCTGATAAAAATCCCTGAAATACTTTTTCTAAACAGGCTGCCACAACCGAGGACAGCCTGTACATTTTACGCTATTCCTCACGCTTTTTCCTTCTCAACGGATAATTACGTGCTTCTTCCCTAAATGCTTTTACGAGTGAGAAGATAATCAATATGAGCACGAAGGCAAATGGAAATGCGGCAATAATCGACGCTGTTTGTAATGCACCTAATCCACCTTGCCATAATAACACAGCGGCTGTTGCTGACTGCACCACACCCCAAGATAACTTAACTCGTAAGTTCGGATTGAGACTTCCACCTGTTGTTTGCATTCCTAATACAAATGTTGCAGAGTCAGCAGATGTAATAAAGAATGTACTAATTAATAAGATTGTTAAAAGTGTAGTAATTAGTGAAAAAGGATAATTTTCTAAAACAGTAAATAACGCTCCTTCTTCTCCAACTTCTTCAACTACAGATTGAATGTTCATGTCATGGTGGTATTCTAATGAGATCGCTGAACCACCAAAGGCTGAAAACCATAACGCACCAAAGATTGTCGGAACTAGCAATACCCCAATAACAAACTCTCGAACTGTACGCCCTCTAGATACTCGAGCGATGAACATACCAACAAATGGTGCCCAAGCAATCCACCAAGCCCAATAGAAAATAGTCCATCCTTCTAACCATTCAGTGTTCTCAGGACTAAATGGTGTTGTTCTAAAGCTCATAGAAGGTAGGTTTTGTACATAACTTCCTAGTGTTGTTGTGAAATAGTTCATAATAAAGTTTGTTGGTCCGGCAAAGAGCATGAAAGCAAATAAAACAAACATTAATATAATATTTGTTGTACTTAAATATTTAATTCCTCGGTTCAATCCAGTTAAAGCTGAAAGCATAAATAATACGGTAACTACGGCTATGATGATTAATTGGAGGTTAACAGTATTTTCAAGGTTTTCGTTAACAAAACCTAAACCACTACTTATTTGTTGCGCTCCTAAACCTAAAGATGTAGCGACACCGAAGATTGTTGCAAAAACAGCAATAGTATTAACAACAGTACCGTAAGTGTTGTCCATCTTATCTCCAAATAATGGTTTTAAAGTACTACTAATTAGGCCAGGATAGTCTTTTCTAAATTGGAAATAAGCTAAAGCAAGAGCTAAAATTGCATATATGCCCCATGGATGTAATCCCCAGTGGAAGAAGCTATAACGCATCGCAACACGTCCAGCCTCACTTTGTCCTTCCACATCATACGGAGGAGCATTAAAGTGTGAAATAGGTTCTGCAGCCCCCCAGAACACTAAGCCAATCCCCATACCAGCACTGAAAAGCATTCCGAACCAAGTTAAGTAATTATATTCAGGCTCATCTCCGTCTTTACCTAAAACGATATTCCCGTATTTTGATACGACTAAAAATGCTGCAAATATAAGAAAAGAAGTAGCGGATAGTAAGTAAAACCACCCAAACTTTGAAACTAAAAAACCTTGAATATTACCTGTTACTTCGTTTAAATTCCAATTCGGCCACGTCTCTTCAGGTACAACACCCCAAACAATAAATAAAATAGCAATAGCAAGTGATATATAAAAAACTTTAGTTACCGATTCTCTCATTATGATCAACCTTTCTGTTCATCTTAAGATGCACGCAAGTCATACTAATTTGCTTTTAGTTTTATCCATGCTTGACTTTAAATTCATGGAAATTTTTTTTGATTAAATTCGACAAAAGTTATATTTATTTCCTAATGTAGTGTTATATAATGGATTTATACATACAGAGGGGGACCAGACATGAGAAAACTTATTTTGATCGTATTACTCGGAATGTTTATGGTGTTAGCAGCATGTAGTGATGAAGCAGAACAAACACCAGACGAACAAGATGATGAACCTGTTGAAGAAAAAGATGAAGATAAAGAAAATGGACAAGAAGAAGTAAGAGAAGAAGAGTCTGAAGAAGACCATGAAGAACAAGAACAAGAAGAAGAAAAGGATGAAGAATTAGAAGAGGAAGTAGAAGAGGTTGAAGAAGACCAAAAGCCTCAATATGAAATGTCAGACAGTTGGGCTTTTTCCCCAATAGATGATGCTAACCCTAGTGTCGTCTTACTAACGATTGATGACGCGCCAGATGGTCAAGCTTTAGAAATGGCAGAAACATTAAAAGCACTGGATGCTCCAGCAATCTTTTTCGTTAACGGTATTTTCATGGAAAGTGAAGAAGATCAAGAGATCGTAAGACAAATTCATGAGATGGGTTTTGCGATTGGAAATCACACTTATAGTCATCAAAACTTACAAAACATCTCAGAAGAAGAGCAACGTGAAGAGATTATTAGCCTAAGTGAACTGATTGAAGAGATTACGGGAGAAAAGCCTAAGTTCTTTAGAGCACCACATGGGGCTAATACTGATTTTGCACGAAATTTAGTTGAAGATGAAGGTATGCTCTTAATGAATTGGACGTATGGCTACGATTATTTTGAGCCTTATATGGAAGCGGAAAAACTTGCAGAGGCAATGATTACAGGTAAAGCACCAGAGGTCGATGTTCCTCACTCATTATTAAGAGATGGTGCAAACTTGTTAATGCATGATCGTGAATGGACAAATGAAGCGTTAGAGGAAATTGTTGAAGGCCTACGTGATCAAGGATACGGTATGTTAGATCCAGATTTAATTTTAACACCTTCAGACGATTAAAGAGCGGAACATTCCGCTCTTTTTTTTATGTTTATAATGTACTACTATATGATACTAAGTAAATTAGTATGATACAAATAATTAATTTATGTAACCTATTGCAATAATTAGTATGACATAATATACTATTAATAACTTAATTATTATATCACTGTCTGAAAGGGGAATTTGAATGGGTACAATTGTTTGTTCAAGCTGCCAGCGTGTGATTGATCATTTTGATTATGAAAAGGTAACGGTTTTATATAGTAGTCATTGTACTTGTAAAAAGGATAACAAATAAATAACATTGCAAACGCTTACAGCAATATGTAATAAGTATTAAGGTGCATGTTTACCATGTACCTTTTTCTTTTTTACTTTATTGGTATGGCTAATTAAAAAATGCTATACTACGTAGCAAGGGAGTGGTAATTGGTGGCAATACGTACTAAAGTGACAGACATGTTAAGTATTGATTGGCCTATCATACAAGGTGGTTTGGCCCATTTAGCTTATGCTGACTTGGCTGCTGCTGTCTCAAATGCGGGTGGACTCGGTCAAATTACGGCAATGAGTTTACCAAGTGATGAAGCATTAAGAGAAGAAATACATAAAGTAAAACAAATGACTGACCGACCTTATGGCGTTAATTTCGCAATTGGTCAAGGTTATAGCTCTTTTGAAAAGAGAGTTAACATCGCTATAGAAGAAAAAGTCCCTGCTATATCAATTACTGGTGGTAATCCTAAGCCAGTTTTAGACCAAGTGAAGGGCACAGGTATTAAAACATTAGTATTGGTAGCAGCTAAGCGACAAGCAATTAAAGCTGCTGAGCTCGGTGCTGATGCTGTCATGGTTGTTGGCCATGAAGGTGGTGGTCATTTAGGTCGTGATGATATAGGTACTTTTGTTTTAACACCTGAAGTAGTTGATGCGGTTGATATACCTGTTATAGCATCAGGAGGTATCAGTGATGGACGTGGTTTAATGGCAGCTTTAGCTTTAGGGGCAGAAGGTATAGAAATGGGGACGCGATTTATCGCAACGAAAGAATGTGTCCATGCTCATGAACATTACAAACAAGCATTATTAAAAGCTGATGAGCAATCTACCGTCTTAATCAAAAAATCACTAGGGCAACCAGCTCGGGCGATCAAAAACGACTGGACTGATCAAATATTACAACTAGAAGAACAAGAAGTGGGTTATGAAGGATTGAAAGATTATATTAGTGGGAATGCTAATAAACGTTATATTTATGACGGAGTCGAGTCAGAAGGGTTTGGTTGGGCAGGCCAAGTTGCTATGAGAATTCAAGAAGTTCCTACTGTACAACAGTTCTTCACTCAAATTGACGATGAAGTTAATAAAGTACAAGCAAAGTGGAATAACAGCTAGAGAGGTGATCAAATGAATTATCATTATCCAATTGATCCAGATTGGTCGACAGAGCAAGTGATGGATATCGTGCAATTTTTCAATACAGTAGAAGAAGCATACGAAGGTGAAGTAGAAAAAGAGAAAGTATTAGAGTATTATAAAAAATTCAAAAATATTGTGCCTGCTAAAGATGAGGAAAAAACAATGTTTAAAGAGTTTGAAAAACATTCTGGCTATATACCTTATAAAGTTGTCAAAAAAGCACAAGAAGCTGAACAGAGTGAAAATGTAACGATGAAATAAAAAAGGAGTCTGGGACAGAATTAATTGTTAATACAGAAAACCCGAACGATATCACATTTTGAATTCGTTCGGGTTTAGCTTCTAGTCCCGCTCCATCAAAATGCTTCGCTTTCCGTGGGCGGCTGGTGAGCCTCCTCGTGCTACGCACTGAGGCC
>NZ_BJYA01000003.1 GCF_007991275.1 Alkalibacillus haloalkaliphilus | reverse complement strand
GTTTTAAGTAAAAGGAGATGAATATGCAAGAAGTCATAACAACTAAAGATCGATTAATGGTTGCGTTTGGTTACTTGTTACCGATGATATTCCCATTATCACTTTTAAATATCGTTATAACACTAGTTTATTGGTATGTAGCACCTTATCAATCACCGTTTTTTGATCACCATATGAAAGAAAATATAAATGCACAAATTTCTTATCAGTTATATATTTTTGTTAGTTTTGTTTTATTTTTTGTTTTTGGTTGGCTCGGCACTAGTTATCCAGGGGCAATGCCAGATGTGTTTCAAGTAATGCTCCCACTAGCAACATTTGGTTTTATAGGTATTATTGCGTTAATAATATTATTTTGGTGGGTTATTTTTGTCATTGCGATCATTGCTAGTATAGCTAAGAAGTATTTTCGCTTCCCGCTAATTATTCGGTTCATTAGGTAGGTTTCAAGTCAAGACTTCATGTAAAAAAGCATACCAGCTGTGACTGGTATGCTTTACTAATTTTAGTATCCTTTTTTCTTCACTTTAATTTTACCAGTCCACTTACTAAAGCCGCCTTTTAACTGATGTAGACCTTCGTAACCATTTTTGCGAAGTAAGTTCGCAGCCTTCATGGACCTTGATCCACGTTGGCAATAAAGGTATACAGGTTGGTCTTTTCTTACTTCACCCATTCTTTGTTTCATTTGAGAAAGTGGTATATTACGAGAACCTAAAATATGACCTCGATCAAATTCCTTCGGTTCACGTACATCAATTAATTGTGCTTTACGGTAACCTTCTTTAAATTGTTCTTCAGTAAGTGTTGTTAAATGTTTTTGCATGCGCATATTTCGAAATACAGCAAATAAAATCAATGCGGCAACAGCTACTAATATGATTAGTAATGCATCCATCGTGCTTCCCCTCTTTCTATAATAGGTCCACTATTTATTATAAGAGTGTTTGTATTATGTTTCAAAGATTTTTTTCTATCTTATTCTATTTCTTATAAGAACATGTTATTCTAGTTATTTTAGTGTGAGAAAAGATTCTCTAAATAGTACGAAGAAATCTATTGACTTTCACTATTAATTATGCACAAAACACAATATATAGAGATATTTTAAAAATAAGAGTACTATATATTGATTTGTTGGTTAGGTTTTGATACTGTAAAGATAGATTATTTACTAACAAATGTTAGTACGATTCTATCTTACGTGAAGGAGGTAACGAAATGCAAGGTGTAAAAGAGAAACAAGTTCAACTGAACGTAGAACAGTTGAATCAAGATATAAAACAGTTTCCACACGTACATCCCATTACACCAGACATGAACACAACTCATAAGGGTGTGTCTCGTCTTGTCATGTTAGACCGTTACGCATTTAAAGATACGGAAAAGAAAACAGTTAAAGAAGGGGACTTTGTCGTATTAACGATTAAAGAGGATCCTAAATTTCCAGCTAGAGGTACTGGATATATTGAAAAAATAAATGGTGATCAAGTAATTGTAAAAATTGAAGACGAATTCGTACATTTATTGGAGTCTGAAGAAGCACAGCAAACAGGCTTAATAGAAAAAACATTAAGCGTTATTGATAAACCATTAGAGATTTATTATGAACAAATTGCGTTACGTAATGCAACTGGCCTGTCACAGGTCGAGCAAACTGAAGAGAAACGTCAGCAATGGTTTGAGAAGTTTTATCAAGAACTTTCAGCATTAAACTTCGTCCCAGCAGGAAGAGTGCTGTATGGTGCAGGTTCAAATACTGACGTAACTTATTTTAACTGCTATGTCATGCCATTTGTAAAAGACTCAAGAGAAGGAATTAGCGATCACCGTAAACAAGTGATGGAGATTATGTCACGTGGTGGCGGTGTTGGAACGAATGGTTCTACTTTAAGACCACGAAATGCTCTTGCGCGTGGTGTTAATGGCAAATCATCAGGTTCGGTGTCATGGTTAGATGACATTGCGAAACTGACACACTTAGTCGAGCAAGGTGGCTCTAGACGTGGTGCGCAAATGATCATGTTAAATGATTGGCATCCTGATATCATTGAATTTATTATTTCTAAAATGCAAAATCCACGTATTTTAAGGTATTTAATTGAAAACATTGATGATGAAACGATTCAACAACAAGCAAAAGACAAGTTGAGCTTCACTCCATTATCTAATTCAGAGCACCAACTTTATCAAGGAATAGCAAATTATAAACATATTGAAGGTCACGGTGGTTTTACAGAAGACAACATTCGAGAAGCAGAACAGAAACTGCGTGACGGTGGGACTTATAGTGTTCATAACCCAGAGTTTTTAACTGGTGCAAATATTTCAGTTTGTATTACTGATGAGTTCATGGTAGCAGTTGAAAATGATGAAGACTATGAATTACGTTTCCCAGATGTAGAAAGTTATTCAGAAGAAGAAATGGCATATTATAATGAACATTGGAGCGAAGTTGGAGATGTTCGTGAGTGGGAAAACTTAGGCTTCGCAACAAGAGTTTATAAACGTATAAAAGCGAAAGAATTATGGAACTTGATCAATATTTGTGCAACATATTCTGCAGAACCAGGTATTTTCTTTATTGATAATGCAAATAAAGAAACAAATGCAAAAGCATATGGTCAAAAAGTTGTTGCGACTAATCCTTGCGGAGAGCAACCCCTTGCACCATATTCTGTATGTAACTTAGCAGCTGTTAATTTAGCTACAATTGCTGATCATGAACGTAAACAACCAGACTTTGATAAGTTAGAACAAACTGTCGCAACCGGTGTTAGAATGCAAGATAATGTTATTGACTCAACACCATATTTCTTAGAAGAAAATCGTAAACAAGCATTAGGCGAACGTCGAGTTGGTTTAGGTGTTATGGGACTGCATGATTTACTAATCTATTGTGAGACAGCTTATGGTTCTCGCGAAGGAAACCAACTAGTTGATCAAATATTCGAGACGATCGCAACGACTGCATATCGTACATCAATTGAGCTTGCAAAAGAAAAAGGCAGCTTCCCATTCTTAGTAGGAGATACAGAGGAAGAGACGCAAGCACTACGAGAGCAGTTTATTAATACAGGTTACATGCAAAAAATGCCTGAAGATATTCGTGACGGTGTCTTGAACTATGGAATTAGAAATAGTCACTTGTTAACAGTTGCTCCAACTGGCTCGACTGGAACAATGGTCGGTGTATCAACAGGTCTTGAACCATATTTCTCCTTCACGTACTATCGTAGTGGTCGTTTAGGTAAGTTTATCGAAGTGAAAGCAGACATTGCTCAAGATTATTACGAACGTAACCCTGGTGCTGATGAGAATGAGTTACCTGAATGGTTTGTAACAGCTATGGAATTAGAACCAGAAGCGCACGCGGATACTCAGTGTGTCATCCAACGATGGGTGGACAGTTCAATTTCTAAAACCGTAAACGCTCCGAAAGGTTATCGTGTTGATCAAGTAGAACAAGTTTATCAACGCCTTTACAAAGGTGGAGCAAAAGGTGGAACGGTTTACGTTGATGGAAGTCGTGACACACAAGTCTTAACATTAAAAGCTGAAGAAAATGAATACTCAGAGCAAACAGAGTTGTTTGAGGAAGAGAAACAAAAAGTCGTCTTAATGGATACAGTTCAGGAGTTAGAAAACACCAATGTGACAGTTGGATCTGAAGTAGGAGATACATGCCCAGTCTGTCGAAAAGGTAATATACAAGATGTTGGTGGATGTAATACATGTACAAATTGCGGTGCCCAATTAAAATGTGGGTTATAAGATAGAAATAAACGCTAGACGAGTAATCGTCTAGCGTTTATTTTTTATTACCTTTAATCACTTTTAAATGACTTCTTTGTGTACGGCGTCTATTAACTTTGTTAGGTTTTTCTATATGAGAATTGTAGCGCATACCACGATCAACCGTTCCATACTTTTGTTTAGACTGTTTAACTGCTTTTTTATAACCAGAACCAACTACTTGAGCCCTGCGACGATGGATTAAGAAATAATACACGAGAGCACCAATTAAAGCTGCAAAACCTAACATCATCAAAATGCTTTGAAGAAAACCTAGAGGGTTCATTACTAACTGGCCAAACACCCCAATAATCGCTAAACCACCAATTACGTATAATAGGACAGCGCCTTTCCCCTTTGGCATATAATGCTCCTTTCATTCAATAGATTTAATACCGTTCTAGCTATACACTATTCTAGTTATATTATACCACGTTTAACTATATTTATACTCACCCATTTGACTTTAAATTATGAATATGAGTAAAGCACATCGAATGAAAATGTTGAAATCGTACAGACTAATTAAGTGAAAAGAGGTGTCTATTAATGGAAAAAGAATCTTCAGTTTTTAAGAAAGGTTTATTCGCCGGGTTAGTAGGCGGGATATTATTTGCGACGGCCGGTTCTATGGCTTACTTTTTATCATTTTCTGACGTGTCCCATGCATCATTTGTTTTTCGCTCCTTTTTTGATGGTGAATGGACGACAGGGTGGATCGCTGAGTCAATAAGTATTGTTATTACAGGGATTATTGGTGTTATTCCCGCACTCATTTATTACTTATTATTTAAAAAATTACGTGGGATGATGCCGGGTCTAATATATGGAATCGCGTTGTGGTTTATTGTATTCGGTTTATTGAACCCATTATTCTCTTATGTACCTGACTTATTTTCATTAAACATGGACACAATCGCAACGACGATGAGTCAGTTTATTTTATATGGTGTCTTTATTGGTTATACCATTTCATATGAACATCATGATCAAAGATTTATGAGAAAAGTGTCACAAAACAACTAAATATGATAAACTGTTAAGTGGAATGAGAATGAAAAGGAGAGAGGCTTAATGGGAAAGCTCTTATTGCTTAATGGGCCAAATTTAAATTTGTTAGGCCAACGAAATAAGAATCAATACGGGCAAAAGTCTTTACAACATGTCGAGCAAGAAGTAAAGGCATATCTCCAATCCTTTTCATTTCACTTAGACACTTTTCAATCTAATCATGAAGGGGAATTAGTTGATTGGATTCATAAGGCAAATGAAGAGTATGAAGGGGTTCTTTTAAATCCAGGTGCATACACACATACAAGTATAGCTCTTCGGGATGCAATAGAGGCAGTGGATGTCCCTGTTGTTGAAGTTCATATTTCAAATATACATAATCGAGAATCCTTTCGCCACCACTCATATATCGCTCCAGTAGCAGCCGGACAAGTTGTCGGGTTTGGTACAAATAGTTATATAATTGGGGCATTTGCCTTAATCGAAAGTTTAAAAGAAAGGGAGAGTTAAAATGGAGAAAATTCGCCGTTTAAGAGAGAAGTTACAAGAACATGATCTTGATGGTATGTTAATCACAAGTGGACAAAATCGCCGTTATATGACAGGTTTTACAGGTACAGCGGGTGTTGTCTTGTTAACTCAAGAGAAGGCAATCTTTATTACAGACTTTCGTTATACTGTACAAGCGAAAGATCAAGTAGAAGGTTACGAGATTGTTGAGCATAAAGGTCCGATTCAAGAAGAAGTTGCCGATCAATTAGACGAACTTGGCGTTAAACGTTTAGGTTTTGAAAAGAACCATGTTACTTATTCAACATATGAAACATACGAAAAAGCTTTAAATAGTGAATTTATTCCTGTTGAAGGTCTAGTTGAACAATTACGTCTAGTTAAAACTGATGCAGAGATAAAGATTTTAAAAGAAGCGGCTGAGATTGCTGATGCTGCATTTGAGCATATTCAAACATTTATCAAACCAGGTGTAAAAGAAATTGATGTCTCTAATGAATTAGAATTTTTCATGCGTAAGCAAGGGGCTGTATCTTCTTCTTTTGATATCATTGTTGCCTCCGGTTATCGTTCAGCATTACCTCATGGTGTTGCTTCTGAGAAAGAAATTCAATCAGGTGAGTTAGTCACTTTAGATTTCGGTGCGCTGTACAAAGGGTATTGCTCTGATATGACAAGAACATTTGCTGTTGGACCAATTAGCGATGAGTTAAAGAAGATCTACGATACTGTCCTACAAGCACAGTTAAAAGGAATGGAAGGCATCAAAGCTGGAATTACAGGCAAAGAAGCAGATGCTCTAACAAGAGATTATATTAAAGAACAAGGTTATGGTGAGTATTTCGGGCATTCGACGGGCCACGGCTTAGGTATGGATGTTCATGAAGGACCATCATTATCATTTAAGAGTGATAAGGTGTTAGAACCGGGCATGGTTGTAACAGTTGAACCAGGTATTTATGTTCCAGATGTAGGTGGTTGTAGAATTGAAGACGATACAGTCGTAACCGAAAACGGTAATGAACGTCTGACATTCTCGACTAAAGAACTAATTACGCTATAAGGGCTTTGTGGATATAGGAGGAGTTAAGTATGATTTCAGTAAACGATTTTAAAACAGGTTTAACAATTGAGTTAGAAAATTCGATTTGGCAAGTGATCGAATTCCAACATGTTAAACCAGGAAAAGGGTCAGCATTTGTCCGTTCAAAATTACGAAACCTAGAAAATGGTAACATTCAAGAAAAGACATTCCGTGCTGGTGAGAAAGTTAATAAGGCTCACTTAGAACGTCGTCAAATGCAGTACTTATACGAATCTGGTGATAATCGTACATTTATGGATACAGAGACATTTGACCAAATTGAAATCCCAGATCATAAAATTGAAACTGAGTTAAATTTCCTTACTGAAGGCTTACAAGTATATGTATTAATTTATGATGGCGATACTTTAGGGATTGAGTTACCGAACAACGTAGAGTTAGAAGTTGTTGAAACTGAACCAGGTATTAAAGGTGACACTGCATCAGGTGGAACTAAGCCAGCAACATTAGAAACTGGTTACACTGTTCAAGTACCATTCTTTATTAATAAAGGTGAGCGCCTTTTAGTTAGCACATCAGAAGGAAAATACGTATCAAGAGCATAGATTTTTATATGAATCATAAACCGACACTTTAAATAGTGTCGGTTTTTTTATGCTCAGGAATTATTCTTCCTAATGTTCATATCAAATCTTTTTCAATCATATAGTAGTGGTAAAACATAGGGAGGAACTCAAGTTGGATGAAAAAATACTAAAGTTCTTACCTGAACTATTATCACAAATTGTTCGGCGAAAATTTAATACAGATCAATTAATAGATTTAGAAGAAATTAGACTACGTGTTGGAAGACAAGCTCAAATGATTTTTCACAATCGTGAAGTCATCTGTCCAGAATATACGTTTGAAAGAACAGACGCGACAAAGTTATTAGCGAAGATCAGTGAATATTCAGTGTACCGTTTAGAAGAGGAATTAAGAAATGGTTATATCACGATACAAGGCGGTCATAGAATTGGTATTAGTGGAAAAGTAGCTGTTGAAGGTGGACAAGTTAAAGCTGTTACCCACGTATCATCATTTAACATAAGAGTTGCCTCAGAGAGAAAAGGAGCAGCAAAACACCTTCTTTCTCACATTGCAAAAGGTAAGCTATATAACACTTTACTTATTGGTCCACCCAAAAGTGGGAAAACGACCATTCTTAGAGATATTATTAGGACTTTAAGTGATGGAACAACACACTTAAAGCCTTCTAGAGTCGCATTAGTCGATGAACGATCAGAAATAGCTGCTTCATATAACGGTGTTCCGCAACATGATGTAGGGAAGCGAACGGACGTTATGTCAGATTGTCCTAAAGCTGAAGGCATGATGATGATGGTACGTTCAATGTCTCCAGAAGTATTAGCAGTTGATGAAATCGGAAGGGAAGAGGACGTCGTAAGCTTACTAGAAGCTACTCACACCGGAGTTCAAGTCATTTGTAGTGTACACGGTTATTCAATAGACGACATGAAAAGAAGGCCTAACCTTGCCCCATTAATAGCAGATGAAGTATTTAACCGCTATATCGTATTAAGCCCTCACCCGAAACCAGGCCATGTGCTTGGTGTATTTAACGAACGCTTTGAACAATTATCAACAAACGTTAGGGGAATGACAAATGAAGTGGATCGGAGCGATCATGATTCTGTTCACGTGCACGTGGGTCGGAATCGATATAGCTAGAAACTATAGTAAAAGACCAAAGCAAATCCGAGAATTATTACAAGCGCTTCAAATAATGGAAGCAGAAATTGTATATGCACAAGAGCCTATTCACCGAGTACTCTCATATGTTTCTAAACAGTTATCTCCTCCTGTTTCATATATATTTCATGATTTGTCAGAGCAATTAATGTTAGGGGATGCGTCTTTACAAAGTTTGTGGGAAGACGTAGTGAGTAAACAATGGCGTCAGACAGCGATGAAAGCAAAGGAGAAGGAAGTTGTATTGCAGTTTGGTCAATCACTAGGTCTGCACAACATAGAACAACAACAAAAACAGATTCAATTAGCGAAAGTCCATTTACAGCATGAATTAGAAGCTGCGTTGGAGGATGAGAAGCGGTTTTCAGGGATGTTTAGAACATTGGGCGTTTTATCAGGACTGTTATTTGTATTGATATTTATTTAAGGGGGCGAATCCTATGATCGATATATATTTATTATTTCAAGTTGCTGGCATCGGAATCATTATAGCTATGCTTCATACTATTTTAAAGCAAATGGGAAAAGAAGATATGGCGCACTGGGTAACATTGATAGGTTTTATAATCGTCTTAGTTATAGTAGTTGACTATTTATCACGATTATTTACACAAATCAGGTCGGTATTTATGTTCCAAATGTTAATGTAAAGGGTCGAAGAATATGCCTTTCCTCCAAATGCTATCCGTTATTATAGTTGCGGCAATATTAATCATTGTTGTACGAGAGAAAAATCATTCTATTGGTTTCTTATTAACTTTATTAACAGGTACATTAGTATTTTTCTTCATATTAACTCAAATCGGTGAGTTAATTTCAGTGTTTCAGCAAGTTACTTCACGTATGAATGTTTCACTCCTTCACCTAGATACCATCTTCAAAGTTATTGGTGTGGCATACATAACAGAGTTCGCCTCACAAGTATTAAGGGATGCCAACTTAGCTTCAATTGCTATAAAAGTAGAAATTGTAGGGAAGTTGTTTATATTACTTATAGCCCTACCTATATTCATTACAGTTATAGAAACCTTGCTATCATTTATCCCTCAGTAGACCTTGAAGGAGATGTGAAATGAATAAATTTATAATATCCTTCGTAGTTGTTGTAATCGTATTGATTGGTTGGAATGGATCATCTATACATGCTGAAGAAACTCCTGAAGATGAACAAATTCAAGAAGAGCTTGATGAACTTTTCGAAAGTGAAGATTTAGAACGACAGTGGCAAGATATATTAAATGAATATAGAGACTTTATGCCTCTAGATCAAACTGATAGTTGGCGAGACATCATTAATGATGGCTCTATCTTTTCACCTTCAGACTGGTTAAGCGGCATAACAGCTTTTTTTTTAAATGAGTGGGTTGTGAATGGTAAGACGTTAGGAATGTTGATCTTCTTAACTTTATTAAGTGTTTTTCTTAAAGTTTTAATCCATTCATTTGAAAATCAATCGGTTGCAAAAGTGAGTTATCTCGTGATATTTGGTGTGTTAATGACAATTGCTGTCGCTAGTTTTCATCAAGCCGTTACTTATACAGTTGATGCAATTGAGGCAATGAGTCATTTTATGTTATCATTACTCCCTTTATTTTTAAGTATGATGGCAGCATTCGGTAATATTGCAACAGTCGCTTTTTTCAATCCTTTTATTTTATTTTTTACACAAGTTAGTGGCTTCTTCGTTTCTGCAATAATCGTGCCGTTGTTTTTCTTGTCTGCTATTTTGCACATCGCAAGTGAACTAAATGAAGAGTATAACGTATCACAGCTTGCAAATTTGTTAAGACAAGTGGCTTTCATATTAATGGGGGGCTTTTTAACAGTTTTTTTAACTGTTATGTCGCTTCAAGGTGCGAACACAGCAGTAGCGGATGGTGTAGCGGTAAGAGCTGCAAAGTTTGTTACGAGTAATTTCATTCCGGTAATTGGAAGAATGTTTACTGAGGCAACAGACACAGTGTTATCAGCATCTCTATTAATTAAAAATGGTGTAGGCTTGGCGGGAATTGTTGTCATATTAATTATTACGTTGTTTCCCGTTTTAAAGGTGCTCGTTTTAGGGTTGATTTTCCGCGTATCTGCTGCATTGTTACAGCCCGTAGCTGATGGACCTATTGTCAATATGATCGACTGGATGGGGAAACACATTTTATATATTATGCTAGCTCTGTTGATGGTCTCGATCATGTTTTTCTTCTCTTTAGTCATGCTTGTCATTATCGGAAACATGTCCCTCATGATTAGATAGATTTATAGTCCCTTGAAATAAATCGTTTTCAAGGGTTTTATATTTCTGAACATATACGTAATAAATAAGGACAACCCCTTCATATAATGTAATACGAATTCTATTAGTCGTTGTAAAGGAGGGAAATTATGTCCTTTTTAATAGATTGGATCTCGCAAATTGTTCTATTTATCTTTTTAGCAACTCTTATATCTCTCCTAATTCCTAAAACTTCTCATGAGAAAGTAATCAAAGTTGTCTTCGGAATGATTATATTTCTTTTATTTTTACACCCTTTATCAGCGTTGTTTCAAGTCAATCCAGAGACGATTATGTCAGAATTTGACCTACCAGAGCTATCAATTACACCAGAGGAAATGGAGATTGAAATTTCTAATAAAAAAAGTGAAATACAAGCCTCATCTGATGCATATATATTAGAACAGTTAGAGCAAAGCATTAAATCTTCAGTAGAAGAGGAGTTGATCCAACAATATGATATAGCTATTCAAGATGTTTTCGTACAATTAGATGACTCAAATGATGGTCAAGAATTAGATGAAATTATTGAACAAGTGACGTTTCATCTAACAGAGGGGAACGTTGTTCAGGAGGTGGAAGTTATTCAAATACCTTCTGAACAGTCTGAAGATGGAGAGGACTTAGATCAAATTAAGCGGACAATTTCCTCCTTCTTAGGTTTACCTGTCGACTCAATTATTATCGAGTGGGAAGGAGAGTAACCAGATGAATTTAAAGTCTTTATTTCGATTAAAAGATGACACAGACCGGCCTACTAAACGTTCTTATATTTTAGTCATAGGGTTAGTTGGTCTGATGTTCCTAATTGTTTCTAATATTTTTACTGGACAAACTGATGAGCAGGAACCTTCGTTTGACGAAGAGCAAGAAGTGTTTTTAGGAAATGGAGAAAGTGATAATGCCTCAGCAGGGGAACACGATATTTCTAGCTTACAAGAGGCGATGCAAGATGAATTAGCTAGAGCGCTTGAAGCGATCTATGGCGTTTCGAACGTAGAAGTTACTTTACAGCTTGACTCATCTGCTCTACATGTCTATGAAAAGAACACAATCACAGGTTACCAAATGACCGATGAAACCGATCAAAGTGGAGGTACAAGACAAGTAGAGGATGAAACAATCGAAGAGCAAACCGTTCTATTTCGAGACAACAACAGTGAACAACCGTTATTAATACAAACGGAAAGTCCTGCTATTCGAGGAGTATTAATAGTTGCGGAGGGGGTCGATCAAATTCAGGTTAAGCAAATGGTAATTGACTCAGTATCAAGATTATTAGATGTATCAACACATCGCATAGCTGTGATGCCAAAAGGTGAGGAGGAATAATATGGTTTTAAGAAAACAAACAGTTTGGTTAATTACAATGTTAAGTTTATTAATTGTATTGAGTGTGTATTATATGATGTCTCCAGGTGGTGAGCAGGTGGCGCTAATACCTGATCAAGATGAAGAGCAAACAGAGGAAAACTTAGATGGTGATGACGGTGAAGGTGAAGGTGCAACAGGTGATGATGCAACTGAACCAGAAGAAGGTACTGAAGGTGATGAGGCAGGAGAAACATCAGGCCTTGGCGTTGACTTATCTATGGACGAGTTATCAGCGGACGAGTTATTTACAACAATCCGCTTGGAGACTGAAGATGCAAGAAGTGAATTGAGAGAGCAACTATCTTCTATTGTAGCTTCTGCTGCTGCTAGTACTGAAGAGAAAAATGAAGCGATGGAAGAAATGTATGCTTTACAAACAGTCGCTCAAAAAGAGTCGATTCTTGAGCAGATGATCCAACAAGAAAAGGAGTTCCGTGACGTACTTGTCCGCCACGATGAAGATGTTGTAAACATTACAGTAATTACAACTGATTTATCACCAACGGATGCGAATCACCTTATGCAAATGGCACGTGATGAGTTCGGTGATTATGAAGTGATTGTAAGAATTCAAGAAGATGAAGCGTAATCAAGGCCTCCATAACCTTTAAGGTATGGAGGCTTTAATAGTTATTCTTTACTTTTTCTCAATTATTGGTAAGCTAAGAACAAAGAATGAGCTAAAGAATTGACTCAGGAAAATGAATAGATCTTTAAATATTAAGTTGAATATTACTATTCATTTATCGTACAATATTAATAGGAATTATTAGTACCTGTTATTAATTTTAAAAGGAGTGCTAATCAAAATGTTAAAAGTACAAGAAATCCGTGAACTTATTAAATTAGTAGATGAATCATCCATTTCCGATTTTTCTTATGAAGCTAACGGGACAAAAGTATCCATGAAAAAAGAAAATGGAGAAGTTGTTCAAGTAGCAGCACCACAAGTTGCACCTGCTGTAGATACTAAACCAGAACCACAAGTTGAAACAAAAACAGCAGAACCGAAACAAGAAGCACAACCAAAGGAAGAACCAAAAGAGGAAGCACCTGCAAGTACAGTAGATTTCGATCATGAAATTGTATCACCAATGGTTGGGACGTTTTATGAATCACCATCACCAGAAGATGATCCGTACGTACAAGTTGGAGACAACGTTGATGCAAGTACCGTCGTTTGTATCGTTGAAGCGATGAAACTCTTTAATGAGATTGAAGCTGAAACGAAAGGTGAGATTGTTGAAATACTTGTAGACAATGGTGAATTAGTCGAGTACGGACAACCATTATTCCGTGTGAAGAAGAAGTAAGGAGGGATTGTCCGTGATACAAAAAGTATTAGTTGCTAACAGAGGAGAAATTGCAGTACGTGTAATACGTGCGTGTAAAGAGTTAGGAATTGAAACGGTAGCCATTTACTCTGAGCCTGACCGTGAATCTCTTCATGTTCAAATAGCAGATGAAGCCTATTGTGTAGGGCCGACTTTGAGTAAAGATAGTTACTTAAATAAAACAAATATTATGAGCGTTGCAAAGTTAACAAATTGTGATGCCATTCACCCAGGCTATGGTTTCTTATCAGAGAATGCTGACTTCGCTGAAATGTGTGAAGAATGTAATGTTACATTCATTGGCCCAAGTGCTGATTCAATTTCAAGAATGGGAACGAAAGACGTGGCGCGTGAAACAATGAAAGAAGCGGGTGTACCGATCGTCCCTGGTTCTGAAGGGATTATAGAAAACATAGAAGAAGGTAAAAAAACTGCCCAAAGCATTGGTTACCCAGTAATTATTAAAGCGACTGCTGGCGGTGGTGGTAAAGGGATCCGTGTAGCTCAAGATGAAGAAGAACTTGTTCAAGGTATCCGTTTAACCCAAAATGAAGCAGAAACAGCTTTCGGTAACCCTGGCGTATACTTAGAAAAGTATATTGAAGACTTTAGGCACGTAGAAATCCAAATCTTAGCTGACAAACACGGTAACACAGTACATCTAGGAGAAAGAGATTGTTCTGTACAACGTCGCCTGCAAAAGTTAATTGAAGAAACTCCTTCACCAGCGGTTGATGAAGAGTTGCGTCAAGAAATGGGTGATGCCGCTGTTCGAGCTGCACAAGCTGTAGACTATGTCGGTGCTGGTACTATTGAATTTATATTTGATAAAAAAGAATCTCGCTTTTATTTTATGGAAATGAATACTCGAATCCAAGTAGAGCACCCCGTAACTGAAATGGTAACAGGTGTAGACTTAATTAAAGAACAGCTTAATGTAGCTAACGGCAAAGCTTTAACTTTTTATCAAGAGGATATTAAATTTGAAGGTTGGTCGATCGAGTGTCGAATCAATGCTGAAGATCCATACAAGAACTTCATGCCTTCAGCAGGTAAGGTTGAAATGTATTTGCCACCAGGTGGTTTTGGTGTTAGAGTAGATTCTGCAGCCTATACTGGATGGAATATACCGCCTTATTATGACTCTATGATTGCTAAGTTAATTACACATGGAAGAACTCGAGAAGAAGCGATAGAGCGAATGAATCGAGCTTTAGATGAGTTCGTAATTGAAGGCATTCATTCAACAATTCCATTCCATAAACGTATGATGAACCATCAAGTCTTTATTGATGGTGACTTTAATACAAAGTTTTTAGATGATCATAAAGTAATGGAAGATGACAATTAGAGGTGACGAACATGGATGAGAACCAATTACTAAATGTTAGCGAAGACAATTCACTTGGTCGTGTTGAAATTGCACCTGAAGTTATTGAAGTGATTGCAGGAATTGCGGCAAATGAAGTGAGTGGCGTTGCTAACATGAGAGGTAACATTGCTTCAAATGTTACTGAACGTCTTGGTAAGAAAAAGCACGGTAAAGGTGTTAAAGTCGAACTTACAGAAGAAGGAATAGAGATCGATGTTTACACAGTATTAGATTATGGTGTATCTATTCCGAAAGTTTGTGAAAAGATTCAAGACAACATTCGCACAACATTAAAGAATATGACCGCATTAGAAATTATTGAAATCAATGTACATGTTGTCGGTGTTCAAATCGAAGAAAAACAAGAAGAATCAAAGCCAGAAAAATAAACAGAAAAGTCTAACTCGTGTCTACATAGTAGCGCGAGTTAGATTTTTTTAGTTTTAACATTATATTTTTATTTATTTCTTTTTTCATGGTAAACTTACTTAGTAGTAATTGCCGGAATTTAATATAGAAGGAGAAAGGTTCAATGAGCAGGAAACATAGCCGTGAAAAAGCATTTCAAGTTTTATTTCAAATAGATATTAACAAAGATGCAAAACATGAAGATCTATTTAGAGTGTTAGACGAAGATTTAAGTATTTTCAGTACCCAAATTATTAAAGGGGTAATGGAGTATAAAGAAGAATTAGATACATTAATCGAACAAAACCTTGAACATTGGAGTATCAATCGAATTGGTGCTGTTGAAAAAACGTTATTAAGGATTGCTGCGTATGAAATGCGTTATGTAGATGATACACCAGATAAAGTAGCGGTCAATGAAGCGGTTGAATTGGCCAAACGCTTTCATGATGAGCAATCAGGAAAGTTCATTAATGGTGTCTTATCTAAGATTATGAGCAGTTAGAAGGTGAAACAATGAGCACGACGATTATGTATGGAAACACAGTCGCTGATTATATAAGGTCAAACTTAACCGAAGATATTAGAAGTTTGAAAGAACAAGGTGTAATCCCTAAATTAACAGTCATTATAATTGGGGATAATCCAGCGTCTAAGACTTATGTTAGAATAAAGAAAAAAGCAGCAGAAAAAATTGGAATAACATCTGATGTCATCGAACTTCCCGTGAACACTTCAGAACAACAACTACTTAACCATATCGAAACCTTAAATGAGGATTCTTCAACTCATGGAACACTCATTCAGTTACCCTTACCTGATCATATTAATGAAAAGCGTGTTTTAGATGCTGTATCACCGGAAAAAGACGTAGATGGCTTTCACCCAATTAATGTAGGTAGACTTTCAATTGGACAGGAAGCTTTTTATCCTTGCACACCGTATGGCATTATGAAGCTTTTACATTATTATCAAGTACCAGTAGCAAAAAAACATGTCGTTGTAGTTGGTAGAAGTAACATAGTCGGAAAACCAATCGGACAAATGTTACTAAATGAAGATGCTACAGTCACTTATTGTCACTCAAAGACAGATAACTTAAATGAATATACAAAGCAAGCTGACATATTAATTGTAGCTGTTGGTAAAGCAGAACTAATTAAAAAGAAAGACGTGAAAAAAGGCGCTGTCGTTGTAGACGTCGGTAATACGTTTTTAGAAACTGGTAAAGTAGTCGGTGATGTAGCGTTTGATGAAATGATTGGTCATGTCAGTTTTATTACTCCCGTACCAAAAGGGGTAGGACCTATGACGATTACAATGCTATTAAGTAATACGATCCAAGCAGCAAAACGTTTAAGTTAAAGGAGACCTTCAGTATGAAGCAACAATACTTAACCGTTACCGCATTAACGAAGTATATTAAGAAGAAATTTGATGTCGACCGACACTTAAAAAATGTTTGGTTACAAGGTGAAATATCAAATTTCAATCACCATTCTAGGGGGCATATGTACTTTACGATTAAAGATGAAAATGCCCGAGTTTCAGCTGTTATGTTTGCTTCTTCCAATCGCTCACTGAAATTTAAACCTGAAAACGGCATGAAAGTGCTAGTCCATGGTGATATCAGTGTATACGAGCGAAGTGGCCAATACCAAATATATGTAAGTAGTATGGAGCCTGACGGTTTAGGTTCTTTACACTTGGCATATGAACAGTTAAAAAAGAAGTTGAACAGTGAAGGGCTTTTTAATGAGGAATTTAAAAAGCCAATTCCAAAATTCCCTGAAAAAATCGGAATTGTAACTTCACCAACAGGCGCAGCTGTACGCGATATAATTACAACATTAGCACGTCGTTATCCCCACACGAAACGCGTTGTCATCCCTGTTTCTGTTCAAGGTGAATTCGCATCAAAATCAATCGCAGATGGAATTAACGAGGCGAACAACATAGGTGATTTTGACACATTAATAGTAGGGCGTGGTGGTGGCTCAATTGAAGAGCTTTGGGCGTTTAATGAAGAAGTTGTTGCCCGAGCTATTAGCCAGTCTACAATTCCTGTTATATCAGCTGTAGGACATGAAACAGATTTTACAATAAGTGATTTAGTTGCTGATTTACGTGCACCTACTCCGACTGCTGCAGCAGAGCTAGCTGTTCCTTCATTAGATGAACTACATAAGCAAGTAGAAGTCACTTCTCATCGCCTGCAGCAACAAATGAAACAGAAGGTAAATACTTTAAATGAGCGTTTAAACTCTTTAAGGAATGCTTATGCTTTTAAGTACCCAGTCCACTTAACGAGACAGAAAGAACAAGATCTAGACCGTGTTGTGCTACAATTAAATAAAAACATCAAACAAGCAGTACACATGAAGAAACAAAACTTAAACTCTTCTTATGATCAGTTAGTTGCCCACTCACCTTCGAACTTACTTAAAGAGAAGCGAAATCAAACGAATTATGTAACGGAGAAGTTGAACCAAGTTATGGCTAGTAATCATAAACAAAAGCAACATGAATTTAACACACAAATAGAAAAGTTATCCATTTTAAGCCCGCTTGAAACGATGAAGAGGGGTTATTCGATTGCTTATAATGAAAATGATGATATTGTTAAATCAACTAAGTCAGTTGAAACTGGTGGATTGTTGAAGGTGTCATTTACAGATGGTCAAGTTGTAAGTCAAGTCCAACGTGTTGAAGAAAGGGATGATCGAGATGGAGAATAATAACTTAACTTTTGAACAAGCGATGGAGAAATTAGAGAAGATTGTAGAACAATTAGAACAAGGCGACGTCCCGTTAGAACAAGCTATTCAGTATTATAAAGAAGGTATGCAGCTATCTAAAGTATGTCATGAAAAATTGAAGAACGTTGAGAATGAAATGACGGAGATTTTAAACGAAAACGGTGAGTCTGAGCCATATACAGTGGAGGAAGAGTCGTAGTGAACATTTTGTCATTTGAGCAAAAACAACAATCGATCAATGAACAACTACAAAACAAGGCGGAGCAATTAAATCTACCAGAGCAATTAAAATCAGCTGTACTATATGCGCTAAATGCTGGTGGAAAAAGGTTGCGACCAATTTTAATGTTGGCTGCTTATAATGCTTTTTCAGAAGATGAAGAACGTGTATCTGACGTCGTTATTGCACTTGAATTAATTCATACATACTCACTAATACACGATGACCTACCAGCAATGGATGATGATGATTTTAGACGTGGCCAACCAACTATTCATAAACAGTACGATGAAGCTACAGCTATATTAGTTGGTGATGGATTACTTACTTTAGCCTTTCAAGTCGTTTCTTCATCTGCCAAGTTAGAAGCTGAGGAGAAAGTTTTCACTTTAGCTGAATTAAGTAAAGCGAGCGGTTTAGAAGGAATGATTGCTGGGCAATACTTAGACTTAAAAGGTGAAGGTGAACATTTAACTGTAGAAGAACTTAGTAGGATTCATCGACATAAAACAGGAGAGCTAATCCGTGGCGCAGTTAAAATTGGAGCATATTTAGGTGGAGCAACTCCACCCCAAATTGAGGCACTAGATGAATATGCAAGTTATTTAGGGTTAATTTTCCAAGTACAAGATGACATATTAGATGTTACCGGAGATGAAGAGGAAATCGGTAAGCCAGTCGGTAGTGATGTATCACTAGACAAGGGCACATATCCGAAACTATTAGGAATTAATGGAGCGATAGAGAAGCGTGACGATTATATGGAACGTGCTCAAAAGGCTCTGCGCGAAGCAAGGGTCGAAAATACCCAACTAATGGACATTATCGAACTATTTGGTAAACGAAGTTACTAGGCTTTTTACAATTGTTAGTGGTAAGCTGATGTGATAAAATAGAACTTACGCAAGGGGTGGTGCAGTATGCTAGTCGGCCCCCCACTTCTGAAGGCGGGCCTAAAAATCCGCCAAAGGGCACATCGATGAAGTTTCTGGTGTTGGCTTGAGGCGCCCAGCCTTGGGTCGATGCTGGGAGTTAAGGTTGGAGGGCGATCCACAATGGCATGTGGGCGTTGACCCTGCTTCCGTGGAGGCCCATTCTTGTGCCCCATTAATCGCACTTAATGGGGTATGAAATGGGGTATGAACCTGCATGATACCGAGGAATTCGCTATCTGCAGCGTAGCCTGCCTTGAGTGGTGTCTAGGGGATTGCAATTCAGTACGTGTTCAATCGTTAGGCCAACGATTAACACGTTAAACGTTGCATGAAATAGATGCTGCAAAAGAGGCTAGGGAGTGGTCAAAGGCTGTCGAGGAAAACTCCTAGACTGTTCCGTTGCGACATTTAAGAGGGATTATAGTGTGGACTAAGTGGTAATCCAGTCTAGCTTTCGGAGACGAGGCTAAGGTCGTTTTAAAGGGGAACCGCCGTAGTGGCAACACACGGTAACGGCCTGGGAAAACCTACTGGACCTAAGCCGCAATTTTTACCTCTTAAATGACCACCTCTTCACGTACATATGATATTAAACAAAGGTTACAATACATTCTGAGGTCATAACATGATCAAAATAATAAAAGAATCCATTAAATTTAGTGTTAGTATAGCCGTTATCACCTTGGTGTTAGCGGCCATTTTTACAATAATATCTAATTCCATTTTAAGCGGTGTTGGATGGATATTAGGTATGATTATTGTTTTTATAATTGTATTTATTGGTGTATTATCAGATATGATGGGAATTGCTGCAACAGCGGCAAGTGAGACACCTTTTCACTCGATGGCTTCGGAAAAAGTTTACGGAGCTAAAAATTCGATTAGAATTGTGCGTAATGCAGATAAATTTGCTACCTTCTGTAACGATGTAATAGGAGATATCGCAGGTGTTATAAGTGGTACAGCATCAACACTAGTTGTTATTCAATTAGCAACTTCGATTTCAAATGGACAAGCTTCTACATATCAATTTACAATCTCAGTGATCTTCACAGGTGTTGTTGCAGCTTTAACTGTAGGTGGAAAAGCGATGGGGAAGTCGATCGCTGTACGAGCTTCAACGGAGTTAGTTCTATTTGCAGGAAAAATAACTACTTTTATCGAAAACAATTTACGTATACGTGTTTTGCCATCACATAAAAATAAAAAATAATGAAATTAATTATAAAGGTGAGTGATCCTAAATGGATCTTAAAAACATTAAACATCCATCGGAAATAAAAGACTTATCAGTAGAAGAATTACAACAGTTAAGCGAAGAAATACGTTCGTTTTTAATTGAAAACTTATCAAAGACAGGCGGACACTTAGGCCCTAATCTTGGTGTTGTCGAACTAACTTTAGCTTTACACCAATCATTCGATAGTCCAAAGGATAAGTTTTTGTGGGATGTAGGACATCAAGCTTATGTGCATAAAATGCTTACCGGCCGTACAAAAGACTTTGATACTTTAAGGAAATATCAAGGCTTGTGTGGCTTTCCTAAGATGAACGAAAGTGAACATGATGTATGGGAGACAGGTCATAGTTCTACTTCTTTATCAGCGGCTATGGGAATGGCTATAGCTCGTGATGTTAAAAAAGAAGATAATTATGTTGTACCTATTATTGGTGATGGTGCACTAACAGGTGGTATGGCGTTAGAAGCGTTAAATCATATTGGAGCCGAGCAAAAAGATATGATTGTCATCTTAAACGACAACGAGATGTCTATTGCGCCAAATGTTGGAGCTTTACATAACGTATTAGGGCGTTTGAGAAGCGGCCAACGTTATAACTGGATAAAAGAAGAATTGGAAGTTTTACTCAAAAAGATTCCTTCAGTTGGAGGAAAAATTGCTAATACTGCTGAGCGTATTAAAGATAGCATGAAGTATTTAGTTGTGCCAGGCATGTTTTTCGAAGAGTTAGGATTCACATATTATGGTCCAGTTGATGGTCATGATTATGAGGATTTATTTAAATCCATTGACTATGCTAAGAGAACTGAAGGACCAATTTTAATTCATGTATTAACGACTAAAGGTAAAGGCTATCACCCTGCAGAAAACGATAAAATCGGAACATGGCATGGTGTTGGACCTTACAAGATTGAATCTGGTGAATCGGTGAAGAAAAGTTCAGGTGGACCGGGATGGAGTAAAGTTGTTAGTGATACGTTGATGCAAGTAGCAGATCACGATGAGAAAGTAGTGGCAATTACTCCAGCTATGACTGTTGGTAGTAAGCTAGAAGACTTTAAATCCAAATTCCCTGACAGACTTTTTGATGTAGGTATAGCTGAACAACACGCAACGACGGTCGCAGGTGGACTTGCAACACAAGGGATGAAGCCATTTTTATCAATTTATTCAACCTTCTTGCAAAGAGGCTTTGACCAAGTCGTTCATGATGTATGCCGTCAAAATTTAAACGTAGCTTTTGGTATTGATCGTGCTGGGCTAGTTGGCGCAGACGGCGAAACACACCAAGGTGTATTTGATATATCATTTTTACGTCATTTACCGAATATGACAATTATGATGCCTAAAGATGCACAAGAGTGTCAAGATATGGTTTATACGTCATTAAATCATCAAGATGGACCGATTGCAGTTCGTTACCCACGTGGTAATGCTAAAGATCACCCTGTGGAAGGCCAGTATGATATGGTGCCAATCGGAACATGGGAAGTACTAAAAGAAGGTCATGATCTTGTCATATTAACTTTCGGTACGATGATTGAAAGAGCAATGGAAGCTGCAGCCGATTTAGAAAAAGATGATATTTCAGTTCGAGTCGTTAATGCTCGTTTTATTAAACCGTTAGATGCTAATATGTTAAGGCAAATTTCACAAGAACAATTACCAATCCTTACAGTCGAAGAGCATGCTCTTCAAGGAGGATTCGGTAGTGCAGTTTTAGAATTTTTTGAAGAAGAAAAGGTAGCATATCCGTTTATATCAAGAATGGGTATACCTGACCGCTTTATTGAACACGGAAGTGTCGATGATTTATTAGAAGAAGTTGGTTTGACCGCTAAGCATATTCAAAATGAAGTAAAAGAGATCGTGCCAACAAAAGAGAAAAGGGCTTAAGTATATGAAAAAAGTACGCTTAGATACACTTTTAGTTGAACAAGGCTTTTTTGATTCAAGAGAAAAAGCGAAGCGTTCTATTATGGCTGGTTTAGTTCACACTGATCATGAACGTTTAGATAAGCCAGGGGTTAAAGTTGATCCGACTATTAATATTAAAGTGAAAGGAAAAGCTGTCCCGTATGTTAGTCGGGGCGGCTTGAAGCTTGAAAAAGCGATTAAAAGCTTTAATATTGATTTTTCGGACCGATTAATTGTAGACATTGGTTCATCAACAGGTGGTTTTACAGATTGTGCTCTACAGCATGGAGCAAAAGCAAGCTATGCGATTGATGTCGGTTATAACCAATTGGATTGGAAACTGAGACAAGATGATCGTGTTTATGTTATGGAGCGTACTAACTTTCGCTACGTAACAAAAGATCAGTTGGAATACGGTATGCCAAATGTGGCAGTAACAGATGTTTCTTTCATTTCATTAAAGCTTATATTCCCAGTGATTCGTCAGATCGTAGAGCCGAATTCTGATGTTGTAGCCCTAATCAAGCCTCAATTCGAAGCAGGAAGAGAGCAAGTGGGGAAAAAGGGAATTGTGCGTGATAAGAAAGTACATATCGCAGTTGTTCACGACATTTTATCATTTGTTGAAAATGAAGGATTTGTTATCGAAGGGCTTGATTATTCACCTATTACTGGTGGAGATGGCAATATTGAGTTTCTTTTACATGCTAAGTGGCTAGAAAACGAATCAGAAAATCGGTTGTCAAATACAGAAATAGATCAAGTGATTAACCAAGCACACGAAGATTTTCATAAGTAAACTGGTCTGATGTTATACACTGAACTAAAAGATGGTGAAAAAATTGAAAAAAACCCAACGATTATTAAAAATCCGTGATTTAATTTACAAACACGACATTGAAACACAAGATGAGCTCGTGCAAAAATTTCATGACCTAGGATATGATGTAACACAAGCCACAATTTCTAGAGACATAAAAGAACTACAATTAGTTAAAGTTCCAACTAATGACGGATACTATAAATACAGCTTGCCTGGAGATACAAAAGTTAACCCAACTGAGAAGCTACAGAGAACCTTGTTAGAGAGTTTCGTTTCAATTGATCGTGCTGACCATTTCATAGTTCTAAAAACTGTACCAGGTAATGCACAAGCTGTCGGTGTTTTAATTGATCAATTAGATTGGGAAGATATTATGGGAAGTATATGTGGAGATGACACGTGCTTAATCATTTGTCGTACACCATCTCAAAGTGAAGCTATTTATGATGAATTTATGAAAATGCTCTAAGAATATGAGGTGTCTATTGTGTTAGCACAATTATCGATTAAGAATTTTGCAATTATTGATGAAATATCACTATCTTTTAATGAAGGTTTAACTGTACTAACAGGAGAAACTGGTGCAGGTAAATCAATTATTATAGATGCAATTCAGCTACTAGCTGGTGCTAGGGCATCTGTAGAATTCGTTAGGCATAATGCTGACCAAGCATCAATTGAAGGGTTATTCTTTATAGATGACCACCAACATATGGCGTATAAAGTGTTGGAGCAATTTGAAATACCAGTTGATGAAGATGAGGGTAGTGTTGTAATCGAAAGACGTATTACATCCAAAGGCAAAAGCATTTGCAAAGTTAATGGTAAACTAATTACATTAGCAGTCTTAAAAGAATTAGGTGCACATTTAATTGATATACATAGCCAACATGAGACACAATCTTTAATGAATCCAGAACGACATATTGAACTTTTAGACTTTTTTGACCGTGATGGTCTCGATCAAACTAAAGAACATTATCATGAATTATACAGCCATTTACAATCCCTAAAGAAAAAGTATGAGGAACTATCTAACAATGAGCAAGAAATTGCACAACGTATTGATTTGCTTAAATTTCAACATAATGAATTGAGTGAAGCGCAATTACAACTTGGTGAAGATGATCAACTTGAAGAAGAGCGTAGTCATTTAATGAATTATGAACGAATCTTTGAAGGTTTAAATACAACGTACGAGTCATTATCAGCTGAGAACCATGCAATGGATTTCTTAGGACATGCGATGTCTGCTTTAGAGCAATTAGAAGATGTGGACCATGACTTTGAGGAGCTCTCTAAGCAATTAAAAGCCAATTACTATTCTTTAGAAGAGCTGTCGTTTGATTTGCGAAATCGTTTGGATCAATTAGAATTTCAACCAAATCGTTTAGATGAAATTGAAACAAGATTGTTTGAAATTAATCGGTTAAAGCGAAAGTACGGCAAAGATGTTAATGAACTGATGACCCATATGGCTCAAATGGAAGAAGAGTTAGAGCAACTTGAGAATAAAGACAGTCATTTACAATCACTTGAACATGAAATAAAAGAGGCGGAAAAAGATGCCTTAACTGAAGCTGAACATTTGCATAAACTTAGGAAAGAAATCGCAGAAAAGCTTATATTAGCAATTCAACATGAATTACAAGATCTTTATTTAGAAAAAGCTCAGTTTGATGTTGAATTTAACACTCACAAAGGTGAAGTAAACTGGCGCGATCGTCATGTCAGATTGTTAAGACAAGGCTTAGACGTTATACAATTTCTCATTACAACAAATCCTGGAGAACCGATGAAACCACTTCATAAAGTTGCCTCAGGTGGAGAAATTTCGCGGATTATGCTTGCTATTAAGAGCATTTTATCGCAGCATCAAGGAATTACAAGTGTTATTTTTGATGAGGTTGATACTGGTGTGAGTGGTCGTGTAGCGCAAGCTATCGCCCAAAAGATTCACCGTATATCAAATGAGTCCCAAGTGCTTTGCATAACTCACTTGCCACAAGTGGCGGCAATGGCAGACCATCATTACTTAATTCAAAAAGATGTTTCAGAAAAAGGATACACCAACACGAGTGTACATCCATTATCGGCGAACGAAACTGTTGAAGAGGTCGGGCGCATGATCTCTGGAAATGAAGTAACTGAAACGACAACGAATCATGCCAAAGAATTAATTGAACAAGCAGAAGTGATGAAAGGTTAAGCATACTTATTCGTATGTTTAACCTTTTTTTAATATATGTAATGGGTTAGTTAGTAATTATTTTATATACAATCAAAGTTAATCTATTCAAGGAAATGATAAACTAAATTGCATTTACTTTTATCGTTTAAAAAAGGTGAAAAAAGCTCAAATTAACTTTAAAGCTTCAATTATAAAGAGAAATGAGGAGTGTACTTGATGAGCCGATCACGAATAACATTAAAAATCATTCTCCTTGTTTCGTTTGTTCTTCCATTCACATTAACATACCATGTAGCTGCTGAAACATTACAACCTGTTGAAGAAATAATACCTGGAGGTCAATCCATTGGTGTTAAACTCCACACTTCTGGTGTTGTCGTAGTCGGTTTTAGTCCTGTCTCAACTAACGAGGGTAAAACCTCACCAGCTGAGGAATCAGGCGTTGAAATTGGTGATATTATTTTACAACTAAATCAACATAAAATTAACGATATGCAATCCTTCACGAAGCTAATACAGAAATACGAAACTGAGCAAGAACCGATTGAATTATTAATTAAAAGACAAGAGCATATTTTCCCTTTAACGGTAAAGCCGCTTGCCGATGAAGGTGAAGATGTTTATAAGCTCGGTCTCTTTATAAGAGATGCAACTGCTGGCATCGGTACGATGACCTTTTATGATCCAGAATCAAAACGTTATGGTGCATTAGGACATGTTATTACTGATCAGCAAACAAAGAAACCATTAGACATTTACAATGGTAAAATTGTGCCTTCAAAGATTACTTCGATTAATAAAGGGGAAAGTGGATCGCCAGGTGAGAAGCGAGCGCGTTTCTCAATGGATGATACAAGCTTAGGTACGATTCAAAAAAACACTGACTATGGGATCTTCGGAAAGTTGGAAGACGACTCATTATTTGTAAATGACCATGTCGGTTTACTACCTGTTGCTAAAGCTCATGAAGTAAAAGAAGGGAAAGCCAAAATTTTAACAGTCGTAGAAGAGGATACGATTGAAGAGTTTGAAATTGAAATTGTAAGTAGCGTACCTTCACAAAACCCAGAAACTAAAGGGATGGTTATACAAATTACAGATGACGACTTGTTAGAAGCATCTGGTGGAATTGTGCAAGGAATGAGCGGTAGTCCAATTATACAAGACGGTAAATTAATCGGTGCAGTAACACATGTATTTTTAAATGATCCAACAAGTGGGTATGGTGTGCATATAGAATGGATGTTAAATGAAGCAGGGTTAAAAATAAAAGAAGATGAAGAGATGCAAGACGCTAGCTAAATTTAAGCCCAGTACTAATTAAGTATTGGGCTTTTTTATGTCGAATTATAAGAACCCTTGTAGAATGCGTGTTTTAACCTCAAAAAAAGTGAATATATCTCAAAAATTTCACAAATTAAAAAGGAGATTATGCTTATATGTCGAATTGGTTAAATGTGGGTCAAACGGATATTTATTAATAGGAGGGAATATTTTTATGGGGAAGATTAAATTAGGAATAGCTGATGACAATCGAGAGTTGGTCTCGATGTTAGAGGATCACTTTTCAGAAGAAGAAGAAATGGAAGTTGTAGGTACTGCTTACAACGGAAATGATTGCTTAACAATGGTCCAAGAACAACAGCCTGATATTTTAATCTTAGATATTATTATGCCTCACATTGACGGATTAGCTGTATTAGAAAAGCTGCGTAACGCGTCATTAGACAAAACACCTAAAGTGATTATGCTCACTGCTTTCGGACACGAATCCGTAACGAAAAAAGCTGTTGAATTAGGCGCTACATATTATATGTTGAAGCCTTTTGATTTAGACATGCTTAAAGACCAAGTATTAAACATTGCTGGTTCAAAGCAAGTTTCACCACTTAAACACGGATTTGGCGAAAGCAAACCACCAAAAGTGAACTTAGATGCTAACATTACTTCGATCATTCATGAAGTTGGTGTCCCGGCTCATATTAAAGGTTATTTATATTTAAGAGAAGCAATTGCAATGGTATATCATGATATTGAATTATTAGGATCTATTACTAAAGTTTTATACCCAGATATTGCTAAAAAATATAATACAACAGCTTCTCGAGTTGAACGAGCGATTCGTCACGCGATTGAAGTTGCTTGGAATCGTGGTAACATAGATTCTTTATCAGCAATTTTCGGTTATACAGTGAGCGTTTCAAAAGCAAAACCCACAAACTCTGAATTCATTGCTATGATCGCAGATAAGTTAAGGTTAGAACATAAAGTTGGATAAAGCATTAGAATCACTTTAGGAGTTAACATCTGTTAACTCCTTTTTTTTTATTCTCGATATGTTAAAATAATCATTGTTATAAAACAATTCAAATAGTGGTGATAATAATGAAAGTAGCAAAATTTGGAGGCAGTTCTGTAGCAGATAGTTCGATGCTTGGCCAAGTGGCTAGCATTATCGAAGCCGATCAAGATCGGAAGTTTATTGTCGTATCAGCACCTGGAAAGAGATACGACGATGACGTTAAAGTAACAGATTTATTTATTCAATTAGGTGAACAATATGATAGTGGGCAAAATTATGAGGAAACGTTATTCAAAATTTCTCAACGATTTATGTCCATTACAGAAGAACTTGAATTATCAAAGGATATTGTTGCTCGAATTGAAAATGAATCAAGAAGATTACTTAGAGAAACGACAAACACGACTCACTTAATGGATGCATTAAAGGCAATGGGAGAAGATTCATTAGCTCGTATTTTAAGTGCGTACCTGAACAAGAGAGGTACAAAAGCGACTTATGTGAATCCTAAAGATGCTGGTGTCATTGTCAGCTCTGACCCTAATGGTGCTCAAATCTTAGAAAAAAGCTATGAGCAAATATACCGCCTTAGAGAACGTGAAGGTGTAGTTGTCATACCAGGATTCTTCGGCTATACAGAAACGGGTATTTTAACAGCTTTCCCTCGCGGTGGTTCTGATATTTCAGGTTCAATCATTGCTGCAGGTGTACAAGCCGAGCTGTATGAAAACTTTACTGATGTTAGTTCCGTTTATTGTGTAAACCCGAAAATTGTAGATCAACCTAAAGAGATTCATACATTGACTTATAAAGAAATGCGTGAATTATCTTATGCAGGTTTCTCAGTATTTCACGATGAAGCATTAATTCCTGCATTTAAAAAGAATATTCCAGTATGCATTAAAAACACAAATGACCCGGATTGTCGTGGAACAATGATTGTTGCCAGCAAAAAAGATAACGGTCAGCCAGTCGTTGGTATTGCAAGTGATACAGGATTTTCAACGATTTATGTGCGTAAGTATTTAATGAACCGCGAAATTGGGTTCGGTCAAAAGTTATTAAGCATTCTTGCAGAAGAAAACATTTCATTTGAACACGCACCTTCAGGTATTGATGATATGTCAGTTATTATCCGTACAGAAGATTTAAAAGGTGATAAAGAAGAAACGTTAATGAACAGAATTAAAAATGAATTGCAAGTAGATACAGTAGATGTAACACACGGATTAGCAATGATTATGCTCGTAGGTGAAGGTATGAGTAATCGCTTAAACGTTGCATCTAAAGCGACGAAAGCATTCGCAGAAGCAGATGTTAATATTGATATGATCAATCAAGGCTCTTCCGAAGTTTCCATGATGTTTGGAATATATGAAGAGAACTTAAACGAAGCGATCAAATCATTATACCAAGAGTTCTTTTTAACTGATTAATTTTAAAAAGAGGTTGGGACAAAAGGAATCTAAGTGTTATGAAAACACGGACTTTTGATTTTTTATGTTTGTTAACACTTACTTAGCGGAATCAAAATGCGTAGACCGGAAAGCGAAGCATTTTGATGGAGCGGGCTAAAAGATAAACCCGAACGAAGTCAAAATGTGATTTCGTTCGGGTTTTCTCTGTTTTTTAGTAATTATTTTGTGTTCGGTTGCGTTTTCGGTCACGGTGTAAAATAAAGCCACCAATAAACCCAATCCCTACAACAATTAAAATAATACCAGCGATTAACTGGATTAAAACATTATTGAAAAAAATTGCAGCTGCTTCCCCAAAGAAAGAATCGCGAATCAATATGATTCCATATGCAGCTAGAACTCCAGGTATTACCATAATTAAAAGTGCAATTAACCTCATCATTATTCTTCTCTCCTTATCCCTTTTGTAGTATACCAAAAATAGCTAGAAGAAAAAACGAAAAAAACTTGCATTATTAAAGCGCTTTCATTATCATGGAAGTATGCAAAAACTTGCAAATGTAGGTGTAAAACTATGCAAAATGTGCTAATTGTAGGAGCAGGACAAGGTGGAACAGCTATTTTAAAGCTATTTGAGCAAACTGATATGATTAATGTGCAAGCTGTTGCAGACATCAATCAACTCGCTCCCGGCATTGAATTAGCTGCTAATAAATCAATAAACACTTATGAGTCGTATATTGATGCTTTAAATGAACCAATTGATATAATCGTTGAAACTACAGGTAAGGAAGAAGTATTTAATGACTTGAAAAATTATAAAACGAGGCGTTCGGTATTAATACCTGGTACGGTTGCTCACGTTATTTATAACTTGTTAAATGAGAAAGAATCATTACTGGATCAACTAAAAAAAGAGACTGATTCACGTGATTTACTATTAAATTCAATTCATGACGGAATGATCGTCATCGATCTAGATCACAACATTACATATGTTAATGAAGCAGCTGAAAACATACTAAACCTTAATAGGGATGAGATGGTTGGACATTTAGTAACTGAAATCATCTCAGATTCGCATTTACCAAATGTTATGAAAACCCGAAAAAAGGAACTCAACCAACCGCTGAACTTGAGTAATGGAAAACGTATTATTACAACACGAATCCCACTTGTTACTGAACAAGGTGAGCTATTAGGTGCTTTTGCTGTCTTTAAAGATATTACGGAAGTTGTTGAGCTGGCAGAAGAAATAACTGACCTAAAAAATATTCAAAATATGTTAGAAGCCATTATTCAATCGAGTGAAGAAGCGATCTCCGTTGTTGACGAATATGGCCGAGGGTTACTAATTAACCCTGCATATACAAAGATCACGGGGTTAAAGGAAAGCGAAATCATCGGTAAACCAGCAACTGCTGACATATCTGAAGGTGAAAGTATGCACATGCAGGTACTTGAAACTAGAAGACCTGTAAGAGGTGCACGCATGAAAGTAGGCCCATTAAAACGTGATGTTTTAGTTAATGCTGCACCGATCTTAGTTGACGGTGTTCTCAAGGGTAGTGTTGCCATAATTCACGATTTGTCGGAGATTGAATCTTTAACATCTGAGTTAAAAAAAGCTCGCCAAATAATTCGGAATTTAGAAGCTAAGTACACATTTGATGATATAATTGCACAGTCGACCGAGATGAAATTAACGTTAGAACAGGCTAAAGTAGGTGCCAAAACACCTGTTACGGTCCTACTAAGAGGTGAATCAGGAACAGGAAAAGAACTGATTGCACACGCGATTCACAACGAAAGTGATCGTAAACATTATAAATTTATTCGAGTGAATTGTGCTTCGATGGAAGAAGAAGCACTAGAAAAAGCTTTGTTCGGTGATGAAACAGGCCCACCTGAAAAGCAAAAAGGGTTGTTTGAAGAAGCCAATAATGGATCACTGTTTTTAGATGAAATTGGTGATTTATCAGTTGACCTGCAAGCTAGAGTGCTACACGTTCTAGAAAATCAAGAAATTATTAGGGTCGGTGGTAGAAAACCCATCCCTGTTAACGTAAGGGTGATTGCAGCAACTAATGTTAACTTAGAGCGTGCAATGATGGAAAAAGAATTCCGTGAAGATTTGTTTTATCGATTAAATCGACTACCTATTATGATTGCGCCTTTAAGAGAACGAACTGATGATATCGAGCCTTTAACACAGCACTTAATTACGAAGCTCAATGAAGATTATGGGCGAAATGTAAAAGGTGTAAATGTAAAAGCGCTAGGAATACTTAAAGAATATGATTTTCCTGGTAATGTGAGAGAACTGGAAAACATACTTGGCCGCGCCATTATAAGTATGGAGCAAAATGAAAGTTATATTAAAGACAAACACTTACCATCGTTAAGAAAACATTCTTTTAAAGATTTAGATCTGTTTAATGAACCAGTAAGTACAGAGGTTATTCCGCTACAAGATGCGCTTGATGAATTTGAAAAACAACTCATACTTGAGACATTAGAGAAGAATAATTATATTAAATCCAAAACAGCCAAACAGCTAAATATTTCATTACGCAATTTATATTACAAAATGGAAAAGCACAATCTCGGAAAAGATGTACAAAGCTAATAACTAGAATTAATACAACATGAAGGTGAGAGAATAATGAACTTAGATCAACTCGTAAATGACCTCTGTCAAATGGAGGAGAAGAAAACGGTTGCTGTAGCAGAGGCAACTAATGTCGAAACTTTGAAGGCGGTAAAGGAGGGGGTTGAACGCGACCTTGCAGCTTTTAAGCTTTTCGGTAACATGGAACAAATCCGAGAAGCGGCTGAAGAAATTGAGCTAGACTTACAGCAAGAAAGGATTACGTTACACCATGCTACGTCAGTCGAGAACGCTGTTGAGAAAGCAGTCATGTCAGTTTCCGAAGAACGTTCAGATGTCCTAATGAAAGGAAATGTTGCAACGAAGATCGTTTTAAAAGCTGTACTCAAGAAAAATTCAGGCTTAAGAGACGGGAGAATCTTATCTCACGTTGCATTATTTGAAATTCCTAACCGTGATGGACTTTTATTTCTAACTGATGCAGGGATGAATATTGCACCAGATTTAGAGGAGAAAGTACAAATCATTCAAAATTCAGTTGACGTTGCCCATAGGCTTGGCTATGACAATCCAAAGGTTGCACCACTAGCAGCTGTTGAAATTGTTAACCCAGCTATGCAAGCTTCTGTTGATGCAGCAGTATTATCTCAAATGCAAAAAAGAGGGCAAATTCAAGGGTGTATTGTTGATGGCCCATTAGCATTTGACAATGCAATTTCATTAGAGTCAAAACAAGAAAAAAATATTAACTCAGATGTTGCTGGAAGCGCTGATATTTTAGTTTGTCCGTATATTGAAGTAGGTAACACGCTATACAAATCATTTACTTATTTCGCTAATGCAAGAGTAGCGGGGATTATTAGTGGAGCTAAAGCACCAATTGTTTTAACTTCACGTGCGGATACAGCTGAAAGCAAAATCTACTCACTAGCGTTTGCTTTAACATCATCTTAATTTTAGGGAGGAATATGAAATGGAATTATTTACTTATATGGAAGAGTATGATTATGAACAAGTGGTATTTTGCCAAGATAAAAACTCAGGATTAAAAGCAATCATCGCGTTACATGACACAACTTTAGGGCCAGCATTAGGTGGAACTAGAATGTGGACTTATGATTCAGAAGAGGAAGCAGTAATCGATGCTTTACGTCTAGCTAAAGGGATGACATATAAAAACGCAGCAGCTGGACTTAACTTAGGTGGCGGTAAAACCGTTATTATTGGCGATCCGAAAAAAGATAAAAATCCTGAAATGTTCAGAGCTTTCGGCCGTTACATTCAAGGGCTGAACGGTCGCTATATTACAGCTGAAGATGTTGGTACAACAGAGCATGACATGGACTACATTTATATGGAAACGGATTACGTAACAGGTATTTCGCCTGAGTTCGGTTCTTCTGGTAACCCATCACCAGCTACTGCTTATGGCATGTACCGTGGCATGAAAGCAGCTGCTAAGGAAGCTTTCGGAACTGATTCGTTAGAAGGTAAGACTATAGCAGTGCAAGGTGTTGGTAATGTTGCTTATCATATGTGTAAACATTTACACGAAGAAGGAGCTAAGTTAATTGTTACAGACATTAACAAAGAATCTGTTGATCGTGCAGTAGAAGACTTCGGTGCTCAAGCAGTAGATCCAGATGATATTTACACAGTAGACTGTGATATTTATGCACCATGTGCTTTAGGTGCAACATTAAATGATGAGACGATTCCAAAACTAAAAGCTAAAGCTATTGCAGGTTCAGCAAACAATCAATTAGCAGAACATAAACATGGTGACATGCTGCATGAAGCTGGCATTGTCTATGCACCTGATTACGTAATTAACTCTGGTGGTGTTATTAACGTTGCAGATGAGCTAAACGGTTATAACAAAGACCGTGCATTTAAACAAATTGATGCTATTTATGACAGCTTAAGTAAAATCTTTGAAATTTCTAAACGTGATAACATTTCTACACACATTGCTGCTGACCGTATGGCAGAAGAGCGCATTGCTAGTGTTCGTCGTTCAAGAAGTACTTTTTTACAAAATGAACATAGTATCATTTCAAGAAGAAAATAAATGGAGGCGTCATCAAGAAAATGAACTACCGTGTATTAGTTATTAACCCAGGTTCGACTTCAACTAAAATCGCCGTGTTTGAAAATGAACATTGCTTAATTGAGCAAACGATTCGTCATAAAGCAGAAGAATTAGAAACATATTCAAACATCATCGAACAGTATCAATTTAGAAAAGACGTCATCTTAGAAGCATTAGATTATGAAGGTTTTAATATATCTAAATTAGATGCAGTTTGTGGACGAGGTGGTTTGCTCAAACCAATCGAAGGTGGTACTTATGAAGTAAATGAAGCTATGCTCCATGATCTAAAAGAAGGTTTTTACGGGGAGCATGCTTCAAATCTAGGTGGAATTTTAGCATATGAAATAGCAAGTAATGTTAATGTCCCATCTTATATCGTAGACCCTGTAGTTGTAGACGAACTTGAAGATATTGCAAGATATTCAGGTGTACCACAACTGCCTCGAAGAAGTATTTTTCACGCGCTAAATCAAAAAGCTGTTGCAAGACGAGCAGCAGAAACTTTAGGTAAAGCATATGAAGATACGCGTCTAATTGTTTGTCATATGGGTGGTGGCATTACGGTCGGTGCCCATGATCATGGCAAGGTTATAGATGTTAATAATGGCTTAAATGGAGAAGGACCATTTTCTCCAGAGCGAGCTGGGACAGTGCCAGCTGGTCAGTTAGTTGATTTATGCTTCTCATCGGTATATACGAAAGAGCAAGTTCATAAAATGCTAGTTGGTAAAGGTGGTCTAGTGGCATACCTTGAAACAAATGATGCTAAAGAAGTTGAAGAGCGAGTAGAACAAGGTGATGAGCAAGCGAAGGCTGTATATGAAGCTATGGCTTACCAAATAGCCAAAGAAATCGGAAGTATTAGTACAGTATTAAAAGGCAATATGGATGCTATTGTATTAACAGGCGGCTTAGCGTATGGGGAAAGTTTTGTAGAAGAGATTACAAACCGTATTGATTGGATAGCTGATGTATTAACTTATCCAGGTGAAAATGAGTTAGAAGCTTTAGCTGAAGGCACAATTAGAGTACTTAATGGTGATGAACAACCGCAACATTACCGCTCTATGCCTAATAGAAAGGAGTTTTAACATGGCAAAAGAATACGATGTTGCCATACTCGGTGGCGGTACAGGTGGTTATGTCGCTGCCATCCGAGCTAGTCAACTTGGTTTAAAAGTTGCAATGGTTGAAAAGGGAGACCTAGGAGGAACATGCCTACATAGAGGTTGCATTCCGTCAAAATCATTACTTAGAAGTGCAGAAGTATTTAAACAAACACAAGATGCATTAAGTTACGGTGTAGAAACAGAAAATACAAAGCTTAATTTCGTTAAAGTACAAGAACGCAAGCAAAAAATTATCGATCAATTACACCAAGGTGTTCAAGGTTTAATGAAAAAAGGTAAAATTGACGTTTTTGAAGGTCACGGTCGCATTTTAGGACCAAGTATTTTCTCACCAACGGCTGGTACAATTTCAGTAGAAATGAACAACGGTGAAGAAAATGAAATGATTGTCCCTAAAAATGTTATTGTCGCAACTGGTTCAAAGCCGAAAACATTACCTGGTCTTGAAGTCGATGGTGAAACAGTTATGACTTCAGATGAAGCATTACAGATGGAATCTTTACCTAACTCAATTGCCATCGTTGGTGGAGGTGTTATTGGTATCGAATGGGCTTCAATGTTAGCTGACTTTGGTGTTGATGTAACGGTGATCGAGTTTATGGATCAAATCTTGCCAACTGAAGACCACGATGTTGTTAAAGAAGCGGAAAAAGCGCTTAAACAAAAAGGTATTAAAATAGTGACAAGTGCTAAAGTTTTACCTGATTCACTTGAAAAGTCTGACGGTATTAAAGTAGAAGCAGAGGTTAATGGAGAAAATCAAACGTTTGAAGCAGACCGTATGTTAGTTTCGGTTGGAAGAGCGCCTATTGTTGATAATATTGGGCTAGAAAATACAGATATTGTTGTTGAAAACGGTGCTATTAAAGTAAATCAAAATTGCCAAACGAAAGAATCACATATATATGCAATTGGTGATGTTATTGGGGGCATGCAGTTAGCTCACGTTGCATCACATGAAGGTATTTTAGCTGTTGAACATATTGCTAACGAAAATCCAGAACCGATTGACTACAACCATGTAGCTTCTTGTATTTATTCTAACCCTGAAATGGCAAGTGTCGGTTTAACAGAAAACCAAGCTAAAGAACAAGGCTATAACGTTAAGGTAGGCAAATTCCCATTCCAAGCGGTTGGTAAAGCACTAGTACATGGTGAAAAAGAAGGATTTGCTAAAATCATCACGAATGAAGATAATGAAGATCTTTTAGGTGTTCACATGATTGGACCTCACGTTACTGATATGATCTCAGAAGCTGGTTTAGCGATGGTTTTAGATGCTACAGCATGGGAGATTGGGGAAACGATTCACCCTCATCCAACGTTATCTGAAGTTATAGGCGAAGCAGCATTAGCTGTTGATGGAAAACAAATTCATGGTTAATTAAAGGGAGGTATACTTATGGGTAAAGTAGAAAATCGTCACCAAGATTTAGGCTTATCAGATGATCAAGCGTTAGACATGTACCGCACGATGCTTTTAGCACGAAAGATTGACCAAAGAATGTGGCTTTTAAACCGTGCAGGTAAAATTCCATTCGTTATTTCTTGTCAAGGTCAAGAAGCAGCACAAGTAGGAGCAAGTTATGCATTAAACCGTGATAAGGACTATGCGGCTCCTTATTATCGTGATTTAGGTGTTGTATTAGCTTTTGGTATGACGACAAAAGAGTTGTTTCTAGCAGCATTTGCAAAAGCAGATGACCCAAACTCTGGTGGACGTCAAATGCCAGGACACTTCGGACAGAAGAAAAATAGAATTTTAACTGGTTCTTCTCCAGTTACAACACAACTTCCACACGCTGTAGGAGTGGCTTTAGCGGCAAAAATGGAAGGAGAAGAAATTGCTTCATTTGTAACATTAGGTGAAGGTTCTTCTAACCAAGGTGATTTCCATGAAGGTTTAAACTTCGCAGGTGTTCATAAGTTACCAGTCATTACGATGGTGGAAAACAATAAGTATGCGATTTCTGTACCGTTAGAGCGCCAAGTTGCAAGTAAATCAGTTGCTGATCGTGGTGTTGCATATGGTATGCCAGGGTATCAAGTTGACGGAAATGATCCTTTAGAAGTTTACAAAGTCGTTAAAGAAGCGCATGAACGGGCGATGAATGGTGAAGGTCCAACACTTGTTGAGGCGATGACTGAACGTTTAACTGCTCACTCAAGTGATGACAATGATAAAGCTTATCGCACAGAAGAAGAGCTAGAAGAAATGAAGAAGAAAGATAACTTAATTTCTTTTGCTCAATATTTAAGAGATGTTGGTGTATTAACAGAGGAAAAGGAAGAAGCGTTAAATAAAGAGTTAGATGATGAGATTAATACAGCAACTGATGAAGCTGAAAACGCTCCGTATGCAGAACCAGAACATGCGCTGAAGTATGTGTATGCTGAAGAGGGAGGGGAATAATTATGCCTGTAATGTCTTATATTCAATCAATTACGAAGGCAATGCAAGAGGAAATGGAACGCGATGATAAAGTATTTGTTCTTGGTGAAGATGTTGGTAAAAAAGGTGGCGTATTTAAAGCAACAGATGGTTTATATGACCAATTTGGCGAAGCAAGAGTGCTTGATACACCACTAACAGAATCTGCGATTGCAGGTGTTGGTATTGGTGCTGCTATGTATGGTATGCGCCCAATTGCAGAGATGCAGTTTGCCGATTTCATTATGCCAGCTGTAAACCAAATCATCTCAGAAGCAGCCCGCATTCGTTACCGTTCGAATAATGATTGGCACTGTCCAATGGTTATTCGCGCTCCTTACGGTGGTGGCGTACACGGTGCGTTATATCACTCACAATCAGTAGAAGCTGTTTTTGCTAACCAGCCAGGCTTGAAGATCGTCATGCCTTCAACTCCTTATGATGCTAAAGGATTACTTAAAGCAGCGATTCGTGACGAAGACCCTGTCTTATTCTTTGAACATAAGCGTGCTTATCGTTTAATTAAAGGTGATGTACCAGAAGATGATTACGTATTACCAATCGGTAAAGCTGACGTTAAACGTGAAGGTGATGACATTACTATCATTACTTATGGCTTATGTGTTCACTTTGCTTTAGAAGCTGCAGAAAAATTAGCTGAAGAAGGTATTTCAGCACATATTTTAGACTTACGTACGGTTTATCCGTTAGATCAAGAAGCGATCATTGAAGCGGCTAAGAAAACAGGTAAAGTACTTCTTGTAACAGAGGACAATAAAGAAGGAAGCATTATGAGTGAAGTATCTGCGATCATTTCGGAAAATTGTCTATTTGATCTAGATTCTCCAGTCCAACGACTAGCTGGACCAGATGTACCGTCTATGCCATATGCACCGACTATGGAGAAATACTTCATGCTTAACCCTGATAAACTCGAGAAAGCAATGCGCGAATTAGCTGAATTTTAATTCGTTTATTTTGTAATAAAAGGAGGTAAACACCAATGGCGGTCGAAAAAGTAACGATGCCTCAGTTAGGTGAGAGTGTAACTGAAGGTACGATTAGTTCATGGCTAGTACAGGTTGGCGATACAGTCAATAAGTACGACCCAATTGCAGAAGTAATGACGGATAAAGTAAACGCTGAAGTCCCTTCCTCGTTCACAGGAACTATTAAAGAACTTGTTGCGCAAGAAGGTGACACTATTGAAGTAGGCGGTTTAATTTGTTATATGGAAACTGAAGGTGGTTCGAGTGAAGATTCAGGCGAACAATCTTCAACAACAACTGAAAAAGAAGAAAGCACGACTTCTAATGAACAGTCTGATGAAGAACAACCAATGAAAAAACGTTACTCACCAGCTGTTTTAAAACTAGCGCAAGAGAATGACATCGACTTAAATCAAGTAACCGGCTCAGGTAAAGGTGGCCGTATTACACGTAAAGATTTAGAGAAAGTCATTGATTCTGGTGAAATTCCACAAGCACAAGAAGCACCAAAAGCAGAGCAAACAGAACAACCAGCTGCATCAGCTCAACAGGCACCTAAAACAGCTCCATCTGGTCAGCCTACAGCAAGTGCACAACCAGGTGATGTGGAGATCCCAGTTTCAGGTGTACGTAAAGCAATTGCTCAGAATATGGTTAAATCAAAAACTGAAATTCCACACGCATGGATGACAGTTGAAGTAGATGTTACGAACTTAGTTAAATTCCGTGACAGTAAGAAAAATGAGTTTAAACAAAAAGAAGGTTATTCATTAACGTACTTTGCGTTTTTCGTAAAAGCTGTCGCACAAGCGTTAAAAGAATATCCTCAGCTGAACAGTATGTGGGCAGGCGATAAGATTATTCAAAAGAAAGACATTAATTTATCAATTGCTGTAGCTAGTGATGATCAATTATTTGTACCTGTCATTAAACATGCTGATGATAAGAGTGTCAAAGGCATTGCTAAAGACGTTGTAGAACTAGCAACGAAAGCACGTGACGGTAAATTAACAAATGATGATATGCAAGGTGGAACGTTTACAGTGAACAATACTGGTTCATTCGGTTCAGTACAATCGATGGGTGTCATTAATCATCCACAAGCAGCGATCCTACAAGTAGAATCAATTGTAAAACGCCCTGTTTACATTGATGGTATGTTTGCCCCACGTGACATGGTGAACTTATGTTTATCATTAGACCACCGTGTTCTAGACGGCTTAATTTGCGGTAACTTCTTACAGCGTGTTAAAGAAATTTTAGAGAACATGTCAGAAGAAAATACTTCTATTTACTAATGAAATAGAATAAAAACTGCCTTGTCATCATCACTGATGGTGTTTACAAGGTAGTTTTTTCATTATAGTCATTGCAGACAATTTGAAACAAGTCTGAAATGTTGATATTATTAGAATGGTAATATTAAATAAAAGGGAGCCATGCGCCATGGATTTTAACATTTATATGCAAGATTTCGTCAACCAAGCAAGAACAGAAATTACAGAAGCAGGCTATGAAGAGTTAACAACACCTGAAGAAGTCGATCAAGCTTTAACTCGTGAAGGAACTACTTTAGTTGCGGTAAACTCAATTTGTGGTTGTGCTGGTGGAGTTGCACGTCCAGCTGCAGCTAACGCTATTCATTATGATTATCGTCCAGATCACTTAGTTACAGTGTTTGCTGGTCAAGATCGTGAAGCAACAGAGCAAGCAAGAAGCTACTTTGAAGGTTTCCCGCCATCTTCACCATCATTTGCATTAATGAAAGATGGTAAGATTGTAACAATGATTGAGCGTCACGAAGTTGAAAGTTCAACACCAGTAGAAGTTGTACAACAACTACAAAATCTATTCGACGAACATTGTGAAGAATATTAATAGTCATTAAGGTGGTATACTGTACCACCTTTTTTTATGTTTAGAAGATTATAAAACGATTGATGCGGGTAAATTATGGTATATTAAACATACATAATTAGAGGAAAAGAGGAAGAGGATCGAACATGTTCAAGGTAGGATCTAGAACGATAAAAACAGCAATAGGTGCGCCTGTAGCGATTATGATTGCTCAAGCATTACAATTAGATAATGCTATTTCGGCTGCAATACTAACGATTCTATGTATTCAAGTTACTAGGCAACGGTCGCTACAAACAGCGTGGTACCGTTTTTACGCTTGTATGATTGGAATCGCTGTAGCTGGCTTGCTTTTTGAACTAATAGCATACAACCCGCTAGTTATTGGACTTATCTTAATAATTTTTATTCCAATTACAGTTAAGTTAGGAATTACAGAAGGGATTATTACAAGCACTGTCATCATACTACATTTATATGGAGAAGGGGCCTTATCTGTATCAATTGTACTGAATGAAATTGTGCTACTTACAGTTGGGCTTGGTGTTGCGTTAATCTTAAATATGTATATGCCTAGTTTAGATTCTGAGTTGGAGAAAATACGGGATGAATTAGAGGAGAATTTCTCAAAGATCTTAAGAGAAATTGCTAATTATTTAAAGACTGGTGAATATTACTGGTCTGGGCATGAAATTACTGAGACAGCAAGATTAATTGAAGACGCAAATGAATTAGCATCACGAGATGTAGAGAATCACTTGTTAAGAAGGCATCACCCTTTTTATCATTATTTTCATATGCGAGAAAAACAATTTGATATTTTAGAGCGTATGTTACCACTGATTAGCCGGGTCGATGCAACAGAAGATGAGTATAATTACATTGGTGAGCTTTTTGAAGAGTTGGCTGATCATGTCCATCCAGGTAATACAGCAGTAAAATATTTAGAGAAATTGAATCAAATAAGGAAGAAATTCAATAAAGAAGACTTGCCAGATGACCGCGAAACGTTCGAACAAAGAGCTAATTTGTATCTATTGCTTAATGAGATTGAACAGTATTTAATACTGAAGCGATCATATAAGAAAAGTGATATTTAATTAAAACCAAGCCTCGTGCTTGGTTTTTTATATGTATTGTCATACGAAATAGCCACCACAATATGGTAGCTTTAAAAGTATATTTAACTTAGTTACATTTTTACTTCGTATAGCGGTTCGCATAACTGCTTGCAACAAACGCTTCAGGCTTAATTTTAGGTTCTGCACCTAACGACTCAATACGTGCCACCATTTCATTAATGAACATACTCGTCTTATTCCGTATACCTCCACCAATATCAATATGCCCTTCAATAGTGAAACTAGCACCATGGTCAACATGAGGTAGTACGATTTCGTACATCGCATCTTTGCGCTCTTGATTAAACATTGAGAAGACATCTTCTGATAACGAAGTTTCGTATGAGATCTTTTGATGTAAATTCGTAATTTTATCTGTAATTCTCACCTTTCTTAAGCATGCCCAAACGCCTTTACCTTCATTTTGAATAACAATACCGGTAATGAAAGTCGTATGGTTTTTGTGAACTTGTGAATCCGTACCAATCATTAACTTAAAGTTACCACTCGGATCTCGGCGGATAAAGTGTAAAATATGGTCAAAAACCTGTTCAAACGTCATGTTTTTTTCTTTTAAGTTTTTAAATGTGTAGTTAAACACTTTATACTGTAACATGACAACCCTCCATTTTTGTTTTCAAAATGTTGTCTCATATTATTATATAGTTTATGTTATTTTATTATTAATATGGACAAATTGGTTGGGCTTATAATTTGGAGATTATATTAACAGTATTTACATTTAGTGATATGCTTGATTTTGATTTATAAAATTAAAGGGTGAGAGTATGAAGTTTTACATAACTGTAGTAGCTGTTTTAATTTTGTTTTTGTCTGGGTGTCAAAGTGTCGAAACTGAGACAGTTGATGGTAAAATACACGGTATTGATCAAGAGAACGAAACATTAGTTATATATGTAGGAAGTCATCTGACTGAAGAAGAGAAAATTAACAATAAAGTTGAAAGTGAAAGAGAGCATATTGAAGCTTTTATGGTTGAAATGGTCGGTGAAGCGGAAATAGAAGGTGAAGTAAGTACATTTGAAGAGCTGAGGCGCTTTCAAAAGGTAGAGGTTGAAATTCAAGGGGATTATACACCTGACTTAGTTACAGGCAATGAGCTAATTTCTAAACATGAGGAATTAACAAAGTACACAGCTGAAGGAATAAGCGTGATCCCCTATACTAAAGAAGACTTAGTTCAAGAACTGACTGTAGAACAAGGTGAATTTGCACTCCATGCATTTAATGAAGAAGATAATGGATTGGGACAATATCATGATTCTGAAGGCGAGCATGTATTTACTTTATTAACCTCAAGAGGTACGTCAGAAGATGATGTAAGAAATATCGAGGAGCTGCTTAATATTTATACAAATTCGACAACATATATCATAACAGATCATGAGGGAGTTGTTCTTCACACAAATGATCAGGCTGATATTGAAGAGTTTGTTGAGGGTTTGGATAATGAGTAAATAATTTATATTGAGCATTGGATGAATATCCAATGCTCAAAATTTATATCTCTTACTTGTTTAACATACGATTTAACGCTTCTGTTGCAAAGTGACTAATATCATCTTCTACAACAATAGGGTTAACAGATTCTCCGTGTGCTAATGAATCTAAACACCAAGCTAAATGAGGTAAGTCAATTCGGTTCATCGTTAAGCACGGGCACATATGTGGGTTCAATGAAATGATATGTTTGTCAGGATTTTCTTTAATTAGTCGTTTGACTAAATTCATCTCCGTACCAATCGCCCACTCACTGCCTGAAGGTGCACTTTCAATCGTTTCAATAATATGTCGAGTAGATCCAGCGTCATCAGATAACGCGACAACTTCTCTTGTACATTCTGGATGAACGATAATATTCATGTTAGGATGTTTCGCTCTTACTTCTTTTATATTAGGGACAGTGAAGTTTTCGTGTACTGAACAATGCCCCTTCCATAAGATGACCTTTAAATCATCTAAGTCACCATCATAATGAAGTTTTTCCATAATTGGATCCCATACCGCCATTTGTTCCAGTGGAATTCCTAAGTCATAGGCTGTATTTCTACCTAAGTGTTGATCTGGTAAAAATAAGATTCTTTCTTTTTGAGTTAATGCCCATTTCATCATATCTTTAGCATTCGAAGAAGTAATGGTGGCACCACCATTTTTACCGACAAAAGATTTAATAGCTGCTGTTGAGTTAACGTAAGTAATAGGAATGATTGTTTCTCCAACTAACTGAGATAGCCTTTCCCAAGCAACTTCTGTTTGGTTAATATCCGCCATATCCGCCATGGAACAACCTGCTCTCATGTCCGGCAAATAGACGTGTTGATCTTTGTTCGTTAAAATGTCAGCCGTTTCAGCCATGAAATGAACACCACAAAAGACAATGTGTTTTGCTGTTGTACGAGCTGATTTTTGCGCTAGTTCTAATGAGTCACCCTTTGCATCAGCAAACTGAATGACTTCATCTTTTTGATAGTGGTGACCAGGAATAAATAATTCATCACCTAATTGTTCTTTAGCGTTTATAATGATCTGTTCTAACTCCTCATCACTCATTTGTTTATACTTCTCAGGAATTTTCGAGACAGACTGCTCCAAGTGTTGTAATAAAGACATTGCTAAACACGCTCCTTTTCAAATTGGTGGTTCGCACTGAAATCTAGTGATTCAATTTGATGGGTTAAGCACCCCATTGAAATGACATCTATATTTAACTCACGGTATTTCGGTAGATCTTGAATTTCAATCCCACCTGATAATTCAGTCGTAATATCCCGTGGAATGAGTTGAATGAGTTTGTATAGTTGGTCTAATTCAACGTTATCGAGCATAATAACATCGACGTTGGCTTCAACAGCTTCTAGAACGTGCTGTTCATTTTCGGCTTCGACTTCGATTTTGACCATATGACCGATGTTTTTGCGAACACGATTTACCGCTTCACTTATAGACCCTGCAAAAGCAATATGATTATCTTTAATCATGACAGCATCATCGAGGCGCAAGCGGTGGTTAATGCCGCCGCCTACCCTTACAGCGTATTTTTCTAACATACGTAGCCCTGGCGTTGTTTTACGTGTGTCAGATATTTTAGTGTAACCGGAATCTAGCATGTTTACCGCTTTGTTCGTTTTTGTGGCAATACCTGAAAGTCGTTGAATTAAGTTTAAGACGACACGTTCACCTTTTAGTAAGCTTGGAACAGGGCCGTGTATACGTGCAATCTCCTGTGTAGGCTCTACTCGATCACCGTCTTCAACTTGCAATGTAACATCTACTTCACGATCTAATAGATGGTATGCAGACTCTATAATTAGCTGTCCACAAAAAATCCCAACCTCTTTTGCCTGGATCGTCAAAGTTCCTATATCTTTCTCATTAAAAATGTAATCTGTAGTAACGTCTAAATCACCAAGGTCTTCTATAAAAAATGTCTTTAACATTTCTTCTAACTTAAACTTGTTCAACATATTCCCTACTTTCCGTAGTATTTATTGAAGTTTCATGCTCAGCCATTTGATGACAACCGAGACTGTCATGACGTTTTAATGCTGCTTGTGTAATCAAATAAGCCATCTTATAAGCGACATATTTGTTGAAGTTTTCCATATTTATATTGGTTTGCTGGTTAGATTGGATGGTAGAGTGTAACCAATTAAGTTGATTCGTGAGTTCTTCTCGCTTTCTTATAATGCCGACGTTTTCCATCATGGAGTTTTGTAATAGTTTTAAGTTTGGCAATATAGGAACTTTAAGTTGTGACCGTGTAGCTATTCGTTCAGGAATAGGTATTTTAGGTTGTTTATTCAAATGACTAGCAAGTTCATCGCCCATCACGAGTCCTTCTAGCAGAGAGTTGCTTGCTAATCGATTGGCTCCATGTAAACGCGTATTAGCTACTTCACCAATACAATATAAATTGCAAACGTTCGTCTCTCCCTTAATGTCGGTTTCAACACCTCCAATCATAAAATGAGCACCAGGTGTCACTGGGATCAATCCGTCACTTAGGTTAATTCCATACTTTGTACACATTTGACTAATTGATGGGAAACGGTTTTGAAATTGGTTGATCTGTTTAATAGATAAATAGATTTCATCACCCTTTAATCTGCGGTTATATATGGTTTGTGCGACGATATGACGTGGTGCTAGGTCTTTTAATGGATGAATATTTTCCATTATTCGAAGCCCATCTTGATTAACTAATACCGCACCTTCGCCACGTACAGCTTCAGAGATTAAACCATATGTATGATTGTTAGAGTATAGAAGAGTGGGGTGGAACTGTATAAACTCTAAGTCAGATACTTTTGCACCTGCTTGGTGAGCTAACACAACACCGTCACCTAAAGCCATTGGGTGATTAGATGTAAAGTTATAAATTGAACCACACCCGCCTGTTGCTAAAACAGTGTATGTTGCTTTAATCGTTCGTGACTTTCCGCTTGAATCAATAAATATGGCACCACAACATTGTTGCTTAGTATGATCTATTAGTAATTCACAGACGAAACTATTTTCATAAACTTTGACCTGTTCACTTAATTGGTTAGTTAGTGATTCGGTCATATACTTGCCTGTAGCATCACCACCCGCATGTACGATTCTACGATGTTCGTGAGCTCCTTCTTTTCCAAGAATAAGTTGATTATCTATTTGGTCAAATGTCATACCTTGATCGATCAGTTGTTTTACTATAGTTGGTGCCATCTTTGTGATGTATTTCACAACTGAAGGCAAATTATAATACTCGCCTGCTTTTAACGTATCAAAAGCATGACTTAACACATCATCAGATTGGTCGATTGCAGCAGCTATTCCACCTTGTGCTAAGTACGAATTGCTATCATTCATTTTTCCTTTTGTAATTATTGTTACGTTATACTGAGAGTCTAATTTATTAGCTAATTGGAGAGCGGCAATCCCGCTTCCTATTACGAGGATGTCTGTATTCACAATTTTACACCTCTAAACATACATGTGTCTTGACACCTATATTTACATATTATTAAATAAATAGCAAGAGTATTGATCAAATTTTAGGGGAGAGGGTTATGTGATCTATTTAGATTACGCTGCGACGACACCGATGAGTGAAACAGCACTGACAGCATACACTGAAGCGGCCCAAAAGTATTATGGTAATGCCAACAGTATTCATGATTATGGAACGGAAGCTTACCAAATTGTACAGCTATGTAAACAGAAGCTTAGTTCTTATATAGGGGCAAATGAAACACAAGTCTACTTGACAAGTGGTGGGTCTGAAAGTAACTTATTAGCGATCGAACATTTAAAGGAAATAACTGAAGGACGCCATATTATCATATCTGCAGGTGAGCATAATTCTATTAGACAGACAGAGGAGAAGTTAAAGAATGAAGGCTATGAAGTGAGTGTCGTTTATTTTGATCAAGATGGCGTAATCAATATTAATGATTTGAAACGTTTAATAAGAAAAGATACAGCGATTGTTTGTACACAACATATAAATGGTGAAATTGGTACAATACAGCCGATTGAAGAAATTAGTAAGCTATGTCGGCAAAATAATATAAAGCTTCATGTGGATGCAGTGCAAAGCTTTGGTAAGTTGGATTTGACGGATATCGCTAGTTTAGTTGATAGCTTATCTATTTCAAGTCATAAAATTTATGGACCTAAAGGAATTGGGTTATTATACTTAAAAGAACAACCTATTCAAAGACAAACACTCGCTCATTTTATTTTGAAAGGAAATACAATAGACATACCAAGTGTAGTTGCTTTTACAGCAGCTTGTGAAGAAGCGGTTACTTTATTAGAAGACGAAGCGAAAGATATGGCGAAATTGAGAAATGTTTTTAAACAATCGTTGGACCACGAACAGTATGTACATTTTTTTGAATCAGAAAAAGGTAACCAATTAGATTCAATAGTCGGTATGGCAATTGAGCGTATGGATGGCCAATACGTTATGTTAGAATGTAATCGTAATAATTTTGCTATATCAACTGGTAGTGCGTGTGACGTCAGATATGAAAAGAAGACGAATACGATGGTCGCTCTACAAGTTGATGATGAAACGGCGAGACAATTTTTTAGAATTTCTTTTGGCCGGTATACGACTGAAGCGGATGTGATCAGTTTAGCTCAATATTTAGATCATCTAATTGAAACCGAAGTCATAAGCGAGGTGACATAAATGTCGAAACAGAAATTATCTAGCAATGAACGACGCGAACAAATATTGAATGCACTCAAACAAACTGCTGAACCTAAAACAGGTAAGGAGCTTTCGGAACTGTATGCAGTAAGCCGACAAGTCATTGTTGGCGATATTGCTTTACTAAAGGCTCAAAATGAACCGATCATGTCTACGAGTCAAGGTTATATATACATGAGTCAACAGGAAGATACACCAAGGTATGAACGCACAATAGCTTGTTGCCATAATAAAGAACAAACAGAAGAAGAGTTGAACATATTAGTTGACCATGGTGTTTATGTTAAAGATGTCATAGTCGACCATCCAATTTACGGTGAGTTTAAAGCTGTGCTTCACATTTCGAACCGAGTGGATGTGAAGAAGTTTAAGGCACAAGTTGATCAATCTAAAGCCGCTTTATTATCTGAATTAACAGGTGGCGTTCATTTACATACGATTGCTGCTGATGAAGAGGAATTACTCGACCAAGCTGAACAAGCCCTTCGTGACCGAGGTTTTATAGTTGAAAATTAATAGTAATAAACCGTTAACCAATCAGTGGTTAGCGGTTTATTTTTATACACTTCTGTTTAGAATTTTTTGAAAAAAGCAGCAAAGAGGGTGGAATTATATGTTAATATGGAGTGGGGAAAGGGGTGTTTTGAATAGGTAATAAATTGTTGTATTGGGTGCTTTTCGCGTTGTTTTTGATTATAAATTCATTTATTTATAGAACAGTAGTTATGTTAATATCGCACCCTAACTGGTTAATGAATTTAGCTATTATTTTAATTTACTTTATTGTAATTATTCCATTAACTTTATATGGAACAGAAAAAGTATTAAAGTATGCCTTATCTAAGGGGAAGGCTTTAACGTTACTTCTTATGGCAACACCCGTTTTGATCATATCTTTGTATTTCTATAATGAGTATAGAGAGAAAAGTTTAGATCAAGTAATTAGCTATGACGAAGATGACATACATGCATTAGTCTTTCATGAGGGGCACGGAGAAAAATGGAGAACGGATGAACGAGAACATGTTGAAGAATTTAATGAATTTTTAAGCCAATATCAGGTTAAGAGGATGAGGCACCGCGACTGGGATAGTGATGTTTCCAATGAAAATGGTTTTCGAATAACTATTTATTCAGATAGTAGACCAATCTTAGCGTCGGTTTATGAAGAGCGTATGCTTGATGTTGGAACTGGTCCCTATAAAGTTGTTAACGGGCCAATTGATATAGAGTGGGTTGAGAATTTTATTGAAGAGCATCGATGATTGAACTAAATTGAGCAACATTGTTTAAAAGTATTTTTTATTCTGCTGGAGGTTATTATATGGGGAAAGATACTCTGTTGTTTTGGGTGTTTTTTCTAATATTCGTATATATGAGTCATCATTTTTACTTTTACTTTGTAGACCCTTTATTAATTTCAATTCAACTAGATGTAATGTATTTTGTTATTTTTCCAGTGGTGTTTATTTCGTTATCGGCTGTCTTCGCAAATGTGGTAAAGAATTTTTTTCTTTATTAAAGTTGAAATAATGATTGATCTAATAGACTAACATGATTGACTTAGTAGGAGAAATAGAGTTGTCTTCAAAGGGGGCGCTATTGTGGTTAAAGGTTGTGTTTTTTGTAAACCAGAACTTGAGCCAACGCAAAAAGTAATGTTGAGCAATGAACATTGTATGTTTTTACAGATGGAACATTTTCAAGTGAAAGGTAGTCAGCTTGAAGGTGCAGGTTTAATTGTTCCTAAACAGCATAGAGAAACAGTTTTTGACATGACACAGGAAGAATGGAATGCTACATATACACTCTTACAAGAAGTTAAGAAATACTTAGATGAAAAACACCAACCTCAAGGATATAACCTCGGATGGAATTGTGGTGAAGTTGGAGGGCAACACATATTCCATGCGCACTTTCACGTTTTGCCTAGATATGAAGATGAAGCTCTTGCCGGTAAAGGGATTAGATCTATGTTCAAAGGTAATGAGAACAAGAGGGTAAGTTATTAAGCTAATGGGTTGGAAGTTTAACGATGTAGACGTTAGGAATCTGTGGAAGTTTAGATACTGGAGAATACCGTATAGTGAAGCGTATTACAAATTACGAAGAGAACCATTTTGCAGCGGAGTTTACAATTGATTGAAGAGTATTTGGAGGGTATATAAAGCATTATGGAATGTCTTTGTGACGAAAAGAAAACTAATGATATAAAAGTTGAAGGTGACGTTGGAGCGGACCCTTTTTGGTGTCATCACTGTGGGTGTAATTTAGATTCAGAAGAATTTCCTATATCCATTGAATTAAGAGATGAGTTAATGAAGTGGATTTTGAAATATGGCGAATGGATTAACTGGACTAATGATGAAGTCGTTTCTAATGGTGTTGAACTTGAAGAAGAACATAATAGAATTGGTAGATTATTAACTGACAAAGTGAAGAAGGAACTTAGAGGTGATTATAAAGTTTCTTTCTCTCCTTCAACATTTGCAAAGAAATACTCAAAAAAATAAATGCATTTATAAGTAGAAGGGAGTTGTTTGGGTGTCAAATCGTGTTATTCAACAATTTGAATTGGATGTATTTGAAATAAGTGAAGTTGAAGACTCCCATAGTTCAACAGTTTATAAATGTACATTGTCTAATGGTGAGAATGTTTATTTGAAGATTCCTTTTACAAAGTTGAAGTATCAGCGAGAATTAGAAGCTTATCAAATTTTAAAAGGAAACGTATCAATTCCAGAATTGATCAATTATTGGTCAGGTGATGATGAATGTCCTGGTGCTTATTTGTTATCTGAACTAAAAGGGAAACCACTGACATCTGTAGCTAAACCAACAACATCGTTCCAAGTGGGTGTCCTTCATGCTAAAATGCATTCCATTCAACCGCCTTCAGAGCAAGTACTAAGTGGTATAAAAAATGAATTCCCAAACTGGTCTCAATTTATTGATCAACAATTTTATAGTTTTGCAGAAGATGCTAAGGAAGTAATGGCTGTGCAATTATATCAAAAAGCAATTGAAAAGTTTGAACGAATGAAACAACAGCTTCCTTCATCCGATGGGCCAAGCTTTGTACATATGGATTTTCGCCCAGCAAATATAATTGTTGACCATGATCAAGTTTCAGGAGTGATTGATTTTGAAAGTGTAAGGTTTGGTTCAACAGAAGTTGATTTCACCAAATTGTATCGCGACTTTTTAAGTTATGACAGTAGTTTATATAGGGCTTTTCAAAGAGGTTATAACAGTATCAGACCATTAATTGACTTAGAACTAGTATTGCCTTTCTATCGATTTACGGATGCATTTAATAGTATAGGGTGGTGTAAACGCCGAGGAAAAGAAGAACATGCGTTATTTCTAGAAGAAAATTTAATGAGATTAAAAAAATGGTTGCTGTGAAAATGAGAAGGAGACCAATGATGTTAACATTTGTTGAAAGTCATAGGGATCAAGTAAGTATTGAAAAGAAAATATTTAATAGTAACCCTGAATATAACTATATTGCTTTTGATAAAAGATACTTGGAAGCCAACGATATACTATATCAATACGAAGAAGCGGTAGAGCTAAAAACAAATAGATACTTAATAAGTTTAGATGAGGAGCCGATTGGCATTATTGAATACGGGATGCTCAGTCCTCGTGCACACAAACCATGGTTAAGCTTACTTCTAATTGACAAAGAGTATCAAGGTTTAGGTTATGCCAAAGAGTCTTATTTTCTATACGAAGATCTAATGAGGGATAAAGGTGTGAAATCAATCCAAATTGCTGTTCATGCGATAAATAAGAAAGCATTGGACTTTTGGATTCCTTTAGGTTTTGAAAAATATGATGAGAGAATTTATGAACAAAAACTTTATTATAGTTTTGAAAAGAAACTGAAATAATGATGACTATCACCGGAAAGCCATTGAGTTATTTCTGTTGAATGCTGAACTTCATCATCATTTACTAAATTTAGTATATAAGGTTAATAGTTTTTATTAAAGTCAGACCGAAAATTATAAGCGAGGTAAAAATGGATATAAGGAAACTTAATAAAGATGAGAAACTTCCGTTGGAATTGTTGCTACTGGCTGACCCATCAAGAAATATTGTTGAGGGATATACCGCTAGGGGTGAGTGCTTTATAGCAGAAGTTGAACAGCAAATTATTGGGGTGTTTGTATTACTTCCTACAAGACCAGAGACGGTGGAACTGGTAAATGTTGCAGTCGCTGAAGAACAACATGGTAGAGGGATAGGCAAAAGGTTGGTAATGAATTCAATTAATGTAGCCAAGAAAAAAGGCTACAAAACTATTGAAATTGGAACTGGAAACTCAAGCATAGGGCAACTTGCTCTTTATCAGAAATGCGGCTTTAGAATAGTTGGTGTTGATAATGACTTTTTTGTTAGGCATTACCCAGATGAAATCATTGAAAACGGAATTCAGTGTAGGGACATGATTCGCTTATCTCAGCATATCTAAACATAAGGGGGGCTTGTATGAAAAGGAAGCATTATCTAATCGGTTTTGGGATTATCATAATCTTTGTAATATCCTTTTTTGTTTATAACCAGACGAGATACACGACTTTCGAAAATGAATTAAGCGAAATCCACAGCTATTATAATCATAGTGAGGAACTAACAAAGATAGAAATAACACTTTTTGATATTAATAATAACAAAGGTCTTTCAACTGTTATAGAGGATCCTGATACTATTGAATCTATCTATCAACAATTAACATCAACGAACTTAAAAAAGACCTCCACCGAAACAGATTGGATAAACAATTATACAATTGATTTAAAATATTCTAATGGAGCCCCGACGACTCATTTAAGACTATTTCAAGATGGAAAATTATTTATAAGTGAACCTTTTATACATGGTAGTTATCATGAAACTGACTCTAACAAACTCTACTCATATTTAGAAAATTTAAAGCTTTCCTGGGATAGGGAGTTCGAGTTCTCAGAAGAATAAGAAATGTGTGTTGATAACTTTTATATTAAAGGAGATAACTTATGAAAATTCATAATACGGTTCCTTATTTCTTGGAGAACTTTGTTCCAACAGAAGAATTTTTAAGACAATACCATGAAAAGTTTTCGCCACACTTTAAGGAATATTTTTTGTACCATTGTAAAAACGTGGACGAAAAGATTACAAAAGCTATTCAAATTTACCCAGAGAAATTATGTGACATTAAAGAGTCGAATGATAAGATTGAGGGTTTAATTAAACAAGTCCAGTTAACATATGAGCATAAGTATGATGTTGAATTTACAAAGGATGTACATATAATCGTTGGAGCATTTGGATCAAATGCTTTTACCCACCGTCAAATTATTCCTGAAGTGACGTTTTGCTTAGAAAGATTATCTGCTATAGATGAACATTTAGAAGTGATTATTGCACATGAGTTTGGACATGTCTTACATAATATTCTTTCGGATCAAGAGGAGTTGAGTTGGTCAAACCTAAATTGGAATAGCCCTTTTACTTGGCTGTTACAAGAAGGTTGTGCAACTTACTTTTCAAAACAAGTCACAACCGCAGGTGAACCTGTTTATTTTTCGTATGATGATCATGGGGAAGAGTGGCTTAATTTTGCAAAAGATCACCAATCAAGGATCGTATCTACTTTTATTGAAGACATAAATCAACAGTCGCCAACAAAGATTTTTAGTGAATGGTTTTCGATTAATGGGGGTACGCACTTTGGTTATACACGTTTAGCTTACTATATAGCCTATGTTGTATTAGAACGCTTAATAGAGAAGCATGGAGAACGTAAATCTGTAACTATTTGGAAAAACCCTAATTTTTCTAATGAAGTTAATCAAGTGCTTTTAGAGCTTGTGAGGTAACGCAAATGTACATTTTGTAATGGTTACCTTTGAACTAAGGAGCGGATCATTTGCCAGGAATTTGTTTGGAAGGGGCTAGTGCGGTAGGTAAAACAACAACAAATAAAGAACATTAAATTGATATCTGAAATTGAGACTAGCAACTGATGAGCTTTACGACACGAAGCCCCAAAGTGAACCGCCGAAAGGGTAGTTGTTTTAGAATGGGGTGTGGGCTAAATAAACTAAAGGGGTAAGCGATGAAAATAATTATTTATGTATATGATGGAATGACGATGCTTGATGCTATTGGTCCATATGAAGTTTTAAGGAATATGACAGATGCTGAAGTACTATTTGTAGCAGAAGAAAAAGGTGAAATAAAGGCTGACTCTGGCTTCATTGATATTAATGTTAAGTATAATATTAATGATATTAACCAAGCAGATATACTAGTCATACCAGGTTCCTCAATAGCATTTATGAAGGAAATAGAGAATGAGAATGTATTGAATTGGATTAGAGAAGTAGATAAAAGTACGAAATGGACCACATCTGTGTGTACTGGTTCGATTATTTTAGCATCAGCTGGATTGTTATCAGGGTTAAAAGCAACATCGCATTGGAAACCAATAAATTTATTAAGTCAATTTAATGCCATCCCAACACGTGAGAGAGTAGTAGAACAAGATAAATTTATAACTGCTGCTGGAGTATCAGCAGGTATTGATATGGCTATATATTTATCAAATAAAATTGTCGGAGAAATAGAAACACGAGCGATCCAACTTACAATTGAGTATGACCCTCAACCAATGTTTAATGATGGTAATTATTTATCTGCAGATGATGAGGTCATTAAACTTGCGGACAAGAAATTAATTAGAGAAGCCAAAAAAGAGCTTGGTTTGCTCGGAATGCTGAAAAACTCAAAGAATATTCTTAAAATCCTTAAGTAGAAACATTGCTTAATTAGTGCAATATTTCTAAAGAAATTGATCAAATGCGAAGTAACGTATAAGTTAACCAAGCCAGTTGGTTAATGAAATCAATTATGCGAAAAAATTGTATTGAGGTGATTATTTGAAAAGGTCATTCATCGGCCTCTTAACAGGGGTGTTGTTTGTAGCAATGTCCTTTGTTACAGCAATGGCAATGTATTGGGTTTTATTCTTTTTATTAGACGTTCGTTTACACTCGTATATAGGTCCACCGTATGTAGATGTCATTATATACTTTAACTTTTTAATCATTGTTCTAGGTTTGTTTTTATCAATAGGAATAGCTATTTACATTCATAAAGCTTATCCCAATGACATAATTAAAAGTTCATTTTTCATTTTAATAACTTTTGGTATATCTTTTGTTATTTGTTCTTGGTATTTGATCGAGTTTTACAATAATGCTGATTATTTCAGGGGATTCATCCCTCCAGTAACAGAACGATATCCTTTACCATGGTACGGCTATCAAGGGTTACATTATTATATTATGAATGGAATGTTTCTATGTTTGATTCAACTACTAAGTGTTTCAATCGGTTCGATATTTAAAAAATATAAGTAATGTGTGCTCCGATAGTATTATTGATCAAGTACTGCTTCAGTAGATAAAAGGTGGGGGAAATATGAATAATCTTCATGCATCAGATGACATTTACAATAAGGCTCAGAGCAAAGGTAATGTTTCGTTGGTTTTTGGTTTTCTTTCAATTGTTACTTCTTTTGTATCGATCGGCTTAATACTTGGAATTATTGGCTTCGTTTATGGTGTCATAGGGCTAAGACAAATAAAGAGTATTAATCAAACCGGAAAAAGAAAAGTAGTCGTGGGTATGGTTTGTAGTCTGGTAGGAATTCTTCTTACAATAATTTTCTCTATTACTTTTGGTATGCTGCTTTTTAGTTAACTGGGTATGTGGATGTATTAGCGTTATTCAACTAAAGTGAGCAGGATAGTGAAAATACGAGGACTAGGTTAAAACAAGGTGGGTGATATGATGTCTAAACCGGTAAAATCTATGTTGTTTTGGATTATAGTATTTCCGATCTTAATGATGACAATTTTTATAGTAACAGATTATGTCAAAGGTACATTCGTTGAGATAACTTATTACTTACCACATTTTCTTTGGGTTACAGCATTCGGTTTAATTGCTGGCTTTGTTGCGTATAACTTTCGAAAAATAGATGAAGACGTTTAATAAATGGTTATGGAGATTTTAATAAAACCTTTAATGATAAGGAGAATTTACCTTGGAATTCATACTTTTTTCAAGAAATGATTTAATGAAATGTACGGAAACATTCATTGAGGTATTCAACGATGATCCTTGGAATGATGAATGGACATTTACAAAGGCTAAAAATATTTACTGAGTTTTTACCAGACACCTGGATTTTTAGGCGTTTTAGCGGTAGAAAACGACGAAATTTTCGGCTTTATTTTTGGTGTGAATAGATATTGGTGGAGCGGAGATGAGTTCTTTATTAATGAAATGTGTGTAAAAACACAATGTCAAAATAAGGGGATTGGAAGAAAGCTGTTAAATCATTTAATAAAAGAGCTTCATAGCTATAATATAAGTAACATTACCCTGCTCACAGATAGAGGAATACCTGCTGAAGAATTTTATAAGAAAAATGGTTTTGAAGAAATAGAAAGAATCATATTCATGCATAGGGACATCGGACTATAGTTATAGAGGTAGATGCATTTTAAATTGGATAAGAAAAGACAGGTATTATAATTAAACAAACCAATTATTGATATAAAACGAACTCTAATTGTGAAAGAATGTACATAAACTAATGGGGGCGATTGTTCAATAAGAACGATTGCTTTTAAACTGACGTGAGCAGTTTACTTGAATAAGAATTGTTCATATGTAATCAAGAAAAGGCGATAAAGCATGTCTTTCTTGATGAAGTAATGTGGCTGATGGCTGAGTACGAAGAGGACTGGGGAAATCTGTCTCAACAAAGATTGTTTAAAAGCTTAATGTCTATAATGATTGATGGTGCAGACTATAAGCTGGAGTAAAAAGTTTAAAAAAGAGACTCAACTAATATAGTTAATATTTCAATTATTGAGCTAACGGAGGGCGATTGTTCAGAAAGGATGATCGCTCTTCAACTAACGAAGCATGATAGTGCCAAGAGCAATGATTAACTATGTTCTAGAATTGGGCTATTTAACGGTATAATGAGGTGTATATAGAATGTATTTGCTAATACCTTTGCTTACAGTATTATTTATGATTTTGCTATTTTGTTTTTTATCTTACTTAATGTATGACATCTTACGGAAACCAAAAAAACCTTATTCGTGGATTTTATTGACTTCAATTCTTGTCATATTTACATTTTTGATATGGGTGTCTCTCGATTATTACAATATGGTTTAAAGGGTACGATTGTTCTATGTGCGATGAATCTTGAGCTAAGGAAGCAGAATATTCCAAGAAAATGCGGCAGTTTATATCTTACTTTAACGGGAAAGGGGCAATAAAGTGATTAGAATCATTCTGAGTATCTTCATTATCTTTGTTGCAGTAATGCTTAGTTTTATTGCTGATAGTTTCATTTCTATACTATCTTTTTTGATTTTATCTTGTCTGTCTATATACTTCCTTTTTAAGCATAAAGAAGAGATTAAGACCCATGAATAAGAGTTTCTTATTCTACAAACGGGGGCAAGAGTTTAACAAGGCGATCAAGAAAGTTGGTCGTCTTTTTTATTGATATAATTATTGGAATATTATGTTAACATTGGTTTAGAAGATCTCTTGAGCTAACGTGAGCAGGAATGTCCAACAAGGAAACCTTAATATATCGGAGCTTATATAAAGGGGGAATTACTAATGACTTTTCCGTTTGATTGTATTACCGACTTTATTTTCGTAGAAACAGAAATTTCTCCAGCAGATGTTATTTTAGTTCCTGGGGCAAATCATCCTCCACTAATGGAAAAAGCAGCTGCTTTGTATAAACAAGGATTAGCACCGTACATCCTTCCATCTGGTGGATATAAACCACACGTTAGAACTACTGAATGGGAATACCTAAGTAATCTTGCGATAGAAAACGGAGTACCAGAGGACGTGATTTTAAAGGAAGATAAAGCACAGCACACTTTGGAAAATGCTCGTTTTTCTTTGGAGGTTTTAAAAGGAAAAGGTATATCTTACAATAAAGTTATAATAGTTTGTAAGGCAGGGCATTCTCGGCGTGCATTATTATGTTATCAACACGAATTTCCGAAAGAGGTAGAGTTTCTTGTCTCTCCTGTTGTTGATAGGCACGGGATAACTAAAGATAACTGGTTTCTTTCTGAAACTGGAATAAGTCGTATAATGACTGAAGTTCAGAAAATCGGTAATTATTTTGGAGAATTCATTCCTAATTGGGTAAATAAATAATCTTATTAAACTATCGGGGGCAAGAGTTTAATAAGAATTTAGATTGTGTTGATCTACTAACGAAGTAGAAGAGTTGAATAAGGTGATTATTAGAATGGAGGTTATATATGAAAAAATACTATCTTTTATTAGTTTCTTTGTTGATGCTTTTTTCTCTCTTTATCGCTGGATGTACTCAAGAAGAGAATTGGGAAGAAAGTGAAATGTTTGAATCGAATGGATATACTATGCTAGGCATAGAGGACAGATTAGGTTTTATTTACGATGATGATGTTACAAGGTTTTATGCTGGTGAGGCAAATAAATATATGTGGCATTTTTGGGGAGAAGATGATGAATTTGATGCTAGAGAAGTAACAGTTAATGCTACTCATGAATTGAATGATAATACCATAACATTAATAGATGGGCAGACATTAGGTAGCGCAAATAATGGTGCTGATAAACATATGCCTTCAAACATGTCTCTACCCAAAAGTGGTATGTGGAAATTAGATGCTTATGTTGGTGATACTCTGCACGGTTCTGTATTTGTTAAGGTCTACGAAGAGTAGGAATTCCACATATTCAATTGACAGAGGCGTTAATTGAAGAAGAAATTGGTGTAATAAAGGGACTCAGAAAAAATTCTAAGCCCCTTATTGAAGTTACACTCAAAAGTCATTTATGCTCTTTTAAATAACATGTAGAGTACAGGCACAAGTAATAGTGTTAATACAGTTGAGAAAGCAATCCCGGAAATGATCGTGATTGCGAGTGGTTGGAATAATACATCACCACTTATGGCAACAGGTGTTAGTGCGATAATCGATGTGATTGTTGTTAACACTATTGGTCTAAATCGAGCTTCAGATGACTTAACAATGGCTTCATTAATAGTGGAATTTGATTTGATTGATTGTTCAATGAAATCCACTAATACTAATGAATTCCTTACCACTATACCTGTTAGTGAGACCATCCCGGTAATAGCTAAGAAGCTAATTGGCGTTTGAGTGACGAATAGCCCTAATATAGCTCCTGCAATCGCTAAATAGACAGATATTAAAATAAGAAATGGCATTGTTAGTGAGTTGAACTGAAATGCAATTAATAAATAAACGAGCAATACGACGACAGAAAAGATGACGGTAATTTCTGCGAAGAACGTATCTTGATTGTCTGTTTCAGCTCCAACCGTTAGAGCGTACTGATTATGAGTATCGTTAAAATCCTCAATGTATGGTGTGATTGTATCTTCAATTTCATCAGTTTGATCAGCATAAGCTCTAATCGTAACAGTTCTCTCACCATCTTCATGGTGGATCCTCGGAATGACCTCATTTTCTTCTACATCAACAAACTCATCTAAACTAGCAACTGGCGGACCTTCTTGAGAATCAACAGGTATGACGATCTCTTCAAGGTTTAAGCTTTCATATTCTTCTAATCGATCAAGATAAAGTTGAACGTTATATTGATCGAGTCCAGAATTAATTTGTGCAAAGGGAATCCCTGTCGTACGTAAATTAATTTGTTCACTAATCGTTTGAACGGTCACGTTATAGTTTTCCATTTCTTCACGATTTGGTTCGTAAGTTAGGTTAGGTGTTAAATCACCAACGTTATCAACAACAAGTTCAGTACCTGCATCATCTAATAGTTCGATCACTTCATCACGGATGTCTAACATATTAGATAGTTCTTCTCCAGATACAGTCACCGTTAACGGTGCACCAGTTGGCGGTCCTTGTTGGATCGTTTCTAAAAAGATTTCAGCTTCTTCATAATCATCTCTTAGTTGATTCTCCCACTGATCTATAAATGATCCAGCATTCGTTTCATCTTGATTAATTCTTACATACATCCGACCCGTATGTTCTCCAGTATTACTTTGTGGTTGACCGAATAACGCTGGAGCACTTCCGCTTGTAAATAAACTAATATCTTTAATTTCATCTTCTTGGTCGTTTAACAAGTCTTCTTCAATTGATTGTAAAGTCGTTAACGTATCGGCTTTTGTAAGGCCATTTGGCAGTGTGACATCAATTGTAACCTCTTCCCGATCAGCAGAAGGGAAAAACTCAAAAGGTGTCCATAAAATAAGCAGAAATAAACTCGTTGTCATCAATAATCCAATGGCAACAGTACGCTTAGGCACTCGAATGAGCTTCCGAATAATACGGTTAGCGTAAAACCTTGCCCCTTTACTTAGCCATTTGCCAAGTATACCAGGGTTTGCTTTAATTTTCTTACTCGATTTCTGATAATGAAAATAACGAATTGCTGGAACTAGAATTAGTGCAACAATCGTTGAAGCTATTAATGTTGAAATTAAAACACTCGGTAGTGCTCTTATAAAAGCTCCGTTTGCACCTGACAAAAAGATTAAAGGTGAAAAAGTAAAGACAATCGCTAAAGTTGAAGTGATAATAGAGTTTCTCACTTCTTTAATTCCTTTAACCGTTCCAGAAAGTGCTTGATCACCCAAACGGTAACGTCTTTCAATATTGTCATTAAGTACAATCGAGTCATCAACTAAAATACCTAATGCGATAATTGCACCGATCACTGAAATCTGGTTCAAGTCAGTTCCTAGTAATGGCAAAGGAATTAAACCTAAAATAAGGGAAGTTGGGATTGCTATAGCTACAACAATTGAGCCCATAAAAGTTAACCCTAATGTCGTTACTAAAATGACAGCTAAGACAGCAATGGCTAATGAAAGAAATAAATCATCAAATACATTAGCAATAAATTCATCTTGAGCAAAGTAATGGTGAAGGTTAATGACTTCTGGTAATTGTGTCATTAATGATTGAACTTCTTCATCAACTAGTTGACTATTACTTGGAATATCTTCTCCACTTTGAAGAAATACCGTTATGTTGATTACTGAGTCCCCATCATATGTAATTAGATCCGGTTGTTGAGTTGAAGTAACGGTAATCTCAGCCAGTTCATTTAAATTAATAGAGCCTTGATCACCAGTTGGAATTCTCGTATCTTCAATTTCATTTATATCATTAATATGATTAATGGTTAACGTTCGGTAACCGTCATCAGTCGTTTGCTCTCCTAAAGGGTTAGGATTCCATTCATCTTCTAAAGCTGTAAGAATGTCAGCGAATTGAATTTGATAGTCTTGAATCGTCTCAGAATCAAAGTTAATAATAATCTCTTGTTCTTCTAAACCATTAAACTCAACATGTGATACACCATTTATTTGTTCAATTTGGTTAGTCCACGCATCTTTTAACTCGTGGAGCTGTTCTAAATCATCGGGATGATCAGCTGTTAAAAAGTAGGACTGACTCGGTGTTGTCACTTCTGATAAAGACACATTCGCATCTAACGCTTCATCGGGTAAGTTCGATTTTAATTGATTAATGGTTTGATTAACTTCTGTCATTATTTCTTGGTGGTTTTCACGATCATCAAGCGAAAGTATAATGTTTGATACACCACGTGATGACGTGGATTGGTAAGATTCTATGCCGTTAATTTGGTGAATCTCATTTTCAATTGTTGATGTGACTTCTCGTTCTACATCCTCAGGTGAAGCTCCAGGATAAGGCGTCGTAATAGTCGCCTGATTCATCGGTGTTTCAGGGAAATCACGTTGTGGTAAGTCATAGAAGGTGTAGCCACCTATGATTAGGAGTAAGGTAAAAAGTAAAAAAACCATCTTATAGCGTTTAAGTAAGAATTTCATATGATAGCTCCTTATGTATTATTCACTAACTTAAGTACTACCCTTTTGACAGCGTTATAAAACTATAAGTTAAAATAAAAAGCATAGCCTTGAATAAGGCTATGCTTTATAACTCCGTTTATACAAACATGCTAAGACCCATCATTAGAGAGCTTAACAGCATGGCAATAATCATTAAATAGATTACGATCGTCGTCCATGTCTTTTTCTTTCTACGAGATGAAGCATAAGGAGCACGAGGCTTTTTGTTGTTAGACACAATGATTCCTCCCTTAAATTAATCCGCTAATCTCATTGTAAAAGAAAAACAAGCATTGGACAAGACTAAACTTTGCTTTACAATAAAAGTAGATGACGAATTTTTCTTACAACTGTAAAATGGAGTTAGAAGGGAGAGGTTACATAATGACAGAACACTTTAATGAACAATTAAACGAGTGGAAGAAACAAGTAGAAAAAACGAATGAACGCTTTCCAGAGCGAAAAGAACAATTTGTAAACAAATCCGATATAGAAATTGATCCACTATATTATCCAAAAGAAGATCAAGTCGATGGAGAGTATAGTGAAAAAGTTGGTTTTCCAGGCCAATATCCATACACTCGAGGTATTCAGCCTTCGATGTACCGCAACCGTTTTTGGACGATGAGACAATATGCTGGGTTCGGTTCAGCTGAAGAGACGAACAAACGTTTTCGTTATTTGCTAGAACAAGGTCAAACTGGTTTATCAGTTGCTTTTGATTTGCCGACACAAATTGGCTATGATTCCGATGACCCGATGTCTGAAGGTGAAGTTGGTAAAGTTGGTGTTGCGATTGATTCATTAGAAGATATGGAAACGCTTTTAGAAGGGATTCCTCTTGATCAAGTTAGTACATCAATGACGATTAATGCACCTGCTTCTGTATTATTATGTATGTACATAGCTGTAGCAGAAAAACAAGGTGTGCCGAAAGAGAAAGTGACCGGTACGATTCAAAATGATATTTTAAAAGAGTATATTGCAAGAGGAACATATATTTATCCACCTAAGCCGTCAATGCGGTTAATTACGAATATATTTGAGTATTGTGCAAATGAAGTGCCGAAGTTTAATACGATTAGTATTTCTGGCTATCACATTAGAGAAGCAGGATCTACTGCCGTACAAGAAGTCGCTTTCACACTTGCAAATGGCATGGCTTATGTTGACGCTGCAATTGAAAGCGGTTTAGCAGTCGATCAATTTGCACCTAGATTAGCCTTTTTCTTTAATGCACATAACAATTTCTTTGAAGAAGCGGCTAAATTTAGAGCAGCTAGACGTATTTGGGCAAAAATGATGAAAGAAAAGTATCAAGCGCAAAATGAGAAAAGCTGGCGTTTACGTTTCCATACACAAACAGGTGGTTCAACACTGACAGCGCAACAGCCAGATAACAATATTGTTCGTGTGGCACTCCAAGCATTATCAGCTGTACTAGGTGGTACTCAAAGCTTGCATACGAACTCAAGAGATGAAGCGTTAGCTTTACCAACAGAAGAGTCAGCTCGTATTGCATTACGTACACAACAAATTATTGCTCATGAAAGCGGCGTTGCTGATACTGTAGACCCACTTGCAGGCTCTTATTACGTTGAACAGATGACTGATGAGATCGAAAAGGAAGTTATGGAGTATTTAGATCGGATAGAAGAGATGGGTGGTGCCGTTCAAGCCGTTGAAGAAGGGTATATGCAACGTGAAATCCATCAAACTGCTTACGAGACGCAGAAAAAGATCGAGTCACAAGAAGAAATTATCGTCGGTATGAATGAATTTAAAATTGAAGAAGAAGTCCATGAAGATTTATTAAGAGTGGATGAACAATTAGAACAAAGACAAGTCAATCAAGTACAGAATATAAGAGGTCAACGTGACCAATCTCAAGTGGATGAGCAATTAAATAAATTGAAACAAGCAGCACAAACAGATGAAAACTTAATGCCTTATATTTTAGACTGTGTAAAATCGTACGCTACAGTCGGAGAAATTTGTCACGTACTACGCGATGAATTCGGTGAGTATACAGGAATGTAAAAGGAAGGGAGAATATTAGTATGGAACGGAAAATAAGAGTACTAATTGCCAAACCAGGCTTAGATGGTCATGATCGTGGTGCGTTAGTCATCGCTCAAGCTTTACGTGATCATGGAATGGAAGTTATTTATACTGGACTAAGACAATCACCAGCACAAATTGCGCAAGCTGCGATTCAAGAAGATGTTGATGTCGTTGGGTTATCATCACTTTCAGGTGGCCATAAAACTTTGTTTCCAAAAGTCGTAGAAGCGTTAAAAGAAAAAGGTGCAGAGGATATCCCGGTAATTGGTGGTGGGGTTATTCCAGATGAAGACATTGATTATTTACTAGAGCAAGGCTTGCAGAAAATCTTCACACCAGGTACACCAACAACTGAGACTGTTGATTTTATTAAATCTTGTGTGAGTGGTGATTCACATGAATAAGATCGCGCATATCGGAATTGCGGTATCAAGTATTGATGAGACTTTACCTTTTTACCGAGACCAACTAGGGCTTGAGTTTAAAGGAGTCGAAGAAGTTGAGTCAGAACATGTTAAAGTTGCCTTTCTAAAAATTGGCGAAAGTGCTATCGAACTATTAGAACCACTTAACGCTAAATCACCGATCGCTAAATATATCGAGAAGAAAGGTGAAGGCATTCATCATATAGCTTTAGATGTAAATGATATTGATGAACGATTAAATACTTTAAAAGAACAAGGCGTACCGTTAATTCACGAACAACCGAAAGTTGGAGCACATGACAGTCAAATCGCATTTTTACATCCAAAGGCAGCAAACGGTGTATTATTTGAACTATGTCAACAAAAGTAGGAGGCTTAACTATGGATATTTTCGATAAAATTAATGAATTATATGATAAGCGTCGAAAAGTTGAATTAGGCGGCGGCGATGAGAAAATTCAAAAGCAACGAGATAAAGGAAAGATGACAGCTCGTGAACGAATTGACTACTTATTAGATGAAGGATCATTTGTTGAGTTAAATCCGTTTATTGAACACCGTGTAACTGATTTCGGTATGGATGGAAAAGAAGTGCCAGGTGAAGGTGTCGTAACAGGGTATGGTACAGTAAATGGCCGACCAATTTACTTATTTGCTCAAGATTTCACCGTTTATGGTGGAGCTCTAGGAGAAATGCACGGTAAGAAGATCGCAGCTGTTATGGACTTAGCTGCGAAAAACGGTACACCTTTTATCGGCTTAAACGATTCAGGTGGTGCACGTATCCAAGAGGGTGTTGCTTCTTTAGATGGTTATGGTCACGTTTTTTATCGTAACTCAGTCTATTCTGGTGTGATTCCACAAATCTCTGTTATAATGGGCCCTTGTGCAGGTGGTGCTGTTTATTCACCAGCTATTACAGACTTTGTCATTATGGTAGAAGAAACTTCACAAATGTTTATTACTGGACCAAAAGTAATCGAAACGGTTACGGGTGAAAAGATCTCTTCTGAAGATTTAGGTGGAGCAGACGTACATAACTCGAAAAGCGGTAATGCCCACTTAAAAGCTAAAAATGAAGAACAAGCATTAGATCAAGTTAAGCAATTAATTAGCTACTTGCCACAAAATAGTCAAGAGAAGACGCCTGTACAAGAACTCGAGAAAGAAGAAGATTTTCGTCCTGACTTAGCTGATATAATACCATTTGATGCGATTCGACCGTATGATGTTCGCACAGTTATTAATGAAGTCGTGGATCATGAATCATTCTTTGAAATCCAGCCTGAATTTGCTAAAAATATTGTTGTTGGTTTTGCAACAATTGACGGTGAGACGATTGGGTTAGTGTGTAATCAGCCGAAACATTTAGCAGGTGGTCTTGATATCGATTCAAGTGATAAAGCATCTCGATTCATTCGTACGTGTGATTCATTTAATATACCAATTATTACTTTTGAAGATGTTACTGGCTTTTTCCCTGGTGTTAAACAAGAGCATGGTGGAATTATTCGCCACGGTGCTAAAATTTTATATGCCTATTCAGAAGCAACAGTACCGAAAATGACGGTCATTACTCGAAAAGCATACGGTGGAGCATATGTTGCATTAAATAGTAAATCAATCGGGGCTGACTTAGTGTTTGCGTGGCCAAATGCTGAGATTGCCGTTATGGGTCCTGAAGGTGCAGCCAACATTATTTCTGCTAAAGAGATTCAAGAATCTGATGAGCCAGAAGTGATGCGCCAAGAGAAGATTAATGATTACCGTGAGAAATTCGCGAATCCATATGTAGCAGCAGGGTTAGGTATGGTCGATGATGTGATTGATCCAAGGGAAACGCGTCTGAAGTTGAAACAAGGTTTAAATATGCTGCGTAATAAGAAAGAAGAGCGACCGACTAAAAAACATGGAAACATTCCATTATAAAGACGGAGGTAAGACAACATGAAAGTAAACGAACAACGACTAATCGATGAATTTATCGAACTTGTTCAAATAGACTCAGAAACGAAACACGAAGAAAAGATCGCTGAAGTGTTGAAACAAAAATTAACAGACTTAGGGTTGGACATTCAAGAAGATGATGCTAAAGAAAAAACAGGCCATGGTGCGAACAATTTAATTTGTACTTTAAAAGGTACTAAAAACAGTGCTGATCCAATCTATTTCACATCTCATATGGATACAGTTGTTCCAGGTAAAGGCATTAAACCTTCAATTGAAGGGGACTACATTGTGTCTGACGGTACTACTATTTTAGGTGCCGATGATAAAGCGGGAATAGCTGCTATGATTGAAATGATTAAACGACTGAAAGAAGAAGAAATTGAGCACGGTGATATTCAACTTATTATTACAGTCGGTGAAGAATCTGGTCTAGTTGGTGCTAAAGCGTTAGACGCTACATTAGTGAAGGCGAAATACGGCTATGCAGTAGATAGTAATGGGGATGTAGGTAATATTATTGTTGCAGCACCATCTCAAGCGAAGTTAGAAATTACGTCAAGAGGAAAGAAAGCACATGCTGGTGTAGCACCTGAAGAAGGCGTGTCAGCTATTACTTTAGCTGCAAAAGCAGTATCTAAAATGCCTTTAGGTCGAATTGATGATGAAACGACAGCGAATATTGGTCGTTTTGAAGGTGGACAAGCAACGAACATCGTCTGTGATGAGGCGTATATTTTGGCTGAGGCACGTTCATTAGAGCCTGAAAAATTAGAAAAGCAAATTGAAAAAATGCAGAAAGCTTGCCGCCAAGCAGAAGAAGAAGTTGGTGGCGAAGTAGAAGTGAAAGTTAACTATATGTATCCTGGTTATAAACATCAAGAAGGCGATCAAGTGGTTGAAGTTGCAAGAGAAGCGGCGAAGTCAATTGGACGTACTAGTGAACTAGAAGCTAGTGGTGGTGGAAGTGATGCTAACATCATTGCAGGCTTAGGGATTCCGACTGTTAACTTATGTGTTGGATACGAGAATATTCATACGACAGATGAGCGGATGCCTGTTGGTGAATTAGTTAAAATTGCTGAATTATTAACAGCCATTTCAATTGAAGCGGCTAAATAAGCTCGTGTTATAATAAAGTATGGGCTACGTTGTCCATACTTTTTCTTTTTAGTAAGTAGGTGATGAAGTGGGAAAAGGCCGAATTATCTTTCATGTAGATATGAATAGCTTTTATGCATCAGTTGAAACGGCATATCGTCCTGAATTAAAAGGTAAACCTGTTGCTATTGCAGGTGATCCAGAGAAGAGAAAAGGAATCATTGTGACGTGTAATTATGAGGCAAGGGCTAAAGGTGTTAAAACAACAATGCCTTTATGGCAAGCTTATGATATTTGCCCTAATTTAATCGCCTTAAAGCCGAATTTTAATCGTTATCGAGAAGCTTCGCAACATATGTTTGCTATCTTGTCTGAAGTTACGCCTTTTGTCCAACCGATCTCAATCGATGAAGGATATATGGATTTAACTGACTATAGTGGTGAGTATAGCCCACTTCAATTAGCTGAATGGATTCAACAAAGGCTAGTAGATGAGCTTGATTTACCTAGTAGCATTGGAATTGCACCGAACAAATTTCTAGCTAAAATGGCTTCCGATATGAAAAAGCCGTTAGGAATTACGGTATTACGTAAACGCGAAATCCAAGAAAAACTGTGGCCATTACCCATAGGGGAAATGTATGGAGTAGGAAAGAAGACAGAAGAGAAGTTAACACAAATCAATATAGAAACAATCGGTGATTTAGCGAAACTCAACGTATTAACCCTAAAAAACTTACTTGGTGTTAACGGTGAACGGCTTCATTTAAGAGCAAATGGTATAGATAATAGTGAGGTAGACCCTGAAGCTATTAATGAATTTAAAAGTATTGGCAATTCTCAAACGTTTCCTTTTGACACAACCGATTCAAATGAAATTCAACAAATGTTAAGTCAATTATGTCAAAGTGTAGCTGACCGTATGAAGGCTAAACAAGTTGTTTCGGAAAACATCCAAATTATGATTCGTTACCATGATCGGAAAACGATTACGAGAAGTCGTCAGTTAAGGGACTTTGTAGAACATAAAGATCAGATTAACCAAATTGTACTTGATTTGTTTTATTCGCATTGGAATGAAGAACCGATACGACTGCTCGGCGTGACAGCACAACACCTTTCGCACAAGGAAGAAGTATCTAAGCAATTGGACCTTTTTAATTACGAACAAGAAGCTGAAAAAGAACCATTATATAACGCAATAGAACAAATTGAAGGTAAATATGGTAAAGAAGTTTTTGTCAATTTAAGCGGATATGAACAACCGAAAGTAAAGACGAGCTTTCAAAAAGACTTTTTGAGCAACAATCAACGTAAAAAATAGCCTTATGTCTGTTAGAAACGATCGCAGACGTAAGGCTATTTCTATATTACTTTTTAAATACTTTCGTTAATACTTTCTCAGCTATTTTTGAATGCGGATAGCGGAAAGATAAGTCGAAAGATGTTGTTTGTTTAACAACACTTTTACGATGAGTAAAAGCTTCGAAACTGTGAATCCCGTGATAGTTTCCAATGCCACTTGTACCAATTCCTCCAAAAGGTAAATTATTGTTACCTAAGTGCATAATCGTATCATTAATACAAGCTCCACCGAAGGATAAGTTTTTAATAACCCATTCTTGTTTTTGAATATTTTCAGAGAAATAGTAAAGAGCTAATGGATTGCGAGCATGTTCAACATGGTCGACTACTTCATCTAATTTATTAAAGGTCATAATAGGTAATAATGGACCGAAAATCTCTTCTTGCATAATAGCGGAATCCCAGTCAACATTGGCGATTAATGTAGGGTTGATTTTCTCTTTACTAGAGTCAGATTGTCCGCCATAAATGACATTTTCTCCATCTAAATAAGCCAATAACCGGTTAAAATGCTGATCGTTAACGATTTTCGTATAATCGTCATTCTCGATTGGGTTTTTCGTGTACATTAGCTTAACTTCTTTTTTGAACGCTTCGATAAATTGACCTTTAATGCTTTCATGAACTAATAAATAGTCTGGTGCTACACATGTTTGTCCAGCATTAATTAACTTACCCCAAGCCGTCCTTCTTGCTGCAAGTTGAATTTTAGCATCAGAATCAACAATACACGGACTTTTGCCGCCTAGTTCAAGTGTGACAGGGATTAATTGTTTACTTGCTTTCTCCATGACTTTTTTACCGACTTGTGTACTACCGGTGAAGAAAATGTAGTCAAATGGTTCGTCAAGTAATGCTTCACTCACTTCTTTTTCACCTTGTACAACGGATATATATTTAGCTTCGAATGTTTCTTTAACCATTTTCTCAATTAATTGGCTAGTATGAGAAGTGAACTCAGAAGGTTTAATAACAGCCGTATTACCGCCAGCGATTGCGCCAATTAAGGGAGCAAATGCTAAGTGTAATGGGTAATTCCAAGGGCTGATAATTAAAGTTACGCCGTAGGGCTGCTTATAAATATAGCTTTTAGCACCTTTGTGAGTTGTTGGTGACTTAACTTTTTCTGGTGTCATCCAACCACGTAAATGCTTCATCGTTTCATCGATCTCATTGTATAAAAAGCCAAGTTCAGTCATGAGCACTTCATAGGAGGATTTGTTTAAATCTTTTTTTAAAGCGTCATAGATGTTAGACTCATTTCGTTTTAACATGTCTTTTAATTTTTGTAACTGGTGGTTTCTAAACGTATGCGTCATCGTTTTGCCAGCTTTAAATAATGTTTTCTGTTTACTTACAAGCTCTTGAATTTCCGTCAATTAACGTCCCTCCTTTAATACTTCATATGAATCAAAGTCTTTAACATATGTGACATGTTTAATAATTTCTTTTAAGTGTTCTAATTCTTGTTGGAGATGATCTTGTTGATAGCGTGATGATACATGGTTTAAAAGCAATTGTTTAACATTTGCTTCTTTAGCGATTTTAGCCGCTTGTACACTCGTTGAATGGTTATATTGTTGTGCTAATTTCGTATCTTCATGAGTAAACGTTGCTTCATGGACTAACAGATCGGCATCACGTACAAACTCAATGACGTCATCAAATGGAAGTGTGTCACCTAAGATTGCAATCTTTCTTCCTAGTATGTCAGGTCCTGTTACTTCTTCTCTAACAATTTCAGTGCCATCATCTAATGTCATTACTTCATTATTTTTAATCTCTTGAAAGATCGGCCCTGGTTGTACACCTTTTTCCTTTAACTTAGTTGGAAGTAAAGGCCCGATTTGATCAGATTCTTCAATTAAAAACCCGTATGAAGGAACTCCGTGAACGAGAGACATGGCAGTTACTTTTATTTGTTCATCCTCAAACAAAACACCATCTGTAACTTCGAAGTATTTAATCGTATACCTTAAATGAGTCTGGCTAACAGATAAGGCCGTTTCGATGAATTCTTTAACGCCTTTTGGTCCGTAAATCTCTAATGTTGATGTTCCTTCTTGGAATGAACGACTGCTTAGCAATCCAGGTAAACCAAAAATATGGTCGCCATGAATGTGTGTTATAAATATTTTATTAATTTTACGAGGTTTAATCGGAGTGTTTAAAATTTGGTGTTGTGTTGCTTCACCACAGTCGAATAACCAAACCTCATCTCGTTCTTGGTGCATTTCTAGTACTAAAGATGAAACATTTCTTAGTTTCGAAGGGACACCAGATCCCGTTCCTAAAAATGTAATGTCCACGGCCTTTCCTCCTAAATCTTAATCTAACGCCAACCAGCCTGATATTGCTTCGGACTCGTTATATTAGTTTGTAGCTCATCTGCAGCTTGTTTTGGCCAATAAGGATTTTTAAGCAATTCTCTACCTATAAAGACTAAGTCTGCACGGTTGTTTTGAATGATCTCTTCAGCTTGCATGCCATTAGTGATCAGACCAACAGCACCTGTTTTAGTTCCGGCTTGTTGTTTAATCGCTTCGGCAAAAGTAACTTGATACCCAGGGTAAGGATTAATCTTCACTCGTACGACACCGCCTGAGCTACAATCGATTAAATCGATCCCTTGGTCGTGCAATTGATTTGCAAAATATATGATGTCTTCAAGTTGATTACCTTCTTCATGGTATTCAGAAGTAGATAGTCGGACGAAAATCGGACCGTCCCACACTTCTTGAATCGCATCAACAATTTCTTTAAGAAAGCGATAACGGTTGTCACGGCTACCCCCATACTCATCATCACGTTTGTTTGTCAGTGGTGAGAGGAACTGGTTAATTAAATAGCCGTGAGCACCATGTATTTCTATTATATCAAAGTTAGCTTTTTGAGCTCTCTCTGCAGCTAATTGAAAAGATCGAATCGTTTCAGCAATGTGATCTTTCGTCATAGCATGTGGAGTTTGAAAACGTTCATTTAATTGTAGGGCGGACGGTGCAACGATTGGATCATCTAGTTCGGCTTTTCGTCCAGCGTGAGCTAATTGTATAGCGCTTTTAGCACCGTGAGCATGAATTCGCTCTGTCACGCTTTTCAATCCTGCAATATGACCATCTGACCAAATGCCTAGATCTTCATAAGAAATTCTACCATTCGGTTGAACGGCTGTTGCTTCAAGCATAACTAAGCCGACTTGGCCTACTGCACGACTTTCATAGTGTGTTATATGAAAAGGTGTGACAATGCCATCTTGTTCATAACAAGAGTACATACACATTGGTGACATAACAATTCTATTTTTTAATGTTACTTGATTAAAAGTGATAGGGGAGAATAGTTTTGGTTCCATAAGTAGTAGCCTCCTCATTTAAGGTTTAGTGAGTAAATCTGGTAGGTCTGTGAAAATGGCATCTGCCTGTAATTGTTCACATCTTTTTAGTGTTTTAACACGGTTAACGGTATAGACGCGGTACGGAATCTCTTCTTGTAAAATTCTTTTTAACATGTTTGATGATAATAGTCTTGTTTTGATATGTATACTTTGTGCGCCAATATCGTTTAAGAGTAAATGGACTTTTCTAATTCGCATTTGCGTTAACCATGCTCGTTCGATTTGTGAATTCATGTCACTTAAATTTCTAATAGTTTCTGGATTAAAGCTAGATAGAATGGTTCGATCTTCTAATTTAAAGTGTTCAATCATTTCGTTGACGATTGCTTCTATATGGACATAATTAATGACATTCGTCTTTAATTCAAGGTTGATGGTCATATTAGTAGTCTGTACCCATTTCAAGAACTCTTCTAAACTTGGTATTGTAGTGTTCGCAAATCGTTCATTGTACCAACTGCCAGCATCGAGTTGTTTAATGTCTTTATAAGTATAATCTTGAACAAAACCTACACCATTAGTTGTTCTTCTAACGTTCTCATCGTGAATAATGACAGGGATGTTGTCTTTCGTTAATTGGACGTCTAATTCTACTCCAGATGCACCCATTTCATTTGCTAATTGAAATGCAGGTAATGTATTTTCAGGTGCATAATGACTTGCACCTCGATGAGCAAAAATTCTTGTATTAATCGCCAACACCTCTTTCAATTCTCTGTTATGATTGTGGTGTATGTAGTTTGAAAAGTCAATATATAGATGGGGTGGTTTTTGTGATGAAGTGGCAATCAAAACAACAATTAACAGACCTATTGTGTCAGTTGGTTCGTTTTAATAGTATTACTGGGCAAAAAGACGAGCTAAACATAGTAACTTACATACAAAGTTTACTAGCTAAAGAAGATTATTTTAGTCAAAATCCTAACCATTTGAATGTTCATAATTTAGAAGATGGACGAGGTGTATTAACAGGATTAGTTAAAAATGGTGACGCTCAAGATACGATCATTCTATTAAGTCATATAGATGTAGTAGACGTTGAAGATTATGGAGCTTTTAAAGACTATGCATTTGATCCAACGTATTTAACTCGTTTATTTAAAGAACAATCACAAATATTGCCTGAAGAAGCGCAGCGTGATCTTGAGAACGGAGATTGGATATTCGGTCGTGGAACGATGGATATGAAAGCAGGAACAGCTTTACATTTATCGATGGTAGAGAAAGCGATCCATGGTGAATGGGATGGTAATATTTTATTACTCGTCGTACCTGATGAAGAAGTGAATTCATTGGGCATGCTTAAAGCAACAGAAGTTTTAAAAGATATTCAAGAAGATGAAGATTTACAATATAAACTTTGTTTAAATAGTGAGCCAATGTTCAGGCAATACCCTGAAGATGAAAATATGTACTTATATACCGGATCTTTAGGAAAAGTACTTCCTGGCTTCCTATGCTATGGTAAAGAAACTCACGTTGGTGAACCGTTTCATGGTTTGAATGCCAATTTAATGACAAGCTATTTGAATAAAAATTTAGAGTTAAACGATGAGTTAATAGAAAAGGTTGGTAGGGAAGTAACACCTCCACCTGTAAGTTTAATGAGCCGAGATTTAAAAGAGCATTATTCTGTCCAAACCCCTGTTACAGCAGTATCGATGTATAACATATTGTTTATGAAACAAACTGTCACTGATATAACTAAAAAACTAAATAAAGTAATGGAAAAGACGAAGTACGAAGTGGAAACTCATTTAAAGAGTCAATATGAAAAGTTTAAAGAAAAAGCAGGGCAAATCGAGCAAGGACCTTCTTTAAATATTTCGATTTTAAGTTATGAAGAGCTATACAATGAAGCGGTTAATAAATTTGGTCAGGAAGAAGTAGAAAGAAGAAGGGCAAACTTATTAAACGAAAGACAGACTGGCGATCGAGACTTTTCAACGATACTAGTACAAGATTTAGCTTATATGTGTAGTCATTTAGCACCGATGATCGTGTTATTTTATAGTCCACCTTTTTATCCTGCTGTAACGAGTGAACAAAATACAACGGTAAAAAGACTTGTAAAAAGTATAGAAGAGAAGATGAAAGGTGAAGGTGCCAATCCGATTACGTTGTCGTATTTCAACGGTATTTCTGATTTAAGCTTTGTTGGAGAAACGACGAGTAGTGAAGCGGACTTTGATCAACTAGCAATGAATTTACCAATGCAACAATTCCAGGGAAATTATATTCCAAAACAAAAGTGGGCAATTCCAACATTAAACGTAGGTCCTCTAGGTAAAGATGCACACCAGTGGTCAGAAAGGTTAGAGCTGACTTACTCCTTTGGAAAGTTACCAACGATCATTGACCATACAATTCGCGAAACATTTAAGTGAATTGTTTGAAAATAGATGCAATTTTTAATTTTTGTAGTATAATAATACCAAAATGACACAAAAGGTGGAACAGACATTATGACACATCAATTAATCCATCAAATTACCGTTCCGACACCGTATGCCGTTGGAGATGTACATTGTTATCTATATATGGGTGAGAAAGTGACGCTATTTGATGCAGGTGTGAACACCGAGGAAGCGTGGGAAGCTTTTCAACAACAAATAAATGCTATTGGTCTAGAGCCTTCTGATATAAAACAAATTGTGTTAACGCATCATCATCCAGACCATACTGGGCTTATCGAGCACTTTGATCAATTAGAAGCAATATATGGCCATCCGCTTACCGACTTATGGTTGAAAGAAGATTGTGAGTACTTTCAGCATTATTTGGCCTTTTTTGATCAATTGTATGATCGTTTTGATGTACCTCATCAATTTAGAAAGATTGATAAGACAGTTGAGAACGCCTTTAAGTATCAAGGGAATGGCCGCTTAACTGATACTATTTTAGAAGGTGATGTCATTCCAGGCTTGCCATCTATGACAGTAATAGAAACTCCTGGTCATGCTCAAAGTCATTTATCTTTTTATGATCGAGAAAGTGGGAGCTTGATTGCCGGTGACCATTTACTAAAACATATCTCATCAAATCCTATATTAGAGGCACCGCTTGTCGGTGAAGAAGAACGACCAAAGTCGCTTATTAATTATCGGAAAGCAATGAAGAAGATGAAAGATTATAATATACAAGAAGTGTTGCCAGGTCATGGTGAGACGTTCCATTTTAACGAAAAGCTCATCGACCACCGGTTAAAACGACAAGAAGAACGGGCGGAACATGTTTTTGAATATATTAAGGAACATCGCGCTACGCCATATGAAGTTTGCCAATACTTATTCCCAAAACATTATGAGAAACAATTTGGATTAACGATGTCTGAAACGATTGGTCAACTTGATTACCTAGAAGCGGAAGGCAAAATTAAATCTTACACAGAAGAGGGTGTACTAAAGTACTCTCCCTGTAAAACCTTATCCTATTAAATAATCCCCCAGCAAAAAGTCGCTGGGGGATTTATTTACGTCCGATGTTGTTCGTAAATTTGCTTCTTAGTCATGTTTGTAACTTCTTCAATAATTGATTGGTCTTTTGGTGCATTGTAATAGGCTTCAATATTATTTTGAACTTGTTCAGGACGGCTAGCACCTAAAATTAAGCTCGACACCCCTGGATGACTTAAACAATAATGAATAGCAATTGACTCAAGTGTTGTACTCGATTCATTTGCTAGTACTTGCAATTTCTCAATCACTTCTTTAAGTTCTTCTGCATTATAATCTAAAAAGCCATTTGAGCCCTTTTTCTCCCATTGCTCAATCCCATTACTCGTTAACATCCCTTTACCTAAAGTGCCTCTAACTAAAACACTTACTTGATTGTCGTTCAAATAGTCTAAAAGCTCTTCTTCAGGACGACGGTCTAACAAACTATATTGCATCATATTACTCGTAATCGTAGTTTTATCAACATAAGATTTGATTACATTTGGGCGGATTGAAGACAAGCCAAAGTAACGAATTAATCCTTCTTGTTGTAACTCTTCAAATGTTTCGATTACTTCGTCAATAGGGTCCTCAATTGTACCTCCGTGTAATTGGTATAGGTCAACATCATCTAACCCTAAACGTATTAAACTATTTTTAATTGCTTCTTTTAAATATTTTTTTGATGGATCCCAATACCATCCTTCTTGATTCGGGTCAAAGTGGTTGCCACCTTTAGTGGCTACTATTGTATCTTGTCTTTTTCCTTTTAACGCTTTACCGACCAGCTTCTCGTTCTCACCGTAATCATATAGGTCAGCTGTATCAATATAGTTGATTCCAGCGTTAATGGCCTCATGAATAATATCTTTAGCGTTTTGTTCATTCGTCCCTAAGTTCATGCAACCAAGACCAACTTCTGAAATATGTAAATCTGTATTCCCTAAACGACGTTTTTTCATTGTATACCTCCTTGAATTTATTTTATCGACACTAAAGCTTAATGACAAACGTTAAGCCGTAATGTGATAAAATACACGAAGAGGTGAGATTAATGAATAACTTTGAAGAAAAGACTATACATACAGAGAAAATATATCAAGGTAGAATTATTGATGTAGAAGTTGATAACGTTACACTTCCAAACGGTGAAACATCAAAGCGGGAACTCGTTAGACATCCTGGAGCAGTCGCTTTAATTGCACTAACTAATGAAGATAAAATTGTCATGGTAGAACAATATCGAAAAGCTCTCGGCAAAAGCATTATTGAAATTCCTGCCGGTAAATTAGAAGAAGGTGAATCTCCTAAAATAACGGCCGCAAGAGAATTGGAAGAAGAAACAGGCTATCGTGCGCAGTCATTAGATTATGTTGTCTCATACTACACATCACCTGGGTTTGCTGATGAAATTATTTATATTTATAAAGCAGAGGGTCTAGAAGTTGTGAGTGAAGATCAGCTTCAAATGGATGAGGATGAATTTGTCGAACTTAAAGAGGTATCTATTAAAGAAGCACTTCGATTAATAGAAGAAGAACGTATACATGACGCTAAAACTATTCATGCTATTTATTATTTAATGTATCAGTCATTGAAGGGTGAATAAAGTGACTAAAACATACTACGCTGACTTACACGTCCACATCGGACAAACTAAGCAAGGAAATGCTGTTAAAATATCAGCTTCAAACAATCTAACCGTTCGTAACATTTTTGATTTTGCGAAAAATGTAAAAGGAATCGACTTAATTGGTATCATTGATGCCCACTCTCCAGAAGTCTTAACTGAATTCGATCAAATGGTTAAAAATAAAGAGATTATCGAACTAGATGGTGGGGGACTTTCCAATGGTGAAGTGACAGTTCTTTTAGGTAGTGAAATTGAAATTTATGATTCATTTTGTTCTGGGCCAATTCACGTACTATGTTATTTTCCAACGATTGAAAAGGTGAAACAGTTTGCCCAGTGGTATCAAAGGCATGTCAAAAATCCACATCTTAGTTCTCAAAGAATCTATATGGACGGTATTAGCTTGCAACACAAAGTGAAGCAGTTTGATGGGTTGTTCATACCAGCACACGTCTTTACACCTTTTAAAAGCTTGTATGGTAAAGGTGTTAAAAGTTCTCTTAAAGAGGTGTTTGATCCAGATTTAATTGATGCAATTGAACTAGGGTTGAGTTCTGATACTGGAATGGCTCAAGTCATTAGTGAACTACAACATTACCCGTTTTTGACTAATTCGGATGCCCATTCTTTAGAGAATATTGGTAGAGAATATCAAAAGTTACTTTTAAGTGAACGGTCATTTACAGGGGTTGTACAAGCTTTAGCATCTAAACAAGGCAAAGTAGTTTGTAATTATGGGTTGAACCCGAAACTAGGGAAATATTATGAGACGAAGTGTCGACAGTGTGGGCAGATTAATCAAAGTCTTAATCAATGTCACCAGTGTGGGTCAAATAAGGTTATTAAAGGTGTTTCAAGAAGGATTAAGGAAATTGAGTTGTCCCAAGAGCAATCACCATCAATTGTTGAACGCCCACCTTATATCCATCAAGTCCCTCTAAAGTATGTTCCAGGTTTAGGACCGAAGATGTTAAGTAAACTAAGGAAACAGTTACATCATGATATGTATATCATTCATGAAGCGGCTGAGGAAGATTTAATCCAACTTGTTTCTACACAGGTTGCTAGACAAATTATTCAACTTAGAAAAGGCGAGCTTCAAGTTGTCCCAGGGGGCGCTGGTCAGTACGGAAAAGTTGAAAAATAATTAATCTCTTAATTAGTTCTATATTCAATTCTACTAACATAGTTTTTTACTAGAGTAGAAATGAATGGAGGAACTAAGATGAAACAGTGGCCGAGAGCACTTACAATTCACATTCAACCTTATTATAGCTTGTACGTCTTTTTGTTTGTTTTGTTTCTAATCGGCGTCATTTTTGGATCAATGATGGTAAGTAGTTTAAATTTTTTACAACGACAAGATTTGTTTTTCTTTGTCGAACAGTATTTTCATTCTATGTCTGAACAACCAACAGGTAGTTACTTAGCTGTGTTTTGGGATGCACTTTGGACACACGGAAAATACATTACTTTCTTGTTTTTGTTTGGGTTATCATTTGTTGGCTTACCTGTTGTATGGTTTTTATTGTTCGTAAAAGGTGTTGTTATTGGTTTTACGGTTGGATTCCTAGTGAATCAGTTATCATGGCAAGGGTTTTTATTATCTGTCATGTCAATTGCCCCGCAAAACCTTTTGATTGTTCCAGCGTATCTCATTATTGCAGCGAGTAGTATGGTGTTTACGATTCATGTACTACGTATTTTGTTTGTTAAGCATCAAAGTTCAAATACGATCAGTGATGTAAGTGTATTTTATATTAGATCATACATTGTTGCGTTAATGTTAGTGGGAGTAGGTTCAGTTTTAGAAACTTTTGTATCATCTAATATGTTAGAGTGGATTGTAAATAGTTTATAATTATTTTTATATAACATTAATTATAATGACTTGTTTAAAATTATTATAATTTGACACATGTACCCCCTTTTTTTATAATTATGAGTGTATGAAATGAGGGGAGAGATTGTGTTGGAAAACCGCATTGAGAACATTAAGAAACAATTACACTCTCAAAGTTATAAACTAACTCCACAACGCGAAGCTACTGTTAGAGTCTTATTGGAGCATGAGCAAGATCACTTAAGTGCGGAAGATGTCTATCTCCTCGTAAAAGAGAAAGCTCCAGAAATAGGGCTGGCAACTGTTTATCGTACGTTAGAATTACTGACCGAACTCAAAGTGGTTGATAAAATTAACTTTGGTGATGGTGTATCAAGGTACGACTTGAGAAAAGAAGGCGCAGAACACTTCCATCACCATTTAGTATGTGTAGAGTGTGGCTCTGTCACTGAGATCGAAGAAGATTTATTAGGTGATGTTGAGAAAGTCGTAGAGAAACAGTTTGAATTTGATGTTAAAGACCACCGATTGACTTTTCACGGTGTTTGTAAAAGTTGTCAAAATTAACAAAGTGAATAATAATAGAACTAGGCCTTTTATCCAAATGGACAAAAGGTCTTTTATACTTTAAGCGCTGTTTTTATTTTTTTAACAAAAAGGGGTCTGTTAATGAGAGATATAATGCAGGATTTTCTTCACTTTTTAAGAATTGAGAAAGGTTTGGCTGATAATTCGATTAGCTCATATGAAAGGGATCTAAGACAGTATATAACATACCTTCAAGAAGAAGAAAAAATTGAATCAATCAATGATGTTGAACGTCAACACGTTAGAGGACTGCTCAATCAAATGAAAGAGCAAGGCAAGTCTTCTGCAAGTATTTCGCGTATGATATCTACACTTCGTTCGTTCCATCAATTTATTGTCCGAGAACACCAAATATCAAATGATCCCACTTTACATATTGAACGACCTAAAAAAGAAAGACAGTTACCAAAAGTTTTATCTAATGAAGAAGTAGAGCATTTGTTAGAAGTAGGTGGGGAAAAACCAATTGAGCTCAGAAATAAAGCAATGTTTGAAACATTGTATGCAACCGGTTTACGTATTTCAGAGTTATTATCATTAAAAATTGATGATCTTCACTTATTAATGGGCTTTGTAAGAATAGTCGGTAAAGGTGGAAAAGAAAGAATTGTTCCTCTCGGTAAACCTGCACAAGATGCAATCCAAGCCTATGTCGACTATGGTCGTGATGCATTATTAAAAAAACAGAAAAATGATGCTTTATTTTTGAACCATAGAGGGAATACCATGACTAGGCAAGGTTTTTGGAAAGTGTTGAAAGCGCACGCACGTAATCAAGGAATCTTTAAAGAAATTACCCCCCACATGTTAAGGCATTCATTTGCCACACATTTGTTAGAAAACGGTGCTGATTTAAGAGCTGTACAAGAAATGTTAGGACATGCTGACATTTCAACTACACAGATCTATACACATGTTTCTAAATCTAGATTAAAAGATATTTATCAAGATTACCATCCACGTGCATAATAGAAGTAATTTATGTTATATTGTAAAGCGTTTCCTTTATGATGTAAGTAAAATGGAGGTTGTAACAAGATGTCATTTAAAAGAGTATTTTTAGTAGTAATGGATTCAGTAGGTGTTGGAGAAGCACCAGATGCTAAACAGTTCGGAGATGAAGGTGCTGATACGTTAGGTCACACTGCACAACATATGGGCGGTTTAAAAATGCCGAACATGGAACGTTTAGGATTAGGGAATATTCATGAAGTAGAAGGTATAGGTCAATCTACTCATCCAGAGGCACATTTCACAAAGATGGAAGAGGCTTCTGCGGGTAAAGATACAATGACAGGCCACTGGGAGATTATGGGCTTACGCATTGATCAGCCATTTCGTGTTTTCCCCGATGGTTTCCCTGATGATTTAATTAATCGTTTAGAAGAAAAAACAGGGCGTAAAGTTATTGGTAATAAGCCAGCTTCAGGAACAGAAATTTTAAAAGAATTAGGTCCAGAACATATGGAAACAGGCGCACTTATTGTGTATACATCAGCTGATTCTGTATTACAGATTGCAGCACATGAGGACATTGTTCCTGTAGAAGAACTACATGGAATTTGTGAATTCGCTCGAGAAATTACAAAAGATGAACCATATATGATTGGTCGTATTATTGCAAGACCATTCGTTGGTGAACCAGGTTCATTTGAAAGAACACCGAATAGACACGATTATGCACTTAAGCCATTCGGCGATACAGTGATGAACTATTTAGAAGATGACGGTTATGACGTTGTTGCGTTAGGTAAAATCTCAGATATTTATGATGATGAAGGTGTAACTGAGGCGATTCGCACGGAAGATAACAATGACGGTATGGACAAGCTAGTTGCTTCAATGGACAAAGATTTTAACGGGTTAAACTTCTTAAACTTAGTTGATTTCGATGCGAAGTTTGGACACCGTCGCGACCCACAAGGTTATGGTGAAGCGTTAGAAGAGTTTGATCGTCGTTTACCAGAAGTATTAGACAAACTTGGCGAAGACGATTTACTCATTATAACGGCTGACCACGGTAATGATCCGATCCATCATGGAACAGATCATACAAGAGAGTATGTACCTTTACTTGTTTTCCATAAAGGTATTTCACAAGGTCAAAACTTACCGATGCGTAAAACATTTGCTGATATAGGAGCAACTGTAGCAGAAAACTTTAACACAAAGATGCCTGAATTCGGCAAAAGCTTTCTTAAAGAAATTAAATAATCGTAGATAAAGGAGAATACACATGTCGTTAATCGAACAAATTAGGGAGTCTGAGAAATTTATTAGTGACCAATTATCAGGTCAAACACCGAGTATCGGTTTAATTTTAGGTTCTGGTTTAGGCGTATTAGCTGATGAAATTGATAACCCTGTAACAATTCAATATCATGAAATTCCACACTTCCCTCAATCAACTGTTGAAGGTCATAAAGGTCAACTTGTGATTGGTGAGTTACAAGGGCAAACAGTCGTGGCAATGCAAGGTCGTTTCCACTATTATGAAGGCTATTCACTGCAACACGTTACATTCCCTGTACGTGTTATGAAACAATTAGGTGTAGAAAAGCTTGTTGTTACAAATGCAGCAGGTGGAATTAATGAATCTTTCAATGCAGGCGATTTAATGCTAATTGAAGATCATATTAATAATATGGGTGATAATCCGTTAATGGGTAAAAACGTTGACGAATTAGGCCCACGTTTCCCAGACATGTCGCAAGCTTATGACCGTGATTTAATTGAAGTAGCTCAAAAGACAGCTGACGAATTGGGTCTAGAAGTACAACGTGGGGTTTACGTTGGAAATTCAGGTCCAACTTATGAGACGAGCAGTGAAGTGAAAATGCTAAGAACGTTAGGTGGAGATGCAGTAGGAATGTCTACAGTACCAGAAGTTATTGTAGCTAACCATGCTGGAATGAGAGTTTTAGGTATTTCTTGTATTTCTAATATGGCTGCAGGTATACTTGACCAGCCATTATCTCACGATGAAGTTATTGAAACGACTGAACAAGTGAAACAACAATTTATACAACTAGTTAAACAAACGTTGCAATCGTTGTAAGGAGGCAAATTGCCATGCGAATGTATGATATTATAGCAAAGAAAAGAGACGGTGAAGCATTAACGGATGAAGAGCTAAATTTCTTCATAGAAGGATATACAGATGGCTCAATTCCAGAATATCAAGCAAGTGCTTTAGCTATGGCTATTTATTTTAATGGAATGACAGAACAAGAGCGTGCCACATTAACAATGGCTATGGTTGAGTCTGGAGACACAATTGACCTTTCGCCTATTGAAGGAGTGAAGGTTGATAAGCACTCTACTGGTGGAGTAGGAGACACTACAACACTAGTTTTAGCACCATTAGTTGCCGCTGTAGGTGTGCCAGTTGCTAAAATGAGTGGACGTGGGTTAGGCCATACAGGTGGTACAATTGATAAGTTAGAGGCTGTACCAGGATTCCACGTTGAAATCGATAATGAAGAATTTATCCGCTTAGTTAATGAAAATAAGCTTTCAGTGATCGGGCAGTCCGGTAATTTAACACCAGCTGATAAAAAGCTCTACGGCTTACGAGATGTAACAGCGACTGTTAATTCAATTCCATTAATCGCTAGTTCCATTATGAGTAAGAAAATTGCCGCTGGTGCTGATGCGATTGTACTTGATGTAAAAACAGGTGCAGGTGCATTTATGAAGAGCGAAGAAGAATCTGTTGAACTTGCTAAAGCAATGGTATCGATCGGTAACAATGTTGGTCGTAACACGATGGCAGTTATTAGCGATATGGGTCAACCTTTAGGCCGTGCGATTGGTAACTCGTTAGAAGTGCAAGAAGCGATTGATACGTTACGTGGTGAAGGTCCAGAAGACTTAACAGAACTATCATTAACACTTGCAAGTCAAATGGTTGTGCTAGGTGGCAAGGCAAGTTCACTAGACGAAGCTAGAAACTTGTTAGAAAAAGTAATTGAAAATGGCCAAGCCTTACAAACATTGAAGACTTTCTTATCCTCTCAAAATGGAGATGCATCGGTCGTAGATGAACCGAGCAAATTACCGCAAGCTGAGCACAATATTGAACTACCTGCTAAACAATCGGGCTATGTGAGTGAAATTGTTGCTGATGAGATCGGTAATGCAGCTATGTTATTAGGTGCAGGACGTCAAACGAAAGATTCACAAATTGACCTTGCTGTCGGTGTCGTTTTAAACAAAAAAGTTGGCGACTACGTAGAAGAAGGTGAATCTTTATTAACGATACATTCGAATCAAGAAGATGTTGATTCAATTAAAGAGAAGCTATACGAAAACATCACGCTAACTACAGAAAGTGTACAACCACCACAATTAATTAAAACAATTATTTCTGAGTAATATATAGGATCCTGGGTTTTCTAAAAAAGAAAACTCAGGATTTTTTTGTTTTTATGTAATAAAAAAAATTTCTATGGAAAAAATATGAAGCATGAATGAATGGAGGGAATTAGTATGCTACGCAAAATTACAATTTTGACGATGATCTTATTCTTATTATTTCCACAAACGAATATATGGGCTAATGAAGAAGGAAGTAGTGAACTAGTTGAATCAGCAAAGTCAGCTATGCTGTTAGAGGTTGATACAGGTACAATTCTGTATGATAAAGATCCTCATAAACGTTTACCACCAGCAAGTATGACAAAGCTTATGTCTATGCTTTTAATTATGGAAGAGCTGGATAAAGGGTCAATCACATTAGAAGAGACGATTCAAGTGAGTGAATATGCTGCATCAATGGGTGGTTCACAAATTTACCTTGAACCATTTGAAGAAATGACTGTTGAGGATTTACTAAAAGCCGTTGCAGTAGCTTCAGCAAATGATGCAACTGTAGCACTAGCTGAACGGATTTCAGTTACTGAACAAGCATTTATTGATCGAATGAATGAACGAGCGAGTGAGCTAGGATTGGAGAATACAAACTTCGTTAACTCGACAGGTTTACCTGCTGAAAATCAGTATAGTTCTGCTCATGATATGGCTCGAATTGCTCAAGAGCTTCTTCATCATGAAGAGATCACCGACTATACTAAAATTTATGAAGACTATCTAAGACAAGATACAGATGATGAGTTTTGGCTTGTTAACACGAATAGGTTAGTTAAGTTTTATCAAGGTGTTGATGGCTTAAAAACGGGATATACTAGTGAAGCTAAATATTGCCTAACAGCAACAGCTAAACGCGGTGATATGAGAGTTGTATCCGTCGTAATGGGAGCAGAAACGCCACAGAAACGTAACGCTGATATTACGTCGATGCTTGATTATGCTTATGGACACTATGAATTGCATCAACTTCACGCTAAAGACGATGAGTTATATCACTGGCAACATATTAAAGCAGACAATGACTATTTAGTAGCTGCACCTAAACAAAACATTTCGATGTTATTAGAAAAAGGTGAAAACATTAGTGATTATCGTACAGAAGTTTCAGTTGATTCTTCTGATGAGTGGCCATTAGCAAAAGGTGACGAAGTTGGTAAGATTGAGATCTATAAAGAAGAACAACTCGTTAAAGATTATCCTTTAACTATTAAAGAAGAAATAAAAGATGCATCTGTTTGGACGTTATGGAAGCGAATGATGAATCAACTCCATCATCGAGATGTTATGTCGAATTTGAACTAGTTTTGTCTTTGTGCAGGAAAACAAAATAACTATGGCGAAAAGGCTCAATAGCATCTATTCAAAGGAGGAAAAATGCATTGAGCCTTATTTCACATTTCGAGAGAAAAGAAGATGTGTTGCTTGTTCGTTTAGTTGGTGAATTGGACCATCATGAAGCAGAAACATTAAAAGAAAAATGGCAACAGTATTTGCAAGATGACGGCGTTAAAAATGTCGTTGTTAATCTAGAAAGGTTATCATTTATGGACTCATCAGGTTTAGGTGTTTTCCTTGGTCGCTATAAGGAAGTTAAAGCTAATGATGGTGAGATGGTCATTTGCTCCATTAATAAATCTGTTAAAAGGTTATTTGAACTTTCTGGGATGTTTAAACTAGTTAATACTGAAGAGGATGAAACAGCTGCACTATCCCGTTTGGGGGTGGCTTCATGAACAATCATATGAAAGTTGAGATGGCTGCTAAAAGTGAGAATGAATCTTTTGCGAGAGTAGTTGTTGCTTCTTTTATATCACAACTAGACCCGACGATGGATGAACTAACAGAAGTGAAAACAGTTGTTTCTGAAGCGGTAACGAATGCAATTATTCACGGTTATGAAGACGTAGACCAAGGTATTGTAGAGTTAGAATGCCATATTGATGAACAAGAAGTGTCATTAAAGATTATAGATCACGGAAAAGGAATTCCTGACATCGACGAAGCGGTTGAACCGATGTATACTTCTAAGCCAGAGTTAGAACGCTCTGGGATGGGCTTTACGATTATGGAGAATTTTATGGATGAGTTTGAAGTGGTGTCAGCTGAAGGTCAAGGTACAACGGTAACATTAAGGAAAAAATTCAATCACAATGAACGTCATGCTGTCCGGTGATGTCAATGAAAGAAAATAAGCAAGTTAAGGATGAGCGCGCTTTATCAAATGAAGAAGTGAAAGAACTCATCGAACGAAGTCAGCAAGGTGATCAAGACGCGCGAGATTTAATTGTTGAGAAGAACACTCGACTTGTTTGGTCGGTTGTTCAACGTTTTTTAAACCGAGGTTATGAAGCTGACGACTTATTTCAAATAGGGTGTATAGGATTAATTAAGTCAATTGATAAATTTGACTTAAGTTATGATGTGCGCTTTTCGACTTACGCTGTGCCAATGATTATTGGTGAAATTCAGCGGTTTATTCGAGATGATGGTTCAATTAAAGTGAGCCGATCATTAAAAGAAATGAACCATAAAATTAGAGCAAAAAAAGATGAATTAACAAAGGCATATGGACGCTCTCCATCCATTGCAGAATTAAGTGAGGCGCTGGAAATCCCGAAAGAAGAACTTGTTATGGCGATTGAAGCAAATCAAGGCACTCATTCGATCCACGAAACGGTGTATGAAAATGAAGGTGACCCAATTACATTGATGGATCAAATTGCTGATAAAGAAACAAGGTGGTTCGATCATATTGCTTTAAAAGAAGCGATACAAAAACTAGACAATCGGGAAAGGTTAATTATTTACTTAAGGTACTATAAAGACCAAACCCAGTCAGAAGTGGCTAAACGACTAAATATATCTCAAGTACAAGTTTCACGTTTGGAGAAGAACATCTTGTCTGAATTAGAAGATTTGTTGGAGACATAAAATAATAAATAAAAGGAACATTAACTTGTAAATCCAGGTTAATGTTCCTTTTATTTTTTTGTTCTAAAGAGCTTAACAAATCGGCTCATTATAAGTTGTAAAAAATACATGGATTACTATTCGATGTACATAATAACAATATAGCAATTCAAGGGATGGGTCTAACAAATGTCTAATGTCATCTATTTGCGTCTGAAATACAAGCGGAAAGTTAATGTCAACGACCAAATAAGACTAGGAGATATCGCCTGGATTAGTTGTGCAGAGGAATTGCAAAGTAAGCTTTTAAACTTATTTGTTTATGAAGTAACAGAGAATGATCAAACGTATAAAGTAATTGATCTATATAACATTATTAAAAAAATACAAAACCTGTATCCAGAAAACGATATTGAATCTGTTGGACCATCACAAACGATTTTAATACTTGAACAGCCTCGTACGAAAATGTATCCCATTTATGTGTTTTTCATTTGGACCCTTTTATTTATAGGAGCAGCTATGGCTGTTATGAATTTTCATTTTGATGTAAGCATGCCAGAAGTACAGGAGAAGTTGCACAGCATGATGTCTGGTGATATAGATCGAAGTGTCCTATGGTTACAAATCCCGTATTCAATTGGGTTAGGTTTAGGGATGATTTTATTCTTTAACCATTTCTTAAAGAAGAAGTTTAATGAAGAACCAAGTCCGCTTGAAGTTGAAATGTTTAACTACGATCAGAATTTATATGAATACGTCACATTTAATGAAAATGAGTTGAACAAAAATAATGATTAGTTACGCTGTAGAAATTATTGTCGGCTTATCGGCTGGTCTAGCGGTAGGTTCTGGTTTTGTAGCCTTTCTTACTGTATTAGGTATAATTCCCCGATTAGTTCAACTGTCTAAATCAGGCAAACTGATTCGTGTTTATGAATGGTCGGTTATATTAGGTGCGATGTTTGGCATTTGGATTACATTTAGCGACTACACGTTTCAAACACCAATTGTCGTTGAAATGTATTGGGGGTTGTTACACGGGATTTTTGTTGGGATGTTGGCAGCTGCATTAACCGAAGTGCTTAATGTATTTCCGATATTAGCTAAAAGATTACAAGTAGACAATTTTATTCCTTTATTAGTGTTAGCTATAGTTTTTGGGAAAATATTAGGGTCGTTGTTTCAATGGATATTTTTTGTGAACTAGAAAGGAGCAAGACGATTGATAACAAAAGAAAACTACAAGCAATCATTAAAAGATTATCAACCAAAACCAAAGTATTTTCGGAATTGTTTAAAAGCTTTTATGGTCGGAGGGTTTATTTGTTTGATTGGCCAAGGATTGACGTTTTTTTACATGGAAATGTTCGGGTTTACTTCAAAAGAGGCAGGTAATCCAACTGTTACGACTTTGATACTAATTGCGGCTTTATTAACTGGCTTTGGATTGTATGACAAGATAGGACAGTTTGCTGGAGCCGGATCAGCTGTGCCAGTAACAGGTTTTGCAAACTCTATTACGAGTGCAGCGTTAGAGCATAAAAGTGAAGGGATCGTATTAGGGATTTCTACTAATATGTTCAAGTTAGCTGGTTCCGTTATTGTATTTGGAACGGTAGCCGCTTACGTTGTCGGTGTGATTCGCTACACAATTCAAACTTTATTTTAAAGTGTAAGGGGGGTTTTTTTATGAAACAAGGGAAGCATTCATGGATTTTTAATAACAACGAAGTTTATATAAAAGGAACTGCAACTGTCTCTGGTCCGAAAGAGAAAGCAGGTCCTTTAGGTCAAACCTTTGACTATTCATATGAGGATTTATACTGCGACGGCAAAACTTGGGAGCAAGCGGAGCAGAATATACTTAATAAATCAATTAAGATGTGTATTGATAAGTCTAAGGTTCGTGAAGACGCGATTGATTTAATTATTAGTGGAGACCTTTTAAATCAAACGGTCTCTTCAAATTATACTGCAAGAAACTATGAAAGTTCTTTTCTAGGTGTTTTCGGCGCTTGCTCTACTTCAATGCAGACGTTAGCTATGGGGGCGTCACTAGTTGATAGTGGAAACTGTAATTATGTGTTGGCAAGTACAAGTAGTCACTACTCAACCGCGGAGAGACAATTCCGTTACCCTACTGAATATGGTGGTCAAAAGCCTGATACAGCAACATCGACCGTTACTGGCGCAGGTTCGGCATTAATCTCTAAAGAGCATAGTTCAATTCAAGTAGAGGGTGCAACAATAGGTAAAGTAATTGATTTTGGCGCAGATGATCCATTAGATATGGGGTCAGCAATGGCACCAGCAGCCGCTGATACCATTGTGCAGCATTTAAAAGATTTCAACCGAACTCCAGAGGATTACGACTTAATTTTAACTGGCGACTTATCGAGTGTCGGTACTCCAATTGTTAAAAAGTTAGCTTATCAATCGGGTTATGACATAGAAAACGTTCATCGTGATTGTGGATTAATGGTTTATCACTCAAATCAAAACATATTTGCAGGTGGTAGTGGGTGTGCAGCTTCAGCAATTGTAACTTATGGTCAAGTCATTCAACAGTTAAAAGCAGGGGAGTTAAATAAAGTGTTAGTAATCGCTACAGGTGCTTTACTAAGCCCTACAATCGTACAACAAAAAGAAACAATTCCGTGTATTGCACACGGTGTTGTCTTAAAGCGGGTGAGTACATCATGATCATGGACTTTTTCTGGGCTTTCGTTGTAGGTGGGGCAATTTGTGTTATTGGACAATTACTTTTAGATATTTTCAAACTAACGCCAGCACATGTTATGTCTTCATTTGTTGTTGCTGGTGCTGTCTTGGACGGCTTCGGGCTGTATGATAAATTAATTGAATTTGCCGGTGCTGGAGCTACAGTTCCAATTACAAGTTTCGGGCATTCTTTGTTACACGGTGCGATGGTACAAGCGGAGGAACATGGATTTTTAGGAATTGCAGTTGGGATTTTTCAATTAACTTCTGCAGGTATCGCATCAGCAATATTATTCGGATTCATCGTAGCATTGATCTTTAAACCAAGAGGGTAAAGGGTGCGTTTGTTTATGTCTAATGATGAACTAAAAATTAAAAGCTCGATTACAGAAAATAGAAAGATCTTTGAAGATAAGCTGGGCCTTGATGTTTCATTTGATATTGGATATCGAACAATTATTGTATTAGGTAAAGAAGTCGACTTTTACTATGTAAATGGATTGGTTGACACCGAATTTGTAACTGAAATTTTAAAGAAAGTTATTGAAATAAATGACTTTGAAGAGAATGAAAATAAAGTTCCAGAAATCGTTAAAAATAGGTTAGCCAATCATCAATTTGAAGAAATCCAATCAGTTGATGATGCTGCGACAGAAATTATGTCGGGGTTATTAGTTGTACTCGTAGACGGAAAAGATAAAGCCTTTGTAGTAGACGTTCGTAATTACCCTGGAAGAGGACCAGAAGAACCAGATACGGAAAGGGTAGTGCGAGGGTCACGAGACGGTTTTACAGAAAATATTATCGAAAATGCCGGTCTAACAAGAAGGCGTGTAAGAGATGAAAATTTACGTCTAGAAATTATGCAAGTAGGTAGGCGTTCCAAAATGGACGTCTCAATTATGTACATTGATGATATAGCAGACCCGGGATTAATCGAAACGGTGAGAAGTGAAATTGAGAAAATTGATGTTGATGGATTGTCCATGTCAGACAAGACATTAGAGGAGTTTATATTAAATCAGGCTAAAACACCTTTTCCATTAGTGAGGTATACAGAAAGGCCAGACGTAGCTTCAGCTCACTTGTTTGAAGGACACGTTTTAGTCATGGTGGATACATCTCCAAGTGTGATGATTACACCGACGACATATTTTCACCACGTTCAACACGCCGAGGAATTTAGACAAGTCCCCTTTATTGGTACATTTGTAAGGTGGGTGAGGTTTTTAGGCATATTAGCTTCACTATTCTTACTTCCATTGTGGTTACTATTTGTTTTAGAACCTGACAGACTACCTGAAAACTTAGCTTACATTGGTCCTTCAGATGAAGGTAATGTACCGATTGTCGTACAAGCATTACTAGCAGACTTAGGGTTAGAATTCCTTCGAATAGCAGCCATTCATACTCCGACTGCTGTATCGACCGCACTCGGTTTAATAGCGGCAGTGTTAATCGGTGAGATCGCCATTGAAGTAGGGCTCTTTACACCAGAAATAATACTTTATGTCGCAATTGCTGCAGTTGGAAGTTATGCAACACCGAGTTATGAATTATCAGTAGCAAATAAAATAGCAAGAATGGCGCTTGTCATTTTAACTGCTTCATTTGGCGTTTTAGGTTTAGTGCTTGGAATGACATTGTATGCTTTAATTTTAACTCGCACTTACTCATTAAACACGCCATATTTATGGCCGTTAATACCGTTCAATGCAAAAGCAATGTATAACATCTTGTTTAGAGTTTCAGTTCCGATTCAAGAACGTCGACCAAGTATCGTTCACCCGCAAGATGATAAACGAACTGGATCTGGACCTGATTCTGAATAATGTTATTAAAAGCAGGTTATGTTTATATTCATAACCTGCTTTATTTAGATTCGAAGTTGAAATGAATGAAATTTTCGAACGAAAAATAATTGAACGTTGCTTTTCCATATGGTAAGTTTACTGTATTGTATAGAGAGAATTGTCTATAGAGAAATGGATAGGTGAGTTTCATGGTTAAAGATACATTACACATAGGTGGGAAAAGTCTAATTAGCTTAGCAGAAAAGTATGGAACACCACTTTTCGTATATGACGTAGAAAAAATCCGAAACAACGCAAGGGCTTTTGTTCAAACATTTAAAGAGCAAGATGTTAATTTTCAAGTGGCTTATGCAAGTAAAGCATTCTCTTCAATTGCAATGCTACAAGTTGCAAAGCAAGAAGAATTGAGTTTAGATGTCGTCTCAGAAGGTGAGTTGTACACAGCGATTGAAGCAGGTTATCCTGCTGACAAAATCCACCTTCACGGTAATAATAAAAGTATTTCTGAGTTAGAAATGGCAATTGACTATAATGTAGGATGCATTGTCATTGATAATTTTTATGAAATCGAACTTTTAAATGCGATTCTAAAAGAGAAGAATGAAACTGTTAATGCACTCATTCGAATTACACCAGGGATCGAAGCACACACGCATGAGTATATTTTGACTGGTCAAGAAGATTCGAAGTTCGGCTTTGATTTATTAAGCGGTCAAGCTGATCAAGCTGTATCCGAAGTATTGAACAACGAAAGAATCCATTTACAAGGTGTGCATAGCCACATCGGATCACAGATATTTGAAACGACAGGATTTGAAATGACAGTACAAGCTTTATATAAAGCTTTAGCACAGTGGAAAGAGAAATTTGAATTCGAAGCTGAAGTGATTAACCTCGGTGGAGGCTTCGGAATTAAATACACTCAAGAAGATGAACCGTTACCATTACAAAATTATGTTACAGCTTTAGTTGACTCCGTCAAGCAAGCGGCTAATGAGCATGGGTTGTCTATGCCAGAGATTTGGATTGAGCCAGGACGCTCGATCGTTGGTGATGCAGGTGTAACCATTTATGAAGTCGGCTCAATTAAAGATATTCCTGGAGTGCGAAAGTATGTTTCAGTAGATGGTGGTATGACTGATAATATAAGACCTGCACTATACCAAGCAGAGTATGAAGCGGAGCTACTTAACAAAATTGATGAACCGAAAGAAGAAACTGTTTCAATTGCTGGTAAGTGTTGCGAAACTGGCGATATGTTGATTTGGGATATAGAAGTGCCTACAATAGAAAGTGGCGACTATTTAGCTGTTTTCTCAACAGGCGCATATGGCTATTCCATGGCAAGTAATTATAACCGTTTTCCTAAAGCAGCAGTTGTTTTTGTTGAAAACGGTGAAGATCGATTAGTAATAAAACGTGAACGCTATCAAGATTTGACACGTTTTGACCTTTCATATGAGTAAAATAGATAAGAAAGAAGGGATTTTGAAATGAAAAAAGCAACAATTCAATTCGAAAATGGAGAACAAATTAAAATTGATTTATTTGAAGATGGAGCACCAAACACAGTAGATAACTTTGTAAAACTTGCTAATGATGGATTTTACGACGGCTTAACATTCCACCGTGTAATTCCTGGTTTTGTCATCCAAGGAGGGTGCCCAACTGGTAACGGAACTGGTGGGCCAGGCTATACTATTAAGTGTGAAACTGAAGGAAATCCGAACAAACATGAACGTGGTTCATTATCAATGGCACATGCAGGTAAAGACACAGGCGGAAGCCAATTCTTCATTTGTCATGATGCTCAGCCACACCTTGACGGACGCCATACTGTTTTTGGTAAAGTAACAGATGGAGTTGAAATTGTGGACCGAGTTCAGCCAGGTGATGTTATGCAAAAAGTAGTAATCACTGAAGCATAATGTTCTATAAATTATTGTGTCCCTCTTCCTAAAAAATGTATTATTGACAAATGAACAAAAACAAGTAAAGTATATATTGTATTATATAGACGTTATTTGGTAAAAATATGTAAGTAATTGAAAGTTTAAAGAGGGGTTTCTATGCTTATAAAATATAAAAAGAGCTTTGAGAAGATTGCCATGGGCTTACTATCTTTCATGCCAGATGAAAAAGAAGTTAAAAAGCTGCAATCAACAATCAAAGAATATGAAAACAATGATGACTGGCAATTGTTCTTATGGAAAGATGAGGATATATTAGGTGCGATTGGTGCTAGGTTTAATAATGAACAAATGATTGTTCAGCATATAAGCGTAACACCTTCACACCGAAATCAAGGTATAGGTAAAGAAATGGTTAAGGCTTTAAAAGACCAATATCAAGAGCAGTATGAGATATGTGGTGACGGCCAAACTAAAGATTTCTTTGATCAATGTGAGTAATTAAAAGGGTGGTTTCGACTCAATGAGAGTTGAAGCCACTTTATTTTTGCTAATGAAGTGTGAAGAAACGATTGCGATATTCCTTTTTCCTTTGATATTTGGTAACATGAAGTTAGTAAGGTAACCGATTTGAAATGAGTGAGTTGATGAGTGAGTCAATCTATAAAGTGAAAATTGACGCGTTTGAGGGACCATTAGACTTGTTATTACATTTAATTAACCAGTATGAGATTGATATTTATGAAGTTCCTTTAAAAGAAATCGCAGATCAATATATGAATTATATTCATACAATGCAAGATTTACATTTAGATATTGCTAGTGAATATTTAGTGATGGCAGCAACTTTGTTAGAAATCAAAAGTAATATGTTATTGCCGAAACAAGAGTTAGATTTTGAAGATGAATACGAAGAAGACCCACAAGAAGAATTAATTCAAAGGTTAGTTGAATATAAAAAGTATAAAGAAGCTTCAAAAGTTCTAAAAGAAAAAGAACAAGAATCAAATCAAGTTTACACTCGGGTACCAGTTGATTTAACACCGTTTCAATCAGAAGAAGTTGTTAAACGTAGCGAAGTACTATCTGTAGTAGATCTGACTGAAGCTTTTCAAAAAGTATTAAGACGGAAAAAGTTACTTGAACCAATGGAAACAACGATCCAACGGCAAGAAATATCGATTGAAGACCGAATGGGTGATGTTGTGAACACACTACATAAATTCAAAGGTGAATCTTCATTTTTTGGATTGTTTGAATATGAACAGAAGTTTGAAGTCGTTACTACTTTTCTAGCATTGCTTGAATTAATGAAAACTTATACGATTATTTGCTATCAGAAAGAAAATTTTGAAGATATAACAGTGGCCTTAACGGAGGATTATTATGGAACTAGCTCAACTTAAAGGCGTATTAGAAGGGTTGTTATTTGCCTCTGGCGATGAAGGGATATCAATGGCACAAATTAAGAAAGTACTCTCTGTCAATGGGGAAACAGCCGAAATATTACTAGAAGAGTTGAAGTATGATTATGAACATGGACAAAGGGGATTATCTATCTTAGAACAAAAGGGTGTTTATTACTTAACAACTAAGTCTGAACACGCTTTGTACTTTGAGAAAATGCAAGAAACGAACTCAAGTTCGAAGCTTTCACAAGCTGCTTTAGAAACTTTAGCGATTATTGCGTATCAACAGCCAATAACAAGAGTTGAAATAGAAGATATTCGGGGTGTGAAAAGTGATGGGCCGATCCAAACGTTAGTTTCACGATTTCTAATCGAAGAATGTGGGCGGAAAGAGACAAGTGGTCGTCCTATTCTTTTCCAAACTACTAAAGAGTTTTTAACTTTTTTCGGTTTAACATCATTGGATGAGCTGCCACCACTACCAGATGAAAACTTTCAAGAGGCTGTACAAGATGCTGATCTGTTTTTCAATGATATGGAGGAGCCATCTGCTTAAAAATGTTGATCATTGTTCGTCAAGGAGGTAACTTTGTGGCCGATGAGCACACACTTATTTTCACAGGCTGAGAAAGTCTATAATCAATTAGATATAATAGAGCGTGATTTAAATTATTTTTTGAATGATAAAAGCGTAACTTTTATTTTGACTGATGAAGTACAATTGGATCAAGAATATGTGCGTTCGATCGTGAAGCATTTTCGTTATCTTGAAGTTTACTGTATGGAGGGGAAATTCGCTTTAGAACGATTAATAGCAACTAAAGACATTCAAGAAGAAGTACTTGAAAAAGTATTAAGAGGCGTTTATTTTAAATGTGTTAATCAGTTTTTCTCTCCTAAAGATGACCTTTGGTATGAGGATAGTCGTGCTTCTTACCAAAATAAAATGTCGATTGAATTCCAGCGTGAGCCTGGTAACCACATACTAGAAATAGCAAAACTAATCGAGCCGACATTTCAAGATTTACGTGAAGAGTTAGATTATTTAGAAGCTGTATAGCTTATATAAACCTATAAAGTTAATAGCTACTCAGCAAAAAGGTGACCCCGAATGTAATTAAGGGGGTCGCCTTTTTTTAGTTTGATTAGATAATTTATAGAAGCTTTTATCATACAAGCCTTTATAACACCATATAATGTTTCATGAGAATAGGACAAGACGGTTACAGAATAGGAGATGTCAGATGAGAAAAATTATTTCCCTTGCTCTTATTGGATGCTTATTAATTATGTTGCAACCTACTTTCATGACGCATGCGCAACCAGGTGTATCTGCTAAAAGTGCTATAGCAATTGATATGGACACTCAAGAGATCATTTACTCTAAAAATATTCATGAGCAATTACCGATTGCAAGTATTACTAAAATAATGACAGCTATTGTTGCATTAGAACACAAAGAGTTAGATTCAAAAGTGACTATATCAAACGAAGCATCTAGAATGATTGGATCCTCTATATACACGCAACCAGGTGATGTATATTCGATCGAAGATTTGTTATATGGTCTAATGTTGCGCTCAGGGAATGATGCAGCTTATGCAATTGCTGAACATGTTGCTGGTAGTGAGAAAGGTTTTGCATTTTTAATGAATGAGAAAGCGGAGTGGATTGGTATGCAAAACAGCAGCTTCCAAAACCCACACGGATTAGATGAGGACGACCATTATTCTACTGCCTATGATATGGCGGTTTTAACGAGCTATGCAATGAATACGAGTGACGACTTTAGAGAGATCTTTGGTACGAAAAGATACTTATCTGAAAATGTTGGTTACCATTGGATGAATAAAAATAAATTACTTATGACTTATGACCAAGTATGTACAGGTGGTAAAACAGGTTACACGAGCATTGCTGGGAGGACATTAGTTACAACAGCTGAACAAGATGGCAGTGAGGTCGTGGTCGTTACAATCGACGCATCAGATGACTGGAATGATCATCGACTGCTATACAATTATGCTTTTTCACATTTAGAAGATAGACCTGAAATCCCAATATTTTTTGGAGAAGAACCGAGTGAACCATCCTTATGGGAAAGGTTTATGAAGTCGTTTCGTTATTTACAAGGGGCAATTTAGATGGTTAATATCATTTGGGTAGCTTTAGCAGCAATTGGAATAATTTATGCATTTTTTAACGGCACAATTGAAGAAGTAAATGAAGTGATTTTTAGTAGTGCTCAAGATGCTGTTGCGCTAACGATCAGTCTTGTGAGCGTTTTAGTGTTTTGGTTAGGTTTAATGAGAATTGCAGAGAAGGCAGGTTTATTAGAAAAGTTAGCGCATTTATTCAAGCCTGTCTTTACAAGACTCTTCCCAGAAATTCCCGCTAACCATCCAGCGATGGGCTATATTTTATCAAATTTTTCAGCTAATTTATTTGGTTTAGGCAATGCAGCAACACCGTTAGGCATTAAAGCAATGCATGAAATGAAAAAATTAAATAATGATAGTGATGTTGCTTCTCGTTCAATGATTACATTTTTAGCTTTAAATACTTCAAGTGTGACACTCGTTCCGACGACGATTATTGCTATTCGAATGCAATATGATTCGATGGCTCCAACCGAGATTGTAAGTTCTACAATTATAGCGACTTTAATTTCAACGATTGGAGCTATTATGATTGATCGGTATTTTTATTACAGGAGACAAAGGAGACTTATATAATGCTTGTGCATATAAGTAACTGGATTATTCCGCTTATTATTTTAACGGTATTACTGTATGGAACTTATAAAAGGGTTCCAACGTATGAGACGTTCGTTGAAGGAGGTAAGGAAGGCGTCAAGATGGCTGTTTCCTTGCTTCCTTTTTTATTAGGAATGATTGTATCTATTAGTATATTTCGGGCTTCGGGAGCATTAGATGCATTTGTTAACTTAATCGACCCAGTACTCTCAATCTTCAATATTCCTTCTGAGATTGTTCCACTAGCTATTACTAGACCTATATCAGGAACAGCTTCACTAAGTATTGCCACTGACTTAATTAAAACTGAAGGGCCAGATTCATTTATCGGTCAATTAGCATCAACCATGCAAGGAAGTACAGATACTACGTTATACGTATTAACAGTTTACTTTGGAGCTGTTGGAATTAGAAAGATGGGAGATGCATTAAAAGTTGGACTTTTAGCTGACTTCGTTGGTATAATTGCTTCGTTAGTTGTATGTTACCTTATTTTTGGTTCATAATGTTACTAAAGAAATTCAAGCGTTAACCGTGATGTTAACGCTTTTCTTATGCCATAATATAAGTATGTACATAATATAGACAGACTAAGGAAGTGGAAATTGATGAGCAAACAAAAAGAACGTTTACAAAAAGTGATTGCCAAAAGTGGTATAACATCAAGAAGAAAAGCTGAGGGATTAATCGAATCGGGACGAGTGAAAGTAAATGGCAAGGTCGTTACTGAATTAGGAACAAAAGTTGGACAAGGTGATGAAGTGGCAGTAGATGATATTATTGTTGAAAAGGAGCAACCCGTTTATTTCATGGTTAATAAACCGAGACAAGTATTGTCAACTGTTGAAGATGATAAGGGAAGAAAAGTAGTAACAGATTTGTTGCCTGATGAAATAGAACAACGTGTTTATCCAGTTGGCCGTCTCGATTATGATACGACAGGGATTTTAATCTTAACAAATGACGGTAATTTAACTAATAAATTAATCCACCCGAAATTTGAGGTGGACAAAGTATATGTAGCTAAAGTAAATGGTGAACTTTCAAGAGAGGAAGCTTTGCAACTGAAAAAAGGTGTTATCCATGATGGGGAACGTCTTAAAGCGGTGAAGACAAGAATTATTGAGGTTGATAAGAAGAAAAAGAAAACAATGATTGAAATGGTATTGCACCAAGGTAAAAATCGACAAGTTCGTCGTATGTTTGAAGCATTAGGTTATAGAGTGGATAAGTTAAAACGTGAACGATTCGGTACGTTAGCTTTAGGTAATTTGCAACCGGGGCAATATCGTGAATTAACCCCACACGAAGTTAAACAACTAGCAGATATTACGCAAAAAAATGTTAAATAATGTTCAAACATGCTAAATGAGAACAATTAGACGAATGGTATAATGGCAATGAGGAGGGATCCTGTTGGACAAGAAGAAAAAGCGTCTTATATTCAGAAGTATAGTTTTAGCTATATTAGCAGGTACACTAGTGTTTGTATTAATCGTTAACGCTGGATCTGAACGCCCTTCACTACAAGAAGGAGTAGAAGCACCAAACTTTAAATTAGACCGTTTAGATCAAGAAGGTGAATCGATAGAACTTCATGATTTACGTGGTCAAGGTGTTATGGTCAATTTCTGGGCTACTTATTGTGAGCCGTGTAAAGAAGAAATGCCATACATGGACCAGTTATATGAAGAGTATCAAGATCAAGGAATTGAAATCGTAGCAGTTAGTGTAGATCGAAATGAATCGGTCATAAACAACTTTTATAATCGATTGGATTTAACATTCCCAAGTACACATGACCGTAACAACACAGTAATGGAGTTGTATGAAGTTGTTAATTTGCCTGCCTCATTCTTTATACGACCAGATGGCACGATCGAGCGAATTGTACGTGGACCAGTTACATTAGAGAGTTTAGAAGGTTATTTTAATGAAATAAGACCTCAATAGGAAATAAATAGAATCGTGAGGGGTTTATATGAGTGATCAATCAATTAGATGTGAATGCGGACACCTGAATAAAGAGGGAACCATACTATGTGAAGCTTGTGGTAAACCAATCGAAGGTAACCAACACATTGATGGTAACGATGAGAAGCATGTATTAGAAATGCGCTATGAAGGATCAGCTAGACGTTCTCAAACGTATAAACGAACGTTCGTTGATAAAACGTGGGCATTCTTTTCATCCGTAAAAGTAGGCGTCTGGTTAATTGTTATTACAGTCGTTCTATCCGCATTAGGAACAGTTTATCCGCAAGAACAGTTTAAAAACTCACCACTACCATCTTCACAATTTTACGTTGAAGAGTATGGCTTAACGGGACAAATATTTTACCAGTTAGGCTTTCATAACATGTATAGCTCTTGGTGGTACATAACTTTAGTTGCACTAATTGGTGTATCGATTATTATAGCAAGTATTGACCGATATGTGCCGTTAAGAAGGGCTTTGAACAACCAAAAGACTAAGCGACATGAAGTATTTGTTAAAAGACAACGTTTAGTAAGTAAAGATAATGAGTTAAATGAAGACGGTGTTAATAAGTTAAAAGAAAATCTTAAAAGTAGACGTTATAAAGTCTACGAAGATGATGGCCATGTTATGGCTGAGAAAAATCGTTTCTCTAGATGGGGACCTTATGTTAACCATATCGGTTTAATTATCATCTTACTTGCTTCGATTTTCAGAATGTTTGAAGTGATGCATGTCGATGATTATGTTTGGGTTCGTGAAGGTGAGACGCGTGTTATTCCAAGTACGAACCAAGAGTATTATGTGGAAAATACAGGGTTTGTATATGAAGAATATGACCCTGAAACACAACAACAGTTTAGTCGAGCGTTAGAAGATGTTGATGAGCCAGTGCCGAAAAACTTCCAAACAAATGCCGTAATTTATAGAACGACCGAAGAAACTTTGCCTGGCCAAGAGCCAGAACTAGAGGAAGTAACGAGAGGTGAGATTCGATTAAATCAGCCGGTTACATTTGACGGTTATGCGCTCTATCAGGCAGGGACACAACTAGAGGCAGAGTATGATTCTATGTCTTTCGATGTCCAATTAAATGACGAAGTTTTAGGTGAATTTACTTTCTACAGTGATGAAGCTCCACCAGAGTTCCATTTAGAAGAAAGTGATATAATGGTGTCAGTAGATGATTGGTATCCAGAACTAGAGTTTACGGAAAATGGTCCATCATCATTTTCAAAGTTTCCTAGAAATCCTGGTTTAATTTTCTCAGTGGAAAATCCTGATACAGGTGATTCAGAGCGATTCTTCTATTTACAAGAAGATATTATCCCGTTATCAGAAGATAATGAGTTAGTTATGAACGTAACAGGAGTTGATCGTCGTTCTGCATCTGGTTTAACAGTGAAAAAGGATAATACATTACCGCTATTCGGCTTAGGTGCCGGCATTTTTATGATCGGTGTTGTCCAAGGTCTATACTGGTACCATCGACGTGTATGGATTCATCCAAAAGGTGAAGGTGTTTACCACATTGGGGTTCATACGAATAAAAACTGGTACGGCATGAAGCAAGAGTTAGAGAAAATCACTGAAGATACAAACGTCCAAGAATTTGAAGATCAACAAGAATTGAAGTAATTAATGTACCGACCCGAGGAGGGATAAGATGGATTTTTATGTTTTAAGTAGTACATTTCTCTATATAACTTTTTTCGTTTATTTAATTGCAACAGCATTTTTCGGAATGACTTTAGGAAACAATAGAGATGAAAATAAAAAGTCTAAAGCTACAAAACTTGCAATGACATTTACTATTATTGGTTTTGCTTCACATTTAACGGCTTATATTTTTAGGTGGGTCGAAGCCGGACACATTCCAGTAAGTAATATGTTCGAGTATATTACGTTCTTTGGCTTAATGTTAGTTCTATGTTTTATTGTCATTCATTTCGTATATGGTATACCTGCTTTAGGTTTAGTAGCCTTGCCTATTGCGATTGTAATTATTGGTTATGGCAGTATGTTCCCGCAAGAAGTATCGCCATTAGTACCATCTTTACAGTCACATTGGTTATACATTCACGTAACTTTAGTTGGGTTAGCTCAAGCTATATTAGCTATTAGTTTCATAGCAGGTTTGCTATTCTTAATAGTGAAAGTTGACCAAACGGTAAGAAATAAAGAAACAACTTTTCTAGAAATTATTATATATGCAGTACTTTCAACGGTTGGTTTCATAATTCTTTCAACTGGTTTTGGAGCAATGGATTATGAAGCAACATTCATTCAAGAAGCTGACGGTTATCAATATGAGATTGAATACGATAAGCCTGCGTTATTTCAGCCAAATAATTCTGAGCTTATGACAGAAGACCGCTTTAATTCAGGTTTAGAAACACCGGCATGGATGCAAGGTATTGATGCAGGTAAGAAACTGAATACACTAACATTATCATTATTAGCAGGCTTGCTGTTATATGGTTTAGTTAGACTAATGCTTAAAGGTAAAAGAATCGGAGCTTCTTTACAAAATAAGTTTGGTAAAATTAACCCTGATGTTGTAGATGATGTCATGTATCGTTCGATCGCGATTGGTTTCCCACTATTTACATTAGGGGGCTTGATCTTTGCAGCGATTTGGGCTCAAGAAGCATGGGGTCGTTTCTGGGGTTGGGACCCGAAAGAAGTGTGGGCCTTAATCACATGGTTATTCTATGCCGTGTTCCTACACTTGAGATTAACAAGAGGTTGGCATGGTAAGAAATCTGCATGGTTAGCAGTAATTGGCTTTGTAATTATTATGTTTAACTTAATTGTCATTAACCTTGTTATTGCAGGTTTACATTCGTATGCTTCGTAAATATTTTATAGAAGGAGTTGTCTAGTATGTCAGAAGAGGCAAAGATTTTAGTTGTTGATGATGAGGAACGCATTCGTCGCTTGTTAAGGCTTTATTTAGAACGCGAAGGATTTGAGATAGATGAAGCTGAAGATGGTGATGGTGCATTAGCTAAAGCTTTGAACCAAGATTATGACTTAATACTATTAGACCTAATGTTGCCTGGTATCGATGGTATGGAAGTTTGTGAACAATTAAGGGAGCAAAAAGCTACACCTGTCATCATGCTTACGGCAAAAGGTGAAGAATCAAATCGAGTGCACGGTTTTGAAGCAGGGGCTGATGATTATATCGTAAAACCATTTAGCCCACGAGAAGTCGTCCTAAGGGTAAAGGCTTTGTTAAGACGTTCTTCAGCAACGAAATATTTAGAGACTAAGCCTGATTCTCAAAATGTGTTAGTCTTCCCTCATCTGACAATAGATAAAGACGCTCATCGTGTTTTGGCAGATGATACCGAAGTAAGCCTAACACCAAAAGAATATGAACTACTTTATTATTTAGCGAAATCACCAGACAAAGTATTTGATCGTGAAGAGTTACTAAAAGAAGTGTGGGAATATGAGTTTTTTGGTGATTTAAGAACCGTAGACACTCACGTTAAACGTTTACGTGAAAAACTAAATAAAGTATCAGAGGACGCAGCAAAAATGATCGTAACAGTATGGGGTGTAGGCTACAAGTTTGAGGTTAAAGACGCGTAATGTTTTGGAAAAGTGTTGTTTTCAAGCTTTGGTTAACGATTATTATGTTAGTGGCTTTCGTACTTTTAATATTGACAGTGCTTTTACTTGAGTTTTTTGAGAATTTCTATGTTGAAGATGCTGAAATGAATCTTCTAAACCAGGCGGAAAGTGTTCAATCATTAGTCGAAAGCCACGAGAATGAAGATGTTAGTATTGACACCGTTAACCAATTAATGGATCCTTCCACACGTGTGACAATCTTTTTTGATGAACATCAGTATTGGCAAAACGATACGTATGAAGAGTATTTAGAAATTGAGCCGACGTGGTTCATTACTCAGACAGATATTAGTCGAGTGTTTTCACACGGTGAACACATAAAAGAGATCTCTACATTACCAGAAGCAAAAGAAGACATAATAATTGTTGGTGTTCCTACACATGATGAGCGAGGCGCAATTTATGTTTATCAATCTTTAAATGTTGTTGAAGAAACAACGGAACAAACGACAAACATTATATTATTAGCAGCATCTATAGCTATTGTTTTAACGACAATCTTTGCATTTTTCTTATCAACTAGAATTACAGCTCCGTTAATAAAAATGAGAAAAGCTGCTTCAGAATTAGCTCGAGGAGAATTTCATACGAAAGTGCCAGTCTTAACTTATGATGAAATCGGAGAATTAGCTAATTCCTTTAACTTGATGAGAAGGCAGTTAAATTATCATATTACTGCACTAAACCAAGAGAAATCACAGCTATCTAGTATCCTTAAATCAATGGCAGATGGGGTTATTACAGTTAATCGTAAACTTGATGTATTAATTATTAACCCGCCTGCTGAACAGTTTTTAGAACAGTTAGTGTATGAGAATAGTTTGCAAAAAGATGAACTTCCATATGAGTTAAAAGGATACTTCACTCAAGTTTTAGCAAATGAAGAAGAACACTCAACAGAAATAGTCGTCCAAGGGCGTTCGTATGTACTCGTCATGACCCCTTTATATGATGACTCGGTCGTTGTAGGTGTTGTTGCTATTATTCGTGATATGACAGACGAACGACAACTTGATAAGTTAAGGAAAGACTTCTTAGCTAACGTATCGCACGAATTAAGAACACCAATTTCTATGATGCAAGGTTATTCAGAAGCGATTGTTGATGACGTTGCTGAAACGAAAGAAGAAAAGCAGGAGTTGGCCCAAATTATTTACGATGAGTCCTTACGTATGGGGCGTTTAGTTAATGAATTATTAGACTTGGCTAGAATGGAAGCTGGGCATATTCAATTGAATATTGAGGAAGTCAACTTCCAACATTTTATTGAACGAGTAGCTAGAAAATTCATTAACGTTTCAACTGAACAGAATATTGAATTTGATACACATATATCAATTAAGGACCAATTCGTAAACATCGACCCTGATCGAATCGAACAAGTTTTAACGAACCTAATTGATAATGCCTTTAGACATACTGATGTTGGTGGCCTTGTGAAAGTTAATGTAACTGAACAAAATGATAGTGTCGTTGTTGAGGTTCAAGATAACGGTTCTGGTATTTCTGAAGAAGATTTACCTTTCGTTTTTGAGAGATTTTACAAGAGTGATAAAGCTAGAACGAGAAACCAATCTAAGAAAGGTACTGGGTTGGGATTATCGATTGCCAAGCATATTGTCGAAGCTCATAATGGGAACATATATGCTAAGAGTAAATATAATGAAGGCACATCATTTACATTTACATTGCCGAAAAGTTAACAAAAAAAGGCTGTCTCAATTAAATGAGACAGCCTTTTTTAAAAGAACTTATTTTTCTTGGTAACGTGCGATGCACTCATCAATTAGCTTATTAGCAGCTTCAACGCCTTCATATTCACCAATCTCTGTTTTCTTACCTTGTAAGTCTTTATATGTTTGGAAGAAATGAGAAATTTCATCTAGCTTATGTTGTGGTAAGTCATCTAAAGAATTAACGTCTTTAAAACGTGGATCTTCAACTGGAACGGCAATAAGTTTTTGGTCTTCCTCACCGTCATCGATCATGTTTAAGAAACCTAGCACTTTAGATTCGATTACACATCCAGGGAATGTTGGGTTAGTTGTTAATACTAGAGCATCTAATGGATCGTTATCTAAAGCTAATGTTTCATCAATATAACCATATTCTGCAGGGTAGAATTGTGCTGAGAAAAGAACACGGTCTAATTTAAAGACACCTTTTTCTTTATCAAATTCATATTTGTTTTGACTTCCTGTAGGAATTTCTACGAATACATCTGTAATTTTGTTTGTAGCCACAATGTTTCCTCCTTAAACTTTATTTTGCCTACTCATTATATCAATCTTTATATAGTAAGAAAAGAAACAACCATGTTAAAATATAAGATAATGAAACAATTTTTGTTGAAGGGTGTAGTAAAATGGATTTTGAAACGATTCAATCATTAGTCTCAACTAGAATTAGAGTCGTACGTGCCGAACAAGGAATCACCCAAAACGAAATGTGTCACATACTAGGCATTTCTAAGAAAACATTGGTGGAGATTGAAAAGGGGAGAAAGCCAGCCAATTGGCCAACCATTGTGGCTTTTGTATCGTTATTTAAAGACAGTCCAACCGTTCAATATACTTTAGGTGATCGTAACCCTATTGAGTGTCTACAAACATACAGTCGAAAAACAGTATTTCAAAAAGAAAACTATTATGACAGCCTAGACGAATATTGGAAACCAATTATCGAACATGAAGGGTACAGTTTACAGAAACATTATATACATAACCATTATCGAGTTGTTGACCGCTCATTAAATGTGTATATGAGAAGTACTGATTATAAGGAGACTTATCAGTTTTTAGAAAGAATTTCATAAAATTAGGTGGCCATATTTGACCACCTACAGTTTATTAATTATGAACTTCTTATTTCAAATGCTTGTTGATTTACTTTAATTGAAGAAGTAGGACAACCTTCATATGCATCTTCTAAGTCCTCTTCTAGTTCTTCAGGTATAGAAACGGTACCAGTGTTATGGTCAATCATATTATAAGCAATTCCTTCTTCATCGTAGTCAAATAAATCAGGGGCTGCTGCGCCACAAGCACCACATGCGATACAAGTATCTTGGTCAACTAACGTGTACTTAGGCAATAAAATCATCCCCAATCCTAGTCATTATATTATAATTTTAAATAGATAGACAATAGAATGCAACATTTTACGAATGATATAATGGTGTAAATACTGGAGAGCGATGCAAATGTTATTTGAAAGACTAATATTGTATTTACTAAGTTACATAGAAAATCAACGGACAACTAGTTCAATTTATCACATATTAAAAGGTAAGAAATCTGCCCAGACCATTCAAGATAGCCAATTGTTTAGACTTAGTCCTTACCTAGGAATTTTACCAAAGTTAAGCAAAGATGAATTTGACTACTATATTGATCGTCTTATTTCAAAAGGACTTCTATTCAACAGCGGAGAGTTGACCTACTTAACTGAAGAAGCACACAAGCTTAATAAGGAGGAGCAATGGTTTTCAAACCTTTATTTTAACGGTGAGAAATATAGTCAAATAGCTCTACCATTTTACCGGAAGTTACAGCTTCTTGTTCAATCGACATCACATCTAATAAAAGGTCAAAATAATTTTTTACCTGTCTCAGACAATGATGAAGTACAAAGAGATGTAAAAAACGTGTTAAAAGAATCTCAGCTCATTTCTAGTAATGGAGAAGGGTTATATCAAGAACTTCACCAATTATTTCAACTCGTCGATGAAAAGCGAGCTAATTTAATGATGATGAGCTTTACAGGTGCTGACCAAGTTGGGCTAAGCCTTAACCAAATAGCATCCGAATTTAATCAACCAGAACGAGTGGTTCAGCTACATATTATTTCAACCGTTCATTTATGGATTGAATATATTTTGAAAGACCATAATCATTTCCCAGTTTGTTATAAATTTTTAATGAATCGCAACGAAACATCATTAACGCATTCGGCACAAATGACTTATGAAAAGATTGACCAAGGTTACACGGTTGAACAAATTGCGTACGTACGTCATTTGAAAAGAAGTACGATAGAAGACCACATCGTCGAAATTGCTACGAAAGACCAAGCTTTTAAAATAGACGAATATGTGTCGCAACGTGTCTACAGTTTGATTGAAGATGCTATTAATCGTTTAACTACTAAGCGGTTAAAACTAATTAAAGAGCAGCTACCAGAGGATGTTACCTATTTTCAAATTAGACTAACTTTGGCTCGTCTAGGGGCTGAACGACATAAGCAGGAGGTTCAAGATGGCCAATCATTCTAAATTAGAAGAGCACTTACGGACCTACTTTAACCATAGTCAATTTCGAGACGGTCAAAAAGACATTATCCAATCCATTTTAAACGGCAGACATACGTTAGCTACTTTACCTACAGGAAGCGGAAAGTCGATTACATATCAACTACCTGCTTTGATTACAGAAGGAATTACTGTAGTAGTGTCTCCGCTTATTTCTTTAATGGTCGATCAAGTAAAAATACTAAAATCAAAAGGCATCAAAAAAGTGGCAGCAATCAATAGCTTAGTTGATGAGAAAGCGAAACAAAAGATATTAAATAATATAAACGAGTACAAGTTAATTTATTGTTCACCTGAAATGTTACAACAAGAAAGAGTTATTGCAAGATTAAAGCAAGTAAATGTTTCATATTTAGTCATTGATGAAGCGCACTGTATCTCACAATGGGGACATGAGTTCAGAACAGATTATATGAAATTACATACAATTTTTAAGCAACTAAAAGAGCCTACAGTATTAGCACTAAGTGCAACGGCTACACCACAAGTACAAGATGATATTATTAAACATTTACAAATTAAAATGGATAAAATCCTTTATCCAATTGATCGACCAAATATTACTTTGTCGGTAAAGAAAGTAGAAGACCAAAAACATAAAGAGGAATCTTTAAAAGAGTTATTACACAATAATCATGTGCCAACTATGGTTTATTTTTCGAGTAGACAGGTCAGTGAAGAAGTAGCGAGAAAGTTACAACAACAGTTCCCTAATCGAAAAGTGGCTTACTACCATGGTGGAATGGATCAAGATGAAAGGTTGTTAATTCAACAACAATTTATGTATGATCAGTTAGACGTTATTTGTTGCACGAGCGCTTTTGGAATGGGTGTTGATAAAGCAAATATTAGACTAATTATCCACTATCATATGCCATCTAATTTGGAATCTTATATACAAGAAGTTGGAAGGGCAGGGCGAGATGATGAACATAGTGTCGCAACGATGTTATATCAGCCAGGAGATGAAACAATTCCCTTTCAGCTAATCAGTCAAGAATTGCCCAATGATGATGAATTAGAGTGGTTTATAAGCGAACGATTAAATGGAAATGAAGTTGAAGGGTTAAGTGAAACTAAGGAAAGGTTTTTAAAGTTTCAATTAGAACTTAATTCCAACATACGAGATCATCATGATCTAAATAGTGCTCTAAAAAAAGTCCGTGATGAACGATTGCAAGTTAAAAGAGAAAGTATACTTAAAATGTTAAGTTGGTTACATTATTCTCGTTGTCGAAGAGAAGCTTTATATCAATCATTTCAAGATGGGGTAAAAAATGCAACTACATATTGTTGTGATTACTGTGACTTTAATTTAGATAACTGGACTTTTCCTAATCAGATGGTTGATCATAAAATAACATTTTATTGGGAGAAACGGTTAGACGCCATTTTTAATAGAAGGTGACTATATGAAAAAGAACAAGAGACCAAGCCAGGCCGAAATTGTAAAACAGTTGTCTGATCGTGAATTGATTATCAATGTATATGCCTCGCAATTATTGTTCTTATTAATTGCAGCGATTTTAGGCTTTTTCTTATTTGATTCTTTAAGCGAATTTTTTGGTCTATGGTATTTTGATGTGAATGAAATAATTGTATTTGCCGTTTTACCAGCTTTACTAATAGTCACTATTAATGTAATTTTGGTTAAAGTTTTACCGAAGAAATCTTATGATGACGGTGGAGTCAATGAACGATTGTTTAAAGCTTTATCGATCCCTCATATTTTTGCAATCACGCTTTTAATTGCATTTGCAGAAGAGGTGCTATTTAGAGGAGTTATTCATACTTTTGCTGGTTTTATTTTAGCCAGTCTATTATTCGCTTTAATTCATTTCAGGTATTTAAATAAGGTCGTTTTGTTAGTATCCGTTTTGCTATTATCTTTTTTGATCGGTTACATGTACGAAGTGACGAATAATTTAATGGTTCCTTTCGTAGCACATTTTTTAATTGATTTCTTATTAGGTATTTATTATCGACTATTTATGAGGTGACAACATTGAGTGTTGAACAAGAACAAATTAAAAATAGTAGTGAAAAACATGAAGAATATGACGTCTTAAATTTACCTCCGCGAAGTAAAGTGCATCGTAAAAAGCGGAACAACAGCCAGGATGAACAAAGTGATTCAGATAAAACTGAACAAGGTGAACGCCCGCCTAATTTATCGTTACATAAGTTCAGTATTCATTTTGTGTTGATCCTTTTTATATTATTAATTATTAGCATTCCATTATATTATCAATATGTAATGCCATAAAGATTATTTTTTTCATTGAATAAGTTTTAACAGTTTTTTATTAATTTAATATGATTTAAAATAGTGTGTAGGTATTAATATTTATACATACCTATACAGGCAATTTTTTAAGTGGTAAAGACATATACTATAAGAAGATATTAGTTGGAGGTGGTTGCGTGAGGCTAGAGCGAATTAGCGTTAACCAGTTTAAAATTTTTCTAACTTATGATGACTTAAATGACCGTGGTTACTCCAAAGAGGATTTGTGGAACAATTTACCGAAAGCAAACCAGCTTTTTCAAGATATGTTATATGAGGCATCAGAGGAGCTTGAAATGGACTTAGATGGAATGTTAGTTGTTCGAGTTCATATGCTTCAAGCTCAAGGGATGATCATTGTTGTAACACAAAATGAAGGGGAAACGGATGATGAGTATATCGAGTTAAAAGTGACAATGGATGAGAGCAAAGAAATTATGTTCTCCTTTGATTCAATTGAACCCATTATACAATTAGCGAGAACGTTACAAAATCAAGATGTAGAAGCTTCTGTATATCAGTATGATCAAAGGTATTACATGAAAGTGTTAGATCAAACGTTACTTTCAAAAAAACGTGAAGATTTAATATCCATAATGTCAGAGTTTGGGGCACCAAGCACGATGACATCTTATGTGTTAGAAGAATATGGTGTTGAAATTGTAAAAAATAACGCAATACAAGTAATGAATAAATATTTTAAATGACTTTTGAGGTGAATACATGAAGATTGCAGTATTATATGGTGGGACATCTAAAGAACGCGAAGTTTCTCTATCGACAGGAAAGGGTATTATAAATGCACTAAAAGATTTAGATCATGATGTTTTAGCGATCGACTTTGACCCAAGCCAGTTAAACTCATTAATTGATCAAATTAAAGATGTGGACTTAGTATTTATTGGTTTACACGGCAAGCAAGGTGAAGATGGGGCAGTTCAAGGACTGTTAGATTTATTAGAAATTCCTTATGTAGGTTCTGGTGTTTTAGCTTCGTCACTCGCAATGGATAAATCAAAAGCAAAACAAGTGTTTGCTATGCATAATATCCCGGTTGCTAAAAGTAAAACATATCACTTTAAAGAAACGAGAACACAAGTATTTGAAGATATTAAGAGCAGTTTTGATTTACCATTTGTTGTTAAACCTAACCAAGAAGGTTCAACTTTAGGTCTAACAGTAATTGAGACGTGGGATCAATTAAGCGAAGCAATCCAAGTAGCTTTTACGCATGATTCTGACATAATCGTGGAAACATATGTGCAGGGAAGAGAACTGACTGTAGCTGTATTAGGAAATAATGGTGATGAACAAGCGTTGCCGGTAATCGAAATTGTTCCAAAAAGTAAATACTACGATTATGAGTCAAAGTATGCTGAAGGTGGAAGTGAGCATATCGTCCCAGCTGAAATTAGCGATGCTTTAACTGAGAAAATTTTAAATTACTCAAAAGTTGCTCATCAATCGCTAGGTTGCGAAACATATTCACGTGTAGATTTCATTTTAAATGAAAAGTTAGGACCAGTCATTTTAGAGGTTAACACGTTACCTGGTATGACGCAGACTAGTTTATATCCTGACGCTGCAAAAGCAGTTGGTTTAAGTTATGCAGAAATGATTCAACTATTTATCGATTTAACAGTAGAGAAATATAACTAATTTTTACGAAGTTTTTAGTAATTTTGCCTTGCAATAATATTGCATATTCCTGTTTAAGATGTATACTAATCATTGAAAGACATACTTAACATTGTTTGCATAGATATAGGAGGTAAACGAATGGTAGCCGAAAAGTCAGCAGATTCTCAAAACGAACAACCAAATGACATTCTAGTATCTACACAATCTGTAGTTAGAGATGCATTAAATCGATTGGGATATCCTGAAGAAGCTTATGAATTAATGAAGGAACCTGTAAGAATGATTACTGTTAGAATTCCAGTAAGGATGGATGACGGTAATATTAAAGTATTTACTGGTTATCGAGCTCAACACAATGACGCTGTAGGACCAACAAAAGGTGGTGTGCGCTTCCACCCAGATGTTACTGAGAAGGAAGTAAGAGCACTGTCAATTTGGATGACACTTAAGTCTGGTATCGTGGATTTACCATACGGTGGTGGTAAAGGCGGTATAATCTGTGATCCACGTGAAATGTCATTTAGAGAATTGGAAGCACTAAGTAGAGGTTATGTTAGAGCACTATCTCAAGTGGTAGGACCGACAAAAGATATCCCTGCTCCTGACGTGTTTACAAACTCTCAAATTATGGCTTGGATGATGGATGAATACAGCCGAATTGATGAATTTAATAGTCCTGGCTTTATTACAGGTAAACCAATTGTGTTAGGTGGTTCGCACGGTAGAGAATCTGCAACTGCAAAAGGTGTTACAATTTGTATTGAGGAAGCATGTAAAAAACGTGGAATTGACATCAAAGATGCACGTGTAATAGTGCAAGGATTCGGTAATGCCGGAAGCTTTTTAGCTAAATTTATGCACGATATGGGCGCGAAAGTTATTGCTATTTCAGATGCTGAAGGGGCACTACATGACCCTGAAGGTTTAGATATTGATTACTTATTAGACCGTCGTGACAGTTTTGGTACTGTTACTAACTTATTTGATGACACGATCTCAAATGAAGAAATGTTGGAGCTTGATACAGACATTTTAGTTCCAGCTGCAATCGAAAATCAAATTACAAAAGATAATGCTAACGACATTAAGGCTAAAATTGTTGTTGAAGCGGCAAACGGTCCAACAACTTTAGAAGCAACGAAAATTCTAACTGAAAGAGATATTTTAATCGTACCAGACGTACTTGCATCATCTGGTGGTGTAACTGTATCTTACTTTGAATGGGTCCAAAACAATCAAGGTTTTTACTGGAAAGAAGAAGAGGTTCAGGAGAAATTACGCGAGGTGTTAGTAAAAGCATTTAACAATGTATACACAACTGCTCAAAACCGACAAATTGATATGCGTTTAGCTGCATACATGGTTGGCGTACGTAAGATGACTGAAGCAGCTCGTTTTAGAGGATGGATTTAAACATCTTTAAGTTGAATATTGTAGTAAAATCTCCTATCATTATTAATTGGTAGGAGATTTATTTATTTTAAGTTCTGTAAATTTACTCACATAAAACGGTTTAACATAATAGAAGATGATTATGAATGTACTTAAGTTCTAATAGGAGTGTCAACAACATGCAAAGCGAGAAAGTAATTATAATTGGTGCAGGCCCATGTGGTATGTCAACCGGAATTGAGTTAAAACGAAAAGGTTTTGATCCACTCTTAATTGAAAAAGAAAATGTCGCGAATTCTTTATATCATTATCCGACACACCAAACTTTTTTTAGTTCGAGTGAAAAACTAGAGATTGGTCAAATACCGTTTATTTCAGAAAGACAAAAACCTGTAAGAAATGAAGCATTAACGTATTACCGTACAGTCGCACAGCGTACTGAATTAAGAATAAATACTTATGAACAAGTCATGAAATTAGAGAAGCAACAAAATAATGCATATACTTTGCAAACGAAAACAAAAAAAGGTGAAGAGAAAACGTATTACGCCAATTATGTAGTCATTGCAACAGGTTATTACGATAATCCAAATCGATTAAATGTAAAAGGGGAGTCATTGCCTCATGTTTATCATTACTTTAAAGAGGCCCACCCTTACTTTAATGAAAATGTCGTAGTTATAGGTGGCAAAAACTCAGCGGTTGATGCAGCGTTAGAGCTTGAAAAAGCAGGTGCTCATGTAACTGTACTATATCGAGGAAGTGATTATTCACCAAGCGTTAAACCATGGATCTTGCCGAACTTTGAGTCTTTAGTAAGGCATAAAAAAGTTCGAATGGAATTTGATGCTGAAGTTGATGAAATTACTACAGAATCTGTTCGGTATAGTGTTAAAGGCGAACAGAGGGAAGTAACTGCTAATTTTGTTTTTGCAATGATTGGTTACCACCCAAACCAACAGTTTCTTAAGTCAGTTGGTATTGAAATTGATCATGAAACAGGACGACCACAGTTCAGAGAACAGTCGATGGAGACAAACATTGACCACATTTATATATCAGGTGTTATTGCAGCAGGTTATAACAACAATGAGATTTTTATTGAGAATGGAAGACATCACGGAGAAAAAATTGCAAACGATATAGTAAATAAAGAAACTAGGTGAAGAATATGAGTAAAGTTGTACTAATTACAACAGGTGGTACTATAGCAAGTAAACCGAAACATCCAAGTGGAAAATTATCATCAGGAGCTATGACGGGTGAAGAACTTGCTGATTTATGTGAATTACCAGCTGAAATTGATATTCAAATTGATTCTGCCTTCCAAAAGCCAAGTATTCACTTAGATTCAAATGATTGGATCAAGTTAAAGCAGACAATTGAGTATCATTTTCAAGACCCTGAAGTATCAGGTGTTGTTGTAACACACGGTACAGACACAATTGAAGAAACCGCATACTTCTTAGATTTAACCGTTAATGATGAAAGACCTGTTGTTGTAACAGGTTCGCAAAGGTCAATTAGTGACTTAGGTAGTGATGTTTACATTAATTTAAGGCATGCCATATACTCTGCTTGTAGCTCTGATCTAAGAGGTATTGGAACTGTCGTTGTATTTAATGAAAGAATATTTACGGCTAAACATGTTAAAAAGGAACATGCTAGTAACATTCAAGGCTTTAATGCATTTGGGTTCGGCTATGTAGGAATTATTGATAACGATATCGTCCAAGTATATCAGAAACCAATAGGTAGAGAAGTTTATCCATTAGGAAGCTTTTTGCCTCGTGTTGATATAGTGAAATGTTACACTGATGGTGACGGAACTGTTATGGATAGTCTTGTTCAAGCTGGAACTAAAGGGATTATTTTAGAAGGTGTTGGTAGAGGGCAAGTTCCTCCCAAGATGATGCCAGCTATTAAAAATGCGATTCAACAAGGGGTCATTGTCGTCATTACGACAGCTTCTGAAGAGGGTGCTGTTTATCCGACTTATGATTATGAAGGTAGTGCATATGACTTAACGAACCATGGTGTGCTATTAGGTCATGACTATGATTGTAAAAAGGCTAGGGTAAAGTTAGCAGTACAGCTGTCGACTGGTCAACGTAATATTCAGTTTAATTAAAAAAATATAGAAAATATCTAGGCTAACAGATGGTAATTGTTTCTTCTGTTAGCCTTTTTTTATTTTCAAAGAATATTAACGGAAAAGATACAAAAAATAAGCAACAAGATTAGAGTCAGTAATTGAGGAGGATCAACATTGAGAAGGAAACATCAAATTAGCAAAATTATTATGATTTTAACGCTTTGTGTTGGAATAGTAGCATTTTTACCTGAAGAAACATCTGAAGGTTTTAGTGAACAGGTAATTCAAAAAGGAGCTACTGGTGATGATGTAGTAGAACTACAATCAAGGCTTCAGTATATCGGCTTTTATAATGGTCGAATAGATGGAGTTTATGGATGGGAGACTTATTGGGCAGTTCGAAATTTCCAAGATGAATTCGGTTTAGAAGAAGTAGATGGTTTAGTTGGTGAGAAGACAAAAGATATGCTTATTCGAGCATCCGAGTACGATGAACAATGGATTAGAGAGCAATTAAATCAAGGAAGAGATTTCACACATTATGGTGAACAAGGTCGACAAGCACCTGATGATTCTGGAGCACAACCACCATCAGGTGAAGGAGCACCAAGTCAGCCGCCAAGTGGAGAAGGGGCGCCAGGTGAAGGAGCACCAAGTCAACCACCTGCTGAAGAAGGTGCACCTGAACAAGCACCAGGACAAGAGGAACAAGCAGACCCAGGTGAGCAACCAGAAGGTCAAGAAGGAACTTTTGATGGTGATGTTCCTGAAGTACCAGAACAAGAAGAAGCACCTGAAGGCGAACAAGGTGAAGCTGTTAACGTGCCAGGCGGATTCTCACAAAATGATATTCAACTAATGGCACAAGCTGTTTATGCTGAAGGGCGTGGTGAGCCATATAATGGTCAAGTTGCTATTGCGGGTGTTATTTTAAACCGAATTGAAGACCCTGAATTTCCTGACACGATTTCAGGTATTATATTTGAGCCGCTAGCTTTTGAAGCAGTTGATGATGGTCAAATATATATGGAACCGGATGAGCAAGCGCGTGAAGCGGTGATGGATGCAATTAATGGTTGGGACCCATCAGGTGGTGCAACATACTATTTTAACCCAGATACTGCAACGTCAGACTGGATTTGGTCAAGGCCGCAAATTAAACGAATTGGTAAGCACATATTTATGAACTAGGAGGTTAGAAATATGGGTGCAGTTAGATGGATTATATACATTGTTCTATTAGTTGGATTAATCGGTGCCCTTGTTTGGGGGTATCAAGAACAACAAGAAAAAAATGCGGTACTAATTAAAGCGGAAAATAATTACCAACGTGCTTTCCATGATCTTTCGTACCGTGTGGATACTTTGAATGAGAAAATCGATACCGTGTTAGCGATGAATGCTCCAGATAATGTGTCACCACAGATGACAGATATTTGGAAAATTACGTCTGAAGCGAAGGCTGATGTATCTCAATTGCCTTTAACACTAGTACCATTTAATAAGACTGAACAGTTTTTAAACAATATTGGAGAGTTTGCCTATCGTGTCTCGATTAGAGGGTTGGATGATGACCCGTTATCTGACGACGAATTAAATACATTAAGCCAACTTCAAGATCAATCCAATGAAATTAGACGTGATTTAAGAACCATTCAACATGAAGTTTTATCAGACGGTGTTAGGTGGATGGATGTGGAAGTTATGTTAGCCACTAATGAACCGCGAGAAGACTCAATCATAAATGGTTTACAAACAGTTGAGAGAAATGCTGAAAGCTATGATACATTTGACGATTCAGTAGGACTTTCTGCAGCAGAACGTGGTGATCAAGAGGTTGAAATAGATGGTGAAGAACAAACTGAAGAAGATATACGGGAAATTATTAGAGACTATTTTGAGTTAGATAACGAGGCTGAGCTAGTTGTAACTGAAACTGGTGAAGGTTCAGTTATTCCGATGTATAACGCTTCGTTCGATACAGAAGACTTGCATGGCTATGCGGAAATAACTCGACAAGGCGGTCATGTTTTATCTTATCTTTTAAGTCGAGATCTTGATGAAGCGAATATAAGCTTACATGATGGAATGAATGAAGCACAACAATTATTAGAAGACCTTGATTTTGATGATGTGAAAATGGTTGAAAGTATACAATACGATAAAGTAGGGGTATATGAGTTTGTTCACGAGCAAGATGATATACTGTATTATCCTGATAGTATTCAAGTGAAAGTGGCATTAGATGAAGGAGACATAATAGGACTTACAGCAAAAGACTATGTGTTTAATGAGCAAACCAGAACAGGCCGTGATTTTGAAGCAACTTTATCTGAGGAAGAAGCAACTGAACACATTAATCAAAGTTTAGAGGTAAGGGAACAGAGATTAGCTGTTATAGAAAATGATTTAGGTGAAGAAGTGTTAGCATATGAAATCCTCGGCACAATAGATTCCACAACTTATCGTGTGTTTATTAACGCTGATGATGGTTTTGAGGAACGAGTAGAACGCTTGAAACAAAGTGAGGAAGTCTATAATTAAGATTTAATAGGAAAATTTAAGAAGGAAAAGGCAACTTAGCCTTTTCCTTTTTATAGTTTTTTGTCATAATAAAGTTAGCTCATACTAAAAGGGGTTAGTGAAATGATAACAGTAGGAATGAAGCTAACACTAGAAACAGTCAAAGGTGACCAAGTAGAAGAAAAGTTACATACAAAAGTCGTTGATTTGAATCGAAAAAGAATATATGCTGATTACCCTACAAACCAAAGTACAGGTAGAACCTTTTACTTTTTAGAAAATACTAAAGTGAGGGTTTCATTCATTAGTGATCATGATGTTGTTTATATGTATTACTCTGAAGTTAAAAGAAAGAAAAAAAAGGGAAGGAGTATGATTGAAATACCATTCCCAAAAACTGAAGAGTTAATAAAAGTCCAAAGGCGTGAATACGTAAGAATTGAAACAAATTTGGACGTGGCAGTATATCCATTGGATGAATCGAAAGAAGAATTAATTACACATACTTTAGATTTAAGTGGTGGTGGGTTAGCGGTTAGAAGTATGAAACAAACCTTTATGCCAAACGAAGAAGTTGACCTTATGCTAGTTCTACCATTTGAAGCAAATGATTACGTTTACTTAAGTGTTAAAGGACAAACCATACGCTATTCTCCTCTTAAAGAAGGAGAAGGCTATAAATTATCTATTCAATTTAATTCATTAGAAGAACACAAGAGAGAGACTATTATTAAATACTGTTTTGATCGACAATTAGAGCGACGAAGAAAACTAAAAATATAATTAAAACAGCTAAGAATGGCGATTACTGGAGGAATAGTTATGAGAGTAGCAATTGACGGACCAGCTGCAGCAGGGAAGAGTACTGTAGCAAAACAAATAGCAAAGAAATTAGATTATCTCTATATAGATACTGGTGCAATGTATAGGGCATTAACTTTAATAGCTTTACGAAATCAAGTTAATTTAGAAGATGAAGAAGCTCTAGCAGACTTAGCATCACAAATTAACATTTCCTTTAGACATAAAGAAGATGGGCAAGATGTTCTAATTGATGGTGATGATGTATCGGATGATATTCGCCAAAGCGATGTGACAAACAATGTATCAATCGTGGCTAAACATAAATTAGTTAGAGAACATATGGTTGAGATGCAAAGAAAGTTGGCAGATGAAGCCAATGTTGTTGTAGATGGTAGAGATATTGGGACGTATGTCCTTCCGAATGCAGAAGTGAAAATATTTTTAGTAGCCTCAGTTGAAGAACGCGCGATTAGACGTCATAAAGAAAATGTTGATCGTGGTATTTCGTCTGATTTAGAGCAATTGAAAGAAGAGATCGAAAGGCGTGACCAAATTGACTCACAAAGGGAAATGGCGCCGTTAACGAAAGCTGATGATGCCATAGAAATAGACACGACATCGAAGTCAATTGAAGAAGTAAAAGAGAGTATCCTTACAATCATTCAAGATCACTCTAGTTTTAAAGGAGTTTAAGTGATGTTTTATAAATTTGCTAAAGCAGTTGTTTATACGGTATTTAAATTTTTATTTAGAATTAAAATTTTTGGTAAGGAAAATGTACCGAAAGAAGGGCCAGTAATTATTTGTTCAAATCACATTTCAAATTATGACCCTCCCGTTGTTGGTATAACTTGTCCTAGAGACATAAACTTCATGGCAAAGGAAGAACTGTTTGAAAAGAAAGGTATTGGTTTCTTATTAAGAAATTTACAAGCTTTTCCGGTTAAACGGGGAATGCGTGACCGTAATGCTTTAAGAAATGGTTTAGGGCTTCTTGAAGATGGAGGTACTTTAGGATTGTTTCCTGAAGGGACCCGAAGTAAAGATGGACAACTTAAAAAAGGATTAGCGGGTGCTGGATTTTTTGCAATGCGTTCGAATGCTACTGTGATTCCTTGTGCTATTATTGGTACGTATGAAAGGTTTAAACCGTTAAAAGTTATTTATGGACCACCGATAGACTTCGAAACATTGAAGGAAGACAAACCATCCGCACAAGAAGTTACCGATGAAATTATGGAAAATATACAATCCCTAATAGATGAAAATAAAAAATGATGTTATGATTATTTTATTATAAGTTACATAGCTATTTTTTCTTTTTGAGGAAGAAGGAGGAAGAATTAAGATGACTGGACATGAAAATTTAAGTGAAAAAGTTTTAAATGTTGGTGATGAAGTAACAGCGACAGTTGTGAAGTTAGAGGAAAAACAAGTAGTTGTTAATATAGGTGCTAAATTTGATGGGATTATACCAATCTCTGAACTATCTCATTTGCATGTTGAGCATACAAATGAAGTGTTATCAGAAGGTGATGAGTTCCAAGCAATCGTTACTAAACTAGAAGATGAAGTCATTATCTTATCTAAAAAAGCAAAAGATCATAAAGTTGTATGGGAACAACTTCTTAAAGCATATGATAATGAAGAAGTGCTAGAGGCAACTGTAACAGAAGTCGTTGGAGCAGGCTTAATTGTAGACGTTGGTATAAGAGGATTTATTCCAGCATCACATATCGAGACTTTCTATGTTGATGATTTAGAAAAGTATAGAGGGAAACAATTATCGGTCAAAATCATTGAAATTAACGACGATCGAAATCGAGTGATTCTATCACATAAAGCAGTAGCTGAATCTGAACAAGATCGCAAAAAAGAAGAGCTGTTTAACCAGCTTGAAGTAGGAAATGTCGTTGAAGGCGTTGTACAACGAATCGCGTCTTTTGGTGTTTTCGTCGACCTTGGTGGTGTTGATGGGCTAGTTCATATTTCACAACTATCTCATGACCACATTGAGAAAGCAGAAGATGTTGTTGAAGTAGGCCAAACAGTTAAAGTGAAAGTGATTACTGTTGACCGTGATACAGAACGCATTGGTTTATCCATAAAAGATCTACAACCAGGACCGTGGGCAGGAATAGAAGAACAGCTTAACTCAGGTGATATTGTAGAAGGAACTGTTAAGCGACTAGTCAACTTTGGTGCATTTGTAGAAGTGCTTCCACAAGTAGAAGGTCTAGTTCACATTTCAGAGATTTCTAAAGACCATATTGGAACACCACAAGAAGTACTAGAGGTTGGTCAGACAGTTAAAGTGAAAGTACTAGATGTTAGTGAAAAAGAACAAAGAATATCTCTAAGTATAAAAGAAGTAGAAGAAGCAGAAGAAAGCAAAGAGATGGAAAAGTATCAAAAAGAAGATGACGAAAGTGCTTTCCAAATTGGAGACTTAATCGGTGATCAGTTAAAAGATTTTAATAAGTAATTAAAAGGGGTGGCTTTAAACGCCACTCTTTTTAATCGTATATTGAATATAGTTGGACACAATAAAAGTGAATAGTGCTTAAAGGATGATAAAGATGAGGAAATCAGTAGTAGCCATTGTAGGAAGGCCTAATGTAGGGAAGTCAACAATCTTCAACCGGTTAGTTGGAGAGAGAATCTCTATAGTAGAAGATGTACCAGGTGTAACACGAGATCGTATATATGCTGAAGCGGAATGGTTAAATAACACATTTAATGTAATTGATACAGGTGGTATTGATTTAAGTGATGAACCGTTGCTTGTTCAAATAAGGGAGCAAGCTGAAATTGCCATTAATGAGGCTGATGTCATTGTGTTCCTTGTAAACGGTCGAGAGGGAATTACAGCAGCGGACGAAGAAGTTGCTAAAATTCTTTTCAAATCAAGTAAACCAGTTGTATTAGCTGTTAACAAAATTGATAATTATGAGATGCAAGACTTATTATATGAGTATTACTCATTAGGTTTAGGTCAACCTATGCCGATTTCAGGTACACACGGCTTAGGGTTAGGTGACGTTTTAGATGAAGTCGTTAAACATTTCCCTACAGATGTCCAACAAGATGAAGATGATGAACGAATTTATTTTTCATTAATTGGGCGCCCTAACGTTGGTAAATCTTCACTAGTTAACGCTTTACTCGGCGAAGACCGTGTCATTGTTAGTGATGTTGAAGGTACGACGAAAGACGCAATCGATACTGAGTTTAAACGAGAAGGTGAAGAATTCACAATTATTGATACGGCAGGGATGAGAAAGCGCGGAAAAGTGTATGAATCAACTGAAAAGTATAGTGTTCTTAGAGCATTAAAAGCAATCGAACGCTCGGATGTAGTTTTAGTCGTAATCGATGCTGACACCGGTATAATAGAGCAAGACAAAAGAATTGCTGGCTATGCACATGAAGCTGGAAAGGCAATAGTTATTGTCGTTAATAAATGGGATACAGTTGACAGTTCACAAGATGCTATGAAGAAGTTTGAAGACGACATAAGAAAGCAATTTCAATTTTTATCGTATGCTCCAGTTGTATTCCTATCTGCAGCAACGACAAAAAGGATTCATACATTGATCCCAAGAATAATCCAATCTAGTGAAAACCATTCAAAACGAGTGAAAACAAACTTACTTAATGAAGTAATCGAAGACTCGCTAGCCATTAATCCAACACCTTCTATTAAAGGACAAAAACTTAAAATATTATACACGACTCAAGTAGCAACAAAACCGCCAACATTTGTTGTATTTGTTAATGACCCTAGTTTAATGCATTTTACTTACGAAAGGTTTTTAGAAAATCGTATTCGTGAAGCATTTGGATTTGATGGAACACCGATAAAAATTTATGCGAGACAAAGATCTTAAAATGAGGTGAAAGTATGGGGAAAGTAGCTGTATTAGGTGCTGGAAGTTGGGGCACGGCATTATCAATAGTTTTAGCCGATAATGATCTTGAAGTTGCTCTATGGTCACACCGCGAAGAACAAGTTGAACAAATAAACAATGATCGTGAAAATAAACAATACTTAGAAGGCATTCAGTTAAATCAATTAATTCATGCTGATACTAATTTGGAAAAGGTTGTAAAAGATGCTGATGCTATTCTGTTTGTAGTACCAACTAAAGCAATTAGACAAGTGTGTCAACAAGTCAAACCTTTTGTAACAAGTGAACAAACCATTATTCATGCCTCAAAAGGGATTGAACCTGAAACTAATAAACGTATTTCTGAAATGATGGCCGAAGAATTAGGTCCTGAAATAGGTAAAGGAATCGTTGTGTTAAGTGGGCCAAGCCATGCTGAAGAAGTTGGGAGAAGACAACCAACAACTGTTACAGTATCATCGCTCCAAATTGATCAAGCTATTATTGTTCAAGATTTATTTATGAATGAGAACTTTAGAGTGTATACGAACGAAGATCTTGTAGGTGTTGAGATTGGTGGAGCATTAAAGAATATTATTGCATTAGGTGCAGGGATATCTGACGGCTTAGGTTATGGTGATAATGCTAAAGCTGCATTAATTACAAGAGGCTTAGCAGAAATTGCTCGTTTAGGAAAACACTTAGATGCAAATCCACTTACATTTGCTGGTTTAACAGGTGTAGGTGATTTAATCGTGACTTGTACAAGCCAACATAGCCGAAACTGGCGTGCAGGCAATATGCTTGGTAAAGGCTACAAGCTTGATGATGTATTAGATCAAATGGGAATGGTCGTTGAAGGTGTACGTACGACGAAAGCTGCGTATCAAATGTCTAAAAAGCTAGAAGTGAATATGCCAATTACAGAAGGGCTCTATGAACTAGTTGTGAATGATAAACCAGCTAAAGACGTTGTCGATGATTTAATGAACCGTAGCAAAGCGGATGAGCTTGAGCAAATTTCTAATGGATAGTCTAATTCATCACGTTTAAAATAGAACAACTTCCTTTAGAATGCATATATTATTACGAATGCATACTGAAGGAGGATCAACATGAGTCAAGACTTTCAACAGTCAATTTTTGAGCACTTGAATAAGAAAGCCAATATATCGCCTGAAGAAATTGTCCAAGTGGCACAATCCGTTCAAAATGCCGATTTCTCGGATGAAAGAACTGTACGTAGGCTAGTTAAACAATTAGCAAGAATGGCAAATAAACCGATGAGTCAACAAAAGGAAGACCAACTAGTAGAGATGATTGTTAAAAAGAGTGATTCAATAGATTACTCAACGTTACAACAGATTTTCAAAAAATAGTTATAATTTGGGCAAGAGGACTTGGCATAACTATGCTAAAATTCATATGATGAAATGTAATAGAATTTTGAGCTACTTTTGAGGAAGTTAGTCATAAAAAAAGAGGTGTATGCCCCTACACCTCTTTTAACTATGTTTGGACAAGCATAAGCTAGCTATTTCGTGTTATAATTTTAATGGTTTTAAACTGTGCGAAAGGAAGGCATCCCTATGTCAGAACCAATGTTAAGAATGTACATATCATTTGTCGGTATGATTCTATTATTTGTGGCAACTGGTCTAATACTGTTAGCAAGACATAAGTTAACAGGAGTTGTTAGTGGAGTTGTTGCAGCCATCGCCTATATTTGTATGTTAGTTGGCGGTTTTATAATCTTGTACATCGTGTTTAGCGGGCCTACCCCGCCGTAGAAGGAGGCGAGTACACCATGAATTTAAAAATGATAACTTTATTAACTTTTACCGTATTATTATCTGGTTGTTTGTACCCAAATGAACGTATGCAAGAAAATCAGGCTACAAACGATGAACAATTAGCGGCTGTGCAACAAGCAGTGGAGGAGTTTAGTGAACGTAATAATGGAATTTTACCCATCCATACACGAGATCAAGACACACCATTGTTTATTAAGTACCCGGTCAATTTTAATTCTCTAAAAGAAGAAAATATTCTTGGTGAAACACCAGGAAATGCTTACGAACAAGGTGGCTATTACTCATATGTTATTGTAGATCCGCGAGAAGAGCCAACAGTACAAGTTTCAGATGTACGGGTAACGCAAACGTTAAGTTCAATTAATTATGAAATTAATATTTATCGTAATAATGCAGGTAACCCTCCATATGGTGAGTCGCTAGGAAATGGTTTATTTACGATCAATGAAGACCGCGTCAACTTAAGAGACGAACCTAATGTCACTAGCCCATATACTGGACAAGATCTTGATGTCGTCATGACAACACAAGGTGAAGCTGTCGTAGATTATCGACCTGATGTTTATCAATTAATGGAAAGTGAAGATATCGATGAATATGATGGGGACTTACGGTATTTACTAATCGAACATTATCCAATTGTCCCTGCGTTTTCTCCTGAAATGTATCTAGAAGATGGGCAAATTGTTCTAAAAGAAGGCATAGTAACTGAATAAAGTTTCATAAGGTTAAATAGAGATTCTATTATTATTTTTTAGAATCTCTATTTTTTTATATTTTTAAGTCATATTTGATTAGGACAACGACATAAATTAGTAGTGCCAAATCATAACAAGTGGTCGATAAATGGATCAGGTCGGAGGGATAAAATGGAAAAGTTTAACGTGTTTCATGACATATCGAGACGGACTAACGGGGACATTTATTTAGGAGTAGTTGGAGCAGTGAGAACAGGTAAATCAACGTTTATCAAGCGCTTTATGGATCTCGTTGTTTTACCAAACATCGTTGATGAACAGGAAAGAGAAAGAGCAAAGGATGAACTTCCTCAAAGCGCTGCAGGTCGAACAATTATGACAACTGAGCCTAAATTCATTCCGAATCAAGCTGTAGAAGTAGCAGTTGAAGAAGGATTAGATGTTCGCGTACGTTTAGTCGATTGTGTCGGGTATACTGTTACTGGTGCTCAAGGTTTCGAAGATGAAAACGGACCAAGAATGATTCATACTCCATGGTATGAAGAAGCAATCCCATTCCATGATGCAGCGGAAATGGGTACAAGAAAAGTAATTCAAGAACATTCAACAATTGGGATCGTTGTAACAACTGATGGTTCATTCGGTGATATCCCAAGAGAAGATTACGTAGAAGCTGAAAAGCAAGTTGTAGATGAATTGAAAGAAGTTGGTAAACCATTCATCATGGTTTTAAACTCTAGCCAACCGCATTCACCTGAAGCAAACATACTAAGAGAAGAACTTGCAGAAGAACACGATATTCCAGTATTACCGGTGTCAGTTGAAAACCTTCACGAAGATGACGTTAATAACATTTTACGTGAAGCCTTATATGAGTTCCCTGTACTTGAAGTCAATGTTAATTTACCAAGTTGGGTAATGTCATTAAAAGAAGATCATTGGCTGCGAAGACAGTTTCAGGAAGCGATTCAAGACACAGTCCAAAACATTAAGCGTTTAAGAGATGTGGATCGTGTTGTAGGCGAATTCCATGATTATGAATTCATTACTGAAGCGCGAATGGCTGGAATGGAAATGGGCGAAGGTGTTGCAGAAATTGATTTACACGCATCAGATGAGTTATACGATCAAGTGTTAAATGAAATTGTAGGAGAAGAAATTAGAGGCAAAGACCACTTGTTAGAGCTTTTACAAGATTATACTGATGCTAAAAGAGAGTATGATCAAGTATCTGATGCACTATCGATGGTAAAACAAACAGGCTATGGAATTGCTAGTCCTTCACTGGAAGATATGCGTTTAGAAGAACCTGAAATTATTAGGCAAGGTTCACGATTTGGAGTAAGGTTAAAAGCAGTAGCTCCTTCAATTCATATGATCAAAGTTGATGTAGAATCAGAGTTCGCACCGATTATTGGTACTGAGAAGCAAAGTGAAGAACTTGTGAGGTACTTAATGCAAGACTTTGAAGAAGATCCTTTATCAATTTGGAAGTCTGATATTTTTGGCCGCTCATTAAGTTCAATTGTTAGAGAAGGTATCCATGCTAAATTAACATTAATGCCAGAGCATGCTCGATACAAGTTGAAAGATACTTTAGAGCGTATCATTAATGAAGGTAGCGGTGGTTTAATCGCTATAATTTTATAAAAATTTCCTTAAAAAACGAGTGACCTAATGTGTCACTCGTTTTTTTGTTGTCAACTTTAATTTGTAATAGATGTAATTTAATGTATTGCAAAAGTAGTCAAAAATACCTAAAAAAAACGAAAAAACGTTGATTTGGTGCAATTTCGTGTTGAAACAGCTCAAAGCATGTGATAATATGCAGTTACATCAACTAGAAAAATATGCTACTGATGAATCAAAATGCTACTAAACACTGATAGAATGCGTATTTGTTGCATTTTCTATGTATCTTTGTTTAAATCTTGGTAACAATGTTAGTAGTTTGAATGTTTGAAACTTGCAACAATTTAGTCATCTCTGTGATTAACTTTTGCTTTGAAGTTAATTAGCCTAAAAGTAAAAGTTAAATGATATTTATCCTTTTAAAGGAGGTGAAAAACATGAACAAGACAGATCTAGTCAATGCAGTATCTGAAAACGCTGACCTTTCAAAGAAGGATGCTTCAAAAGCTGTAGATTCAGTATTCGAAGCAATCACTGATTCTTTAACAAAATCTGAAAAAGTACAACTTATCGGATTTGGTAACTTTGAGGTACGTGAGCGTTCTGCACGTAAAGGACGTAACCCTCAAACTGGTCAAGAGATTGATATTCCTGCAAGCAAAGTACCTGCGTTTAAACCAGGTAAAGCCCTTAAAGATGCAGTTAAATAATTGATACATAGGGCAGTTAAAAGAGGGGGACAACCCCTCTTTTTTTAATGTGACTTCTACGTTACGAATTTTTAGCTCAGTAGATTAGATAAAATAGAGGAAAAGTGCTAAAATACATAACAGGAGAGATATTAAACCTAATTAGTTAGGTTAAAAAGGTGATTAATTATGCAATCGCATTTTGAAAATATAAACGACGTCAAAAGTGAGTTTCTGAAACGGTATAAGCACCCTTATATTGATGAAGCCTTGTATGACCAAGTATTTGTTGAAGATTATATGTGGTATATATATAAGCTTGTTGATCAAAAAGACCATATTATTGCAGACGCACTAGTCAACATGCAAGTATCGCTAAACGTTCATGACATAGTTGATCAACATTTTAACGAGAGTAGTTCTCAAGAAGAATTAAAAGATAACCAACTTAAAGTATTATTAGGGGATTATCACAGTAGTTTATTTTATAAACTACTTTCTAATGCAGAATTAACGAATGCTCTCTATCATTTTTTACCGTACATAAAAAAGATTAATGAATATAAAGTAGACTTATTACATAAACAATTCACACCTAAAGAGTGGGTTGAGCAAGTAATTAACGTTTATTCACACTTGTTTAACGGAATAGCGCATTATTATGAAATCGAAAGTTATGAAGATCAGTGGCTACCCGAAATACAAAGTAAAATATTAAGCCTTCATAATTATTTGCCGTGGTTTACTCAGTTAATTAATAACCAACAAAATGAGATTAAACAAGTCATTGAACAACGTTAAATTTTTAATTATAGAATAACGTATTTTGATCAACCAAATATATTTATTATAAATGCGTTAGTAGGAGTAGAGAAATAGATGGACCCAAATACAAAATCAGAGAAAGTACATAATGTCTTCGAGAAAATATATAAAAGGTATGACCGGATGAACTCCATTATCTCGTTTCAACGTCATAAAGCTTGGCGCAAAAGTGTGATGAAACAGATGAACGTTGAAAAGGGCTCACACTGCTTAGACGTTTGTTGTGGTACAGGGGACTGGACTTTAGCGTTAGCTGATGCTGTAGGACCTGAGGGCAACGTTGCAGGACTAGACTTTAGTCAAAATATGTTGTCAGTAGGGGAAGAAAAGAAACAAGAACAAAGTGCGAATCAAGTCACGTTCGTACACGGCGATGCAATGTCTCTACCGTATGAAGACAATAGTTTTGACTATGTAACAATCGGGTTTGGTTTAAGAAATGTTCCAGACTATATGCAAGTGTTAAAGGAAATGTACCGTGTCGTTAAACCAGGTGGCCAAGTAGTCTGTCTAGAAACTTCACAGCCCACACTTCCTGTTTTCAAGCAATTATACTTCTTTTACTTTAAACATATAATGCCGTTGTTTGGTAAGTTGTTCGCTAAAAGCTATGAAGAATATGCATGGTTACATGAATCAACGAAAAACTTCCCTGGCAAAAACAAACTTAAATCCATGTTCTTTGAAGCAGGGTTTGACGATGTGAAAGTTAAGAGCTTCGCTTTAGGAGCAGCGGCTATGCATTTGGGAAAAAAGTAAACTTTTAAAAAGGTGAATTTGATGAAGTTGGCAACCACTATTAAATACATGAACGACGATATAACTGAAATCGAGAATAAAATGAAACAAATCACTGGTAAAGAGCATTCGATGATTTCAACTGCTTCAAATCATCTTCTCCAAGCTGGTGGTAAACGGATTAGGCCGATTTTTGTCTTGTTATCGTCGCAATTTGGTCAATCGGATACAAAGCAGGCAATTAATGTAGCTGTTGCTTTAGAGCTAATTCATATGGCTTCATTAGTGCATGATGATGTCATTGATTTTGCAGACACAAGAAGAGGTCATCCGACTGTTAATTATAAATGGGATAATTTAACGGCTATGTATACAGGTGATTTCCTCTTTGCTAGAACATTAGAGTTAGTTAAAGGGCAAAATGAACAACAAATACATGATGTCTTGTCTGACACAATCCACCAAGTGTGTATAGGTGAGATTGAGCAATTGAGAGACAAATATGATATCGACCAAAGTTTATTTAATTACTTTAGAAGAATAAAGCGTAAAACAGCCTTATTAATTGCTACTAGTACAAGGTTAGGTGCTATAGCCGCTAATAGTGAACCAGAAGTCGTTGAACGTTTAGGTTTATATGGATATTACATAGGTATGTCTTATCAAATTATTGATGATATTTTAGATTTTACATCGAATGAAAAAGATCTAGGAAAGCCTGTTGGAAGTGACTTATTAAACGGTAACTTAACCTTGCCTACAATTTTAGCGTTTAATGACAAAACTATTTACAATCATGTTGAGCAATTTTTCAATAACCCTAAAGACATAACAAAAGCAGAGCTCGCTATTAAACAAATTAGAGAGTCGAATGCTATCGAAGAATCGTTCCAATATAGTCAGACCTACTTAAGGAAAGCGCTGCAACAGTTGGATGATCTACCTAATACAAAACCAAAACGGACATTGCAAAAAATTGCTGGCTATTTAGGAAAACGTAAATTTTAAAATTGTATTTTATCTTAAAATTTGATAAACTTTTTACGGTTTGAAACAAAATAATCTAAGAGGTGACAAGACAATGGAAAGAACTTTTATTATGGTTAAACCAGACGGTGTACAAAGAAACTTAGTAGGTGAAATCGTATCTCGCTTCGAACAAAAAGGTTTCAAGCTTGTTGGCGCTAAACTAATGCAAATCCCTAATGAATTAGCGGAAGAGCATTACGGTGAGCATAAAGACAAGCCTTTCTTCGGTGAGTTAACAAGCTTTATTACTTCTGGACCTGTATTTGCAATGGTTTGGGAAGGTGAAAATGTTATTACAACGGCACGTAAAATGATGGGTGCTACTAACCCTGCAGAATCAGATATCGGCACAATTCGTGGTGACTATGGTTTAACAGTTGGTAAAAACGTCATTCACGGTTCTGATTCACCTGAGTCAGCTGAACGTGAAATCGGTCTTTTCTTTAGCGAAGGTGGACAAGTTGACTACACTAAAGATGCTGATCAGTGGATTTACTAAAATAAAAAATTAATTGTTTGTACTTAACAAGTTCTAACCAATCGTGATCTTCATTGACACGATTGGTTTTCTTTTTGTCCTAAAATAAATTTTTCATTTGTAATTTCGGCTCTGGTTTGTAACTCGCTATCGGCGGACGCTTGCCGTGGGCACGGCTTCAGCTAACTGGGGAAAGAAATACGCTTTCCCCAGTGGATCTTCAGCTCGTGCTGTTCCCATGACGACCTGGATGGTCTAATGTCGGCGTTGGACACAGGACGTGGCCGCTTTTAGCCGACCTGGCGTCGCCGCCTATCGCTCGTTACATTCTCACCTGTATAAAAAGGTGAGGTTGAACATTACATTCAAAACAAAAAATACACTCTCTTGTTATACTAAAAGCTTATGACTTTAAGAATGAAGTGAACCAATGGTTCAAAACGAGTGATCAAATGACAGTCAAACAAGGGCTTAGAAAAGTGTGTTTGGTACCATTTCATTCTGTAGGAAGGATGTTTCAACGTTGGCGAAAGAAATTATGCACTCTTTTATGTATCCATATAGTAATGCAGAAGGGATTAATAATACTATTAAGATATTGAAGCGTATATCATGTGGTATAAAATCATATGAAAGAATATGTCGAAAGGTTTATGGCATTAATTGGTGCTACAATCATTGAATATAGCATTTGTAACAGAATAAAAAAGTGATAGGACAGGATTGATTAACATAAAAGTACATATTCACATTTGGGTTATGTGATCTTTACTAAGCGGAATCAAAATGCGTAGACTCCTGCGGGAACAGCACGAGTCTCGAGACCCCACAGGCTCCGTTCTTTGGGCCGAGGAGGCTCGAGCCGTGCCCGCGGAAAGCGAAGCATTTTGATGGAGCGGTGATAAATATATTCGTTAAAATGTTAATAAGTGTGTGGTGTAAATCCTCTCACCACAACATTTGAAATAAAACCGTAATTTCTAGCATTAGGCATAAGACCTATTATATAATGGATGTTATGATGGGAGAGGTATTATGAGGGATGATTACATAACGTTTATATCTGATATAAAGAAAAGAACGGGGATCGACTTAGCACTATATAAAGAGAAACAAATGAAAAGAAGACTAACGACGTTAAGAGATAAGCGTGGCTTTGCTAATTTCAATGACTACTATAAAGCTTTAATACAAGACGAACAATTATATTTTGAGTTTTTAGATCGTATGACAATTAACGTTTCAGAGTTTTATCGTAACTTTAATAGATGGGAAACATTTAGAACAAAGATTCTTCCTACATTAAAGGAAGGTAAAGATCGCTTGAAAGTATGGAGTGCAGCCTGCTCAACGGGTGAAGAACCCTATACGATTGCCATGATCTTAAGTGATTACTTCCCATTGGAAGAGATCACGATTCATGCAACAGACATCGATGAGTTAGCTATACAAAGAGCGAAAGAAGGCGTTTATCCGGAGAGATCTTTAAAAGAGGTTCCGCGAGACAAAAAAGAAAAGTACTTTGACAAAAAGGGTAATTTCTATTCGCTATCAGAAGAAATCAAGAATTGCGTACAATTTAGTAAACATAATCTATTAGCTGACTGTTATCGTTCAAGTTACGATTTGATCGTTTGTCGAAACGTATTAATTTATTTCACAGAAGATGCGAAAAACCAAGTATATGATTGGTTCTCACAATCGCTCGTAGAAGGTGGAGTCTTGTTTGTCGGTAGTACCGAGCAAATCTTTAACCCCCAAAGCTTTAACTTTGAAGTAGCTGAAACGTTCTTTTATGAAAAACAATAATTTAAGAGGTGTTTTAAAGTGCGATATTTAACAGCTGGAGAATCACATGGTAAACAATTAACGACAATCGTAGAAGGTATACCGGCACAATTAAATTTACTTAAAGAAGATGTGAATGAATCGCTTATTCGTAGGCAAGGCGGCTATGGAAGAGGGCGCCGTATGAAAATTGAAAAGGACCTAGTATCGATCCTAAGTGGTGTTCGACATGGTTACACACTAGGTTCACCAATTACACTTGCGGTTACAAATGACGACTTTAAGAACTGGGAAGATATTATGGGTGAAGACCCAATTGAAGAAGATCAACATATTAGACGTCAAGTGACAAAACCTCGACCTGGACATGCTGATCTAAATGGTGCTTTAAAATATAATCACCGTGATATGAGAAACGTGTTAGAGCGTTCATCAGCACGAGAAACGGCAGCGCGTGTTGCGGCTGGTTCAATTGCTAAACAGATATTAAAAGAACTAGATATTAATATTGTAGGATACGTAAAAGAGATACATGGCATAAAGGCTAGTGATATTCCTATGTCAGTTGAAAAGAAGATCAAGAAATCTAACGAGTCGCCAGTACGTGTCATTGATGATTCAAAAGAAGAAGAAATGAAGCACTTCATCGATCAAGCAAAACAAGATGGTGATTCAATTGGTGGAGTCGTGGAAGTAACAGTAGAAGGAGTACCGGCAGGCTTAGGTTCCTACGTACAATATGACCGGAAATTAGATTCTAAGATTGCTGGTGCTGTTGTAAGCATTAATGCTTTCAAAGGTGCTGAGTTCGGCATTGGATTTGAAGCAGCTCGTACACGTGGTAGTGAGACACACGATGAAATCGGTTATGACGAGCAACGTGGTTACTATCGTAAAACGAATAATTTAGGTGGCTTTGAAGGTGGTATGACGACAGGGATGCCAATTGTTGTTAAAGGGGTTATGAAACCAATCCCAACTTTATATAAGCCTTTAGAAAGTGTAGATATTAATTCGAAAGAACCGTTTCAAGCTAGCATTGAACGCTCTGACAGCTGTGCTGTACCTGCAGCAGCTGTGGTTATGGAACATGTTGTCGCTTGGGAAGTTGCAAGTTCTATTATTGAACAGTTTCCATCAGATTACATGGATCAATTAAAGCAATCTGTAAATGAGTATCGAGAAAGGATTAGAACGTTTTAATGAGAGAAATTAACGTTAATACTTCTAAAGGATATCGTATTTTGATCGGTTCAAACTTAAGATATGAGATTGGCACTCTCATCGAATCGTTTCAGTTCAACAAAGTCGCTATTATTACAGATGAAAATGTAGCGAACTTTTATTTGGATGATGTTACACATGCGCTGTCTCCACACGTTTCAACTGTTAACTATGTAGTACAAGCAGGTGAACGTTCCAAGTCGTTCGCTGAATTTGAACGAATTCAGCAATTTTTACTAGATGAGCAGTTGGATCGTAATTCAGCTGTATTAGCATTAGGTGGAGGTGTTGTCGGTGACCTGGCTGGCTTTGTCGCTTCAACATATATGAGAGGGATCGGCTTCATACAAATGCCATCCACGTTGTTAGCGCATGACAGTAGTGTTGGGGGCAAAGTTGCGATTAACCTATCTAATGTAAAGAATGTAATCGGTCAGTTTTACCAACCTGACCTCGTAATCTATGACCAAGTCATGTTAGCGACGTTGAGTGACAGAGAATTTAGATCAGGTTTAGCTGAAGTTATTAAACATGGTTTCATTCAAAATGGTTCTTTACTTGAGAGCTTATTGAATAAATCGCAAATTTCTATTCATGACCCTGACTTTTCTAATATTCTCGAAGACTCGATACACGTTAAACGAGAAATAGTAGAAAATGATGAACGTGAGTCTAATATTAGACAATATTTAAACTTAGGACACACATTAGGTCATGCAATTGAATCAGTTTATTCAAGTTATTCTCTAACCCATGGTGAATCTGTTATGATTGGAATTCTGTTCGACTTATACGTTTCTGATCTAGAGAATGAAAGAGGTCAATCTAACTTACTCAACCAATCATTAATTGATTGGTTAACATCATTAGGATATAAATTAACTATTAATGATTGGGAAAGTGAAAAGTTAATCAAATCCATGTTAGCGGATAAAAAGAATGATAATCAACAAATCGCACTGATTTTGTTAACAACGTATGGAAACCCTTATGTTAAACATTTTGATCAAAAAGTAATCGAATCCTATTTAGAAGGGTTTATTAGTTATATATCACAAACCCCAAATGTAAAGGCGTTATGTTAGAGGTGAGGAGGGATCATTTGGCAGAGCAATTTCATTATAAAGGTGGATTAATCAATGGGAAGGTTAAAGTTCCTGGTGATAAATCGATTTCTCATAGAGCTGTTATGTTAGCTTCAATCGCAGACGGGGAAACAGTCATTGATCGTTTTTTACACTCAGAAGATTGTCGAAGGACGATTGAAGCGTTTAAATCGTTGGGGGTACATATTAGTGAAAATGGTGAACAAGTTAAAGTATTAGGTAAAGGTGTCAACTCCTTAAGACAGCCTAATACTACACTAGATATGGGTAATTCGGGCACGACAACAAGACTTTTAATTGGATTGTTGTCAGCATTACCTTTTAACACCCATTTAAATGGTGATGAATCATTAATTAACCGTCCTATGGGGAGAGTCCTTAACCCATTAACAGAGATGGGTGCTCAATTCTTCCCAATGAAAGATGAAAACAAACTACCGTTGCAAGTAAAAGGTGGACAGTTGCAGCCGATTACTTATCGTTTACCAGTAGACAGTGCTCAAGTTAAATCATCGATCTTGTTAGCTGGATTACTAACAAACGGAACGACTACAGTCATTGAAAATAATCCGACAAGAGACCATACAGAAAAAATGTTATCAGCTTTTGGAGGCTCTGTTGAAGTTGACGGACAACACATTAAGGTTAGTGGTAAACAATCATTAAAATCAACGAATATTACTGTACCTGGCGACCAATCATCAGCTGCATTTTGGATCGCAGTTGCAGTTATAACACCAGGTAGCCATTTAATCCTCGAAGAAGTAGGGGTTAACTCAACACGAATGGGACTTGTGAATGTGTTAAAGCGAATGGGAGCTAATATTAACGTTTCCGTTGAACGTTATATTGGAGACGAGCCTGTTGGTACAATAGAAGTGGCATATTCAGAGCTCATTCCGACAACTATTACAGAACAGGAGATTCCAAGTATGGTTGATGAAATACCTTTATTAGCTCTTATTGCAACTCAAACTAAAGGTGAAATGAAAATTAACCATATTAAAGAATTACGTTATAAAGAAACAGACCGAATTGAGGCGACAGTTAGCATATTACAAAACCTTGGGGCAACAGTCTTTTCATCAGAAGATCAAATTGTAGTTAAAGGTCCTACACAATTAAAAGGTGGTTCTGTCCAATCTGAGAATGACCACCGTATGGCTATGATGGCTGTTATTGCTTCAATCATAAGTGATGAACCTGTTACAATTGATGAAACGGATTGTATTAATGTCTCCTATCCAACGTTTTTTGAAGATATGAGACTAATCATGAAGGAAATTGAACTGTGAAAATAGAAAGGTGAATTTAAGTTATGGAAACAATTAGCGAAGCATTGACACTTAAAGAGGAAGGAAAAGTTAACGAAGCTGTGCAACTGTTAAAGAGTTATGTTGCAGAAGCCGAAGATGCAGAGCGATTCGATATTGCGCAATTACTTCATGAGTGGGGCTTGCTAAATGATGCAAGAGATGTTTATGAAGATATGCTTCTGTTATACCCAGATGATGACCAAATTAGATTGCTGCTAGCTGAAATTTATACTGACTTAGGTGAAGACGAGCTAGTATTAGAAACTCTCGGAGAAATTAAAGAAGACTCAGAGTTTTATACGACAGCCTTAGTTCAATTAGCTGACTTTTATCAGTCTCAAGGTTTATTTGAAGTAGCTGAACAAAAGCTCAAAGAAGCTAAGTCAATTGATTCTGAAGAGCCAATCATTGATTTAGCATTAGCAGAATTAGCGTTCTCTAATGGTGAATACCAAAAGTCAATTCCTTTTTATAAAAAAGTGGACAAGGAAGCACCAAGTATTGATGTTGTTAACATTAAAGAACGTTTGGCTGAATCGTTATCTTCAGTTGGTGACTGGGAAGAAGCACTTAATTATTTTGAATTAATTGAACTAGAGACACCTGACCAATTATTTAAGTACGGTTACACAGCCTATCAAATTGAACGATTTGATATTTGTACTAAAGTTTGGGATCAATTGATTGATTTAGACCCAGAGTATACGAGTGTTTATCCAATGTTAGCTAGAGCTTTTTATGAAGAAGGGGCATTGCAAGAAGCTTTTGATACAACAGTACAAGGTATTAATAAAGATGAGCATAACAATGAATTATATTTATTAGCTGCTCAATATGCGTTGAAGTTAAATAAGCAGGAAGAAGCGGTTACTTATTTACAAGAAGCATTAGCAATTGATCCTGCTTATGAAGACGGAGTAGAGTTGTTATTAAATATTTATTTTGAAAATGAGCAGTATGAACAAGCCAAAGATTTGGTTGATCAGTTAATGAGCTATGAAGGTTATCCGGTTGTCTTAAATTGGAGGGCAGCACAAGTTTATAATGAGTTAGAGCAATTTGACCTTGCTAAAAAACATTTTGAACAAGCTGAACTTACTTATCGTGAAGAACCCGATTTCTTAAAAGAATATGGTATGTTTCTAGTTGAAGAAGGTGATCTTCAAAAGGCGTTAAAATTATTGAATGCTTACTTAACAATCATCCCAGATGATGAGGAAGTTCAGGAGTTCATTATGAGAATGCAAGAACAGTAAGTAAGAGGGGGGACGATATGGAAATCTCACCATTACAGAAAAAGGCATTTATTGATTGGTTTTTAGACCATTATGATTTACCTAAGCGTGAAATTGTATGGCTTTTTGATTATTTATTAAAGCGTGATGAGTTGTTAAATAACTTGCACTTTGTATTCGAGGCTCATCTATGCCCAAGGAGCATGATTATATCTGTTCAAGAGGGTGAAGAAAGACCGTTTCGTTTTTACAAAGAACATGTTGTAACTAATGAGGTCGAAAAGGCTTTTCATGATATTAGGATGAATCATGGAGAACCTTTATATGTAGAAATGAATTTCGAAGGGGTTAGAAATTCAAAGGAGTATATTTCTGTACTAGAAGATAATCCGTTTCTACCTGATGATTACTATTTGGAAGACTCTGATTACAAGGAAATTGATCTACTGTTAAACTATGTAGCAAATGAACAATACATTTTAGAATTAAAATCGAAAATTGACCAAGCTTTAGATGAAGGAGATTTGAAATCTTTTAATTTTTACAGTTCCTTACTAAATAACCAGCAAGCAGAGGATCAAAATAGGAGGTAGCTGATATGAAATGGATGCATCAAGATGTGCAGAATTATACTAAAGCTAAAGAGTATATTGATTCTGCCATTATGCCTTTAATACCATTCTCATTTGAAAATGATGATGAGTTAAGTAAGCTGGCTTACCAACATGAGGTCATGCAAATCTTTATGACTCAAATTGAAAAGCAATTAAAAGGCCGTGTTTTTTTATTGCCTGTATATAATTACCTTAAACAAAACAAACTAGAAGATGAATATGAGCGATTAGAAACAGTTGTTAACCATGTTAATGAGCAGCCATTCAAACATATATTTTTGTTTACTTTTGATAAAAAGTGGCGAAAATACAACTCAGAAATTGATGCAGAATTAATTTGGTTACCAGCTCCTCAACAAGGTGATTTAAACCAAGTAGAAACCCAACAATTAGTTCAATCACAAGTCAGTGAAATTGAAGACTTAATTAAAGAACAATGGGGCGAATGAAAATATGACAATCTTGTAAAGAAATTGTGACATTTTTCTATTCTATCTGTTGTTTTTATTGACCGATGTTGAGGGATACGCTATCATTATATTGTCCTAATAAATATGTGAAAAAAACCCTGTTCGTTGATCAGATGGATAGAGGGGGGAAAGACATGAGCGAAAAGAAAAACAATCAAGTCTCTCGTAGGCAGTTCTTAAACTACACGCTAACAGGTGTAGGTGGCTTCATGGGTGCGGCTGTTGTAGCACCAATGGTTGGTATGGCTGTCGATCCGTTATTAAAAGCTGATGGTTCAGATGAATATGAGTATGTAATGGACGTTGATGAAATTACTACCGAGCCGCAACGTAAGACATTCTACATTGACCAACAAGACGGTTGGTACGATACAGAAGCTGAACGTACTGCATGGATTTATAGAGACGAAAATGGAGACATCTTAGCACTATCTCCTATCTGTACTCACTTAGGCTGTGTTGTAGACTGGGAGACAGGTGACCATGACAATGAATTCTATTGTCCTTGTCACTATGGACGTTATGACAAGAACGGAGTTAACATTCCAGGTACACCACCAGAAGGGCCGTTGCATGCCTATGAGTATCGCATTGAAGACGGTCGACTATATCTAGGTAGAGCGAATCCACGAGAGGGGGCGTAATTGATGCTACAAAAGTTATATGACTGGGTTGATGAACGGCTAGATATTACGCCTATTTGGCGCGATATCGCTGACCACGAAGTACCTGAGCACGTAAACCCAGCACACCACTTTTCAGCATTTGTATATTGCTTTGGTGGTTTAACATTCTTTGTTACTGTCATTCAGGTATTATCAGGTATGTTTTTAACAATGTACTATGTTCCAGATATTGAGAATGCGTGGCATTCAGTTCAGTATCTACAATCACAAGTGGCACATGGACAGATTGTTCGCGGTATGCACCACTGGGGAGCTAGTGTCGTAATCGTAATGATTTTCTTACATACATTACGTGTATTTTTCCAAGGTGCTTATAAGAAACCACGTGAATTAAACTGGATTGTTGGTGTGTTACTATTCTTCGTAATGTTTGGACTAGGGTTTACTGGATACCTATTACCATGGGATAACAAAGCGTTCTTCGCAACTCAAGTAGGTCTTGAAATTGCAGAGAGTGTTCCTGTTATTGGTACAGATATTAAGACATTACTTGCAGGTGATCCAGATATTGTCGGTGCACAGACCCTAACCAGATTCTTTGCGATTCACGTATTCTTCTTACCAGCAGCTCTATTCGGGCTAATGGCATTACACTTTATTATGATTCGTCGTCAAGGAATCTCAGGTCCACTATAAGAAGAAAACTGATGATAAGGAGGGAACACTGTGCATAGAGGAAAAGGAATGAAATTTGTCGGAGACTCACGTGTCCAAGACAAAGAACAACGTAATACGATTCCAAAAGATTACTCTGAGTATCCTGGTAGAACGGAAGCCTTTTGGCCGAACTACTTATTGAAAGAGTGGTTAGTAGGTGCGGTATTTTTAATCGGTTTTTTATGTTATGTTGCTGTAACACCAGTATCATTAGAGCAACAAGCTGATCCTAACAACGCTGCATATATTCCTTTACCAGACTGGTACTTCTTGTTTTTATATGAATTGTTAAAGTATGAGTTTGCTGCCGCGGAGTACATCGTAATTGGTACAGTCGGTATTCCAGGCTTAGCGTTTGGTGCGTTATTGTTAGCACCATTCTTAGATACAAAACCAGGTCGTCGTCCATCTCAGCGACCAATTGCAACTGGTATGATGTTAATCGGTGTACTTGCTACTATTTGGTTAACTTACGAGTCGGTTGTAGCTGTAGATTGGGAAACGCGTGAAGAGTATTCAGTAGATAATATGGTAGAGCATGAGGTGGATGAGACCCATCCAGGGTATGAAGTTTATGCTCAAAACTGTATGAGTTGTCACGGTGGCGTATTAGAAGGTGAACCAGGATTAGGTCCTGATCTTCTAGATTTACCACATACTGCTGATACTATTGCTGAAATTTCAGTTGAAGGTATTGGAGATATGCCTGCTGGTATGTTTGATGGTACTGATGAGGAACTACAGCAATTAGCTAACTTTATTGTAGAGAACACTGACACTGATGATGGTGAAGGTGGAGACGAAGATACAGAAGAATAATGACCAAAAAGCTGACTTATTTTAAGTCAGCTTTTTGCTTACATATGACGGAATTTATAGGGGTAATAACATGATTTATTTATTAATGGACCGACGTATTCTTGTATTGTTGTTAATTATAAATACTTTAGGATCAATTTATGGTTTCTATTGGTATCGTTACCAATTAGAAATTACTCCAACGATCTTTATCCCGTTTGTACCAGATAGTCCTACAGCCTCCATGTTTTTTGTGTTTGTTTTAGTCGGGTTTTTACTGAATAAAAACTTTAAGTATATGGAAGCTTTGGCTATGTTGACTCTGTTCAAATATGGAACTTGGGCAGTCGTTATGAACATTTTAACGTTCATTCATGGTCAGCCAGTTTCAATAATGGCCTTAATGCTCATTGTCTCTCACGGCGCAATGGCCATTCAAGCCCTGTTATACTCACCATTTTTTAAAATTGAAATGCGACATTTAGTCGTAGCGGGTATTTGGACATTACATAACGATGTCATTGATTATGTATATGGGCATATGCCGATGTATCCGACGTTATCTCAATTTGAAGAACATATCGGTTACTTTACATTTTGGCTAAGTTTATTATCAATCACGCTAGTGTATCTTTTAGTTGTAAGAAGAACACGTTCTACCCAAATAGCATAAGCATATAATAAATATTAGTTAAAAGGGGCTATTCAAAATGGGTTTAAGTGTGTTGATCATACTTTTCATCCCTTTATATGCTTTAGCTATTGTTGTTGATATGAGTGAAATCATTTTTACGATAACACTCGTCACTTCCATTATTATTGCAACATTATTTTACGTTGGTTGGAAAAAATATAAAGAGGATCAATCGACAAGCAAAGAAATTGACGACTAAAAGTAGTTTGACTAAAATTGACTTTAGAGAAAAATGTGATGGAGGGAAGCCGATATGAGTATAGGGGCATTTTTAATTTACTTTGCGATTTTATTAATTTTACCTCTTTGGGCACAAAGCAAAGTGAAAAACACTTACAAAAAGCATATGAAAATTGCTGTTTCATCTGGTATGACTGGAAGAGAAGTTGCGCAGAAATTATTACAAGAAAATGGTTTATATGACGTCAGAATAGAAGAAACGAAAGGCTTTCTTTCTGACCATTATGACCCGAGCAAAAAAGTCGTTCGTTTATCGTCACATAACTACCATGAGCCATCACAATCAGCTGCAGCAGTTGCTGCACACGAAGTCGGACATGCTATCCAAGATGCAGAAGGCTATGCATTTTTACGTTTTAGACATGCCTTAGTACCAATTGCGAGTTTTGGTTCAAATGCATCGTTCTTCTTCATTATTGCTGGTTTGTTATTCGGCGCAATGCAAATGTTCTTAGTTGGTATTATCTTTATGGCGTTCGCTGTATTGTTCCAACTTGTCACTTTACCAGTTGAATTTGATGCTTCTAATCGCGCGATGGGTCAAATGGTCGGTTCTGGTATTATTGGAAGTGCAGAACATCGTGAGACTAAAAAAGTGTTAGATGCTGCGGCATGGACTTATGTTGCAGGTGCGGTTGTAGCATTAATGGAACTAATCCGTTTCATTCTAATGTTCTTGCACATGAATGATTAAAATGAAATTTTTAAAAAGCTATGTAGTCATAGATGAGGCTGGGACAAAAGGTTTGTAATGTGGTGGAAATACGAACAATTAGTTAGGTGAACAGTCGCTTAGCGGAATCAAAATGCGTAGACTCCTGTGGGAGCAAAGGCCAGGGTGAGACCCCGCAGTGCGTAGCACGAGGAGGCTCATCAGCCGCCCACGGAAAGCGAAGCATTTTGATGGAGCGGTGGTAAAGGATGAACCCGAACGAAGTCAAAATATGATTTCGTTCGGTTTTTTTTGTATTAACAATTAGTTCTGTCCCAGCCTCATTTTTTTAATACGTCAGGATGTTACTGTAGAAACTTGGCTATTAGACAAAATAATGAATTAGAGTCTCAACTTATAAAACAATTTTCTTTTTGCCTTTTGTCGTATTTGTTTTGGGTTTTACGACTAAACTCAAAAGTAAAATAGTCCAGCAGTGGAAATACACAAAGACTCCAATGGGAACAGCGCGAGCCGAAAATCACCCAAAACGACACGGCAGTGAGTTTTGGGAAGTTGAGGCCGTGCCCATGGAAAGCGAAGTGTATTTCCACTGCGGTATGATTAAGCTTTACTTTAATCTAAATATTTACGACATAGTTTTAAAAGCTTAAATTTAAACTAATCAATCGGCTTTTTGTTTTCATCCAATGTAAACCCTTCACCTAACACATCATGTACCGTGGAAACTGAAACAAAAGCATGGGGATCAATTTCATGAATAATGTTTTTTAATTTGACGATTTCATTTTTACCTACAACACAATACAAAACTTGACGGTCTTTACCAGTGTAGTATCCTTTTCCGTTCAGGATCGTAACGCCACGATCCATTTGCTCTGTAATTCCTTCTGCAAGCTTTTCACTATGATCAGATATGATAGTAGCACCTCTTGCTGCATAAGCACCTTCTTGAATGAAGTCAATAATTCTTGCCCCGATAAATACAGCTACTAACGTATACATCCCTTCGACTTCATTTAAGTAAAAGACAACCGATGCAATAATGACAATGGCATCAAATAAAAACATTGTTCGACCCATACTCCAACCTATGTATTTATGGACAAGTCTTGCGATAATGTCTACACCACCTGTTGTACCTCCGAACCTAAAGATAATCCCTAAACCAACCCCGATAAATGTCCCGGCAAATAAAGCAGCTAGCGTCATGTCATCTTGTAATGAAAAAGCTGGGTAGGCTTGAAACACCCATAAAAAGATCGACACAGCAACTGTACCAATGACAGTATATACAAACGTAATTCTTCCTAATAGTTTTAAACCAACAAAGAAAACGGGGATATTTAAAATTAAATTCATAATTCCAGGGTCCCAAGAAAATAAAAAGTACAATAACAATGTAATCCCCGTAAACCCACCTTCTGATAAGTTATTTTGCATATTAAAGTTAACAATACCAAAAGAGAAAATGGCAGCTCCGATCAATATAAATAGTATATTCTTCGCTTTAATGCCGTTTAACATAATAACCCTCCGTCTGCTGTAATCACTCAAGTTATTATATCCAATATTAGCCAACTCATCAATTTGCTCTAGTAACTGAGCATTTCATTAGCAGGATAAAGAAAAAAGTGAAAAAATTAAAATTAATAATTTGTCAAATTCTTATTTGTTAGCTAACATTATGTTAGATTATATAGAGGAAGTGATTTCAAGTGGCAGAGCAACATACTGCAGAAGACATGCAAAAACGTGTTCATGCATTTATAAGTCAATTTGAAGAAGGTTATTTCTCACCTTTAGCTATGATGGCACGTTTGACAGAAGAAATGGGAGAATTAGCCCGAGAAATGAACCATTACTATGGAGAAAAACCAAAAAAATCGTCAGAAGAAGATAAAAAACTTGAAGAAGAGCTTGGTGACTTACTATTTGTCATCATAACAATGGCTAATTCTTTAGACATTGATTTAAATGAAGCATTTGATATAAGTATTTCAAAAATTGAAAAAAGAGATCAAAATCGCTGGACTAAAAAGGAGAATGAATCATGACAGAAACAATCAACATTATTTTAGCAGGCCCAAGAGGTAAAATGGGTACAGAAGCATTAAAACTAATTGAAAGAACAGACCATTTTAACTTAGTTGGATGTATTGATCGTAAACATAATGGATTATCAGTTAAAGATATAGACAATTTACCAAATCTTGATGCTCCTATATATACTGAGTCAAGTGAGGCGTTTGATGAGTTAAATGCTGATGTTTTAATTGACTTAACCAATCCAGAAGTTGGTTATGATAACACTCATTTAGCATTGTTACATCATGTTAGACCAGTTGTAGGTACCTCAGGTTTTTCTGAAGAGCAATTATCGACATTAAAGCAATTAAGTGATGAAAATCAAACAGGCATTGTCATCGCCCCAAACTTCGCAATGGGAGCTGTTTTAATGATGCGCTTCTCTCAAATGGCGGCAAAGTATTTCCCTAATGTTGAAATTATTGAAAAGCACCATGACCAAAAGCTAGACGCACCATCTGGTACAGCTGTTAAAACGGCGCAAATGATCCAAGATGTAAGGCAAACAGAACAACAAGGTCACCCAGAAGAAAAAGAGACAATTGAAGGAGCTCGTGGGGCAGAGTATGATGGGTTCAGAATTCATAGTGTTCGTTTACCTGGATACATTGCTGAACAAGAAGTCACGTTTGGACAAACAGGTCAAACTTTAAAAATCACCCATAGCTCAATGGATCGTTACTCATTTATGAGTGGAGTCCAATTTGCAGTGGAACAAGTAATGGAAATGGATGATTACGTATATGGTTTAGAAAATTTAATGGAATAGTAGGTGAGTTCAATGAAAATTGCGTTAATAGCACACGACCATAGAAAGCAAAGTTTAATAAATTTTATTACAGCATATAAACCTATCTTCCAACAGCATGAATTATTTGCAACAGGCACTACAGGAAAACGAATTATGGATGAAGTTGGCCTTGAAGTGAAAAGATTACAATCAGGCCCGTTAGGCGGTGACCAACAGATTGGTGCTAAAATCGCTGAAGATGATTTAGATTTAGTTGTATTCTTCCGTGATCCACTAACAGCTCAACCACATGAACCTGATGTAACGGCATTGTTAAGGTTGTGTGACGTTTATAGAATTCCTGTTGCAACGAATGAAGCAACTGCAGAAATTATTATTCGAGGATTAAATAGCGGGTGGCTAGAATGGCGTACGATTAAAGAATCGGTAGGTATATATAATGAGTAAACGAATTGGGATCGTTTGTTATCCAACAGTCGGGGGCTCGGGAGTAGTCGCTACTGAGTTAGGCATCTTTTTAGCCGAGCAACAATATGAAGTTCATTTCATTTCAACAACGATGCCATTTAGACTAAAGCGTCTTTATCCTAATATTTATTTTCATGAAGTAGAAGTAGCGAATTATCCTGTGTTTAAACATCCACCTTATGATCTATCACTTGCTAACAAAATTGCTGAAGTCGTTGATCGTGAGCAACTTGATATCATTCATGCTCACTATGCGGTACCGCATGCCATTTGTTCATTATTTGCTAAGCAGATGGCCAAGCGAGATGTGAAGATTGTAACAACTTTACACGGAACTGATATAACCGTATTAGGAATCGATGATAGTTTACAAAATATGATTCGTTTTGCAATTGAACAATCAGATGCTGTTACGGCCGTTTCAGAAAGTTTAAAAACACAAACACAAGATGTATTTGAAACCGATACAGATATACAAGTTGTTCATAATTTTATTGACTCGGAAGAACGTATACCAGCTTATGATGAAGATTTAAAGCGACGCTTAGGAATTAATATGGATGAGAAAGTCGTCATTCATATTTCTAATTTTAGAAAAGTAAAGCGGGTTGACCAAGTCGTCGAAGCTTTTAGTAAAGTAAGGGATCACGTTCAATCTACACTACTTTTAGTTGGTGATGGACCTGAGTATAGTAAGGTAAGGCAAAAAGTAATAGATCTAAAATTACAAGACGACGTGATCTTTTTAGGAAGGCAAGATAATATTCAAGACTTATTGAAGATTAGTGATGTTAAATTGTTATTATCCGAAAAAGAAAGTTTTGGACTTGTATTATTAGAAGCAATGAGTCAAGGGGTTCCTTGTGTTGGGACTAAAGTTGGCGGTATTCCTGAAGTCATTGATGATGGAGTAAATGGCTTTATTTGTCCGTTAGGGGATCTAGATTGTGTATCAGATAAAGTGGTGAATTTGTTAACTGATGAGAGTTTATGGAACAAGCTTTCAAGTCAGTCAAAAGATATTGTAGAACAACAGTTTCAAACAGAACAAATTGTAAAACAGTATGAATCAGTATATGATCGCGTACTAGAATAGGATTGGTCGTTATGTTAGGAGAACCTTTTAAAAAAGCTCGAAATGTCATTCAAGTATTAGAAGACAATGGTTATGAAGCGTACTTTGTTGGTGGGTCAGTACGTGACTATTTATTAGATGTGCCAGTTGGTGATATTGATATAGCTACAAATGCTAAGCCTGATGAAATGTTAAGCCTATTTGAAAGAACAGTTCCTGTCGGTATTGAACATGGTACAGTGTTAATATTAGATGGTGATCATGAATTTGAGGTGACGACTTACCGAGTTGAAGGAGAGTATGATGATTTTAGGCGTCCTGATTCGGTAGAGTTTGTACGTGATATAACATTAGACTTAAGTAGACGTGATTTTACAATTAATGCTATGGCGATGAATTTAGATGGGGACATAATTGATCCGTATGGTGGGCAAGAGCATTTATTACAAAAAGAAATACATACAGTAGGCCAACCAAAGGACCGTTTCACTGAGGACGCTTTAAGAATGTTAAGAGCTGTAAGGTTTGCAAGTCAATTAAACTTTGAGATTGCTCATGACGTGAACGATGCAATTATTGAATATGGCCCACTAATTAACCACGTTGCAGTTGAACGGATTCAAGTTGAGTTATTTAAAATGTTTAAAGGTGTCGGATTAAAACAAGGTTTACATAGTTTAAATTCGACTCAACTTTATAAATCATTGCCTGTTTTCAAAGAAGAACATTCTTTATTAACACGTTTAAATGAGACGGTTAAAAATCCGATCCCATTTGAAAATGTCATGATTGCAACGCTTACTTTATTAAGCCAAGAACATGATTTAAATAACTGGGTGAAGGCTTACAAACTGTCTAATAAGTTAAAAAAAGAAAGTCTGCATCTTCTTAATTGTTATGATGAGTATAGACGTAATGGAATAAATGAGACGCTTGTCTATCAATTAACAGCAGATTATTTTGGTCATTTTGTGGAACTAGTTTTTATTATCGATCAAGTAAGTATCGACGCTAGTGAACTAACAACATTATTTGAACAATTACCGATTCGCACTCGTAGCGATTTAGCAGTAACAGGGCATGATATTATGAGTATGTTCCCAAATGAGAAAAGAGGCCCATGGATTGGCGAGTATTTATCGAACATCGAGCAGCTCGTTTTACAAAGTAAACTAATAAATAATCGAACAGAAATAGAGAGACAGGTGAAGAGATGGAAGGAACAAGAAAGCAATTAATTAATCTTCTTTTTCAACATCGAGATCGTTACGTGTCAGGTCAAGAGTTATCGGAGGTTTTGAGTATCTCAAGGTCTGCCGTTTGGAAACATATGAATGAATTAAAGAAATCTGGTTACGAGGTTGAGGCTGTTACGAACAGAGGATACCGCATCATAAATGTACCAGAGGCATTATCAGAAGATGCTATAAGGTGGGGGCTTGAAACGAAATGGTTAGGTTCAACTTTACACTATCATCCAACTGTTACATCAACACAAAACCTAGCTCATGAATTTGCCCGTGACGGTGCTGAGCATGGCACTGTTGTCATCGCCAGTGAGCAAACAAAAGGCAAAGGGCGTATGAAGCGGTATTGGGACTCAAAAGCTAATGTAGGTTTATGGTTTAGTACAGTTTTAAGACCCCATTCCTTAGAACCTAAAAATGCAACACAAATTACTTTAGTTGCTGCTGTTGCATTAGCAAACGTCATGAAGGAGTATGGGATCCCAGTTAGTATTAAGTGGCCGAATGACTTATTTATTGGCGATAAGAAGATGGCAGGCATTTTAACCGAAATGCAAGCTGAACAAGACCAGATCGATTACATTATTATTGGAATCGGTTTGAACGTTAATCACGAAGAAGCGGATTTTGGCTCTGCTGTATTAGAACACGCAACATCGCTAAAAGTATATACACAAGATCACTACAATCTAAATACATTATTTAAATCAATAGCTCATGAGTTTGAAGTGCAATATGAACGCTTTATAGAGCATGGCTTTAAGCCAATCAAGTCCGATTGGGAAGGTTATGCATACAAGATGGGCGAATGGCTTACAGTACGAGCGCAAGGTGAATGGAATGCTAAACTAATCGGTATCCATGAAGACGGAGCGCTTAAAGTCGTCGATGAAAAAGGTCAAGAACACTTATTATATTCTGCAGAAATATTATGGTCTTAAAAGACTAATAGAGGTGTCTATATGAAAACGACGAAAATGTTATCTCAAAAGAAACAAGCTGGTGAAAGAATCGCGATGATCACAGCCTATGACTACCCATCTGCGAAAACGAGTGAGCAAGCTGAAGTTGATATGATTTTAGTAGGCGATTCTTTAGGTATGGTTGTGTTAGGTTACTCATCAACAATCCCTGTGACTGTAGATGATATGATTCATCACGGTAAGGCAGTTCGAAGAGGAGCACCAAATACATTTACAGTCGTTGACATGCCTTTTATGTCATTCAACATCTCAATAGAACAAACATTAGCTCATGCGAAAAGAATGTTCCAAGAAATTGAACCTTCTGCATTAAAGTTAGAAGGTGGTCGAGAAGTGGCTGAAACGGTGAGAAAACTTACAGAAGCGGGAATTCCAGTCGTAGCTCATATTGGTCTTACACCACAAACGGTTAATGTTTTAGGTGGTTATAAAGTACAAGGTAAGTCAGAAGAAGACGCTAAAAAGCTTCTTGAAGATGCTAAAATTATGCAAGATTCTGGTGCAGTTGCGCTTGTGTTAGAATGTGTTCCTGCTTCATTAGCTGAAATGATTACTGAACAACTCGACATACCTACAATTGGTATAGGTGCTGGTGCATCTTGTGATGGACAAGTATTAGTTTACCATGACTTATTAGAATATGGTGTCGAACGTTTAGCTAAGTTTGTTAAACCTTACGCTAATGTTAATGAATTAGCAGTAGAGGGTATTTCAAATTACGTTCAAGAAGTTAAACAACAACAATTTCCGAAAGAAGAACATACTTATTCGATGAATGAAGAAACATTAAAGGGGTTATACGGGGGATCATGAAGACAATAAAGACGATAGAAGAAATGCAGTTAACGCAAGATGAGCTCCATAAACAACAAAAATCGATCGGTTTTGTTCCTACGATGGGGTATTTACATGATGGACACCTTGCTTTAATAAAAGAGGCACGCAAAGAAAATGATATAGTCGTCGTTAGCATTTTCGTAAATCCTCTACAATTTAATCAAGCAAGTGACTTAGACCAATACCCGCGTGATTTAGAGCGAGACGAAAAGTTGTTAATTGAAGAAGCTGTTGATTACGTCTTTTACCCTTCAAGCGATGCGATGTACCCAAAGCCGTTGTCGATTGATCTAAGTTTAAATCGACGTGGAGATGTGCTATGCGGTGCAACAAGACCGGGACATTTTGAAGGAGTATTAATGGTATTAACAAAGTTATTTAACATTGTTAATCCGAACCGTGTTTATTTTGGATTAAAAGATGCGCAACAAGTGGCTGTAGTTGATGGTTTAATTAATGATTTTAACTTTAATATTGAATTAGTCCCAGTTCCTACAGTCCGTGAAGTAGATGGTGTTGCGATGAGCAGTCGAAATGTTAATTTATCAACTGATGAACGACGAGAAGCTCATCACATTTATAAGTCTTTATTAGAAGGTCAACAACTTATCCAAGCAAGTAACTGGACCAGACAAGATGTAATAGACGAGATTGACAACTTTTTAAAACATACGTTATCAGGACAAGTAGATTATGTCGATTGTTTAACATATCCTGATTTAACTCGTGAAATTACAGAAAAACATGATATAATAATTGCGGTTGCAGTAAAATATCAAAATGCAAGATTAATTGACAATATTATATTAACCCCATCAGGTGATGTTAAATATAGGAGTGAAACTTAATGTATCGTACTATGCTAAATAGTAAAATTCATCGTGCTACAGTAACCGAGGCTGATTTAAATTACGTAGGTAGTATTACAATAGATGCCCATCTTCTTGAACAAGTTGGTATTTTACCTCATGAGAAAGTCCAAGTTGTTAATAATAATAATGGGGAGCGCTTTGAGACGTATGTAATCGCTGGTGAAAGACATAGTGGTGTTATTTGTTTAAATGGTGCTGCTGCAAGACGCGTTCAAAAAGGTGATACCGTTATTATTATTTCATATGTAACACTATCAAGTGATGAATTAGAAGGACATCAGCCAAAGATTGCGATTATGGATGACGATAACCAAATCGGGGAAATTATTGTAGAAGAGCCACCCCTAACTGTCTTATAACTCCCTTGGTTTAGGGAGTTATTTTTATTTTAGAATACATAGAAAGGGGGATTAAAAGTGGATCGTTATGTAGTAGTTGATTTAGAAACGACAGGCCATTCTGTTAAAAAAGGTGACGAAATTATTGAAATTGGCATTGTTGTATTAGAAGGTCATGAGATAGTTGAAGAATATGCAACAAAAGTAAAGCCCACAACAGAAATTCCTGTCTTTGTCTCTAATTTAACAGGTATACACCATGAAGACTTAACTGATGCACCTTATTTTAGTGAAATTATTCACGATTTAATCCCTATGTTTAACAATAGTTATTTCGTAGCTCATCAAGTGCAATTTGATTATGAATTTTTGAATGCGTCACTAGTAGCATCTGGGCATGAGCCTTTAAACTGTTTAACGATCGATACAGTTGAGTTGTCTCGAATACTTTTTCCTAAGTCTCCTGGATATAAATTATCTGAGATTACTCAGTATTTAGGAATCGAGCACGTTTCGCCACACCGAGCATTAAGTGATGCTTATGTAACAGCTTTATTATGGTTAGAAATAAAAAATAAATTACAACTATTGCCTTTTAAAACATTGGAGAACTTAATTCATTTTATTCCAAGTTTACATAGTGAATTAGAGGGTTGGTTTAATGCGTTAATAGAGACAAAACGCCATAATTATAGCCAACACCACAACTTAGTAGAACAACACGGTTTAATGGTGCGTCATTTAGTTGATCAACAAGAAGAACAGCCTTTATTGCCGGACCATTATGAAGATTTTGTTGAACATGTCTTTGAAAATAGTCTTAAACAGAAAAGGTCAGGCCAAAAAGAAATTGCTCAATTAATATATGATCAAATGTCGGTTCAAGAAAATGTTGTCATAGAAGCTGGGACTGGCTTAGGTAAGACAATCGGTTATTTAATCCCAAGTTTGTATAATGCAGCTAAGCAAGGTAAACGAACGGTTGTAAGTACGAGTACAATCCAGCTGCAAAACCAAATTATAAAAGAAGCCGATTTATTATCATTGAAATTAAAACAACCAATCACGATATCAGTTTTAAAAAGTCCAAAACATTACATTGATACAAAACGATTTAAAACTTATTTAGATCACTTTAATGAATTGGACAATTATGATGCCGTCTTAACTTTGGCAATGATTATTGTTTGGTTAACGGAAACAAAAACAGGTGATATTGATGAGTTACACCTTCCATCAAATGGCGTTAATATTTGGAAATATATTAATTGTTATCATCAAAATCAACGTGATGGTTCATTCTTTTATGAGGCTTTACGTCAAAGTGAACAAGCTAGTTTAGTCGTTGTGAACCATGCGTTTTTATTAAATTCAACGTTATATGGCCATGGTCGAATTCCAAAATTTAACCATGCCGTAATTGATGAGGCTCACCAATTCGAAAGTGTCGCTAGGGAGCAATTTTCTAAAGATTTAAGTTATGTAACAATTGTTCATTTACTTCAAGACCTGCAAAAAGTAGTTAACCATGATGTGATTGATCATGCTCGTTTTTATGCAGACGCTTTCTTTAGATCAGTTTATCAGTCAGTGGAATTTTTACACGGTGAAGATGATTTGTTAACCGATACAGGAAAAGCTCAATTAACAATCGGAGAAGAATATCTAAATTTGATGCTAAATGGTGAAGTGAAGGAGCACTTGAATCAGTTATTCATTTCAATTAACTACATTTTAGAGGAGCTAAAAAATAAAAAATCACTTAACAAGTGGCAAACAATTATTAGTAAGCACGCTTTTACGCAGTTAAATGAAATGATGAACACTTTTAAAGCGTTTTTTGATCCGTCTGTAAATGATGTTAGGTGGATTGAAATTGATCAATACGGTGCTAAAAATGCAGCCACGATTCATGTAGAACCAGTATCAGTAAGACATTATTTAGAGCAATTTTACGAAAAAGCTGATAACTTTATTTTCACGAGTGCTACGCTAAAAACAGGTCATTCATATAAACCATTTTTGGAAAGAACAGGGCTGCCTGAAAAAACGAACTGCCAAACATTCGACTCACCATTTAATTACGAACAACAGGCGAAAGTTTTAATCCCAAATAACATTCCTGATGTATCGAAGACTAAAGTTAACCATTATACAAGTTATGTTGCTGACTTTATTGAACGATATAGCACTCAAGTGAATGGGAAAATGTTAGTTTTATTCACCTCTTATGACATGCTAAGAATTGTATTTAAACATTTAAAGCGAATGAAATCACTGGATGGAAATACGATCATCGGCCAAGGAATATCGACCGGCAGCCGAGATAAATTGAAGAAGATGTTTGAAACAGAAGACCAAGTTGTTTTATTAGGGACAAATTCTTTTTGGGAAGGTATTGATTTAGTTGATGCCAACAAGTCAAAAACCGTATGTCTCGTTCGATTACCTTTTGAAACGCCAACACATCCATTCATATTGGCAAAAACCGAAGAATTGGAGATGGGCAATTATAATGTGTTTCAACATTTAGCACTTCCAATTGCCATTCAAAGGTTTAGACAAGCATTTGGAAGAATTATTAGAGATGAACAAGATAGAGGGGCTTTTATAATCCTTGATCAGCGAGTTATGAAGAAAGGTTATGGCAAACAATTTTTAAATTCATTACCTGAGACAACAGTTATACATGATGATTTAACGTCTATTATTACTCATGCAAAAAAATGGCTTTCATAATCAGCTAAGCTTTTACAAAATATATGGGTTAGATGTTTGATTAAATAATGGATAGGTGTTGACATCATGACCATTTGGCTTAAAATGTTTTTCGTAAGCGTCTTGTTGACGAGTTCGACTATGAGCTCTGTTGCAGAACGAGAATTAATATTTACACCTATTGATTCAGGTGACATGGCTATCTTACACTTAAATGATGATGAAATGTTCCTAATCAATACAGGAGATGAAAGAAGCTTAAGGTCTGTTGAAAAGACTTTAAATCAATGGCCTGATAAGAAGTTAAAAGGTATTTTAATTACTTCATCAAAATCGGAGAACTGCGGAAATTTAGAGAAGATATCAAAGTCTTGGGACGTTGAACATATTTATGTTTCTAATGAAAAAGAGATGGTTTGTAGCTTATCGAATGAAGACTATAATGTTCTATCACTTAATGAGCAAAATGTTATTGCTTTAAGTAATGACTTTTACATTAAATATATCGCCAAAGAAAATAGTGATAATGGTAATATTGTTTTATCGAATGATGTGTTTTCTGTTTATTGGTATGAAACAGATCAAAAGCTTAACGGTGAATTGAAAGGTAAAGTTCAACTCATCTATATCCCATCTTATATTAGTGCTAATATGATCCAACAAGATGAAATTAATAAAATTGACCCACAGATGGCAATTATTAATGAAAAAGACGATCCGCAGCGTAACCGACAAATGCACGACTTATTTCAAGAGTCATGGGTGGAGACCTATTTCTTGAAGAAGTTTATTGCTATTCATATATCAATTTATGATGGTGATTATGATGTTTATTTAGAAAGGTTAAACAAATAATGTTCTGTTTAAGCGATTGCTATATAAAGGTAGCAATCGTTTAAGTTTTGTAATTGAACATTCAAAAGTTTTTCTCAAAATATGTCTAAAAAACAGTAAAAACTTGTTATAATGAAGAAGTAATGTAACAATAAGTATTAGTTTTTATTTTAATGAAGAGGATGAATGTGCTTGTCGCTAAAACAATTTTTTAGCAATAAAATTGTATTATTAGTTGTTACTGTGCTTGCCATTTCAATGATGATCGCAGTTGTCCTATTTTCTTATTTTTATTTTGAAATTCAAGGGACGCACAATGAAGAACAACGAACTTATTCGAATATTGCAGTAGACCATTCACCAATTGAAACAATTGAAGACGATTTTTATTATAATGGTGAACAAACATACACAGTTGTTCAAGGTGTTGGTGACGGTGAGCGATATTTTACGTTTGTTCCTAAGAAAGACAATTTAGAAGAAGATGACATCAGTTGGGTTCTTGAGAGTGAGGGCGTCTCTAAAGATGATATTCTTTCTGAATGGCAACAAGAATGCTCGAACTGTAAACTATTACATATAACGCCTGGTATCATGAATGAGCGAACCATTTGGGAAGTCGTATTCGAAGATGATGATCGCATGTATTTTAGAACTTATTTATTCGAAACGGGCGAGCTTTATGACTCGATATCTTTTAGCAAAAATTAATAAGGAGAGATACATATGGAATTAGCAGATCGCGTACAATCGTTAACCCCATCCACAACTTTAGCGATTACGTCTAAAGCTAAAGCTTTGAAAGCTGAAGGTCATGACGTAATAGGATTAGGTGCTGGTGAGCCGGACTTTAACACACCGCAATATATCCTAGATGCTGCAAAAGAAGCAATGGAAGAAGGTAAAACTAAATATACAGCATCTGGAGGTCTACCTGAGCTTAAAGAGGCGATTATTCAAAAGTTTAAGCGAGATCAAGGTGTTGAATATAAAGATAACGAAATCATCGTTACGACAGGGGCAAAACATGCCTTATATACGTTGTTCCAAGTATTGTTAAACCGTGGTGATGAAGTTATTGTTCCAATTCCATATTGGGTAAGTTATCCAGAGCAGATTAAGCTCGCAGAAGGACAGCCAGTATATGTTAAAGCATCAGAAGATAACAGCTTTAAAATTACGCCAGAACAATTAGAAGAATCGGTTACTGAATATACAAAGGCCGTAGTTCTTAACTCGCCAAGTAACCCAACAGGCGTGTTGTATACAGCTGAAGAATTAAAAGCATTAGGCGAGGTAGCTTTAAAGCATAACATCTTCATTGTATCTGACGAGATCTATGAAAAGTTAATTTACGGCGATAAAGAACACGTTTCAATTGCGCAATTGTCTGATGAACTTAAAGAACAGACAATTATTATTAATGGTGTAAGTAAATCTCATTCGATGACAGGATGGAGAATTGGGTATGCAGCTGGTAATCAAACGATTATCCAAGCTATGACGAACTTAGCATCTCATGCCACGTCTAATCCAACATCAATTGCACAATATGCTGCGATTGCTGCATATAACCATTCTGAAGAAGAGATTGACAAAATGAAGGTCGCTTTTGAAGAGCGCTTAAATAAGTTGTATAATTGGTTGTTGGAAATTCCTAATGTAACATGTGTTAAGCCAGATGGTGCGTTCTACTTATTCCCGAATGTAAAAGCAGTTGTTGAACAATCACCGTTTGATTCTGTAGATGAATGGGTAAAACAGCTGTTAGAAGAAGAAAAGCTAGCAATAGTACCTGGGTCAGGCTTTGGTGCAGAGGATAATGTAAGGTTATCTTATGCAACTTCGTTAGATCAATTAGAAGAAGCAGCAGCAAGACTAAAACGTTTTGTTGAGAAGTATAGTTAGGAGGAAGTCGTTTTGAAAACAACAATAGCAAATGTTCATAAACACGTAAATGAAACAGTCACAATAGGTGTGTGGCTACATAATAAACGCTCAAGTGGTAAAATTGCCTTTTTACAACTACGAGACGGTTCTGGCTTTATTCAAGGTGTCGTTGCTAAAGCAGCTGTATCAGAAGAAGCTTTTGAGCAATCGAAAAATTTAACACAAGAAACGTCACTTTACGTTACAGGTAAAGTAGTAGAAGATACACGTAGCCCATTAGGTTATGAGTTACAAGTGTCTGATTTAGAAGTGATCCAAGAAGCGGTTGATTATCCAATCACTCCAAAAGAACATGGTACCGAGTTTTTAATGGACCACCGTCACTTATGGTTACGTTCAACGAAACAACATGCCATTATGAAAGTACGTAACGAAATCATCCGTTCAACATACGAATTTTTTAACAAAGAAGGCTTTGTTAAAGTTGACCCGCCTATTTTAACGGGAGCTTCAGCAGAAGGGACAACAGAATTGTTCCATACGAAATATTTTGATGAAGATGCTTATTTATCTCAAAGTGGACAACTTTATATGGAAGCAGCTGCGATGGCATTAGGACGTGTATTCTCATTCGGTCCAACATTCCGCGCTGAAAAATCTAAAACGAGAAGACATTTAATTGAGTTTTGGATGATTGAACCTGAGATGGCGTTTATGGACCATGAAGAAAGCTTACAAATGCAAGAAGAGTACGTTGCATATGTCGTGCAATCAGTTCTTGAAAATTGTAAAGTAGAGCTTGAAACATTAGAAAGAGATACGGCTCAATTAGAAAAGATAAAAGCGCCATTCCCTAGAATTACTTATACTGAGGCGATTCAATTCTTAAAAGATCAAGGCTTCGATGATATTGATTGGGGAGACGACTTCGGTGCACCACATGAAACAGCCATTGCAGAGGCTCATGACAAACCGGTGTTTATCACTCATTTCCCTGTTGAAATTAAAGCATTCTACATGAAGCCAGATCCGGACAATTCGGATGTTGCGCTATGTGCTGACTTAATTGCTCCTGAAGGCTATGGTGAGATTATTGGCGGTTCAGAACGTATTGATGATTATGAATTAATGGCTGAGCGCTACAAAGAGCACGAACTTGATGGGCCTGCATATGAGTGGTACTTACAGTTACGCCAATATGGCTCAGTTCCACATTCAGGTTTCGGACTAGGGTTAGAGCGTACCGTTGCATGGATTACTGGAATTGAACATATTCGTGAAACGATTCCTTTCCCACGCTTATTAAATCGTTTATACCCATAGAACTTACATGATGACTCAATTTGATTGAGTCATCTTTTCTATTCGAACTTAAGGGAGAGATTGTATGGAACTACCATTTTCCTATCAAAGACTTTTAACTGAACAAATTAATATCCCGAGTAAACTGTTAAACGATTACCATGAGCTTGGTTTAAATGAAGAAGATATAATAGTCATCTTGCAAATTATGAACTTACAAAAATCAGGCGAGTTATTACCGTCATTTGACCAAATTGCGAGTCATATGACGATCAATGCAAATGAAGTTGCGAATGTACTTAAGAAATTAAGAAACAACAATTATTTACAAATTGAACAAATAACTGATGAACAAAACGGCCAACATGAGTGGTATTGTTTATCACCATTGTTTGAGGCGCTATTTGAAGTAGAACAAGAATCAACGCAAGAAGAGGAAGGCAAATTATTTCAGTTATTTGAACAAGAGTTCGCTCGCACTTTATCACCGATTGAAATTGAAACCGTTAGTTATTGGTTAGATGAAGATCAATTCAAACCACCTTTAATAAAAGCAGCTTTACGAGAGGCTGTTCTCATGGGAAAGCTTAATTTCCGTTATATTGATCGTATTTTGAATGAATGGAAGAAAAAAGGTGTTCGTTCCGTTAATGATGTTAAACAATCATCTCAGCAAAAACAAAATCAACAAGCACCAAAAGAAAAGCGTGATACATCAGTTTATTATAATTGGTTAGAAGAATAGTGGGGAGGGGAAAAGGGTGTTAACGAAAAAAGATATTCGTTTTACTTTAGACACGTTAGCAGATATGTACCCTGATGCAGACTGTGAATTGACGCATGAAAATGAACTCGAATTGTTGATTGCTGTGGTTTTATCAGCACAAGCAACTGATGCATTAGTCAATAAAGTAACACCAGGTTTATTTGCTAAATATAAAACACCAGAAGACTATGTGAATGTTCCATTAGAAGAGCTACAAAATGATATCAAAAGAATAGGACTTTATAGAAATAAAGCTAAAAATATTCGTAAATTATGTGCTGATTTAATTGAAAAATATGACGGAAAAGTACCTGACGACTATGATGCGTTAATTAATTTAGCTGGTGTTGGTCGCAAAACGGCAAATGTCGTCATATCAGTTGCATTTGGGCAACCAGCAATAGCAGTTGATACGCACGTTGAGCGTGTCTCAAAGAGATTAGGTATTTGCCGTTGGAAAGATTCCGTTTTAGAAGTAGAGAAAACGTTAATGCGGAAGCTGCCTGAAGAGGAGTGGAGCGCAACACACCATCGCATGATTTTCTTTGGACGTTATCATTGTCAGGCGAAAACACCGAATTGTCCTGAATGTCCTTTATTAGACATTTGTCGCGAAGGTCAGAAGCGAATGAAGAAAAGAGGCTAATCCTATGAATGTGGAGGAAATCGAAAGTAAGTTCTCAAGTTGGGAAGAGATCTCTACTCATGTAGAGGAGTTAGCTGAATCTAGACAGTTTAAAGAAACGAAGAGTTATGTTTTAACTTACTTGGAAGAATTAAAACAAATCATCTTGTTGTGTAATCAATTGAATCCTTCTGATGTTAGTGAGGATTATTTTGATCAGTTACAATATGCGCCGATTAATGTAGGTGAGAGATTACAGTTTATTGAGACGAGATGTCATCATCGTCATGGTTACATTCAGTTGAATGAAATGTATAAAGAGATGAAGAAGAAGTATGCGATTGCAAAACTTAAACATCAAGCAAAATAAAAGATAGTGCCATATATTATATCTATACCCCAGCTAGGGACAAGACCGAATAAGTCCTCTAGCTGGGGTTTGTTATGTCAATTGTTGTCTTGCTCCTTAATAGGAATATTAACAAATTGATCAAAGTCAGACTTAATCATAACGCGGTGGAAATACACTTCACTTTCCATTGGCATGGCCTCAACTCCCCAAACTCGCTGCCGTGTCGCTTTGGGTGATTTTCAGCTCGCGCTGTTCCCATTGGAGTCTTCGTGTATTTCCACTGCTAGGTTAAACTTCCTGTTTAGCAAGTAGGTTTATGATCGATAGTGAACATAAAAAAGGTGACCCCTGATAGAATCGGGATCACCTTTTAGTTGTGTGTTTTAGTACTGTCCGCATTTTATGGTACAGTTTATAGGTTGCTCGCTATTATATTATTCCTCTTGGTCTTCCTCTTCAGAATCCTCTGGTGGATTTGTACCGGGTTCATCTTCGTCGTCAATTGGATCTTCTTCATCTTCTTCATTATCTTCATCTTCTTCATCGCCTTCACCATTGTCATCTTCTTCATTTCCGTTACCTTGACCGTTATCATTACCGTCACCGTTACCATTATCGTTTCCGTCTCCATTACCTTCTCCTGGTTCATCTTCTTCAGGTGGTTCTTCTTCATCTTCATCCTCACCGAAGAAGTCTTCCCAGAAGTCGGACTCTTCATCAGGAATATCGATGGATTCAGAGATAGGATCACTACGATTTTCATCATTATCGGCATCATAAGCAACGATTTCAAACGTATAAGTTTCACCTAGTTCAACGTCAGTGAATGTGTAGTCGAATTCTGACAAGTCAATTTGGTCAATCTCACTACCGTTTTCACTGATCGTTAATTCAAACTCAATGTCACGGTCTTCAGAGCCAGGATGACTCCACGTAGCTTCAATAATTTGCTCTTCTTCATCGAAATTCAGGTTGAGTGATTCAGCTGGTTCAACCATATCGTATTCATCCGATGTATCAGAAGGTTCATTACCTCTTACGAAAAGCTCAGTTATAATTTGATCATCTGGTGTAAATTCACTCGGTAACATCGCTGGACGAGAACCTCTTTCAATATCGACTTCAACAACTGAATCAGGGCGTGAGAAGTCTGATGTTTCTACACCATTAGAAAGTTGTTCCATCATACTTTGGAATAGTGGTCTAGTTCGACTCTGAACACCACCTTCATCATTTGAAGGGAATCCATTCCATACTGAAACCGTATAGTTTGTTGTATATCCAACAAGCCATGAGTCTATGTTCTCATTGGTTCCGGTTTTTGCAGCAACTGGCATGCCACCGAAGTTTAAACCACTTGCGGTACCGTTAGGATGAGCAATTGTATCTTTTAACATATCACTAATCATGTAAGCCGTGTAATCAGACATGGCTGGCTCTCCTTGGCGATCAACTTCCATCGTCTGACCGTCTCTAAATTCGATCATTTTAATCGTGTGTGGTTCATTATAAACACCTTCATTACCAAAGGCAGCGAATGCTCCAGCCATTTCATATGGGTTAGTTTGAATATCATTCACGCCACCGATAGGGTATGATTCGGCTACACTATTTTCAATTGAAGAAATTCCAAGTGACCTAGCGAACTCCCCAGCTTCTGCTCGGTCAATTTCATCACGAACATTCTGTACAGCCGGAACGTTTAATGAACGGTATAATGATTCACGCATGGTAACCCAACCGTTATAACTATCTCCAAAGTTACGGAAAGACTGCTCACCTTCACCATCCCAAGAATAATAAGCTTCAGATTGACTATCATTATACTGATGGTAAGTGGAAAATTCGTTTTGCTCGATCGCAGGTCCAAAGCTTACGATAGGTTTAATGGCTGAACCAGGCCCACGGTTACTATCAGTAGCATAGTTCCAACCACGGAAGTCATCTTTGTTTCTTCCTCCACCTATCGCCAGTACTTCACCGGTTGTAGTGTCCATTGCAACAACAGCTGCTTCTTGGCCTTCAGGATGATCAATTGGACCTTCATCACTTAATAAATGTTCAACATGTTCCTGTGCATTTGGGTCTAATGTTGTATGAATCGTTAAACCTGCTGTATACAAGTTCATGTCATCATCATCGATTAGCGATTCAGCTTCATCATAAACAGTTTCAATGAAGGCTGAATATTTAAGTTCACTTTCGTAGTCTTCTTGGATCATGTCTTCAACTGCGACACTTTTTGCTTCTTCAGCTTCTTCTTCAGTGATTTTTTCGTGTCTTACCATTAAATCTAATACAGTGTTTCTTCTTTGTTCAGCTAGGTCAGGATTTTCGATTGGGTTGTATGCGTTTGGACGTTGTGGCATACCGGCTAACAATGCCGCTTCCTCTAGAGTTAGATCGTTAAGGTCATCCTTACCGAAATAGACTTCAGCTGCTTTTTGAACACCATAAATACCATTACTGTAATAAATTTTATTTAAATACATCATTAAGATCTGTTCTTTTGAATACTCACGTTCTAGTTGTAATGCTAAATATTGTTCTTGGACTTTACGTTCCATTCTTTTGTCATTTGTAAGAAGGAAGTTTTTAATTACTTGTTGAGTAATCGTACTAGCACCTTGTGAACCGAATCCACCCGTTATGTTTGCCATAACTGCTCCACCAATACGTCGCATGTCTATTCCGCTATGGTCGTAGAACCTGACGTCTTCAGCGGCTAGCACAGCATCTTCCATAATAGGGGACAAGTCTTCATAATCAATAATAGTTCGATTTTCGGCTGCTAAGTCAGCTACTTCATTACCATCTCGATCTAAAATCGTTGTACTAGCAGGCACTTCTAATTCTTCCGCTGTTAATTCAGGTGCATTACTAATATAGGAATATAGAACACCTAAACCAATCACAAATGTAACGAGTCCGATGATTAGTAGACTTATAAAGACTTTTTTCCAGTTGATTTTTCTATTTTGTTTTTTGCTTTGTTTTTTAGCTTTACGACTTTTAACTTGTTCAGTCATTGCAATCTCCTCCGTTAATGTACACATCGTCGACTATCTGTAAATAGTTAACTTTAGCTTGAAGTTGAAATGGAATTAAATATCCATGTTCAGTTATAAAGTTATAAGGAAGTGACTTTCTTCCGCCGTTAAATTGTTCTTCCCACTTTGTTAAAAAAGGTGAAAGCGGCAATAAATAAGTTTCATTTATTGCAGTGAAGCGAATAATAAAGAAGGTCACTCCACCGTGCTCTTCAATCCGCTTCATATGTTCTACCTGGTGTGAATGAATATTGGTAAAAGGAAGCGACTGTTTATTTTTCGTTTCTTTTGCTTCGAAGTCAATATGCTTTCCTTTATATAAACCGTTAAAGTCAGTGGTAGATGGTTTTTGGTAGTATGCCTCCTTAATAACGGCTGCACTTCGTTTTGGATAATCGACTTGCACAACTTGAACCGGTGTCGGCTTTTTATGAATAACTGCTTTACCCGATTCTAAGTAATATTTATTCGTTTCTACTATTTCTTTTTCGAGGGTCATTCCCCTGTTGGCAAAAGCGTCGTTTGTTTTATAGGATTGTTTTTTAGGTGTGTGATTCTGACGCTTTTGGCGACTACCTTTTGGGTACTTCAACATGATTCCTCCTAACAATCCTATTATATCAAATTTTAAATAAAAAAGATTTGGATATACTGTGAATATAGTGAGCAATATACGACACAAAAGTACATAAAGGAATGTAACTATGATCCCTTTAATGGTTAATTATATTAAAGAACAGACGCATAATCATAACATGAATAATGTAACGAGAACAAAGGCATATTTACAGTTTTATAATGAAAACCCCGAAATCAAATGGGCGTTTCTAGCTAGTATTGTATCAAGAAATGCAGGATGGAATATGACTGACCTTGATTCTGAAGCTTATCAGTCACTACTTTCAGAGAAGCAGCTGAAATCGTTGTACTTAACATATGAGAGTATCAATTGGTACATATTCCAGGATGCTTATCCGCAATTACTTATTTATAAAATGTCAAAAGAGCAACAAAAGCCTTTGTTCTTTCTTTTTAAGTATTTTCACATATCTTCATTTATGGAACGAGAATGGTATGAATTTTATCAAAATAGAGATCTAAATAGATTAATGTATTCCCAAATCGTAAATGAACAAAACATTATTCAACAACCTATCATTAAACATAATCCGTATCGGCAAACAGTGTTCAAATCATTGCCTTACAGATTACAAGAATTGTTGCACTTAAACGCAGTGTTATTACCAACGGAACAAGGGAAGGTTTATGGTGAGTTTGTTCCACATTTTACACATGTGTCAAAAAGAATTAAGTTTGGCAAAAAGATCGCCGCAATTTTGTTTTACCCTTATTTATATCCGTTGTTTCATAGTTTTGCAAACAATGTTCCTGCAACTGGAGAACGTAAAGAATATGAGCAATTTTTAAATATACAGTCACCGTTAACTACAAAACCATTAACTGATATTTACCGAAATACTGAACATGAAATTACCGTCCCACAAACAGATTGGTCTAATTATACAAAAATTAAACGAAAATGGTGGAAAGAGCCTAACTTAAAGGTGCTTGAACCATTTGCTGATGAATTTTACGAAAAAAGAAATCAAATGACAAAAATCGGATCCGTTAAGAACAAATTAACCCCGTCACCTGTCGAAAAAGAGTAACTAGATAGAAGTTTTGTATCATCATTTCTAGTTTTGTCATGTGTGAAGGAGATTTAAAGTGAAGGCTGAATTAGTAAAGTGAAAGGAGGATTGCTCATGAATATGAATACGAAAGAGCATGAACACTCCACGAAAGAAAAATTAATTCAGTCGTTAGGACAACTAGAAATCGCTTTAGATCGATTACAAACACGAATTTATGACCCGACTAAAGAAAAAGCAAATTAAATTTATAGTAAGTTGCATAATTTCATGATACATTTAGGGGGAAAGAAGGGTGGTCGTTATGCAACAATTTATGCAACTTACAAATGAAGTTAGAAACGTTATTTTAGAAGATTGTTTGAATCGTTATGAACATGGTAAGAAGTTCGATCGTAAAAATTATGACGATTTTAATCAAGTAAAAGCTGAAACTTTGCCTCTCTTTGAAAAGATAGAGAAATGGGAGGAGGAAGCTCAAGCCATCGTTCATAAAATCGCAATTTTCCCAAATCAAATTCAAAATACAAAAGATAACCTTGAGATTATGATTTTGCATAGCTATTTTCATGATGTTAGGAAAAAGAGGTTTATGGAACTATACCAGTCAGTTATGTATAACTTAGATCTCGTTATCAATGATGAAAAATAAATATAACTTATGTATAATAATGAGTACTAAAATTAGGTTAAGGGAGAATTATTAGATGGAGCAAAGTCAGTTAGTACAGTCAGCAAAAGAGATGTTAGACAAAGCATTTGTACCTTACTCTAAATTTCCAGTCGGCGCAGCGCTATTGACGAAAGATGGTAAAGTGTATCAAGGTTGTAATATTGAAAATGCGGCATACCCTGTGACTTGTTGTGCTGAACGTGTCGCGATCTTCAAGGCTGTTTCTGAAGGCGAAAGAGAATTCGAAGCCCTTGCAGTTATAGCGAACACAGATCGTCCAGTGCCACCTTGTGGTTCTTGTAGACAAGTCATGAGCGAATTTTTCGACCCTAGTATGAAAGTTTATATTACAAGTAAAGACATGGAAGTGAAAGAAACAACAGTTCAGGAGTTGTTACCATTTTCATTTACACCTGATGATTTAGAGTCGGGAAGCGAATAGTTTTAAATGAATTGAATACAATTTAGTAAGATTTTAAAAGAGCTAGTCAAAACTAGCTCTTTTTTTGATATACTATATAATATGGAAAAGAAATCTTTAACAATTACCGGTTATAAACCACACGAACTGAATATATTTAATGAAGAAGATACTAAAATTACAGTTATTAAAGAAACGATTAAAAGAAGACTTGTTCCGTATCTAGAAGAAGGGTTAGAATGGGTAGTCATTTCTGGACAACCTGGTGTTGAAATGTGGGCATTTGACGTGATTCAATCGCTGAAACCTGATTATCATGTTAAAATAGCTGTAATACCACCTTTTGTTAATCAAGATAAAGTATGGAATGAAGAAAAACAGAGAAAATATCAACAAATGATCTCACAAGCTGACTTCTCTAAACCTTTAAGTGAAAAGGAATATGAAAGCCCTAAGCAGTATCAAACACGTGATCGTTGGTTGATCGAAAAAACAGATGGCTGCATGATCTTATTTGAAGAGGAGTATGGTGGTTCACCTAAGTTTTTCCATCGTTTAGTGACACAATTTGAAGAACAGCATGATTATGAAATCACTGTTATTAATTCTTTTGAATTAGAAGAAGTGGCACGGGACCTACAAGAATCCGGCCAGTTAGAATAAAAGATTGAGGGGGATGTTCATAATGAAAAAGGCACAATTAACGAATCAAGAAATTTTGGACAAAGAGTTTAAAACTTCGATGAGAGGTTATAATCAAGATGAGGTTGACGAATTTTTAGATGTTGTCATTCAAGACTATGATTACTTTGAAAAAGAGGTTGTACGTTTAAATGAAGAATTAGAAAGGCTGAAGAATGCAACAGGGTCTAACACTAATTCTACATATCAAAATAACCAAAGTCGTTCACAAGTTAATGCTGATGTACTTCAAAGGTTATCTAATTTAGAAAAAGCTGTTTTCGGTAGAAAGCGCACTGAGTAATTGCCAATTATTGCACTAGCAAACAATGTTCTACTGTGCTATAATGTTTTATTCGGGCATAGGTAAGAGTTCATAAATGTCTATGTAATCGCTCAAATGACTCATTTGAGAGGAAAGTCCATGCTCACACGAGCTGAGATGCTCGTAGTGTTCGTGCTTGACGAAACGATAAGTCAAGGTAGCTACAATGAGGTAGCTAACGGCAGGGAAATGACCTGTAGCTTTCAAAGTATGGTCAAACTACCTTTAAAGTGCCACAGTGACGAACTTAATTGGAAACAATTAAGGTGGAACGCGGTAAACCCCACGAGTGAGCAACCCAAATTATGGTAGGGGCACTTTTTGCAGGGAATTCAACCTAGCAAAAAGACAAGTGATCTTTCACTTGTAGATAGATGATTACGCCTGGAGTACGAGGTTGACCGCCGTTTGCAGTACGATAGGACAGAACATGGCTTACAAGACATTTATGGGTCATTCTTACCTATGCCTTAATTTATAAATAATTGTACATAATAAAGTTTACTATTGGTTTGAAAGGACTGTCTTATAGTGACAACAAATGATGTAACACTAATCGCAACAGCTGCTATGGGTTTAGAGACTTTAGTGAAAAGTGAAGTTATGGACCTTGGTTATACAGATGTTAAAAGTGAAAACGGTAAAATTACATATAAAACAGACTATAAAGGAATTGCGCGAAGTAATTTATGGCTTAGAACAGCTGACCGCGTTAAATTGCTAGTCGGAGAGTTTAACGCTTATAGCTTCGACGAATTGTTCGAACAAACAAAAGCTTTACCTTGGGAAGACTGGCTACCTGAGGATGCTTTTATCCATGTTGTCGGTAAGTCGCATAAATCAACTTTATACTCAGTACCCGATTGTCAGTCAATTGTAAAGAAAGCCATTGTATCACGACTACAAGATCAGTATAAAGTTTATACGAACCTTGAAGAATCTGGTGTTCGTTACAAGATAGAAGTAGCCATTTTAAAAGATAAAGTAACTATGACAATTGACACAACAGGTGCAGGGCTTCATAAGCGAGGTTATCGTATAGAGCAAGGGGAAGCGCCACTTAAACAGACGTTAGCCGCTTCTTTAGTTAAACTTACAAATTGGACACCTGATCAGCCGTTTGTCGATCCTTTTACAGGTTCAGGTACAATCGCGATTGAGGCTGCTTTAATTGGTCAAAATATTGCACCCGGTTTTAACCGTGAGTTTGCAGCTGAAGAGTGGGATTTTCTACCTCCGAATATATGGGACGAAGCTCTTGAAGAAGCTGAAGATTTAGCGAATTATGATCAACCATTAGACATTCAAGGTTTTGATGTTGATCATAGAGCGATAGAAATGGCGCAAAATAATTCATTAGAAGCTGGCCTTGCTGATTTAGTCAAGTGGAAGCAAATGAATGTAAAAGACTTTAAACCACAAACAGACGTCGGCTATTTAGTTGGAAATCCACCTTATGGTGAAAGGCTAAAAGACCGACCAGAAGTCGAGTCTATTTACAATGCGCTTGGTGGAATTATGAAGGATTATCCAAAATGGAGTGTCTATGTCATGACTTCCCATGAAGATTTCGAGAAACACTATGGTACATCAGCTTCTAAGAAGAGGAAGTTATTTAATGGGTTTATTAAAACTGACTACTATCAGTTTTTTGGAAAGAAAAAATAATAATGGATTTCAAAGTCTCGGTAGCAAACCGGGACTTTTTTTGATCGTTTAAACTTAAACTATACGTGCAGTTCTAATACATAATAAACGGCTGAAAGGGTAACTTAATTTAAAAAAGGATGAAACTTCCATGGCGGTTATTGCCTCAGTTGGTACATCAGTTCCTCAGAATAAATTTACTCAAACATTTGCTAAAGATGTTGTTAGTGGACTAACACAATCTAATTCTTTAAAGAAGTACTTATCAGTATTTGATGAAGCAGCAATTGAAGAAAGATATTTCGTCTCAAATGAGGAGTGGTTTAAAACAAATCATGGGTTAGAAAAGCGTCATAAGTTGTGGCTCGAAGAAGGGGTCAAACTAGCTAAAGAAGCCGTTTGGCGTTGTTTAGGTGACGATTTCGAACTAAGTGACGTTGACGCTATTGTTTCTGTTACGAGTACTGGTATTCTAACACCATCAATGGAAGTTCACTTATTAAATGAGCTTAATTTTTCTCCTTACATAAAACGCATGCCACTTTTCGGGTTGGGTTGTGCTGGCGGTGCTATTGGTTTATCGAGAGCATTTGAATATTTAAAAGGAAACCCTGAGCAAGCCGTGTTGCTGATTTCGTGTGAGTTAGCTTCAGTCGCTTTTCACCCTTTCAATTTAAGACCTAAAGACATTGTAGGTGCAGCGATTTTTAGCGATGGGGCAGCGGCGACGTTACTCCTTGGTGAAAAACATCCGAAAGTAAACGACTTAAATAGGAAAATGGTCATTAAGGCAACGGATTCAAAAGTGAAGATGCACTCGATGAACGTCATGGGGTGGGATGTAAAAGATGATGGGTTTCACGTTATCTTTGACGTAACAATTCCGAAGTTAATAGAACCGTTTTGGAAACCGCATGTAGACCGTTTATTAAAGGCCAAAGATCTCTCAATGGAAGAAATAAAGCATATTGTAGCACATCCTGGTGGTAGAAAAATTATAGAAGAAATTGAACGGTTAACTCCTAACCCAAATCTACTCAAACCTTCTAGAAATGTATTGAAACAGTATGGCAATATGTCATCTCCAACAGTGCTGTTTGTTTTACAAGAAGTGATGGATAAGAAAGATTTAGAAAAAGGGTATGCATTATTGTCGGCACTAGGGCCAGGGTTTGCTTCTGAAGTTGTTTTAATGGAGGTTATTTAAATGATCTATATATTATTGTTAATATATTTAATTAGCTTAAGATTGTTGGAGCTAGCAATTGCTAAGTCTAATGCGCGTTATCAAATAGACCGTGGAGCGGTTGTTGTTAGCGACCGCTACTATCCATTGATCGTGACAGTTCATGTACTTTTTATTATCAGTTTAATAACTGAAAGCTATATGTCACACCAGTTTAATCAATCTTTATCCGTTAGTTTGTTAATTATTTTTATAATTTTGCAAGTTTTAAGATTTTGGGTTATTTTATCTTTAGGGCGCTATTGGAATACGAAAGTAATCATTAATCCAAACGGTGGACGATTAGTGAAAAAAGGGCTATATAAGTATGTGAAACACCCTAATTATTGGGTAGTTTTTTTCGAACTGTTAACCATTCCGTTACTATTTGGCGCTTATATAACTACTGTCATCTTCCCGGTTGCACATGTGTTGTTAATGACAAAACGTATTCCGTTAGAGAATGAAGCTTTAAAAAAGTATACTCAATAATAATGTTTAAAAAGGGTGGGGGATTATGCTTGTTTCGGTTCAAGAAGCTAAAACGATGTATGAGGAGTTAGGTGCTACTTTCGTTGACTGTCGGTTTGACTTACAAGATGATCAACTTGGCTTTCAAAATTACGAAGCGTTTCACTTGCCAGGTGCCGTTTACCTTCATTTAGAGCAAGATTTAAGCGGATCAGTAGAAGCAACAGGGGGAAGACATCCGTTACCGCATCTAGACAGTTTTGTTCAAACACTTAAGGCTAAAGGGATCGATGATGAAACGGTTATAATCGCATATGACGATAACCATGCCTTTGCTTCTCGTTTTGCATGGATGATGAAAGCGATTGGTCATCAACAAGTTTATATATTAAATGGAGGCATTAAAGCTTGGCGAAATATGGGTTACCCTTTGAGTACCGAAAAAGTAGAACGCTCTATTGAAACAAGTGAACAAAGTTGGGTGTTTGATGAAAACTTAATTGCAACACAAGAATATGTAAGACGTCACATAGAAGATGAGCAAATAGCATTAATTGATTCAAGAAATTATGACCGGTTTATCGGGAAAGTAGAACCGATTGATGTTAAAGCTGGCCACATTCCTTCTGCGAAAAACTTTGATTGGATGAACTTGTTTAAAGAAGATGGTTTGTTTAAACATGAAGACGAACTAAAAACTTACTTTAGTTCTTTAGAGATGTACAAAGAAATTATCGTATACTGTGGCTCGGGCGTTACAGCTGCTCCGAATGTAATTGCATTATGGGAAGCAGGGTACAATAATGTGAAATTATACGTAGGTAGCTTTAGTGACTGGATTACAAATGAAGATAATGAAGTCATGACTTTTGAAGAGGAATAATAGTGCTAAACAAAAAATCGGCAACCATTTAATGGTTGCCGAATATTTATATGGTTTTTATTATTTTTTATTTACGTTAGAAGCTTGAGGGCCACGGTCGCCTTCAACGATTTCGAATTCAACTTCTTGACCTTCTTCTAAAGTTTTGAACCCGTCTTGTTGAATTGCTGAGTAGTGTACGAATACATCGTCTCCACCTTCAACTTGGATGAAACCATAACCTTTTTCAGCGTTGAACCATTTTACTACACCGTTTTGCATTTTAAAAAATCCTCCTAAAAACTATCCACCTAAATTCTAGATGGTTTATTTCACAATAGATGTAAAGATAAAAAAAGGGTAACTCCTATAGAAATGAAGGATCACAAAAGCATCTTTCACTTCTATAGAAGTTACCTGACTTTCTTTATGATTCTTCACATCTCTATTGCACTTTTAAGTATACTGAAACTTATTGAAAAAGTCAATAGAGAAGAAGTACAATATATGTAATATATGTGTAAGGATGATGAAATGTGACAATTTTAATTGGGCTGACAGGGTGGGGTGATCATGTTGATATTTATGACCAAGAGCACACAACTCGAAATAAACTCGAGTCTTATGCGGCTCACTTCCCGGTCGTTGAATTAGATAGTGCATTTTACAGCATTATCGATCATAGTCAATATGAAAAGTGGTCTAATCAAACGCCAAGCAATTTTTCGTTTGTCGTGAAAGCTTACCAAGCGTTTACTGGACATGACCGAAAAAAATATACGCGAAAAGAAATGAAGGAGTTATTTTCACTATATCAAAAACAAATTTCCCCTCTTGTTAAAGAAGGGAAATTGCAAAACATTTTATTTCAGTTTCCGCCTTGGTTTGATGTGAATCAAGACCATATTAGGCGCTTAAAATTTATTCGTGATCAGTTTAAAGATTATCCAATTGCTATAGAATTTCGCAATAGAAGTTGGTATGATGAGCATATTAAGGAACATACGTTACAATATTTAAAAGATGATCAGTGGATTCATACGATTTGTGATGAACCCCAAGCTGGTAAGTCTTCTGTTCCAATTGTTCCAGAAGTAACAAACGAAGAACAATCATTAATCCGTTTTCACGGCCGTAACATTTATGGCTGGAATAATAATGGTCAAGATAATTGGCGTGAAGTGCGATTTCTTTATAATTATTCTGATCAAGAACTAGAAGAATGGAAAAGTCGAATTGACCTTTTGAAGCAAAAAGTTAAACAAATGACTATATTGTTTAACAATAACTCAGGTGGCCATGCTTATGAAAATGCTAAAAGGTTCCAACGAATGTCAAATTTAACTTATGAAGGGTTAAACCCTAAACAAATTGATTTGTTTACTGATTAATTAACGGAGCGAGCACCTAAGTAACGTGCTTGCCAATAACGGTCTGAAATGTTCGCAACAGTTACACCGCTTGTTGTTCCTGCATGTACGAATTGCCCGTCACCAATGTAAACACCAGCGTGCGATGGGCCAGGTTTGTAAGTTTCAAAAAACACAATGTCACCAACACTTGGTTGAGAAACTGATGTTGTTACATTCCATATGTCATTGACTGTTCTTGGTAAAGACGCCCCATGTTGAAAATATACATATTGTAAAAATCCACTACAATCGAAACCGCTCGGTGACGTACCACCCCATGCATATGGGGTTCCGACATAAGACCTTGCTGTAGAAGCAGCATTGCTATATGTAGTCGATGATGTTTGAATCTCTGACTGATTTGACTGTGACTGATTGGACTGCGTATTCGTATTTGCTGATCGGTTCGTTTGTTCAGTCGTCGTTTGATGAGACACTGTTATAATTTGATCCAAACTAGATAAATCTAATTCTTTATCGTTTAATTGATTAAAATAAAGTAACGCACGTTTCGTATTTTGGCCTGCATCGCCATCAATACGATCATGGTATAAGCCCAATCCAGATAAAGCTGACTGAACACGTCTAACATTTTGTGATTGCTCTCCGAAGTTAATATCTTCAGCCAAATCATTGATCACACTTATATATTGGTCATAAATAACTTGGTTAAGCATTTCAATCGTTTGGTCATTTAGTTCACCACTCGGTGTTAAATTGTAATCACCTTGAAAGCTTTTAACAGCGAATTCAGTTAAGGCATTGTAGCGGTCAGTCTCTTCGCCTGGATAATAATTGGCAGTCTTCAACTTGCGGTGAAGTAGTACCACTGAATCACCATGGTCTCCATATGAAAGTTGATTCATTTCTTTGATTTGTTGTTTTGTATATGCGTCAACTGGCACATGAAAAACAAACGGAGAACTTAGTGCTAAACTACCCGCCATAGCGCCAATCATGAAAGTTCTCGTCGGTTTCCGTTTGATCATTTTACCAACACCTTTTCATTTCATTGTTATCTGTTCGAAATATATGTGCTGATTTTTAAAACTATGAATTACAAAAATGTTACGAAAAAATTATAGGGGTGAAATAGTATGGATAATGTCAATGAGCAAGGCTATTTAAACTTATGTCGACATGTACTTGAATATGGTAGTGACCGGGGTGATCGTACAGGTGTTGGAACGAGATCAATTTTTGGACACCAAATGAGATTTAACTTACAAGAAGGTTTTCCTTTATTAACGACAAAGCGAGTCCCATTTAAATTAATCGTTAGTGAGCTGCTGTGGTTTATTAAAGGCGATACAAACATCCGTTACTTATTACAACATAACAATAACATTTGGAATGAGTGGGCTTTTAAAAATTGGGTTGAAAGTGATCAATATGACGGGCCTGACATGACTGATTTTGGAGTCCGATCGTTACAAGATGAACAATTTAACGCACAATATCAAGAACAGATGGATCAATTTAAGAAGAGAATTTTGGAGGACGATCAGTTTGCTGAAGAGTTCGGACATCTCGGTGATGTTTACGGTAAACAGTGGCGTCATTGGCAAGATTCAAAAGGTGAAACAATCGACCAGATACAGCAAGTGATCCACGATATTAAGAATAACCCTAATTCAAGAAGACTTATTGTGTCAGCTTGGAACCCAGAGGACATACCGACAATGGCCTTGCCACCTTGTCATACGCTGTTTCAATTTTATGTGCAAGATGGTAAATTGTCGTGTCAGCTTTATCAAAGAAGCGGTGATATTTTTCTAGGTGTTCCATTTAATATCGCAAGCTACGCGCTATTAACGCATTTAATTGCACATGAATGTGGACTTGAAGTAGGTGAGTTCGTTCACACGTTTGGTGATGCGCATATTTATCATAATCATTTTGATCAAGTTAATGAACAACTTAGCCGTGATATGAAACAGTTCCCAACACTTAAACTTAATAGTGAGAAGCAGTCAATTTTTGATTATGAAGTTGATGATTTGTCTGTAGAAGGATACAATCCGCACCCTGCTATTAAGGCACCAGTTGCGGTTTAGGAGGTAGAGAATGAAACTTTCATTAATCGTAGCGATGGATGACAATCAAGTCATTGGTTTAAATAATGATATGCCTTGGCATTTACCTAACGATTTAAAATACTTTAAAAAAGTAACATCAGGCTCGCCAATTGTTATGGGGCGAAAAACGTTTGAATCAATAGGACGACCATTACCGAACCGTCATAACATCATCATGACGCGGAATGAACAGTACACTCAAGAAGGGTGTTCAGTTGTTCATCATTGGGAAGAGTTACCTCCATTAGTGAAAGGTGAAGAAGAAGTTTTCATTATCGGTGGTTCAGAATTGTTTAAAGATGCTTTAAACCAAGTGGATTTTATGTATATTACTAAAATATATGAATCATTTGACGGTGACACTTATTTTCCAACGATCAATTGGGATGATTGGACATTAGTAAGTGAACAATTAGGAGAACTAGATGAGAAGAACAAACATGATCATACGTTTTTAGTATACCGTCGCGTAAATAAGTGAACATTTTGTAACAGAATGCATTAATATTTGCAAAAACAGGATAAATAAGCGACAATAATGTAAGGACTAGTCTACGAATGGTAGGTGTTTAGATGACAATCGGAGTTCCAGGGTTAATATTAATTATTTTAATCCTATTAATTATATTCGGTCCGAAAAAGCTACCTGAGTTAGGGCAAGCTTTAGGGCAAACGTTAAAAGAATTCAAAAAGTCAACTAATGAATTAACATCAGATCAAGATGATCAATCGAAAAAGACAATTGATCATCAATAACGTCTAAGTATTGGAGTGATATTATGGGCATTGGCAGCATCGGTTTACCGGGATTAATATTAATTGTACTTGTTCTGTTACTAGTATTTGGCCCATCAAAGTTACCTGAGATTGGAAAAGCGTTCGGCTCTTCTTTAAAGGAATTTAAAAAGGCAACGAACGGTTTAATTTCAGAGGACTCAAATGATTCTAGTTCAAAGAAAAACAACTCAGATTCGAACAATCAATAAGCTTGCATGATTAAGATGTAAGGGAGCCCCTTACATCTTCTTTTATGGAACTTTTACTTAAAAAATATGAACTTGGTTAATGTAAGAGGGTGAACGAGATGGCAAATGACCAACAAATTAGCCAAAATGAAATGGATTGGACAGAGCACTTAGGTGAACTAAGGAAACGTTTTTTCTGGAGTTTCATTGTCTTTGCGTTATCATTTGGTGTTGGTTTTTATTTTCGTGAAGAAATATACTTATATATTGCAAATGACGTCCCATTTCAACTAACAGTTTTAAGCCCTTTTGATATTATTTGGGTCTATGTCATTATCGGAACAATGGTTGGTTTAATTATAACTGTGCCATTTCTAGCGTTTCAGTTATGGCTATTTATAAAACCAGGGTTAACAAAGCATGAAAAAAGGGTAAGTTTACTATATATTCCCGCAATTTTTATTTTGTTTATATTAGGTTTAGCGTTTGGTTATTTCATCATAAAAGATTTAGTATTAAACTTTTTACTAAACTTAAGTGACGGTTTAGTAAATGAAATGTTTACTGTAAATAATTACTTTAAATTTATTCTTCAAATAACAGTACCTTTTGCTTTCTTTTTCGAAGTTCCGCTAATTGCGATGTTTTTAACGAGTTTAGGTATTTTAACACCAGCTTTTATGAAGAAGACGAGAAAGTTCGCTTATTTAATTCTTGTCGTTATTGGAACGATGTTATCACCACCTGACTTTATTTTACAGTTAGTAGTAGCAGCTCCGTTGATCTTTCTATATGAGCTCGCTATAATTACGTCAGGAATCGTTTATCGTAAACGGATGAAAAAGTTAGAAGAGTTGAACCAACAATCTGATGAAGAATTATAGAAGCAGGTGTTCAAATGAAGTCTTTTTATCACTTTGCGATGCAATATCGTGGAGTCAAAAATAAACAAGATGAACGAAAACAGTTAGCCGACTGGATGTTTCATGATCATGATTTTCCAAAACAATCAGTCAGTTATGATGAGATTACAAGGTATTTAGAAATGCAAGTACCATTTCCAAACGCTTTAAAAACGTTTGATGAATTATGGGATGATTATAAAGAGAATTCAATATGACAAAAAGCCAGGTGAAAGTTCGCCTGGCTTTTTGTCTATTTGGTATTGGTGAAAGTAAGCGGATTAACTTATCGTTCTTCGTTTAGCTCAATTAGCAAGCGTAAGAGCTACCTACAATGATTAGTAGAATGAATAGAACAACAATTAAAGTGAAACCGCCTCCGTAATAACCTTTACTCATAAAAGAATCACTCCTTAGCCCTGTTTTGTTTTCACTGTTAACTTATGCACCCTTGTGTGCGTGTGTATAGGCTATCATAATGAGACTTGTATAAATGTCTTGAATTTATTTTTAGGGAGGTTTAAGAATGGAGATTAAAAACGATTGGAATGAAGTATTAACAGAACAATTCAAACAACCTTACTTTAATAGTTTAATTAAAAATGTGAAAGCGCGTTATGAACAAGAAACGGTTTACCCACCTTATTCAGAAATGTTTAACGCGTTTAACCAAACTCCATTTTCAGAAACTAAAGTTGTGATCGTAGGTCAAGACCCCTATCATGGTGAAGGGCAAGCGAATGGATTAAGCTTTTCAGTACATAAAGACCAAGCACTCCCTCCATCATTAAAAAATATCTTTAAAGAATTAGAATCAGATTGCGGCTGTTATCCAGAACATGGTGATCTTACTCATTGGGCAAATCAAGGTGTGTTACTTTTGAATACTTCATTAACTGTTAAAAAAGGTGAAGCAAATGCACATCATTCGTTACATTGGGATGAATTCACAAAATCAGTTATAAAAATTGTAAGTGAAGAGAAGGACCATGTAGTTTTTGTTCTATGGGGAAAACAAGCTTATAAAAATAAGGCGATGATCGATGAGCGTCATACAATCGTACATGCTCCTCACCCAAGTCCGCTATCTGCGTATAGAGGTTTTTTTGGAAGTAAACCATTTAGTCAAGTGAATCAAGCCTTAACTGAGCATGGGCAAGCGCCCGTTAATTGGTGTTATTAGCATTAGCCTATACAGGATACGCATTTATCCCGTACATTATAATAGTTGAATGAAGGAGGAATAAGTATGTATCCTGTACGGCAGCATCATGATTATCGGAGTCAACAAGCGCCACAGCATGGGTTTCACCAACCTACAAGGCATCAAGGTTTTCAAAGACCTAACATTGTTCAGCAGTTGTTAACCAAACTTAAAGGTCCAGGTGGTAAAGCACCAATACACACACCACATGCCCCTTTTCAAATGACGGCGTCTAAATATCATAATTTCCACGACACTTTAAATCATATTCAGAAAGGTTTAGGTATGGTTCAACAAGTACTACCTTTATGGAAACAGTATGGTCCACTTATAAAGAATGCACCGATGTTCATTGATATGGTAAAATTAATGATGGAAGAGGATGAAGGAAAAGAGCAAACGGCTGATGATCATAAATTGGATGAAGACCAAATAATGAAGATGCTCGATGAGGAGGACGTGGCAGTACAATCAAAAGAAGAAGTTAAAATCCCATCGAAATCAAAACATCAACCGAAAGGCTTACCTCAACCAAAGTTATACATTTAGATGTCTCATAGGAGTGATTCGATGAGTACGAAATTAAGTCAAGCTACATTTGCTGGAGGGTGCTTCTGGTGCATGGTTGAACCATTTGACCGCCGACCAGGAATTTATGAAGTTGTATCTGGTTATACAGGTGGACATACAACTAATCCGACATATGAAGAAGTGTGTTCTAATACGACTGGTCATTTGGAAGCTGTCCAAATCACATTTGACGAGGACGTTTTTCCATATGACCAGCTACTAGAACTGTTCTGGCAACAAATTGACCCGACAGATGCGGGAGGTCAATTTAATGATCGCGGTGAGTCGTACAAGCCAGCAATTTTTTATCACAATGAACAGCAAAAGCAATTAGCTGAACAATCAAAACAGTCTTTAGAAGAAAGTGGTAAGTTTAAAGACCCTATAGTTGTGGAAATTCGTGAGGCTACTACATTTTACCGAGCTGAAGAAGGCCACCAAGATTATTATAAGAAAAATCCGTTCCATTATAAGCTTTATAAAAAGGGCTCTGGCAGGCAAGGGTTTATTAAAGATCACTGGTCAGAAGACAAAGATTTAGAAGCTTTACGTCAAAACCTTTCTGAAATGCAATATAAAGTAACTCAGGAAGATGCAACTGAACCTCCTTTTAGAAATGAATATTGGGATCATGAAGGCGAAGGAATATATGTCGATATCGTTAGTGGAGAGCCACTGTTTTCTTCCCAAGATAAATATGACGCAGGGTGTGGTTGGCCAAGCTTTACAAAACCCATTGCGCCTTTAGAAGAAGACCTAGATACGTCTCATGGTATGCGTCGAATAGAGGTAAGAAGTCAGTACGCTGATTCTCACTTAGGGCATCTATTTGACGATGGCCCGGCTGATCAAGGTGGTATGCGTTACTGTATTAACTCTGCAGCACTTAAGTTCATTCCAAAAGAACGATTAGAAGAAGAAGGGTATGGAAAATATATTCAATTGTTTGAATAACAAAAGTTAATCAAACGTTTGATTAAATATTTTAGGAAGGTGTTAAGATGATCCATAAAACGTGGGAAAACAACGAAACGATAAAACAAATTAAGTGTGTTCACACTGATGCTAAAAAGTTTACAGTCAACAATGTGTTAACAACAGAGAAGACATATGATGTAAAAAATGAATCAGAGGAATTTTATTTCGTAATTGATGACTCAGGCAAAATGGGCGGATTTTATAAAGAATACTTTGAAGAAGTGTAAAGCTGGTGAAAGGCCTAGTTTAGACTAAACAAACCAAACTGGGATTTTAAGAAGTCATATTGTTACTTAGTTGTTTGTTAGTTATGCAGTTAATTAGCGGAATCAAAATGCGTAGACTCCTGGTCGGCTAAAAACGGTCACGTCCTGTGACCAACGCCGACATTAGACCGTCCAGGTCGTCATGGGAGCAAAGGCCTGGGTGAGACCCCAGGATGCACCTGCGTCTTCTAGCTAAGCTTCGAAGTAGGCTTCCTCGGTGCAAAGCGCAAGGAAGTCACTCGAAGTAGTAGCTTGGCTCACCAGCCGCCCCTGCATAGAAAACACTGCGACAAACGACCGTAGGGAGTTTGAGCAGATGTTGCACTTGTGCCCTGTGGGTAAAAGCGAAGCATTTTGATGGAGCGGTGATTAAAGTTAAACTTATCTTTAAACATATATATTCGCTAAAAAGATACCAAGTGTTTCTTCGTATATATGGTCTAAATCAGTAATCGGTAATGGGTTCACACCTTGGCCTAACTCTAATGTAAAACCAGGCCTTCTAAAATCTTGAATAAACCAGTCTTTATAACCAGCATGACTGTCTACATATTGAATCGGGCGATAACCACTGACACGACCATACTCTTGTGCTATATCACGAGAAATTGGAGGCTCTAATCCTTCATAACCCCAAAAAATGATTTCTCCTTGTGTGTGAAGCGCTAATACACGGTCAAAATCTTTCATTAAAGTTAAATCGTAAATAGCTAACGCTTCTGGCTCAGTTAAAGGACCGTAACCAGGGAAGTCTCGAGGTGCGGGTTGCTTTGGTTTTCTACGCTGCTCAATTTCCCAATTGGCTGGGTATTGGTTGTTTAAGTCTACTCCTCTTATATTCGCTTTCCATTGATCGAAATTCGTACTTTGATTATTAATGTCTAATACTAGTTCACGAAATCGTTCGTTTTCAGGTAGGCCATTGTTTAAGAGGTCGACGCCGTCAGGGTTAACCATAGGTACGATACTTAATGTGATTTCGTTAAAAAAGTGGTGCATATTATGGCCTCTGATCGGTTCATTAGTTGATAAAGCGTGTAAATAATCATTAATAAATCGCATGATCACATTAGTTGTAATTGACTCGTGAGCGTGGAAAGATCCATTTATATGAATGTGTTGATCACCATTTCCAATAACGACCTCATAAATAGGTCTTCCCATAATTGAATGCCCAATCGTATTTAACGCAAACTGAGGGTATGTGGCTTGAAGAGTGAACAAGTCTTCTTCAAACTGTCTAAATGTATAAAAACGTTCATCATGAATGATTCGATTAAGTCTCATTATAGTCGTCCCCCTTACATCATAATTGTATGATTACGGACTGGTGAATTTGCACATTTTATGAAAAGTCATTATAATGATGGGTAGAATTTCTACATACACGTGGTTATTCTACGAAATAAATGATATTATATCAGTAAACATTATTATTATAGGAGGGATTACCTTGGCATTTATTATTTCATCACCTTGTAAGGACGAGAAAGCTGCAGAGTGTGTAGATGTATGCCCGGTTGACTGTATTGAAGAAGGTAAAGACATGTTCTATATAGATCCAGATATTTGTATCGATTGTGGAGCATGTGAAGCGGTATGCCCAGTAGAGGCTATTTATCATGAGGACGAGCTTCCAGAAGAAGAGAACGCATATATTGAAATAAATAGGAAGTTCTTCCAAGAATAACGAATACGTCACAAGAGGCTGGATTTAAGTATTCAGCCTCTTTTTTGCAACAATTTAAAACGATAAAATAATGCGACCATCATATATAGAGGGCGTCATTATAAAGTAGGGGAATGGGACATGCTCAATAAGAAGGATGATTATGTAGCACAAATTTTTTCTGTTACTCGGTGGCTAATACTCGTTGCCATCATTGCTCTATATTTCACATTGCCAAGTGGGTTAGTGTTCAATTTAACGTTGCTTGAACTACTTTACATAGCGGGGGTTGGAGCTTTATATAGCTTAGCCATCCAAATCGCTTTATGGAAGTTAAATACTTATACGAAAGCTAAATTGCGTTTCGTTCAATTGGGCGTAGTCTTTGACTTCTTTTTCATATCGGCTTTAATTGTTTTAACTGGTGGAGTCGGTAGCTTGTTTATGCCACTTTATTTGGTTTGGCTTATGCATGTAGCGTTAGTATGGCACTTTAAAGGAGTGTTGTTAGCTACTTTATTAGCTATAGGAAGTTACGCAGCTATTGCGTATTATTTTGAGCAATTATTTATAAATTCTTATTTATTATTGTTTGGTGCTCATGTCATTTTCATTAGTTTAATTGGCGTATTTGCTTACTTGTTATCATCAAGAAAAGAAGCCTCATCGATCGACCATATCAACTATAAAGAAGAAGCGATGAAAGATTATGTGTCAGGGCTTTATAACCATCGTTCTTTTCAAAACACGTTAACGAAACTAGTGGAAAAAGATAAAGAATTTACCCTTATTAAATTAAATATTGATCACTTCAAACAGTTAAATGACACGTACGGTTATGAAATGGGTGATCGTGTGTTAGCTATTTTAGGAAGTACGTTAGACTTTTGGATTGAGCCACGAGAAGGCTATACTTTCCGTTATAATGGCGACGAATTTACGATTATTTTGTTCGGTCAAAAACGAAGTAAAATCGAACAAAACATTGAAAGATGGAATAATTATTTCGCAGAACATGTCCAAATGATTGAAGACTTAAGTGATGAGTACGTCACATTAAGTTATGGCATTGCGTCATTGAAGGAATCTGACGATCGAGATGAGTTATTAAGACGTGTTGACCGTTGTCTACATCAGGCAAAGGCATCGGGAAGAAACAGAGCCGTTTTTGATGAAACATTTAAACAAGCAATTAAAAGCTAGGGGAATAGTAGATGACAACGATTGTTAAACAGGATTTTAACTTTGATTTAATTTATAAAGAGATACAACAGCTTGGTTTGGAAAGTGAAAAGAAAAAGTTAATCGATCTTTATGAAAAGTGGTCAGAAAAGTCTTCTATCATTGGCTTCACAGGCCACTTTTCTGCTGGAAAATCAACGATGATTAATGCTCTTGTTGGAGAGGATCTATTACCTTCTAGTCCGATCCCGACAAGTGCTAACATTGTAGAGATTAACAACGGCCCGATTAAAGTTACTTATCATTTTAATGAACAGCAATTTGCTAATGATTCAGAAATTAATATTAACCAAATTCAACAGCTGTCTCGGAATGGTCAAGAAGTCGATTCAATTACGATTCAAAAACCATTACCAGCTATTAAAAATACAGTTTTAATGGATACTCCGGGAATCGATTCTGCTGACGATGAAGAGTTCGACCGTACATTATCTCGTGTTCATCTTATTGACTATTTTATTTATGTTGTAGACTATAACCACGTTCAGTCAGAGGTTAATTTTCAATTTTTACAACAGCTTGAAAAGAAATCAATCCCTTATATTATTGTTGTTAACCAAGTCGATAAGCATAATGAAGACGAATTAACGATGGATCAGTATAAGCGTGCGTTAGAAGAAAGTTGTGAGAACTGGAACTTATCGCCTCAGTTAACATTGTTCACCTCATTAATGGACGATCAACATCCACATAATCAGTTGAATGAATTACAGAAGCATTTACAAACAATTATTGATCGTAAAGAAGAAATAGTTGAAGAACGAGTTAAAACGGAACTTAAAAGTTTAATTGAAGTCATCGCCGAAAAGAAGTATGGCAGTTATACGGAGCATACTTCAAAAGAAGAGCTAAAACAAATAGAAGAAGAGTATGACAAAATTAAAGATCGTGTAGAAGTATTGAATAAAGACAACCAACAATTTAACGCTTCATACATGAAGTCAGTTAGTAAGATTGTTGACGAGGCGTATTTAATGACCTTCGAAATGCGTGAGCTTGCTAAAGAATACTTAGAGTCTGTACAGCCAAAGTTCAAAGTTGGCGGGTTATTTTCTAAAAAGAAAACTTTAGAAGAGAAAGAACGTCGCCTTGAACAATTTTTAACTGACTTAAATGAGCGTGTGAAAACCCAAGTCAATTGGCATGTAAGAGAGTTTTTAGTATCTATTTTAGATGAGCACGATGTTCAAGACCACGACTTAAAACAACAATTACAACAGTTTGAGTTCGTCGTAACTGAACAATTGTTACTTGATAATGTAAACCCATCAGCTGAAGTAAATGGGGATTATGTATTATTATTTACAAAATCGCTACAAAAATCAATTTCAAACGGAGTTAAGCACCAGTTGACGAGTGATTTAAACGACATTTATAAGTCGTTGCAACCGTTGATTGATCAACAATTACCTCCATTAAAGGAGCAGTTAAGTGAGTTAGAAGACCAATTAGGTCAGTCACAGCAATCTCATGAAAGCTCTAAAGAAATGAAACAGTTTGAATCGTCAATGAAAGGCAATTTATTAAGCGAGGGTTCAACTGATGAACATGTAGAGCAAGCTTTACAGACGAAAGTTGAACAACGCCATCAAGTTAACGTCGATGAAATGTTGACTAAACATGATGAAGTAGAAGAGGCAAATCAAGATGAAGAAAATGTAAGCTCAAGCTACACGTTGTCTGTCACAGAGACGACTGATCGAGCTGAAGAAATTTTAGCAGAAACTGTTAATGTCCCAATTCTTGATCAATATAGAGTTCAAGTCGAACAAAAGCAACAACAAATCCAAAATATGACTTATACAGTTGCCCTATTCGGAGCATTTAGTGCAGGAAAGTCTTCATTTGCAAATGCTTGGATCGGAGCTAACGTATTACCTGTTTCACCAAATCCAACAACGGCAGCCATTAATAAGATCGCTCCGATTAATGAGCAGTTCAATCATGAAGATGTCATTGTGACTTTTAAGACAGAACAAGCGATTGTTGACCAAGTTAATCAAATTTTAGCACCGTATACAGATGAGCCATTTCGTTCATTAACCGCCTTAAGTAAGTTTATTAATAAAAATAATAAGAAACTTACGGAGCAACTTTCGAAAACGGACGCTTCATTTATTGAAGCATTTAGTGCTGGTTTAGAAGAGTGTGAGCCATTATTAGGTGAAGAAAAACATGTTGACCTGCACCATTTCAGGCAGTATGTAACAGTTGAAAGACTGTCGTGTTTCGTTGATGAAATTATTATTTATTACGATTGTGAATTAACGCGTTCTGGTGTCACTTTAGTTGATACACCAGGGGCAGACTCAATTCATGCGAGACATACGAATGTATCAATGCATTACGTAAAACATTCAGACGTATTAGTTTATGTCAATTATTACAACCATGCTTTTGCAAGAGCTGACCGTGAATTTTTGAAACAGTTAGGCCGTGTTAAAGGCGCATTTACAATGGATAAGATGTTCTTCGTGTTAAATGCTGCTGACCTAGCTCAAAATGACAATGAATTACAAATGGTCATTTCTTATTTACAAGATCAATTACAACAATATGGAATCCAATATCCACAAACGTATCCTATATCTAGTAAGCAGTTAATTGAACAACCAGAACTTAAAGAGAAAGATGAGGATGCCATTGCGTTTTTTAATCGATTTAATCACTTTATCGAACATGATGCTAAGGTTATGATTGCTCATAACTTACAAGCAGAAATAGAAACGTTAACGTCTTTTGTTGAGAAAACAGTTTATGAAATCGATCAAAACGAAGAAGAACAAGATCGTTTAATTACGCAATATAAAGACGACTTAGCACGACTTCATGAGCGGTTGAATTCCATTGAACCAACGATATACGTACAGCACATTCACCAACAAGTTGATGAACTGATCCATTACGTTCGTGAACGTACGAATATCCAATTAATCGACTTAATGAAAGATACAATTAATCCAGCTACAATTACTCAAAATGGTCGTAAGGGTCAAGAAGAACTTAAGACAGCTATCAAACAACTGTTTATTGAAGTTCAGCAAAAGTTGAATAAAGAATTTCATTCAACAAATATTTTATTAGATTATCATTTTAACTCAGCTGCGAATACGTTCATTCAAGATATTAATAATGATGTCGAACAAGATAGTGAGTTCGATCAACTATATTTTGAAGAACAAGTGATTGATCAAGTAGAAATGCCTGAGTTAACTAACTTAAGTGATGAAATTAGTCTTAAAGAACTCGTTTCAATCTATAAAAATAAAAAAGACTTCTTTGAACAAAATCGCATTAAAGAGTTGTTTACTCAATTAGAACAGCAAATTGATCAATATTTAGCAAAAGTTGTACACCAGTTTGAACAAGTCTTCAAATCACACTACAATGACCAGTTTGTGTCATATCAACAACATCAAATCGAAGTTTACCTTAGCCATGTTGAGTCGATGATTGCATCTAAACAATCAATCTATCAAGATGAATCACAAAAATCTAAACTAAAGCAAGTGAAAGAAACATTGACGAACACGTAATCTCTGCTTATTTTCAATTTAATTCGACAATTCTAACAAATTATTTTATGATAAGTATAATTGCTAGTTTAATAAAGATATAAAGAGCTAGCACTATAAAAGTAATGTTTGTAGGGGGAGACGATGACAACTAAACGTAACGTAAAAGCAGAAGATCTCTTTAACATTAGTTCAGTATCAGATCCGAGGTATTCACCGGATTATTCAGAAGCTCTATTTATAAAAACTGAACTTAACGAGAAAGAAAACAAATACGTATCAAACTTATTTCACTTTGACATAAAGTCGAACGAAGTAAACCAATGGACGTTTGGAGACGGTAAAGTATCTAATCCCCGTTGGTCACCAGATGGGAACTCTATTATATTCTTATCAAATCGAGATGATAAAAATCAGCTTTACAAGATCGCACGCTTTGGCGGCGAAGCACAGAAGCTAACAGATGAAGAAGCTGGTGTTAGCCGTGCAGAGTTTTCTCCTGACGGTAAACGCATTATGCTTCAAACGTCTGTTAAGAAAGATGATTTAAATAAACAAGATGATGATGAAGAGAAGCAAGATGATGAACTACTTAAGCCGACTGTTATTAATCGCATGAAATATAAAGCAGATGGTGCAGGAGTAGTTGAGGAAAAGTATCAAGTCATTAAACTGTTTAACTTTGATCGTGAAGACGTTGAGACAATTAAACAAGGCGAACAAAACTTCATTTTCCAGACGTGGGTAAATGATTCACAAATCATCTATTCAACAGATGATTCAAACGATCAAGATTTTAACTTTAATCATGAATCATACATTTACAATTTAAAGTCTAAAACAGATTTAAAACTGTTTACAGAAGAAGGGTATGCATCAGGTTTTACAGTATCGCCAAATGGTGAACACCTTCTGTTTGCTCATATGGGACGAACATATGAAAATGCAACACATGCTGAATTGTATGCTTATCACATATCTTCTGGTGTAACAGCTTGTCTAACAGAAGGTTTTGATGCACCAGTTGGTGACTATATCGTTGCAGATATACAACAACAACCCGTCTTAAAGCCTGTTATTTGGACGAGTAATGAAGAGTTTTATCTTCCAGTGTCAAATCAAGGAAATGTACTCTTATATTATGGTCACATTGACGGTAGTTTGTATCCAGCTATTAATGAGCGTTTACACGTTTTCGGTTTTGATATTAATCCGAATGAACAAACAGCACTACTGACAATCAGTAAACCAACAAATCCAAGTGAATTATACGAACTTGAGTTAACGAATGGTAACCTTAAACAATTAACTCAGTTCAACGAATCATTTATGAATGAAGTTGAGTTAGTTGAGCCAGAGCCGATCAGTTATAAAAGTAAAGATGATTGGCAAGTGCACGGTTGGTTCATGAAACCAGCTGGATTCGAAGACGGTCAAAAGTATCCAATGGTCGTTAATATTCACGGTGGACCACATGCTTTTTACGGCAATTCGTTCTTTCATGAAATGCAGTATTTAGCAGCTAGTGGTTATGCTGTATTATATGTAAACCCGCGTGGAAGTCATAGTTATGGTCAAGAGTTTGTTGATGCTGTACGTGGTGATTACGGTAATGGCGACTATTTAGACATAATGAATGGCGTTGATTATGTCTTAAATGAATACGACTGGATCGATGAAAACCGTCTAGGCGTTACTGGAGGTAGTTATGGTGGCTTTATGACGAATTGGATTGTAGGCCATACGAACCGGTTCAAGGCCGCTGTCACGCAACGAAGTATTTCAAATTGGATCAGTTTCCGCGGTGTAAGTGATATTGGTTATTACTTTAACGACTGGCAGATCAAGGCTGACTTTAGTGACCTTGATAAAATGTGGAAGCATTCGCCAATTGCTTATGTCGATCAGATGGAAACGCCACTTAAAATTATTCATAATGAGCTAGATTTTCGCTGTCCAATTGAACAAGCAGAACAGCTATATATCGCCTTAAAATATCAAAAGAAAGAAACAGAATTTGTACGCTTTCCAAAGTCAGATCACAACTTATCACGCACAGGTAAGCCGAACTTAAGAATTGAAAGATTGAATCATATTGTAGGATGGTTCGATCGTTACTTGAAATAATATTTAAGCCCCAGTTTAGAAACATGACTAAACTGGGGCTTTTCTTATGACCAATGTTGGTCGATAAATTCATCTCGACCTGATTTTTCACGGTCTTCTTTATATTCATTAGGATTTTTACGATAATAATCTTGGTGATACTCTTCTGCAGGATAGAACGTTGCGGCAGGTAAGACTTCAGTGACAATAGGTGCGTTAAACTTTCCAGATGCTTCTAACTGTTGTTTACTTTGCTCAGCTAGTTGTTTTTGTTCATCATCATGGTAAAAAATCGCAGTGCGATATTGCGGCCCTCGATCGTGAAATTGGCCATCTGGGTCAGTCGGGTCAACTTGTTGCCAATACAATTCTAGTATTGTTTCATAAGCCATTTTATTTGGATCATATGTAATTTCAACCGCTTCATAATGGCCTGTTGTTCCTTGCTTAACTTGCTCATATGTTGGTTGGTCGACATGTCCACCTGTATAACCTGATACGACACTGTGGACACCGTCCCATTGATCAAAAGGCTTAACCATACACCAAAAGCAGCCACCGGCAAAAGTCGCGCGCTTTAATTGACTCATCGTTTATCAACTCCTTTATTACTGTAATCGATTATAGCAATCGACAATCATTTTGGGAAGTAAACGATATTAAAATAACGACTAACATAAAGTTAGCCGTTATAAGCTACGTTTTCCAGTTAGTAATTGATAAATAAAAATAATACCAGCGATTACGAGTAATAAATGAATGAGACCACCAGCAATTTCTAGGACTAAACCTATTAACCAAATGATTAATATGACCGTTATAATTGTCCAAAGCATCTAATCACCTCTTAATTATATAATTCCCACGCACTATAATTTAAAACTAATTTTTAAAAAATTCCTTCTATTACATTACTTTTTTGATAAAATAATAGATAGAAACAAATAGGGGGAGTTTATATGGCTATTGAAGAAAAGTTAAAGACGTTAGTCACGAAAATGAACGAGGACTCTAGTGGATTAAACGGGTTACAAGCGACTTATTCTTTTGACATTACAGATGAAGATCACTTGGAGTGGGGTGTAAAAGTATCACCTGAACAAGTTGAACTATCAGAGTCTCTACTAGAGGATGCTGATTGCTTATTAAGAATGAACGCAAGTAATTTTGAAAAGTTGTTAGATGGCACTTTAAATGCGACTTCAGCTTTTATGATGGGTAAAATTAAAGCAAAAGGGGACTTAACTTACGCTTTGAAATTGCAAAATGTACTTAATAATTACCGATAAAATGAAATTAAATCTCCGGATCGAATTCGGAGATTTAATTTTTGGAAGAACTTATTATATAATTAGTATAGAGGGGGGAGTGCTAAGTGAAGAAGTTAGTGATTTTATTACTTGGCTTAACGTTTCTTTTAGTCGGTTGTTTCGGTGATGACGAAGAAGAAGTGATTACACCATATGATGAGTTGTCTAATTACATATCTCTTTGGGAGAGTGGGCAATTTGAAGAACTATATAGCAACCACATTACGGAACAAAGTCGTGAAACGTTTTCTCATGAAGACTTCGTAGAACGATACGAACATTTATATGATGCGTTAAGGATCAACAACCTATCATTTCAAATTTTAAGAGAAGACTTAGATGAGGAAGAGGTCGACGAGTTAGAAGAATTAGAAACCTATACTTTACCACTTGAAGTGTCATTTGACACATTGGCTGGTACTGTTGAGTATGATTTAGATGTAACGTTGGAAAACTTAACAATAGAAAGTGAAGACAATGACGAAGAATTTGATGAACGCTGGTTAGTAGAATGGCATCCTGAGTTTATCCTACCAAACCTTGAGAAAGAAGAAGAGGTAAGTTACCGCACATTGACAGCAAAACGTGGCGATATACTCGACCGTAATGAACTTGCTTTAGCAACGGTTGGTGAGGTTTATGAAGTCGGCATTACGCCACAAAATTTCGATGAGTCTGACTTAAGCACTTTGGCTGACTCTTTAAAGTTAACTGAAGAATATATCGAAAACAAAATAAATCAAAGCTGGGTACAACCAGAGCACTTTGTACCTATTAGAAATATTCAATTAACTGATGATGAGATGGTGTCAGAATCGACGGCTATTAGTGGAGTTACAACACGAGTTATTGAAGATCGTGTATATCCTTTTGCAGAAGCAGCTGCTCACTTAACGGGATATATTGCACCAATCTCAGCTGAAGAGTTGGAACAATTAGAAGGTGAAGGGTATACATCATCTGATCGTGTTGGTAAGCGCGGATTAGAACAATTATATGAATCAAAATTAAGAGGTCAAAACGGGGCAGAAATTTACATTAATAAACAAGATGGTTCAACTTACACAGTCGCTGAACAAGAAGCCCAAGATGGAGAAGATGTTCAATTAACAATTGATATGGAAATGCAAGAACAGCTTTTCCGAATAGTTGATGGTGATGCAGGAACAGCAACGGTTATGGATCCAGCTTCAGGAGATGTCTTAAGTATATTAAGTTTCCCTACGTTTGACCCAAATCAGTTCGTCTTAGGAATGACAAATTCACAATATGAAGAGTTAATGAGTGATGAGAATTTACCGACGATTAATCGTTTCTCTTCAACTTATTCACCAGGCTCAACTATGAAGTTATTCACGTCAGTTGTTGGGTTCCAAACGGGAGTTTTAGACCCTGATGAAGTCAAAGAAATTGAAGGTCTGCAATGGCAGAAAGATAGTTGGGATGATTACCATGTCACACGTGTTAACGACCAACATACAGAGGTTGACTTAGACGTTGCGATGAAGTACTCTGACAACATTTATTTCGCGATGTTAGGTTTAGACATTGGAGGAGAAGCGTTTAAAGACGGTTTAGAAACTTTAGGGTTTGGCGAGTCTTTACCTTTCGCTTATCCAGTTACGACTTCACAAATTTCAAACTCTGGTAGTTTTGGTTCAGAAGGGCAAATTGCAGATTCATCGTTCGGCCAAGGTGAAGTGTTAATTAACAATACGCATTTAGCCGCACTATATGCTGGTGTAGCAAATGACGGTGTTTATATGGAACCTCGTTTACTATTAGATGAATCAGAGGACGTTTGGTTCGAGTCGATCGTTGAAGATGAAGAAAATGGTATTTTACAAGATACGTTAAGAAATGTTGTCGCAGAAGGAACAGCAACAGACATTGACATTGAAGGAAGAGAGATGGCAGGAAAGACAGGAACTGCTGAACTTAAAGCAAGCCATGATGATGAAGATGGTGCGCAAAATGGTATTTTCGTTTCTTATGATCAAGCAAATCCCAATATGGTACTAAGTTTAATGATTGAAAATGTAGAAGACTTAGGTGGAAGCGGCTATACAGTCGAGTTAAGTAAGGAATTTTTTGAATCAATCGAATAATAAAGAAGCGGGAGTGATGATTGCATCGCTCCCGCTTCTTATTAATAACCTAGTTCATCTAACACCTCTAAAGTCAAATCTGGTCGATCAGTAATAATGCCATCTGCACCAGCTTCAAGTAACCTTTTCATTTCATCTCGATCATTGATTGTCCAATAAGATACATGTAAGCCCAGTCGATCTGCACCACTAATAACATCATTCGTCGTTAAATCAAAACCACTCTCATTTGTCGGAATTAGTACAGCATCAACACTTGGATTGTATAAGTTTCTTAAGAAAATTTTATGGGTGACGACAAAATTACGAATTTCGCTTCTACCACCAGCAACAGCTAAATCATGTGGATCTTGTTGTTGAAAAGATTCAATAATGTCTTGATCAAAAGAAGCAATTAATACTTGTTCTTGCATGTCGAAACGATCAATTAACATGATTAGCCGCTCGATTATTTCATCATTTCGCTCACTTGGGTTCGTATCCTTAATTTCTATAATGAAGCGCTCGTCTGGAAATGCTTCAAACATTTCTTCAACAGTAATGAGTTCGAGCCCTTGTCCACGATAAGGGTGATTACCTTGTTCATCTTCAAAGTAATGACCAGCATCAAGTTGTTTAAGTTCCTCTAAAGTTAAGTCTGCTACATCACCAGTACCATCTGTCGTTCGATCAACAGATGGATCGTGTATATTAATTAAGTACCCATCTTTTGAAATATGTAGATCTGTCTCAAGCACATCAACACCGAGCTCAACCGCATTTTCAAACGCAGCCATCGTTGATGAAGGCTTTAAATGTTCACCACCTTGGTGGGCGATGACCATTGGGCGGTCATTTTCAAAGAATGCTTTAGGTTCAACCGAGTGCATTGGTATTAAATAAAGAAAAATATAAATTGCTCCTAAAATCGTCAAACCAATAGAAAACGGCTTTTTATACTTCGTTTTATTGTCTTTACTCATACAAATCTCCCTTTATTAAATTCTATAATTAAATTTACTATAATATAGTGTATGAGACAATGTTATTTTCAGAAATATTAATTAGATTACCATAACAATATTATGTAAACTTAATTAATATTTAAAAAAGTTCAAAACCGTGATATGATTAATTAAGATTACATATAAGGGGGAGCATGAATAATGAGCGAACAAAAGCCAATCATTCAAGTTAGAGATAATGGTTCGATTTTAGTTAAAGGTGATGTAACGTTATTAGATGCTGAAGGTAATGAATACGAAACGAAGCCAGCATTCTCTTTATGCCGTTGTGGTGCTTCAAGTAATAAGCCATTTTGTGATGGGTCCCATAAGCAGATTGAATTCCAAGATCAATCAAGAGTATAACTTACATAATTAAAATCCCTCACAAATTGTGAGGGATTGTTAACTTATTTGTTACTTGAGTAATACTCATAGGCGTCCTTTGCTAGTGTTACACCTTGAGCAAATGCTGCACCACCACCTAAAGCAGCGCTAACCCCAATCGCTTCTAGCACTTCATCTTCAGAGGCACCATTTTCAACGGCACCTTTCATATGATAGATGATACAATATTCATCTTGCGCATAAATGCTAACACTTAGTGCCATAAGCTGTTTATGTTTTTTGTCAATGGTCCCATCTGCAAAAGCAGCTTCAGTAAAGTCAAAGTAGCCTTGAGTTATTTTGGGTAGTTTGTCTTTAAAGGCATTCGTACCTTCTTTGTAATGCAGTAATGCATCGTGGAAAAAGTCTTCCATTTCTTCTGAATGTTCCATAATCATCACTCCTTTTTGAATACACACATTCTTATCGTGAATTATTGGGAATAAAATATACATAAAATAGTTGAGTTACTGACAAATAAAATAAATCATGTTGCTTGGTGGGAGGATAAACAAGGTGAAGAAACCTATTATTGGAGTGTTTTTGTTAACAATTGTGTTCGGGTTACTAATTTTTTATGCATTTCCTAATTTACTGGACAGGCAGCCAACGATGATGCAAGCAAGCGCAAATGAATCAATTAACCAGCATCCATTAGAAAAGCAACCAATTGAGTTACTCGTCGACTTTGATGATTCACATGTTAATCAATCACACGATGAATCGGATGATGATACTGTTATAAGTGAGTCAGAAAATCATGAAGTAGATGAATCCATTTCAGATGAGCAATTGGTTGAGCAGTTATTTAATATTATGAATGAAGAGCGTCAATTACAAAGCATGAATGAGTTCGACCAACTGTCTCATTTAAGTGAAGCTGCTGAACAGAAATCAGCCGACATGCGAGATCACGGGTATTTCGATATGGAATCACCTAACTATGGTAGTGCAAGTGACATAATTAAGTCACATGATGTTCCATATTACTCACTAGCAGCAAGTTTATCAGCCGGTGTTCAAGACCCTGAACGTGTATTCGAACAATTAAATGACGGCAATTTCACAACATACCTATATGACCAAGACTTTACCCATGTTGGAATTGGTTATGTTAGTGGCGGTCAATATGGCCATTACTGGACGATATATTTTATTGATCATCCAATAGAACAAGATCCTAATGAAATGGAACAATTAGTTTTTGATATGGTTAATGAAATACGAGAAGAAAATGGCCTCAGTCGATTAGCACCACACGAGAAATTAGCTGAAGTTGCTCGCATCAAATCAGAAGATATGCGCGATCAAAATTACGTCGCACATGAGTCACCAACTTACGGGGCACCTTATGAAATGATTGAGCATTATGAGATTGAAAACAACGGCTCAGCCGAAAACATTGCTGCAGGGCAAAAGACAGCAGAGGAAGTTGTGGGAGGTTGGATGAACAGTGATGGCCATCGAGCCAACATATTAAATGAAAACGTCACACATTTAGGTGTCGGCTATGCACAAGGTGGCGAACAGAACAGTTACTGGACGCAACTGTTTATAATTGAATAACAGGTTAATTAGTATCCTCTCTGGGTTATCAGAGGGGATATTTTTATGTGAATAGAGTAAAGGTGTGTTGTTTGTTCTTTATTAAGAACGTAAACAGAAGCAAGCGTTAGTAAATATAAGAAATGTGTAGCTTTAGTGCTTTATAACGAATGAAACACCTGTATTTAGACTTATCTCACCCATTTTAGTGTTTTGAAAAGATTGCATGAGAACATATACTAAAGTTGGTTCTATATAAAGAACAGAACTAAAACAATTGGGTGAGAGGGTGAGATACGATGATTAAATCCAAACCGTTGAAATGGATGATCATTGCGTTATCAGTATTATGTATTTCATTTAGTTTTAGTATTGGAACTTTTGCAGGGAATCATGGGGATGGCGGTCAAGGTAACACGGGAACTGTACAATTAACAGATGATGCCGGTGATGAAAAGCCAGGACATGAACCTCAGTTTGATGATTTTAAAGATATTTACGTAAAGGGGCACCAGTTACAACCGGGGAAATACTACGTAAGGGTAACTTCTCCTAGTGAAAAAGAAGACTTAGGCACGAGTCCCGATGCAGGTATTGTAGTGTCAGATGGGGGAGATTTCTCAGGCTACAACCTTTATGAATTATTAGGTGGATATCCTGATGAAACGCCTAACCAAGGTGGCGTTTATAAATTGTTGTTAAGTAAGGACGATACATTCACGCGTAATGTAGCTAAATCTAAAAACTTTAAGTTCGATATAACAGAAGAGGAAGAAGAGCCTGGTAATGGTGAGGAAGACAATGGCGAAAACGGTGATGAAAACGGATCCGACGATGAAGATGAGAATGGCGATGAAAATGGATCTGATGAAGATGAAAATGGTGATGAGAACGGGTCAGATAATGGCGACGATAACGGAAATGAAGAAGACGAAAATGGCCAAGATGATGATGGAAGCGAAGAAGAAGACAATGATAATGGTGAAGACGGTGAGAACGGAAACGGTTCAGACGAAGATGAAGAAAACGGTCAAGATGATGATGGAAATGAAGAAGATGGAGATCAAGACGAAGATTTAGATAATGGAACGGATGACGGTGACCGTGAAGATGGCGATAGCTCAGACGAAGAACAACGTGACGACGATGACGCGTCTGAAGAAGATGAAAAGCAATTGCCTGATACATCTGGAGACGGTGATGAAGCAGATGAAGAACAAGAAGAGACAACTGCTGTAGCATCAACTGTTGATGGTGGCGAATTACCTGAAACATCAACACCATGGTATAACTTATTAGCGATAAGCATTGCACTGCTATTAGCTTCTGGTGGTTATTTGTTATTTAAGTTACGACCATTTACAACTGCATAATATTAATTAATATGAGGTGAAAGTAGATGAGAAAGAAGGTTTCCTTATGGGTAGCCAGTGTCATCTTCTTTCTCTCATTTTTTTTAGTAGGCTTTTCAGTCATGCACATTATTAACGGTGATGCAAAAGTTAACGAATCGTTAGATGAATGGGAACAATTGCAACAAGAACGAACGACTTCGACTGAAGATCAACTTGTAGTCGAGCAGTTAGGTGAACAAACTGAAGAAGCCAAAGTTGAAGATGAGGGAGAGAAAAACACTCAAAGCTTATATAATAATGTCCCAAATAATGGTGATGTTTTTGGGAAATTAACTATTTCTAAATTAGATTATGAATTGCCGATTATACACGGGTCTGGAGAAGAAGAACTATCACGCGGTGTCGGTCATTTTGAGCAAAGCGTACTACCTGGCACCTCTGATAACAGCGTGCTAGCTGGACATCGTGATACCGTTTTTGTCGGGTTAGGTGAATTAGAAAAAGGTGACTTAATTGAAGTAGAAACAGAAGCAGGTCTTTTTGTATATGAGTTGACGGAAACAAGAATCGTTGATGAAGACGATCGAACGGTCATCGTACCGACAGAAGAAGCAACTTTAACACTTGTCACATGTTATCCATTTGATTTCGTAGGATCCGCACCAGAACGATATATTGTGACAGCGGAATTAATAGAGCAAGAATAAATTATGATCACTATTCCTGTATAGGAGTAGTGATTTTTTATTGCTCAAAGGACTAAAGTATGATGTTTCAGTTCTTCTCCAATCTTAAAAATCATACTATTTAACTATTAGTGAAATATAAGTTTTTTGTAATTTGAGAGAATAATAGAAGAAAAAGGAGAAATAGTTCGAAAATTTAAGGAAAGCATTAATATTCTTTATAGAGAACAGATTTTAACTGATTTAACGAATGTGTAAGCTTTTTTACGAGTTTTCAAAATGTAGAATTACGTCTATACTAAACGTAAGTTCAATATAAAGAACAATACGTTCTTTAAAAAGATTGGAGTTAGTTATGAAGGATCGATTCCTATAATTACATAAGTATTAAGTCAATCATAGAATACAATCGATCTTTTATATATAAAATTTGGGGGAGGAATTTAAGATGTTAGAAAAGTTCAAAGCATTACTAGTAGAAGAAGAAGGACAAGGTATGGTGGAGTATGGCTTGATTATTGGGTTGGTTTCGGTTGTGGCTATCGTAACTCTAACTCTAGTTGGTTCAGAGTTACAAGCTCTGTTCGGTGATATTTTTGGGGAACTTGGTGGAGACGAGAGTGAACTTCCAGAAGAATAATTAGTGGTTGATGATTCCGTTAACACGGAATCATCATTCTTTCTTTTTAGGGGTGAGATTGTGTTAATACATTCATTTTTAATATTAGTTTTAACAATAACACTTATTACGGATATACTTTCACGCAAGATATTAAATATAATCACTTTTCCGGCTATGTTGCTTGGAATTGGCTATCATACATACATTAACGGATTAGAAGGTTTAACTTTTAGTTTAATAGGACTTTTAGTAGGTTTTACAATTTTATTAATCCCGTTTCTGCTAGGTGGTATTGGTGCTGGTGACGTTAAACTAATGGCGGCGATCGGTGCTTTGATGGGAGCACAATTTGTTTTTTACGCATTTTTGCTTACAGCTTTAATAGGTGGAATCATTTCTATATTTTTAATGTTAAAAAACAGAACGTTATTTCCTTTCTTTAAAAGAATTTACTTCAAATTAATTTATAAACAACAACTAGCGACTGAACCTAGGAAAAAACATATTTCTATCCCATACGGCGTACCAATAGTATTGGGTACGTTTATCGTGATGTTTTGGGGAGGCATCTAACTATGATTAAATCCCAAAAAGGGCAAGGGCTTGTCGAGTTCGCACTGACCTTTACACTGCTCGCAATTTTATTGTTTGGCATTATGGATTTTGGCAGAGTTTTATATATGAATCTAGCATTAGAGCACGCGAGTCGTGAAGGTGCGCGAATTGCGAGCTTAGGTGCAGACAATGACTATATCATTGAAAAAACAATTGGTGCTGCGGTAGGTGTAGGTATTAGTGAAGATCACATTGAATTGACACCTGAAGTAGAGAGGGATTCTGGAGAGTATGCAACTGTAACGATAAGTTATGAGGTAAGCTTTATAACGCCTTTAACAGCCTTAATGCAAAATGCACTTATGGAAGACTCGTTAGAATTGACTTCCGAAACTGTGATGAGGGTGGAATGATCATATGGGTAGATTATTAGAAATGCTTAAAGTCAGGTCGAAGAGTGAAGATGGTGGAATCTTAGTTCTTGTTGCATTGTCTTTAGTGGTATTACTCGGTTTTGCCGCTTTAGTCATAGACGGTGGTTTATTGTATGCAGAACGTAGTAAATTGCAAAAAACGATGGACGCTGCGGTTTTAGCTGCGGCTTATGAATCTTTTGAAGAGGAGGGTGATGTTGTCGGTGAATTCAGATATGTATCTGAACAAAACGGTTTTCCAGATGATGGCGTTGCGCTCAGTTTTGATGAAGAAACTTCTGTAGAAGGCGATAAGAGGTACGTTTCAGAAGTTAGTGGTTCTGATTACAATGTGGCTTTAACGGTAACAGATGATTATGTGTTAGGGGAAGTTATTCGAAATAAAGACCTAACACTTGCTAATGTTTTAGATTTCAGCGATGCGGATGTGTTTGCGTCTTCCAAAGCGATATTTTCATTTTTAAATACTGGGAAGAATGTGTCTCCTATGTTCGTTAGTGATTATGAGTTAAACACTGAGGACAATATCTGCTTAAAGCGGGTTTCTTCAGGTTCAGATAGTGATTGTCCAAGTAGTGTTGGTGGAAACTTTGGGTTCCTAGATTATGGCGATAGTCTTAAGGATAGTTTAGTATATTCTCATTATGAAGTAACAATAGGTGATGAAATACCTACTGAAAATGGAAATAGCGTTGGTCATTGGAGAAATACTTTACAGGACTGGTTAAGTACAGATGAAGATGATGCATGCCATAATTATAATACTGCAACCTTAGATTGTGAGAGAGTAATACTTGTACCAACTGTTTGTGTTATTACAGACGATGATGAAGAAACAGACCGGGGGGATCATTGCATTAATGAGGACGATCTTAATGGAAAAACGGGTATTGAAATCACTGGATTTGCAGCATTCTGGCTAGTAGCAGTTGATGATGAAGTTGGGGAAGGTGTCGAAGAGGATGTTCTGGGAGAAGATGAAGATTTAAAACATGCAATTATAGGTAAATTCTTAGAAACATACACCTCCGGCGACGAAATCGAAGACATTCTATGTGGTGGTATTGAAGGTTGTTCTGAAGATGCCAATGTTAACGTCGTCCGTCTAGTCGATCCTGCGTCGGACTAAATTATATCGATTATATAAAAATATAAATCTCACAACAGTTAGTCTAGTCATCTTCGTTTATATGGAGTAGGGGGAGAGCAATGAAGTCAAGACGTATTTGGATTTGGGCTGTTGTTTTTGGTTTTTTAGCTTCAATTACGCTTTATATTGCAGTCTTTAGTCAACAAGATGACACGGTGAATGATCAGCAGGTCAATGTTGAGGAGCAAGAAACTGATGTAGAAGAAGAGGAAGAAGAAAGTGAAGAGGTAATGGATGCTTCTAGTGAAGAGGATGAAGTGCATCGCCAAGAGATGTTGCCAATCGAAGAAGGAAAGCGTGCGATGTCTATAGAGGTTAATTATGTAGAAGGTGTTTCCGGTTTTATTGAACCTGGAGATTTTGTCGATCTTGTAACGGTTATTGATACACCTGAAGAAGTTGAGGGTGATCAGCACGATGCGGCAACACTTTTATTACAAAAAGTGCGTGTGCTTGCGATTGGCCATGCCACTCATAGCGCTGAAGAGGCTGCGAATTACCAACAGGTGACGTTAGAAGTAGAGCCTTATGAAGGTTTGTCACTAGGGTTTGCGACGAAATGGGATCTTTACTTAATGTTACGTGATCAAGATGATGACAGTATTGAGCCAGACCGTACACATGTTCACGAAGACGACCTGCACGAAGGGGTGTTTCGCTAAATGAAAATACTAGGGATTACAAATCAGTTAAACCAAACGTTAAGTGTACAACGTGCTGCACAGGAATTAGGTCATAGCCTACAATGGTTCGAATCTGTTCATGAGCTTAAGTCAGCAATTGAACCAGAAGAAGACATGATTGTATTAATCTATGAAAATGATGACCGTGATTTATATGAGTTATGTGAAGAGATTAGTTTTCAATATGAAAATGTCTCAACGGTTCTATGCATGCCAGAACATCAAGTTGATGTAAAGAGAGTGATTCGTTCTGGAGCGATCGATGTAATCGATAAACCGTACTCTTACGTCGATGTCTTAAAAGGATTATCTGAACTTCCAACAGTGAAAAGAAACCAGTCCTCACCATGGCAAAATCATGAAGAGAAACAAGGAAAAGTTGTTACGATTTGTAGTACTAAAGGCGGTGTCGGTAAAACAACGGTTAGTACGAATCTAGCAGTTTCCTTAGCGAAACAGAGTAATAGTGTTGCAATGATTGACCTTGATCTTCAGTTTGGTGATGTGGATTTATTTTTAGATTTAAAACCGAAGAAAACGATTTATGAGTGGACGAAGGAAGCTAGTAGTCATTCGGATATAAAGAGCTATATGACATCGCATGAATCCGGGGTTGACCTATTAGCTTCACCTATTAGACCAGAATTTGCGGAGGCTGTCACTGGTGATGATATTGAAAGAGCCATTGAAGCGTTAAAAAGTGTATACGATTGGATTATTATCGATACACCTCCAACGTTAATTGAAACAGATATCGTTGCGTTAGAGCAGTCTGATGAAGTTATTTTAGTGACTTCAATGGACTTACCAACACTAAAGAACTGTAAGCTTTACTTAGAAACGATGGAGTCGATCCATATTAAGAAGCCTTTAAAAGTGATCGTTAACCGCAAATCAAAGAAGATCAAAGGAATGAAGGTTGAAACAGTAACAAATGTCTTAGGCCAGTCAACGTTTGCTGAGATTCCAAATGATGAGAAAAATGTCGTGACTTCAGTCAATGAAGGAATTCCTCTAGTCGCATCAACACCTAGAGCTCCAGCCGCAAAAGCCATCTTAAAACTAGCAGGAAAAATAGACGAAGATCAACCAATCAAGAAAAAAGGTGTGTTATTTAAAAAGGCAGTCAATGCTTAATTAATGAAATGGGGAGAGGTTTTACATGTCATTAATGAAACGAATGAATCAAACACAGGCTGGAGACGAGGAGAAAGTATTCAATATACCGATAGAAAAACGCCCGAAAACACACCAAGAAGTAATCGAAACGCGGTTACGTGATTATTTAATTGAAGAGTTAAAGCAATACCAAGACCTTTCACAAGATGAATTAAAAGAAACAATTGAAGAGTTAGCAGAACCTTTTTTAGAAGAAGAAGGCGACCGACTAACTTTTGAAGCGAAAAAAGATGTCACTTCTTCTGTTTCAAATGATTTAATCGGATTAGGACCCATTACGCCGTTTATTCATGATGAAACAGTAACTGAAGTTATGGTTAATGGCCCCTCCGAGATTTACGTAGAGCGTAACGGTAAGATTACGAGAACAAATCATACGTTTAAAGATAATCGCCACGTCGCCAATGTCATTGAACGAATTGTAAACCCTTTAGGACGACGAATCGACGAAAGTAATCCGATGGTCGATGCAAGACTTTCAGATGGTTCGCGTGTAAATGCGATTATACCGCCTCTTGCGTTGAATGGACCAACGTTAACGATTCGTAAGTTTTCTAAGGAACCGTTTAAGGTAGACGACTTATTGAGGTTCGGGACTTTCAATCAAGAGATGGCTGATTTCTTAAAAGCGTGTGTTCAATCTTATTTAAATGTTTTTGTTAGTGGTGGGACAGGCTCAGGTAAAACAACAACATTAAATGTCTTATCATCATTTATTCAAAATACAGACCGAATTATAACAATCGAGGATGCGGCAGAATTAAAGTTACACCAAGATCACATTATTCCATTAGAATCTCGCCCACCAAATATTGAAGGAAAAGGTGAGATTACGATCCGTGACCTTGTTAGAAACTCGTTACGTATGAGACCAGACCGAATTGTCGTTGGTGAGGTACGTAGTGCGGAAGCGTTGGACATGCTTCAGGCGATGAACACAGGTCACGATGGATCGTTAGGAACAGGACACGCCAATAGTCCGCGTGACATGTTAGCGCGTTTAGAGACGATGGTGTTGATGGCTGGAATGGATCTTCCTATTAAAGCGATTCGTGAACAAGTTGCAGGGGCGATTGACTTAATTATCCATCAGTCACGTATGAAGGACGGGACGCGCAAAATAACTCACATATCAGAAGTGTTAGGTATGGAAGAGAATACAATTGTTATGCAAGATATATTCGTGTTTAAACAGACGGGTGTTAGCCCAAGTGGGAAGATTGAAGGGCACTTTCAACCGACTGGTATTCGCCCGCAAATTATAGATCGACTTGAACAAAACGGTATAAATCTACCACCTAGCTTGTTCCGTGGGGAGTGGTAGTTATGAGTTTATCGATGTTATTCGCTTTAGTTTTTTCGTTTATATTCTTCTTTATCATTTTTAGATCTGCGTTTTTATGGGCTTTTCGTCATAAAATAAACATTGACCGTCGATTAGATAATATGACGAGCGAAGAAGAGGAAGTAGAAGAGAAGAGTGAAAAGAAAGAGCAAAGTACGATGATGCGCTGGGTTTCATGGTTAGGAAATCAAATACCTTGGAAACCTATAAGTAACCAGTGGGAGGAACGTTTAGTTGTCGCTGGCATATCCTTAAAATTACAAGAGTTTTATGTCGTTCGAGTCATGTTTGTTCTTTTTACGTTCTTCATTTTAATGGCGTGGTTAAATATTTGGATCGCATTATTATCGATCTTGTTAACATGGTTCTATCTACCACGCCTTTACTTGAAAATAAAAACTAAGAAACGTCTTAATCGAAGTGTTACCCAACTCGCTAATGCGTTGGGCACAATGTCTAACTCGATGCGAGCGGGCTTTAGTTTTATGCAATCGATGCAAGTTGTGGCAAAAGAGATGCCAGACCCTATTGGACCAGAGTTCGAACTAACGATTAAAGAGATTAACTTAGGTGGTTCTTATGAAGAAGCGTTTAGTCATTTACTTAAACGACTTCCGAACAAAGATTTAGAAATGGTCGTGTCAGCTTTATTAATTCAAAGGCAGTCTGGTGGAAATCTAGCAGTTTTACTAGAGACATTAAGAGATACGATCCAAGGGCGATTGCGCGTAAAAGATGAAGTACGTACGTTAACAGCACAAGGAAGAATTTCATCTTGGATTATCTCTCTTTTACCAATTGGGTTAGCGTTAGTGATTAATGTTATTCACCCTGGATTTTTTGAACCGTTATTTACGAATATATTCGGTTGGATGTTAATTATTTTTGGAGGGCTATTCTTTGTTATTGGGTGGCTACTAATTAATAAAATCGTCCAAGTTGAGGTGTAGACGATGACACAGTTTATATTTTTTATTTCGACGTTTGTATTTTTGACGTTAGTTGTAGCAGGCATTCTTCATTTCTTTATGAAAAGGGAGATTAACATAGAACAAAGAGCTGACCGGTTGTCTAGTAGACCAGGTGAGCAACTAGAGGGTGAAGGTGAAGGAAAGCGACAATTAGCAAACAGCCAGTTCGTCCAAAAAGGGTTGACTCAAGCAAGGACACTCATGAAAGGTAAAATGTCAGGCCATTCAATTAAAACGCTTGAGCAAAAGTTACAAGAATCGGGTAACCCGAAAAATTTAACAGCAGTAGATTTTAGGTTAATACAGTTTACTGTAGGACTTGGGTTATTTTTAGTTGTTTTTCTTTTACTGTTTCCTTCTACTGAGTCGTTAAGTCAAGTGTTGTTAATAAGTGGTGCTGCTGGCTTAATTGGTTTCATTTATCCAATGGCTAACTTGAACACGAGACGGAAAAATCGACTTAAACAAATTGAAAAGATGATGCCTGATTATTTTGATATGTTGAACTTATCAGTTGAAGCTGGTATGGGGTTAGACTCAGCTATGGTTCAATCTTGTGAAAAGGTTACAGGCCCGCTTGCTGATGAATTCCAAGTGGCACTTGAAGATATGAAACTAGGAAACTCACGAGAAATTGCGTTATCGGACTTGCGCGATCGCGTTCCGTCTGATCAATTTCAAAATGTGATTCGCTCACTCGTTCAAGCAGATCGTCTCGGGGTTGGAATGTCGAAAGTAATTCGAGTTCAAACTGAGCGGATTCGTGAACAACAACTTCAGCGAGCACGTGAACAAGCAATGAAAACACCGGTTAAAATGTTATTACCGATGGTGTTTTGTATATTCCCGTTACTATTCATCGTTTTAATGGGACCAATTGCGATTCAAATTTTCGATACATTATTCTAATAGAACTCAGCCCAATTTGCGGGTTGAGTTTTTATTTGCTTAGGCAAATGATAGAATAAGAGAAATGGAAAAATAGGTGGTTGATTTTCACAGTGGATGAACGACAAATGCGTATGATGAATTACATAAAACAAAACAGATGGGTTGTTATACTGCTTATCTTAAGTATTACAATTATATGGGGATATGCTTGGACTTTAATGAAAGAAGCACTTCAATATATGGGGCCTTTTACGTTTTCGGCTTTTCGTTTCGGTGTTGGTGCTGTTACGATGTTTGGTATATTGCTATTCTTCAAAGTTGGATTGCCAGAACGAAAGTATTGGAAGCATTTATTTATAGTAGGTCTACTTCAAACAGCGATCGTCTTTTTACTCGTTATGTATGGGCTTAAGTTTGTAGAAGCGGGGAAATCTTCTATTCTTTTATACTCAATGCCTATTTGGAGCAGTTTGTTAGCTATGTTTATTTTGAAAGATCGATTAATTAAACCACAAGTTGTTGGTTTAGCAGTTGGGTTAATAGGTTTATTAACCATATTAGGATGGGATTTATGGTTAGCTCAAAGTGCTGCAACGGTTTTGGGTGAAATGTTAATCGTCGTTGCTGCCATTTCATGGGGGTTATCGAACATATACTATCGTTTATTTTTAAAGGGGATGTCACAGCTACAAGTTAACGGTTATCAGATGGCTTTTGGCGCTTTAGCAATTACCATTGTGGCTTTGATCACAGAATCTGACCAGGCAATAGTATGGAACTTGGAGAGTGTATACTATGTTTTATTTACTGGCGTATTAGCATCTGCGCTTTGTTTTACTGTTTGGTTTATATTATTGAGTGTGATCGACATGGTAACGGCAACAATTTCGACGTTACTCGTACCGGTGTTTGGTTTGTTTTTCGGTTGGTTATTATTAAATGAACCGTTAACGGCTAACATAATGATTGGTACTGTTCTAATTGTAATTGGTATATCGATTGCTAATCTTTATAAAAAAAGTCCCACCAGGTGATGAACACATAGTGGGACTTGATTTATTTAAAATAATAGTAAGCCAATGGCAATCGGTATGAAGCTCCATACGAGTATGATTAAACAGAAACCCATAATATCTTTAACTTTAAGTCCAGCAATCGCGAGTAATGGTAATGCCCAGAATGGTTGGATCATATTGGTCCAAGCATCTCCCCAAGCAACAGCCATCGCTGTTTTGGCTGTGTCGACTCCAATCTCTAGTGCGGCTGGGATCATAATTGGAGCTTGAACCGCCCACTGTCCGCCACCAGAAGGGACGAAAAAGTTAACAATCCCTGCACTAATAAAGGCGAATAACGGCAGAGTAACTTCATTTGAAATGTTAACAAACATCGTGGACATTTGCTCAGACAGTCCTGAAGCTACCATCATCCCCATAATCCCTGCATAAAACGGGAATTGAATAATAATCCCGCCAGCGTTCTTAACAGCATCAGACACACTATTTAAAAATTTACGAGGTGTCTTATGAAGTAGGATCCCTAAGAACAGGAAGATGAAGTTTACTATATTGATATTTAAATCAAATCCACTTGTCGCAAAGTGATAGATGATAAAGGCTAAACCGAGTATACCGATGATCATGGATATAACTTTGCTATGTTCAAGTCGTTCTGCAGGTGTTAAATCTTTCTTCTCCAACTTTTGCTCTTCAACAACTTGTGTATGCGTTTTTAGCAGTTCTGGATCAATGCTAGAGTTACCATCTCGAGCTTTTAGTAAAAACCAGTTTAGAATTGGTAAAGTGATTAATAAAATAAATACGATAAATAAGTTGAGTTCACTAAACAATGTCTCCGTAATCGGGATCACGCCTACTAAATCTTCTAAAAAGTGACCTTCAGTTGCAATTGTTAAAGGTACAGATCCTGAAAAACCGCCGTGCCAAAGTAGAAAACCACTGTAAGCCGCCGCAATTAAAATTCGATAGTCAATAGAAGGGATCCGTTTGGCAACGTGTATGGCAAGTAAAGCACCAACAACTAGACCGAACCCATAGTTTATTAAACAGGCGATTGATGCTACAACAGTTACTAGAACGATTGCTTGACCAGGCGAATTAGCCATATTACTAATTTTAGATAGGATTCCTTTTATGAAAGGTGTGTTAGCTAAAATGTACCCAGTAATAACAATTAAGGACATCTGCATCGCAAATGCTAGTAGATCCCAAAAACCATGCCCCCAGTATTCAACCATGTTAACCGGTGAGCTACCTGTAAAGACTAATCCAAGAACAAATACAATAATCGTTAAAATAATAGCAAATAGAAACGCATCAGGTAAGTAACGTTGAACAAGCCTATCACTGGCAGCTGTAATCGACTTAAGCATCATATTCCTCCTTTTTGTGAATGTTTTTTGAAGCTCGTTATATTCTATTAGTCTTTTAGTCTTAAATATGTCACTAGTTTTTAGTGATTTTTGTCGAAAGAATAGCGTCTTTTTGTTTGATGTCGTCGTATTGTGCGCTTGCCTGGGAAATACAAGAGAGGAAATAATAGGAGGGCAAGTATTAGAAAATTCTAAACTCTTGGTTGTGTAAGCCGATATAATTATTAAGCTACATGATTGAGGGGGAATATATTATGAAATCAATAAGGTTAAAGTTGGCTGTCATTATGCTCGTATTATTAGTGGTTCCACTAGTTACAGTCGTTTTTGTCTCGTACAGCCAATCATCTGTGTTAGAACGTGTCGTCATACCTAAGGCTGAATTAGAAAGAGAGAGTTCAGCGGCGGCTGAAGTGTTTGAGGAATATGAAGTGCTTTTAAATACATATAGTCAGGAAGAAGAACTCCAATATACATCGTTTGATATACCAAATTCGGATGTTAATTATGATAATGTGCCTTCTACTAATGATCCTGACATGACTGCATTTTATGAAGAATACTTAACGGATTACGCCGAAGGTTATGATTATATATTAAATTTATATTTCGGAACTCCTGATGGTTCACTATATTTGCATGATATTCCTGAAGCTGATTTATCAGGCTATGATGCAACAGAACGTGATTGGTATTCACAAGCTCTTGCGAATGAAGGTGAAGTTATATGGACAGAGCCTTATTTAGATGCTGCAACAAATCAATCGATTATAACGCTTGCAACGACATTAAACGATGACCAAGGTGAAGTGATTGGTGTTGCAGCGATTGACTTTCAAATGTCTAAACTAGCAACACTATTGAGACAAGACACTGCACAGACGATGCTGTTAATTGGTTTTGTTTCAGTAGTTGTCGGTCTAATTGTTGTCTTCTTCTTCGTTCGATACATGAATAGGCAAATTAAAACAATTCATACAGGGTTACAAAATGTAGCCAATGGTGATCTGACACAACCAATTGAAGTGAATAGTCAAGATGAATTCGGAAGTCTTGCAGAGCAATACAATCAAATGTTAGATCAAATGCATGGTTTAATTAAGAAAGTGGTTGAGTCGTCAGAACAAGTAGCCGCTTCATCACAACAGTTAAACGCAAATGCAGATGAAACGACGAGAGCAGCAGAACAAATTGCTCAATCAATCCAACAAGTATCTGAAGGAAATGAAGGGCAAGTTGAACAAGTACAAGAATCAACGGAGTATGTATCTGACATTTCTAAAGATATTGAAGAGATCTCATCTAGGGCAGAACGCGTCAATGAATCATCTGAGTCGACATCTAAGCAAGCGGTGAGTGGTGAACAAGTCGTTAAACAAGCCGTTAGCCAAATGGATGAAATTAGTAAAAATACAGAATCAACTCGTGATATTATTCAAAGCTTGAATCAACGATCTAAAGAAGTCGAGAAGATTTTAGATATTATTAACGACATTTCTGAACAAACGAATTTACTTGCTTTAAATGCAGCAATTGAGGCTGCGCGTGCTGGTGAACATGGTAAAGGGTTTGCCGTTGTTGCCGATGAAGTGCGAAAGTTAGCTGAGCAATCCACTGAATCGACTGGCCAAATTTCAAGCATTATTACTGAGATTCAAAATGAAACGCAACATGCTGTTCAATCAATGGAAAACGGCGTAGTAAACGTAGATGAAGGAAAAGAACTTGTCAATAAAGCAGGTCATTCGTTTGAAGACATTGCACAAGCAGTAACTCTCGTTTCACAACGAATGGAAGAAGTGTCAGAATCGATTAAACAGATCGATGAAAGAAGTCATAAACTTGTTAATTCTATGGAGAACGTTTCAACACAAACTGAAAATGCTTCAAGCCTTGCTGAAGAAGTGGCAAGTGCTGCGGAAGAACAAACAGCGAGTGTCGAAGAAGTAACATCAGCAACAGATGCATTGTCACACATGGCTGAAGAATTACAACAAGCAGCTAATCAATTTAAAGTTAATTAATTATGAATACACTCCAAGAGCTTAAAAACTTTTGGAGTGTTTCTTATTAGATCCATTGCTCATTTATGATAGAACATAGATTGATGATGGGAGTATTTTAATGTTAAATGGTGTTTCACCAACGATTTCCCCATCCCCGTGTGCAATCATTGGATTATTTGATGATATGATTAAGTTCTTACCTTGATAAGTTCTCACGGCAGGGTGATTAATATGTTGGCCTTTAAAGACAGATGGAAAAATCCTTAGCAATTTCCATCTAGAAATCCCTTTAACAATGCACACTTCAAAGAGGTCATCGTTGTTTCTTGCTTCTGGACATATTTTCATACCACCTGCATAAAAAGGTGTGTTAGCAATGGCAATTAACCAAACATTTTCGTGTGATGATGCTTTCGAATCAATACGAAGGTTTACATCAGTTGGTTTGTAGCTTAACATCACTTTTAACATGGCTAAGATGTAAGGTATACTTCCAATTTTGATCACATTGCAGAGTTTCTTTAACTTTGATCGACTAGTTTCTGCTGCAATTTTCCCATCAAAGCCAATGCCAGCAATAGTGGCGAAGACTTTATTATTAATATGTCCGACATCTATAAGTTTTTTTTCGTTTTTTAATATACGCTCCAGTGCTTCGACACAATTAAGTGGAATCCCCATCCCTCTACAAAAGTCATTTCCAGAACCGGCTGGGATAATCCCTAAAGGTACATTTGAATTCTGTAATCCATTAATAGCTTCATGTACAGTGCCATCACCACCAACTATTATGATCGCACTAACATTGGGACTGTCATGAGCTAAATCATGAACAAGTTGTGTTGCGTGATTGGGCTTTTTAGTAAAGCTAACATCATAAACAATCTTTCGTTCTAAAAGAATCGACTCTATTTGTACCCATCGTTTGAATCCTCGGCCACTTCCTGAATTGGTATTAACGATAAAATGATACATTAGTTAATCATCACCTATAAATATGAATTTTAAATCAAGTCTTTGTTATAGATTTACCTACACTATTTTTTTCGTTTCGCTCGTGTTGGTCTTCTGTAAGGCCTCTAGTATAAAGACTGCGATTTTTAAGGGTTGTAATTTTATTCATGACGAAGTTTGTATAAGCAGTGTAGTTCAGGTGTTGCTGTAATTCTGGTTGGATTAGGCTACCGATTTGAACATCAACAATTGGACGTATGCCTTGTTTATAATAACTTATGTAAATAGGTAACACCGGTGTTGTAGTTTTATAAGAAAAGAAGGCAACCCCTTTTTTAGGTTCTATTGTTTCTCCTTCCTTACAACGTGTTCCTTCTGGGAAAATGCCAAGCACTCCATTTTCACCTAATACTTTTAAGCATTTCCTCACAGGTACAATGGTATTTCCACTGTGACGGTCGACAGGAATAGCTTTCATGTTAGTTAAAAACCAGGTTAGTATTCGGTTTCTAAAAAGTTCTTTTTTAGCTAAGAAGTGTAGTTCCTGATCGATAATACAGGCGAGTATTAGTGGATCATAGGCGCTTGCGTGATTAGAAGCAATGATTAAAGGTTCGTCTAAATTAATATTTACTTTTCCTGTTACGTTGACTTTAAAGCGTAAAGGAATGATGAGCCTAGCAATATTTTTTAGTAGTGCGTAAAACATTATTACACCTCATCTCCAAAATTAACCTCATTTTATTAACACTATTTATTATGGATAAAAATAGAAAAAATATAAATTCTTTTCGTGACATACATAATTACAACCATATTCTACAAATAATAATGGCAAATATATACATTAGGACGGTGGCTGTATGGTTAAGCTTATAAAAGGGATTTACCAAGAATTTGAGAAAATGGTTGTTGCTTTAGTTGAGTTTGATTACGAAGAAGCGTTAAAAGAACAAGAGAGGAAATCAAAGTCTACAAACTGACGAAGGTTTTATGGAAAAATTAATCAATAGTGAGTAATTTTGGGTTAAGTTGGTCAAAATAACCATAAAGTCAATAAATAAAAGGTGATTGGTTATGGGTGCATTACAATTTAATTATAATTTACCGCGATATGTCATGAGTAAAGTTGGGGGGAAGTTTAAGTCTTCAATTTATTGGAACTCTAGATTATCTTGTCTAAAGTTTGTAGAAGATCATAATGCAACATTGCCAAATGAACAGTGGGTAAAGATTAAGGTGAAGTATAGTGGGATATGTGGTAGTGACCTTAATTTAATATTGTTGAACGATAGTCCTGCTACATCACCATTCGCTTCCTTTCCTTTCACAATTGGGCATGAAATTGTAGGGGAAATTGAGCAAATTGGAGAAGGTGTCACTGATGTTGAAGTTGGAGATCGCGTAGTAATTGATCCAGTCTTGTCATGTGAGCCGAGGGGCATACAAAATAAATGCCCTCAATGTAAGAAGGGTAATTTTAGTTTATGTATACATAAAACAGAAGGGGACGTCTCTCCTGGTTTGTTAATCGGCGCCTGTCGAGATACAGGTGGAGGTTGGTCAACTCATGTTGTGGCGCATAAAAGTCAGGTGTTTAGACTACCAAATGAAGTTAGCGATTTAAATGGCGTGATGGTCGAACCGTTTAGTTGTGCTCTTCATAGTGTGATGAGAAACCCACCTAAAGACGATGATACTGTACTCATTATCGGTGGAGGTGTCATAGGAATAGCGGTGATCGCGGCTATTCGAGCATTGGACATAAAATGTAATGTCATCGCGTTAGTAAAACATAATCTTCAAAGAGATTTGTCTTACCATTATGGTGCTAATAAAGTCGTCAATTTTAATCACTCAACGTATGTTGAGGAGTTATCAGACTCACTCGAAGCTAAAGTGTTAAACCCGATCTATGGTTCAGAAGTCATCGAAGGGGGAGCTGACATAATTTATGAATGTGTAGGCCGAAAACAAAGTGTTCACGATGCTTTAAGGTTTACTAAAAGTGGGGGACAAGTCGTTTTAATAGGTTTAGCAGGCATAATGGAAAGGATTGATTGGACAACAGTTTGGATGAACGAGTTAAAAGTTAAAGGTTGCTTTGCCTATAGTCGTGAGTTTTATAAAGGTAAAAATCGAAGGACGTTTGATATTGCCATCGATCTTATGCAGCAAGGAAAAGTCGACTTATCACCACTTGTGACGCATCATTTCCCTTTAGAAGAATATAGACAAGCTTTAGAAACCGCTACTAAGAAAGGAAATCGTTCTGCAGTGAAAGTTGTATTTGAACCTAACTAACTTAAGAGACTAACGAGGAGGTTTTTAAATGAGTAATTTTATCGTAACGGGTGCAAAGCAAAGTCAGTTTCTAACTTGGTTTACAAACGGGCTAAAGGAAAAGTTTATAGAGAAAGGTTATAAGTATTGTTCTGAACCTGATGAAGACTTGAGTGTTGTTTTTAATGTATTAGACCCAGACAAACCACGAGCTTTTCGTAGGCATGCACAAGCAACATTCGTTATTTCAATTATTGAACAAAACCATAAAATGATGAATACTTTTCAAAAGGCTTATCCATATTTAATTAGATCATTAGCGAATCACTTAATGTATATAGTACATCATGAAAGTCAAACGAAAGTTTATTTTGTTACACCTGAACAAGGTTTTTACAACATACCTTATGAGGGTGAAGAGGATGAATTCTTTAGTAAAGTATTCGAAAGGTTAGAGCCAGTTGCTTCTTCGCAACTCGTTATTAACAATGAGTTTAGTGATGATTTGAAAGAGGAGCTTTGGAATGGAAATGAACGTACTGACAAGTTATCACAGTCAGGCAAAAAGTTAGACCGTATGAACCTTTTGCCAGCCCCTTTTCCAATTGAAAAATACTTAACTAAACGCGACTTAAGGCAGTTAAAGAAACTTTATGGCATAGGCGGTCTTAGTTATGGTAACCTTAGTTGCCGAGAAGATGAAACTAGTTTTTGGATGAGTGCCAGTGGTATTAATAAAGCAGACATGAAGGTTATTGGGCAAGATATGTTATACATTAAAGGGTTTAATGAAGAGAAGAGTGCTATGGAAATTAGCGTTCCACCAAATGTAACACCGAAGCGGGCGTCTGTTGATGCTATTGAGCATTGGATGATTTATAAGGAGCATCCAGATGTAGGAGCAATCGTCCACATTCATGCATGGGCAGATGGTGTAAAAGCAACGGAAATTAATTATCCATGCGGCACAATTCAATTAGCAGAAAGAGTAGCTGAACTTATAAGAAGTGAAGAAGATCCTGCAAGAGCCATCATCGGGTTAAAAAATCATGGACTAACGATCACAGGACGGAGTTTAGAAGATATTTTTGAACGTATAGAAGGTCGTATCCAACATCAAGTACCGATGTCTAGTTAGTAAAAGAGAAAAGTGTAGCCTTTTAAATGGTTACACTTTTCTCTTTTTAATCAAGATTAGTAGACCTTTAAAGATTTAATTTTGCATCTTAGATTTTAAAAGAGAGTGAATAAGAAAATCTCCTCTCCTTAATATTGCTCCCATTTAACTTCTCTTGCTGTGTTAAACCGACTTTCAACTTCATCCCAATTTACAATGTTCCACCATACATCAACGTATGCGTCACGGTCATTTTCATACTGTAAGTAATAGGCGTGTTCCCATACATCAAGGACAAGTAGTGGAATCACGTCCCATTGTGATAAGTCTTGATGTCGTTCAGCTTGTAAAATCTCCAACCTATGTGAACGTGGTGACCAAACTAATATTGACCAACCGACACCTTCTACATTTTTGGCTGCTTCAGAAAAATGTTCCTTAAATTGATCATAACTACCAAACGATTCATTAATGGCATTTAGTAATTCACCACTTGGTTCACCACCGCCTTCAGGGCTCATAATGTTCCAAAAAATCGTGTGTAAATAATGACCTGCACCGTTAAAAGCAGCTTCTCGCTCCCAGTGTTTAATCAGGTCGAAGTCACCTGTTTGTCTTGCCTTTTGCATTTCTCTTTCTGCCTTATTTAATCCATCTACATAACTTTGGTGGTGCTTATCGTGATGAAGTCTCATAATACGTTCATCAATATAAGGTTCAAGTGCATCATAAGCATAAGGGAGTGGAGGAAGCTCATGCCCTCCGATTGGTACAAAACGATTATGATCATTACTTTGCTCCTTACCCTTATGATCTGACTTGAATAATTCGTTCCAACGATGGAATAAATAAGCTGCTTCACTCTGTAATTCCTGTGCTATGTCATGAGACAACATTTCTTGACGTTCTTGATAATTCCTCACTGCCTCGACAAATTTATTAAGATTCTGATCATAATTGGATAATTCTTCGTTAAGCTCATCACCTTGTTCTAACTTAAAACGCTGCCATTTATCATTTAGATCAGATACCCATTCTTCTAATTCATAAACAAATTGACTTAATGTATCTTGACTCATAAAAATAACCTCCTTTTTCTCACCGTGATATTTATATGAGTTATGAAGATGTTTCGATAGTTGTTTAATTAAATTAAAAAAGAGCAGAGAAGGGGTGTTCCCATTCTCTACTCTCTATACTCAGCGTTATATGAATTTTCTCCTGCATGAACGGATAACAACGTATCAGCATACCCTACAAGCTGATTGACAATTTCATCACATAATAAGTAAACGAAAGGATGAATACTAGGATCAAATAATGCCGGATCTTCAAAAATGATCGTCGTATTAATAAAAACTTCTTTATTATCAAATATGTTGTAATGTATTATAGTTTTACCTGCTGCTCCTTTGGTGTTTGGTTCTGCATAAGAAGGTAAGAAGATGTACCATTCTTCAGCCGTCATCGAGCGAAAATTTTTAGTAAACTTTAACCCATCAATTTCATTGTAGTATTTCTCCCTTATGTCATTTGGGATCGCTTCAACGATTTTTTTGCTCATATTGAGTTAGGACTCCTCACCAAACTCTGCTTCAGTTGCGATCTCATACGCTTCTAAAATGGATGCTCTTTCATCTGGGTCTGTAATCTTTACTAAATATTGATCGTCACCTTCTTCTTCGACACGCATGACAAACACTTCATTTTCATCTTTTAATAAAGCGTATGATTGTTCATGCATGTCAAACATACCAGCAACTGAAAATTCCTTCTCTAAACCTTCTTCATCGTAAACCGTTATAATGTCTTCATGTCCTTCGTTCATAATAATGCCTCCTCATGTATTCATTACGCTTTAGTGTTTGTAAGAACGGTCACATTATGAATACAAGAAGTATATTTCAGGATATTATCAATCATTTTTGGAACGCTACAAAGTGAGATTGATTTTGTGAGGTGTCACTGATGAGTAAAAAGTTCATGTCAGTAAGTGTAGCATTTCTTTTAATATTATTGTCATCCATTACAACTTTTGCGCACAATGGTTGGATTGAATCCAATAACCCAATGGTTGAAACAAGTCAGAATGCATATGTTAGTTTATATTTAGGCAATCACTCTGATCAACATACGAGTTATCGAATTGACCGTAATTGGGGAATTCAAGATTCTAAAATTGTTGTCAAAACCCCTTCTAACGAAGAGGTGAATGTGACAGATGAATTTTACTATATGGGTGAAGTTTCAGAAGTAGATGATGACCGTGCCGGATTAAATAACTTTTATAACGGTTCGTTTACTGTAGAAGAAGAAGGGTTATATACAGTTATTGCAAAAGGAGATTTTAAGTACGGAGAACAGGAAAAGGCTACAGTGAGGACGGCTAAATCTTTTATTGGTGCGAAAGAAAATCCGACGTTAAGTGAGATGAATCAACTAACAGGATTTGATGAACCACAAGTGAGTAACAGAGGGGAGATCGTACCACTGTTTAACCCTTTAACCGTTCAGTCAGGTGATTATGTAACTGCACAATTAATGTTTGATGGAGAGCCAGTAGAAGACGAAGAAGTCGCTGTAATCCAACGAAGCACGTCTAAAGACTTGCAGCTAGTTACAGATTTGAATGGCAAAATTGCTTGGGAAACAGCGGATGCGGACTACTATTTAATCAGAGCAGAATTTGAGCAGGACGGTATAGAATACGAAGCGACGATGACATTTGTCGTTAATGAAGAGTATAATGATGAAGAATCTGAGTAAATAAAGACACCAATCTCAATTGATTGGAGTCTTTATTATGGGACATCTGAACAGTCGCCAATGAACGTCGCTGGGCTTACTATAGCGGAAAAAGTTGTTGAGAAAGTATTGCCGTGTAAGTCAGAAGCAATAATCGTCCACGTTCCAATGTTGGAAGGACTAATTTGCAGTTCTATTAATACATCAAAAATACCATTAAATACATTGCCAGTCGCATTAGCGACACCGTGAACTCTAGCGAAGTTGTTGCCATCACACGCTATGTTGATCCTTCTACCCATCACAAAATTAATCGTATTTCCGCCTGATCCGAAAGAAATATTAAAGTTGTTTATAGCTGGATTACACATAGCACTCGCCGTAAAGCATTGAATAGCAGTAACATTGATTGTCCCTTGGAAAGTTGTCGGCGTACTTTGTTGGGTTACATTAACAGTTGCTGGCGCTGCGTTACCTTGAATTCCAATTCTATATTTGCATGGGCATTCCTCTAACGGACACTCTATATGAAGACTAACCATTGCTGTAATTGTTTCACCATTAACCGTCGTTGTAGCCATAATAACAGTTGATATAAGTGGGGTTGATTCGGGAACTGTTAGTGTGGTGGAATAATTCCCTGATCCATCGGTTGTAGCTGGATTTGGGTTAAATTCACCGACGATAGGAAAATTATTAAATTCTACTACAGCATCTTCAACTGCTATACCGTCACACGTTACGGTACCCGTAATTTCCCCTTCACACGTAATAAGTGCTGGTGCTTCAATTGTAATTGCACAATTTCGGTCCTCACAACCTACAGTCAGTACTATTGTTTCCCCTAAGTCTTCACCGTCTACTGTTGTTGTTGCGGTGATTGTTACTTGTGTAGGTGGAGTGTCTGGCTCTATATTAACCGTTGTAAAGGCTACGCCTAGCTTCGTTATCAAAAGCTTCGATTACAATAAAGCCTCGTTTAAACAGTGTGACTTCTTGAAGCGTCGTGACTTCCCCAGACGGTAATGTTACATTGACATCACGACGCCTATTAGGATCAACTTCGGCACATTCAATTCCTTCATTAACAGGTAAGGGTATCCCAAATTGGTCGGTCAAATAACAATTAACTGTTCCATTGTTTTCTATAATGGAGCAAATTTCTCTGCTCATTGTGATTACGCCCTCCTTTCTATTAAATGCTTTAATATATTATGGTTAGTTTCAGTCTTTTGTTTGGTTTAATAAGTGTTATGAAGGGAAAATAATTAAATCGCACAGTGTTTCTACCTCGTTGAATGGCCAAACACCTTTTAAAGTTTTGCATAAGTTAATAGTAGTAGAGGAAGGTGAATCGGGTGAAAAAACGGTCAAAGAAGCGGCAAGTTATATCAACTAAGCAAGTATACGATTGGCAAACGACAACCATTGACTTAATTTTAAGGTTAAAGGTGAGTAAAGAACCTATGAAAGGTAAGACTTATCAGTATAATACTCGTTCCGACGGAGTGCGAAAAGTATATACGAATAGTGATGAATTAACCGAGTATGGCAATTGTGGCATTTTGAACCCGAATAAATTTTCAATAATAAATTTATATATTAACGGTGTGTTACAACCTCCTAATACTTACAATGTTGTAGAAGGGAGGCTAACATTAAATACTAATGATGCCCCAATAGAGGGAGCGCCTATAATTTTACAGTATATTGCCCTCTATCAATAAGAAATAGAGGGCCCATAAAATAGTAAGTAGTTCCGTTTTGGTGGAGAAAATACAAAATAACAAGCGAAATAGAGTGCAAAATCGCAACGGTTTTAGCACTCTATTTTTTATTGATGTGACAACGTTTTTCTTGAATTTTAAGTCGGATTAGTATAGCAAATCGCACCTCAATTCGCAAAGCGACAATAGCTATTGTCGTAATGATATTTAGGTTGTTATTTAGCTTGCTATTTATCAATAAATGTTGCTATACCAATGAAAAACAGCATACCAATTAATATGCTGTTTGATGTGTTAATTGTATTGTTTCTCCACAGTATCGGAACTACTTAATAAAATAGGATCCCTCTATTTCTTTTTATGTTGCTATATCTGTATCGGAAGTTGGTGTGAAGTTAACAACCTCTAATACTACTGGTACACCTTCTAAAATTGATTCACCTTCGTCAGGTACATTAATATCTAATGAACCAGTCTGCGTTTCTCCAGGTGTATAAACAGAAATATCATCCATTTGTAAAACACCGTTAATGTAAACATTATAATAACTATTGTGTTCTTCTAACTCAGGTAGTTCTGTTACTGCTGTACCAGTATCATCAAAGAAATCAGCAGCATCAATTGATAAAGTAGAGTCCGGTGCTGTTTCAGCATCAGTAATATAGAAGAATTTAGTTGAATTAGGTTCGGTGTTTACACTTGTTTCAGCCTCAATGTGTAGTTTCATAATTCTTAATGTCATTTAAGTCCCCCCTTAATTATAACCCTGTATTATTCTATGAAAGTTCTACTTAAGTGAGATAAGACAAGTTGATCAATTAAAGCGTTTCTATTAAAAATGGTGTAATGAAGGATAATATTATTGTACAAAAGCAAATTAATTTAAAGTTGATGAACAAGCTGATACGATTGTAATGAACATTCCAACAATGAAAGGACTTTTGAATATGAGTAATATAAATATTCCGTTATCTGTATTAAATTTAGTTCCCATTAGAAAAGGTGAAGGGGCTAAAGAAGCGATTGATGCGATGGTTGAATTAGCTCAAGCAACTGAAGAACTAGGATATGAAAGGTATTGGATTGCAGAACACCACAATACATCAACATTAGTCAGCTCTGCGACAACGATGTTAATGAAACATACGTTAGAACATACAAAGAACATCCGTGTCGGATCAGGTGGTGTGATGCTTCCAAATCATTCACCATTAATAGTTTCTGAACAGTTTGGAACGATGGAGACGATTTATCCTAATCGACTAGACCTTGGGTTAGGACGAGCACCTGGTACTGATCAACTAACAGCAAGTGCTATTAGACGTTCTAAACATGATTCTGTTCATGACTTCCCAAATGATGTGCAAGAGATTTTAAAGTATTTCGGACCGCTTGAGAAACAAGGGTTTGTGAAGGCTTATCCAGGCGTTGATTCGAATATCCCTGTCTATATTTTAGGTTCTTCAACAGATTCTGCTCGGCTAGCAGCGAAATTAGGATTGCCATATGCATTTGCAGCACACTTTGCTCCTCGTCACATGGCAGAGGCTATTAAAATCTACCGTGATCAGTTTGAGCCATCAGAGTATTTAGACGGGCCATATATGATGGTTTGTTTAAATGTTATTGCAGCAGAATCAGATGAAGAGGCGATCCGCGAGAAAACGACGTTAGAACAATTTTTCTTAAACGTTGTAAGAGGGACGCAAACGCCATTAAACCCACCAATCGACAACATTGAAGACTATTACAAAGCATCAGAAAAACAAATCGTTGATTCGATGACGAGTGCTTCACTAATTGGTAGTAAAGAAACCGTCAAACGCCAATTAACAAGTTTCCAAGAACAGTTCGATGTTGATGAAATCATGGCAATTACGTATATTTATGACCGAGAAAAACAAATCCGATCATTCGAAATCTTGAAAGAAGTTGTAGACGGAAAATAGTATATACAAACAAAAGGCTGTTTATATGCAGCCTTTTGTTTTTTTACCAGTAAAACAATTGCCGTATTTTCATAACGTTGCGAATGGTACGAGCGTGTCGAGCTTCGCGTGTGCATCTGCTTGATAAACGGTCTAGTTCACGAATGAATGTTTGATCACACTTTTTTCTGTTAATCCCTGTATAATAGCATTCATCATGTTGACGGCAGGCTCGGTCAACCTTATTGACAGGTTTGCCTGGACCACTACAACCTGGTCCACAGTAACGGTATCCAGGTAAGCAAAAACGACAATATCGCATAATAAAACCTCCCCCAAAACTATTACTATAGTATATGAGGAAGGGAGTAGTCTTTCTAATATATATAACCTATTATTTTTGCTCTCTTTTCGTTTCTATTTCAATTCCTTCAACTTCTAATAGATTAATAGTTTATAAAATCGTTATAAGACAAGAATATACGATAAAACATAGGCGTAATTATGAAGTAGGGGGGATGTGAGAATGGGATTTTTTGATCATGCGAAAGAAATGGTGCATATTGATTTAGAGTTGTCAGAGCTAGAGCGTAATTTAAAGAAAGCTTATAAGCACTATCATAAGGTTAATCAAAGATTAGCTGATTCAAAATATTATCGCCAAGCGAAGTTTGAAAAGGTGCAAGAGGCATTGCAACAGTTTAAAGATTATTTTATTGAACGAGATTTTCATTTATCTGATAGCAATGTTTATATTGTTGCAACACTCGGACAAAGAAGAGCAGAATTAGTCATTAATGATACGCTTGATTTAACTTTAAGGGTATATAGTCACGATGAGATTGTTAGTGATCACACACTATTTTTAGAAGATAAAAATAAGTTACACCCAAAATTCACAGGTCAAATATTAAATGACCAAGTCAAGTTTGATCATAGTTATTCAAATTTAACGATTCAAGAACGTTATATTAAGTCAATTGGAGATGTTGAGCAAGACATTCAAGCGTTGAATGAAAGGTTGAAGCAAGATTATAAACCCGACTTTCTTTATTATGATGTCATTAGTGATGAAAGGTATGAAGAGTTAACGGATTTATTAAATTACTTAAATGAGGAGTTAGAATAAACAAGGATGAGCTTTAACTTTCATCCTTGTTTTTTTGGTTTTTTCGTAGAGTATGATTTTGGCCCCATTCATGCATAGCTTCAAGAATCGGTTCTAAGCTACGACCATATTCACTAATGGCGTACTCCACTTTAGGTGGGACCTGAGGATAGACCGTACGTTCGACAATGTCTTCCTCTTCTAATTCGCGAAGTTGTTTCGTTAGCATCTTCTGTGTAATGCCAGGTAATTTTCGTTTCAGTTCATTGAAGCGGTGTGTATCTTCTTGTAATAAGTGTAACAATATGATCGGTTTCCATTTACCAACGAGAATACTTAATGCATCCTCAACTCGACATAATTCTGGGTGACGTTCTTCCATTTTGTAAAACTCCTTTACAGTATCTTTTAGTATACTATGGTTCAAAAAAGTGCGTACTTTCATTTGCGATAGTTTTAATAGATAATATTATTGTAAGATAAAATAAAGAGAAACAAAAGGATGGAAGGACTGATCATCATGGAAAAATACCGTATTAACCCTGATAACGGTCTAGAGTTTGGATTATATACGTTAGGCGATCATTTGCCAAACCCAAATACAGGAGAGCGTATACCAGCAGAACAACGGATACATGAAATTATAGAACTATCACAATTAGCAGAACAAGCTGGTATCGATTTCTTTAGTGTTGGAGAAAGTCACCAAGATTATTTTACAACACAAGCTCATTCAGTTGTATTAAGTGCAATTGCACAAGCAACTGAGAAAATAAAAATTGCAAGTTCATCGACGATTATTAGCACGTTGGACCCAGTGCGTGTATATGAAGATTTCGCAACAATTGATTTGATTTCAAAAGGTCGTGCAGAGATTGTAGCTGGACGAGCATCTCGTGTTGGGAACTTTGAATTGTTAGGCTATAACTTAAGAGATTATGAAGAGCTATATGAAGAGAAGTTTGAGTTATTACGTAAAATTAATGAAGAAGAGGTCGTTAATTGGAGTGGCAAGCACCGCGCTCCGCTTAAAGATGCCCACGTATTACCGCGTCCAAAAGATGGTTGGATGCCTATTTGGCGTGCGGTAGGTGGTTCGCCAACGAGTGCTGTAAAAGCAGGTTATGCTGGCGTTCCGATGTTCATGGCGCATTTAGGCGGTCCGGCAACTGTATTCAAGCGAACAGTTGATGCTTATCGTGAAGCGGCTAGCATGAACGGTTACGACCCAGAACAATTACCGATTGCTACAGCTGGCTTTTTCTATGCAGCTGAAACATCACAACAAGCACTTAAAGAATTGTATCCTCATATTAATGAAGGTATGAAAAAGACAAATGGACAAGGATTTCCGAAGCAAAACTTTGCTCAAGGTGTTGATCCACACAACGTGATGAATATTGGTAGTCCACAACAAATTATTGAGAAAATTTTATATCAGCACGAATTGTTTGGTCATCAACGTTATATTGCCCAAATGGACTTTGGTGGCATGCCGTTTGACCAATTAAAACGTAACATTGACCTAATCGGGTCTGAAATACTACCAGAGATTAAGAAGCATACACGTAAGTAGAGGAGGGAAGAGGGATGATAATTGTCGGATTATCCGGATCGATTGTTGGTTCTAAAACGAGAACCGCAATGGATTACACGATGGAGTCGTTAAAAAGACAATACCCTGAAGCCGAAGTAACGCTAATCGACTTAGCAGATTATCAAGTTCAATTTAGTGATGGACGAAATTATTTAGATTATGACGGTGACACTAAATATGTAACAGAAACGATAATGAATGCTGATGCAATCATTATTGGAACACCAATCTTCCAAGCATCAATTCCAGCAACGTTAAAAAACATTTTCGACCTACTGCCAGTTGATGCATTCCGAGATAAAGTAGTTGGTATGCTTGCAACTGCTGGGTCAGCAAAACATTATCTTATTCTAGAACAACATTTAAAGTCGATTTTAGGCTATATGAAAGCACAAATCGTACAGACTTATGTATTTATTGAAGAAGTTGACTTCCATAGGAAAGAAATCGTCAATCACGACGTGTTAGCAAGGATTGATCGATTAGTAGAAGACACGGTTGTGTTAACCGAGACTTATCAGGATATTAAGCAGAAGAAAGAGGACCAATACGATTTTTAAAAGTAACCCCCTTTGGTGCAGATGTGGCCAAAGGGGGTTATGTGCATTTTAGATGTATTTTCCTTCGTCAGGAATAGCGACTTCTTCAAAGTTTTGTACAAGATCGTTTAAATCTTCAGTTAGCTCATCACCGTATAAAGGAACTCCATGCCCCGTAGCAGCTAGGGTTGGTTTTAACTCAGCTAATTTTTTAACTGAATCCCAAGCTTGCTGCCAATCTGTCGTTAAGTAGCGAGGAGGTCCACTAATTTCTTTTTCTTGGGTAAATACTTTATACAACGAGTCTTGTCTTACTGTCACAAATGCATCACCAACAATTAATGTACCGTCTTCTTCACGGAATAATGAAACATGTCCAGGTGTATGCCCAGGTGTGTGAACCCACCTGAATCCTGGCATATGAGGAACACTTCCGTCAGAAGGGAGTGGCTCGAGGTGATTGCTAATGTCGATCGCTTCATTTGGGAAAATAGGAGACATTTTAGCAACTAAACCGCCTTCAACAGTTGAATCAGGTTCAGGATAATCTGTTTCTCCTGTTAAAAAAGGTCTTTCCATCTCATGAGCGTAAACCGGAACATCCCAATGTTCAATTAACTCAATGATTGCGCCAACATGATCAAAGTGACCATGCGTTAAAATGATCGCTTTCGGACGTGCATCTTCTCCAAATCGCTCTGCAGCAACAGCTTTAATATCATCGGCAGACCTTGGCATACCAGCATCAATTAACACGAATTCGTTGCTGTCAGGGTCCCCATAAAAAAAGACATTTACAACTTGAATCGTATGTTGGAAAAGGTCAGTCAATAATTCTTTACCAACACCACTTCCAATCGAAGTTGCTGGTATGAACTTATAATCATCACCGTAATTCATTTCTTTTGACATGGTATATCCTTCTTTCTTATTTTATGTTCTTAATCATTATGATTAGTAAAGGCTTTAGTAATATGTAATATGTAAGGAATAGGTAATTGTTTTTATGTTTTGAAAGTTTAGTTAATGGGATTTTAAAATTCACAAAAAATGGTATAATACACAAAGTATTAGATTAAGGAGAGTGAATGTATGACTGAAGAGTTGTTTTTATACATTATGGTATTAATTGCGGTTTTTATTGGTTCAGTTATATCTTTATCTATTTTTATGTCTTTCTATAGGAAAAGTAAAAGAAGAGGATTGGTAATCTTAGCGATATTTATTGCTTTTGTAGTGAACTTTCAATTTAATATATTTGAAATCTCTAATGTTTTAGGTACTTTAACCTTAATCATCATTACTGGTTTACTTATAGCCAGTTTTATCACTCTTAGTAAAAAACCAATAGCAAGTGTTGAATAATAGGTGTAACATTTATTAGTAATTACAATAAAAGAGAAGGGAGGGGAGGTTTTAAATAAGGTTACGAACGAACAGCTTGGTCATTTGGAGGAGATTTGGGTGAGAATAAAAGGAATCAATCATTTATTATTTTCTGTGTCTGATTTAGAGAAATCAATTAATTTTTATAAAGAAGTATTGGATGCAAAGTTATTAGTTAAAGGAAAAAATACTGCTTATTTTGACATGAACGGGATTTGGATTGCTCTTAATGTAGAAAAAAATATACCGCGTCATGAAATACACGAGTCATATACGCATATTGCATTTTCAATTGATGAAACAGACTTTGATCTTTTCTATAACAAATTAAAAAGATTGAATGTTAATATTTTACCTGGTCGTGAAAGAAACAAAAAAGATAAAAAATCAATTTATTTTACAGATCCTGATGGTCATAAGCTCGAATTTCATACCGGAACTTTAAAAGACAGAGTGGATTTTTATAAAGCAGAAAAACCACATATGGAGTTCTATGATTAAATAATAAGACAAATCATTTATAATTAAAGAACTTATACATATGTGAGGATTTGTTAGAGGAATGTCTATAAAAATAGAAACATAATTATGGAGGGTTTAATGATAAATATACTTTAAAGACGTATTAATCATGATTTACCCATATTAAAATTATATTTAGGTTTACATAACATCGATTATACCAAGTTAATGATTGGTTTAAAGAGTAGCATCAGGTTTCATTAATCCTACTCTAAACGTTGATATGACAGTGTTTTTAGCTTGTCTGTCTTTGTTTGTCTTGCTGCAAACTTAATCATTATTTATTAAGTTACATATCGTTATGAGAAAATTATTTTTTGCATTTACCGATGTAATTTGTTCTTATTTCTATTCTAGTTATTCTTATGTGCAGATCTATGTTACTCCTATTAATCTATATATCTGTATGTTATCCTGATTTGCGTTTTTAATACTCTTTTCTTGTAACCGATTACATGTATCACCTTCTCACTCCTTATGTTCTACGTTATAATTAACTGTAGATATTAAAAATTTCTAGCAAATTAATCTATTTGAATCGGAGTGATCCCTTATATGACGAAAGCAGTTTGGTTTCCTGATGAAAACGCTTTAAAACAAACACGACTTTACCAATTTATGAACCGTTTAGGTTTTGACAATTATAATGAGTTTCATAATTATAGTGTTCATGACATTGCTGAATTTTGGCATGAATCGATTAAGGAGTTAGATATTAATTGGTTTAAAGACTATGATCAAACGTTAGATTTATCTAATGGCGTGATGTACCCTGAATGGTTTGTTAATGGCCAATTAAATGTGGCTTATAATGCTGTTGAGAAATGGGCACTAAACCCAGAATTCAAAGATCAAAACGCTCTTATATGGGAAAGTGACGCTGGTGATACGGTAACATACACGTTTAAACAGTTAGATGAAGAAGTGAACCGTGTAGCGAATGGTTTAATTAATCATGGTGCTAAACAAGGTGACATTTTTACAATTTATATGCCGATGATTCCAGAGACGACTATTGCAATGCTAGCGATCTCTAAAATTGGCGCAGTCTTCTCTCCTGCTTTCTCTGGTTATAAATCAGAAGCAATTTCAACACGTATGAACGCTGCTGAAGCTAAATATTTAATTACAGCGGATGGTTTCAACCGTGGTGGTAAAGCTGTTAATTTAAAAAATGAAGCGACGATCGCTGTTAATGAATCACCATCAGTAGAAAAAGTGTTTATGGTTGAGCATTTAGGAGCTGATGTTACATGGGATGAAACGAAAGACGTCGCGTGGTCTGAGTTAGTATCTACAAATGCAGAATTCAAATCAGTGAAAACAAATGGCAATGATCCTTATATGATTATTTATACGTCAGGTACGACTGGTAAGCCTAAAGGTGCGCTTCATACTCATAATGGCTTCCCATTAAAGTCTGCTTTTGACGCAGGAATTACAATGGACGTATCTCCAGGTGATACGCTGTTTTGGTATACTGACATGGGTTGGATGATGGGACCTTTCTTAGTATACGGTGGACTATTAAACGGTGCGACGATTTTAATGTTTGAAGGTACTCCTACCTTCCCTAAACCTAATCGTATTTGGGAAATTGTAGAGAAGCATCAAGTCACCCATTTAGGAATCGCACCAACATTAATTCGCACGTTAATGACGTTAGATGAGTCATATGTAACGCAACATGACTTATCATCATTAAAGCTGATCGGTTCAACAGGTGAACCTTGGAATGAAGAGCCTTGGATGTGGCTGTTTGAAAAAGTATGTCGTAAAGAGATTCCAATCTTCAACTATTCAGGTGGTACAGAAATTTCAGGCGGTATTTTTGGTAACGTATTAGTCAAACCAATTGCGCCAGTTGGCTTTAATGCTGCGTTACCAGGGATGGATGTTGACGTTTATGACGAAGATGGAAACCGTGTTGAAAACGAAGTTGGAGAATTAGTTATAAAACAGCCGTGGGTCGGTATGACAAACGGGTTCTACAAAGAAAAGGAGCGTTATGAGAACACATATTGGAGCCGATTTAAAAATACGTGGGTTCATGGAGATTGGGTTGTGCATGATGATGAAGGTTTCTATATGATCACTGGCCGCTCTGATGATACGTTAAACGTAGCTGGAAAACGTTTAGGGCCAGCTGAGATTGAATCGATCTTTGTTGAACATGATTCGGTTGTGGAAGCTGGTGTAATTGGCATTCCTGATGAAGTTAAAGGTGAAAAGCCAATTGCATTTGTTGTGACGAAAGATGTTCCAAATAATGAGGAAGCTTTGAAGAACGAGCTAATTGATCATGCTATAAATCGTCTAGGAAAAGCAATAGCACCAAGAACTGTGCATATTGTTGAAGATCTACCGAAAACACGTAATGCTAAAGTGATGCGCCGTGCTATTAAGTCAGCTTATTTAAATAAAGACGCAGGTGACTTATCAGCGTTAGAAAACCCACAGGTCGTTGATCAAATTCGTGATATTGGTAAAGTACAAAACTAAAAATAAGACGCTTGGATTTCCAAGCGTCTTTTCTAATGCTTATCGTGATAATGGTTTTTAAATTCCTCAAATTTGTTCTCTAACTCGTCCACACGTTCCTTTAAGTCGCGGAACTTATTAACCGTAACAGCTATAGTAATGAGTAGCAGCAAACCTCCCCTGTTACATGATCAATTAATTCTGTTGATCTAAAAAATCTGGAACCGGCGTTTCTTCTGGTAAAGGTATTAGTTCATTTTCAAAAGGTTCTTCTACTATATTTGGTGGTAAAGGCAACAAGGCATTTTCTTTTAAACTAGGGTCTTCTAGTAATTCAATTTTTGACTTCTCATCATATTCATCATTACTTATGGGATCAAAGTTAAAATCATCGTATGATAACAATATTATGATTAACAAGGTGCTCACGGGCTTACCTCCTTTATCAAAAACTAAACTGTAATGATCTTGTGTTGACTCAGCCTATAAAGAGCTTGTTCAACTGATGTTTCAATATAGCCGACGATTTGTTGTAATGTAAAGACTTCAAGCTTTTCATCGATATTTTGTCTGTCAAATTCTAAATCATCTAATACATAGTTTGTGAAATCTACAACGTCGTGTTGTTTCACTTCCTCTAGATCGATTATTTGCGTAAGGTTTGAATCCAATGAATGGACTAGTTCCTCCTGATAACCATAGTATTCTACTAATTTTGCATTTAATAACCAAAAATCTCGATGATATGATTTATATAATTGTTCATCTGCTTCCATACGATTTTTTAACCATGGTAAATAAAACCCTTGTAACCATAGATCGTCAGCAATGAGATGAGTGTAGTATCCTTTAATATAGTCATCATCGAATAATGATTTATATTTACTATAAAACGCTTCATAATCAATAATTCTAGTATAGTTATGATGTTCGCCACTATAGAAATGTGATTTTTCTTTCGGTGATACAGCATCAGGGGCTATTCCTCCGAGTAAAAAAGCTGTACGATCAGTAACGACGATATTTTCCAAAATGCGATTTGCTATGACTAAGTGCATAATACGAGAGCCCAAAATGATAACTCCTCTCTATTTGTAGAAAAAAACTGAAGTGAACATACTTAATACTGAACCAACAAAAACAATCACGCTAACACCAAATAATAAGTGAAAGTTAATGACACCAATATTTAAGATGATGCCTAGCAGCCCAATGACCGCGGTCATTAAACTAATGTAAAACAAGCTATTAAAGAGCATAAAATTGTAATCATGTTTAGCTTTAAGTATTGTTTGTGAAAGAATAATAAAGAAAGAAATCAATACAAAGCCTAATATAATGAGTAAATGAACCATGGTCCTCTATCCATTCTATCGTAGGTTTTTATTAGGTTTACATAATATAGTTATAGTTAACTGTAACTACCGATTGTTCTTCCGACTGTTTTTCCTGTGAATAAACAGCCACCTAAAAATGTTCCTTCTAATGCACGGTAACCGTGAATCCCACCGCCACCAAATCCAGATACTTCTCCTACTGCGTATAATCCTTTTATCGGTTCACCGTTTTGGCCTAACACGGTACCTGATAAGTCAGTTTGCAGGCCACCAAGCGTCTTTCTACTTAGTATGTTTAATCGTACAGCAATTAATGGTCCATTTCTCTCATCTAAAATTTGGTGTGGTTTAGCTGTGCGGATCAACTTATCCCCTTTGTAAAATCGCGAACCTCTAAGAGCAGTAATTTGTAAGTCTTTAGTGAATTTGTTGTTTATTTCGCGGTCACGAGCTTCAATCTGGTTACGTATATGTTCTTCATCAAGGAGTTGTTCTCCTGTTAATTCATTCATTTCACTAACTAAATCAGATAATTGATCAGCTACGATAAAGTCTTCACCTTTAGATTTGAAAGCTTCAACAGGTCCTGGTGCTCCTGGTAACACTCGTTTTAACAGCTGTTTAATACTTTTTCCAGTTAAATCAGGATTTTGTTCAGATCCCGAAAGAGCAAATTCTTTTTCAATAATTTTTTGCGTTAAAATAAACCATGAATAATCATAACCCGTTTTCATAATCGACTCAAGCGTTCCAAGTGTATCAAAACCAGGAAAGTTCGGAGCTGGGAAGCGATTACCTTCTGCATCTAACCATATGGATGATGGTCCAGGTAATATACGAATACCGTGATTGGACCATACTGGGCTCCAGTTTTTAATTCCTTCAGTGTAATGCCACATACGATCTTTATTTGCGATGTTTGCCCCTGATTCTTCAGCGATAGTAATCATGCGTCCATCGACGTAATCAGGAACACCTGAAATCATATTTTTAGGTGGATTGCCTAACCGTTTTGGCCAATTTTTTCGGATTAGGTCGAAGTTGGCCCCTACGCCACCACTAGCAACTACGATATGTTCTGCTTCATATTCAAAGTCACCCACGACTTCTCGAGAGCTTTTCTCACCACGTTTAACATGATCATCTTTTAATATGGAGCCTTTAACTCCGGTTGCGACTTGGTCGTTGATTATTAATTGATCAACTTGATGCCGTGGTTTGTATGTCACCATGCCACCGGAGATGAACTTTTTCACTAGCTTTTCAAAAGGTTCTACAATGCCAGGTCCAGTCCCCCAAACGATATGAAATCGAGGAACCGAGTTGCCGTGACCTTCCGCTAAGTATCCGCCTCTTTCTGCCCATCCAACGACAGGGAACAAACTAATGCCTAGTCGCCTTAACCAGTCTCTCTTTTCGTTAGCTGCAAATTGTAAGTAAGCTTTTGCCCATTGCTTTCCCCAGTAATCTTCATCTTCTCTGTCAAAGCCAGCGGAGCCGAACCAATCTTGTTCGGCTAATTCTATTGAATCTTTAATCCCCATTTTGCGCTGTTCAGGTGAATCTACTAAAAATAGCCCACCAAAAGACCACCAAGCTTGTCCGCCGAATGAGCTTTCGGGTTCTTGGTCAAGTAATAAAACTGTTTTACCACTATTAGCAATTTCAGCCGTGGTAACTAGGCCAGAAAGCCCTGCACCAATAACGATCGCATCATATGACATATTAATCCTCCAATCTCAAGTTTACATATTATGAATATATTAAACTAATTAACGCACTAGTCTAAATTAGTAAATAAAACAGCATGGCTTAGTAAGAATTGCTAAGCCATGCTGTGTTGAAGTCTTTATACTGGATAAACACCGTGTTTACGTTCAGTAAATGTTAAGTTTTTAGATTGATAAATATCGAGTCTTTGTGTCAGTACATCTCTTAAGTCATTTGGCTGCACGATATCATCAACAATCATTTCAGAAGCCAGTCTGTAAATATCAATGTTTTCTTTATATTCTTCTTGTTTTTCTTTAATAAATGCTGGGCGCTCTTCTTCCGGTAGCTCAGCAATTTTATTAGCGTATACAGCGTTAACGGCAGCTTCAGGTCCCATAACAGCAATTTGTGCTGTTGGAAGTGCAATCGTTACGTCTGGATCGAAAGCTGGTCCTGCCATCGCATATAGTCCCGCGCCATAAGCCTTTCTTACGACGACACAAATCTTCGGTACGGTTACTTCACTCATAGCTGAAATCATTTTCGCCCCATGACGAATAATACCAGCACGTTCAACCTTCGTTCCAATCATGAAGCCTGGAATGTCAGCTAAGAAGACAAGCGGAATGTTAAACGCATCACACAGTTGAATAAACTTAGCTGCTTTATCCGCTGAGTCATGGAACAAGACTCCACCCTTCATACGTGGTTGGTTCGCAATGATCCCAACTGATTTACCATCAATTCTCGCTAATCCAGTAATCAATTCTTTTGCAAACTCTCGCTTAATTTCACAGAAACTATCGTTATCAATCAAACGATTGATTAACTCATACATATCAAACGGAGCATTTTGATTTTCTGGAATTAAGTCGCTAATTGTTTTATCAAATTGACCAGGATTGATCGTTTCCTTTTCAGGTGGTTGAGTTCTAAAGTTTTGTGGGAAGTAAGTTAAATACTTTTGAGCATATTCAATTGCTTCTTGCTCACTTTTAACTAAAACATCTCCTACACCTGATACGGAACAATGCATTTGCGCACCGCCCATTTCTTCAAGTGACACTTTTTCACCGATTACTTTCTCAGCCATACGCGGTGAACCTAAGTACATCGACGCGTTGCCATCAACCATTACTACGATGTCACAAAAAGCTGGTATGTAGGCGCCACCAGCTGCAGATGGACCAAACAATAAACAAACTTGTGGTACTCGGCCTGACATTTTTACTTGATTATAGAAGATACGCCCTGCACCACGACGGTTCGGGAACATATCAATTTGATCTGTAATACGTGCACCAGCTGAGTCAACTAAATACAGCATTGGCACTTCGAGTTTCATTGCTGTTTCTTGAATTCGAATAATCTTTTCAACAGTAAGTGCGCCCCAAGAACCAGCTTTTACAGTGGAATCGTTCGCCATAATCGCGACAGTCTCACCGTTAATTTTCCCTAGTCCTGTGACGACACCGTCTGCTGGTAACGATTCATCTACACAGTTTGCAAAAAATGCATCTTCTATGTTTAAACCTTCATCTAATAACATCTTTAAACGGTCACGAACGAACATTTTACCTTTTTCAGCATTCTTTTCGTGGTACTTTTCTGCACCACCTTTTTCTATTCGATCGCGAATCGCTTGGTGCTGTTCTTCAAATGCCATGTTATGGTCACCCTTTCTACTTACCAGTAAAGATCGGCTTTCGTTTCTCTTTAAAAGCTTCTAATGCTTCTAAGCGATCTTTAGTAGGAATTGTATTTAAGTACTTTTCTCTTTCTAATTTCAAGCCAGTCTCAATGTCATGGTCTAAACCTTCATCAATCGCTTGTTTAGCCATTTGAACCCCAACAGGTCCATTTGAAGCTATTTGACTAGCAATCTGTAAAGCTTCGTCTTGTAGTTCAGAAAGTTCGACGACTTTTTCAATTAAACCAATTCGTTCTCCTTCATAACTATCAAAACGTTTAGCAGTTAAAATATAATACTTTGCTTTAGCTAAACCGATTAAGCGTGCTAAACGTTGTGTACCGCCAGCTCCAGGAATAATCGCTAATGACGTTTCAGTTAGTCCCATTTTGGCGTTCGTGCTCGCGATGCGGATGTCACAACCTAATGTTAGCTCTAAGCCACCTCCGAATGTAGCACCATTAATAGCTGCAATCGTTGGAACTTTTAAGTTTGCTACACGTGTGACAAGTGAGCTGATTTGCCCGACTGCGTCAACGACTTGGTCTTGTGTCATTGTGCGCCTTTCTTTTAAGTCAGCTCCTGCACAAAAGGCTTTTTCCCCATTGGCTGTAATAATTAATGCTCTTAATGTTTCGTGCTTTTCTATTGAATCAAGTTGTTCGTTAAAGTCATGCATTAACTGTTTAGAAAAAGCATTAGCCGCTTCAGGCCTATTTAATGTTAACTTGCCAATATAATCATCAATCATCTCAAACTGTACAGTGCTCAAATCACCACGTCCTTCTTACAACCTTCTTGAAATACCCATTTGTTTACTCGGTAAAGGTTGATCTAGTTTTGATTCTATAAATTGAGCCGCTTCTTGAAGTTTATTTAGGTCAATCGATTGTTCAAGGCCCATTTGCTGAAGCATATGGGCTAAGTCGTCTGTTGCAACATTTCCAGAAGCCCCTTTCGCATATGGGCATCCACCTAAACCACCTAATGCACTATCAAAAATATGATAGCCGAGCTGAAGTGCTACAACAGTATTAGCTAAAGCCATACCGCGCGTATCATGAAAATGTAAAGCGATTTTGTCTTTTGAGAAATGTTTTTCAAACTCACTTAACACACGTTCGACTTGAACTGGGTTAGCTACCCCGATCGTATCTCCAATCGATAACTCATCGATGCCCATATTAAATAGATTGTCACACACATCGATTGCTTGGTGTTCATCGACGTTCCCTTCATATGGGCAACCGAATACGGTAGAAACGTAACCTCGTACAGACTTACCGGCCTTTTTAGCCTCATCGACAACCTCTCTTAAAATAGGATAAGTTTCAGAAATTGATTTGTTAATATTGTTTTTATTGTGCGATTCACTAGCAGACATGAAAATCGATACTTCATCAACATCTGCTTCAATTGCACGCTCTAGCCCTTTCATATTCGGCACTAAAGCAGCATACGTGACCCCATCTTTTCGTTCAATCGATTTTGCTACCTCAACTGCATCTTTTAATTGAGGAATCCATTTCGGATGAACAAATGAGGTGATCTCGATATATGAAAGTCCGCTTTCTGACATTCGGTTAATCCATTCGATTTTATCTTCTGTTGCGATCTCTTTCTTTTCATTTTGTAAGCCGTCTCTAGGGCCGACTTCTTTAATTTGTACTTGTTTTGAAAGATTCATATAGTCAGTACTCCTTTATAGTCATACTGTTTATTCGATAATGGCAATAACGTCGCCTTCATTAACGAAATCTTCTTCTTTAACTTTTAATTCCTTAACCGTACCACTTACTTCAGCAGCGATTGGAATCTCCATTTTCATCGATTCTAAAATGACAACATCTTGACTTGAGTCAATTGTGTCACCTTCGCTCACTAATACTTTCCATACGTTTCCTGCCATATTTGCTTTTACTTCTGTCATTTTAACTTCCTCCTATTGTTTAATCATAAATTCTTGGATAAACGATGTTCTCGTATCACCTTTTTGGAATGCAGGTGATTGGGTTACATCAATTAAAAATGGAATGTTTGTTTTGATACCTACTACTTCGTAATCCATTAGAGCATCTTTTAAGTGATCAATAGTTTCAGCACGAGAATTACCGAATGCAATTAACTTAGCAACCATTGGATCATAATAAGGTGTTACTTTATATTGACTGTTAACGCCAATGTCGTGTCTGATGTTAGTCCCAACTGGTGGATTAAATGCTGTTATTTGACCAGGTGATGGGAAAAATGTCTTCGGGTCTTCAGCATAGATTCTTGCTTCAATGGCATGCCCGTTAATCTGTAAATCTTCTTGAGAGAATGATAGTTTTTCTCCGTGAGCAATTTTAAGTTGCTCTTCAACAAGGTCGACCCCTGTAATTTGTTCTGTTACGGGATGTTCGACTTGAAGGCGTGTGTTCATTTCTAGAAAATAAAAGTTTTGCTCTTCATCAACTAGAAACTCAATCGTTCCAGCGTTTTTATAATTGATTGCTTTGGCAGCTCTTACACCTGCTTCACCCATTTCTTGTCGCGTCTCTTCTGACAAAAGAGGTGAAGGCGCTTCTTCGATTACTTTTTGATGCCTTCTTTGAATTGAACATTCACGGTCGAAAAGGTGTACAGTCTCCCCGTAGTGATCAGCTAGCACTTGGATTTCGATATGGTGAGCATCTTCTATTACTTTTTCGATAAACATCGTTCCATTTCCGAAAAATTGTTCTGCACGACGAGCGTTGCTTTCGAATGCTTTTTCAAGTTCCGTATCATTATGAACAATTTCCATACCAATTCCGCCACCGCCGTGGGATGCCTTCACCATTACGGGATAACCAATGTCACTTGCAATTTGTTTAGCATCTTCGACTGACTCTACTGGATCATTTGTTCCTGGAATAATAGGAACACCTGCTTTTTCCATCGTTTGACGTGCAGTTAATTTACTCCCCATTTGGTTGATCGCATTAGAATCAGGCCCGATAAATACAATGTTTTCATCTTCAAGCCTTTTAGCAAAGTCTGTGTTTTCACTTAGTAATCCGTAACCTGGATGTACCGCTTCTGAGTTAGTTTCTTTAGCGACATTAACAATTGCATCTATGTTTAAATAGCTTTCATTAACTTTAGGTCCACCAATTAAGTAACTTTCATCTGCTTCAGATACAAAAGGGGCTTCTTGATCTGCCTCAGAGTATACAGCAACTGTTTTAACACCAAGGCTTTTACACGTACGAATAACTCGTGAAGCAATTTCCCCACGGTTAGCAATTAAGACTTTGTTGAACATTTGAAGCACCTCTCTTATTCATTTATTAATTCTAGTGCCTTTTCTTTTAGTCTTATTTTTTGGATCTTGCCGCTAGGTGTTGTTGGGAATTCATCAGTAAACAAAACGTAGTTAGGTGTACTAATGTCATTAGAGCGATCACAATATTTAACTATCTCTTCTTTAGTTAATGCACTGTCATTAGCAATGACCCAAGCTACAATTAATTCCCCTTTTTCTGGGTGAGGTATTGTAATCACTTTTGCATCGACTACTTGTTCATGATCTGTAATAAGACTTTCGATTTGATAAGTTTCTGGTAGTTGTTCATTCTGTTGCATGTTATCACCTTTACCTTTAATGTTTTGCTAGTAATTGTTCTGCTTCTTGACGTAGTTTATACTTTTGTACTTTGCCACTAGCGGTCATTGGGTACTCTTTTGTGAACTGGATGTACTTCGGAATTTTGTGATAGGCAATGTTACCTTTACAAAACTCTCTTAAGTTCTCTTCAGTTAAGGTAGAGTCCTCTTTAGCAATCACCCAAGCCATTAGTTCTTCACCGTATTTCGCATCAGGTACACCAACGACTTGAACGTCTAAAATGTCAGGGTGTTGGTATAAAAATTCTTCAATTTCTCGTGGATAAATGTTTTCACCACCACGAATGACCATATCTTTAATTCTTCCAGTAATTTGAACATAACCCTCGTCATCAATAATGGCTATATCTCCTGTGTGTAACCAACCGTCTTCATCAATAGCGTTTTTCGTTTCTTCTTCGTTGTTGTAGTAACCTTTCATCACGTGATAACCTCTTGTACAAAGTTCGCCAGGTTCGTTAGAGGCAACTTCTTCATTCGTTGATGGGTCTACTACTTTTATTTCGACATTTGGGTGACGTTTTCCTACTGTGCTGACACGACGATCGATTGGGTCATCTGTTTTCGTTTGAGTGATCGCCGGTGACGATTCTGTTTGCCCGTAAGTAATCGTAATTTCAGATGCGCCCATTTTGTTCATTACATCTTTCATCACTTCGATTGGGCAGTTTGAACCTGCCATAATCCCAGTTCTTAAATGTGACAAGTCATATTGGTCGAACTTAGGGTGATTCAATTCTGCTATAAACATCGTTGGCACACCATGTAATGCTGTACATTTCTCTTGAGAGACAGCTTCTAACACTTTTTCAGCGTCGAATTGTTCTACAATGACCATTGTTGCCCCTTTAGATACGGCAGCCATCGTTCCTAAAACACACCCGAAACAATGGAAGAATGGTACTGGAATACATAATCGGTCTTCTTCAGTGAATTGCATACATTCTGCAATTTGTTTACCGTTATTGACAATGTTGTGGTGTGACAGCATAACCCCTTTAGGGAATCCTGTCGTCCCAGATGTATATTGCATGTTAATCACTTCATGACTGTCTAAAGAATTAGAACGTTCTTGTAGTTGTTGATCTGATACTCTATTTACACCGAGTTCGATCATGTCATTCCATGAATAACAACCGTTATACTCTTGATCGCTCAGAACGATAACATTTTTTAAATGAGGTAAACGTTCAGATTGAAGTTCACCTTTTTCACAATGCTCAAGTTCAGGGCATAATTCTTTCAAAATATCGATGTAAGATGTACCTTTATAAGATTCGGCTAAAATTAGTGTACTAGAATCTGATTGTTTTAATAGATATTCGAGTTCTGCTGCTTGATAGCTTGTGTTGACAGTGACTAAAACTGCCCCCATCTTTCCAGTGGCAAACTGACTAGTTAACCACTCAGGCTTATTGTCAGACCAAATTGCTACGTGGTCCCCTTTTTCAATGCCTAAAGCCATCAAGCCCTTTGCTGCATCGTTAACATTTTCATTGAACTGTTCATAAGTCCAACGAATTCCTTTCTCAGGATACACAGCTGCCTCATGCTCTGGGTGTTTCTTTGCCTTTTCATCTAACAACTGACCGACAGTTAAATTCATTAATGGCATACAAACGTCCCCCTCTATTAAATTAACATCCTAATTGTCTAGCTATAACTAACCTTTGAATCTCAGAAGTACCCTCTCCAATTTCAAGTAATTTAGCATCACGTAAGTAACGCTCCACTTCGTATTCACGCATATAACCATAGCCTCCAAGTATTTGGATTGCTTGGTTTGCTGAACGAAAAGCTGTTTCTGTAGCGTATAATTTCGCCATAGCAGCTTCTTTTGTAAATACTTTCCCTTGGTCTTTTAACCAAGCTGCCTTTAGTACTATGTTACGTGACATTTCTACTTCCATTGCCATATCAGCTAATTTGAACTGAATTGCTTGGAAGTTCGAAATCGACTGGCCAAACTGCTTACGTTCTTTCGCATAAGCTAAAGCACGGTCAAGTGATGCTTGAGCAATACCAACACCTAATGCGCCAATTGAAATTCTTCCACCATCTAGAGTTTGTAAAAATTGTTTAAAACCTGCATCTGGGTCACCAATTAAGTTAGCTTTCGGTACTCTCACATCTTCTAATACGATTTCTGCTGTATTAGAACCACGAACTCCCATTTTGTCGTAGTTATCTGTAATCGTCACACCTTTTGTATCAGTTGGTACAACAATAGCAGAAATAATGTTTTTACCACGATCGTCTTTACCAGTGATAGCGGTTACAATAATTTGTTTAGCATAAGATGCATTGGTGATGAAACATTTCTCACCATTAATGATGAAGTCATCCCCATCAGTTTTAGCTGTCGTTTTAGTGCCACCTGCATCAGAACCAGCGTTCGGTTCAGTTAATCCGAATGAACCTAAAGCTTTCCCTTGTGCTAATGGAATTAAAAACTCCTGTTTCTGTTCTTCAGTTCCGAATTGATAGATCGGTGAAGAACCTAAGGATACTGAAGCGGCGTAGCTTAAGCCAGTACTCCCACAAACGCGACCGATTTCTTCTACTGCAAGTGCGTAAGTGACTGTATCGCCGCCAGAACCGCCATATTCTTCTGGGTAAGGAATACCTAAAAGGCCAAGTTCACCCATTTCTTTGAAAATATCTTCTGGAAATTCTGCCTTTACATCGATGTCAACTGCACGTGGTTGGATTTTCCCTTCTGCAAAATCTCTAACCATCTTTCTTGTCATTTCTTGTTCTTCACTTAGTGTGAAGTTCATTTAAAACTCCCCCTTTTATTTTTAGACCGACTGGTTGGTCTGTGATGGAGTAAATAAAAAAGCTTTACTAAAAGCGTGTGACAAATAAACTATTTAGTTGTGCAAAGTTGACTGGTGATATTCTTCGATCGCTTGGTCAGTTAAAACACCTTTAAACAAGATGTCTATGTAAACCTCTGCAATGTCATCAATCGATAACTCTCCGTCTCGCTTATACCATTTGTAAGTCCAGTTCACCATACCGAGTATAGACATGCCAGTAATAATCGTCGGTAATTCCTTACGAATCTCACCGTTTTTCTGTCCTTCCTCAATTACTTCGATGACGATTTGTTTAAATTGGTCGCGTTTTGATTTTATTTTTTCCTCGTATTCTGCTTTTAAATATTTATTCTCTTGATAGAAAACTGAGATGTGTTCATTGTATAAATCAAATACACGAACGAATGAGTGCAAAATTTCATGGAGTTGATACATGGGACGTTGTTGTCTTTTTTTAGCACGATTGGCTTCATTTAATACATATGAAATAAACAAATCGTGAATGACATAAAGAAGTTCGTCTTTGGAGTTAAAGTAATGGTAAAAGCCTCCTTTTGATGTATCGCAATATTCTACAATATCTTTAACTGATACACCGTGAAAACCATTTTCGGAGAATAAAACTAATGATGATTGAATAATCTTATCTTTTAAATGTGACATAAAACTCCTACCTTTTGTCAATATTTTAACACAATTAAGAAAAGTATCAAACAAAATTTTCAGAATTTGTCGTTATTAGAAGTATGATTACATAAAAAACGAAGAGGAGCTTCTTCTATGCCCCTCTTCGGTGTTAATCATTATTGTTCATCATCAGGAAAATATTTGGTGTATTGTGCTTCGACATAAGTATCCGTTACTTTACCTTGATGATCACTGTCTACAACAAATGATCCATTATTTTGTCGTGACTGTTCTTTAAATTCAAATGGTAATACTGAATGTGTTTCTTCTTTTTCAGTTTCTAAAACGACTGTTTCATCTTCTCCAACAACATGGAATCCAGCAATTCGGTGCGGGTTTCGTTTCAATTCTTTTAACATTACTAAACCTCGTTTGGCTCGTGCTCCTTGTTCAAATTGAGAAATATTCATCCGTTTACAAGCACCACGGTGTGTTACAACAAATAAATTCGGATTTGATAATTCAGCAAACACTTCTCCGTTGACGATATATTCCTCGTCTTTTAAGTTCATCGATTTAACTCCGCCCGCTTTAATACCAATTGGGTTAACTTCTGATTCATGGTACCACAAACCATAACCACTATTAGATATTAAGAAGACCTCTTGGTGTCCATCGGTTATGTGAACATTTACAACTTCATCGTCACCTTTTAACTTCATTCCGACTATTGGTCGGTTATAACGTTGTACTTTATAGTCAGCTAAGTTCGATTTTTTAATCATACCGTTTTTCGTAATCGACATGACATATTGTTCTTGTTCAAAGTCTCGAACTGGAATCGCTTTAATCACTTTTTCATCTTTGCCGACAGAAACAAGACTGGCAATATGTTGCCCCATATCCTTCCACCTAATCTCAGGTAACTCATGAATTGGAAGGTATAAGTATTTCCCTTTGTTTGTAAAGAGAAGTAAGGTGTCAGTTGTATTGACTTCATATAAATGGAGTAAATAGTCTTGCTCCTTCTTCTGTAAGTCCTCTACGTTAGAAGCACTAAATGAACGTAAACTTGTCCGTTTAATGTAACCGTCTTTCGTTACTGAGACGACGATATCTTCAGAAGGCACCATCACCTCAAGGTTAATCTTCAAGTCTTCAACTTCTGATTCTATTTTCGTTAATCTGTCACTCTTATAAGCTTTTTTTACACGTTTTAAATCTTGTTTAATGACATTTAATAGTTTAGCTTCATTACCTAAGATTTCTTCTAAGTATGCAATTCGCTCACGAAGCTGTGCTGCTTCTTTTTCAAGTTCCGTAACATCCGTATTCGTTAGGCGATATAGCTGTAACATGACAATGGCTTCTGCTTGAGCTTCTGTGAAGTTATATTGCTCTTGTAGCTTGTTTTTGGCATCTTTCTTATCTTGTGCGCTACGGATCGTGGCGATTACATCGTCTAAAATGGATACGGCATAAATTAAACCTTCAACGATATGGGCACGGTCTTTTGCTTTTCTTAAGTCATGTTCTGACTGCCTTTTAACAACTTCACGTTGGTGGTTAAGATAGGCATCTAAAATTCCTGGTAACGTCATTATTGTTGGTGTTTTATCGGAAATGGCTACCATATTGAAATGGAAAGAAATTTGCAAATCAGTATTTTTATAAATATAGTTTAGTACACCTTGACTATCTACTTCTTTCTTTAATTCTATGACAATTCTTAAACCTGTTCGATCCGACTCATCACGAACCTCAGAAATCCCCTCTACTTTACGTTCAAGGCGTAATTCATCCATTTTCTTAACTAAATTCGCTTTGTTGACATCATAAGGCAATTCAGTGATGACAATTTGCTCTTTGCCTCCTCGAAGTGGTTCGATTTCGGCTAAGCCACGAAGAATAATTTTCCCTTTACCTGTTTCATAAGCTTTACGGATCCCATCTTCACCTTGGATAATGCCGCCAGTTGGAAAGTCCGGCCCTGGCAGTTTCTCCATCAACTTATCTAAAGAAGCGTTAGGGTGTTCGATTTTATAAACGACAGCATCAATTACTTCAGCTAAATTATGCGGCGGTATATCCGTTGCGTAACCTGAAGATATACCAGTCGACCCATTAACTAGTAGGTTCGGAAATTTAGCTGGAAGAACTGTTGGTTCATAATCAGTGTCATCGAAGTTAGGGATGAAATCAACTGTGTCCTTATCAATGTCTCGTAATAACTCTGAAGAAATTCCAGATAACCTTGCTTCTGTATAACGCATTGCAGCAGGTGGGTCTCCATCAATACTACCGTTATTTCCGTGCATTTGTACAAGCTCTTCTTTTACCTTCCAAGCTTGGCTCATGCGGACTAACGCTTCATAAACAGATGAGTCACCGTGCGGATGGTAGTTACCAATAACGGTACCGACTGTTTTAGCCGATTTACGAAATGGTTTGTCGTGAGTATTTCTCTCTTGATGCATCGCGTAAAGAATGCGTCGTTGCACCGGCTTCAAACCGTCCCTTACATCAGGTAAGGCACGGTCTTGAATAATATATTTACTATAGCGACCAAAACGGTCACCTATTACTTCTTCTAATGGCAAGTCTAAATACTTCGCTTCTTCAGCCAAACTTATTCACTCCTAGCTAAGCAATCTATCGTTATCGAGTATTGTGTCATCTTCTTCCATTCCGAACGCAACATTAGATTCGATCCACTTACGTCTCGGTTCTACTTTATCTCCCATTAATGTCGCAACACGTCTTTCAGCTCTGGCGACATCGTCGATTGTTACTCTAATTAAAGTTCTTGATTCAGGGTCCATCGTTGTCTCCCACAACTGTTCTGCATCCATTTCACCCAAACCTTTATACCGTTGTATCGTATAACCATTTTTAAATTCTTTTAGCAACTGATCCATCTCATTTTCTTCCCATGCATAAGCCTCTTTATAACTTTTCCCTTTTCCTTTTGAAACTTTGAACAACGGCGGTAAAGCAATATAGATTTTCCCTTGCTCAATTAACGGTTTCATATAACGGTAAAAGAAAGTTAATAACAATACTTGAATGTGCGCACCATCTGTGTCGGCGTCCGTCATAATGATAATCTTATCGTATTGAGAATCCTCTATATTGAAGTCTGGCCCTACTCCAGCGTTAATTGTATGAATAATGGTAGCGATCTCTTCGTTTTTAAAGATATCATCAATTTTCGCTTTCTCAGTATTGATTACTTTACCTCTTAAAGGTAGAACAGCTTGAAAGCGACGATCGCGTCCTTGCTTGGCAGAACCACCTGCTGAGTCACCCTCAACTAGAAATAACTCATTTTTAGATGCATTCTTTGATTGTGCTGGTGTTAACTTTCCGCTTAGTAAAGAATCACGACGTTTACGTTTTTTACCATTTCGTGCTTCTTCCCTTGCTTTCCTTGCTGCTTCTCTAGCATCACGTGCTCTAACGGCTTTTTTAATTAACATTTTTGATGCATCAGGGTTCTCCTCAAGGAAATAAGCGAGTTTTTCTGCGACAACACTGTCTACAGCACTTCTTGCTTCAGGTGTACCGAGCTTACTTTTAGTTTGCCCCTCAAACTGCAACAATTGTTCTGGAATGCGTGTTGAGATAATGGCTGTTAGACCTTCACGAATGTCGTTACCATCAAGATTTTTATCTTTCTCTTTTAAGAATTGCATTTTTCTCGCGTACTCGTTAAAAGCACGTGTAATCGCTGTTTTAGCACCTGATTCGTGTGTTCCACCATCACGTGTTCTAACGTTGTTAACAAAAGATAAAATATTCTCTGAATAACCGTCGTTGAACTGCATAGCGAAGTCAACTTCGATCCCTTTAAACTCTCCTTCGAAAGAAACGACAGGGTGAAGTTCGTCTTTTTCTTCGTTTAGATAGCCAACAAACGATTGTAAACCGTCTGGGTATAAATATGATTCTTCAACACCTTCACGGTCATCCTTTAAAACAAGTTCAATACCTTTCAATAAAAAGGCTGCTTCTCTTAAACGTTCAGATAAAGTCTCAAAGTTATACTGAGTTGAAGAAAACATTTCTTCATCAGGTTTAAAGTGAATTGTTGTACCAGTCTTTCGTGTGTTACCAACAACTTGCAAGTCAGTGACCGGTTTTCCACCACCTTCAAACCTTAACTCATGTTTTTTGCCATCTCGATAAATCGTTACAGTTAACCATTCAGAAAGAGCATTCACAACTGATGCGCCAACTCCGTGTAAACCACCACTTGTTTTATAACCACCTTGTCCAAATTTACCTCCCGCGTGGAGTATTGTAAAAATGACTTCAGGTGTTGGTTTCCCCATTTTATGCATACCTGTAGGCATACCTCTACCTTCATCGCTAACAGAAATGGAATTGTCTTTATGTATAGTGACTTTGATGGATTGCCCAAAACCAGCTAACGCTTCGTCAACTGAATTGTCCACGATCTCAAAGACTAAGTGGTGTAAGCCTCTATGGTCTGTGCTACCAATATACATTCCTGGTCTTTTTCTAACGGCGTCTAGCCCTTCTAGTACTTGTATGGAATCATCGTTGTAAAGTTCGTTTGATTGAGTCAATATAATAGACCCCTTTCTCTATAAATGCTTCGTCTGAATAATACAATTCGTTAAGACAAGAGAAATCCCTGCTTGTTAGCAGAGATTTTGTAGAAATTATTTTCCGACTGTTACTGCATGGACAACTTTAATACATGAATCCATTATGACTGTAAATTCGTTTTCCTTCAACAGTTCATCTGCTTCTTCATTAACAATCCCTTGCTGCGCCCAGAATACTTTGCAATTTGTATTTAGTGCATCTTCAGCAACTTCCACTAAATGTTCAGGACGTCTAAAAACATTAATAATATCAATGCTCTCCTCAACCTCTGCAAGCGTATTATAACTTTTTTCGCCTAAAACTTCATCAACAGTTGGATTAACTGGAATGATTTTGTACCCTTCTTGTTGCATGGCTTTGGCGATTTGGAATGATGTTCGATCTTCTTTGTCAGATAGGCCAACGACTGCAATTGATTTAGCATTCTCTAGTAACTCTCTCATTGTATCTTGTGTTGGATTTTGCATAACATCTCTCCTAAGTTTAAATAATCTCGTATTATAAGAATAGCGTGTTTGACGTTAATTCTCAACTTTGAATGTAGATTGTCGGTTTAATTTTCAACATATATCTAATATAAACTTCTTAATTGTCTAGACATTTGATAAAATAAACTATATTCATTTATAGAAAAGGGGAATCATATGGAATATATAATTTATGCAATCATTGCTTATTTATTTGGCTCGCTTCCATCTGCATTAATTATTGGCAAATTATTTTATAAAATTGATGTAAGAGAACACGGTAGTGGAAACTTAGGTGCTACTAATACTTTTCGTGTATTAGGTACAAAAGCAGGTTTAGTTGTTACGATCTTAGATATATTAAAAGGAACAGCTCCTGTTTTAATCGTCGTTTTATTAGCTCCAGGCATTGAACCTTTAATTGTGGGTGCTTTTGCAGTAATTGGTCATATATATCCTTTATTTGCTAAATTTAAAGGTGGAAAAGCAGTAGCTACTTCTGGTGGTGTATTATTAGGCGTTAGCCCGTTATTATTTGTCATTTTAGTCCTATCATTTTTTATCTTTTTAAAACTTTTCAAGTATGTCTCTTTAGCATCAATCTTAACAGGTGTTACAGCAGTCGTTACAACTTTAATTATGCAAGATTTAGGTTTAATCATTGTTACAATATTTTTAGCGGCGTTTGTCATTTATCGCCATACAGATAATATTAAACGTATTAAAGATAAAACAGAGCCGAAAATTACTTGGTTCTAATAGATAACTTAAGGGTGATTAGTTGAAACTAAGAGTTGCAGTTATTGTTATAATATCTACATTTTTACTTGCTATTGTTGTGACAGCTACAAATACTTTAGGGTTTGACGATTTTGAACTAACTGAAGTAGAACCAATTGAGAAATCGCAATTAAACGATAAAAGCGTGAGAACAAGTCTAACACTCAATGCCGTTGGTGATATATTAATTCATGATCGGGTTTATGACGGTGCACGTACAGACGATGGCTTTGATTTTAAGCCGATGCTAGAACCGGTTAAACCTTATTTAGAAAATGCTGATTTAACTTTTGCGAACCAAGAAACAATTCTTGGTGGTGAAGAGTTAGGACTTTCAGGTTTTCCAATGTTCAACTCCCCTTTCGAAGTTGGTGATGCGTTAAAATTCGCTGGAGTAGATATTGTCTCCATTGCAAATAACCATACAATCGACCGAGGTGCTGAAGCAGTATATAATGCAACAGATTACCTGAACGAAATTGGTATTGAATATGTTGGAGGCTATCAAAGTCACGAGGATGCTAATACAAAACGAATTCTTCATCGCAACGGAATTTCTGTTGGTTTTCTAGCTTATACTTACGGCACAAATGGTATTCCGATTCCTGATGATCAAGACTATTTAGTTAATTTAATTGATGTCCAGCAAATGACGGATGATTTACAAAGCATACGTGATGAAGTTGATTTCGTTGTCGTAAGTATGCATTTTGGAGATGAATATGAGCCTTTACCAAACGAAGAACAAATTTATTTATCCCAATTGTTAACAAGCGAAGGTGCAGATGTTATTCTTGGCCATCACCCACATGTATTACAACCGATTGATTGGATCTCATCGAATGAACAAGATCAATTTGTTATTTATTCGTTAGGTAACTTTTTGTCTGGCCAAAGAGGATTAGATCGTCAATTAGGTGCTATATCACAAGTTGAATTGGTTAAAGAAATTAGTCCAAATGAAACATCACTAAATGTAAGAAATGCTAAGATCATGCCAACATACAATGATCACGAAGACCATGGGGATCTCATGACAAATGTTCAAGTCGTCCCTCTTGTAGAAGCAGATCAGTATGGTTTAGAAGATGCTCAAGGTTTATTTGATGAAATAGCAGAACATATGCAAACTTATTCGTCTGATGTTACAATTGTACCTTATTTAGAATAAGTCTAATAAATTGAACTGCTTTAATGTAATAATGTATAATTTAAATGTAGCTATTGTTCTTCCCTTTAGATTTGAAAGGAGTCCTCGGTATGAACGAAACAGTAAAAAAACAACTTCCTGATAAACAGGAAAGACATAAATTATTTGGGACAGTTGAACCTGGTCCAAAAACAAAGCCAATTGAAAAAGAACAAATGAAAGACTTACAAAATACTAGAAAAGATTTCTTGTTCGAACTAGATGCTGTTGGGATTTCAAATGTTAAACACCCTGTGATTGTTAACAGTTCTTTAACACCAGAAACACAAACGACAATCGGTACTTTTTACTTTGCATCATCGATTTCACAAGATTCTAAAGGTACGAATATGAGTCGTTTTACCGAACAGTTACAAACTTATTATGAAAACGGCCTTGTACTTAGCTTGAAAACATTAAAGTCATTCGTATATGAATTACGTCAACGTTTAGAACAAAAAGATGCCGAAGTAACTGTATCTTTCCCATGGTTTTTCGAACGAAAGGCACCTTATTCTGAGAAAGCTGGCTTAAACCACGCTGATGCTTGGATTAAAGTTCATTATGATCAAGACGAAGGTTATGATATTCGCGTAGGTGTTAAAGGTAAAATTACGACGTTATGCCCTTGTTCAAAAGAAATAAGTGAATATAGTGCTCATAACCAAAGAGGTAATATTGAGATGGAAGTATTGATAAATGAAGACTTTGATGAAGACAAGCTTGATTGGAAGTTTATCTTACTAGAAGCGGCTGAATCGAATGCAAGTGCACGAATTCACCCTGTATTGAAACGCCCTGATGAAAAAATGGTAACAGAACAAGCATATGAAAATCCACGTTTTGTTGAAGACATGGTTCGTTTAGTAGCAAGTGATCTATATGAAATTGATGAAGTTGAACGTTTCTTTGTAAAATGTATTAATGAAGAATCAATTCATCTCCATGATGCTGTTGCGTCAATCTCATATGATAAACGTGATGAACAGAGTGTTTAATCATGAAGTTTTTATTTACTTGGCCGATTAAATTGTATCAAAAGTTCATTTCACCAATGCTTGGACCGACTTGTCGATTTCATCCAAGTTGTTCACACTATAGCCTTACTGCTTTTGAACGTTTTGGTGTTATTAAAGGATTATATTTATCGGTTAAACGAGTGTTAAAATGTCACCCATTCCACCCAGGTGGATTTGATCCTGTTCCAGACACAAATGATAATAAGAAAAAGAGGCTGTGGGACAAAAGCGATGAGGTTTAGTGAAAAAATGAACATTGATGTCATCTTATTTGAGCAGTGCTTAGCGGAATCAAA
>NZ_BJYA01000002.1 GCF_007991275.1 Alkalibacillus haloalkaliphilus | reverse complement strand
GGAGCTAAAAGATAAACCCGAACGAAGTCAAAATATGATTTCGTTCGGGTTTTGTGTATTAACAATTAGTTCTGTCCCAATCTTTTTATTTTTCAACACTTTTAAATCTTCTTAATTGATCCAACTTACCTTCTGCTTTTAAAATATCTTCTTCAAATGATCCAATTAAATCAAAATGTGGGTATTTCTCATCTTCATGAATCCATTTCGGTTTAAGTCCATGCTTCTTACCCCACTGTTTTAATTTATCGACATCTCGACAACCTACTTTAGTAACGGTATTCATTTGTGGAAAACGGTCATCAGCCCAATAGTGTGTTAAAAAAGCGATATTACCTGCTTCTACTTCCTTTTTCCAGTGTTTTAATTCATCTCGCTTAATTCCGAACGCCATCTGCTTCACCTACTGCCTGTTCATACGCTTTGTGCCAATCAGGGAAATGCTTCTTAATTGATATTGGACGAAAGTTTGACTTCTTAACACATACGTGAGATGAAGACCCAGTAACAGCCAAAGTCCCATCATCTGTATAAACTTCATATCCATAAACGACCCTAAAGCCATCATACTCTTTAATATAGGTTTTAACCGTAGCGACTTGGCCATAGCGTAGAGGTCTTTTATACTTTGCTTCGATATCAACTACCGGTGAAACAATCCCCTCTTCTTCCATATCCGCATATCGGAATCCTAAATCCTCAATTAAGTGAGTTCTCCCTATTTCAAACCAGACGAAATAGTTCGCATGGTAAACGACTCCCATTTGGTCAGTTTCTTGATATCTTACTTTAACTTCTGTTTCATTTGTAATCATGTTATGTACATCTCCCTTGCTACACTTTGCTATTATTTTACTATATATTTTATATGAAATGTTTTAGCGTAGCAAAAATAAGTCGTTAATGAAATATTAAAGCTGCCGAGATTCTCTCGACAGCTTTAATATTAATTATTTATTATTCTTTTTTCGCTTCATATGTTCGTGTTCATCACGTACTTCGTCTCTCATACCTTCAACTGACTGACGTCTACGTGCATTTTTACGACGAATTTCTTCTTCTTGGAATTCTGAAGCTGTTTCCATTGAATGTTCTGCTTCTTGTATGTTCTCTAGCGTATTTTCAATGTTTTCTTGAATCTTCTTTAAGTTATCACGTCTATGATCTGGTTTCGGCTTTTGGCTATGATTAGACATTCCATCCATCTCCTTTTTGATGTAATCAATCATAGTTTGTAAAACCAGTCATGAGCTATGCATGCTTTTTAGGATTTCTAACTAATTCCATTCGCTCTTCAATTTTGTCATAAATTTTGTCAAGTTCTTCTTGGTTGTTCATAATCTTCTCTTTTTCATCTTTAACTAAGGCTTGGAAAGAAAGTCGTTCTTTTCTACGCATCATGATCGTCTCCTTTTTTTACTAGGATTACCATGATTCGTAATGTTTATACTTAATCTAATTCTTCAATTTTTCTGACCATATCATCATATGATAGTGGCCCAACATGTCTTGGGATTTGCAGTTCACCTTCAGTATTAACGAAATACGTTGTAGGCAAGCTTAACGCTTGGTAACGCACATTAACTTCTCTTGTTTCATCCATTAAAATTGGAAATGTTAATTCCAGTTCATCTATAAAGTCCTGCACGTTATCATGCGATGTCTCTTGGCTCGTCGCATTAACGGCTAATATGACAACATCATCATCATACTCCTCATGAATCTCTTGCATATGAGGCATTTCTGCACGACAAGGTGGACACCATGTAGCCCAAAAGTTAATCATTACTTTTTGTCCTCTAAAATCAGCTAATTCTGCTTCTTCTCCATTGAGGGTTTGTAATTTGAAGTTAGGAGCCATATCTCCAACTTCTACACCATCTGTATCAATATCAACACCATCAGGCTGAACAAAAATGCCATCACCCTCTGGATCTCCATTTGCTGTATCATCAAACCAAGTATTATAAACGATGATTCCAAGTAATACACCGATAATTGCCAAACCTAAAATACGCTTTAACATTATGTTCAATTTAATTTTCTCCTTTCACCTTTTGGTTTAAATACCATTCTAAAACAATCGTAAGAACAGCTAAAAGTAACACTATAATTAATGTATCAGTATATAAATGAATCTCATTTTGCAACACTCTAAATAAAGTCCAAGTAATAACAAACCACCTATAGGCTTGGAAAACTTTAATTAAAGTGACCGGCTTAACTAATCGAAACAAAATCCCAACCAATACAATGTATGAGACAACCTCTATAAAAATGTAAAGGTCAAAACCGTATAGAAAAGATGTTGCTTGATCAAATGAAATAAAGACGAAGGTCGCCTGTAAAATTAATAGCAATTGAATAGGAATAGTAATATTATGGCGTTTTAGTTGAAAATAACCGAAAATAACAATACCAATAACACCTAACAATAAACCTAACGTACCACCGTCAAAATAAATAACAGCTAATGGATTATTTAAGATGTTCCTTGGATAGTTAATAAAATAACTTAACTTCCAAATGACAATGAATACAATCCAATATTCAATCATTAAATCGGCTGGTTTTTTTGGAAAATCATAATTAATCAAACGTTTGATTAAGAAGTGTGCAACAACTAAAGATGCGACAATACCAGCTATGTAAAATAAATATGGAACGAATATGTTTAAAGGTCCAATTTGAATCAGATCGTTCATGTTACCACTCCCTACTAATTCATCATACCAAATTTTCTAAAAAAATACGTAAAACATGCATTACGATTCAGTGAACTTGTATTACTAAATATAGGAATAAATATGGTGTGATTTGGCAAACTACAGGTGACCTACATATATAGGAGGGTAACTTATGACAAATGAACAAAACAACCATCAAGATGCTAAAAATGAACAGCTTAACGCCTTTAAAAATAGTAATCAAGGTGAAAAATTAAGCACGAATCAAGGGGCTAAACTGTCTGATACGTCTCAGTCACTTACTGCAGGCGAACGAGGACCAACTATTATGGAAGATTTCCACTTCAGAGAAAAAATGACACACTTTGACCATGAACGAATACCGGAAAGAGTTGTTCATGCGAGAGGGTTTGGAGCTCATGGCTATTTTCAACCTTATGAATCCATGAAAGAATTAACGAGTGCCAAGTTTCTTCAGGACCCATCTGTCAAAACACCAGTCTTTGTTCGTTTTTCTACAGTAGTAGGGTCTCGTGGATCAGCTGATACAGTTCGAGATGTTCGGGGTTTTGCGACGAAATTTTATACTGAGGATGGTAATTTTGATTTAGTTGGTAACAACATGCCTGTTTTTTTCATTCAAGATGCAATCAAATTTCCGGATATCGTCCATGCGATTAAACCAGAACCCGATAACGAAATTCCACAAGCATCAGCAGCGCATGATACTTTTTGGGATTGGGTTGTACAAAATCGAGAATCAGCTCATATGATTATGTGGCTATTGTCAGATCGAGGTATTCCGAGAAGTTTTCGTATGATGGAAGGCTTCGGTGTTCATACGTTCCGCCTAGTTAATGATCAAGGTAAAGCTAGGTTTGTCAAATTCCATTGGAAACCACTTTTAGGTACACATTCATTAACGTGGGATGAAGCCCAAAAAATAGCGGGTAAAAATCCGGATTACCATAGGCAAGATTTATGGGATGCCATTAATAACGGAGAGTATCCTGAATTTGAATTAGGAATTCAAGTCATTGAAGAAAACCAAGAATTTGATTTTGACTTTGATATACTCGATCCAACGAAAATATGGCCTGAAGAACAAATTCCGGTCAAAATTATTGGAAAGATGACGCTAAATCGAAATCAAGACAACTTCTTTGCTGAAACAGAACAAGCTGCTTTTCACATGGGTAATATCGTGCCTGGTATTGATTTTACTAATGATCCATTATTACAAGGTCGCTTGTTTTCTTACTTAGATACACAGTTATTACGATTAGGTGGTCCGAACTTTCACGAAATACCGATCAACCGTCCAATTGCCCCTGTTCACAACAATCAACGTGACGGGTTCCACCGAATGACGATTAATAAAGGAAAAGTCGCCTACAGTCCAAATGGATTACAAAATAATGATCCTCAAACTAGTTCATTTGCTGAAGGTGGATTTGAACATTATCAAGAAAAAGTTGACGGTTATAAGGTTAGAAAACGAAGCGAAAGTTTCAAAGATCATTATACGCAAGCTGCACTATTTTACAATAGCATGTCCGAACATGAAAAAAGGCATATTCATAAAGCATTCCACTTTGAAGTCGGTAACGTTAAAGACCCTAAAATTAAGCAACAAGTTGTCGAGATGTTCAGTAATGTAAGTCATACGCTAGCCAATGAAATTGCTAAAGGTGTTGGGGTTGAACCACCACAATCAAACAACCAAGAACCTCAAGTGTCACCATCACCAGCGTTAAGTCAGTTACAAACGACCTTCTCATCTAATACACGAAAAGTAGCTGTTTTACTTGCTGATGGATTTAAAAATAAAGAACTACAAGAAATGATGACGACCTTACGAAATAATGATGTACACGTTGAAATCGTTAGTAAAACGTTAGGGAAATTACACAGTGATCAAAATGAACCAGTCGATGTCCACAAAAACTATTCGACAACACATTCTGTCATGTATGATGGGATATTTGTACCGGGTGGGAAACAACATGTTGATCAATTAATGACACACAAAGAAGCAAAAGACTTTATTAAAGATACATTTGCGCACGCTAAAACAATAGCAGCTAGTAATGATGCGGTTGAACTATTTTCAACAGTTCTACCTCAAAATTCACAACTTGCAACTAAGCAATCAAACAACGAGATGTTTAATGATCACGGTGTGTTGACTATTCAGTCTGAACAATTACAAGATTTTAGCCAAACCTTTTTAGAACAATTAGCTCAACACCGACATTGGGACCGTGAATTACAAGATGAAAAACAAGCTTAAAGATAAAGAAGCCACCGTTTTTAAACGGTGGCTTCTTAAAATAAGGTTTATTTTTCAACTGTTTGAAGCTTGTTACGAAGTACCATTGGCAGAATACCACCGTGGCGGTAGTAGTCAACTTCAACGTCACTATCGAAACGTGCAACAACTTCAAATTCTGTCGTTTCACCTTGATCATTCGTAGCAGTTACTTTTACTAAGTCATGAGGTTTAACGTCTTCATTAACTTCAACGTTAATAACTTCTTCTCCAGTTAATCCAAGTGACTCAATCGTGTCACCTTTCTGGAATTGAAGTGGTAGTACGCCCATCATAACTAAGTTAGAACGGTGAATACGCTCAAAGCTTTGAGCAATTACTGTTTTAATACCTAGTAAGTCAGTACCTTTAGCAGCCCAGTCACGTGAACTACCCATGCCGTAGTCATCGCCTGCGATCACACATAGGCCAGTACCTTTTTCTTTGTATCTCATAGCAGCATCGTAAATTGGTAGTACATCGCCTGTTGGCCAGTGCGTAGTAAATCCACCTTCTTTACCTCCACCGATCTCGTTACGGATACGGATGTTACCAAACGTACCACGCATCATAACTTCATGGTTACCACGACGAGAACCATACGAGTTAAAGTTACGTGGAGAAACGTCTTTTTCCATTAGATATTGACCAGCCGGCATATCTTTAGGAATCGCACCTGCTGGTGAAATGTGGTCAGTCGTTACAGAATCTCCGAACTTACCGACTACACGTAAACCTTCTAACGGTGCTACTTCTTTAGGATCTTTAGACATTTCTTCGAAGAATGGTGGGTTTTGAATATAAGTTGAATCTTCATCAAACTCATATAACGGCTCATCCGTTGTTTGAATCTTGTTCCACTCTTCATTTGAATTAAATACTTCTTCGTATTCTTTACGGAAGATTTCAGGTGTTACAACTTTCGCAATTTCAGACTTGATTTCATCTGATGATGGCCAGATGTCTTTGAAGAATACGTCATTGCCATCAGCATCTTGACCTAATGGTTCATTTAAGAGATCAAGATCTACTGTACCAGCTAGAGCATACGCTACTACTAATGGTGGTGAAGCTAAGTAGTTAGCACGTACTAATGGGTGAATACGTCCTTCAAAGTTACGGTTACCTGAAAGTACAGATGATACCGTTAAGTCAGAATCAGCAATTGCTTCCTCAATTTCAGGTAGTAATGGACCTGAGTTACCGATACAAGTTGTACAACCGTATCCTACAAGGTTAAAGCCTAACTTGTTTAGGTATTCCATTAATCCAGAGTTCTCTAAGTAGTTTGTAACTACTTTTGAACCAGGTGCTAATGAAGTTTTCACGTATGAAGGTACTTCTAAGCCTTTTTCTACAGCTTTCTTAGCTAATAGACCAGCACCTAACATAACGTGTGGGTTTGACGTGTTTGTACAAGATGTAATAGCTGCAATTGCTAATGCACCTGTTTTCATCGTCGTTTCGCCACCGTCGTTAAATTTAACAACAGCTTCCTTTTCTTTATCTTTCTCATTTAATCCAAAGCCTTGGTTACCAGCTGGAGCTGTTAACGCCTTGTTAAATGATTCTTTCATCTCTGAAAGCGGAATTAAGTCTTGTGGACGCTTCGGACCAGATAAGTTAGGTTCTAAATCAGATAGATCGATCTCTACTAACTGAGTAAACGCTGGATCTTCTTGATCTGGCGTGTAGAATAGATCGTTCTTCTGTAGGTATTCCTTAACTAACTGGATTTGCTCTTCAGTACGTCCAGTTAAACGCATGTAGTCTAGAGTCTCTTCATCTACTGGGAAGAAACCACATGTCGCACCATACTCAGGTGCCATGTTTGAGATCGTTGCACGGTCTGCAAGCGGCATTTCAGTTAGGCCAGGACCGAAGAATTCAACGAACTTACCTACTACGTTCTTCTGACGTAGTACTTGCGTTACTTTTAACGCTAAGTCTGTAGCTGTAGTAGCTTCTGGGAAACTACCTGTTAGTTTAACACCGATTACTTCAGGTGTTGGGAAGTATGAAGGCTGACCTAGCATACCTGCTTCTGCTTCAATACCACCTACACCCCAACCTAGAACACCTAGACCGTTGATCATCGTCGTATGTGAGTCAGTACCAACTAGTGTATCTGGGAATGCGTCATAAGTGCCGTCTTCTTGTTGTTTTTCGTGTACAACGTTAGCAATGTACTCTAAGTTAACTTGGTGCACGATACCTGTTGCTGGTGGTACAGCACGGTAGTTATCGAATGCTTTCTGTGCCCAGTGTAAGAATTCATAACGCTCTTTGTTACGTTCAAATTCCATTTCCATATTGACACGTAGTGCGTCTGCTGTACCATATCTGTCAACTTGCACTGAGTGGTCAATTACTAAGTCGACTGGTACTTCAGGATTAATTTGATCAGGGCTTCCACCCATATCAACCATTGCTTTACGAAGAGATGCTAAGTCTACTACTGCTGGCACCCCAGTAAAGTCTTGCAAAATAACACGAGATGGTTTGAAAGGAACATCTACCTTTTCACCATCAGCCCATTTTGCTAGCTTTTCAATGTGTTCATCTTTAATAACATGACCGTCATATTGACGTAAAACTGATTCTAAAAGTACGCGAATTGAGTAAGGTAGGCGTGATACGTTGCCTAGCCCTTTTTCTTCTAGCGTTTTTAGATGGTAATAGTTATAAGTCTTACCATTAAGTTCAAACTGCTTTTTTGCATTTGAAGAAAGATTAGCTACCATGTTACTTTACCCCCTTAACTATGTAATGTTTCGTCTCATTAGAATAATTAGCGTTTTTCTACAGAAAAGCCAATATTTCTGCACGTATTCATTTTATATTAAAAAGATATAGAAGTAAAACATTAAAACTAAAATTTTTGCATGAAAACGCTTACTTTAATCGATTATTTAGTTCTTGTAATGCTTTTCTTATTTCATCCTGTTCATGGCGTTCCAAAGTTCGAAAATCGACCATAACCGAATCGTTTTCAACCCTAACTATGATAGGAATCGGACAAGTGCGCAATTGCTTGGTTAACTCCTCTGTTGTCCGTACTCGGCATCGGACTTTAATACCAAAAGAATCTAACTCTACTTCAGGTAATGTACCTCCCCCTACTTTTGATTTCATCTCAATTGGTTCTAATGTTAACGGGTCAAGATCCTTTGTTCCCTCTAAAAATACCATGACTTCGTTTCGTATGGTATTAGAATCTTTTAAGATGTCACGTAATGTAGGTATTTGGTCAACCTGATTCGTTAATGCCAGCCGAAGCGTTTCTTCGAGTGCTGCATAAGTCATCTTATCAACTCTTAACACTCTGGCTAATTGGTGTTTTTTTAGGGCATCGATATACTCTTTCTTACCAGCAATAATACCTGCTTGCGGTCCACCTAACAATTTATCTACACTAAATGAAACAAGGTCAACCCCTTTGGCAATCACATCTTTGACAACTGGTTCATCAGTTATTCCTTGATCACTCAAATTATACAGTAAACCACTACCTAGGTCTTCATAGTAAATTAAGTTGTGGCGCTGAGCTAGGCTTGCTAACTCTTCACGATCTACACTCGAAGTGAAGCCGCTCATATAAAAATTGCTCGTATGCACTTTCATAATCATTTTCGTTTCACTATGAATTGCTTGTTCGTAGTCAAATAAATGCGTTTTGTTTGTCGTTCCGATTTCTTTAAGTGTTGTACCGCTTTCTTCCATAATTGATGAGACGCGAAAGCTTCCCCCAATTTCAACCAGTTCTCCACGTGACACAATGGCTTCATAGTTTTTGGCAAAACATGATAAAACCATGTAAACAGCTGCCGCATTATTATTAACAACCATTGCAGATTCAGCACCTGTTAAATTAGTAATATAACGTTCTACTAAGTCATGTCTTGATCCTCTCTTACCAGTAGTTACATCATATTCTAAAGTTGAATAATATGAAGCGCTATTAACAACGTGGTCTATCGCTTGGGATGCTAGTCGGGCTCGCCCTAAGTTTGTATGTAAAATAGTTCCTGTCCCATTAATTACAGGTTGTAAGTTATGAATTTTATGTTGTTCTATTTGTTTAACCGCTCGCTCTATAATTGAATTAAACAAATCTTCTAAACTTGAGTTTAAGAATTCACCGTTTCGGATTTCATTACGAACAGACTGCACGCTATCTTGTAAAGATTGTTTCGCTTCTTCGTATGAAATGTTATGTTGTTCAATTTCAGCGGCTATTTTATTGTCATTAAGTAATTCGTGTATTGGTGGAATATTTCTTAATAGATTCATCCAATCGCCCCATTATTTTATTACTTCAACACCATTATATCCTAATTAAGCCATAACCATAAAGAAGCCCACCGTTTAAATAAACGAGCGGGCTTCTTTTCGTTTTAAGATTTCATTTCTTTAATAACTTGATCAGCCTCAGGAAATACACCAGTATCTAGTTTTGAGTATAACTTTTCACCATCAACCGTTACTTCGAATGCTCCACCAGACGCTGGTACTAATTTCATTTCTGAAATTTCGTGTCGGAATTCAGTAAATAACTCATCTGCGAAACTCGCAGCTTTTGGCGCATAGTTTCACTGCATGCAAAACTCAATTGATACTTTATAACTCATAAATCTCTACCCCCTCTTTAATTACTAGCCTATAAAATAACATATCCTTTTTCAACAATTTTCACTCATTTTTCTAGTAAATTGTAGGAGGATATACTATTCTGAAGTTGGAGGTGATTCATATGAGTAAGGAACGTGATGAAATTTTACGTCTAACTTCCCTTTCATCTAAAGCTGGATGAGGTTGTAAACTCGCACCAAGCGAGCTGACTCAAGTGTTGAGTCAAGTTGAACGAAAATCAGATGACCCTCAAGTAATGTATAGTCAAAACAGTTCTGACGATGCGGGTGTTTATCAGATATCTGATGAACTAGCAATGGTACAAACAGTTGATTATTTCACTCCGATCGTCGATGATGCATACACATTTGGTCAAATTGCAGCCGCCAATGCTTTAAGTGATGTTTATGCCATGGGTGCTGATGCTAAAACAGCTTTAAATATCGTTGGTTTCTCTGTAAAAAAATATGGATCAGATATATTAGCTGAAGTACTTCAAGGTGCTGAAGATAAAGTGCATGAAGCTGATGCTTCTATTATAGGTGGTCACTCGATTGATGATGATGAACCGAAATTCGGACTGTCTGTAACTGGGTTCGTGCATCCTCATAAATTATGGACGAATAGTCAAGCACAAACAGGTGATGTACTAGTTCTTACGAAACCAATCGGTATTGGAATCATCACAACAGCTATTAAGAAAGGCAAAGCATCTCAACATTTAGCAGATGAAGCGATTAAATGGATGGCTCAATTAAATAAGTATGCAGCAGAACATCTACGTCCATTCAAGCCGCATGCTGTAACAGATGTCACAGGTTTTGGGTTATTAGGTCATGCTTTAGAAATTGCTAAAGGTAGTGAAAAATCACTAATTATAAACCATGATCAAGTTCCTGTTATTCAAGGCGTTAAAGAACTTGTTGAACAAGGTGCTGTTCCTGGTGGTACTAAAGCTAACCTTAAATGGTTAGATCAAGATGTAACATTTGAAGCACAAGTACAGGAAGAGTCAAAGTTAGTCTTAGCTGATGCAATTACTTCAGGTGGATTATTAATCTCAATGGATCGTAATCAAGCTGAGCAGTATGTTAAACAAATGGATGAAGTGTTTGGCGATCGAGCTTATATTATCGGTGAAGTTATTGAAGGGTCTGAAAAAAGTATTTATGTAAAATAAAAATGCACGAGGTTTGAGAGAACTAATAGTTAATACAAAAACCCGAACGAAATCACATTTTGAATTCGTTCGGGTTAAGCTTTTAGCTCCGCTCCATCAAAATGCTTCGCTTTCCGTGGGCGGCTGGTGAGCCTCCTCGTGCTACGCACTGCGGGGTCTCACCCTGGCCTTTGCTCCCACAGGAGTCTACGCATTTTGATTCCGCTAAGTGTCTACTCAACAAAGCTAAAAGCCCCTTTGTTCGTGTTTTCAATAAACTCCAGCCTATTTGTCCCAACCCCGTGCAGTTTGCAGTTTTTAATGAAAATTATTGGTTGTTCCACTGTCTCGCATTGTCCAATCTTTTCGTGTATTCAAATTCATCTAGCTTTTCTAGTAAAGGAATTAAATATTTTCGTGACAATGATAAGACATCTTTCGCCTCTTTTAATGTAAATTGGTCGGTCGTTTCCTTACGAAGCTGATCAAGGGCGTTATGAAATGTTTCATGACTGACAATAAGCTCTTCAGAAAGTTGGACTATTTGATTTGTGTTAGTTAAGTAATGCTGCAAATCTAAAATAGTATCTTGTCCTATAGTTGGGAAGTAGTTACTAAACTTTTCTACGTGCAAAGCGTCTTGTTGTAGTTTTGTCAGCCCTAATTCAACATCTTGTTTTAATGCATCATCAATAAATGGAGAAAATGATGGCAATGCGATATTATTATTAATTTGTCTAAAGTGTCCTTCTTCAACTAAATGGTCCACTATAACCTTCCCTGTCTTCGCTTTGATTGGCAACAATTGAACGAATTCTGCTTTTGGGTAGCCTTGCCTTAAAGAGAAATGGTTATGGTAGTTAGTTAGCTCGGTGTTAAGTAGTTGAACATATTGATTCAACCAGTTCCTCGTCATAATTAAATCATTAATGAAATAGATCTTGTCTAGTTCATATAGAGTATTTAATCTTTCATGACCTTCTGTTGGATCAATTGCTAACTCGTTGACTACTTCTTTCTTTTTAACAACGCCATTTCCTTCTATATACTCAATAATCGCTTCATCAATCGTTAACTCGCTTTGCTGTTTTAACAATTTGACTGTATTCGTTCCGAAGCGGTGTCGTTTAGCTGGAGCATTAATGATTCGGCCACCACCTATTGTCTCCATAGGCGTTGCTCTTCTTAAAATGAAAAAGTCATGCCTAGTAGCGTAAACGGTGTGATCTAGCTCTACTTGAGCGTAAACTTCTTCGTTTGCAGATTCTATTTCATTTCTGTCAAACAGGATTATTCTACCGTGAACTTCACTCGTACCAGTATGAAACTTGATAGGAGACCTTTGTTTAATCGCTTTATTTAAGTTCGGGCTTATATGTAATTTAAGGTCAATTCTATTTGATGCTTCATGGCTGTTCGTTGTTAGAACGTCCCCTCTTTTTACGGAATGGTAATCCACCCCTTTTAAGGCGATTGCTGTACGTGTACCTGCTCTCGCTTCACTCACCGTTTGTCCAAATTGTTGTAGACTTTTTGCTTCTGTATTAATATCTTGCGGCTTGACTGCTATTTGTTCCCGCTCACTAATTGAACCTTCAACAATTGTTCCTCTAACAACTGTACCAATCCCATGTACGTGGAAAGCTTGATCGACTGGCATTCTAAAGAAGCCTGAATGGTCTTTTTCAGGCATACGCTTTAAAGCTGTAATTAAGTCAGTCTTTAATAGGTCTATTCCATTTCCACTAATAGAATCTACACAATAAATTGGAACATTTTCAAATATTGTATTTTTAATATGATGGTTAATATCATCTTTTACGAGTTGTAATAGTTCTTCTTCTACTAAATCGACTTTCGTAATAACTATGTATGCACGATTAATCTCTAAGTAATTTAAAATTTCAATGTGTTCAACCGTTTGAGGCATAACACCCTCATCAGCTGCAATGATTAATAACGTATGATCAACACCGGATACGCCCGCAATCATTTGTCTAATGAACTTTTCGTGGCCTGGAACATCAATAATAGATAATGAATATTCTTGGTCCGCATATAAAGGTGCATAACCTAATTCGATTGATATTTTTCTTTCTTGCTCTTCTTTTAGGCGGTCTGTTTCGACACCAGTAAGAGCCTTCGTTAATTCTGATTTACCATGGTCAATATGGCCTGCCATACCAATCGTATAGTTACTTTTTGTCATATACCCACCAACTAGCATTAGGAAAATTTAACTTGAAAAATACTACCTTTTGGTTCACGGTCTCTAATTAATAATTGTGCTTCATGATTTTGTAGAATATCAATCGTAACCATTAAACCTAGGCCAGTCCCTTTATCTTTAGTCGTCAAGAACGGTTGACCTAACCTTTCTTTTAACGAATCAGGTACTCCTTCTCCTTGATCGATGACTTCTACAGATAAACAGTGGTCATTAGTTACTTTAATCGTAACTTCTCCAGGTTCATGCATTGCTTCAATAGCATTTTTTATCAAGTTAATGAACACTTGCTTAATTTGTGATCTGTCACATAAGATCATATAGCTTTTAAGATCACTGTCTAATACGACTTCAACATCTTCTAGTCTTGCTTGTGAACGCATAAGCATACATACTTCTTCTAACATTTCTACTATATTCGCTTCTTTAAATTCATTTGGTGACGGTTTTGCGATATATAGCAGCTCAGATGAAATGGATTCAATTTTTTCGATTTCATCTTTCATAATGTTTAAATAGGCTTCTTTACCTTCAATACCAGTCTCTAAAAGTTGTAAAAAACCTTTTAAAGACGTGATTGGATTGCGGATTTCATGAGCGACACTAGCAGCGAGTTGTCCTGCTGTTGACAGTTTTTCAGAGCTTACAAGCATTTGTTGTGCTTGTTTATGAGCCATAATATCTTGTGTCACACTAATATAATAGTGTTGACCTGTTTTACGATCAACTATTTTCCTAGAATGGGCTTGGCAATCTATATATCTACCATCTTTATGTAACACACGAAATTCGTGCCTTAACTTTTCGTTGTCTTCAAGCTTCTCCAGACATCCATAAAGTGATTGTCGGTGTTCTGGATGGATATAGTTTATAATAGACTTACTAATTAGTTCATTTTGTTTATAACCGAACACGTCTTCAACGGTAGCGGTTATATAAATTATGTTAAAAGATTCATCATATATCGTTTTGACAGTCATTGAGTTTTGATCAATCCATGAATTAGCAGCTTCTATTATTCCACCATATTCTACGTCGTAAAATAGTTCGTTTACATCATTAAAAGTGACATGGTTCTTCATAATCGGGTTGATCCTCCCCTCATTTGACGAATAGTTTATTAACAAACTATGATAAAAGCTAACAAATTATAACAGCTATTTTCATTTTAACTAAATAGTTTATAATTGTCTAAACAATTTTGATCATTTATTCTTTATTTAGAACAATTATACTAGATTTTTCGTCCTATTTAAACAGTACAATGATATCTTTAAGTTGCTTGTGGTTAGTTTACCTTGTATAATTACGTTTGGATATAAACATGAACTAGTTGGGGCTGGTTGCAATGCTGGTGCTTGTCTCGGTCTTCAAAACCGCTTGGGAGGCGCGTGTCGTCTCCGGTGGGTTCGATTCCCACACAGTCCCGCCAATGTATATGTACATCAAAAAGAGAGTGAGTACTTATGTCAACTACAGTAGGTATATTGTTAATTATTTGGTCTTTTATAATGGTAGGACTTTTGGCTATTGGCGGTTATTTTATGTTCCGTAAATTTCTTAAAAAATTACCTAAAGAAGACGGAAAATCAATCATTGATTGGGAAGAGTATTACGTCTATGAAACGATTGATTTATGGAGCGAAGAGAAAAAAGCTTTACTTAATGAGTTAGTTGAACCTGTTCCAGAGCTGTTTAGAGATGTAGCTAAACAAAAGATTGGAGCTAAAATTGGTCAACTTGCCTTAGAGCGAAAAGCAAAATCAATCACGATGGACTTGTTAATTGAAGGTTACATATTAGCGACTCCTAAACGTGATCATAAGTTTTTAATTAAAAGACTCAACGAAAAAGATATCGATTTTTCACAGTATGAACATTTACTTGAACGAGAAAAAGAAAGTGGGAGCTAGCAATAGGCTAACTCCCACTTTTTTTAGTTTAAACTTTCTTTTAGTTTTAAATACTTTAGCAACATCGCAATTCGCCAAGTTAATAGCATGGCGAAAGCTAGTATATAAAACATTGCACTCGTCTCACCGACTGAAATATCAGCCCCTGTAATTGCTTTCCAAGTCAGTCTAATTAACAATAAGCCGATTAAAATGAAACCAAGTGCTTTGGATGGTTTTAAGTAAATGTCGTTCTCTTTAATTTCAAAATTTGAAGTGTAAATAAGTAAAATTGAGAACAATAAACCAACAATGACGGCTTCCACCACTAAAATCCATTCTATTTGAAAATATGGAACAAAGAACATCAATGCTCCTGTACTCATGAATAGTGGTGGTAATATAATTTTTTTAACTGATGCAGGTTTCTTTGATGCTCGCATTCTTACGACAATCATACCTGTTGCCATAATGACCGCCATGACTGTTATTAAACCTGCAACTATTGGGTGATCTAAAATTGAAAACATTATGCCTCTGCCTTTTCTTCGTCTTCCTTAGCATCTGAGTCAGTTGCGATCGTTAAAATAATTGTCATCGTGACACCAACTACCCCTAAGTAAACCCCTAGGTCAAAGATTAATGCTGTTGCTAGCTCTGTTTCACCCATTATTGGTAAGTTATAGTATTCAAAAGTCTGTGATAAAAACGGGTGTCCTAAAACAATTGAGCCGATACCAGCTAGGGTCGCAATACCTAAGCCTGCAACGAACATTGTTGTAAAATTAATTGGCAAGATTTGTTCAATCTTTTCGTAGCCGTAAGTGATGTACATTAAAATGATTGCCGCTGCCGTCATTAATCCACCGATGAATCCACCACCTGGTGCGTTGTGACCAGCGAAGAATAGGTAAATAGAAAATCCTAATAAAATAAATGCAATTAACTGAGTCATTGTCTTAAGGATTATGTCATTAGTGTGTGCCATGTTAAATCCCCTTTTTCGTTGTTTAATAAATCACCATTATTATATGCTATTATGCACAATCATTCAATCTTTAAAAGCCGTAAAAGCCAAAGAAATTTGCTAAATAAGCTGTAAAAATACGTAATAAGTCAAAGAATAAGGCGATTCCTAATACGATTAATACATAACCGCCAATTTTAACAATCTTTTGTGAGTTACGCTTGATCCAATCCATCTTTCCAATAAAGAATGACATTACAAAGAATGGGATGGAAAACCCTAGTGAATATGCAGTCATCATGATAACACCAGACTCTGGATTTGTTGCTGCTAAGCCAATAATCGCCATTAGAATAGGGCCGGTACATGGTGTCCAGCCCATCGAGAACGCTGCACCAATAAATAAAGTGCCAAGGTATCCTGCTGGTCTATTCTTTAATGTAACTTTGCGTTCTTTCATAAGGAAATCAAAATTAAAGAACCCAATCATCATTAAACCGAAGAATACAATTAATACAGCACCAACTTGTCTAATTAAATCGCTGTAAGCATATAAAGTTCCTCCAATAAACGATGCTGTAAATCCGAGCATAATAAAGATCGATGAAAAACCAATTAAGAAAAACAAGGTATGTAACATCGCTCTTTTCCTTAAAATCGCTTTATCATTTTTAAGTTCTTCTACACTCATACCTGTTATATATGATAGAAACACGGGATATAACGGTAAAACACAAGGTGAGATAAATGATAAAAATCCTGCACCGAAAGCTAACAATATGTTTACTTCAGCCATAGGTAACTCTCCTAACTATAGTCTATCTTCTATAATATCATCGTATCAAAACAATTACCTCTATAAAGCTTTAACAGTTGACGGTTTTATGAAAATTGAAAGGGATGAGCTATTCGCCCATCCCTTTTCGTTTATTTTTTCTTTTTGTCATCGTTGTCCATTTGTTGAGACATAGCTTTCATCATTTGATTGATCTTCTTCTGTGAAGGCTTTTGTCCCATTTGCATCATCATTGTACGTAACATTTGCTCGTTAATTGGTGGGTTTTTCTTTAAATAGCTCATCATCGTCTTACGGGCAATGAAGAACCCTAAAAGTAAACCGGCTACCAATGTACCAAAAGCAATTAATACAACCCATAGTATGTCCATTGCTTCTATATCCTCCTATCTCGTTGTCTTTATACAGTATAGTAAAACATCCGAATAATGACAATAGTCTTAGATGTGATAATTTGCTTTTTTCGCTAAAGGTAAGATCCAACCGCATTCTCTTGAGTCAAAATTGACGACAAAAACGTACGGGTGGAACTCTTTAATATATTGAAAGAATAATTGATCAGCATCAATTAATGAATTTGCATAAACGTCAATGGCATAACCGTTACGTACGGCTTTCATATCCAAACTATCGCTCTTTATTATAAGTTCGTTATTTTCAGCTTTAACATCAAGTTTGTGTGAGAATTTTTGTGATGTTAAATGTTCATATACATCATTTAAAATGACATATTCTAAGACGAAACTCACCTGACGTTGTGTAGTGTCATCTGTATATTTACCTTTTCTATATTGATCTAAAAAACGATAAAGTACATCAACTTTATAATAAAAATGAATCGCGTATGTCGGTTTGAAAAAATATAAGGAATATTGATACATGACTCATCCTCCTTTAGGACAAGCGTATCAATATTCCATAAAAAAGTTTGTCACTTTTTAAGTTGAACTACAAAAAAGAATGTCGCATATTGTTTATCTTTGATGAATTATTATTTTAATAACGCCTTTGCGCGTGCTACAACATTCTCAACCGTAAAGCCATAGTTTTCGATGACTTCATCACCAGGAGCTGATGCACCAAACGTTTCGATTCCTAGAACGTCACCTTCTAGTCCTACGTAACGCTCCCAACCGAATGGTGATGCCATTTCCACAGCAAGACGTGTTTTAACTGCAGATGGTAATACAGCTTCTTTATAAGCGTCAGATTGTTGCTCAAAACGATACCAAGAAGGCATACTAACAACTTGAGCGTCAATTCCTTCTTCCTTAAGCTTATCGCTAGCTTTATATACAAGTTGTACTTCTGAACCTGTTGCTAATAAGATCACATCTGGTTGCTCTTTTTCAGCTTGCTTTAATACGTAAGCCCCTTGTTTAACACCTTCGTAAGCTATGTCATCTGTGCTTGGTAGTACTGGTAACCCTTGACGAGTTAGAACTAATGCTGTTGGGTGGTCAGTTGAAGTCACTGCTAATTCCCATGCAGCTTTCGTCTCGTTAGCATCAGCTGGTCTAATTAAGTCTAAATGAGGCATCGCACGTAATGAAGGCAGTTGTTCAATTGGCTCGTGTGTAGGACCATCTTCACCTACTGCAACTGAATCGTGAGTTAATACGTAAGTGACTGGAGTCCCCATTAATGCTGATAATCTTAACGCTGGGCGTAAATAGTCGCTAAATACGAAGAACGTACCGCCAAATACTTTTAAACCACCGTGAAGAGCCATACCGTTTAATGCAGATGCCATCGCAAATTCACGTACGCCAAACCAAATGTTTCGACCACTATAATCTGTTGGTTTGAAATCATCTTCACCTTTTAGTGCTGTTTTGTTAGAACCAGCTAAGTCTGCACTACCACCGATTAAGTTCGGCACTTTGTTCGCTAGTGCGTTTAGTACTTCACCTGAAGCTGCACGAGTTGCTAAAGCTTTCGAATGTTCATCATAAGTTGGTAAGTCAGCATTCCAATCTACTGGTAGTTCATCATTCATTGCTTTTTCAAACTCATCAGCTAATTCCGGATAAGCTTCTTTGTATTGTGCTAATAATTCATTCCACTTGTTTTCTGCCTCTTCTCCACGTTGTTTAACTTTCGTAGCGAAGTCTTCTTTAACTTCTTCTGGAATGAAGAAATCTTCTTCAAAGTCCCAACCGTAATGTTCTTTTGCTAATTTCAGCTCATCTTCACCTAAAGGAGCACCGTGTGAATCAGCTTTACCTGATTTATTTGGTGAACCGTAACCGATCACTGTTTTCACTTCAATCATTGTCGGTTGTTCTGTGTTAGCTTTTGCCTCTTCTAAAGCGCGCTCAATTGCTTCAGTATCGTTACCATCTTCTACACGAATGACTTGCCAGCCGTAAGACTTGTAACGGTCTTCTACACTTTCTGAGAATGAGCGGTCTAAGTCACCATCTAATGAAATATCATTAGAATCGTACATTACGATTAACTTGCCAAGTTTTAAGTGACCGGCTAATGAAGCTGACTCTTGAGAAACACCTTCCATTAAGTCACCGTCACCACAAATAGAATAAGTATAATGATCAACTAAATTATGTTCATCAGTGTTAAATTTTGATGCTAAGAATCGCTCAGCCATAGCTTTACCAGTCGCCATTGCTAAACCTTGACCTAACGGGCCAGTTGTTGCTTCTACACCATCTGTATGGCCAAATTCAGGGTGGCCTGGTGTGTTAGAACCCCACTGACGGAAATTTTTAATGTCATCAAGACTTACGTTGTACCCTGATAAATGCAATAAAGAATACAGTAGCATTGAGCCGTGACCAGCTGATAAAACGAAACGGTCCCTATTAAACCATGAAGAATGGCTTGGGTTATGGTTCATAACTTTCGTCCATAGTGTATAGGCCATAGGCGCAGCACCCATTGGCATTCCTGGGTGACCTGAGTTTGCTTTTTCTACTGCATCGATTGTTAATGTTCTAATTGTGTTAATAGATAGTTCTTCTGTTGTTCTACTCATTTGAATTCTCCCTTCAACTTGCTTATTTATATTGCAAGGCTTTTGTTACACTCGTTTCTATTTTAACAAAAACCGACAATTAATATTGATATTTTTAATGTTTTTTATTTTTTTCTTGTTCATCTTTTAATTTTTCTGGTGTTACATCTTGTCCTTCTGGGTCTACTACTTTCATTGAGTGTAGTTGATTTTTGAAAGAGTTGCGGAATGAAGATAAATATTCTTCTCTTAACTTCTTTTGTTCTTGCTCTTCTTTCTTTGTTAATCCTTTGGTCTTCTTTTTGTTCGCTAGCTCATTTATTCGATCTATTTTTTCTTGAGATAACATAAACCAAGCTCCTTTTAATTCTTTACTATTAAAATACCCTTATACTCAAAGTCCAAACTATATTCTATAATCTATGTACGCTAAACACAAGGACGATGTCTTAAATGCGAACGAACGTTTGTCTTTTGTGCCAATTCTTGCTATAATGTCTTTAAAAGTAGTTCGTTAGTTGTAATAATTCCATGGGGTGAGAAGAGTGACGAAGTTATCAAAGAGACAGAAAGAAATTTACGAGTTTATTGCAGATGAAGTAAAAGCAAAAGGGTATCCACCGTCCGTTCGAGAAATAGCCGAAGCAGTTGGACTAGCTTCAAGCTCAACTGTGCATGGTCATTTATCTCGTTTGGAAGAGAAAGGTTATATTCGTCGTGACCCAACTAAACCGCGTGCAATTGAAATTACGCACGAAGACCAACAAACAGTTCATGAACGTAGCGCAATGTATGCACCTTTAGTTGGTAAAGTTACTGCTGGTGAGCCGATTACTGCTATTGAAAATGTTGAGGAATACATTCCGATCCCTAACACTTATTCAGCAGTTGAAGACGATGTGTTCGTCTTATCTATTCAAGGTGATAGTATGATTGAAGCTGGTATTTTAGATGGGGACTTAGTCATTGTCAGAAAGCAAGCATCTGCTTCTAACGGGGACATTGTCGTTGCTATGACTGAAGAAGATGAAGCAACAGTTAAACGCTTCTTTAAAGATTCCAATCAATACCGGCTTGTACCAGAGAATTCGTCAATGGAACCTATTGTGTTAAGCCATGTTACAATTTTAGGTAAAGTGATTGGCTTGTATCGCGATATCCATTAAAAAGAGTTGCTTTCTTCCTAATTTGGAAGGAGCAACTCTTTTTTTATTCATAATGTCCACCTATTTTCTTACCACGATCAATTGCAATACCACCTGATGTGTAGCTACTAGCTCTTAAAATGGCGGTAGAACCAAATCGTTCTCGCACTTGATCGACAGCGTAATCAAGTTGTTTTTGACGGTCACGTTGTTCAAACAAGCTAAGTTGTGTTCCGACTTCATCGGTTAAATTCGTTAATGTAACGGATGCTTTACGTATGTGGCTTCCTTCTTTATAAAATTGCTCGAACAACTGCAAGCACACTTGGTACATTTCCCACGTGTCATTTGTTGCAGTGTCAATTGAAGTTGAGCGGCTAAACCCTTTGCCGTGTTCACTCGAATAGCCAATTGCAAGATGAATCGTCCTACCTTCCTTTTCATCTCTTCTCGCTCTTCGACAAGCCTCTTCGCACAAATCTAATAAACATGCATTAATTTCATCTTTCGTATAATCACGCAATAGTGTAACACCATGCCCATAACCTTTCTGCTCTGTTTTGGTAAAATTACCGGTCACTGGACTTAAGTCGATTCCCCATGCATGCCAATACAGCTGCTCACCGATCACACCAAACCGCTTTTTTAAATGGGCTTTTGAACATTGAGCTAAATCTCCTAGAGTGACGATTCCCATTCGGTTTAAATGATGTTTCATACGTGATCCGATCCCCCACACTTTTTCAACAGATATAGGCCACAACGAATCACTAACATGTTCATACCGGCACTCACTAATACCGTTAGGCGCTTTTTTTGCGTGGATATCCATGACAACTTTAGCTAAAAATTTATTATCACCTATGCCAATAACTGACTCAATGCCGAACTGTTCACGAATGCTGGCCTGAACTCTTTGTGCGATTTCTTCAACTGATCCATAAAGTCTTCTTAAACCGTCTACTGTTAGCCATAATTCATCGACAGAGTAGATATGGATTGCTTCTTTCGGTACAAAACGAGTCATTAATTTCGTAATTTCAAGTGAGATGTTAAGGTAATCACCCATATGAGCATTAGCAATTATTAAATTTGAATCTTGAGGCAGTTCAAAGTAACGACTGACATTGCTGATGCCGTGTTTTTTCTTTAAAGCCGGTGATGCAGCTAAGACGATACTTCCACTTCGATTAGGGTCGCCGACAACAGCCAGCAACGCTTTTTGTGGATCAAGTCCTCTTTTCATACACTCAACACTGGCATAAAAAGAGCGCATATCAATGCATAGTACATCATGCCTTGGGTAAGGAGTGTAATCCATGTTAATTCATTCCTTTACAATGTCACTTGTTTAATGTGTTTTAGTTTGATCCAATCTCGTTTATCGTGTTTGGTTTGCAGTCGAACGGCTTGCTGTTCACGACTCCAATCCATCACTCTTCCGATTATTTCGTCGTATCGTGAATGTTTAAAGTAAATGACTCTTACTTCTAATTGTTCTTCGTAAGCTTGTGATAAATAAAATAGATGCTCTTCTAGTTGTTGTTCATCAATGATTGGTGGTTGTTCATGTTCACTCTCTTGCCAAATTTGTTGTAGTGCTTCTACGTGTTCAGGCAACATGAGTGACGCCCATTTGATACTTCCGCGATCGTGATGCATAGTTTAAGCCTCCATTTCATACTGATTTAACCGAACTGGGTGAATGGCTAAAATGTTTTCCTTTTTAAATGACCTAACTTTCTTTTTCGAATAACAAAAAGCAAGGATTCGATCATCGTCTATTTTTACAATTCGTACAGTGCGTTGTGTTATGTTGTTTTCTGAATCCATATAAACTATCTCAAGCTTACGTCGGTCTTGTAATGACTTTTGAAATAGTTGGTTCATATTATTCAATCCTTTCATCGAATTAGAACGTTTGTTCGTATTATATCACGAAATGAAGAAAAATAACAAGGTGTTAAAAGTTGGTAGGGTTTAAAGGGAAAGAAAAACCCTAATAGCTTGATTAGCTATTAGGGTTAGAGGTGTTATTTTATTAGTAAGACGACAAGTACTGCTCGCGCTCCCATGGGTGTACTTGTGTACGGAACATATCCCATTCAATTTCTTTTGCTTCTAAGAAATGTTCTAGCAGGTGTTCACCTAAAGCACCTTTAATGACTTCATCTTGCTTAAGGTGTTGTAACGCATCGTATAGTGTTGCTGGTAAGTCTTGAACGCCGTTTGCTTCACGTTCTTCTTTATCCATCACATAGATGTTACGATCAACTGGTTCTGGTGCTGTTAATTTGTTTTCTACACCGTCTAGGCCAGCTGCGAGCATAACCGACATTGCCATGTAAGGGTTTGCTGCAGGGTCAACACTACGTACTTCAATACGTGTGCTTAATCCTCTAGAAGATGGAACGCGTACTAGTGGGCTACGGTTTTGACCAGACCATGCAACGTAACATGGTGCTTCGTAACCAGGTACTAAACGCTTATATGAGTTTACAGTTGGGTTTGTAACAGCTGTAAAGTTAACAGCGTGCTTAATAATTCCTGCTGTAAATTGGTGAGCGACTTCGCTTAACTGTTCGTCAGCATTTTCGTCAAAGAACGCGTTAACACCATTAGAGAATAGAGACATATTCGCGTGCATACCAGAACCGTTCACACCGAATAATGGTTTTGGCATAAATGTAGCGTGTAAACCGTGTTTACGAGCGATCGTTTTGACGACTAGTTTGAACGTTTGAATATCATCACAGTGTTTAACAGCGTCTGAATATTTAAAATCGATTTCGTGCTGACCAGGTGCTACTTCGTGGTGAGATGCTTCAATTTCAAAGCCCATTTCTTCTAGCTCTAATACAATATCGCGACGGCAATTCTCACCTAGGTCTGTTGGAGCTAGGTCAAAATAGCCACCTTTGTCGTTTAATTCCATCGTTGGTTCGCCACGTTCGTCTAACTTGAATAAGAAGAACTCTGGCTCGGTACCAATGTTGAAGTCAGTGAATCCTAGCTTCTCCATACGTTCTATGTTGCGCTTCAAGTTGTAACGAGGGCAACCTTCAAATGGTGTCCCATCTGGATTGTAAATGTCACAAATAAAACGTGCGACTTTACCTTTTTCTGAAGTCCATGGGAAAACAACAAATGAATCTAAATCTGGGTGAAGTAACATATCTGACTCTTCGATACGTACAAACCCTTCGATTGAAGAACCGTCAAACATCATTTGGTTGTCTAATGCTTTGTCTAACTGGCTAAGTGGGATCTCTACGTTCTTGATCGTTCCTAGTAAATCAGTAAACTGTAGTCGGATGAACCTAACGTTTTCTTCTTCAATACGTTTGTAAACCTCTTCTTTTGTAAACTTTGCCACAATAAATTCCTCCTAAATTTTTTTATCATTAATGGTAGAACCTAGAAAGCTCCCCTTTAACGATGGACGATTTGTTCATGTAACCTGATTCCATAATTTCGCGACGAAGCATTTTGTGAAGCTCTTTTTCAGATAGCTCTTCTTTCGCCTCAGGCACTTCTTCTTTATGTGGAATTTGCTCTTGATGTTCAGTTTTAACTTTTAATACTTGTTTGATGCCGGCTAAATTAACACCTTGGTCAATTAACTCTTTAATTTCTAATAACCGATCAACATCATAAAAGGAAAATAAACGTCTGTTCCCTTTTGATCGAACGGGCATGACTAAACCTTTTTCCTCATAGTAACGAACTTGTCGAGCGGATAAGTCAGTAAGCTCTGAAACAACGCTCATTGGGAATAAAGGTAAAGCTTTTCGATCTTGATTAACCATAACCAACACCTCCAATATGTTATTCATTATATTCTATGTAATTATAAGTGTCAAGAGATGTTAGGAAAGTTAACATAAAAAATAAACTCCTTAACTATTCAACAGTTAAAGAGTTTACAAATTCCCTTAAAAACTAACATTTAAACTTTTTAACGCTTCAACGATCGCAATTTTAACGTGTTCGTATGTTAACCCACCTTGTACATATAATGTGTAAGGTTCACGGATTGGACCATCCGCTGTTAGTTCTAAGCTTGCTCCTTGGACAAACGTTCCAGCGGCCATAATAACATCGTGATCATAACCAGGCATATAACTCGGTTGTGGTGTTACATAGGCATTGATTGGCGATTGTTGTTGAATGACTTGTGCAAATTGAACCATTTCTTCTTTTGTAGAAAATGTGATCGATTGAATTAAGTCCGTTCGATCTTGTTCTGGGCTAGGTGTTGTAACAAACCCTAGTTTACATAATAATGTTGCAGTAAAGTAAGAACCTTTTAAAGCTTCTCCAACTGTATGAGGTGCTAAAAATAAGCCTTGAAACATTTCTTGCAAGCTGTTCAATGTGGCTCCAGTTTCTTTACCTAATCCTGGTGCCGTTAGACGGTTAGCACATTGTTCGATTAAACGCTCTTTTCCTACAATATAGCCACCTGTTCTAACGATCCCTGCTCCTGGATTCTTTATTAATGAACCTGCAATAATGTCTGCACCTACATCAGTAGGTTCGATTGTTTCTACAAATTCACCATAACAATTATCAACAAAAACAATAACGTCGTCTTTAACCGATCTTACAAACTGAATCATTTCTTTAATTTCACTAACAGTAAAAGATGGGCGGTCGGCATACCCTTTTGAACGTTGAATCGCAACGACTTTCGTATGCTCATTAATTCTTTTTTTGATTTCGTCATATTGAATAGCACCTTCAGAATTTAAAGGAGCTTCATCATATTGAATACCAAAATCAATCAAAGAACCGTCAACAGACTGTTTAAAGCCAATCACACTTTCTAACGTGTCATATGGAGAGCCAGTAATACTTAACAGTTGATCATTAGGTCTAAGTAAACCGAATAATGCTGTTGAAATTGCGTGAGTGCCTGATACAATTTGTGGGCGAACTAACGCATCTTCACCATTAAAAACTTCTGCATACAATGATTCGAGCTTTTCTCTTCCTAAATCGTCATATCCATAACCTGTCGTTGGGCTAAAATGGACATCACTAATATTCTGGCTTTGGAAAGCTTTTAGTACTTTATTTTGGTTAGTTGTAACGAGATCTCTAATTTGTTTAAAACGTTCATCGAGTTGTTCTTCTGTTTCATGTATCATATTCCATTGCTGTTGCTGCATGTTGACCCCTCACCTTTTTGTAATGCTTAAATATAAAGGAGAATGTTCTGAGACAAACCCTTTAACTAAATAAGTCTCATCTTCCTCAGTAAATTCTTCTTCTTCTAAAATTGTTTCTCGTTTAAGTTTATTAATTAATTTCCCTTCACTACTTTCAAGCTTAATGTCATAAGGCTCCCACTCTGACTTTAATGCTTTTTCAATTGCGAGTTGTAATTTAGTGTAGTCTTCATTTCTGATCGCGCTCATTAAAGTGTGTGGTGTTGAGTAAGGAATAAAGTCATCTGCAAGTAGATCCGATTTATTATAAACGGTTAGCATCGGGATATCACCAGCACCTAATTCGTCTAATATTTTATAAACTGTCTTCTCTTGTTCTACCGATTGTTCATTTGAAGCATCAACGACGTGCAAAATAAAATCCGCTTCAACGACCTCTTCTAATGTCGAACGAAAGGCTGCAATTAACGTTGTCGGCAATTCTTGAATAAAACCAACAGTATCGGAAATTAACGGCTGAAAACCACTAGGTAGTGTGATCTTTCGAGTCATTGGATCTAATGTTGCAAATAACTTATCTTCAGCTAACGATTGTGTATCACTTAAATAATTAAAGATCGTAGACTTACCCGCGTTCGTATAACCGACGATTGAAATTTGAAACGCAGCGTTTTTCTTACGTCTTTCACGATACTGATTACGCTGTTTAGCAACTTGGTCAAGTGAACGCTTGATTTCAGTAATACGCCTTCTGATGTGGCGTTGGTCTGTCTCTAATTTCGTTTCACCCGGACCTCGTGTACCAATACCGCCACCTAGTCGAGATAAAGCTGTACCTTGGCCGTGTAGTCTTGGCAATAAGTATTGCAATTGTGCCAACTCAACTTGAAGCTTACCTTCTTTCGTTCTCGCACGCATAGCAAAAATATCAAGAATTAGTTGAGTGCGGTCTAAAATTTTTATTTCTAATTTCTCTTCTAAGTTCCTTGATTGTGATGGTGATAGCTCGTTATTAATAATCGCAATATCTACATCATGCTCATCAATATACGCTTTAATCTCTTCTACTTTACCTGTTCCGATATATAAAGATGAATGAACTTTGTCACGGTTTTGAACAAAAATCTCTAACACATTAGCATCAACTGTAAACGCTAATGACTCAAGCTCTTCAATTGATGATTCAAATGTTTGGTCATCTTGATCTGCAGTATGGCATCCAATTAATATAGCGTTTTCGATTGTTTCTTCTTTCATGAAAGGGCTCCTTTATTGTTTGTAACCTATAGTTAGTGTTATTGTTGACTAAAACTGGATGTAAGTCAACTTGAATACTCACGTAAATAAGCCTACCACCTTGTTAAGGTGACAGGCTTTTCTTTAAGGTATTTAAGATTAATATTAATCCAAATCGATATTTTTAACCGGTGCAAACGTGGAAATTGCATGCTTAAAAATCAATTGCTGGCGACCTTCTGTTTCAATTAAGATCGTGAAATTATCAAATGATTTAATAATCCCCCTTAATTGGAACCCGTTCGTCAGAAATACCGTTAGTTGAACCTTCTCTTTTCGCAATTTGTTTAAATAAGCATCTTGTACATTTGTTGAATTCGCCATACAAATCCTCCTCTATCTATCTAATAATGTATTTATTCTTCTAACTCTTTCAAAAATCCTGCTAAATCTTCGAAAATTGTCTCAAAAGTTTCTGCATAATGTTCTGGGTCGATTGTATACCAATGTACACGATCTAATTTATTTCGATAATAAGTTAATTGTCTCTTTGCAAACTTGCGTGTATTCTGTTTAACTAGTTCAACCGTTTCATCAAAACCTCTTTCACCTTTTAAATATGGAACCCACTCTTTATAGCCAATACCTTGCATCGGTTGTATGTCACTTCCGTACGTTTGATAAAGATTACGAACTTCTACAATTAACCCTTCCTCAATCATCTCATCAACACGTTGATTGATTCGTTCGTATAACGTCTCTCGCTCCATATCGAGGCCTATGATCATTGCGTTATAAGGTGAATCATAAGTTTGTTCCGCTTCATACTGTGACATTGGCTTTCCGGTTCTATCAAAGACTTCTAAAGCACGAACGACTCTTCTAATATTGTTTGGGTGTATTTTGTTAGCTTGTACAGGGTCCACTTCTTTTAATTTATTGTAGTAAGGTACAACACCATTTTGCTTAATATCTTCAGTTGCTTTTTCAACGTATTCTTCATCTCGTTCAACGGATGAAAAGTTAAAATTATAAAGTGCTGATTGTATATAAAAACCTGTCCCTCCTACTAAAACTGGAAGCTTACTTCTTTCTGTAATTTCATCGACTGTTACTTGTAAATCTTCTTTAAACCTAGCAGCTGAATATTCATTTTCTGGTGATAATAGGTCAATGAGGTGATGTGGAATACCTTCAGCTTCTTCGTCAGTTACTTTTGCAGAACCTATATTGAACTGTTGGTAGACTTGCATCGAGTCACCGTTAATCACTTCTCCATTAAACCTTTTACTAATTTCTATTCCTAGTTTCGTTTTCCCAACTGCTGTAGGGCCTATGACACTAACTAAAACAGGTTTCAAAATGGTCTCCTCGCTTTACATAATTCGTTTAAACATACGCTGCAATTCATATTCACTAAAATGAATAACGATTGGTCTGCCGTGTGGACAAGTAAAAGGGTCCTGACAAGTTCTTAATTCTTCTATTAAATAAGACATCTCTTCATGGCTTAAGTAATGATTGGCTTTAATTGAACGTTTACAAGACATTAGAATTGCCGCTTCTTCTCTTACCTTTTCTAAATCAATAGATTGTTCATGTGCTAAATCATCGATCATATCTCGAATGATCGCTTCTTCTTCACCGTTTGGAAACCAACTCGGGTAAGAACGAACTAAAAAACTATTATCGCCAAAAGGCTCTAGAAATAAACCTACTTTTTCAAGTTCTTCCCGATTTTCTTCAATTCGAATCACTTCTTGTTGAGTAAATTCAAATGTAAGTGGAATTGAAAGCTCTTGAACTTCTTTAATTGGATTACCGAGTTTCTGTTTGAAAAATTCATACTTAATACGCTCTTGCGCGGCATGCTGGTCTACCATATATAGACCACTATCATCTTGAGCTAATATATAAGTACCGTGAAGTTGACCGATTGGGTTTAAAAACGGGATTTTCTTTTCGTTTCGTTCAATATAAGCAGGTTCCATTTGCACTTCTGTTGGTTCATTAGGCTTACTAGTTTCAGCTGTATTAATATTGTTATGATCTAGGTTTGGTTCCTCAGCTACACCGGTCTCATTTTCACGTACGATATTCGTTGAATTTAATGGTGTTGTATTCGAAAAAGTACTGTGAATTGGTTCAGAGGTAGGGTTAGCGTCTCGCTTTACCGAGAAGTCTAGTGACGTTTGTTCAGACTTAAGCTTTTCCTTCTTTACACCAGAAGGGATTAAGCGTTGTCCATGCAAAACATCATAGACTGCTTGTTTGATTACATCAAATAACTCTTTTTCTTTACTAAACCTTACTTCAGTTTTCGCTGGGTGAACGTTCACATCGACTAAATACGGATCCATATCAATCTTTAATACAACAACAGGGTATCTCCCGATCGGTAAAAACGTATGATAACCATCCAATATCGCTTTATTTATCATTGGGTTTTTAACGAAACGTCCATTTACAATTAATGAAATATAGTTGCGGTTAGAACGCGTGACTTCTGGTTTAGCAATGTAACCTTGGACATTATAATCAAGTGAGCTAGCGTTAACTTCTAGCATATTTTTCGCAATGTTTTTCCCATATATTTGTTGGACTGCATGGAGTAACTGACCGTTACCTGGTGTGAAAAAGATCCTTTTACCGTTATGCTCACATTCAAATCGAATATCAGGGTGTGATAAAGCCATGCGGTTAATAACATCCGTTAAATGGCCTAACTCGGTGTGTACGGTTTTTAAATATTTCAACCGTGCTGGTGTATTATAGAACAAGTTTTCAACCGTAATTTCAGTCCCTTTACGTTTCGTGTGCTTATTATGCTCTACTAACGCACCTCCGTGAACGACAATTTCAGTCCCTGCACTCTCACCTGTAGAAGTTCTTAAAGTCAATTGACTAACTGAAGCTATACTCGCTAATGCTTCTCCTCGGAACCCTAATGTACTAACACGGAATAAGTCTTGCTCGTTTGTTATTTTACTCGTTGCATGACGGCCAAACGCTTTTGGGGCATCTTCAGATTGGATCCCAACACCATTATCAATTACTTTAATAGAACGCAAGCCTGCTTCTTGAAGTTCAATTTTAATCCATGAACTTTTGGCATCAATACTATTTTCAATTAACTCTTTAATAACAGAAGCTGGACGTTCTACGACTTCACCAGCTGCAATTTTGTTTGAAAGTGATTCGGGTAATTCGATTATTTTGCCCATACAGCACCTCCTTTTAACTTAATTTCTTTTGAAGTTCGTAAAGCTTATTCATCGCATCCATTGGTGTTAAGTTCATCAGATTAGTTTCACGTAACTCTTTAGCTACCTCAACTTCTTTCGTTGCTGGTGGTGCCTCTGTTTGTTCTTCAAATAGCGTAAGTTGTTGCTCTTTTACAAATTCGTCTTTAATTGATTGTGTACTTTCAAATGTTTGAAGTAAATAATTGGCACGATCTATAATCTCATCTGGTAAGTCTGCTAATTTAGCAACGTGAACACCATAGCTTTTATCAGCTTTACCTGGTTTAATCGTGTGTAAAAAGACAACTTCCCCTTCTTGTTCATCGACTTCTACATGGACATTTTCTAGATTCACAAGCGATTCATCTAGAGATGTTAACTCATGATAATGTGTGGCAAATAAAGTTTTAGCTCCTACTTGGTCGTGTAAGTGTTCAACGATTGATTGAGCTAATGCCATTCCATCATAAGTACTCGTCCCACGTCCAATTTCATCGAATAAAATAAGACTATTTTCAGTTGCATGGCTAACCGCGTGTTGAGCTTCAAGCATTTCAACCATAAAGGTACTCTGTCCTGACACTAAGTCATCAGCTGCACCGATCCGTGTGAAGATCTGATCAAAAACTGGTATATTAGCATACGTTGCAGGGACGAAACACCCGATTTGTGCCATAATCGCCATTAAGCCGAGTTGTCGCATGTAAGTACTTTTACCTGCCATGTTAGGACCTGTAATAAGTAAAATGCTTGTGTCATCATCCATTTCAAAGCTGTTTGGAACAAATTCTTCTTGCATCACTTGTTCAACTACAGGGTGTCTTCCTTCATGGATTCTTAGTGAATGTTCTTCATTCAATGATGGTTTCACATAATTGAATTGTTCACTTACGTTAGCAAAGCTGACGAGTACATCGATTTCACTTATTTGTTCAGCTAATTTTTGGAGAAGCGGAATATACTGTTTCATCTGTTCACGAATTTGAACGAATAATTCATATTCCAACGCTACACTTTTATCTTTAGCTTCTAAAATTAACCGCTCTTTTTCTTTTAATTCAGGCGTGATAAATCGTTCAGCATTAGCAAGTGTTTGCTTACGTTCATATCTTTCTGTATCGACTTGTGAAAGATTAGCTTTCGTAACCTCAATATAATAGCCAAATACTTTATTAAAACCAACTTTTAGCGATCTAATTCCCGTTTTCTCACGTTCGGTCGCTTCAAGTTGTGCTACCCACGCTTTACCATTACGAGAAGCTTCACGGTATTCGTCTAACTTACCGTCGTATCCATCTTTAATAATGTCACCTTCTGTAATCGAAATTGGTGGTTCATTGTGAATACTTTTTTCTAATAAGTCGTGCATGTCACGGTAAACATGAATATCACCTAATAGTTGCGTAATCAGTTGTGAATCAAACTGGTTTAATATATCTTTCAAATGAGGGACTGCGCTTAAAGATTTTTTAAGTTGGATTAAATCCCTCGCATTAACATTTCCGTAAGATACACGTCCTGCTAGCCGTTCTAAGTCATAAACATTTTTTAAATGTTCGCGTAGTTCCCCTCGTTCAAAGAAATAGTCGATTAACGTTTGCACTTGTTCGTGACGTCTTTCGATCGCTTCTTTTGATAGTAGCGGTCTGTCTAACCATTTTTTTAGTCGACGAGCACCCATAGCAGTGGAAGTTTGGTCTAATACCGAGAGTAAAGTTCCTTTTTGACTTTTGTCGCGAATCGATTCCATTAGTTCTAGGTTTCTTTTGGAATATAGATCCAGCTTCATAAATTGTTCGACTGGTACATATTCAACTCGTTGTAAGTGCGTAAGGAATCGTTTTTGCGAATGATAAATATATTGAAATAAACGACCGAATGCTTCTGAAAGCACTGACTCATTTAGTTGATCAATCAAGTAATTAAAGTCTTCTGGTATGTCACAATCATCTTGGAAAGAGATGGTCACATTTAAGTAGGCTTGTAGAGATTGTTTATGTTCTTCTGGAAAATCAGAAGATACAACGACTTCTTTCACCGGACGGTTGTACAATTCACTTAGTACATCTTTGAAGCTAGTGATTTTGCTAACGAAACATTCTCCAGTAGATAAGTCAGTATAAGAAATAATATAATTGCCTTCATGCTGAGCAATCGATGTAATGAAATTGTTTTCATCTTCTGCTAACATGTTATCTTCCATAATGGTACCAGGTGTAACAACTTGTACCACTTCACGCTTAACGACACCTTTAGAAGCTTGAGGGTCTTCTACTTGTTCACATATAGCTACTTTATACCCTTTATTAATTAAAGTACTAATATAATTTTCAGCTGAATGGTAAGGTACTCCACACATTGGAATCTTTTCTTCTTTGCCGCCGTCCCTTTGGGTTAGAGTAATCTCTAATTCTTTCGCTGCTTTCAATGCATCATCAAAAAACAGTTCGTAAAAGTCACCTAAACGAAAAAATAGAAATGCGTCTTCATTTTCAGATTTTATTTTTAAATATTGCTTGATCATTGGCGTATAATTGCCCATGTTATGTATCCCCCAATAGATAATCTCTAATCGCCATTATAGCATAGTTTGTCGAATGAATTAATAAAACCATACAGCCATATTAGCTGTATGGTTTTATAAAGTTAGTCTCTGTCGATTTCGATTTCAGCTAACTCTGATTCTAGTTCATCTAAATCTACATCATCTTCATCAAAACCATCTGGCTCAACTTTTGCCCAAACTTTAGTTTCGCCAATTAGATCGACAACGAATTCACGCTCAAGCTCAACTTTAACATTTTTGTTTTCTTCATCAATTGTGCACTCAAGCGTATTAGGTTGTTGAGTTGCTCTTGCAACGACATCGAAGTTGTTCGTTAAGCACTTGTTGTCTTTCATCGCAATTGGTACTTTATCGACATACTGCTTTCGTTCTGTAATGACTTCTGTTTTCGTATTATCAGAATACGAATACCATACATTAATGTCATATGCTCCAGAAACTTCTACAACATGCCCTTTCTTTCTTGCTTGGTACTGATGGTTAATGATCCAGCAACCTAGAATGCTCGTTGGTTTATAGTTAGGTGAAACGGTATGAGAGGTTTCGGTAAATTTCTTACCTTTACCACAAACTGCTTTCGTAATAATCTCACGATAATCTCGACCCGCCATATTAACTTTCCTCCTCTTTAATTAGCCAATTTATAATATGGTTATTAGGCATATATTGTGAATCTAAAATCTATAGCTTAATAGATGTATACTCATTCATATGCTCATGCCCATTAAAACGTTCATATGACTAGAGGAAATAACGGTTGAATAAAATTAAAAATCCCTGGCTTTGAACATTTAAGTTCGAAACCAAGGATTAGTTATGATGATTAATTCACAAGTTAGTATTTTAACTCTTTACCTGTTTCACCTTTTAAAACATTGCCGCCAGTTGCTCTAATGATTTCATTAGTCACTTCATCAGCAATTGTTTTTGTAACACGTTGTAGAATATCATTTACAACAACTTGAGATTCCTTAAATTCTTGAACGATTGGAATTTCATCTAATTCATTTTGTAAACGATCTAATTCTTCTTCTACGCGTTTTTGAGCTTCATGTTTGTCATAATGCTGTAAATTAACAGCTTGCTTTTGTAACGCTTTAATCTTCTTAATGTGGCTTTGAATCTTGTTGTTATTGTTGATTTTCACTTCTAATTGTTTAAAGCGTTCGATTTCTTCGATGTTAGCTAATTTGTAAGCTAGCTCATTTGCTTCTTTGATGACTTCTTGTCTTGTATATTTTGTCATATTAACTCACCTCAACTGACTCTTCAACCATGACGCCATCAAGCGTCCAAGTCTTAGCTTCTGTAATTTTTACTTCTACGATTTGTCCGATTGCCGTTCTTGGTCCTGTAAAGTTAACAAGTTTACTGTGCTCAGTATAACCAGCTAATACATCAGGATTGTTTTTACTCTCGCCTTCTACTAATACTTTAACTGTTTCACCTTCATACTTTTTCATCGCTTCAGCAGATAAAGTATTTACTTTCTTATTTAGACGTTGAAGACGTTCTTTCTTCTCATCCATTGAGATTTTATCATTAAACTTTGCTGCTGGCGTACCATCTCTTGGAGAGAAAATGAAAGTATAAGCACCTTCAAATCCAACTTCATCGTAAAGTGAAAGCGTATCTTCAAATTGCTCCTCAGTTTCGTTAGGAAAACCAACAATGATGTCTGTTGTGAACGAAGCATTAGGAATGGCTTCTTTAATTTTACCAACCAATTCTAAATATTGCTCGCGCGTGTATTTACGCCCCATTAACTTCAGAACATTAGAGTTACCTGATTGTACTGGTAAATGGATGTATGGCATTAAGTTGCCACCTTTGGCTAGAACTTCAATTAAACGATCATCGAAATCTCTAGGGTGTGATGTTGTAAAGCGTACTCTTGGAATATCAATTTTACGAATTTCATCCATTAAGTCACCTAAACCAAATTCGATATCATCGAAGTCTTTACCATATGCGTTAACATTTTGACCTAATAGAGTCACTTCTTTGTAGCCCTGTGCAGCTAAATGGCGTACTTCTTGGATAATATCTTCAGGGCGACGGCTACGTTCCTTACCGCGCGTATATGGAACGATACAGTAAGTACAGAACTTATCGCAACCGTACATAATGTTGACCCATGCTTTAATGTTACCTTGACGACGTTTTGGAAGGTTTTCAATTACGTCACCTTCTTTAGACCAAACTTCAACAACACGCTCCTTACTTAAGTGAGCGTTTTCGACAAGTTGTGGTAAACGGTGAATATTGTGCGTACCGAATATTAAATCTACTTGATGGTGCTTCTCTAAAATTCGATTAACAACTGATTCTTCTTGTGACATACAGCCGCATACACCAATAATTAAATCAGGGTTTTCAACCTTTAATGGTTTTAAGTGGCCAATCTCACCAAACACTTTGTTTTCAGCGTTCTCGCGGATTGCACAAGTATTAAGAAGGATAATATCAGCCTCTTTTTGATTGGTAGTGGCTTCATACCCCATCTCTTCTAAAATTCCTGACATAACTTCAGTATCATGCTCGTTCATTTGGCAACCATAAGTGCGAATTAAATATTTACGACCAGTACCTAGTCCTTTAAACTGTTCGTCGATCTCAAAATTATCATGGTACTTAACATCTTGCTTACCACGCTTTTGGGCTTTACGTAAGTTTGGCGGTTCATAAGTAGCTTCAAAATATTTAATAAAATCATCTGATGTTTTATCTTTTAAACGATTGAGATTATCCTGGTCGGATTTTATGTCCGCTGGATTACTCTGCTTTATTTGGCTCTGTTCTTTTCTTTGCTTCTCATTCATGACAAGGCTCCTTTCATTAAGTATCCTATATACAACATACGCATACCTCTTATCAGTATAATTGCTCAACGTGATTTTAACAATAATCATATCAAAAATCCAAATTAAAACCCAAAAGTTGTCATAATAAAGACAAACTTTTGGGTTAGTTAGTTTATTAATCTAAATGTCTAACGAAATTGTCATAAGAAAACTTATGAACATCTTCTGAAGAATAGCTTTCTGATACTTTTTGAATTAAATTGTCGTAGTCACCGATGTGTTCTAGCTTTTTAATCGTTTTACTTATTCCGTCAAAATCAGAACCGAAAGCAATCGAGTCTTGACCACCAAGCTCATATAAATGATCTAAATGTTTAACTAAATCATCAATCGTTACTTCATCACCTTCTGCAGTAAAATACGGAACAAATGTTAACCCTACTGGTGCTTTCTTATTAAAGAACTGTTTTAGGTGTTCATCAGAAACGTTACGGTCATGAGCATAGATTGATTTTGCATTTGAATGTGAAAACATTGGATAGTCTGCATACTTTAATACATCATCAATACCAGCTGGAGATAAATGAGAACAGTCGGTATATACTTTATACTCATTTAATACTTGGACAACTTCTTTTCCGAACGCTGTTAAACCTTTTTCAGGCTCCTCTACACAAGTTCCAGATACCGCATTTGTATTATTCCACGTCAGACCAACTGCTTTAATACCTAATCTTAATAATGTACGTAATTTGTGTAGATCTTCACCTACTACGTGACAACCTTCTAAAGTTAACATCGCGCCTTTTTCGTGTGGTTTCAAAGTTTCTATATCTTCTTTACTTTGTACCCACTTAATATTGTCATAAGGCTTCACAACCTTCTCGTGAAAAAGATCAACCATTTCTAAAGCAGCATTAAAATAATCTTCATTTATTTCTGGAGGTACAAATATTGCAAAACATTGGACTTTCACAGGGCTTTCCACCCACTTAGAATATGAAATATGTAAGTCATCATCGTCAAAAGTCTTTGAACGATCTTCCCATAGTTTTAATAAAGCGTCACAGTGCATATCTATCACCATAACGATCCCCCTCTCCCAATATATAAAATTTAGGCTCGCATATTTCCATTTTACTAACAATTAAAGAATAGGCAATGAAATTGACAGAAAAAAATGATGAGAATGATTTCCATAAATATTTTGAACACAAAAAAAGTACAAAGCTAATGCTAGCTTTGTACTTCAACTCTTCTGTTGTTATCTCGGCTCAACAATTAGCTTGATTGCCGTACGCTCTTCTTGATCGATCGTAATATCTGTAAATGCTGGAATACAAATCAAGTCAACACCACTAGGAGCAACAAACCCTCTGGCTATGGCTACAGCCTTAACAGCTTGGTTCAGTGCACCTGCACCAATGGCTTGAATTTCAGCAGTGCCACGCTCTCTTAATACGTTCGCTAATGCACCTGCCACTGAATTTGGATTTGATTTCGATGATACTTTGAGTATTTCCATCCCTAGTTCCTCCTTCAATTACTATAGTGATTTCATAATTAATCTATTCAGCATTTCTACGACCTATTCCTTTTATTATGAACTAATTATCGGAAAAATTCAAATAATTTGTCTATTCGAAGTTGAGATGGTCATCATTGATCAATATTCTTTTAATGTTTTTACCCTCACCTGTTTTCGGGTCGACTTTTGCAACGACACCACTTAAGACCGTTTGATCAGTTTCAGGAATGTCAAAGCGTACCGGCAAGCCTGTTTTAAACTTACGAATGACAGCTTCTTTTTCTACTCCTAAAATGCTGTTGTAAGGACCCGTCATTCCGACATCTGTAATATAAGCTGTTTTATTAGGTAAAATTCGCTCATCTGAAGTTTGAATATGTGTGTGTGTTCCTACAACCACCGACGCTTTACCGTCAAGGTACCACCCCATTGCTTGTTTTTCACTTGTTGCTTCAGCATGAAAGTCTACAAATATAACATTCGTTTCATTCTTTGCTTTCTCTATTAAATGATCGACGACAGTAAAAGGGTCATCTATAGGGTTCATAAACGTACGGCCTTGAATATTTATAACAGCAACCTTTTTTGAGCCAACTTTATAAAATTGAAGGCCTGTACCTGGTGTTCCTTCTGGATAATTTCCTGGTCTAACAAGTTGGTGAGCATCGTCAATGAAGTCGAAAATCTCCCGTTTATCCCAAGCATGGTTACCTAACGTGACGATATCTGCTCCCCAATCAAGGATCTGCTGATAGATATTTTTCGTTATACCTTTACCGTGCGCAGCATTCTCACCGTTCACAATGGTCAAGTCAGCTTGATATTGTCTTTTTAAGTTTGGTAGTTGGTTTTGTAGTGCTGTGCGTCCAGGCTTACCTACAATATCGCCAATAAATAGAATATTCATAACTAGATCCTTTCTAAAACTATAATCTTTTTTGATATTAACTGTCTATTAAGCTTTGCTTACTATTATTTTCTTTTATAATTTATCGTTACATATTTAATAAGTCTAGTCAAAATAAAAGACGGCTAATCGCCGTCTTTTATTACTTAGCATATTCAACTGCACGTGTTTCACGAATCACTGTTACTTTAATATGTCCCGGATATTCTAATCCTTCTTCAATTTTGTGACGAATATCGCGAGCTAATGTAACAGCTGTTGAATCATCAATATCATCTGGACGAACCATAATTCTCACTTCGCGTCCAGCTTGAATTGCGAATGACTTCTCAACACCTTCATAAGCGTCTGCTATTTCTTCTAGTTTTTCTAAACGTTTAATATAATTCTCTAGTGATTCACTACGAGCTCCTGGTCGAGCAGCTGATAGAGCATCAGCAGCGGCAACGATTACAGAGATGACACTAGTTGCTTCTTCATCACCGTGGTGTGAAGCAATAGCATTAACAACCGTTTCATTCTCTTTATACTTTTGACCTAGCTCTTTACCGATCTCAACGTGACTGCCTTCCACTTCATGGTCAACAGCTTTACCGATATCGTGTAATAAACCAGCTCTTCTAGCCAACTGCTCATCTTCTCCTAGTTCTCCAGCTAATAGTCCAGACAAGTAAGCGACTTCTAGAGAGTGTTTTAGAACGTTTTGACCATAACTTGTACGGTACTTCAGTCGTCCAATGATTTTAACTAAGTCAGGGTGGATGCCATGAGCGCCAATATCAAATGTCGCTTCTTCACCCACTTCTCTGATGTATTCATCAACTTCACGACGAGACTTCTCTACCATTTCCTCAATTCGTGCAGGGTGAATTCTTCCATCCTGTACAAGGTTTTCAAGTGCAATGCGAGCAATTTCGCGTCTAATTGGGTCAAAACCAGAAAGAATGACAGCTTCAGGTGTGTCATCAATAATTAGGTCAATACCAGTTAACGTTTCAAGAGTACGGATATTACGACCTTCCCTACCGATGATTCTTCCTTTCATCTCATCATTTGGTAGGTTAACTACAGAGACTGTCGTTTCAGAGACGTGCTCAGCTGCTAAACGTTGAGTAGCTAGTGATAAGATGTTTTTAGCCTTCTTATCAGCCTCTTCTTTAGCGCGTGACTCTTCACGTTTAATAATCATAGCTGTTTCATGGGCCATCTCTTTTTCAACACGATCAAGAATAACTTGCTTAGCTTGTTCTTCAGTTAAGCCAGAAATTCTTTCTAACTCTGCTTGTTGTGTCGATAACAATTCTTCCACTTTGCTTTCAGCTTTATTTAGTTGTTGTTGTTTTTCGTTTAATGACTCCTCTTTGTTTTCTAATGTTAGCTCACGTTTATCCAACGTTTCACCTTTACGATCAAGCGTTTCTTCTTTTTGCATGAGTCGATTCTCTTGCTTTTGAATTTCATTTCGACGCTCTCGTAATTCTTTTTCTTGTTCTTGGCGTAAACGATGACTTTCGTCTTGAGCTTCTAAAAGTGCTTCCTTCTTGGCAGCTTCTGCATTTCTTCTGCCTTCTTCTTCTATTTTACGAGCAAATTCTTCAGCACTAGAAATTTTAGCTTCCGCAATCGAACGACGAATCAGATAACCAACAACAGTACCGACAACTAAAGCAAGCAAAATGGAGATGATTAAAATTGCCATACTATCCATACATTCACCTCCTCTTGCTATTCATTTGTTTCAAACTTTCATTTTCATTTCGGTCGGTAATGTACAATCATTCATCATAAGCATCAAAGTATAAAATGAAAATTATACATACTAATTTTAAGCTTGTCTATCGTTTATGTCAAGGAATTGTCAAACTATTTAACTATATGTCTAAAAAAATGTTATACTTTCAGCTTAATATTTTTAACGAAAATTAATACAACACCTTTACTCAATTTTGTATGAGAAAAGGTGTTGTAAAGAACTATTCTAGCTCTAATTTTTCCTGTGATTCCGGTTCTTCTGATCCTTCGCCATCTATATTGTAGTGAGCTCGGATTTCATTATGAATTTGCTCATAAATATCTGGGTTGTCTTTTAAGAATTGCTTAGCATTCTCTCGACCTTGTCCTAATTTATCACCATTGTAAGAGAACCATGCTCCACTCTTTTGTACAACTTCTAAGTTAGAGCCGATGTCTAATATTTCTCCTTCTTTAGAAATCCCTTCGCCGTACATAATGTCCACTTCAGCTTGTTTGAATGGTGGTGCTACCTTGTTCTTCACTACTTTTACACGTGTTTTATTACCAACCATATCATTACCTTGCTTTAACGTTTCTGCACGACGAACTTCTAGGCGTACAGAAGAATAGAACTTTAACGCACGTCCACCTGGAGTTGTTTCAGGGCTACCGAACATCACACCGACTTTTTCACGAATTTGGTTAATGAATACAGCAGTTGTATTCGATTTATTAATTGCACCCGACAACTTTCTTAGTGCTTGTGACATTAGTCGAGCTTGCAAACCAACGTGAGCATCTCCCATCTCACCTTCGATTTCTGCTTTAGGTACTAATGCTGCTACAGAGTCAACAACAATAATATCTACTGCGCCACTACGTACTAGTGCCTCAGCAATCTCTAAAGCTTGTTCACCAGTATCTGGCTGTGAAAGTAACAGCTCATCTATATTAACACCTAAATTTTTAGCATAGACAGGATCTAAGGCGTGCTCAGCATCAATAAATGCAGCTTGACCACCTTGCTTTTGTGCTTCCGCAATGGCATGTAATGCAACTGTAGTTTTACCAGAAGATTCAGGACCATAAATTTCAACGATTCTTCCTCTCGGGTAGCCGCCAACACCTAATGCTACGTCGACGCCTAGTGAACCAGTTGATACAGTTGAAATAGCTTGCCCTTCTTGTTCTCCCAGCTTCATAATAGAGCCTTTACCAAATTGTTTCTCTATTTGTTTTAGTGCCATATCTAATGCTTGTTTACGATCGCTCATAATTACATTCCCCTTTCGTTCATCTATATCTATAATACTATGAATTAGATCATTTGCCAAGAAAAAAGCGAATATTTGTTCTGTTTTTTACGAAGTTATCATATGGATTAACTGTTTAAGTCCAGCTTGAACTGCTTCATCTCTAATTTGATTGCGATCTCCAGAGAAGTGGTAATGTTCACATTTAGTCTCTCCATTGTAATTAATAGCAATAAAGACTGTTCCAGGTTCATAACCATTTACTTCATCAGGACCTGCGACACCGGTGAAGCTTATTGATAAATTAGAATTCGCCATTCGTTGCGTATTGTCTGCCATTAACTTGGCACATGCTTCGCTGACAGCACCTTCTTTTTGTAAAAGGTTATGGGGAATGCCTACTATTTCTTCTTTCATTTCATCTGTATATGAAATAATACTCCCTTTGAATAGTTGAGAAACCCCTTTATTCGCGACTATTGTCGAAGCAAACTGACCTCCTGTAATGCTCTCACAAGCCGAAAGAGTCATCTCATGTTTAGATAGAAGGTGAACCAACTGTTGATCAAGCGACTGATCTCCATAACCGAAGAAGTAGTCTCCTACCCGCTCATGGACTAGTTGTTCAGTATCGTCTAATAATTTATCTGCTTCTGCTTCTTTATTTGCCTTAGCCGTTAATCGAATCATAATGTAGCCGTTACCTGCTAATGGTGCAATCGTAGGGTTTGTCTGTCCTTGTATTAAGTCAAGTAACTCAGTTTCTAATGCTGACTCACCTATACCTTGAAACGTTAGGATGCGATGGAATAGCTTACCTTCTGTTAACCCTTTATCGTGAAGAAATGGAATTACTTTTTCGGTTGCAATCCATTTCATTTCTTTAGGAACTCCAGGCAAAAAGAACCATAGAACACCTTTATGTTCAAAATGTAATCCAGGAGCCATACCGACCTTATTATGAAACACTTCTCCACCATTGAAATACAGTGCTTGTTTACGGTTATTTTCAGTCATCGTTAAATTTCGTTCAGTATAATAACTTTGAACTTCTTGAAACGTAGGTTCATCTAATTTTAAGTCCGTTTCAAATAAACTGGCAGCAACCTCACGTGTTAGATCATCTTCTGTTGGACCTAATCCGCCTGTAACTATAATAATATTTGATCTTTTTTGTGCTTGTTCAAACACACTAGCTAAACGGTTAAAGTTATCCCCAACTGTTTGATGGTAGTAAACATTCAAACCGATGTTATTCAGTTTCTCAGATAACCAACTTGCATTTGTATCAACGATTTGTCCTAATAACAGTTCTGTACCGACTGAGATAATTTCACATTTACTATTCATTACTTAGAATCCCTCATTACATGCCAGTTTTTCTTAAAGTAGTCAACTCCTGATATAACCGTTACTAATGCTGCTAGATATAGCAAGATAGTTCCAATTGGTAATCCGATATAAGAAAATGGAAAATGGTGCAGTAATAAAAAAGCAGCTGAACCAATTTGTAATGTCGTCTTTAATTTCCCCATTTGACTTGCAGCTAACACGATTCCATCACCAGCTGCAACTAAACGTAATCCTGTGACGGCAAACTCTCTACTTATAATGATAATCACGATCCAAGCTGGTGCCATCCCTAGTTCAACTAGACAAATCAAGGCTGCTGAAACTAACAACTTATCTGCTAATGGATCTAAAAACTTTCCAAGGTTCGTTACTAGGTTATATTTGCGAGCGTAGTATCCGTCTAACCAATCTGTTAAAGAAGCGACAATAAAAATAATAGCAGCTAGTAGATGTGCAACAGGCTGCTCATAGGCACCGATGTCATAACTGCCCCAATCTAATGGTGCTACTAGTAAAATGATAAAAACCGGAATTAAAAATAGTCGTGAAATAGTAATTTTATTTGGTAAATTCATACTGCGGTCCTCCAATTTTATTTACTGCAAGATCTATAGTTTATTTTAACCGAAAAAGAAATCCTTTGCGATTAAAAGCAAAGGATTAGTCTTCTTCATGCTCATTTTCCCATAAAATTATGATACGTTGATGGACATTGTCGTTCGGATCGACTTCATACTCAAGCTCGACGCCGCTCACTTCAATACCAAATCCACTCGCACGTCCTATGTTCATCTCTAGCTCAACTTCATTTCCATCTGAATCAATTTCAAATGGTGAATCGTCGTCATTTCTAAACATTCCAGAAAAAGGTTGTGACCCTTCCCCATCCTCTGTTAAGTCAACTTCTAAGTAAGTTTCATCATTTACGGTTAATGTAATTACAAAAGAATCCGCATCAACTAACTCATATGTCGTTCTTGGTGTACTGTCTTGGTTAACATCAAGCACGTTTAAGCTAGGATTAACTTCCTCGACCTCTTCTTCAGTTGATTCTTCTTCATCTTCATTTGATGATTCCTCATCACCGTTTTCTGCATTTTCATCACTTTCATCATCATCATCATCATCTTCTGGTGCAGTAATGATTTCTTGAGATGGTTGTTCGTTTTCGCCATCAGTTATGGCAGGCTGAATATAATTAACTATTGAATACCATATGGCAAACCCGATTCCAATAATTAATAAAAATACTAATAATTTTGGAAGAAGGGTGAAGATTTGGTTACTTGCTTTTTGAGCCTTACTATTCTTTCTTGACGGCGTCATATATTCATACGTACGATCGTCTCCTGAAGGTAGCTCATTAGCGTATTCAGTTATGAGCTCATCGCCACTTAAACCAACAGCATCTGCATACTCTCTAACAAAAGCGCGAACATAGAAGTTACCAGGAATTGTATCCCATTGATGATCTTCAATTGCAGTTAAGTAGCGCTTTTGGATTTTAGTAGATTCGGCTAGCTGTTCAATTGTGATTCCTTTTTCTTCTCTAGCTTCTTTCAGTCTTTGCCCTAGTTCCATTGATTAACACCATCCATTTAAAAGTCAAACATAGAAAAGCCATCTTGTTCATCAAATTGTGGTCTTTGGATTTTCTCATACTCAATTTCTTCATCTACACTATTGCGAAGTTCGATAAAATAATCAAAGTCATCTAACGAATATTCAGAGTTTTGAACGAAGACATCAGGATGTTCAACCACTTTAACTGCAGGTATGCTCATGACTTCTCTTATTAGTTGCCAATGTTTTTCTGTAGCTCGCTTCATCGAGACAACACCATCGATGATAAACAAATTATCTGCTCCGTATTCATCTTTAATTAGCTGACTACGAACCGTTTGTTTCAATAATGTGCTAGATAAAAACAACCATCTTTTATTAGCACAAACACTGGCAGCAACGATCGATTCGGTTTTACCGACTCTTGGCATACCTCTAATACCAATTAAAACGTGGCCTTCTTTTTTATAAAGCTCAGCCATGAAATCGACTAATAAACCTAACTCGTCACGTACGAATCGGAACGTCTTCTTGTCGTCTGAATCACTTTTTATGTAACGACCGTGCATTACAGCTAATTTATCACGTAATTTCGGACGTCTAATCTTCGTTACTCGAATTGTATCCATAGTATTTAAAATACTTATTAAACGCTCGATTTGGCGATCGTCTTTACTTAGTAACAACATACCTCGTCGGTGATCTTCTACACCATTAATCATAATAATGTTAATAGATAACATTCCTAATAAAGAAGAAATATCACCTAATAGGCCAGGCCGATTATATTTAATTTCATATTCTAAATACCAATCTTTACGCTCATCCATCACAATCAGCCTCTCGTACCAATTAAAATATATGTCCAAATTTTACAGACATGTTATTTCTATAATAAATTATTTTAATATTAATGAAAAGGTTAAAAGGATAAATAATGAAATTTAATACAAATGTAAAAAACTCCGTAAAGTGATTCGTTCACTTTACGGAGCTAAGTATTATCTGTCAGTACCTTCGTTTTGAACAAGTTTAACCATCATACTTGCAATTGATTTACGTTCTTCTTCAGAAGCAACATTCCAAAGATCCCTTAACATTGCTTCTTCGTCATTGTGAGCATCAACTTTCGTAGCTAAATGTTCTCCCACTTGATAGGCAAGGTTATTAATCGTCGCATGATCAACACCTTGATCTTCTGCTTGGTGCAAGCGATCACCAAGGAAGTCCTTCCATTGTTCGAAGTTATCTAAAACGGACATCGCTCATCCTCCTTTTGATATATGTCACTTATATTTTGAGCCGAAAGATGAACTTTATACATAAAGCTAACTAATTCCACCGTTTACTTTTAAAATATGTCCGTTAACATAGCTCGATTGACTTGAACATAAAAACTTAACACAATTGGCTACTTCACTTGCTTCACCTAGCCTGCTAAGTGGAACGTCTTCTATCCAATAACCTATTTCTTCATCCGTTAAAGCTTGATTCATTTTTGTATTAATAAAACCTGGTGTTACGCCATTTACTTTAATACCAGAAGGTCCCATTTCTTTAGCTAATGACTTCACAAAGTTAATTTGAGCACTTTTCATCATGGAATACCATACTTCAAAGCTCGCCCCTTCTTCACCCCAAATAGATGAGATGACAACAATGTTACCTTCTTGTTTTTTAACCATAGAGGCTAGAAAGGCTTGTGTTATTAACGTTGTAGCCTTTACATGAACGTTGTATAAAGCATCCATTGTCTGTTCATCTAATTTTATAAACGTTTGGGATAAAGCTTGTCCTTGTGCGAACACAATCGTATCTACATCAAAAGGGGTAAGGTCAATTAATGAATAGATTTCATCTGGTTGAGTTAAGTCAGCCTGTACAGACATTAATACTTGATCATCATGCAATATTTCCACCAATTCATCAATTACATGGCTATTTTTACTATAATGTAATATAAACCGTCTATTGCTTTGTTCAGCTAAAGCTTGAACTGTAGCTTTACCAATTTCCCCACTTGAACCTATAACTAGAACAATTTCCTCGTTCTTCACCGCTTACTCCCCTTCAGGAACTACCATACAGATCGCAATTTGCTCTTCACTAACCCATTTAGAAAGATTGTCTTTAAAACGATCTAAAGTTAAATTTTCGAGCGTTTCAAAGATATCTCTAAAGTCTAAGCCCATTTGATTATATTGCATAAAGTTGTTCGCAGTGCCTTCGATGTCGTTAAACTCTCGGATCAGTTCGCCATACTTTTTCTTCTTAGCACGATCGAATTCTTTTTCATCTATTTCTTCATCTTTTATTTGTAAAAACATCTCTTTGACACGCTTGCTGAACTTCTCAGGCTCCATCGTATTTGCACCTACTGCTGTGAAGCCGAATGATTCTTCTAAAACAAATTCTAAACGCAACGTGTCGATCGTTAGGCCTTCTTGATACAACTCTTCAAAATAACGTCCACTTTTTGAGAAGTATAAATCTAATACGATGTCTCGTACTAAGTCATTCTCTAAAAGAAGATCTTGTTGTAATGCTTCTGGCTTTTCCTTAATAGCAACCATACACTTAGGTGTACTGATCGGCATTTTAATGACTTCTTCTTGTTTATGAACTTGTACTGGTTCATCTCCGTAATCACGTTCGATCTCTTTTTGATCTTCAAATGATTTGTTATTTTGATTATCACGAACTAACGTTTCGATTTCGTTTAAATCAAAGTTTCCAATGATAAACAATTGCATATTAGACGGGTGATAAAAAGTCTCATAGCAAGTGTATAAGTCTTCATGTGTTATTTTGTTAATTGATTCAACTGTACCAGCAATGTCGATATGAACTGGATGTTTTTCGAACATAGCACCTAACGTGCCGAAGAATAACCGCCAGTCCGCTTTATCGTCGTACATACGAATCTCTTGTTCGATAATGCCTTTTTCTTTCTCGACACTTTCCTCTGTAAAGTAAGGATCTTGGACAAAGTCTAACAAGGTCTCAACATTTTCTTTTACATCAGAAGTACTTGAAAACAGATAAGCTGTTTGTGTAAATGACGTAAAAGCATTGGCTGATGCACCACGTTCAGAAAAGTGTTGGAAAACATCTCCGTCTTCTTTTTCAAACATTTTATGTTCTAAAAAATGAGCAATACCATCAGGAACTGTAACCATTTCTTGTCCATTTAATGGAATAAACTTCTGGTCAATTGAACCATACTTTGTAGAAAATATAGCAAAAGTCTTCTCTAACTCATCTTTTGGATATAAGAAGACGTCCAATCCATTTTCTAATCGGTCATGATAGATGGATTCATTTATTCGAGGAATTTTTAATTCATTCATTTTCCGCACCTCCATCTTCTGCTGTTAAGAAATAAACGGTATCTAATCGAACTTGTTTACTTACTGCAATCACTTGTTCTTTTGTTACTGATTGTATAGCCTCGACCATTTCTTGATTAGTCATTTCTTTACCACCAATCACTTGCTGATAATACCAATTGATAATACCGCGCGGACGATCGATTGTCTCTTTTAATGAATGAATGATCGTCTTTTTCGTTTGTTCGAGCTCATCATCAGAGACTTCACCTTTTTTAATCGCTTCATGTTGTTCCATAATGATGTCTTTCGCTTGGCCATACTTTTCTGGAGCTATACCACTAAATACAAACAACAGTCCTTTATGGCTTTCAAATCGGGATGCGGCATAATAAGCTAATGAATGTTTCTCACGCACATTTAAAAATAGTTTTGAATGTGGGAACCCACCAAATATGCCATTGAACACTTGGAGTGCAGGGTATTGTTCGTCTTGATACGTAATACCCGTTCGATAACCTAAATGAAGTTTACCTTGTTGGATTTTTTGAGCTTCAGTAATATCCTTTTCTTCAGAAGGCTCTTTAGGTTCAACACGTCTTATACTCGCATTAGGGTTACGATTGATTTGAAACTTACTTTCCAAAATACTTTTAGCATGCTCTTCATCTAAGTCTCCAACGATATAAATGTCTAGTTGATCTTCAGTGATCATCTTTTGATACGAATCATACAATGATTGTGCATCAATATCGTCAAAATCTTCTAAGTATCCGTGCGACCTGATGCCGAATTTCTCATCTTTACACATTTCATCGATTAAGCGCATATTAGCGTATTGCATTTTTTCATCAATAATGGAGTTAATTTTGTTTTCTAACGTTTCTTTTTCTTTTTCTACAATATTAGAGTCAAATTTGTCTCCATCTAGCTTTGGGTTGTTAGCAATTTCATGTAAAAAACTAATCCCTTTATGAAGAAGCTCATCTTCTCCTTCAATAAACTTCTCGTTCGCTAAATCTAACGTAAAAGTTATGATATGGTTTTCACCTTTTTTAGCACTCGTAATTGAAAATTTAGCACCATACAATTCATCTAATTCTAGTCTTAAATCACGTTCAGTTGGATATTTTGCAGAACCTTTTTGTAACACAAAAGGTATTAATGCTCTCTTCGTTATATCTTCACGTTCAATTGGACGAGAGAATTTTAAAGCGATTGTATTCGTTTTAAATTTTTTCGTATTAATTAAATGTAACTCGTAGTCATCATAGCCTACTTTATGATCGATTAACGTTTGCATGTCAGTCCTCCTTAGGAATTTCTTATTATATATTTTACCTCTATACGTTAAAACATACTATTTAACTCAGGTTCAGTGAAATTACTGAACCTGAGTTTACATAAGATTATTATTGTGAAGTTATGACGACTGTTCTTCCTGTTGTGGATTAGGCGGTCCTAATACTTTTCTTGGTTTACTACCTTCATAAGGCCCAACAATACCTCGTTCTTCCATTGCATCAATTAAACGAGCAGCTCTTGTGTAACCGATTCTAAACTTACGTTGTAACATTGACACGCTCGCACTTTGCATTTCAACAATTAGTTGGACAGCATCTTCATATAATTCGTCATCTACTTCTTCATGTTGTTCATTCGATTCACTTGGAATCATCTCTTCTTGATATTGGGCTTTTTGTTGTTCGATACAGAAATCGACGATTGATTCGACTTCTTCATCAGATAAGAAAGCGCCTTGTATACGTGTTGGCTTAGAGGCACCAACAGGTAAAAATAGCATGTCACCTTTACCGAGTAACTTTTCGGCACCACCACTGTCTAAGATCGTTCTAGAGTCAGTTTGAGATGATACGCTAAATGCTATTCTTGAAGGAATATTTGCTTTTATGACACCGGTAATTACATCAACAGATGGTCTTTGTGTAGCGATAATTAAGTGAATGCCTGCAGCTCGCGCCATCTGTGCTAAGCGAGTAATGGCATCTTCCACTTCGTTTGAAGCAACCATCATTAAGTCTGCTAATTCATCAATTAAAACAACAATGTACGGTAGTTGCGGGTGGTTCTCATCTTCTTGGTCATTAACTTTATTAATGTAGTCATTATACCCTTCAATGTTTCTTGTACCCGTATCAGAAAATAACTCATACCGTCTTTCCATCTCTGAAACAATCTTTTTAAGTGCTTGAGATGCCTTTTTCGGATCCGTTACAACTGGCGCTAAAAGATGCGGTATGCCATTATAAACATTTAATTCAACTTTTTTAGGGTCGATCATCATCATTTTCACTTCATGCGGCTTGGAACGTAGTAAGATGCTTGTAATAATGCCATTTACACAAACACTTTTACCACTACCTGTCGCACCTGCAATTAACATGTGCGGCATTTTATTCAACTCCGCTGTAATAGCGTCACCAGCAATATCTCGCCCCAGTCCAAACAGTAATTTGGATGGACTTTGGTGAATGGGTTGCATAACTTCTCTCATCGACACTTGCGCCACTTCAGTATTTGGCACTTCAATACCGATTGCTGACTTACCAGGTATTGGTGCTTCAATTCTAATGTCTCTAGCAGCTAAAGCTAGTGCTAAATCGTCATGTAAATTAACAATTTTACTAACCTTTACACCAACATCAGGATAAACTTCGTATTTTGTAACGGCTGGTCCTACGTGAACTTTCGTTACTTTCGCTTTTACACCAAAACTATGAAAAGTTTGTTCTAACTTTTTAACAGTTGATTGGATTTGTGATTTCTCTTGTTGTTGCGAATGGTTAACAGGGTTAGCTAACAAGTTTAATGAAGGTAATTTATAATCTTCATTCTCAACTTCTGTTAACGGCAGTTGATCGGGTTCATCAAATTGTTGTTCAGATTCATTCTCAACCGTTTCAGTCCATTCTTTTGTTTCAACTTCTGTTAAATCAGTTTCATGATCATACGTGTCGAAACCTTCAATTACAGGCTCTTCATGTGGTGTTGCGTGATCTTCAATTTCTACAGTAACTGTTTCAGGCTCTTGTTTTTCTTCTTTTTCTTTTTGTTTCTCTTCTTTGTTCTTATATCTTTGTGCCTTCCAAGAATCAAGCTTAGTTTTGAAGTATGTATACACTTGGTTGATCACGTCTGTTAAGGATTTTTCCGATAACAGCATAATTCCTATAATAAGTCCAAAGAATGCCAATACTTTTGCCCCTGCCGAAGAAAGTAAGTAAAAGCTTAAGAAAAATAAAAGTGCACCTGTCATTCCAGCTCCAATTTCTTCATATGTGACAATTCCGTTTTGGTAAGCATCAAAGAAATCCCACGTTAATGTAAAAATTGATTGATCTGAATTAGTCGCAACAACAGCTTCAAAAGCTTGGACATGTGTATAAAGTATAATTGAACCGACTAACACGTAGAAGCCAATCCATTTCATTGATGTAAATGTTGGCCATGTTCTTTTCACTAATAAATAAAGTCCTAAAACGAACATAAAGCTACTCGCAATAGCGTACCAAAAACCAAACAGCCATTGCAGTAAATTCGTTAATAGGTTCGGAATAACCCCTTCACTGATCGGCGTAATTCCACTTGAGAAAATAGCAGTTAAAATTAATAGTAATCCTATTAATTCAAACTTCAATAAAGGCTTTCTTTTGTTGCGTTTTGTTTTACGTTTTTTCTTTGCCATCTTCATCACCTCAAAAATGAGTGAAGCAGCCTAATAATCGGCTGCTTCTAACGTTCATTATATCACAGAGTTACCTCATTTTGGATGATTATAAGTAATAAATTGAACCAGGTTGTAAGTGTTTTTGTAAATAATCTGATGGGTTAGTTGATGACATATGAACAATTTCAAAACTATTGTTTTCAACATCTCTTCTTAATTTAACTGTTGCATGATTAACATTTAACCAATGGAAGCTCTCATGTTGCTCTTCATCTTCAAAAATTTCTTGTTCGAGTAATGGCGTATATATAATCATTGAACCACCTGGTCATCATTAGTTTTTCCAATTAACTCATTAAGTTTGACCATCGCTTCTTTAACGCCACCAATCGAATCAATTAAGCCATAATCAACAGCGTCTTGACCAACAACGTTTGTACCGATATCACGAGTTAAATTCCCTTTAGCAAACATTAAGTCCTTAAACTGTTCCTCCTCGATATTCGAGTGGTGCGTTACGAAATTAATAACACGATCTTGCATTTTATCTAGGTATTCAAATGTTTGTGGTACACCAACGACTAGTCCAGTTAAACGAATTGGATGAATCGTCATTGTAGCAGTTTCTGTAATGAAAGAATGATTTGCTGATACAGCAATTGGAACACCAATAGAATGTCCGCCACCTAATACAAGTGATACAGATGGTTTAGACAGAGACGAGATCATTTCTGAAATTGCCAAACCTGCTTCTACGTCTCCACCCACTGTATTTAACAAAATAATAACACCTTCAATTTTAGGGTTTTGTTCAATCGCGATTATCTGTGGAATAAGGTGTTCGTATTTTGTCGTCTTATTTTTAGCGGGTAATTGAAGGTGTCCTTCAACTTGTCCAATAATCGGAAGCACATGGATATTAGAATCAGGTGCTTGTGGGACATTTGTTGAACCGAGCTGCTTAATTTTTTCCATTAATGAATCTTGGCTTTGACCTTCCTGTTTTTTCTCATCGTTATTTGGTTGATCTTGATTCATTTCTAACACCTACCTTTAGTTCGTATTGTTCGCATTTTGTTGTTAGTCATGCATATCAAAAAGTAAAAAACTGGTCTCATAATAAAATGAGACCAGTTTACTTAGACAAATATATTATTGATCTAATACCGATTTTAATGTATTAAATTCTTCTAATGATAAATCAACTAAAGGCAGGCGAACTGAACCGACATCAATACCATAGTAATTTAGCGCTGCTTTTACAGGTGCTGGTGAAGGGGCCATAAAGCACGCTTTCATCTTTGGTAAGATCTTTCGATGAATTTGTGCCGCTTGACTCGTATGCCCTAAGCGAAAGGCATCAACCATTTGTTTCATTTCATTTCCTATAACATGCGCTGAAACGGAAACAACACCTTTAGAGCCTACAGCTAACGAAGGTAATGTCATACTGTCATCACCAACATATAAACTGAAAGAATCATCCGTTCTTTCAATAATTTCGCTCATCATATCTAAATCGCCACTAGCATCTTTCGTTGATACTATATTGGAGATTTTTGATAACTCGACTGTCGTATCAACAGACATGTTAACTACTGATCGACCTGGCACATTATAAAGCATGACTGGTAAAGATGTACTTTCAGCAATTGATTTAAAATGTAAGTATAAACCTTGTTCATTCGGTTTATTGTAATACGGTGTGACTAACATAATGCCATCGACACCTGTTTTAGTAGCTTGCTTAGTCAACTCTACCGCTGCCTCTGTATGATTACTACCGGTACCAGCAAGAACCGGTACCCGATTGTTAACCATTTCTTTTACAGCAGTAAAAAGTTGTATTTTTTCCTCGCTTGATAACGTCGGTGATTCACCTGTTGTGCCACCTAATACTAAACCTTCAGATCCGTTTGCAATTAAATACTCAACTAACTTCTCAGTTTTGTTTAAATCTAAACGTCCTTCATCGTCAAAGGGCGTAACCATCGCAGTTAAAACATTCCCAAAATCCACTGTCAAAACCCCTTCCACAAATTAACGATCTTCGAGAAACTCTTGGTGTAATGCGTTAACCGCATTTTCAAGGTCTTGTTCTTTTACTAACACCCATATAGTAGTATGGCTATCTGCCGACTGTAATATTTGGATGTTAAATTTTGATAATGCTGATACGACACGAGAAGCAACACCTGGAACCCCTTGGATTCCAGCACCTACTGTTGAAACTTTTGCGCATTTTTCAACAATTTTATAATCATAATTTAACGCTTCTATTATAGAAGTAGTAGTCTTTAGTTTGTGTGTAGGGACAGTGAATGTTATACCATCTGTTGTAATATTGAAAAAGTCAACTGAGATTTGTTCTGTTGCTAATTTAGTTAATACGTCATTATGCAAACGAATTGAATCTTCTTTAGTATATACTTTAACTTGTGTAATGCCAGAAACGTGTGCAATACCAGTAACAAGTCGATCTTTAAAGCCTTGGTCGACTGTTTGGTCTTTCTTTGCAGTTACTAAAGTACCGGCATCATTCGAGTATGTTGAACGTACTCGAATCGGAATCTTTTCTTGCATTGCAATTTCAACAGCTCTAGGGTGAATTACTTTAGAGCCTTGGTATGCTAAATGAACAATTTCATTATATGTCATTACTTGTAAAGTTTTAGCATTTTCAACAAGTCGTGGGTCCGCAGTTTTAATTCCATCTACATCTGTAAAAATGTCAACATATTCAGAGTCCATCGCGGCTCCAAGTGCAACAGCAGATGTATCAGAACCACCACGACCAAGTGTTGTAACATTACCACCCTCATCTTGGCCTTGGAAACCAGCTACGACGACAACATCATTGCTTTTTAAGTACTTATGAATTTCTGTTGGATCGACTTTATTAATTCTAGAGTCTGTATAATCACTAGTTGTTAATATACCAGCACGCGACCCTGTTAGCGCAGTAGCCGTTACACCTTGTTGTTTCAACTCATGGGTAAAAACGACAGACGAAATCGTTTCCCCACATGACATTAATAAATCAACTTCACGTTTTGTTACATCTGTTTCAGGATAATCTATTAAATCTAGTAAAGAGTCCGTTGCATATGGTTCACCTTTGCGCCCCATTGCAGAAACGACTACGACGACTCGATACCCTTCATCAATTGCATCCTTTATATGTTGAATTGCACGACCTCTGATCGCTTCATCACGAACAGAGGTCCCACCAAACTTTTGCACTAACGTTTTCATCTTTGCACCTCAACTTATGCTTCAGAGTTTATTTCGATTAATGCTTGAGCGATTTGTACTGAATTCCAAGCAGCACCTTTTAGTACGTTGTCTGCTACAACCCATAAGTGGAATCCGTTTGGTACGTCTAAGTCTTTTCTTACACGACCGACAAAGATATCTAATTTGCCTTCTGCTGATAGTGGTGTTGGGTATCCTTGGTTTACAATATCATCTTCTAATACAACACCAGGTGCGTCTTTAATAGCACCTTGTAATTGAGGAACTGAAATGCTCTCATCATCAATTTCGACATAGATGCTCTCAGCGTGTGAATAGAAAAACGGCAAACGCACGCATGTTGCAGCTACATTTAAGTCAGGAAGACTCATAATTTTCTTTGTTTCGTTAACCATCTTCATTTCTTCAAATGTATAGTGGTTATCTTCAAATGTATCGATCTGAGGCAACGCATTAAACGCGATTGGGAAGTGCTTTGGCTCAGATTTCACTGGCATGATTTCTGTATGAACTGTTTCACCATCTAACATCGCACGTGTTTGATGCTTAAGCTCTTCAATTGCATCATTACCTGATCCTGAAACAGACTGATAAGTTGAAACAATGATACGGTTTAAACCATATTTTTCACGGACTGGCTCTAATGCCGCTACCATTTGAATAGTTGAGCAGTTAGGGTTAGCAATAATTCCTTTGTGATCTTTAATGTCCTCTTTGTTCACTTCAGGAACAACTAATGGAACATCTTCATGCATACGGAATGCACTTGTGTTATCAATAACAACAGCTCCACGGTCTACAGCTTCTTGTGCTAACTGTTTAGATACTGACCCTCCTGCTGAAAATAACGCAATATCAATTCCTTCAAATGCTTCTGGAGCAGCTTCTTGAATAGTCACTTCTCCACTTTTGTATTCAACCGTTTTTCCGACTGAACGCTTTGATGCTAACGGACGTAGTTCATCAATTGGGAACTCGACCTGTTCTAACATCTCAATTATTTTTTCACCTACTGCACCTGTTGCTCCTACAACTGCTACATTGTATCTGCTTTTTGCTTCCACTTTTATTCCCTCCATAACTACGTATATAAATTTTCTATTAACAGTCTATCATATTTTTATATTATTAACACCTTTGTTAATATTCTCTTAACATTGGCTGCAGTTGCTCACCGTCAAGCGCTTTTTCAACTGTGTTTGGTAGCAGTGACATATGTGCTACTAAAGACGTAGGTTTCTTTACTGGATCATCTTGCCCATATGGTACAAAGTAAACATGTTTAGCAGCTAAAAGTTTAGCAATATTTGCAGCATTTAATCCTAACGCATCGTTTGTAGAAATTGCCAAAACAACTGGTTTACGATTTCTTAACGTTGCTTTAGCAGCCATTAAGACAGGGCTATCTGTTAATGCATTAGCAAACTTGCTTAATGAAGCACCCGTCATTGGTGCAATAACCATACAATCTAATGGCTCTTTAGGTCCTAGCGGTTCTGCTAAAGGGATTGTGTTTACTAGTGGCTTTTGCGTGATCTCTTTAATTCTAGCAATATGTTGTTCAGCCTCGCCGAACTTTGTGTCAGTAGTCTGAACTGTATAAGATACTATCGGTACAACTTCAGCACCGCGATCAACTAAATCTTGCAAAATTGGAAATGTCTCATCATACGTACAATGTGAACCTGTTAACCCGAATCCTATTCTTTTACCTTTTAAATCCAATCAAACCGAACTCCTTCCGTTATTCATGATCATGCATAACGGTTTGAATGACATGGGCTAAAATCTTACCAGCTGTTTTCGGTGCGACCATCCCTGGCAAACTAGGTGCGAGCATAGCATTGACGCCACGCTTTTTAGCATAACGAAAATCTACCCCACCTGGTTTTGACGCTAAATCGATAATTAAACAGTCCACTGGTAGTGCACTTATAATTTTGGGCGTTACGATTAAATCTGGGACTGTGTTAATTAATATGTTACAGTCCTTTACTGAATCGACAAGGTCAGTCTCTTCTAATGGTTTAGCATGTGACTCAAACACTCTCGCTAAATCATCATTCTTTCGTGCGTATACTGACACATTTGCACCTAACCCTTGAAAAGGTCTAACTAACGTCTTCCCAACTCTTCCAAATCCTAAAATAGTTACGTTAGAATTATGAATAGTAAAGTCTGTATGTTGAATCGCTAGCATGATGGCACCTTCAACTGTTGGAATTGAGTTATAGATTGCAACATCATCTCGGTCCATCAATGCGACAATGCGGTTTTGAAAGCTACTTAATTGTCTTAAGTATGGTGTCATAATCCCAGTAAACATTAAACAGTGGTCGGGAAATTCATTTAATTGTTCTTCGGTTAGCTGTATAGAAGAATCACTAAAATGAGTATCTGCATAACCATCCTGATCTAACCCAGTAATCGGTAAGATGATTGCGTCGATTTGATCTTTCACTAAACGATCTTCAGTCGTTAAAATAACATTTTCTAACTGATCTTCCGCTTCATCAAACCCAATAGCATAGACACTAGCATCAAATAAAGACAATTGTTTAATTAACTCAATGTACCTGGCGTCGCCACCTACAATTAACACTGACTTTCCTGTTAACATCTCATCACCTGCCCATTATCATTCAATCCAATATATACTATGTAAACGTCTAGGAAAAGTGAAAACTGACTTTCCAAATTTTAAGGAAAGCCAGTTATACGTATAATTTCAATAAAGTTTTTCGGTTTCATATGGTTTTAAAAGTTGGTTCGTTTAATGACAATCATATCGTCACCAATAACTTCAATATCTGACCATTTAATAGTAGCAGTGGATTCTCCCTTTTTAAAACCTAACATTGAGTAATCTTGGATCACGATTCGCTCAATTTGCCCAGTTGTTTCGTTAATTTCTAAGTCGGTATGTCCTAACACACCTAATCTTTCTCCACGGTCCGCATCAATTAATTCTTTTCCTGATAAGTCTCTATAACGCATAAACATCTACCTTTCCAGGAGGGTTTATACCATTATATGCTCTCAGGTGAAATCAATGCACGTGCTGGCTTAGAATTAAACATTTCATTAGCAATTTTCTTAAGGTCAGCATGTGTTACTTTTTCTAGTTTAGTAATCAACTCATCAAGTGTTAAATGAGGCTGCTGTAATAGCTCATTACGACCGTTACGATTCATTCGACTACTTGGATTTTCTAACCCTAATACTAGTTGTCCTTTTAATTGCTGAATTGTATTTGTCAATTCTTGATCAGTAATGCCATTCACTTTAATATCATCTATAATACTATTAATAATAGCTTCCATTTCTTCAAGTTGATCAGGTGCTGTTGCACTATAAATTGTTAGTATTCCGTTATCGCGGAATGGGTTGTGAAATGAAAATATAGCATAAGACAAACCTTTTTCTTCTCTAACTTGCTGGAACATCCTAGAGCTCATACTACCGCCTAGTACGTTGTTTAAGACAGAGACAGTTAATACTTCATCCGTTCCAATAGGATAGCCATTATAACCGATACACAAGTGGGATTGACTTGTATCGTCAGTTTTTTCTATATTTCCTGGGGTGAATATTGTTTTCATGCTGTCTTCAAGCTGATCATTCGACCTAACATCCCCTAAGTGTGTAGACACTTTGTCACGAAAGTTATTTGGTACGTTGCCTGCTATTGAAACGACCATACGTTCAGATGTGTAATATCGCTCCATGTAATTTAAAATATCTGACCTATATAAATTATTTAACGCTTCACGACTACCTAAAATTGATTGTGACAATGAGTGTCCTTCAAAACTTATCTCATGTAAATAGTCATGAATGATGTCATCTGGATCATCTTCTGTCATTAGTATCTCTTCTAATACGACTTTCTTTTCTCTTTCAAGCTCTTCTTCATCAAAATTAGAATTTAAAATCATATCAGACAGCACTTCCAATGCTTCTTCAGCATGTTGGTCCATAACTCTTGCATAAAGACAAGTGTACTCTTTTGAAGTAAATGCATTGACCTGTCCACCAATTTTATCGAAAGCTTCAGCTATATCTTTTGGAGACCTTTTGTCAGTTCCTTTGAAAAGCATATGTTCAATCAAATGTGAAATACCATTAATATTTTCGGGTTCATTGCGTGATCCAGTCAAAATCCATATTCCGATCGAAACAGAACGAACCCCGTCCATTTGCTCCTCAACCACTTTTAAGCCGTTGTTGAGTTCGTATCTTTGTAACACTGTATTAATCTCTCCCATTAACTATTAATTATTTCGGTTCTATTTCAAATGTGGTGGTGTATAAATTTAATAAATATATTGATCATCGCTCCATCAAAATGCTTCGCTTTCCGCGGGCACGGCTCGAGCCTCCTCGGCCCAAAGAACGGGGCCTGTGGGGTCTCGAGACTCGTGCTGTTCCCGCTGGAGTCTACGCATTTTGATTCCGCTTAATACACCTTACCTAACAAAAAAGTGTTTTTTATGATCTTTATTCTGTAATAGATGCTTTATTTAATCATTGTAGCATCAATTAGTGCCATAAAACCTTTCGACGTTATCTTTCAAATGATTTAATATCATATGATATACGTTTCAACACCTTATTGATACTATTAATACCCTCTGTGATAAAATGTTGTTGTACTCATATCGCCTCTCTTTTTGCTAGTGTTTTAGCCGACTTTAGGATAACAAGAGATGGCGAATGAGTGTATTTTTTTGTTTTGAATGGGATGTTCGACCCCATCTTAAAGATCAGGATGTGACGAGCGAAAGGCGGCGACGCCAGGTCGGCTAAAAGCGGCCACGTCCTGTGTCCAACGCCGACATTAGACCATCCAGGCCATGGGGACAGCACGAGCTGAAGATCCACTGGGGAAAGCGTATTTCTTTCCCCAGTTAGCTGAAGCCGTGCCCCTGCATAGAAAACCCTGCGATAAACGACCTTGGGGAGTTTGAGCAGATGTTGACCTTGTGCCCTATGGATAAAAGCGTCCACCGAGAGCGGATCACCTGATACCAACGGTTCCGGTAAGACAAATCTATAAATATGATGACATAAAAAAGAACTGGTAAACACCAGCTCTATCTTATGTTTCCAACTACATGGATTGTTCAGATTCTTGCTCTTTTAATGCTGCTTTACGTGATAAGTTAACTCGACCTTGTTGGTCAATTTCTTTAACTTTAACTAACATCTCATCACCGACATCTGCTACGTCAGTTACATTTTTGATGTGTTGTTCATCAAGTTCACTAATATGAACAAGTCCATCTTTACCGCTGAATAGTTCTACGAATGCTCCGAACTTTTCTACGCGTTTAACTTTACCTAAATAAATCTTACCAACCTCAACCTCGCGCACTAAATCTTCAATGATTTGTTTTGCATGGTTAATCTTAGTACGATCTGGAGATGAAATGAAAATGCGACCATCTTGTTCAATGTCGATTTTAACATCTGTTTCTTCGATGATTTTATTAATCTGTTTGCCGCTTGGCCCAATAACATCACGAATTTTATCTGGTTTAATAGTAATTTTTTCGATTTTAGGTGCGTATTCAGAAAGTTCTTCACGTGGTTGTGGAATTGTCTCAACCATATGATCTAAAATTTCCATGCGTCCTTTTTTCGCTTGAGTTAAAGCTTCTTCTAAAATTTCTTTTGATAAACCGTCAACTTTAATGTCCATTTGTAGCGCTGTAACACCTTCGCTTGTACCAGCGACTTTAAAGTCCATGTCACCTAAAGCATCTTCCATACCTTGAATATCAGTTAGTACCGTATAGTTCTCACCAGACTTAACTAATCCCATTGCAATACCTGCAACTGGTCTCTTAAGTGGTACACCAGCATCCATCATCGCCATTGTTCCTGCACAAATACTAGCTTGTGAAGTAGAACCGTTAGATTCTAAAATTTCAGAAACAACTCTAATAGTATAAGGGAAATCACTATCATCTGGAATGACAGGGTCTAAGGCACGTTCACCTAATGCTCCGTGGCCAATTTCACGTCTACCTGGTCCACGGACAGGACCTGTTTCACCTACACTATACTGTGGGAAGTTATAATGGTGCATAAAACGTTTTTCTTCCTCAAGGTCTAAACCATCTAGAATTTGCACATCACCTAAAGGCCCAAGAGTACATACACTTAAAGCTTGTGTTTGTCCACGAGTGAACATTGCAGATCCATGTGTTCTCGGTAAAACTTCTGTACGAGAAGTTAATAGACGAACTTGATCTACTTTACGACCATCAGGGCGAATTTTATCTACAGTAATTAAACGACGTACTTCTTCTTTTACAATCGAATCTAACACCGCTTTAACTTGTCCGATTACGTCACTTTCTGCTTCTGCTTCTTCATATTGTTCTATAATTTCTTTCTTTACAGCGTCAATTGCTTCTTCACGAGCTGATTTTTCTTCTGTTTTAATTGCAGAAACTAGCTTGTCTTTTGCTAATTTTTCTACTTCTGAAGCAATGTCTTCTTCTGGAGTGAATAATGTCACTTCCATTTTCTCTTTACCTACTTCTGCCATAATCTCTTCTTGGAATGCTACTAAACGTTTAATCTCTTCATGTCCAAACATAATCGCTTCTAACATAATATCTTCTGGAACTTCTTCTGCGCCTGCCTCAACCATGTTGATTGCATCTTTCGTTCCAGCTACCGTTAATTCGATGTCACTTTCTTTCATTTGTTCAATTGTAGGGTTAATAACAAACTCTCCATTTACACGACCTACATTAACACCAGCAATCGGTCCATCAAATGGGATATCTGAGATGCATAGTGCGAGGGAAGAACCGGTCATAGCGGCCATTTCCGAAGAACAATCTTGATCAACACTCATTACAGTACTCATTACTTGTACTTCATTTCTAAAACCATCAGCAAATAATGGTCTAATTGGTCGATCAATTAAACGAGAAGTTAAAACAGCTTTATCACTTGGTTTACCTTCACGCTTTATGAAACCACCTGGAATCTTACCAACAGCATATAATTTTTCTTCATAGTTAATTGTAAGTGGGAAGAAAGGTAAATCTTTAGGTTCATTAGAGGCTGTAGCAGCTACTAATACTGATGTATCACCGTACCTTACCATCGCTGCACCATTTGCTTGTTTAGCAACTTCTCCAATTTCAAATGTTAATTGTCTTCCACCAACATCGATCGAATATGACTTCATTTCATTCGTCATAGTTTTAATTGCTCCTTCCAAAAACTGTTCTTATGTAATCACAAGTACACTTTTATTATTCATTTTATTACTTGTCGCTATGCTTGTAAAAGCCTTATGATAAAGAAAAAGCGGGTGATATCCCCGCTTTTTGTGACAAACCTTATCGACGTAGACCAAGTTGATTGATCAATTCACGGTAGCGTTGAATGTCTTTGTTACGTAAATAGTTTAACAAATGACGACGTCTACCAACCATTTTCATTAAACCACGACGAGAGTGGTGGTCATTTTTGTGCTCACGTAAGTGATTGTTTAAAGTAGTAATCTGTTCTGTTAGGATAGCTACCTGTACCTCTGGAGAACCAGTATCATTCTCGTGAGTCTTAAATTCGCTGATTAATTCGCTTTTGCGTTGTTGTGAAATTGCCATCCTATTCACCTCCTAAATTTTTTAATCCCCTTCTTCCTAGCATTCGGCGGAGAGACGTTATGCCAAGAACAAGGTTAGCTTCATACAATAAATACAATACACGTTATAAGTGCCAAATGCAAGTATTATCTATATTTCGATAAGATTTTTTTTGCTTCAACCTCATCCTGTTTTATTCGATCGACTAATGTATCAACATTGTCGAATTTTTCTTCATCACGGATGTAATGTAGAAATGAAACAGTAATTTCTTCACCATATAGATCTTGGTCAAAATCAAAAACATTGACTTCAATAATTGGCTTGTCATGTTCACCTTCAAATGTAGGGTTGTAACCGACACTTGCCATTCCACCATATGTTTGATTGGCGTATTCAACTTGCACAACATAAACGCCTACTCTTGGTACTTTATGTTCTGGATCAACATCTAAATTAGCAGTAGGAAAACCAATCTCTCTACCTCGCTTGTACCCTTCTTTAACTTTAGATCTAATTTTAAATGGACGACCTAAAAGTTGTTCTGTGTACTCAATGTTACCTAAAGAAAGTTGTTCCCTTATTAAGGTTGAGCTAACTTTTTCGTTTTTAATAGAAACTTGATCGACTACAGAATGGGTAAACCTTCCTTTTGAATAGCTTTCCATCTCTTGAATTTTCCCAGCCCCTTTATGGCCGAAAGAAAAGTCAAATCCACCTACTACATGTTTTACATTTAAGTCAGTGAAAAACTGATCAACAAATGATTGTGGTGATAGTTTAGCTAAATGACGATCAAAAGTCACAATAATTACATAATCTAATTCCATACTTTTAAACAAGTCGAGCTTTTCATCAAGTGATGTTATTAAGTAATCAGATAGTGGCTCTCCTTTAATAACTGTTAAAGGGTGTGGGCTAAATGTCATAACACCAGATTTAATATTAAGTTCCTTTGCTTGATTGATTGCCGTTTGTATCACTGCTTGATGCCCTTTATGTATACCATCAAAATAACCTACAGCAATACTAACTTCATCTAATGTAGGGAAATGGCTACTTTCACTCAATGACAGTTCGATAACTTCCATAAATTCACCTTCTTTACGATTGCAATACCTTAAACGGTTTAATTTGACCAGCTTTAGTCGGGTGCTGTTGATATAATGCAATTAATTGTCCTAATTCATCTTCAACTCTAAACAAGTCAACTTCTTTTAGTTTAGAGGGAACAGGTAGTACTTGTCCATGCTTAAAACGAATAATTTCATCAGTATTTGCTTTATATGATGGCAAAAAAGATAAAGGTTTTGATGGATTAACAATAAACTTTTCGACATCTCCATCATTTTTTGCGTCTTCTAATTGCTCAAATGTAACAGCCTCATTTGATTTAAATGAACCTGCCTCTTCTCTTACTAAGTGAGACATGTGTGCAGGGAACCCTAGCCTTTTACCAATATCAACACAAAGAGTTCTAATATAAGTCCCGCTAGAACAAGTAGCTTGAAAAGAAAATCTTACATCTTGTTGATTGTGTATTTTTAACTGTTGACTTAAGTTAGTTATATTATAAATTGTAACTTCTCTACTCGGGCGATCTACTTCAAGTCCATCTCGAGCATATTCATATAGTTTCATTCCGTTAACTTTAACTGCTGAATACATAGGTGGAACTTGGGTTAGTGTACCTTCAAAATGGTTTAAAACATCAATACATTGGTCAATAGTCAATGTTTCAGGAATGTCTCTCTGATCAACTACTTCACCTGTGTGGTCTTCAGTCGTTGTTTGTTTACCTAAGGAAACTTCAGCAACGTATGTTTTGGGTTGGTCAGTAATTAACGTCGTCAATTTTGTAGCCTTTCCTACAGTAATCGGCAATACACCTTCAACTTCAGGGTCTAACGTACCAGTGTGACCAATCTTTTTGGTCCTTAAGACTCCTCGTAGTTTCATAACACAATCGTGTGAAGTCATCCCTTTTGGCTTCCATAATGGAATAAATCCGTTCATTTGATGCACCTCTTTTATGTAAAAGCTTTTGGGTTAGTACACCCAAAAAGTTTATATCTTAAATACACACTAAAGGATAGACGTAATTGTCTATCCTTTAAACGTGTATATAAAGGTTATTCCTTATTGAGATCATTTAAAATGTTTTCAATTTTGTTTCCGTATTGAATAGCTTCATCAATTTCAAATGAGATCTCTGGCGTTTTACGTAATCGAATACGTTTGCCAATTTCAGTTCTAATGAAACCTTTAGACTTTGTTAAGCCAATTAATGTTTCTTCTTGTTGTACATCATCACCGAAAATGGAAATAAAAACTTTCGCTTGTTGTAAATCCCCACTTACTTGTACGTCTGTTACTGTAACAAACCCGACACGTGGGTCTTTAATTTTTCTTGATAAAATATCGCCGAGCTCTTTTTTCATTTGCTCTGCAACACGATTTGATCTAACATTACTCATTTATTATCACCTCGGAATTTTAGGGTTACAACCATTCGTATTCAATAATAGTCGTATCCAAGTCGGTGCGTGATTCAATTGTTTCTACAACTTGTTGTAGAACTCGCTCAGCCATGACTTTATCGGTAGAAACAACAGCTATTCCGAATGCTGATCGTTGCCATGTATCATGGAAATCAATTTCAGTCATACTTACATTAAACTTTTTAGTGATTTGGTTAGTCACTTGTTTAATAATTGAACGTTTGCCTTTTAAAGATTGAACATCATAAAGTAAACATTCGACGTAAGCATATCCGATCATTGCTTTTTAATTTCCTCCATTACGAACGCTTCAATGATGTCGCCTTCTTTTATGTCATTGAAGTTTTTAATCGTAATACCACATTCGTAGTTTTGTTGAACTTCTTTAACATCATCTTTGAAACGTTTTAGAGAGTCAATTTCCCCTTCAAATTGTACAACGCTGTCACGGATAACACGGATACCAGAATTACGAGTAATCTTACCATCTGTAACGTAAGAACCTGCAATTGTACCAATCTTAGATACTTTGAACGTTTCACGTACTTCAACTTGACCGATTACTTTCTCTTCATACTCTGGGTCAAGCATACCTTTCATGGCTGCTTCGATTTCTTCAATAATTTTATAAATGATACGATGTAAACGAATGTCGATTCCTTCTGTTTCTGCAGCGCGTTTTGCATTATTATCAGGTCGAACGTTAAATCCAATAACAACAGCGTTTGAAGCAGATGCTAAAATGATATCTGATTCCGTAATCGCACCAACACCAGTATGGATGATGTTAATCTTCGCACCTTCTACATCGATCTTACGTAAAGAAGAAGCAACAGCTTCGACTGAACCTTGTACATCAGCTTTTACAATAAGATTGATTTCTTTTAGATCACCTTGTTTAATTTGATCAAATAATTCATCTAAATTTAGCTTACCTGTTGATTCACGCTGTTCTTCAACTTCTTTTTGCTCACGTATTTCAGCGATTTGCTTAGCTTTTTTCTCATCTTTAAATACTACAAATTGGTCACCTGCTTGCGGTACTGAATTAAGACCAATAACCTCTACAGGTGTTGATGGACCTGCTGAGTTAACACGACGCCCTAAGTCATCACTCATAGCACGTACCTTACCATAAGTGTTTCCAATTACTAAAGAATCACCCATATTTAACGTACCATTTTGCACTAATAAAGTAGCTACACTTCCGCGGCCTTTTTCAAGTTGAGCTTCGATTACTGTACCATTTGCAGGTTTATTAGGGTTAGCTTTTAGCTCTTCAACCTCTGCAACTAAGTTAATCATCTCTACTAAATCATCAATACCTTCACCTTTTAAAGCTGATAGCGGCACATAAATTGTTTCTCCGCCCCAGTCTTCAGGTACTAGTTCGTATTCCGTTAGTTCTTGCATAACACGACTTGGATCTGCGCCTTCTTTATCAACTTTGTTTACTGCTACAATAATTGGCACCTCTGCTGCTTTCGCGTGGTTGATTGCTTCAACTGTTTGAGGCATGACTCCATCATCGGCAGCAACGACTAAGATTGCAATATCCGTTACTTGCGCACCACGGGAACGCATGCTAGTGAATGCCGCGTGACCAGGTGTATCTAAAAATGTTGTCTTTTTACCATCATCATCAATTTGGTAAGCACCAATATGCTGTGTAATTCCACCCGCTTCGCCTTCTGTCACTTTTGTTTCGCGAATCGAGTCTAAAAGCGTAGTTTTACCATGGTCAACGTGTCCCATAATCGTAACGATTGCTGGACGGATTTGTTGATTTTTAGCTTCATCTTCTTCAATGAAGTTGTTTAGGTCCGTTTGATCAACAACAACTTCTTCTTCAACTTCAACGCCAAAATCATCACAAATTAGTTCAATTGTTTCTTGATCTAATTGCTGATTAATTGTAGCCATTACACCTAGCATCATAAGCTTTTTAATGATTTCTGAAGAGTCTTTGTTTAACTTTTCAGCAAGCTCCCCAACTGTTAAAGAACCTTGATAAGTGATTTTGCTTGGCACTTCTTGGGAATTTTGTTTAGGTTTCTGTTGTTGGTCTTGTCTTCTATTTTTGTTGTTACCTTTTTTATTGTTTCTGTTGTTTTTCTTGTTTTGGTTAGCTTGATTATTTTGATTGTGGTTTGATTGTTTTTGGTTATTATGGCCTTGTTTTTTCTGATTATTGTTGTTTCGACCTTGCTGCTGTTGATTGTTGGATTGTTTTTTAGGCTCTTGCTTCTTCTCTTCTTGTTTTGGTTCCGATTTTTTTTCTGTTTTCGGTTGATAAATTCCATCCAATTGTCTAATTGTGTTTTCTGTAATAGTAGACATATGGTTTGAAATTTCAACGTCTAATTCTTTTAATTTATTAATAACTTCTTTACTTGAAACGTTTTGTTGTTTGGCATATTCATATACGCGCATTTTTTTCATACATTCACCCCCGAGTATTATTCCGGTAACAATTGCATTAACTTGTTTGAAAAACCTTCATCATTTACGGCAATTGCCACTCGCCCTTGCTTCCCAATTGCTTGAGATAGCGTATTACGATCATCAGCAATTCGAAAAGGGACATTATAGCTACGACATTTATCTGTGAGTTTTTTAGTTGTGTTTTGAGAAGCATCTCCTGCAATGATCACTAATTTTGCTTGCTGTGATCGAATGGCATCGATAATCGCTTCTTCACCAAGTGTTATCTTCCTTGCTCGGAATGCTAGACCTAGTAAGTTTAAATAGTTATGACTCACTTTTTACTCACTCACTTTACTTAGTAATTCGTCGTAGATCTCATCACTAACTGTTGCATTTAAATGTTTATTTAACACTTTCGTTTTTCTCGCCTTTTCAATTGTATCTTGGTCATTACTTAAATAGGCGCCTCTACCGTTCTTTTTGCCGGTATCGTCAACGAAAACCTCACCCTCTTTATTTCGAACAACTCGAATGAGCTGTTTTTTTGGTACCATTTCTTGTGTCACAACACACTTACGTAAAGGTTCTTTCTTTTTACTTGCCATTATTCATCACCCCTTACAGTTCGTCGTCGTGATCTTCTACATTTGCTTCAGGAGAGCTGTCATTTAACAACCCTTCTTCTGTTGCTTCTGATTCGCTTTTAATGTCAATTTTCCAACCTGTTAATTTAGCAGCTAAGCGAGCGTTTTGCCCTCTTTTACCAATTGCTAGTGACAGTTGGTTATCAGGTACAATAACTGTTGTTGCATGCTCTTCTTCATCTACTAATACATCGATTACTTTTGAAGGGCTTAAAGCGTTTGAAATATATACAACTGGATCTTCGGAGTAGTGTACGATATCGATCTTTTCACCGTTCAGTTCATCAACAACTGTCTGCACTCTCTGTCCTCTTTGACCAACACATGATCCAACTGGGTCAATTTCTGGGTCTTCAGCGTGTACACTAATTTTTGAACGATCGCCAGCTTCACGTGATACTGACATAATCTCAACGATTCCTTCGTAAATTTCAGGAACCTCAATTTCAAATAATCGCTTTAATAATCCAGGATGAGTACGAGATACATAAACTTGAGGTCCTTTGCTCGTATTCTCTACTTTTGTGACATAAACTTTAATTCTGTCATGCACTTTATAAGACTCACCAGGCATAACTTCATTAATAGGTAATTTACCTTCAATCTTTCCTAAGTGGATATAAAGATATCTTTGGTCCATACGTTGAACTGTTCCTATTAAGATATCATCTAAGCGATCAACAAAATCGTTATAGATTACACCGCGCTCAGCCTCACGAACTCTTTGTGTTACAACTTGTTTTGCAGCTTGAGCCGCAATTCGTCCAAAGTTTCTTGGTGTAACTTCACGCTCTACGACATCTTCAACTTCATATGTTGGATCAATTTCTCTAGCTTCTTCAATTGAGATTTCTAAATCGTCGTCTTCTACTTCATCAACAATTTGAAGTCGTGCGTAAACTTTAAGTTCACCATCATCTGAGTCTAAATCAACTCTAACGTTTGTTTTCGAATTGAAGTTCTTCTTGTATGCTGAAACTAGTGCTGCATCAAGAGCTTCATAAAGAACTTCACGATCAATGCCTTTCTCATCGGCTAAACTTTTCATTGCATCTAAAAGATCTGTATTCACCAATTAAACCTCCCTTATTAAAATGACACAGCTAAATGTGCATTCGCGACTTTTTTATATGGTATAGTTACTTCTTTTGTTTGAGTTTTAACTTTAACTACAAGTGTTACTTCATCGTTCTCAAAGCTTTTAATATCGCCAAAGAACTCTTTTTCACCATCAATAGGTTCGAACGTCTTTATGTAAACATAAGAACCGACAAATCGCTCGAAATCTTCCCTCTTCTTCAGCTTGCGTTCTACACCTGGTGATGACACTTCAAGAAAATAAGCACTTTCAATTGGATCTTGTTTATCTATTTGTTCACTTAATTGCTCACTTACTTTCTCGCAATCTTCAATGTCGATGCCTCCATCTTTATCTACATATACTCGTAAGAAATGGTTTTTCCCTTCTTTAACGAATTCAACGTCTACTAATTCTAGGTCCATCGCATCTACTATTGGTTGTGCAATCTCTTCAGTTAAAGTTACAATCTTTTTACTCAAATTCATACCCTCCTTAATACAACTAAGTAATACTTTAAATTTATATAAGCATTCTTTCATTATTTTAGGCAATAAATTGCCCTGCTGTTAACGTGTTCAGCAGGGTGAGACAAAAGGAAAGAGTGGGTTTCCCCACTCTTTACCGTAATCGTATCTTTTGCTTATCCAATATGAAATATACCATACTGATTGAATATTTGCAACCCTGGAGACTAGTCTAGAACAAGGATAGCTGATTTTGATCAGGTAATCCTTCCAAGCAACCATGCGTGTCTAAGTACTCTAATACTGTCTTAGATATACGTGATCGCTCACGCAAATCTTCTTTTGAAAGGAATTCACCTTCTTCACGTGCCTTCACAATGTTTAGTGCTGCATTAGTACCTAATCCATCAATTGAATTGAATGGTGGGATTAATGTATCACCATCAACAATAAACCTTTTAGCATCTGATTTATAAAGGTCAACTTTTTGGAAAGAGTACCCTCTCATTGTCATTTCTAACGCTAGTTCTAACACGGTTAATAAGCTTTTCTCTTTCGGAGCCGCGTCATTACCTTTTTCAAGAATGTCTTCCACACGTTGCTTGATTGGTTCTGCTCCTCTTACCATCGTGTTAATATCAAAATCATCTGCACGCACAGAGAAGTAAGCTGCATAAAATTCGATTGGATAATGAACTTTGAAATAAGCAATTCTAATGGCCATTAATACATATGCAGCAGCGTGTGCTTTCGGGAACATGTATTTAATCTTTTTACAAGACTCAATATACCAATCAGGTACACCATGCTTCTTCATTTCTGCAATCCACTCATCTTTTAGCCCTTTACCTTTACGAACAAATTCCATGATCGTGAATGCTAATGATGATTCAAGTCCTTTGTGCATTAAATAGACCATAATATCATCACGACAACCGATTACATCACCAATTTCGCAAATGCCATCATTAATTAAATCTTGAGCGTTACCTAGCCATACATCAGTACCGTGAGATAAACCTGAAATAATAACTAGCTCATTAAAAGTTGATGGCTTAGTATCTTCAAGCATTTGCCTTACAAATCGTGTACCGAACTCTGGCACTCCAAGTGTTCCTGTTTTACACAAGATATCATCGGCTGTTACACCTAAAACCTCTGGACCACTAAAGATTCTCATCATTTCAGGGTCGTTTACTGGCACATTTTCAGGATCAATTCCTGTAATATCTTGTAACATACGTATCACAGTAGGATCATCGTGTCCTAAAATATCGAGTTTTAATAAGTTGTCATGAATCGAATGGAAATCAAAATGTGTCGTTAACCATTCCGAACTTTGGTCATCAGCTGGATATTGAATTGGCGAGAAGTCGTAAATCTCGTATTCATCTGGTACAACGATAATACCACCTGGGTGTTGTCCTGTTGTACGTTTAACGCCGGTACAACCTTTTACTAACCGGTCCACTTCAGCTTGTCGATACATGAATTGGTTGTCTTGTGCGTATCCTTTAACATACCCGTATGCAGTTTTTTCTGCGACTGTACCAATAGTACCTGCACGATAAACTTTATCTTCCCCGAATAACACTTTAGTATAATGGTGAGCTACAGGTTGGTATTCTCCTGAGAAGTTCAAGTCGATATCAGGTACTTTATCCCCTTTAAAGCCTAAGAATGTTTCAAATGGGATATCTTGTCCATCACGATTATATTCTGCACCGCACTGTTCACAACTTTTTTCAGGTAAATCATAACCAGAACCTACACTTCCATCCGTGAAAAACTCATAGTGCTGACACTCAGGACATACATAGTGTGGCGCTAATGGGTTAACTTCGGTAATTTCCATCATCGTCGCGACAAATGACGAACCTACTGAACCACGCGAACCAACTAAATAGCCATCCTCTAATGATTTTTTAACGATTTTTTGAGAAATTAAATAAATAACCGAGAAGCCATTTTCGATAATACTCGTTAACTCGACTTCAAGTCGGTCAGTTACGATGTTAGGTAAGTCTTCTCCATAAATGCTTTTAGCACGGTTATAACACATATCTCTAATCTCTTGGTCTGCACCTTCAATATTTGGTGTATATAAATCGTCTTTAATTGGTTTTAACACATCAACTTGATCGGCTACCCAGTTTGTATTTGTAACTACAATTTCTTTTGCTTTTTCTTCACCAAGGAATGCAAAGTCATTTAGCATTTCTTGTGTTGTTTTAAATGGCACATTAGGTAGCGTTTGGCGGTTTAACGGATTCCCACTTTGAGAGCCAATTAATATTTGTCGATAAATTTTTTCGTGTTCGTGTAAGTAATGGGTATTACCTGTTGCTACTACTGTTTTACCTAAGCGTTCCCCTATTTCAATCAACTTCTTAATCAATTGTTTAATATGCTCAAGCGATTGTACATTCTCTTTTTCGATTAAGTGATAATAGTTCATTGGAGGTTGAACTTCGATATAATCGTAAAACTCAGCCACTTTTTCTGCTTCTTCCTCAGATTTAAGGGCAATAGTATCAAATAATTCCCCTTGATCACATGCTGAACCTACTAAGATGCCTTCACGATGTTTTGATAACTTTGAACGCGGTATTCTTGGGACTCGGAAAAAGTAATCAATATGCGCTAACGATACAAGCTTGAATAAGTTCTTTAACCCTTCTTCAGTTTGAGCTATTAAAGTAGCATGCATAGGTCTAGAACGTTTGTATGCATCACCTTGTCCTACATAACGATTTAAATCTTGATGGTTTTCAATCTCTTTTTCTTTAGCCGTTTTAACTAACGCCCACATTAAATAACCAGTAGCTTCCGCGTCATATATTGCGCGGTGGTGTTGTGTCAACTCAATATTTAATTGTTTACACAATGTATTTAAACGGTGGTTTTTTAAATTAGGGTAAAGTAAACGTGCTAACTCAAGAGTGTCGATGACAGGATTAGTTACTTTCGGTAGATCTATACGTTTGTAAGCTGCATTAATAAAGCCAATATCGAAACTTGCGTTATGGGCTACGAGTACATCACTACCACACCATTCATAAAAGTCGCGCATAACATCTTCAATTTCTGGTGCGTCTTTAACCATATCATCAGTGATGCCTGTAAGGTCAATCGTCGTTTGGCTTAACTTTTGATGAGGATTAGCAAATCGCTCAAAACGGTCAACAATTTCACCTTGATATAATTTCACGGCTGCTAACTCGATAATTTTATCGTATGTCGCAGAAAGACCTGTCGTTTCGACGTCAAATACGATATATGTTCCATCTTCAAGCATTAAATCCTTTTCATTGTATGCAATAGGAACTCCGTCATCTACTAAATAAGCTTCTAATCCATAAAGCACTTTAATATCATGCTTTTGACTTGCATTATATGCATCTGGAAATGCTTGGACTACACCATGGTCTGTAATTGCAACCGCTTTATGCCCCCAACTCGCAGCTTGTTCAACTAAACTAGTAGCTGAGACTGTAGCGTCCATTTGGCTCATCGTTGTATGTGCGTGTAGTTCAACACGTTTTTCACCATCTATACCTTCATCTTTACGTACTACACCTTTTACTTCAATGACGTCATTTCCCATCATCATAAGCTCATTCGAATACGTATCTGTTTGTACGCTCCCACGCGCTTTAAGCCACATACCTTCTTTTACACGCTTAAACTGTTCTTTTTGTTCATCACCTTTAGAGAACATCTTAATTTGGATAGAATCCGAATAGTCTGTAATGCTAATAATTAAAAGATCACGACCTGACCTTAAGTTACGAATATCTACATCAAAAACATATCCTTGAATGACCATTCGCTTCTCTTCTTCTAAAATATTGTGCATTTGAATTGGCTCATCTTTAATTTCATAGCCAATTTGTAAAGGTCCTTGATTTTCTTTCGGTTCATCTTCTTTAATCTTTTCTTTTTCAGCTTGATCTTGTATTGCTTTTTGAACTAAGTTTCTCTCTTCTTCTTGCTTCTGTTTTTGGAACTGTTGGATTTCTTCTTCATTAATTGAGACATCTAGTTGAATGTAATAACTTTTAAGCCCATGCTTATCACAGTATTCTTTAAACAGTGGATCTAACTTCTTCTTAATCACGTTAGCCTCTGCATCATTACGAGCACTTAAAGTAACATTAGGTCCTTCAATTTTCGGTACTTGAGAACAGATAAATTCTTTATACGCTGGAAATAAATCATGTATAGAATGTATGAAATCATGCCAATACGTTTTAAATTCTTCATCCTCAAGATCGCTATGATCATTTGTAATAACTACATCAACGTCCGCAATATGATGAAAGGCCGTTTTTAAGTTAGCTTTGAATAAAGAAATGGCTTCAAATTTAAATGGAACGGGGTTATGTAAGTGAAACTCCCACAGTTTTTTATCTTTATAAACCGTTAATTTATTTAATATGGTTTCAGAAAAGTGCTCATTGACAACATCAGTTGGCATATTAACTTGTTCGAGTAACAATGCCATTTTTTCTTTTTTATTTAGGTCCATTTCAAGTCCCTCTCTTAAAGGTTATATCATTTTAGTAAACCCTTGTCTCACACGAAAGACAAGGGTTTACATCAAAATTATGAATGAAGTGTTTTTAAGAAGTCAACAAGTTCATCAATATGAATATCTTGCTGTTCTCCTGTCTTACGATGTTTATACTCAACATAACCTTCACCTGCTCGTTTACCGACTGTAACCCGGTGCGTTACACCGATTAAATCACTATCATTAAACTTAACGCCAGCGCGCTCTTGACGGTCATCATATAAAACATCAAAGCCTTTAGACTGAAGCTGTTCATAAACTTGCTCAGCTACTTCAACTTGTTCTTCTTTTTTGGCATTTAAATTAATAATGTGCACATCAAATGGAACAAGTGAGTCCGGCCAGAACATACCATTGTCATCATGGTATTGTTCAACTACAGCAGCTAAAGTTCTTGTCACTCCTATACCATAACAACCCATCACATAGTTTTGTGAACGTCCTTGTTGGTTTAAGAATGATGCTCCTAATTTATCAGCATATAAAGAACCTAGCTTAAATACGTGACCGACTTCAATTCCTTTTGCAAATTGAATGGTACCTTGTCCATCTGGAGAAGGGTCACCTTCTTCAATAAAACGCAAATCTGCATATTGGTTTATTTCAAAATCTCTATCAGGGTTTACATTTTTGAAGTGGTAACCATTTTCATTAGCACCACATGTAGCATTGTGTAACGATTTAACTGCGTGATCAGCAATAACCTCAACACTTTCAGGTACATTGATAGGTCCTAATGAACCGAAACCTGCTCCGACAGCATCAATTGTTTCTTGTTCAGTTGCCAATTCAACTATTCCTGCATCGAATAAATTTTTCACTTTGACGTCGTTTACTTCATGATCACCACGTGTTACGACTAACACAAGACGTTCGTCCACTTTAAACATAATAGCTTTCATGCCTTCAGCAAGTGAATGGCCTAAGTAATCAGCTACCTCTTGCATTGTTTTCGCATTAGGTGTTTCGACTTTTTCAAGTGGTTTCGCTTCTTCATTACTTTGTTCATATTGTGTAACAACAGGCGCCATCTCAACGTTAGCTGCGTAATCTGATGTATCAGAGTAAGCGATTGTATCTTCACCTACGTCAGATAATACCATAAACTCATGGGTGTCTTTACCACCCATAGCACCAGAGTCCGCAATTACAGCTCTAAAGTTCAAACCGCACCGTTCAAATACACGCTTATATGCATTAAATAATTGATTGTAAGTTTCATCTAAAGACTCAAAATCTTCATGGAAGGAATAAGCATCCTTCATTAAAAACTCTCTTCCTCTAAGCAAGCCAAAGCGAGGCCTTTTTTCATCACGGTACTTCGTTTGAATTTGATAGACTGTTAGAGGTAATTTTTTGTATGAATTGATTTCATCTCTAATTAAAGAAGTTACAACTTCCTCATGCGTCGCGCCAAGCGCAAATGGTCGTTCATGACGGTCATTAAGACGCATTAACTCTAAGCCCATCGTATCCCAACGCCCAGAAGTTTCCCATAGTTCTGCAGGTTGTAGACTTGGCATTTGAATTTCTTGTGCACCTGCACGGTCCATTTCTTCACGGACGATATTTTCTAAATTGCGCAAGACTTTTTTACCTAATGGCAAAAAGTTGTACACCCCTGAAGCTAGCTTGCGGATATAACCGGCTTTCAGTAGTAATTGGTGACTTGCTATTTCTGCTTCTTTAGGTACTTCTCGCAACGTTGGAATCAACATATTACTTTGTCTCATATTAGATTCACCTCAAAATACGATTTTTACATAAATAAACGTTCTATATCATTCCATGTAACAACGATCATCAGCAACATAAGTAGTGCAAAGCCGATAAAGTGGACCACGCCTTCTTTTTGAGGATCTACTGGTTTCCCTCTAATGGCTTCAAGTCCGATAAACATTAACCTTCCTCCATCTAAGGCAGGGAGAGGTAATAAGTTAATAATACCTAAATTAATACTTAACATAGCCGTCCACATTAAAAAGTTTAAAAACCCTGTTTGTACAACGTCATCTGTTGCAGAATAAATACCAACTGGACCTGCTAACGCATCAAGAGATAATTGACCAGTCACAAGTTGCCCAAGAGCGTTTATTATTAATACGGTTATGTCATATGTTTGTGTAAAACCATATAAGATGACATCTCCTGGGGAATCTTCAAACATTCTCATAACGCCGAGTCTGCCAATTGTTTCGCCTTGTTCTGTGAAGGATTCTGGCGTAATGGATTTGGATAAAAGTTCGCCATCTCTTTCTACAGTCACATCTAATTGTTCATCAGGTCGTTCCTGCACGTACATAACAAAGTCCATCCACGTTTCTATAGATTGACCATTGATCGATACGACTTCGTCACCTTCCATCAGTTCAGCCTGTTCTGCAGGGCTATCTTCTTGCACTCCACCAATTAAAGCTTCATCTACTGGTACCCCCTGCAGAAAACCAAGACCAATAAAGATTGCGATTGCTAATAAGAAGTTCATCGCAGGACCAGCAAAAACTTGTATCCCTTTTTGGCCGACTGACTTAGAACCAAATTGACGGTCATATGGGGCAATTAAAGTTTCTTTATCATCCATGACAAACAACGCTTTTCGGTCAACACTATATTGATGGTGTTCATCAGTATCTAACTCATAACAGTCTATTTTTAATTCATGATCTAAATCTACTTGCTCTACTTCTACAATTTTAGCATTAGGGTAATTAGATTTATTGTTTACGATAATCTTATTCACATCACCGAAATCATTAAATTCTAAACCGATATGATGCCCTGGTTTTAGCTCTATAATTTCAGGGTCTTCACCTGCTACTCTTACGTAGCCACCAATTGGGAGCAAACGTACTGTATATAATGTTTCGTCTTTACGATACGAAAAAATCTTCGGTCCAAACCCGATCGCGAATTCACGGGCTAACATTCCGGCTCTTTTTGCAAAAATGAGATGACCTAATTCATGGATAAATACTAATAGGCCAAACATGAAAATAAAGGCAATAACAGTATTCAATACTAGCACCTTCCTTTAAGACACTTCATGACGGACGCGTTCACGGGTCTCTTGATCAATAGTTAAAATTGTTCCTAAGTCAGGAGATGTAATCGTTTTGTGTTGTTCAAGTTGATTTTGAATTAGGTTTTCAATCCCTAAAAAGTCTACTTTTCCGTTTAAAAATAAAGAAACAGCTTCTTCATTGGCAGCATTTAAAACAGTTGTCATAGAACCACCTTCACGCCCTGATTCATATGCCATTTTTAAACATGGGAACCGCTCAAAACTCATTTCTTGAAAGTTTAAAGTACCAAATGATAACAAGTCTAATCCCTCTGACATGTTGTAAGGGTAACGCTCGGGATATGTTAAAGCATATTGAATCGGTATTCTCATATCTGGTGTCCCTAACTGAGCCATAACACTTTGGTCCGTAAACTCTACCATACTATGAATAACGCTTTCCTTATGCATGATCACATCAATTTGATCATAAGGGACGCCAAATAGCCAATGAGCCTCAATGACTTCAAGACCTTTGTTCATCATAGTGGCTGAATCAATTGTAATCTTTGCTCCCATACTCCAATTAGGATGTTTTAATGCATCTTCTTTTGTAACACCTACGAGTTCTTCTCTCGTACGGTCACGAAAGCTACCACCAGAAGCTGTAATTACCATACGCTTTAATTCTTTTAAATTTTCTCCACGTAGACATTGATGAATCGCAGCATGTTCGCTATCAACTGGCAATAAGTCTACACCGTACTTCCTCGCCTCTTCCATGACAAGGTGCCCCGCTGTCACAAGCGTTTCTTTATTTGCAAACGCAATTTGCTTTTTAGCTCGAATGGCCTCTAGAGTAGGCTTTAAACCAACACTACCTAAAAGAGCATTAACTACTAAATCAACTTGATCATGTTTAACAATTTCACTTAATGCATCCAATCCAGCATACACTTTAACATCATATGTAAGTGTACTTTCAAGATGACTTTTTGTTTCACCATCTTTAACAATAACGACTTGAGGTTTCAACTCCTCAATAATCGGTTTGGCCACATCCACTTGAGTTCCAAATGCTAGTGCATATAAATTAAATGCATCAGGGTATTCTTTTATTATATCAATAGTTTGTAATCCAATTGAACCCGTTCCACCTAATAAGACAATATTTTTCATATTTAACCCTCATTTATTGCTATATATTAAATAAATTGTAGAAAATGCAAGAAAGGCAGCATAAAGATTAAACTGTCAAAGCGATCTAAGACACCACCGTGACCTGGTAGTAATGTTCCTGAATCTTTCACTTCATAAGTTCTCTTCAATGCAGATTCAACTAAGTCACCGATTTGTGCTAAGATTGAAGCAATTATTGCAATTACGATTACCGTTATAACGTAATCATATAATTGAAAAATCAATTGAAAGATGACCGCGATCACAATGGCACTTAATACACCACCAACGAAACCTGCAATTGTCTTCTTCGGACTAATTTCAGGCCACAACTTGCGTTTACCCATATATTTACCAAAGAAATAAGCTCCTGAATCAGTTAACCAAATGATTAACAACACAAAGAAGATATATTCTAAACCGACATATCTTGTTTCGATAAAGTAGGCAAAACCGACACCAACATAAAATAAAGATAACAATACAAACGATAAATCATGATACGTTTTCTCGTTTTTAACAACAACAGTATAAATTAACAGTGAAAATATAAATATAAAAAATAATTCAAAATGTTCCAACGGTATGTATGAAAAGATCGGTGTTATAAATAGATCAATATAAAAAATCCATAACAGTAAAAAGCTCAAGACTGCTGGGAAACTAAAAGTTGATATATTGTTCATACGAAACAACTCGTTTAACCCCATTGTTGCTAAAACAGCAACTAATAACGCAAATGGCCACCCTCCAAAAACTACAAAGGGAACAAATATGATCAATCCAATTACAGCCGTTATGACTCGTTGTTTCATTTCCTCACATCCCTATAAGCCACCGAACCTTCTTTTTCGATGTTGATATTCCATAATAGCTTCATCTAATGCTTCTGCATTAAATTCAGGCCAAAGTTTATCAGTAAAGTAAAACTCCGCATACGCTAATTGCCACAACAAGTAGTTACTTAACCTTTGTTCACCACTTGTTCTAACTAGTAAATCAGGATCTGGTAATTCATTCGTATATAAATGATCTTCAATTTTCTCTTCATCTATAGATTCTATATCAAGCTCACCATCTAATACAGACTGGCTAATTTCTTTCACAGCATCTACTAATTCTTTACGACTGCCATAGTTCAACGCCAAGTTTAAGACCATACCATTATTTTGGCTTGTTTCATCAATTGCCTTGCTCACAGCGCTTTTAGTGAATTCAGGCAATGATTCAAAGTCACCCATAGTTGTTATTCTAACATTGTTTTCTTTAAGTCCTGGTAAATATGTATCTAGAAACTGAGATGGTAATTTCATAATAAACTCAACTTCTGATTTAGGCCTTTTCCAATTTTCTGTAGAAAAAGCGTACAACGTCAGTGCTTCAACACCTAAATTAGATGCACGTTTAACAACCTTTTCAATAGCTTTCATACCTTCACGGTGACCAGCAACCCTTGGTAGGGAACGCTTCTTAGCCCATCTGCCATTACCATCCATAATGATCGCAATGTGCTTCGGTATGTTTTCAGACTGTAATTCATCTTGTTCAATTTTAGAGTTTGTACGAAAAAGCATAATAATCCCTCTCTAAACAACATTAAGAAAAATTCAGCTTCCGCTTTAGTGAGCGAAAGCTGTTATAATCTCCAAGTAAGAAGTTTTAAACTTCTGTAATTTCTTTTTCTTTTTCTTCTAACAATTGATCAATTTGAGCAATATGCTTATCCGTCTCACTTTGAACGTCGTCTTGATAAGAACGAGATTCATCTTCTGTAATCTCGCTACTTTTCTCAAGTTTCTTTAATTGATCATTAGCATCACGACGAATATTACGAATTTGAACACGTGCTTCCTCAGCATACTTGCGAGTTATTTTCACTAACTCTTTACGACGATCTTCGGTTAATGCCGGAATATTAATTCGAATCACGTTTCCATCATTGTTTGGCTGTAATCCTAAATCTGCTTTTTGAATTGCTTTTTCCATATCACCAATAGCAGATTTATCAAACGGTGTAATTACAAGTAATCTAGCTTCTGGAGCAGATACAGTTGATAACTGATTTAATGGTGTATTTGCACCATAATAATCAACATAAACACTATCTAATAGTGCTGGGTTAGCACGACCTGCTCTCACTGTAGATAATTGTTTAGAGAACGCTTGAATCGCACTAGACATTTTTTCGCGACAATCTTTAATTACTGCATCACTCATTCTGATTTCCTCCTAATTATTGTTCCAATTTCTTCTCCAGTAACAACACGTTTGATGTTACCTTCCTCCATAATAGAGAATACTATTAATGCTATATCGTTGTCCATACATAAAGATGAAGCTGTTGAATCCATCACACCTAACCCTTCATTTAATACTTCCATGAAGCTTAATTCATGGTATTTAAATGCATCAGAATTAAGTTTTGGATCATCAGAATAGACACCGTCGACATTATTTTTTGCCATTAAAATAACATCAGCTTCTATTTCTGCTGCACGTAGAGCTGCTGTCGTGTCTGTTGAAAAGTAAGGATTACCTGTTCCACCGGCAAAAATGACAACACGCTTTTTCTCTAGATGCCTCATAGCCTTGCGTCGAATATAAGGTTCAGCAACTTGCCTCATTTCAATCGATGTTTGGACTCGAGTTTCTACTCCATAGTTCTCTAAACTGTCTTGTAAAGCAAGAGAATTCATAACAGTAGCTAACATGCCCATATAGTCAGCGTTAGCTCGATCCATGCCAACTTCACTACCAACTTTGCCTCTCCATATGTTACCGCCACCGACTACAATTGCAATTTCAATTCCCAAATCATGTACAGCTTTCACTTGGTCTGCAATTGATTTAATAAATTTCGGGTCAATTCCATACCCTTGTTCACCACTAAGTGCTTCACCACTAATTTTTAATACGATTCGTTTAAAATCAGGTGTTGACATATTTACCTCCGTCATTATGTAAGGATGTGATTTTTACTTTACAAAATAGGGAACACACCAAGTGTCCCCTATTCTTATTAGTTTGTTATTTCTTAACTTGGTTCATTACTTCGTCAGCAAAGTTTTCTTCACGTTTTTCCATACCTTCGCCAACTTCATAACGTACGAACGATTTAACTGAAGCACCTTTTGATTCAACATACTTCTTCACTGTTTGATCAGGGTCTTTTACGAATGATTGATCAAGTAAGCAAATATCTTCGAAGAATTTACCTAGACGACCTTCTACCATCTTCTCAACAATGTTCTCAGGCTTACCTTCTTCTAAAGCTTGTTGCTTTAGGCGTTCGCGCTCTGTATCCACAATTTCTTGGTCAACTTCTTCACGAGATAAGTAGTCAGGGTTGATTGCAGCTACGTGCATTGCAACGTCTTTTGCAACATCTTCATCAGTTGTACCTTCTAATTGTGCAAGAACACCAATTTTACCACCCATATGGATGTAAGCACCAATTGCAGAGTTAGCATCACTTTCAAAGATTTCAAAGCGACGTAGTGAAAGTTTCTCTCCAATTTTCGCAATTGCAGAAGTAATATATTCACTTACAGTTTCATCACCGTTAATCTTTTGCTCAAATGCTTCTTCAACTGTTGCTGGCTTATGAGTAAGAATATGGTTAGCTAATACGTCTAATAAGTTTTTGAATTCGTCGTTTTTAGCTACGAAGTCTGTTTCTGCGTTAACTTCAATCATTACTGCAGTGTTACCTTCAGTAACGATATGTGTTGATCCTTCTGCCGCGATACGGTCAGCTTTCTTAGCAGCTTTTGACATACCTTTTTCACGTAGGAATTCAACAGCTTGATCTAAGTCACCATCAGTTTCTTGAAGTGCTTTTTTACAATCCATCATGCCCGCGCCTGTTTTTTCACGCAGTTCTTTTACTAGTTTCGCACTAATTGCCATTATACTTCCTCCTTGGAATGATCGTTTTTATGTTTAAAGTTAAATTTGATATAAACTGTCTCAGTCGTTTACATCGTTCCACATATATTATGTTTCTAAAACTCATGCTGTAAAAAAGGTGATAAAAGGTCCTACCTCTTATCACCTACAACCTTTTACTCTTGAACTGTTTGTTTTTCTTCTTGTTCTTCAGAAGCGTCTGCTGCAACATCTTCTGTTGCTTCACCTTGTTTTACTTCAAGGATCGCATCTGCCATTCTTGTAGTAATAAGTTTAACAGCACGAATTGCATCATCGTTTGCAGGGATTACGAAATCAATTTCATCTGGATCGCAGTTAGTATCAACCATTGCTACGATAGGGATATCTAACTTTTGCGCTTCCTTAACTGCAAGACGTTCTTTTCTAGGGTCAACGATGAATAGAGCATCAGGTAGCTCTTCCATATTTTTAATTCCGCCTAAGAATTTCTCTAGACGATCTTTTTCTTTTAAGATCATAACAACTTCTTTTTTCGGAAGTACATCAAAAGTACCGTCTTCTTCCATACGCTCGATATCTTTCAGGCGATTAACACGCTTTTCGATTGTTTGGAAGTTCGTTAAAGTACCACCTAACCAACGCTGGTTAATGTAATGCATGCCAGAACGGGTCGCTTCTTCTTTCACCGTATCTTGTGCTTGCTTCTTAGTACCTACGAATAAGACTGTTCCTCCATCTTGAGCAACTTCCTTAATGAAGTTAAATGCTTCATCAACCTTTTTAACTGTTTTTTGTAGGTCAATGATGTAAATGCCGTTACGCTCAGTGAAAATGTAGCGCTTCATTTTTGGATTCCAACGGCGTGTTTGGTGTCCGAAATGAACACCAGCTTCCAATAGCTGTTTCATTGAAATAGCTGACATAATAAAATCCTCCTAAATGGTTTTTTTCCTCCGCTTGCTTCATATATAAGCAAAACTCATGACTGATGAGCACCTTTACTTACGTCCACAAGCGTGTGTATTAACACCAAAAGTAAATATATCATAACTGATTTTGCGTAGCAAGTATTAAATAGTCATTTTATGATTAAATTTTACAATAAGTTCAACTTCTGTATAGCCCATATTTAACTTCTTTGCTGTCGTTTCTATTGAGTAACCTTGTTTAATAAGGTCGAGGACTTGATTTTGTAGGCTAGGTTGAGAGCTTCGTTGCTCATGATCCATTTGTTTTTCGGTGCTTAGCTCTAATTGATCCTCTTGTTCTGAGATGACATGTTCTAAATCAAAAGCGTCATACTCGTCTTCAGGTGGGGTAGTATAATCAAAGCTTTTTCCATGATTTTTTAAACTTATATTGTTACTCGATTGATCTTGGTCGTTATTAGTTGTTGAGGAATATTGATTAGTTCGCTCTACTTTAGATAGTTGTTCTATTAATTTTTTATTTTCATCTTTTATTTCTAATAAATATGAGTTAAATAAATCTTCAATCTCTTGAACTCGTTGCTCTGATTGTTTTTCAGATTCATTCGATTGCCTTAATTGAATGAATAGCCAAAATATCGCAAATAAAGCTATTCCATGTAGAACTAAATAAATGATTTCCAACTTCCATACCACCTAATATTGTTTACTTTGTAAAATCGACTCGATGACCTAAGTAAGGGTGAGGGATGCTTGTCCTACGTTGATCCTTACTTTCAGTTTGATTATGACCATTTGCTTTCGCTTCTGCTTCATGTTTACGGCTGTCCTCTTCATTGTCGATTTGTTCAGTTTGTTCAGATTCTAAGACTGCTTTTCTTTTACGTTCAAGTTCTCGCAGTTGTTCATGCGTAATTTGGTCTTGCATTAATTGGCCGCGTTGTTGTAATTGGTCTTGAAGTTGACTAGCATCTTGGGTTCTTGGGAGAGCCACTTGCATCTCAACAGCTTTCCAACTCATTAAAACCGACCCTTTCTATAGTGGATTTATAGAAAAATCATGATTTTCATAAACAATCGAAACTTTACTAGCCTCTTGATTGAACACTTTTGCATACTTGCTATATTTCACTTCTACATTTGGATAAATTATACCATGAACTGTTACATTAGGTAAATTCTCTTCATTGTAGTTCATATCATTCTGTGTATAAATGGAGTACTCATCATTTAGTTCACTTAATTCTAATTTAGCTTTTTCATAAGAACGCTTTTGCCTCAAAAGAGTAATTCTTTCTTTACTACTTAATTCACGCAATTCTTGTAACTGTTCCATCTTGCTACCGATCGTTTTTAATTTTTTCAACTGTTCCACTAGTTCTTTCATTCGTTCTTCTATATATGACTTTTTCTCAACCACTTTTTTATTTTCACCTAAATACAGTACTGTTTTGGAACTCATACGATTACCTATATCATTAGCTTCAATTAATTGACCACTAGATATCGAACCGCCAATAATATGCCCTTTGTAACAAGATACAAATTCGCGAGCAATTACTTCGCTATGTAGTATTGATTGATTAACATAAATGCTTCGACCAGCTTCTAAATTTCCTTGGTTTATATTACCTGCTTTAATATCTAAAGTTGCGCGAATTTTACCTTTTCCCTGAGAAGAGACGCCCTCTTCAATAAAAACAGAGCCACCCGCTTCTAAATAAGCACCTTCAACTATACCTTTTACCGTAATATCACCACGGGCATTTAAACTGAACCCTTCTGGTACATCCCCTTTAATTACAATGGAACCATTAAATTCAATGTTACCAATTGTCAAATCAAGGTCTTTGTTCACTTCATATACTGGCAATACTTTAATTTCTTTTTCAGTTAAGGTGACTTGTCCACTATCTGTTGCATATATCGTTTGATCTTTCTCAGTATGTTTTGTATTTTCGCCCGCTTTTATTGTTACAACCTTGCCTGGTTTCGCTTCAACCTTTTTATTATAAACATTAATACCAGGTTCACCTTTTGTTGGAGCTACAAAAGTTAGTAACGGTTCATCTGTTTCAACGATTGGAATTTGCATCATTTCTTTAAAATCGATTTTATGCGTCTCTCCGTCAACATCTACTTTTGAATTAAGGTTTACATGATAATCAATATAGCCATCCTCACCATTTTCAGCTTCAATACCTCTAGCTACTTCAATTTGTGAGGAATCTAAATTTTCACCTTCACTGTTTAAAATGTCTTCACAAAATTGGTGGATGGCTTCTTCATCAATACCGTAAACAATTTCATTCTTATGAAGAAAATTAATAATGTTTGAAGGTGTAATTAATTCAGCTATACTAAACTCTTCATCTAGTTCAACATTAGAAAAATAACTGTTATTGAACTCGATCAAAGCGTTCATACGATTGTCATTAACTTTAACATCTATTAATTGTGATAAGTCCAACACCCTTCACCCCTTAATCATGCTGTTAATAACCTTTTCAGCTTTGCAATTGCCTTACTGTGAATTTGTGAGATGCGTGATGTTGACAACTCTAACACATCACCAATTTCAGTTAAGGTTAGCTCCTCTTTATAAAACAAGCTTAAGACGATTTGTTCATTGTCGTTAAGCTTTTCTATCTCAACTAACAATTCCTGCACGTTTTCATTTCTAACTAACTGATCATCAGGTGTTAATTCATGGGTGTCCGGGATTGTATTTCGAAGGCTTTCTCGCTGTTCATCATTTTGTTCACTCGTTTTTTCTTCAATTGACAATATATTGGCGAACAATGTGTCTTTCATAACCTCAGCAACTTCTTCGGGGGACAAATTAACTTTATGTGCAACTTCGTCAATTGTTGGTTCTCGCTGAAACTTTTGTTCTAAAGCTTCAAAAGTTTGTTCAATTTCTTTAGACTTCTCTCGAACAGACCGCGGTAACCAATCCTCTTTTCTCAAACCGTCAATGATTGCTCCTTTTATGCGAAAAGAAGCATACGTATCGAACTTTAAATCCCGTTTTGTTTCAAACTTCTCTAAAGCATCCACCAATCCCATAAAAGCTAGACTTTTAACATCTTGCTTATCTACATTCTTAGGCAAATGTGTATGAATTCTATTTACTTGGTAATCTACTAATGGCATATAATGCTCGACTAATAGATTACCCGCTTCTTGATCTCTACTTTCTTGCCATTTATCCCATAACATTGACAGAGAGGACGTTGTTTTCTTCATTTGACGGACCCCCAAGTTTTACTTTCTAGCTGTTAATCATTCATCAGTTTACGAATATGTTCTGCTGTTTCGCTTGAATCAACTTCATTAATCTCATCATGATCATCCAGTTCTTCTGATTGAACTGATGCCTCTTCTTGCGTATTTTCAGTTTCTGACCGCTGTATTGATTTAGTTCTTGTATCCAATATATAAGTGATTAATTGACGAACACCATACGTTAGAATAAATGCTAAAACGAATACAATTAGTGCTCTAACGAATGAATGTTGTGGTGTATTATTCATTAATGATAATAAAAATACATAAACACTTATAAAAGTTGATAAAACGATATTATGCCATACTGAGCCAATCATTATATATATGTCACACCTTCTTGAATTGTCCTAACCTTAAGTGTTGATTGATCAATTAAAAATTCAATCGTTCTACCTCTATTACCACCTACATCTTCAGCTACGATTGGAATGCGGTATTCTTCTAGTTGTTTTTTAACCGCTTCAATATTTCGTGAACCAATTTTCATCATTTCATTGTTACTGTTCACGTTAAACATTTGAGCGCCACCGGCCATCTTAGCTTTTAAGTTAGTTCTTCTGACTCCTTTTCGTTCAAGCATTTCAATTAATGCTTTTATACCTGTATCAGCGAACTTTCCTTCTTTAAATGATTGGTTTCTTGCCATTGTAGAATCAGGCAACATAACATGCAATAAACCTGCGATATTTGAGAAATTATCATATAAGATAAGACCTACACATGATCCTAAGCCAGCCGTCATAATCGTTTCGGGATGTTCGGCAATATTCAAGTCTGCTATTCCAACCTTTATAACTTCTGCTACTTGTTGGCTCATAATTGATTAACTCCCAACGATTCGAATATAGAAGTATACGTTTCTGGGTTAGGGAGCAAGAAGAAATGTCCTCTTATTTCTCGTTTCATTCCTTCAATATCATGAAGAACAGTCTCGATCATAATAGCTTGGTCTGAGGAAACTGAGATTTCGAGTAACCCCTGTGTTAACATAGCTCCAACCATATCGATTGCGACTTGTGGTACAGATTGAACTACTTCTAAACTAGTAAAATCAGATAGTGCTCTTAAATAAGACCCTGTTAAAATATTTCCTAATTCTAAAAATGCAGAAGTGGCTAGTTCATCACCATTTGAAACTGTCTTTGATTGATCACCAATCATCAATTGCGAAAATAGGTCTGCCTCTTCTGGTGGAACCATGAAAAACATACTCCCTGATAGGTCACCAGTTGCTTGTACAAAGACAGCAGCTTGAACTTCGTCTTTACCGCCAACTTCCATCATCATTTCATCAAAGGAAACAATATTAACAATTGGTACCGTCATTTGAACTTTTCGGTTAATTAAACTTGATAAAGCTGTAGCCGCATTTCCAGCCCCAATATTACCTATTTCTTTCAATACATCTAAATGGATCCGTTGAAATTGTTCGTAATCTTGCATTTAATATGACCTCACGTTTTCGGAATTAAGATTCAACTGTTGATAAGTGATCAAATTCTTCTTCTGTTAACACTTTATCTAAATTAAGTAATACGAGAAGTCTTTGATCGATTTTAGCTACACCTCTAATGTAATCGGCATTAACTGATCCAACGACCTCTGGTGAAGGTTCTACTTGATTTTGAGGAACATCAACGACATCATTAGCTGCATCTACAATCATACCTACATTTTTATCACCAATCGTTACAATAATGATCCGGGTACTTTCCGTATATGCTGTTTGTTCCAAGTCAAATCGTTCACGTAAGTCAATAATTGGTGTAATTACACCGCGTAAATTCATAACACCTTTCACAAAACGAGGAGCACGAGGGACTCTTGTAATTTCCTGAATCCGCTCGATAGATCCAACATGTTCAATCGGAACACCATACTCTTCATCTTTTAATTGAAATACGATGACCTTTTCGTTTTGTACTACTTCACTCATGTCCATTCCTCCTTATTTTATGAGAGCATTGCTGTCGACGATTAATGCAACTTCACCATTGCCTAAAATAGTTGCACCAGAGATAGCAAAAATATTAGATAGGTAGTTTCCTAGCCCTTTTAATACAATTTCTTGCTGCCCAATGAAAGAATCAACGACTAATCCTGCCATTTGGTCTCCTTTGCGTACGACAACTACAGAGTAAAACTCATCTTCAACCTCGTGATCACTAGGAACTTCAAAGACTTCTTTTAAGTCTACTAAAGGCACAATGTTTCCTCTGAAATCAATGACTTCCTTGTTGTGTGCTTTCATAATTTCAGATTTCTTAATAACAGCCGTCTCTATAATTGACGATAAAGGAATAGCGTAAGTCTCATTCTCAATGACGACTAACATAACTGAAATAATTGATAAAGTTAATGGTAGTTGAATTGTAAATGTTGTCCCTTGCCCTAACTCTGACTCGATCTCTATTGAACCACCTAAAGACTCAATTGTGCTTTTCACAACATCTAAACCAACACCTCTACCAGAAATATCTGAAACTTCTTGAGCTGTTGAGAAGCCACTTTCTAAAATCAACTCATTAATTTGTTTGCTTGTTAATGAAGTGGATTGCTCTTGAGTAATGACACCATTTTCAATTGCCTTAGCAAGAACTTTATCTTGATTAATCCCTTTACCATCATCTTTAATTTGAACAAATACATGGTTACCGCTATGGAAAGCTTTTAATAGCAGTTTACCCTCTTCATTTTTTCCAGTTTCTAAACGCTGATCAGGTGTTTCAATTCCATGGTCAACAGCATTACGAATTAAATGGACTAAAGGGTCACCAATTTCGTCAATTACTGTTCGATCTAATTCCGTTTCAGCACCTTCAATTTGCATATCAATCTTCTTACCTAGATCACGAGTGAGTTGTCTAACCATTCTTGGGAAACGATTAAACACTTGGTCGATTGGAACCATACGCATTGTTAAAATGATATTTTGTAAGTCTCCTGATATTCTCGATATACGCTCAACGGTTCCTTTTAAATCGTTGTGATCAAGTTCATCAGAAATTTGTTCTAAACGACCGCGGTCAATTACCATTTCCTCAAATAAGTTCATTAAAGCATCTAGACGATCAATGTTTACACGTATTGTTTTATTACCAACTGCTTTTTTAGATTCAACGGAGTCCTCTTTTGTATCTGAACTACTTTCAGGGGTCTGAATAGTTGCTGCCACTTCACCTTCTACATCTTCTTCAACCTCTTTTGAATCAAGACTAAACGGTTCAACATCAACCTGACTGACTTCAGAGACTTTTAATATTTTCGCTTGTAAATCTTGTGCGGGTTCTGAAGAGACTAATATTAATTCAAACACTTGATCAAAGGCTTCATTTTCAAGTTCATCTACTGTTGGAACAGATTTAATGACTTCACCATTTTGCTCTAATACTTCAAACACCATATAAACCCTAGCTACCTTTAATAAGCAATCTTCCGTTAACGCTACTCTAATTTGATAAATAGATTGCCCATCTGATTCGGCTTGTTGTAATACAGTTCTCTCAAATTGATCAATAGAAAAAGAGTTATTAGAAGTTGGCTCGTTTACAGTTTCTACACTTGAAGCTTCTGCCACAGCTTCCCCAGACTCTATAGTTTTTAACTTAGAGACGATTTCTTCTACTTCCTTAGCTCCTGAGCCACCTTCTGAAATATCAGTAATCATATCTTCTAAGTATTCAACAGAATCTAATAAAACATCCATCACATCAGTGGTCACTGAAAGTTCTTCTTGTCTAATGCCATCTAAAACATTTTCCATCTTGTGTGTTAAGTCAGATAGGTCTTCATAGCCCATCGTTGCAGCCATTCCTTTCAACGTATGAGCTGCTCTAAATATCTCGTCCACAATTGACAGGTTTGTAGAATCCTTCTCAAGATTCAACAATTGATCGTTTACAACTTGTAAATTCTCCTTACTTTCATCAATAAAAATATCTAAGTATTGATTCGATTCCATAAGTTCGCCTCCTTAGCGTTCAACCACTTCAATTAATGCTTCTGCAATGAGGTTAATCGGTCTAATTAAATTAGGGTTAACTTCTTCTACGAGAGATTTAGGCATACCGTAAATGACCGCTGTTTGTTGTGATTCTGCAATTAAATATGTAGATGGGTCTTTCTCTCTTAGCAGTTTTGCCCCATCAGTTCCATCACTACCCATTCCAGTTAAAACAACACCGACTTTATTAAAAGTTGATAGGTCAGCAATAGATTCAAATAATCGATTAACTGACGGGCGATGACCTTTAACTGGTTCAGTTTGCTCAACAACTGCTGCTAACGAACGTCCTATTGACTTAACTTGTAAATGATAATCTCCTGGTGCTATATAAGCGTGACCTTTCTTTAACAGCTCTCCGTTTTGAACTTCTTTTACTTTAATTTCAGCTAACCGGTCTAACCTTTCAGCCAATGACTTTGTAAATTTCGCTGGCATATGTTGAACGATTACAATAGTTCCATCAAATTGCCTTGGTACCTTTGACAACACTTGTTGTAATGCTTTTGGTCCACCAGTTGAGACACCTATAGCTATAATCGTTTCGTTATGTTTAAACTGTTGTGGTTGAAATTCTGTATAAGTGTCTTGATCTTTCGCTTGTTCATCTGACGGCTCAATGTTAGCTGTAGCCGCTTGTTTAACTTTTGAACATATTTCTTCACTGACTTTATTTAAGTCTAAAGAGATTGGGCCTGATGTTTTGTTAATAAAATCAATTGCGCCATGTTGTAACGCGGTAATCGTACTATTAGCCCCTTCATAAGTTAAACTTGATAACATAATGACAGGCGTTGGGTACTCTTCCATAATTAATCTCAAAGCCGTCAAACCATCCATAACTGGCATTTCTATATCTAACGTAATGACATCTGGTTTAAGTTGTTTAACTTTTTTTAAACCGTCTTCACCATTACGAGCAGTACCAATTACTTCTAGATGTTTGTCTTGATTAATAATGTCCGATATTACTTTCCGCATAAAGGCAGAGTCATCGATGACTAATACTTTAAACTTCTGCATGTTAATCTACCTTTCTTGTAAACATAGACCTTACGCGACTAATAAACTGGCGGTTGTTTTTATGTTTTACAGGTTCGTTCATAAAGTCGGTAATTACTTGGTCCAATGATTTCTTAGCTTTACCTCTTTCATTTAATATGTAGTACGGGATCTGCTTTTTAACTGCTTCGACTACAGTTCGGTCTTCACGAATAAAGCCAATGAAGTTCAACTTATAATTTAGAAACTTAGTAACAACTGATTCCAACTTAGTAAAAGCTATTTGCGCTTCTTGTTCACTCTGTGCTCTATTGACTAATAAAGAAATTTTTAAATGATCTCTAGAACTATGAACAATTAATCGCTTCATAGCAGCATAGGCATCGGTTATTGATGTAGGCTCTGTAGTTGTCACAACAATACTTTCATCTGCTGCTTGGATGAAGGCTAAATGTTCCTCTGACATACCAGCTCCTAAGTCAAAGATGATATAGTCATATGTTGAAGCCACAAACTGTAATTGTTGGATAAAATAATTATATTTAGATTGATCTAAATGAAAAAAGTCACTCAAACCTGTTCCTGCAGCTATATATGATATTCCTTGTGTTCCTTCTTCTATAATATCAGAAATTTGCAAATTTTTCTCTAACATTGTCGATAAACTGTTTTTAGGTTGCAAACCTAATAAGATATCAATGTTCCCCATGCCAATGTCTAAATCAAATATTAATACTTTCTTCCCCTGCTGTCCTAACGCAATGCTAAAATTTAAGGCGAAGTTAGATTTTCCAACTCCACCTTTCCCACTAAAAACTGCAATAGTGTGGGCGTGCTCTTCAGTCTGCTGATTCATTTTTATCCGAAGATCGTGCGCTTGGTCTTTATTCATTATTGTTCACCTACTATCAACTGAGCGATTCTATTAGGTGATGCTTTTTCAATGTCATCTGGAACATCTTGACCAGTCGTTATATAACTAATATTAAACTTATAGCGGTGCCACAAATTTAAGATTGGTCCATAATGGTTAGTTTCATCGACTTTAGTAAAAATGACCTGATTTATAGGTAATGCTTTAAAGTTGTTATAAATATCAACCATATCTTGTTCTTTTGATGTTAGTGACAAGACACAGTACAACTCATCTTGTTCATTAAAGTCGATTAGTTCATCAATTTGCTCAATATATTCGCTATTACGAAAGTTACGTCCAGCTGTGTCCACTAATATTAAATCCTTATGGCTAAAGCTGTCTTTGGCTTGTTCGAAATCTTCTTTGTTATAAGCTACTTCAACAGGTAAGTTTAAAATTTTAGCATACGTCTTTAATTGTTCAACAGCTGCGATTCGGTACGTATCTAAAGTAATTAAAGCAACGTCTTTATTTTGATTAATAGACGCATCAGCTGCTAATTTAGCTAAAGTTGTTGTTTTGCCTACTCCAGTTGGTCCGAAGAGAAAAATTCTCTTAGCCGAACTATTTGATTGAGTCGCAGCAGCTTCCATTCTAGTTGTAACTTGTTTTTGTAATAATTCATAATAAATAGTCGAATCACCTTGTTGTCCATTTGAATAATACTCAGCTAATAAAGGATCAATTAATTCGTCTATGACCGATTGAGAAACGCCTTGCCCTTGCAAATAATTATTCACTTCTTCTATAACTTTTGGATATTGTGTTTTGGTTTCTTGCTTTAATGTTAACTGTTCCTTTAGATCACGAATTTCTTCAAGTAGCTCTGAATCATATTCTTTGGACTTCGATGTATGTTCATTTCGAATAAGCGGGTCTTGATTCAAGCTGAATTGCCCTTTTGATTCTGTAGTTTGTTTATTATAAATTGGGTTAGGGTCTACTGCAGCTACTACTTCTATATTTTTCTTCTTCAAAAAGCCTAAGAAACCTGTACTCCGTTTCTCTTTAGAGTTCAAAATAACAGCTTGATTCCCTAGTTCTTTTCTAACTTTCTTCATAGCTTCCGGCATAGTAGGAGCTGTATACTTTTTAACTTTCATTAGATATTCACCACCCCGGCGCTTTCAACTTCTAAGTCTGGTTCTAACTCATTGTAGGATAATACAACAACATCTGTTAAATAGCGACCAATCATTTGTTTAACATACCTTCTAATAGCAGGAGAACATAATAAGATTGGAGTAGAATTATCGATAAAAGCCTGGCTTGCTTGTTGGTGAATCGTTTCTATTACTTTTTGTTGTGTCTCAGGATCCATCGATATAAAACTTCCATGTTCTGTTTGTTGTATATGCTCTGCAATTTTCTTCTCTACTTGAGGAGAGAGTGTAATTACTTTCATTTTATAATCTTCTGCAGCAAACATTTTTGTAATTTGAACTGAAAGAGATTGTCTACAATATTCAGCTAACAAATCAGTATCATTTGTCATCTTGCCATAGTCTGCTAAAGTTTCGAAAATAATTGGTAAGTTTCGAATAGAAACTTGCTCTTCTAATAGCTTAGATAATACTTTTTGTATTTCACCAACTGATAATGGTTCTGGTGTCACTTCGTCAACTAATGTTGGATAGCTTTGTTTTAAATGATCAATTAATTGTTGTGTTTCTTCACGTCCTAATAATTGACTAGCATACCTTTTAATTACTTCTGTTATGTGAGTAGATACAACTGATGGTGGGTCTACGATCGTATAACCTGATAACTCAGCTTCATCCTTCATATCCTCACTAATCCATTTAGCTGGTAGGCCAAATGCTGGCTCCACTGTGTCAATCCCTTCAATTGTCTCATCATCCATACCAGGGCTCATCGCCAAATAATGATTCAAGTAAAGTTCACCTTTTGCCACTTCATTGCCTTTTATTTTTAACTGGTACTCGTTTGGATTTAATTGAATGTTATCACGTATACGAACAACAGGGATTACTATGCCGAGCTCTAACGCAATTTGTCTTCTGATCATGACGACTCGATCTAATAAATCGCCACCTTGATTAGCGTCAGCTATTGGAATCAGTGCATAGCCAAATTCGAACTCAATAGGATCCATATTAAGTAAATCAACGACATTATCAGGCGTTGCAACTTCTTTGTCTTCTGTTTGTTGGTCTGTTTCCTCATCTTCATACTCTTGTTGTCTTTGATGAGATCGATCAAGGTAAAAGCCACCTACAGCTAGTATCGTTGCAATTGATGCCGTTAACATAAAGTGAATAGGTGTAAATCCAAGTAAGAAAATCGTACCCGCTGCAACATATAGTAATTTCGGATAGCGGAATAACTGTCCTGTCACATCATGTGATAAGTTACCTTCAGCAGCTACGCGCGTCACGATAATACCTGTTGCCGTTGCAATTAGAAGTGCAGGGATTTGAGAAACGAGTCCGTCACCAACTGTTAATCGTAAGAACACATTAACAGTCTCACTAGCTGAAAGTCCCCACTGCGTCATACCAATAATAAAACCAAAGATTATATTAACTAAGACAATCACGATACCAGCAATTGCATCACCTTTTACGAATTTACTTGCACCATCCATCGCCCCGTAAAAGTCTGCTTCATTTTCAATTTTTTCACGACGATCTTTTGCTTGCTGTTCAGTGATCATACCTGCATTTAAGTCAGCATCTATACTCATTTGTTTACCAGGCATCGCATCGAGAGTGAAACGTGCTGCAACTTCCGAAACACGTTCGGCACCTTTTGTGATAACAATGAACTGAATAATAACTAAGATTAAGAAAATAACGAAACCGACAAAAGGATTACCTCCTGTTACGAACTCTCCGAATGTATCAACAACATTACCAGCGTCAGCTTCTGATAAAATACTTCTTGTCGTTGATACGTTTAAACCTAGACGAAATAACGTTAAGAGTAAAAGTAATGAAGGAAAAATCGCAAAATCTAAAGCTTCCTGTGTGTTCATAGTGACAAGAATCACGATTAAAGCTAAAGAAATGTTTGTCAAAATCAATATACTTAAAAGCCATCCTGGTAATGGGATGACCAACATAATAATAATTAAAATAACACCTAATAATACCGATAAATCTCTTGCTGACATTTCTAAAAACCCTCTCCATTACTTCGCTCTTTTTTCCAGTTTGTAAACATAAGCTAATACTTCAGCTACTTGTTGGAAGAAATCTTCCGGAATTGTGTTTCCGATCTCTGTACCATAATAAAGCCCTCTTGCAAGTTTGCGGTTTTCAACTCGCACAACATCATTAGCCTTTGCAACTTCTCTAATTTTTAATGCGACGTAATCAACACCCATCGCAACAACAAAAGGGGCATCAGCCTTGTTCTCATCGTACTTTAATGCTATTGAATAATGCGTCGGATTGGTAATAACAACGTCGGCGGTAGGTACTTCACTCATCATCCGTTGTTGTGCCATTTGTCGTTGCCTTTCTTTTATTCGTGATTTAATTAGCGGATCCCCTTCGATGTTTTTACTCTCATCTTTAACATCGTGTTTTGACATTTTTATATTTTTCTCATGGTCATAACGTTGGTATAAGTAATCAATCACAGCAACAATCATAAGCATAATCGCTGCACCAACTCCGATTATAATTGTTAACTGTCCGAAAAAAGAGATAGCTTCACCTATTGATTTTTGTGATAGCATCATCAGCTCATCTTTATTAAGCCATATGATTGTAAAACAAACGGAGCCAACTGATGAAATCTTTAGTAAAGATTTCAAAAACTCAACTAACGCTCTAGCTGAGAATATTCTTTTAATACCTTTTAAAGGGTCGATCTTTTTCAAGTCAAACTTCAGTGGTTCACCAGTGAATAAGAAGCCTATTTGCAGATAGTTCGCTATGAGTGCTCCTATAATCGCTATGACCATAACTGGTAAGACTACTTTTACCCCTTCTACAGTTGATTGGAAAAATACTTGTTGAACATTAGCCGGCGTGACCTCCCAATGAATAAACTCTGTGAAACTATGAGTATAAACACCCGTTAACGTTTCTCCCATATAGGAACCATAGATTAATAGAAAGACGAATACACAAAACAACAATATAGATGTATTAACATCCTGACTTTTAGCGACCTGACCTTTTTTACGAGAGTCTTGTCTCTTTTTTGGAGTTGCTTTCTCTGTTTTTTCTTGGTTGAAATATTGTAGATTTAAGCGTAATTGTTTCACATTACGCCCCTCCCATAATCTCCAGAAGTTGTCGCATCGTCTGGAACATGTAATTAAATAATTCACTAATGAGTAAGCCGAAAAAGCTAAACGAAATTAGTATTACGACAAAACTAACAAATATTTTAAGCGGTAACCCTACGACGAACACGTTCATTTGCGGAACGGTTCTAGCGATCATACCTAGGGCAACATCTACTAAAAATAATGTACCAACTATCGGGATCGCCATTTGAAAAGCAATTAAAAACATACCTGATACTGTCATAATAATAAATTCAGGGAATGCGTCACTATGTATTGGAATCATATCTTGGAAACCAATAAATTGATAACTATAAAAAATACCATCAATGAGTAAATGATGCGCATTAGTAGCTACGAGTAATAATAATGCGAAAATATAATAGTATTGACCAATAATAGGACTTTGCACACCTGTTTGTGGGTCAACGACGTTCGCAATTGCAAAACCCATCTGAAAATCAATAAAACCACCAGCAATTTGTACACCAGCTAGTATGAGATAGGCTATTAATGCGATTAATATCCCTACTGTAACTTCTTTAAGTAGTAGTAATACATATTGACCATCAAAAAGCATAGCAGGAACATCTAGCGATAAGTACATGATCCAAGATAAAACGAATACAAGACCAATTCGATGCATCATTGGTATCGTATGATATGAGAATAAAGGGGCTAAAAAGAAAAAGCCCGCAAGTCTAGCTAAAACTAGGAAGAAAGCTGGTAATCTAGTAAAATCTAATAATTCTAACATGTTAACCAACTACTTGAGAGATGTTATTGAAAATACTTACGGTAAATTCAATCATTCTTTGTAACATCCATGGCCCTAAAATAACTATGCCAACAAAAACTGCAACAATTTTTGGGATAAATGCTAACGTTTGTTCTTGAATTTGTGTCGTTGCCTGAAAAATGGCTACCGTTAGTCCTACAAATAAAGCAATTAATAATAAAGGACCAACAACTATTAAAATAGTGTAAATGCCACGTTCAGCAAGTGACACGACCATGTCTGGGGTCATACTTATTCCCTCTTCCTATCGCTATATATAACTCTCTAAAATTGAATGGGTGATCAAATACCAGCCATCGACAATGACAAACAATAATACTTTAAAAGGTAATGAAATCATAACAGGTGGTAACATCATCATACCCATTGACATTAAAACACTCGCAACAGCCATATCAATAACTAGAAATGGAATAAAAATCATAAACCCCATTTGAAAGGCTGTCTTTAATTCGCTAATCGCAAATGCAGGTACTAATGCAGTAAGCGGTATATCCTCAATCGATTGAGGTCGCTCAGCTCCCGAGTAATCTAGAAAAAGAGCTAAGTCTTGTTGTCTCGTATGTTGCGACATAAACTCCTTAAATGGAATGCTCGCTTCATCGTAAGCTTCTTCTAAAGAAATTTCCTCATTGAATAAAGGTTGTAATGCTTGTTCATTCACTTCATAAAATGTTGGTGCCATAATGAAAAAAGTTAAGAACAGCGCTAAACCAATTAACACTTGGTTTGGTGGCATTTGCTGAGTAGCAAGTGATGTACGTACGAAAGAAAGAACAATTACGATTCTAGTAAAACAAGTCATCAAGATTAATATACTAGGCGCTAATGTTAAAACGGTTAATAAAATTAATAACTGTACGGCCGTAGAAATGGCTTCCGGATCATTTTCTGAAAACATGTTTACGAACTCATTCATCGGTCGGTCCATCCTTATCCTGATAACGTTTCATCATTCTTTTTCTTGAGTTTTTCATCGTTTCTAATTCAGTCTTAAACTGATTTTTAGTTTCTTGTTCTTGGTATGGGTTTCGGTTACGATTTTGAAAGTTTTGTAACACAGATTGAAATGAAATATTACTAGATGTGTCTTCATGGGATTGCGCTAACTGTTCAATCGTTTCATCATCATCAACTTTAGTTAACATTTCTACGTTGTCTCCAACACCTAATAAATAATATTCATTTCCGACCCTTACGACTTGAGCTGATTTGTTATTACCTAATGCAATGCCACCTACATTTTCTAACGATTGTGTTTGTTGATAAATCCTTGTTCTCTTTTGTACAAATTTTAAAACAACAAAGATTAAAGCTAACACAAGCACAAGTGCAGCAACCATCCTTAAGAAATCAAGAAATAACGAACGATTCGTTTGGCCAATTTGTTGTTCATCTTGGTCATCATCTGACGCTACAGGTGTTTCTTCTCGCTCGTCATCGTCATTACTACTTAAATCCTCATCATCTTCTTCATGATCTTGAGAATTAAACTCTCCTATGCAATCTGAAACACTACCATCACAATCATCTTCTGCCAATGATATGTAATCACTCGTACTTAGTAAGGCAAAAACTAAGATTGCAATAAATGTTATTCTCCATAATTTCATGATTGATCAACCTTCACAATTTAACTTAAAGCCTTGCCAATTGCTTCTAATACACGATCTGCTTGGAATGGTTTTACGATGAAATCTTTTGCGCCAGCTTGGATTGCATCAATAACCATAGCCTGTTGTCCCATTGCAGAACACATAACGACCTTAGCATTACTATCTTCACTTATGATTTCCTTTAAAGCTTCAATACCATCCTTCTCAGGCATTGTAATGTCTAATGTAACTAAATCTGGATTTAATTCTTTATATTGTTCAACTGCTTCTTGCCCGTTTTCTGCTTCTCCAACCACTTCATAATCATTCTTTTCTAGAATATCTTTGATCATCATTCTCATAAAAGCTGCATCATCTACAATTAAAATTTTGTTACTCATTTTTTAATCCCCCTAATGGCATATTATTTTAACTTTTGTATACGTTCTGTTTTACTCAATATGTCTGAAACTCTAACACCAAAGTTTTCATCAATTACAACAACTTCACCTTTAGCAATTAATTTGTTGTTGACTAAGATATCAACGGGTTCACCTGCTAATTTGTCTAACTCCACAATCGACCCTGTACTAAGTTCTAAAATTTCTTTAATGCTTTTACTAGAGCGACCTAATTCTACTTGCACGTTTAATGGAATATCCATCAACAAGTCTAAATTACGCTTTTCTCCAGAATCAAGTTGTGGCGAATCTCCAAGGTCTGCAAACTCTGCCTTTTCTACTTGGTGGTCTTCTGCCTGTGCTTGAAATGCTCTTTGGCCAATATTTTGAGAATGTGAACTCTCTGTTGCCTGTTGAGTTTCTTCGTTAATGGCAGGATGCTGCTGAGTGATACCTTCTTCCTCAGACAAGTTTTCAGCTGCTTCTTCAGTATTTAATAAACTATCTACAAAATCTTTAGCAAAATCCACTGGTAATAATTGCATAATACTAGAATCAATTAATTGACCTACTTGAAGTTGAAAAGATACTTTCACAAAAGTATCCTCATCAGGGATGTAATCTACACCTTCGCCAGACTCAACATCTAGTAAAGTTGTATTCGGTGGTGTAATATCCACCCTTTTATTAAAGACAGAAGACATACTCGTTGCAGCCGACCCCATCATTTGATTCATCGCCTCTTGTACGGCACTTAATTGTATTTCACCTAGTTCTTCTGATGGTGACTTACCATCTCCACCTAACATAAGATCAGCAATAATAGCAGCATCTTGGCTCTTAATAACGAATAGATTAGTCCCTTTAAAACCTGTCGTGTAATCTACTTTTACTGCTACATGTGGTGTTGGAAAACTATCATCTAATGAATCACTATCAATTGCTGAAACGACTGGTGTCGTAATTTCTACCTTTTGGTTCAATAAGGAAGATAAAGCAGTAGCAGAACTTCCAAAAGAAATATTGCCTAACTCTCCAATAGCGTCTATTTCTATATCTGACAACACATCAGATATAGAAACTGTACCGTTATTTTCGTTAGAGGAGTCCTCATCATTTTGCGTTCCACTTAGCAGTGCATCAATCTCTTCTTGTGAAAGCATATCATCGTTATTACTCATCTTCTTCACCCCTTGTTTCACCTAAAACTTGCACAGCCATATGACGCTTCTTCTTACCTGGCTGTACGTAAAATTTAGGTTCATCATTTACAAATAATTTTAATGGTTGATCAATCTCTTGGTTTAACATAATGACATCATCTTCATTCAAGTTTAAAAACTCATCGATAGAAATTGATGATTCACCTAATAAAGCCTTAGTTTCAACGTTAACTTGATTTAAGTTTGTCGCAATATGTTCAAAGTCTTCTGGATTACTTTTGCTTGATTCGTTTTGCATCCAATAATGAACCGACAACTTTGAAATAATAGGTTCTAATACCATATGTGGAATACAAATATTCATCATGCCTGAGCTTTCACCTATAGTCGTATTTAATGACACAACTACAACTGTTTCATTGGGTGATACCATCTGTATAAATTGAGGGTTAATTTCAAATTCCTCTAGTGATAAGTCTATTTCAACTAAATTCCCCCAAGCCTCTTCTAAAGATCCAAATGCTTGCTCAAACAATCTAGACATAATCCGACTTTCAATTTCAGTTAAGTTTTCTACTTTACTCTCGCCTTGTCCTTCGCCACCTAACGTACGGTCTAAAATTGCGTAAGCTATGTTCGGATTTACTTCGTATAAGATCCTACCTTCTAGTGGTTCGACTGAGAAAATATTTAATACTGTACGTTGCGGCATTGAGCGAATAAACTCTTCATATGGTACTTGGTCAACAGAAGCTACTGATACTTCTGCATATGTTCTAAGTTGACCAGCAAAAAAGGATGTTAATAATCTAGCGAAATTTTCATGAATTCTAGTTAATCCACGAATCTGATCCTTTGAAAAACGCAATGCTCTTTTAAAATCATAATCTCTAATTTTTCGCTCTTCAGTTTGCTGTTCTTTAAGTTCTTCAGCATCCATCTCACCCGTTGAGATTGCTGATAGGAGCGCATCTATTTCTCCTTGGGATAACACATCTTCTGCCATTGTTTCACCTCCACATTGGAGCACCGAGTATTACTGAACTGTTTTTTCAGTAATGAAAATGTCGGTCACTTCTCCTTCATCTAACCGATCATTTAAAGCAGTGGCAACTTCCTCTCGAACAAGATCAAGGTTTGTTCTGAAATCTTCACCCTCTAAAACGGTCAACTTTTGAATAATCGCATCATTTATAATGAAATATTCACCTTCTTGAAGTTGCTCACTAGTACTTTGATTATCTGTTACGACTCTAAATTGTATTCTTACAAAACTTCCGTCTGATAAATCGGTTGTAATTTCATTAGTTACAAATGAACTATCTGCCATTTCACTAATCGTTCTTTCACCATCAACGCTCTCATCAAAATCTACATATATCAGCAGTATTATAGCAACTATGCCAATAATAGTTAGAGAGATTAATGTGGTAAGCATAATCTTAATTGGTTTCGTCATTTTCATCAACTACCTTCGCATGGAGATCTATTAATCCAACATTTCTATAGTAATCTGTTGAAAGTTGAATAACCGTTTCCACTGATTCTTGTACAAAATAAGTTTTTCCGTTTGCTAACGAAATAGTCGTATCTGGTAATGCTTGTACCTTTTCTATGTATAAAGCGTTAAGGACAAACGGTTCACCGTTCAGTCTTGTTACATTTATCATATGATGGATTGGGGCTAAACAAAGTTAGCCCCTGCCCCCTTTTATCGTTTTAAGTTAACTAACTCTTGAAGGATTTCATCTGATGTTGTAATGACACGAGTATTGGCTTGGAACCCTCTTTGTGAAGTGATCATTTCTGTGAACTCTTCAGCAAGGTCAACGTTAGACATTTCAAGAGCACCAGCATAAAGGTTGCCTGTACCGCCTTGACCAGGAACATTAAGGTAATCATCTTCTTCACCCATTAAACCTGCATTACCAGTTAGTGCGTAATTGTTCCCACCAACCTTTTCTAATCCTTCCGGGTTTGAGAAGTTTGCTAACATAACTTGGCCAGCCTCCTCTGAGTTACCTTCATCAGAAACGTAATTAACTGTTCCATCAGCGCCCACATTAAAGCTTTGTGCACCTTCAGGAATATTAATTCTACCTGGCTCACCATCAACTTCTCCTACTAAATACTGTCCATTAGAATTAACAATGTAACCATCTTCATCTAAGTAAAAGTTACCTGCACGTGTAAAATTGATTTGGTCACCATCGTTGGGATCAATATCAACTTCTGCACCATCACCGCTAACAGTTCTTTCTGCAACGACAAACATACCATCACCTTCCACCGCTAAGTCTAATGGTCGATCTGTCGTTTGACGATTACCTTGAGTATGAATATTGTCAATACTTCCTGTATTTGAACCTAAACCAACTTGCATCGGATTACGACCACCTAGTTGTCCATCTCCTACTGGTCCAGTTGCACCTTGTGTTGTTTGGCTCATTAAATCAGAAAAAGTTTGGCGCCCTTTCTTATAACCAAATGTATTAACATTGGCGATATTGTTTGAAACAACATCTAACTTGTTTTGGAAACCATTCATACCCGAAATACCTGTATACATTGAACGTAGCATTAAGCTTCATCCTTTCGATTTTAAATACTTTATTATTACTGCTTCTGTCGTTCAGCAGTTCTGTTGGCTTCCTCTCGGTCCAGCCAATTTGTTTATAAAACAATCGTTCCGTTTACGTTTGTAAATAAATGACCTGTCGCTTCTTGACGATCCATTGCTGTTATAATTGTTTCATTTTTTGTACTAGCAAGTAGTATAGCGTCAGACAAAACTACAGCTGAATCTGTAACGCCTTTTTCTTTTGCTTCAGTCATTTTTTGTTCAATTTGTTCCCACTGCTTTTCACTAATTTGGATATTCCGTTCTTCCATACGCTTTTGTGCATGCTTACTTACTTTTACACCTTCGTTAGAGACATTTTCAAAGACCGTTTTAAATGACTCGCCTTGAATAGGTTTACTTTTCGGCTTTGTATTGGCATTCGTAATTGATAAAGGTTGTTGATGTAACCCAGGGTTTATTTTATTCATTTGAATCACCTTCATCATCGACGTTTACTTGGCCGATTTGAGTGACATCTTCAGCACTTATTTCTTCACCATTATCTAAAGAAATGATAATGCCGTCTCCTTCTTTTCTAACCGATTGAACAACTGCGCTTAATTCTTCTTCTAAATTTCCATTATTACTAAATTCACCGTAATTCACAGCTTGTCCAATTAAGTTCGAATATTGCAAGAAGTTGGAGTAACTTTGGTTTTCCATAAATCCCGAAAAGTCACTAGCCATATTTGTCATTTGCTCTAGTTGAGAGAAGGTTGCCATTTGCGCAATAAAATCTTTGTCATCCATTGGGTCTAATGGATCTTGGTTTGTTAACTGTGTCATTAAAATTTGTAAGAAAGCATCTCGTCCAAGTTCATCATTATTTGTCTCACGTGATTGCGACTGTTGATTTAACATTAATGATTCATCTATTTTCACTACTACACCTCCTCTTGGAATAAGTAATCTTTAAAATCAACGGAAGGGTTTTCTTCTTGTTGTTCTTCTTTGTCATCTTCATAAAGTTGCTCATCTGACTCTTCGCTGTCATCTTTTAACTGTTGTTTTGTAAAATCAGTGTTTGTCTGGTCTACTTGACGTTCAATGACAACTTGGTTCGGATGAAACAAATGTCGTAATTGATTCAAATTACTTTCTAACATCTCTTTTGCAGCAGTAGACATCACAGATATTCTAACTGCCATTTGTCCATCAATTTGTGTAAATTGTAATGTCATCTGGCCTAAGTTAGCTGGCTTAAGTTGAATAGTTAAGTTGTTTGTACCATTTGCTCGTCCAAACTGAGTAGACTGAATAATCTTCTGTAGTTGCTCTATAATTTGTTGCTGATTACTCATTTGACTAGACTGACTACTGTTGGCTCGTGATACATGAACTGTAAACTGCTCTAATTTAGACATATTTAACTGCTCAAAGTTAAAGTCTCCATTTCTATTCAACATACTAGATTGTTCTGATCCACTATTCCCCTGACTTAACAAGCCGGGCAATAACTGTTTAATTGAGTTAATGGACTGTTGGCTCGTTTGCTGGTTTTGTATGTTTTCAACTTTACTCTTTATTTGTTGTACTAGTTGAGACCATCTTTCATTTAATTGATTTTGTCCTTGTTGGTTTGCTTGTTGGTGACCAACTAAGTTAGCAACAACTCGTGAAAGCATACGTTCAACTTGCTCTAACTGTTTAAATACGTCATTTGCTTGCGTGGCCCCGCCTTGAATTGTAAGTTGATTATTCATTGATAGATCTAGCATATTAAAGTCGTTGCTCTCATTCTTCACGTTGTCTTGTAGCTCAAAATGGATTTCTGCTAAAAGCTCACCCAAAGTATCAAGTAGATCATAATCTAGATCATCTAAAATACCAGATTTCTCCGTAAGCAACTCCTCTAAACTATTAAGCATTTGCTCAATTTCATCAGAAGATAAAGAAGATACTATATCACCTAAGTTAATCTCGCCATCTTCTATTAATTCTGTTAGTTGAGCTAACAATTTAACAAGGTCTGATTCAGTTAATAACTCTCCATCTAACAGTTCAAGATTAATTCCTTCCATAGAGTCGGCAAACTTATGATCTAAAAAGTTTTTGAAATCGGTAGACTCTTGTTGTTTAACCGCATTTTGCTTAGAAAAGTTTTGAGGTTGCATCATTGGCATCAATGCCATCATCCCGTTCATCTTTTCACCCCCTTTCAAGTAATCGCTCTAGTTAGTTGGAACGTTGAATTAGTGAGTTAGTAAAGCTTGCTGCAGTTTCTGAATCCATTTCGCTAAGAATTTCACCACGCTCATCATCGTTTAACTCTTCCAAGACGTCTAATGCAATTTCGGTTTCCATTTCAACAATTATGTCAGCTGCATGACTTGCAACCATTTCAGAAAATGATCTTGTTAGCTTCTCAACTGCTTCTGACTGAGATAATCTTGTTTGTTCTTGTGATTCTAGCTGTTGCTGCAACGTATTAATCTCTTCTGTTAAATTATCAACTTCTTGATCTTTAGTTGTTAATTGAGACTCTAAATCATGTATAGTAGCTTCTTGGTCTTGGACAGTAGCTTCATAACTTGCGATTTCCTCTTGCAAACGTTCTTCTTCTGGATCGTCTATAAATGATGAAACGACAGGGACTTTACTGCCATATTCCTGCATAGCTTGGAAAGGATTAATACCAGCTATTGTTGTTACGACCATCACTAAAGTAATAGCAAATACAATTGGTATTACAATAACGTATATAAACCATTGCCACTTATTTTTCTCTTCATACCTTTGTTCTTTAGCCATCTCATCACCTATTTAGCTCTTGAATATTGTTGAACTGCTATTTCATCTATAAAAGATGCTTCAATCTGTTTGTTAAGTAACCTTTGTTTCTCTACCTTATGATCTTTTAACTTCTCAAACTTTTTTAACTCACGATAAGCTTCTTCAACAGCTTCTTGTTTTTTATACATATTGACTCTAGCTTGGTGCACTTTCTTTTGTAAGTTACTCTCTTGTTGTTGAACTGAATCAATATAGTGATGAAAGTTGTTTAAATAAGCAATTGAAGCACCTTTTGAAAGTTGGCTTTCGTATTGGCCTTCAATATTTTCCTTCGATTTAAGCAATTCATAAAGCTTCGTTGCTTCGGATTCAAAATGTTCAACAGCAAGGTTATACTGTTTCTGTGTTTGATCCATTTCTTCTTCTTTAATTTGAATCATTTTTTCATAAGTCTTTAGATCACTCACTAAGCATCACCATTCTGTTCAAAAATTTGTTTTAATTGATTAAAACTATCATCTGATTTAATAGACTCCGTCATCGGTTGAGCCAAAAACTCCATTATTTTAGGCTGATAATAAATAGCTTCATCAACTTTTGCTGATGACCCTTTTTTATATGCGCCGATCTGAATCAATTCCTTATTTTCTTCAAAAGTGGCTATTAATGAACGGACGTGGTGACTAAGTTGTAAATGCTCTTGACTTACAATTTTCTGCATTAAACGACTAACTGACTTCATAATATTAATCGCTGGGTATTGACCTTGTTCTGCCAGTTGTCGATCTAAAACTAAATGTCCATCAAGTAAACCTCTTACAGCGTCTGAAATTGGTTCATCCATGTCATCTCCATCTACTAAGACCGTGTAAAATGCTGTTATACTTCCCTTCTCACCGGGTCCCGTTCTTTCTAAGAGCCTTGGTAGAAGAGCAAAAACACTAGGTGTATAACCTTTAGTTGTTGGTGGTTCACCACTAGCAAGACCTAATTCACGTTGGGCCATCGCAATTCTTGTGAGAGAATCCATCATTAAATTAACGTGGTAGCCTTGGTCACGGAAAAACTCACTAATTGCAGTCGCTGTATAAGCACCCTTAATTCTTTGTAACGCGGGTTGGTCTGAAGTGGCAACTACTATAATGGATCGTCTTAATCCTTCTTCACCGAGTTCATGTTCAATAAATTCTCTAACTTCACGTCCACGTTCACCGAGTAATGCAAAAACATTCACTTCAGCATCACTGTTTTTTGCTAGCATTCCTAGCAATGTACTTTTACCAACACCACTTCCGGCAAATATCCCCATTCTTTGTCCACGGCCAACCGTTACACAATTATCAATGGCTTTAATGCCAGTTGAAACTATTTCATCTATTGGCGGCCTGCTTAATGGGTTAGGTGGTTCACTTTCCACTCCATATGGCTCCATACCATTAGGAATGTTGCGATGATCAATAGGTTCTCCTAATCCATTTAATACTCTACCTATTAGTTGTTCTCCAACCTCAACAGTTAAAGAACGGTTAGATGATTCTACTAAGCTATCAGGTCCAATCATATTGGTTTGTTCATAAGGCATTAATAAAACATGTTGGTCTTGAAAGCCGACAACTTCGGCTTGAACATAGTCTCTCTTAGATCGATCAGTATATATGTAGCAAACATCACCTATATTCGCTTCAGGCCCTTTTGATTCAATTAAAAGACCTACGCTTCGATTAACACGTCCATAACGCTTAACAATATCCGCTTGTCTAATTTGTTCTAGCACGTGTTCAATACTCACTCGTCATATACTCCTTCTCATATGCTCCCAACACATTTTTGAGCTGACTTAACTTAGTATCTATTGAAGTATCAATTTGTCCATTTCTCGTCTCAATAATGCAGTCATTTCTATTTAATTCTTTGTTTGGATAAATAGATAATGTATGTTCACTATTCATAAGAGATAGCAGATCCACTTTGTAATCCAATAGAAGTTCATATTGACTAACATGGACATAAACTTTAATTTCTTCCTGGTCAGACACTTCGTCTATCACATTTTTTACTACATGTTTAAATATTTCTGGTTCTTCATTTAACTTCGATTGAATTATTTTCTCTGAAGCTTCTAAAGCAATTTTTACAATGTCATCTTCAGCAGATTGCAATTTGATTTGATACTCTTGTTTAGACAGATCAATTATTTTTTCAGCTTCATTAATTAACTCACCATAATCTTGTTCAGCCTTTTGTTGTCCTAATTGGTAACCTTCATCGTAGCCTTTCTGTGACGCCCTTTCGAAGATTTCTTGCTTTTCCAACTCTAGCTGTTCTTTTTCTTTTGTGATTTGTTGCCGGGTTTGTTCGAGTAATTTGTTCGCTTCATCCTCAGCTTGCTTAAGCTTGTCATCAGCAGCGTTTAGCTTTTTAGTTAATTCTTGTTGCAAGTCCTCATGTTGGTCTTTATTTTCATTTTCCTCTACATGAGTGTTTTCTGAGCGACCAATAGGTTTAACTTGTATAGTTTTAGGCTTAACGACTTTTGTAGATTGATATAGATTAGACAATGATGTCATCACCTCCGCCACGGGCGATTACGATTTCTCCCATTTCTTCTAATCGTCGAATCGTACCAACGATTCTAGTTTGTGCTTCCTCAACATCCTTCAGGCGTACAGGACCCATGAATTCAATTTCTTCTTTCATCGTCTCTGACATACGAGCAGACATATTTTTAAAGAGTACGTCTTTAACTTCATCACTAGCTACTTTTAAAGCTAGCATTAAATCTTCATTTTCAGTGTCACGTATAATTCTTTGAATGGCTCGGTTATCTAAGGTAACTATATCTTCAAATACAAACATTCTCTTCTTAATTTCTTCTGCTAATTCAGGGTCTTGTATCTCTAGGTCATCTAAGATGGTACGTTCAGTCGTACGGTCAACGCTGTTAAGTATATTAACGATTGATTCAACCCCACCTGTTTCTGTGTAATCTTGAGTTACGGTTGTTGAAAGCTTCTTTTCTAGCAAATGTTCAACTTCATTAACGATATCAGGCGATGTTGAATCCATGACCGCTACTCTTCTAGCTATGTCAGACTGAGCATCCTCGGGTAGTGAAGATAGAATTTGGGATGCTTGCTCTGGCTCCAAGTATGATAAAACTAAAGCTATCGTTTGAGGATGCTCATTTTGAATGAAGTTATAAATTTGATTAGGATCTGCTTTTCTAGCAAAATCAAAAGGTCTTACTTGTAATGTAGATGTTAAGCGTTCAACAATTTTATTTGCTTGTTCATCACCTAAAGCCTTTTCCAAAACTGTCTTAGCATAATTAATACCACCTTGAGCAATGTAATCTTGCGCGATTGCTATTTGGTGAAACTCATCCATGATTTCATCTTTTTGTGCTGAATCAACTTTTTTAACTGATGAGATCTCTAATGTTAATTCTTCAATCTCTTCTTCTGTTAAATGTTTGTAGACTTCAGCTGAAACATCTGGTCCTAATGAGATAAGGAGTGCTGCTGCTTTTTGTTTACCTGATAAATCTCTTTTTTGTGCTGTCAATTTAATCTCCTCCCTTACTCATCAATCCACGAACGTAATAATTTTGCAAAATCTTCTGGTTTATCTTTCGCCATTTGTTCAAGTTGCTTCCTTCTAACATCAGATTCTGATTCTACTTGTTCTATTGAGTAATCAACATCTGAAGTTTCAAGTTGTTCCTCTACAACTTCCTTAGTTCCATCTTCATTCTTATTTCGGACCAGCATAAAGATTAATACGATAATGATTAGGATTAGTATTGCTCCTAGAACGTATAACCAAGTCGGAATTGGAGTTGTAGGGCTTTCAAATTCTGGTACTCCAGAAAACTCTTGAAAGACAATGGATACTTTATCCGCAGGCTCTACTACTTCTGGTTCACCTGGGACTGACGTTTGAATTATTGAAGCTAGTATAGATTGAATATCTTCTTCAACCGCTAATTGCTCTTGTTCTGAAAGCTGGATGATTTCTCCGCCTTCTTCAACTGTATTATCAACCGCTACTTGGATTCCTAGATCCCTAATTTCATAAGGGCTTTCTACAATCTCACTTCTAGCACGGTTGAATTCATTGTTAATAGTTTCACGAACATTTTCGTATTGTGTAACTTCTTCTCCGTCTTCTATAACTGCTGGCAAGTTCGGTACGTCTGCTTCACCATCAACTAATCCTGACCCATCGTATCCAGTATACGTTTCAGTTACTCGGTCAACGCTGACTGGTAACCCTTCCATCGTATCCATATCTACAGGTTCAACAATCTCTTCAACTCTATTTTCTTGAGAGAAATCGATATCAGATGTAACTGATACAACAACTTTTTCTTGACCAATCATTGTTCCAAGTAGTTGTTGGACTCTTCTTTGTATGTCACGTTCTATATCTTTCCTAATTTCTTGATGTTGTGCATATGTATTCGTTGCGCCACCTGATGTATTTTCCAAATCATAATACTCAAAGTGTTGGTTCATAATTACAATGTTTTCTGGCTCTAAGTTTGGTACAGCTCGTGATACTAAGTGATAAAGACTTTGAATTTGATTTTGATCAAAGTTTTGACCATAGTCTGTGTTTATGACAATAGAAGCAGAAGAGTCTCCAACATCATCTGCTACAAAAACTGTCTCTTGAGCTTGGTTAATTAAAACATTGGCATCCGATATACCAGAAATATTACTAATTAGATTGGACAACTCTGTCTGAAGAGCATCTAGTTCAATGATTTGTCTTTCTTCATCCGTCATACCCCATGAAACGTTCTCACTAAAGAAGGAATAGTCAATATTTCCGCTATTCGGCATTCCTTGAGCTGCCAACTCGACCAAAAGCTCATCAGATTGACTTTCTGGCACTAATATTGTCGTGCCACCATGTTCGATTTCATGTGATACCCCTCTACTTTGTAATTCATCACGGAGTTCACCAGCTTCTTCTAAGCTTAAGTTGCTATATAACGGAACCATTTTAGGTGAGCTAGCCAATACTGTTATTGAAATTAATAACACTAGTACTGCTAGCACCCCTCCGATCATGATTGACTTTTGAGGGTTTGTTCTAGTCTGCCAAAATTCTGTTATTTTTTTTCGATATTGTTGCACTGTCTCATTCATTGTAGTCCTCCGACTTCAGAAAAACTTCATAGTTTTGCATGATAAATTATAGTTGCATTCTCATAACTTCTTGGTAAGCTTCAATCGCTTTATTTTGAATCTCAGTTGCAGTCTGTAAAGTTACACTTGCTTTTTCTGCAGAGATCATTACATTATGTAGATCTTGTGCCTCTCCATTAATAAGGGCATTAGTTTGGGCATTTGATTCTTGTTGAGTTTTGTTCACTTCGTTAATAGCATTTTTTAGCTCGTTCGCAAAACTTTGCTGAACTTCACTAGCAGTTGCGGTATTGCCTTGCTTACTATTTGATGCTATTTGATTCATGCCTGTTGAGAAAATATTAGATTCAATCGGTTTCAAAGTTGATCACCTTACCTTCCAATTTCAAGTGATTTCATTAACATACCTTTCGATGCATTCAAAGCCGTTACATTAGCTTCATATGACCTAGATGTTGACATTAAATCTAGCATTTCTTTTAATGGGTCAACGTTAGGCATTTGAACATATCCATTTTCATCTGAATCAGGGTGTGATGGATTATAAACTTGCTCAAATGGGGATTGGTCTTCCTCCACTGAATCCACTCGCACACCTGAACCAGGATTACTCGATCTGTTCATCGATTTTTGTAAAAACGAATTAAAATTTGCATCCCTAGGTTCTGTTGAAACTAGCTTCCTTCGATAAGGTTCCCACTCTCCATCTTCGTTCAATTGTGCTCTAGTTGTATCAGCATTCGCTAAATTGGAAGAAACGACATCCATCTTAAATCTGTTAGCTGTTAGAGCACTCGCATTTGTATTCATCCCATGAAAAATTGTCAAAGTTATCTACCTCCTACAACTGATTTAATAGAACTGAACTTACCATTTATTCTCTCAGTTAATGCTTCATAATAAAGTTGGTTTTTAGCTAACTCACTCATTTCTCGATCAATATCAACACTGTTACCATTATTGTTATATGTAACATCTTGTCGTGCAGTAACAGAATAAGGACGGTCGCCATTTGAAAAAGGCAAATGGCGATCATTTGATCTTTTTGCTTCTAAGCCCGCAGACTCTAAGTGATCCTTAAAAGATACTTGCTTTGCCTTATAATTTGGCGTGTCAACATTCGCTATATTATGACCGATTGTTTGGTTTTTTACAGAGGAATAATCAAGACCTTTTTGTAAGTTTTGGATCGTACCATCAAATAATTTCATTCGACCCCCACCTTTTAATTATTTGTAACGAAATATTTAGATTAGAGATTGCTATAATTTTCTTATATTATTACATAAATTCGCAAAAAATGACACAACTCCTCTAAACATTTTGGTTTTTATGTCGATATAAAGCAAATTTTGTACTTTTGACCTAGTCATAAAGTCACGATATTATACCATTATATAGTTTTAAGATCTCCTGCTTCTTTATTTTGCTGCTATAGATAAATATTGGTAAATCTATTATAGTTTTATGAAAAACACATCTTATTTAATTAATGCACAAAAAAGCCCGGACGAAAAAGTTTGAATTCGTTCGGGCTCTATTTTATCTAAAATATTAAAATGCACTTTTTTTGTAATTCACAGCTAACCACTTAATGAATTTAGCGCAAAAAAAAGAGGTGCATTTCAGCACCTCTTAATGTTTATTACATAATGTTAATTTTCTCAAGCTCTACTAAAAACTTGTTATTCAACACTTTAATATACGTTCCTTTCATACCTAACGAACGTGATTCAATTACACCAGCACTTTCTAATTTACGTAGTGCATTTACAATTACTGAACGTGTAATTCCAACACGGTCAGCTACTTTACTAGCAACTAATAGACCTTCATTGCCATCTAATTCGTTAAAGATATGTTCAATCGCTTCAAGCTCGCTGTATGACAATGAATTAATCGCCATTTGAACAACTGCTTTACTACGAGCTTCTTCTTCAATTTGTTCAGTCTTTTGATGAAGAATCTCCATTCCAACTACTGTCGCACCATATTCAGCTAATAATAAGTCATCATTATCAAATGATTCTTCAATACGACTTAAAATTAATGTACCTAAGCGCTCACCGCCACCAATAATTGGCGTGATCGTTGTTAAACCATTTTTGAATAGTTCCTTATTTTCAACTGGGAATGCCGTATACTCACTATTTATATCAATATTAGCTGTTGTTTCATTAATATTAAATAGGTTATTCGTATACTCTTCAGGAAATTGTCTTTCTTCTAACATTGATTTCATTCTTTCGTTTTCAATCTCTTGTTTAACTGCAAACCCTAATAGTTTACCTTTACGGCTTAATACGAAGGTGTTTGCTTCAATAACATCCCTTAATGTTCCTGACATATCATTGAAGTTTACCGCCTTTCCTTGCGTCTTTTGTAACATTGCATTAATTACTCTTGTTCTTTCTAATAAATTCATTTAAATTCCTCCTATAAGATGTACTCTGATAAATCTTTATTTTTAACGATCGTCGATAGTTTTTCATCTACATAATTTTTAGTTATTTCGATCGTTTCCATCATAATTTCTGGCGCTTCAAAGGAAAGGTCTTCTAGTAACTTTTCCATAATGGTGTGTAATCTTCTAGCCCCAATATTGTCTGTTTCCTGATTTACCTCGTATGCTATTTCCGCTATGCGGTAAATCGCCTCGTCTGTGAACGTAACTTTAATCCCTTCAGTTTCAAGTAATGCCGTATATTGTTTAATAATAGCATTAGATGGCTCTGTTAAGATGTTTACAAAGTCTTCGATTAATAATTTGTTTAACTCGACTCTGATCGGGAAACGCCCCTGTAATTCTGGTATTAGGTCAGACGGTTTAGCCATATGGAATGCACCAGCAGCTATAAATAACATATAGTCCGTTTTGACAGATCCATATTTTGTAACAATCGTTGACCCTTCAACAATTGGTAAAATATCACGCTGTACGCCTTCGCGAGACACGTTCGCTTGCTTCTCATCTTTACCACACACTTTATCAATTTCATCAATAAAGATTATGCCAGATTGTTCAGCTTGTTCAATAGCTAATTGATGAACTTCATCCATGTCGATTAATTTTTCTGCTTCAACTTGCGTTAAGACTTCGCGCGCTTCTTTAACCGGTAACTTTCGTTTTTTTGATTTCTTAGGCATCAATTGGCTGAATGCATCTTGCATGTTCATTCCCATTTGTTCCATACCCGAACCTTGTAACATGTCAAACATTGACGATTGTTGCTCTTCTACTTCAATCGAAACAATTTGTTCCTCAAGTTGCCCTTGTTCTAATTGTTCCTTCACTCTTCTTCTTCGATCTGCTTGGTCAGCTTCTTCCTCATTATCATCATCTGTTTGATCTGGCTGCTGATTAAAAAACATTTCAAGCGGATTTTTCATTTGTGTTTGCTTTTTCTTACTAGGAACAAGTAGTTCTACCAGTCGTTGATTTGCTGACTCACGAGCTTGAGTTTGCACTTCTAGCATTTTCTCCTCACGAACCATTCTGACACTTGTATCGACTAAGTCACGAACCATCGATTCAACATCTCTTCCTACATAGCCCACTTCCGTAAACTTAGTTGCTTCTACTTTAGTAAATGGCGCCCCTACTAACTTTGCTAACCTACGAGCCAATTCAGTCTTACCAACCCCTGTTGGTCCAATCATCAATATGTTTTTAGGGACAATTTCATCGCGCATGTCATCAGATAGCTTCATTCTTCTATATCGGTTTCTTAACGCTACAGCTAAAGCTTTTTTAGCATCTGATTGACCAATAATGTACCGATTTAATTGTTCTACTATTTGTTTTGGCGTTGCTTTTGTACTCATGAATGAGAGTCTCCTTTGTCATTCAAAGTCTCTAACACTATTTCATTATTTGTATAGACACAAACTTCACCGGCAATTTCTAGTGCTGCTTTAGCAATGCTAGCTGCCGTTTGGTTTTCACTGTAACGCTTAAGCGCTCGACCAGCACTTAAAGCATAATGACCACCTGATCCAATTGCTAAAATATCGTCATCAGGCTCTATGACTTCACCTGTACCAGACACTAATAACATTTGATCGTTGTTCATGACGATCAACATCGCCTCTAAACGTCTTAATACTTTATCACTTCGCCACTCTTTAGCAAGTTCAACCGCAGAACGGCTTAAGTTGCCATTATACTTCTCTAAATTAGCTTCAAACTTCTCAAATAAAGTAAAAGCGTCAGCAACTGACCCAGCAAAGCCAGCAACTACTTGCCCGTTAAATAATTTGCGAACTTTTTTAGCTTTATGTTTCATCACAACGGCATTTCCAAACGTCACTTGTCCATCACCTGTCATTGCTGCTTCACCGTTGTGTCTAACTGCAAAAATTGTTGTTGCATGAAATGACTGCTCCACTGTCATCCCCTCTTTCCTCACGCTCTTGGATGAGCATTTTTATAAATGTTTTGTAAGTAGTCTTTAGTTACGTGTGTATATATTTGCGTTGACGACAAACTTTCGTGCCCAAGCATCTCTTGTACGGACCTCATATCTGCTCCTTCATTAAGTAAATGAGTCGCAAAGGTATGACGTAATTTATGAGGATGGATTGAGCTTGTTAGCGCAGCTCTTTTCATCATGTCATTTAATATGTATCTGACACCCTCATCAGTAAGTGGTGTACCACGAAAGTTAACAAATAACTGATCGATCTCTTCTTTGCTTTTGGAAATCAATTCTTTGCGACCGTCTTCGATGTATTCTTTCACTGCAGTTTGAGCATAAGCTCCGAATGGAACATATCGTTCTTTGTTCCCTTTACCGTGAACTAGAATTGTACTAAGTGTATAATCTATATCTGTTAACTTTATTTGAACTAATTCGCTGACACGAATCCCTGTCGCATAGAGAATTTCAATTAATGCTTGGTTTCTTTGGCCTAACGGTTGACTGCAGTCTTCTACATTAAACAGACGCTCTAATTCTTCTGCATAGAAAAACTGCGGGATTTTTTTATCCCTTTTTGGCATTGAAACGTATTCAATCGGGTTATGTTCTACAATACTTTCTTTTTCTAAATAATAATAGAATGTGCGTAAACTTGATAACTTTCTAGAAGCAGAAACCCGAGATAAACCTGCGTTATAAAGTTCAGTTAAGTAAAGTCTTATATCGGAGTGGGTAACAGCATTAAAATGGCTAATAACTTCTTTTGATAAAAACAGATTGAACTGTTGAAGATCAGCAACATATTGATTGACGGTGTGCGGGGAGGCATTTCTTTCGACAATTAAAAACTGTCTAAATTGATTGATTAAATTATCCGTGTTCACCTTCATATCCCTCCACTACTAAAACGATTAAATTTTATCAAACTTTTCGGAATAATACAACAATTTTCACATATATGTCATAAATAATTTAGTAATGGGTTTTTACTCAGCGAACATTCCAGTCCTACCAATGGTAAATTGTATAAGAATAAAAATTGTGTGTCAATTTACACACCTTGACTATCTACATGTTTCACAAATTGTATACAAAATATTCAATTTTAATTTAAAAATTTGTAATAATTAAAAAGATGAACCAACTTTTGTTAGCTCATCTTTCAACAACCTACTATTGTTGTACACTTTCAGCATAATCACAATCTGTACATTTAACCTGAACACCTTTTTTCTGTTTCTTCTCAACGAGTAAGGAAGAACATTTAGGGCAAGGTCGTTCAATCGGCTTATCCCAAGAAACAAATTCGCACTCTGGGTATTGATCGCAACCGTAAAATGTACGCCTCTTCTTGCTTTTACGCTCAACTACATTACCATCTTTACAACTCGGACATTTAACGCCAATTTCCTTAAGAATTGGTTTTGTATTTCGACAATCCGGGAAGTTGGAACAAGCTAAAAACTTGCCGTAACGTCCCATTTTATAAACCATTTCGTGACCGCATTTCTCACAGTCTTCACCAGCTGGTTCATCTTTTACTTCAATCTTTTCAATTTCTTCTTCTGCTTTGTCTAAGCGCTTTTGAAAATCTTGGTAGAAGTTGTCAATAATGTTTCTCCATTGTTGACCTCCTTCTTCTACACCGTCGAGATTATTTTCCATATCTACAGTGAACTTAACGTTAATAATTTCTGGGAAGTACTGCTCTAACAGTTCAATTACAATCGTCCCTAGTTCTGTAGGTACAAATCTCTTGTTATCCAAAGCCACATACCCTCTGCGTTGAACCGTATCTAGTGTTGGTGCATACGTAGATGGCCTTCCGATCCCTTTTTCTTCTAAGGTCCTTACAAGTCTCGCCTCAGTATATCGAGGAGGTGGCTGTGTAAAGTGTTGATTAGGTGTGATATCTTTCGCTTTAACCTTCTCACCTTCTTCTAGTGGGGGAAGGACTTTTTGTTCATCCTTTTTCTGATCGTCACTGCCTTCAATGTAAAGCTCCATAAAACCTTTAAATTTAATTTGAGAACCCGTTGCTCTAAATTCCACACCTTGATTCATTAAGTGTGCTGTCACTGTGTCTAGAACAGCAGGAGCCATTTGACTGGCAATAAAACGATCCCAAATCAATTTATACAATTTAAATTGATCATTAGACAATTTCGGTTTAATCGTCTGAGGGTCTTTATGAATAACTGTAGGTCTGATCGCTTCGTGTGCATCTTGTGAACGTTCGTCTTTCTTTGCTTTACCCTGCTTTTTTCCAAGGTGATCCTCACCGAATTTAGCTTTAATTAGATCAGCTGCTTCACCTTTAGCAGTATCTGATATACGAGTGGAGTCTGTTCTCATGTAAGTAATTAAACCTGTTGTACCATCTTTTCCACCTAAGTCAATTCCTTCGTATAACTGCTGCGCAACCATCATTGTTTTCTTCGCGCGGAAATTCAATTTACGAAACGCTTCCTGCTGAAGAGATGACGTTATAAATGGTGCTGCTGGATTTCTTTTACGTTCACGTTTATTTACCTTTTGTACTGTGAATTCGTCTCCTTCAAGACGGTCCAACACTTTCTGCACATCTTGTTCATTTTTTAATTCTACTTTATCGCCGTCTGTTCCATAAAATTTAGCTTCGAACTTTCTACGCTTATGTGTAAAAGCACCTGTAATCGACCAGTATTCTTCTGGGATAAAGTTTTTAATCTCATTCTCACGGTCAATTATTAATTTAACAGCGACCGATTGTACACGACCAGCACTTAATCCTTTTTTAACTTTTTTCCATAATAAAGGACTAATGTTATAACCGACGAGTCGATCTAACACACGTCTAGCTTGCTGGGCATTAACTAATTTCATATCCACTTCTCGTGGTTCTTTAAAAGACTCTTTAATCGCATCTTTTGTAATTTCGTTGAATACGACACGACATTTTGCACCTTCTTCAATACCAAGACTATGTGCTAAGTGCCAAGCAATCGCTTCACCTTCGCGATCGGGGTCGGCTGCAAGATAGACTTTCTTTGCTTTTTTCGCTGACTTCTTTAAGTCATTTAAAACAGGCCCTTTACCGCGAATAGTAATATAGCGAGGCTCAAAGTTATTCTCAACATCAACGCCCATTTGACTTTTTGGTAAGTCAATAACGTGTCCCATAGATGCTTTAACTTTATATTTTTTCCCTAAGTATCGTTCAATTGTTTTCGCTTTTGCTGGAGATTCTACTATAACTAAATAATCTGACATTCACCAATTCCTCCTACGAGGTATATTTCTTTTTTTGTATGTTTGGTTTCACAAAATCGTTAACCATTAATCTCATTCATTATTAAATAACTTAATATCGTTTGTCAAACTTATATACGAAAAATTGTTCGACAAAGTTTATGTTTTTAACATGATTTTGTCTAATACAATACACGAAAATTAAAATGATGCAAACTTTTTTCATATAATTAAAACTTATTATGTTGGTAAATTAAAGGTAATATCATCCGCTGTCGTAACTGGTGTAGCACCATCTTTTATTAATGAGTGACAACCTTTGGCTTGCTCTAAAAATATTGAATCTGGAATAACAAACACTTCTTTACCTTGCTCTAAAGCTTGATCTGCTGTTATTAACGTACCACTTCGTTCTGCAGCTTCAATAATTAATGTGCCAAGTGATAAACCACTTATAAGCCTATTTCGTTCTGGGAAATGCCATTTTTGAGGTTTTTGGTGTGGTGGATATTCCGAGAGCAACAACCCTTTTTGAGCAATAGATTGAAATAAAGTGCGATGTTTTGCGGGGTAAATATGATTAAAACCAAATCCTAACACCGCTATTGTTTTACCTCCGTGATCTAACGCATATTGATGACTCATACCGTCAATACCATCAGCTAAACCACTTACTATGGTTAGAGATTGATTAATTAAAGGGTTTAAAATGTGATTGATCTTTCTATAAGCTTGCTGTGAAGGTTTTCTAGTTCCAATAACACTAATCATTGGACTGTGTAGTAGTGATAAGTCACCTTTGTAGTAGAGTACAAGTGGGGGATCGGGGATAAACCTAAACGATTCAGGATACTGTGGGTCAAACCAAGTGAAAACAGAGGTTTGTTTGAATTGTTGCCATATTAGTCGCTTAAATGCTTCATCATGTATCTTTTTATAAATTTTGTGAGAATCTATTAATGAAAGGTTTAAATGCTTTGAGAGGATTTGTGGTGTTGCTTGAAGAATACCGTCGAAGTGATCATGCTCACAGATGTATTGAAATAAGTGCCTTCGTTTTACTTCTTTAAATTGACTAAAAATATAAAGGATAAATGAGTCTTTAACATTCAAGAACGTTCACCCCCTAAAATTCTATTAAATAAGCTGGGTTTAGGAGAACCTAAACCCAACTTAATAAATTTAATTAATGAGTTTTACACTTGTCGTATAAACCATTTTCTTTAAGTACTTCGATCATTGTGTCGCCCATATCTGATGGTGTAGGAGCAACTTTAATACCGCACTCATTCATAACGCGGATTTTTTCGTCTGCTGTACCTTTACCACCTGAAATGATCGCACCAGCGTGACCCATACGTTTTCCTGGAGGAGCTGTTGCACCACCAATGAATCCTACAACTGGTTTGTCCATATGATCATTAACCCATTCAGCTGCTTCCTCTTCTGCAGTACCACCGATCTCACCGATCATAATAACTGCATGCGTTTCAGGATCTTCGTTGAATGCTTTTAATGAATCAATGAAGTCTGTACCGTTTACAGGGTCTCCACCAATACCTACAGCTGTAGATTGACCGAAACCTTGCTCAGATAGCTGATGTACAGCCTCATAAGTTAATGTACCAGAGCGAGAAACAACACCGATGTGTCCTTTCTTATGGATGTATCCTGGCATAATACCAATTTTACATTCATCTGGCGTAATAACACCTGGGCAGTTAGGTCCTACTAAGCGAGTTTTCTTACCTTCCATGTAACGCTTAACTTTAACCATATCCATTACTGGAATATGTTCAGTAATACAGATAACTAAGTCTAACTCTGCATCTACTGCTTCCATGATCGCATCTGCAGCGAATGGTGCAGGTACATAAACAACAGAAGCATTAGCGCCAGTTTCTTGTACTGCATCGTCAACTGTGTTAAATACAGGTACACCTTCTACTTCTGTACCACCTTTTTTAGGTGTTACACCACCGACGATTTGTGTACCGTATTCAAGCATTTGCTTTGTGTGGAAAAGCGCTGTTCCACCAGTAATACCTTGAACAATAACTTTTGTGTCTTTATTAATAAAAACGCTCATTTTAGTCCGTCCTTTCTTATTTTACTAGAGATACAATCTTCTCAGCACCATCAGCCATTGAATCTGCTGATGTGATGTTTAAGCCTGATTCGTCTAGAATCTTCTTGCCTAGTTCAACATTTGTACCTTCTAGACGAACTACAAGTGGAATTTCTAAACCTACTTGCTTCGTAGCTTCAACAACACCTTCAGCGATGACGTCACACTTCATGATACCACCGAAGATATTAACTAAAATTCCTTGTACACTGTCATCGGACAAAATGATCTTAAATGCTTCAGTAACTTTTTCAGCAGTTGCACCGCCACCTACGTCTAAGAAGTTAGCTGGTTCGCCGCCATAGTGCTTAATAATATCCATCGTTGCCATAGCAAGGCCTGCACCGTTAACCATACAACCGATATTACCGTCTAAAGCGATATAGCTTAAGTCATGCTTAGATGCTTCGATCTCTTTATCATCTTCTTCATCTAAGTCACGGAACTCAACAATGTCCTTATGACGGAATAGTGCGTTATCATCGAAGTTTAGCTTAGCGTCTAATGCTAATACTTCACCGTCACCAGTTGTTACAAGTGGGTTAATTTCTGCGATTGAGCAATCTTTTTCAACAAATAGTTGATATAAGCTCATCATGAATTTAACTGCTTTACCTAGTAACTCATCAGGAATGTTTAAATTGAAAGCTAAACGTCTAGCTTGGAAAGGAGTAAGACCAGTCACAGGGTCAATTACTTCTTTGAAGATCTTTTCAGGTGTTTCTTCTGCAACCTCTTCGATTTCAGTTCCACCTTCTTCAGATCCCATCATTACAACGCGAGAAGTCGCGCGGTCTAAAACAAGACCTAAGTAATATTCGTTTTGAATGTCACAACCTTCTTCGACTAAAAGGCGCTTAACCTCTTTACCTTCTGGCCCTGTTTGGTGAGTGACTAATGTTTTGCCTAAAATTTCGTTAGCATAGTCACGTACTTCATCTGTGTTCTTAGCGATTTTTACACCGCCAGCATTACCACGCCCACCAGCGTGAATCTGCGCTTTTACAACTGATACGCTTGAACCTAATTCTTTAGCCGCATCTACTGCTTCATCAACAGAGAACGCTACTTTACTATTAGGTACAGCAACGTTGTAAGAACGGAAAATTTCCTTCGCTTGGTACTCATGAATGTTCATGTTACATCCTCCCATCAAAAAGTCACTGCAATATACTAATTAATTAAAACCACACCTTGTTTATTATACATGAAAATTGTCACAATCAAAAGAACCTTAGATTGTTTTCGTGAAATTTTTAGTAGTTTTTGTCTAATTGATAAATAAACGCAAAAACTTCAGCTACTGCTTGATACAAATCTTCAGGAATTTTTTCATTTATATTTAATTCTCCCATTAATTCCATTAAAGCTGGATCTTCATAAACAGGCACTTCATGCTCTCCTGCTCGTGTTAAAATCTCTTCAGCAATTAACCCTTTTCCTTTAGCGATCACTTCAGGTGCATCATTCTCCGCTTCATCATAACGTAAAGCGATTGCTTCTTTTCGTTTATAACGTTCATTCATACGCGAAAGTCAACCCCTTTATATGCCGTTTGAGCTTGTTCCACTTCACTGTTAGAAATCGATTCAATTATTTCTTCTTTTAAAGGTTTAACCTCAATCGACTGCAGGTCATAACCTTTTTGATCAAGATTGAGGTTTAACATTGATTCCATACTGTGTACAAGCGGTGATAACACTTGAGGAGATTCATGAAAAATTGAAAGGGATACATCCCCGTATTTCACATGCATATCAATAACTGTGTCTTTTAAATTCGGCAGACTTAAATAAAACATAACACGACAATTTTTCGGATGAATTGAACCATCAGACTGCTTCTGCCCTTCAAAATCCATCCATAAATCTTCATTTAGTCCGAACATCTCTTTTGGAAAATGCGCTGAAAACTGCATCCATTCTCGACTACTATCTTGTAATGATAAATGAATCCCTTGTAACATTTGATTCATTTGTTGAAAAGGCTCTGATTGTACAACCTGGCCACTAACTGTACTAAGTAATGTTTGCATCGTTGGGTAATCTTGAGCACGGATTATAGCTTCATTTTGAGTTAAGTGCATAAAACTTTGCAATTGTTGCATCACTTGAGCCATATTAGTCGATGATGTAGGTTGATTAAATACCGTTTGCCAAACGTTTAAAGCTCTGAATTGTTGTTGCTCCACTTGAGTTGACAACATTTGCGTCAAGTTTCGAATTAACTGTTCACCCTGTTCAGAACTTAACAGTTGCTGTAATGAACTAACTTGATTTTGTTGTAGCATCTGGGCTACCTGTTGCATCATTTGTTGTTGTGCAGGGGGAAGGTTGTTTTGGACTTGGTTAAATACACTTGATTGACTGAAATTTGCCAAGAAATTCAATCGATCAGCACCTTGTAAACTACTTAACTGATAAATAAATCGAGCTAACAATTTTTGAGACCGTTCTCCACCCGCTAACTGATTATTAGCTAAGTTAGCTAGTCCATCTTGCAATCCTTGAGCGCTTATATTGAAGGGTAGATTTACATTTTGTGTTTGCAAACCATTATTCCCTAACTGAAAGCTTACTTGATTCGTTTGTGCCCAAGATGTCCAAGTGTTAGACCATTGGTTGTAACTAACTTGTGAGCTAATGACACCTGCTTTTTGTAATAATTGAAAAGTTGTTTCTGATCCACGACCAATTTCAGTTAAAATTTGATGCGTTAAATGGGCCATGATTTGTTGATTCGATTGACCTCTTCCATTAACGGCATTTAAATATAAGCTTAGCTGCGCTTGCTCATTAGTAAGAGAAGCGTTTTGTGCTAATTGAGATTGCATTTGACTGACCGTTTGATTAAATGACATTGGTTGATTAATCCGTTGGTCAACCGCCCTAAATGTTTGTTCCGTTAACGGAAAGTTTCTAGATAGCATTTCTCTTAAAACCGCATCACTATTGTCAGAGCCTAATTGTGCAAGTTGTAATAAGTTACTAACATTCTGTTGTGTTACTGGTAATTGATCGCGAATGAACCCTGCCAACATCATTTGTTGTTGTCTACCTGCTTGTTGTCCGGTTGCTTCAAGTAAAGCGCGAGCAGCATCATTTGGCGTTCTAACGACTTCTTCACTTACAACTTGTAAATGTATGTATGGACTCGTTTGATTCACTTGCATTAAATAATTTTGATTGGCTTGAAGATTCGCACTTAATTGAGCGACAACTTGTTGTTGCCCAATACGGACCATTGCTTTTTGGTCAGGAAAAAACTTCATGATACGACCGGAAACGACTTGTCCATCTCGTAACGATAAATTTGAGGAACCCGATTCTCTCACTCTAATCGATTGAAATACTTTGTTGATTTCCGCCATATCATTCACGCCTTTTGAACTTAAATTTTGTACAACGAAACAGGATTAAATGACATTCTGTGATAAGGAGTCGGTCCATGCTGTTCTAACGCTTTCAAATGGTTTGCAGTGCCGTACCCCATATTGCGATTAAACTCAAATGAAGGAAACTCTTTCCCAGCTTCAACCATTAAACGATCTCGTGTCACTTTTGCTACAATACTACCAGCGGCAATGGAGACACTTTTTTGATCCCCTTTAATTAACGACTGTTGCGGTGCTTGAAGCCCTTCTAGCTTCATGGCATCTAACAAATAATAATCAGCATTAACTTCCATATCGTCTATTGCTAGCTTCATCGCCTTTTTAGAAGCTTCATATATATTGATCTCATCTATTGTCTGACTATCAACTATACCAATCCCAACTGCTCTAGCACACTTTAAAATCGTCTCGTAAAATTGGTTTCGTTTTAATTCAGATATCTTTTTCGAGTCATTGATCCCAATTAAAGATTCATCACGCGGATCTAAAATAACCGAAGCTGCTACAACAGGGCCAGCTAAAGGACCCCTTCCAACTTCATCTATTCCAGCTACAGAATAATAACCTTTTGATTTTAACTGATATTCATAAACTTTCATTTGTTCATATTGTTCTTTAAGCTGTCGTTCTTTCTCTAACTTTTGATCATATTGTTGTAGTAACTTTTGAACACCCGTTCGTTCATCTTGTCGTAAGACTTTTATATCTTCATGTGTTAAACCGTCGTTTTGTAACTGTTGTTTTATTTCGCTTATCGTTCCCCGTGTGTTCTTCACTTTGTGTTTTCCCCTTCTACTTCTTATATCGACAAATAATAGTAAAAACTAAAGACTTACTTAATCAAAAGTCACGTTACCTAAATGACCTTGCCTTAAATCACGGATAATAACGTCGGCTACTTGATCATAATCGATCATCCCACCAGACATTAAACATCCTCTCTTTTTACCAATGGCATCAAACCACTCCACAATATCTTCACTTTCAATATTTAAAGTTGGGTAACGTTCAAGCAATGCTTCAGCATAGTGTTCTTTGAAATACCTTAATATATATACCGCTATGTCGTCCAAATGCAATATTTGGTCTTTAATTGTTCCGATTGCAGCTAATTTATAACCGACTTCTTCATCTTCAAATTTCGGCCATAAAATCCCTGGTGTATCAAGTAATTCAAACTCACCATGAACTCGAATCCACTGTTGTTGTCTCGTAACACCTGGTTGATCACCTGTTTTTGCTTGTTTCTTATTCGCCAAACGGTTAATTAATGTAGACTTCCCTACGTTAGGGATTCCTAAAATCATCGCTCTTAATGACCTTGGGTTAATCCCTTTTTCTTTCCGTCTTTCGTTTATTTTCTCACTAATAACCTTTGTTTGTTTAATAATCTTCTTTATGTCTTCCTTGTTGTTTACATCGATCGCAAGTGCATATTTACCTTCGCTTTCAAAGTAATCAACCCATTGTTGAGTTAGCTTAGAGTCAGCTAAGTCACTTTTCATAAGTAAGACAAGTTTCTGTTTGTCATCAGTTACTTCTTGAAGCATCGGGTTTTGGCTTGAAAAAGGAGCCCTTGCATCGACTAACTCAACTATTAAATCCACTAACTTTAAGTTCTCTTCAACTTCGCGTTTCGCTTTTGCCATATGTCCTGGAAACCATTGTATTGTCAATTTGATCACCTCTATGTCTATCTTAACCATTTCGAGTCTTTAAGATAAAGTATTATGTAGTCTTTATAACGTAAAAAAAGAGCCTGACTGAACGTCAAGCTCTTTTCGTTGTTTCAAAATGTACTTATCGTCTCTCAGGAATACGCGCTGCTTTACCACGTAGGTTACGTAGGTAATAAAGCTTCGCACGACGTACTCGACCGCGACGAGATACTTCGATCTTGTCAACACGTGGAGAATGTACAGGGAATGTACGCTCAACGCCAACGCCGTAAGAAATCTTACGTACAGTAAACGTTTCGCTGATTCCACCACCACGACGCTTAATTACAACACCTTCGAATACCTGGATACGTTCACGGTTACCCTCTACAACTTTAACGTGTACTTTTACAGAGTCACCGGCACGGAATTCAGGTACATCAGTACGTATTTGATCTTGTGCGACTTGCTCTAGAATCTTTTGCATGTTCGTTCACTCCTTCCAAACTAACACTCTTACTTATTTCAAGAAGCGGAGTATCGTTATCAAGCTTAAGTGAACACTTAAGCACTAAATTAATATATCATACACTGTAATGAGATGCAACAGAGTTATAAGCTTTTATTCGCTTTAATTTCATTTAATAGTTTCTGTTGTTGTGCGGTTAACTGATCTTCATTAATTAAGTCGGGTCGCCTTTCATAAGTGCGCTTTAAAGATTCATACTCTCTCCACTCGTCGATCTTTTTATGGTTACCAGATAACAAGACATCAGGAACTTGATGCCCTCTAAAATCACTTGGCCTTGTATAGTGTGGATGCTCTAGCAAATCATTAGAAAACGAATCTTCTTGTGCTGACTGTTCATTGCCTAATACTTCCGGTAACAAACGAACAACACTATCCGTTACAACCATAGCACCTAACTCACCACCAGTTAGAACATAATCCCCGATTGAAATCTCATCAGTTGCTAATTCTGTTCTAATTCTTTCATCGAAACCTTCATAATGACCACAAACTAAGATTACATGATCTTCTTGCGCCAGTTCTTCTGCTTTCTTTTGACTATAAGGCTCACCTTGTGGACACATTAAGATGACTCTAGGGTTACTGTTAGCTCTTTTTTTTAAGTCTTCCACAGCATCAAAAATTGGTTGTGGTGACAAGACCATGCCGGCACCACCACCATAAGTATAGTCATCTACTTTTTTATGTTTATTTTCGGTATATTCTCGAAAATCAACTAACTGATAGTCATAAGCCTTTTTCTCTTTTGCTTTCTTCAAAATAGAAGATTCAAACACACCTTTAAACATTTCAGGAAAAAGCGTTAATATATCTAGCTTCATTACGAAAGCAACCCTTCCATTTCTTCGATTACGATTTTTTGATTGTCGATATCAATTTCTTTAACAACTTGATCAATGTATGGAATTAGTGCATCTTTCATTCCAGATTCAACACGTTGAACGACCCATACGTCATTTGCTCCAGGAGATAGAATCTCTTTTACCTTCCCTAAATGCTCTCCTGTCGTTAAATACACTTCGCAACCGATAATTTCGTAATAATAAAATTCATCTTCATCTAAGTCTTCCAAATCTTCGAAGGCTACTTTTAACTGGTGTCCTTTAAAACGTTCAGCTTGATCTAACGATTCGTTCCCTTCAAAAACTAACAAGTCAAACTGTTTATGTTTGCGGTGGCTCACTACTATTACTTCTTCGTGCTCTCCACCGTCCATTTCGACGAACAAGCGACTACCTGGTTCAAATCGCTCCTCTTCGAAGTCTGTTACCGACATGACACGAACTTCACCTCGAACGCCGTGTGTGTTTACTATTTTACCAACATTTAAATAATCTTTACTCATATAGCATCACCTATTTATTCGTACTATTATTCCGTCTTCAACGACGATTTCTCTATCACCAAATAATTCATCGTAAGCATCGCCAACAGATACTTCGACAATTTCATCTACTTCTCTTTCAGTAATTTCACTACCTATTGGTAATTGGTCTAATTGTTCGACTTGAAGTTCATACCATTCGATTGATTGTTTTCTTTTTAATTCTTCTTGTGAAAACTTTTCCTCTACTTTATGTTGGTCGAACTTTTGCTTATATATCAATTTTTTCTTTTCAAAATTTAACTGTTCAATTTCTTTTTGTTTAGCTGCTACTTGTTCTTGGAATTTTTCCACAAGTTTCTGTTTACTATATTCAGTCACAACTTGCTTTACTGTTGTCTTTCGTATAATTTGCATAAGACCACCCATTTCATTCAAATAACTCGTCTTAAGCTTATATCATTTTATAACTGAAAAAAAGGGAAAGGTTTAACCCTCTCCCTCTTAACTACATAATATCAACATAAACCTTTTTATTTGTGTTCGAATTAGCTGCATGAACAACTGTACGAACAGCTTTAGCGATACGCCCGTTTTTACCGATCACTTTACCGACATCATCTTCATGAACAGTTAAGTGGTAACGAACTTTACGGTCCGTTTCTTCTACTGTCACTTCAACGTAATCAGGATGGTCAACTAATGGGCTTACAATCGTTTCAATTAAGGGTTTCATGATATCACAAATCCTTATTAGTTATTTTTTGACTCGTGAAACTTAGTCATGATGCCCTGGTCTGAGAATAGGTTGCGTACCGTGTCGCTTGGCTTAGCACCTTTAGTCATCCAGTCTAAAGCTTTGTCTTCATCAATAGAAACCTCTGGTGTTTCAGAAACTGGATTATATGTGCCGATTTGCTCAATAATACGTCCATCACGAGGTGAACGTGAATCTGCTACTACTACACGATAGAAAGGATTTCTTTTAGAGCCCATTCTTTTTAGGCGGATTTTTACTGCCATGTCTTACACCTCCATCAAATTGCTTATCACAATTTTAGATTGTATCAGAGAAACAAAAGTGTGTAAAGGATTTTTACATTACATTGTTATAGAATTTAAATTTCCTGTTTCATGGCCATTTTGAGCAGGTTTTCAGAGCCAAGCCTCATAATACAATGTATTCTATAAATATAAAGGACACTTAAACCTTACTTACTGTTTCTACTTTAACTTTACCGTCCAACAATTCTATCTTATGATTTGCTCGTTTCGCAATAGATTCATCATGTGTAATCAACACGATCGTCACGCCATCATTGACATGTATATCTTCTAGTATGTGCATAATCTTCCTACCTGTCTCAGAATCCAAGTTCCCTGTTGGCTCATCTGCGAGAATAATGGATGGTTTTGTAACCAATGCTCTAGCAATGGCCACTCTTTGCTGCTCACCGCCAGATAACCTTGATGGAAGGTGATTAATCCGATGTCCTAAGCCTACACGTTCTAACGATTCTTTTGCCTTTTCTTTAATATCCTTTGAAGAAAAAACATTTAATAAAGGCATCATAACATTTTCTAAAGCTGTTGCTGTTGGCAACAAATGAAATTGTTGAAAGATATAACCGATTTCATTAAGTCGTAACTTGGCTAACTGTTTATCTTTAAGCTTGTGTACCGCCTGGTTATTTACCCAAATCTCTCCATGATCAATTGGTTCTAACCCTCCAATCGTATGGAGTAGTGTAGATTTCCCTGAGCCAGAAGGTCCGACGATCGATACATAACTATGATCTTCAACTGTCAGTGAAACATGTTTTAACACTTCCACTTTCTCAGTCCCACTCTTATAGCTTTTTTCTAAATCATTTATTTGAATCATTTTCCCACACCCTTTTCGATAAAATTTAAGCCAAATATTGATTGTTAAGTACTTGTTTTACCTTCATTCCACTAAAAATAACAATGGAAAAGAAGCTTATTAACAATACAGGGCCTAAAATAGCTAGTGAAATCATCCATGTAGGAATTACAATGTCTGTAAACACATTTATAAAAAGAATCGCACCTAACGTCCCAATTAAAGAACCAATAAATGAGACAATAAAAGTCTCCAAACTAATATAAAGCTGAATTTTCCTCTTTGGCCACCCTATAGAGCGGAAAATGAAGAACTCCTTCATACGTTCATTAATGTTTAAATACAGGAGTAAAAATGTAACAGCTATGGCTAACGCGAAACTCATAATTAGAGTAGCCGTCTGATATTCTTCCAATCTCACATCAATTGCTTCACCGATAAAACTCAAGTAAAGGAAATCAGAAAGACTTTGCTGCGTTACAAATGAGAGTAAAAGCATAAACGTTGTAATTGCGATGACCGTAGCTAGTAAGCCAAACCTTAATGGCCGACGCAATAATTGATGAATACAATATGACAGAACACCGCGTATTTTCACCAGTCTTTGCATCTTCCACGTATCACCTTCACCTGCTAGCCCATCTCGAGGTGACAATTTCAACGCTTTACGACTTCCTGCTGTATATCCAATTGAAATAATAATGAATGTCATGAACCATACAAGTAAGTAGTCAATAAGAGAGACCGTTTCTAACCAATAATTTGTAAACCATATGGAAACTATAGGGACCAGACTAATAATTAAAGCTTCTACAAATAGTGATTGAATGATTTTCGCTCTACTCCAACCAAATGCTCTTTGCATAGCAAAATCAATTGAACGGTTAAGCAAGCTATGTGTGATCACGGTAAAACAAAAAATCACACTGATCGCTAACAAATAAACAAACAATAAGATGTTAGCTTGGTTCACTTGATTTTCAATTGACCAGCTAACTCCTTGTTGTTGCCAACCTTCTTCTACTGTTCCAACTTCATCTACTTCAGTTCCAGCCAAATTAACATAAACTCTACTTGCAGATGAACCAAGCATGATCTCAACTCGATTGCCAGTTCGTTCCCTTATTTCCGTTGCAATGGCTTCAATCTTTCTTTGACTTTCTTCAGTCCTTTCAGCTACTCCTTCTACCACAACACGAATGGAGGATAATGGAGGCTCATCATCATAGACATGGTTTAATGCATTTAGAGTCGTTAACATATCTGGAGCGCCTGGATAATAACTTGCCTTAACTGGGAGTGGGAGTAATGGTGTTGGTTCAACTTCTTCTCCAAGACCATTTTTAATAATCATACTATGATGTGGTGTATAAACATCGACCGGATCTCCTTCTTGCCATGAACCAGCATATTTCGGACTAATTTCAGATGAATCATAATAACCTACTACATCAACAGTAAAATCATATATATCTCTAACTCCTTCTGTATACCGGTAAAACGGAGCATCTATGTCAGTATAAAATTCACTAGCATTTGGATATTCTTCTGCTTCTAACAGTGGTATATCTTCATCGTTATTTTCAACCAAATTATAATTAATCGGGGAAAATCTGATGATCTCAGTAGGAGCATTAATGAGTTCGTATTCTTCTTCACTATAACCTTCATCATCAAATTCTAGATTGACGTTTTTAAACCTTAGATCTGAAGTAAGTGATGAAATGTTTAATTGTGCCAATTCTTCTTTTGGGAGACTGCGTAAATAGTTTGTTGTCCCACCTGCAATATCTTCTTCAGTTAGATCATCCGGTACACCAATTTCATATACCGATACCGTTTCTTCCATCACATATTCTGGTTCCTGCAAAGCAACTACAGGAATAACAGGCATTGTAGCACCTTCCGCAGAGTATGGCTCATCTAAGTAACTACCAGAAATCATACTTTCAGATACATTATATAATTGGTCTTCAGCTTCAGGGTCAATCGCCACAAGTAACATTTCATTCGGATATCTTACAGAAGTTCCTGGAGCTACATTAGAAGGATACCCTCTTTCCTCTAAATGTCTTTGATATAAAACAGAATCTTCCATTGACTCATCATAGTACTCACGAACAGAGCTTGTTTCTGTTAGTGTATGTGTTTTCATTCCATCAAAAGCAGTAACTTCCTTCGTTATTTCATACCAATTTCCTGGAGTAGCATTAGATGCATTTGCATTCATCCCCAAAAAATCAAAATACCCCATTAATGCAATTGGTGCAGCAACTTCCACGCCTTCAATACTTTTTATTTCTTCCCATTCTTCTATTGATATTCCACCATAGCTAGCAATACTGCTTTGTGGTGCAACCCAACCGTCTTCTAATCCTTGCACTTCTTCATCTAACTGAGGTAATACTAAAATATCATATTGGTAGCGCCAATCATCTTCAAGCTCTCCCCTAGCTTCAACTGTAATTTGATCAGTCACTGTTTGAGTTCCTATGTACGCAAGTCCTAAAAAACTTAAAATAAGCCCTATTGTTAAAAATAGCTTCCAACGACCTCTAAATGTGGCTTTTAAGTATGTAAACATTATTGTTATCCCCCTTGTCAATCAAAAGAGCCAATACTCTAATTAAACTTATTTATAAATTCAGTTTAGATTGGACAAGCAGTACTTACACGTTCATTAATAGTACGAAATTCCTGTCTATCGCCTATATGTCTATGTTGTTCTTCAAATTTATGATAACCAGAACCATCAATACATTGATAGTAAGTATAATGGGTTTCCCAATTACTACCATCATGGTGAGCACTTATAACCAACGGAGATGTAATTAACATGCTGAAAACTAGCGCACTACTAAGTACCTTCGCAAATTTCCTCATATAAACAACCTCCTAAATACTATAGAGTATTGACTCTATGTAATATATTACCTTATTTTAAATTAAGTAACAAGTTAATATTTAAAATATTGAAAAAATTAGGTCACTTAACGTTCGAGAACTATTATTTTTTGAAGTGTTACGCTCTTTGATATTTTGTGTAAAGACCTGATAAATATTGCAGAGCAGTATTTTATGGTTCTATTTTAAGCATAACAAAAAACGCTTCTCCTATAGGAAAAGCGCTTTTAAAACGTTTAGGTTTTACTTTACATAAAAGGAAGGTTCATTCCGCCTTTTTTGCCCTTCTTTTGATTCGTCATCTGTTTCATCATTTTCTTCATTTCTTCAAATTGTTTTAAAAGACGATTGACTTGCGCAACTGATGTACCTGAACCTTTTGCAATACGTTTTTTACGACTAGCATTAATGACACTTGGATCGACACGCTCTGTCTTTGTCATCGATTGAATAATGGCTTCTATATGCGTCAGTTGCTTATCATCAACCTGGAGATTTTTCATGCCTTTCATTTTGTTAGCACCAGGCATCATATCAATCAACTCATCTAATGGTCCCATGCTTTTCACTTGTTCCATTTGTTCTAAGAAATCCTCAAAAGTAAAAGACATGGATCGCATTTTACTTTGCATTTCTTTTGCTTTCTTCTCATCAACTTCAGTTTCTGCTTTCTCAATTAAACTAAATACATCACCCATACCTAATATTCTTGAAGCCATACGATCTGGGTGGAATGCTTCTAGTTGATCTAGCTTTTCACCCATACCAGCAAACTTAATCGGCTTACCTGTAACAGCTCTAATTGATAAAGCTGCACCACCACGTGTGTCACCATCTAGTTTCGTTAGAACGACACCACTAATATCTAGCTGGTCATCAAAGCTATCGGCAACAGTGACTGCATCTTGACCTGTCATTGAGTCAACAACTAAGAAGATTTCATCCGGTGAAGTATCTTCTTTAATTTGGGTTAACTCACCCATTAAGTCTTCATCAATGTGCAAACGACCTGCCGTATCAATTAAGACGTAATCGTGATGTTCTTCTTTCGCCTTAGCGATTGCTTCATTAGCAATATCAACTGGGTTAGCATCCGTTCCTTTAGAATAAACAGGCATCTCAAGCTGCTCACCTAAAGTTTCTAACTGATCGATCGCTGCTGGACGATAGACGTCAGCTGCTACTAACAATGGATTACGATTAAACTTCTTTCGTAAATGGTTAGCTAGCTTACCAGTCGTCGTTGTTTTACCAGCACCTTGTAAACCGACCATCATAATAACTGTCGGCGGTTTATTGGCTACAGCGATCTTACTTTGCTCACCACCCATTAACTCCGTTAGCTCTTCTTTTACAACTTTAATAACTTGTTGGCCTGGTGTTAAACTCTCCATCACTTCTTGACCAACAGCACGTTCTTTAATGCGTTTAATTAAGTCTTTTACAACTTTATAGTTAACGTCAGCTTCTAATAATGCTAACCGCACTTCTCTAGTCATTTCTTTTACATCAGCTTCAGTAACCTTACCTTTACCGGTAATCTTTTTGATCGTACCTTGTAAACGGTCGGCTAATCCTTCAAATGCCATAATGGACTGTCCCCCCTACTCTAGGTTTTCCAACTGTACTAATAAACTCTCAACATCTTCTAATTGACGTTGTGACAGTTTTTCTTTCATTTCTTGAATAATTTCATTACGTTTTTCAAAACGTTCATAGAGTCCTAGCTGAGCTTCGTACTCCTCAAGCATTGCCTCTGTACGTCTAATATTATCATATACGGCTTGGCGACTAACATCATAAGTTTCGGAAATTTCACCTAAAGAATAATCTTCTAAGTAATATAATTCCATATAATTTCTTTGTTTGTCTGTCAAAAGCTGTTGATAAAAATCAAACAAATAATTAACTCGCGTCGTTTTTTCAAGCATGATCAACACTCCTAAGTGCTTTGAACAACAAGTTTATAATTATTTTTCTTCTTGTTCAACTCGTGTCATTAAATCTCCAAATAAGCCGTATACTAATTGGTGTGCATTAAACGGTTGTAAGTCAGTAATTTGTTCACCTAATCCAACATACTTAACTGGAATGTTCATTTCGTTACGGATTGCTAAAACGATCCCGCCACGTGCTGTACCATCAAGCTTCGTTAAGACAATTCCGGAAACGTCTGTTGCTTCTTTAAATGTTTTCGCTTGGCTTATTGCATTTTGACCTGTCGTAGCATCTAGTACAAGTAATGTTTCGTGTGGTGCTTCTGGAATTTCTCGTTCGATTACTTTGCGTACTTTTGATAACTCTTTCATCAAATTCACTTTATTTTGCAGACGGCCTGCCGTATCACAAAGTAAGACGTCAGCTCCCCTTGATCTAGCGGCTTGAATACCATCGTAAATCACCGCTGCAGGGTCACTTCCCTCATTATGCTTGATGACATCAACGCCAGCACGTTCACCCCACACATCAAGTTGGTCAATCGCACCTGCTCTAAATGTATCACCAGCTGCAAGGACGACACTTTTGCCTTCTTGTTTTAGTTGATGAGCTAATTTACCGATTGTCGTCGTTTTACCTACGCCGTTTACTCCGACGATTAAAATGACAGAAAGACCATCTTTTTGTATGTTTAATGCTTCGACTGTTTCTTCGTCATCATCACCATAGTAAATTTCAACTAATTTCTCAGAGATGACTTCCTTTACTTCTTCAGTATCTTGAATGTTACGGCGTTTAACTTCCATTTCAAGCTCTTCAATAAGTTCCATTACTGTTTCTACACCGACATCTGCAGAAATTAAAATTTCTTCAAGTTCTTCAAAAAATTCTTCGTCAACTTTACGGTATTTTGCGACTAAATCATTTACCTTTGTTGTAAAGGAGTCTCGCGTCTTCGTTAGCCCGTCTTTAAATTTATCTGTTACTTGATCAGTTTGTTTATTTACTTTATCTTTTAATTTTTTAAAGAAACTCATTTCAGTACTTCCTTTCTATGAAATGCTTATGTTAATTGTATATCATTTCTTCTGTTTCTTCTAACTTTACTGATACCATCTTGGAAACACCAGATTCTTGCATGGTCACACCGTATAGTACATCTGCATGTTCCATCGTCCCTTTACGGTGGGTGATGACGATAAATTGTGTTTGGGCAGAAAACTGTTTTAAATAGCCTGCAAAACGAACAACATTAGCTTCATCCAATGCCGCTTCTACTTCATCTAACACACAGAATGGTACTGGGCGAACACGTAAAATAGCAAATAATAAGGCGATTGCCGTCAGTGCTCTTTCACCACCTGAAAGTAAACCTAGCTGTTGTAGTTTCTTACCTGGTGGTTGGGCGATAATATCAACACCTGTTTCTAATAAATCATCAGGGTTTGTTAGTTTTAATTCTGCATGACCGCCACCGAATAGTTCTTTAAACACTTTCTCGAATTCTGCTTGGATTTTAAAGAACGTTTCACTAAATTTACGAACCATTTCTTCGTCCATTTCATCGATAATCGAGTGAAGCGTCTCTTTTGCTTCTAATAAGTCATCACGTTGGTCTGTTAAGAATGCATAACGCTCTTGTACACGCTCATACTCTTCGATCGATCCGATGTTAACATGACCTAATGATTTAATTTGTTGTTTCGTTTGAGCGACTTGTTGCTTCGCTTGTTCAATGTCTTCTGCAGGGCCATGTACTTGCTTAGCACGCTCAAAAGTCATTGAATATTCGTCGCTTAACTGTTGTAATCTGTTTTCTAAATCAACATCTAAACGATTCGCTTGCACTTCGTATTTTTGTAGTTGACTACTTTTCTCTTCATACAGTCTATTTTTCTCTTTAATTTCACGTTCTAGATCTTCTTGAAGTTGCATCTCTTGTTCGCGTTTTTCACGTGCTTCCTCTAGTTGGCTGTTAACTCTGACTAATTGATTGCGGTGATTTTTCAATGTTTCAGTCAGTCCTTCGACTGTATGTGATTTTTCATGAGATTCTTTTAAGTCTTTTAGTTCTTTTTCAATTTGGGTTTTCGTCTCAACTTCTTCTTCTAAATCAGCTTTTAATTGATTGACACGCTCTTCTTGATTACGAACATCACTATCTTGTTCTGCTAAACGTATTTGTAAATTATTTAACTCTTCTTGTTGTTCATCTTGTTCAGCTTTATAAGATGACTGGTTTTCTGTTAAGTCATCAATTTTCTGTTTTAGTTCGTTAGATTTATTACTTTGTTCTACTAACGTCGATTCTAGTGTACTCAATTGCTGTTTTAAGTTTTGACGATCTTGTTCAAACTGCTGATTTTCCTGATCATAGACTTCTAGTTGCTTATTCATATTTGAAAGTTGTATTTCAGCACTTTGAAGCTTTTGGTTTACTTCTTGGTATGACGATTGGACTTGATTTAGTTCTTCCTCTTTATTAGTAAGTTGTCCTTTAAGGTGATCTAACTGAGATCGTTTTTGTTTTAATTCTTCTTGGAACGTTTCTGTTTTGCTTTCGTAGTTAGTTAGCTTTTCTTTTATTTCGTCTAACTCTTGTTCACGTGTAAATAAAGAAACTTGATTACTATTTTTCTTAGCTCCACCACTCATTGAACCACCTGGGTTAACAACATCACCATCTAGCGTTACAATTCTGTAGCGATGATTAATTTGTTTAGCAACCGCGTTTGCTTCTTTCAATGATTGCGTCACAATTACATTACCGAGTAAATTTTCAGCAATCTCTCGATAAGACTCATCAAAATTAACTAACTGTGATGCTACTCCAATAAAACCATCAGCATTTTGAATTGTTCTTTGTACTCGCTCATCTATGAGTCTGGATTTCATCGTCGATTGTGGTAATAGTGTCGCTCGTCCACTTTTAGATTGCTTTAAGTATTGAATAGCATCTCTTGCATCTTTATCCGTTGAGACGACAATATGTTGTGCTTGTGCTCCTAAAGCTGTTTCCATTGCAGTTACGTAATCTTGTGGTACTTGGATCAGTTGTGCAACCGCTCCGTGAACGCCATTTAATTGACCACGCTCTTTAGCTTGTAAGATCGCTTTAACACCATAATAGAATCCACTATATGACTCTTTCATATCTTCAAGCATTTCTTTCTTTGAGCGTAACTGTTCAATTATGCGGTAGGCTTGATTTAATTTCTCTTCATCTGTATAAATGGTTTCTTGTTGATCATTTAATTGTGTCTCTAAACGTTCATAAGCTTGTTTAACCTCTGTAAGCTGTTGTTCAAACGCTACCTTTTGTTGTTCATATTCATTGAACTCAGTTTGTAAGCTTTCACGATCTTGTATCATTTGATCAAATCGTTCATCGAGACGTTTCTTACGTTCTTCAATTTGTTCGATTTGTTTTTCCACTGAATGTTTCTCATTACGACTAGCTGCCTGTTCATTTAACAAATCGATATATTCAGCCTTATGTTGTTCAATTGTTTCCTCAATGTTTCCTTCACTAGATGCTAACCTGTCTCTTAAAGCTTTAATTTGTTGTTTTGTTTCATTACGGCTTGACTGCAAAACAGCAAGTCGAGCTTCATGATCTTCAATATCAAGCTTGATTTGATCAACTTGGTCTGAATGAGTTTGAACGTTACTTTCAAGCTTATCTTTACTTTCATCAAAATGTTTTAAACGTTCAGCTAAAACATTTTTCTGCCCTTCTAACTGTTCAATTTCTTTCGTTAAATATAACTTTTCATCTTGCCATTTATTAATTTGTTTTTCTAAAGAATGAATGATCTCGCGTTTCTCTTCTAAATTCGCATCATCTTGCTGGATCACTGCTTTTTCAGACGCTAATTGTTCTTTTAAATGCTCAATGGAAGTTAATAAATGATCCCAATCAGTATGGATCGCTTCAATTTCAGCCACTAATAGTGAGACTTCTTCTTTTTCTAATTGGTCTCGTAAATCCAAATACTGTTTCGCAGTTTCAGCTTGTTTTTCCAAAGGTTCAAGTTGACCTTCGATTTCATGAATGATGTCTTCTACACGACTTAAATTATCTTGTGTTTCACTCAGTTTCTTTTGTGCATGTACTTTACGTTTTTTATATTTTAAAACACCAGCTGCTTCTTCAAATATGCTACGACGCTCTTCTGACTTTGAAGATAAGATTTCTTCTACTTTACCTTGGCTTATAATAGAAAATGCTTCTTTACCTAACCCGGAATCCATAAATAAGTCAGTAATATCTTTAAGCCGACAAGGTTGTTTATTAATTAAGTAATCACTATCGCCAGAACGATAGACTCGACGTGTAACAGCAACTTCATCGTATTCAATCGGAAGTTGGTGATCACGATTGTCCAAAACTAACGTTACGTCTGCAACGTTTAACCCTTTACGTGTATCACTCCCGGAAAATATAACATCTTCCATCTTCGCTCCACGTAAAGACTTAGCTGATTGCTCACCTAACACCCATCGAATAGCATCTGTTATATTTGATTTTCCACTTCCGTTCGGACCCACTACTGCCGTTACACCAGGCACAAAGTCAACTGACACACGTTCGGCAAATGATTTAAATCCGACAGTCTCTAACCTTTTTAGAAACATACCTTTATACACCTACTTATAAATGCTACATTTTTAATTATATTCATACGATGACAATAATCTTGTAATATGTAATAATATACTTAACATTTCAACCTGTATATTTTATCATAAATTAAGGGTTCACAGAAGGATGCAATACACGATTAGGAGGATATTCATGAACTTAAATGAGCCAACTTATGAAAATTTGGAATATATCATCGAGGAATTAGCTAAACAATTGCAAGTGTTAAACGCTTCTATTTTAAAACCAGAGGATTATGATTTAGACCATTATCATGATATTAAAGATATTTATGACATGTTAAGCGCTCAAGGGCAAGTAAGTGTTGCGGAGATTAACGCAATTATTACTGAGTTAAAAAAGTATCGTAAACAATAAAAATGACCCCAGTTAGAGTTCAGTCTAGCTGGGGTTTTCTTTCGTTCAACATTAGGTTAACTTGGCTAATCCTTCTTTTGCCGCATCTTGTTCAGCTTCTTTTTTTGAACGTCCTTTTCCTGTTCCAATCCGTTCTCCATTTAACGAAACAGAAGCAATAAATTCTCTGTTATGGTCTGGTCCTATTTCGTCAACTATTTTGTACTCAACTGATTCACCGTCTTTTTGGACGTGCTCTTGAAGCTGGCTTTTATAATCCATCACATGCGAAAAAGCACCTGGTTCAATATTCGGAAAGATGTGCTCTTCTAGGAAATCCAAAGCTGTTTCGAAACCTCGATCTAAATAAATCGCACCCATTAATGCTTCAAAAGCATCAGCTAAAATAGCAGGACGCTCACGACCGCCGGAAGCTTCTTCTCCTTTTCCTAAAAGTAAATAATCACTTAGTTGTAATTCACGACTAAATTGTTCTAATGACGGTTCACAAACTATATTTGCTCTAAATTTCGTTAATTCTCCTTCACTCATATCGGGATAAGCTCGGAACAGATGTTGAGACACCGTTAGTTCTAAAACCGCATCACCTAAAAACTCAAGTCGTTCATTATCTTCAAGTGAATCATCCTGATGCTCATTCACATATGATGTATGCATGAAAGCTTGCTTTAGTAAATCTTCATTGTTAAATTTAATATTAAATTTTTGTTGAAAATCTTTACAATCCATAAGTTCCACCTTCTCTATAACTTGAGGATAATCCATCAACTTGCATGTATTTATACTTTGCTTATGCATTCATTTTTAAGCATTTAAAATAGAAAATGAGGATGACTACTTTGTCATCCCCCTTTTTTTAAAGTTACTGGATGCTGTTTATGTAATTAACAGCATCACCTACTGTATTAATTTTCTCTGCTTCTTCATCAGAAATTTCCATATCAAACTCATCTTCAAGTTCCATGACTAATTCAACAACATCTAATGAATCTGCTTCTAGGTCATCTTTGAAAGAAGCACTCTCAGTTACTTTTGACTCATCAACGTCTAAACGTTCAACGATAATGTTTTTTACACGATCAAATACGTCTGCCATGTTGTTCACCTCCCTTCAAAGCGTAATTAATTATATTACATTACCATTCCACCGTCTACATGAATCGTTTGCCCTGTCATATAGTTCGCATCGTCTGAGGCTAAAAAGCGCACAACTTTAGCGACATCTTCAGGGTCACCAAGACGGTCTAACGGTATTAAATCATACATTTGTTGTTTAGCTTCATCAGATAACTCATCTGTCATATCAGTTGCAATAAACCCAGGAGCTACAGCATTAACATTTACATTACGTGCTGCTAATTCTTTAGCCACTGATTTCGTCATACCAATGACACCTGATTTAGCCGCAACATAGTTAGCTTGTCCCGGATTACCTGTTACACCAACAATTGAAGCTACGTTAACGATTTTACCAGAACGTTGCTTCATCATTTGACGCGTAACACCTTTAAGGCAATTAAATACCCCTTTTAAGTTCGTATCAATGACTTCATCAAACTCTTCTTCTTTCATACGCATAAGTAAATTATCACGGGTAATACCTGCATTGTTAACTAAAATATCTAATGAACCAAAATGGTCAACTGTTTGTTTAATTATATCTTTTACTTCATCAGAATTTGAGACATTTGCTTGAACTGCAAAAGCATCTCGACCTAACTGCTTAATTTCATCAACTACAGCTTCTGCTTTATCTTTACTCCCAGCATAGTTTACGACGACATTGGCACCTTGCTTTGCAAGTTCAATAGCAATCGCTTTACCAATACCACGCGAAGCACCTGTAACAAGTGCAGCTTTTCCTTCTAACATTACGATTCCTCCTTAGCCCATTTAATAAACTCATTTAATTGATCAACATCTTGTATGTTAAATACTTTCGCTCGACGATGGACTTTCTTCACTAAGCCTGATAATACTTTTCCGTGTCCTACTTCAACAAAAGCATCCACACCTTCATTGACCATGTTTTCTATCGTCTTTGTAAACTGCACTGGTGAATACAGTTGTTCTGTTAATAATTGTTTAATTTCACTTGCATCTTGCACTGGTTTTGCCGTGACGTTGGCATAAACAGGAGCTTGTGCGTCATGAAGGGCTACTCCATCAAGAACTTTTTGGAACTGTTCGCTTGCTGGTTGCATTAATTGTGAATGAAAAGGTCCACTAACGTTTAATGGTAAAGCTCGTTTTGCACCGGCTTCCTTCAACTGCTCAACTGCTTCTTCTACACCTTCAACCGTCCCGGAGATAACTGTTTGACCTGGACAGTTATAATTTGCAACATTTACTGTAGCGCCGTTATTCGTAATCTCTTGTGTGATCTGTAAAATTGTATCATCATCCAAGCCTAACACAGCTGTCATTGTACCTTGCCCTGATGGCACAGCCTGCTCCATTAACTTACCACGTTCATGTACAGCTTTCAGTGCATCTTCAAAGGATAAAGCACCTGCTGCATAAAGAGCACTATATTCTCCTAAGCTATGTCCAGCTACCATTGCTGGCTCGATTCCTGCTTTCTTAATCTGCTCAAAAATAGCTACACTATTTAATAGCAAAGCAGGTTGTGCGTTTTCTGTTTTCGTCAGTTCTTCTTCTGGTCCATTTAACATCAAATCTGTTAAAGAATAGCCAAGTACGTCGTTCGCTTGTTCAAATTTCTCTTTAACTTCGCTTGATTCATTATAAAAACTTTGACCCATTCCAACAGTTTGTGAACCTTGACCTGGAAAAAGAAAAGCAAATTTACTCATCATTGGACTCCTTCCCATTCTCCATTGATTCGACATCTTTTTGAATTAGATTAACAACATCTTTTTCAACTAAGTCATATGTCTGCTTAATGGCACTAAATATTGCTCGACCATTCGAAGATCCATGTGCTTTAATTACTGGTGCTGCAAGTCCAAACAAACCAGCACCTCCATATTCGGAGTAATCAAGTTGATCTTTAATACCTTTAAGGTCTGATTTAACCATGGCAGCAGCTAATTTCGTTTTCATGTTTTGTGTGAACGTATCTTTAATCATTGAAAACATAGACAAAGCTGTACCTTCGATCGATTTCAACGCGATATTACCAGAGAAGCCATCTGTCACAACGACGTCTGCAACACCATCTAGTAAGTCTCTTGCTTCAACATTACCGATAAAGTTGATCGGTGCATCTGACATTAGTTCAAAAGCTTTTTTAGTCAGTTCTGATCCCTTTTGTTCCTCAGTGCCGACATTTAATAATCCGACTTTAGGTTTTTGGACGTTACGTACATTCTCAACATAAATTGAACCCATAATCGCATATTGCAATAAGTGCTGGGGTTTCGCATCCACGTTCGCTCCAACATCTAATAGCAAAAAGCCTTGCCCATCTATTGTTGGTAAGGTTGGGCTTAATGCTGGTCGCTCGATACCTTTTATTCGACCAACTTTAAATAATCCCGTACTCATTAAAGCGCCAGTATTACCTGCTGATATACAAGCATCAGCTTCATTGTTTTTAACAGCTTCGGCCATTAACACCATTGAGGCATTTTTCTTTTTGCGAACGACGCGTACCGGTTCGTCATCATTCTCAATTTTTTCTGAAGTGTGGTGTATTGTAACTCTTTCGTATGTATCACCTAATAAAGGTTTAATTTGTTCTTCATCACCGTAAAGTGTAATTGTTAAATCGTTATAATGTTCTACAGCTTGTTTCGCACCTTCTACAACAGCATTCGGTGCGTGATCTCCACCCATTGCATCGATAGCAATTTTCATAAACACGACTCCTTTTATTGTTCAGTCGATCTAAACATATGGAATTTTCCATCAAAAACTAATTCTTGATCGACGTAACTTGATACTTCAACAATTGTTCGTCCTTTATCATCATCGCCTTTAACATATGCTTTAGCAATGACACGTTCATGTAATTTAACTGGTCTTGTAAAACGTATCTCAGAATTAGCTGTTAAAGCAAGTTCATCATCTATTACAGCGACTGCTAGTGAATTAGCTTGTGCAAATAAATGGTGCCCTCTAGCAATTTGATTACGTGAAAAGACATGCTCCTCACTGATATCCAGTAGTGAAATCGCTGACTGATCAAGCTCTAAGTTAATAACCTCACCAATCACTTCGTCAAGCGGTAAAGCTTTAACTGTTTCATCCCACTGTTTTTGTGCAACATCTTTAATACGTTCACGAAGCTCAGGTATTGATAGTTCTAAGCGATCGAGACGAATGGTTTGAATACTGACACCAAATTTCTTGGCTAAGTCTTCATCTGTAATAAATGGTGTGTCTTCTATAAGTGTTATGAGTTCTTCTTGTCTTTCCTTCTTTTTTCTTTTCATGCTAACCACCATCCGTTTTATGACTAGGTCCTAATAGTAATATATAATACGTTGGCGTAAGATGCAATCATTAATCAAAAATTCGCTCTTGAATTAAAGGGTCTGATTCAATAAGTTGTTTTAACTTACTATATTCTTCGTCATGCTCCAATTTACCTTCATTCATGACATTAACGGCATCTTGTCTTGCCACTTCTAGTGCTCTATAGTCTTCAACAATGTCAGCGACTTTAAACTCGGGTAAGCCACTTTGTCTTTTTCCAAAAAAGTCACCTGGTCCTCTAATTTGTAGGTCATGTTCTGATAATTCAAATCCATCTGTTGTTTCTGTCATGACACGCATACGTTCTTTTCCGCTTTCACTTTTTGGGTCGGCTAGTAAAATACAATAACTTTGTTCACTACCTCGACCTACTCGTCCTCTTAACTGGTGTAGTTGAGCCAATCCGAACCGCTCAGCATCATAAATTACCATCGTCGTCGCGTTTGGAACATTTACACCTACTTCAATCACAGTAGTTGAAACGAGTAGTTGTATTTCATTATTAGCAAATTGTCTCATTAACTCTTCTTTTTCTTGAGCTGATAAGCGTCCATGCATAAGTCCAACTTGAATTGAATTAGGCATCGTTGCGTTTAGCTGCTCAAACACATCGACCGCATTTTGAATGTCTAACTGATCTGATTCTTCAATTAATGGACAAATGACATAAGCTTGATGTCCCTTATTAATTTGATCAATTAAAAACTGATGTACGCGCTCGATCATATTTTCCTTTGCCCAATACGTCTCAACTGGTAAACGCCCTTTTGGCATCTCATCAATTACTGATACATCCATATCACCGAAAGATGTAATGGATAACGTCCTAGGAATAGGCGTAGCTGTCATGAACAATACATCAGGAGTTAACCCTTTATCCCTTAATGTTTTACGTTGGTTAACGCCAAAGCGGTGTTGTTCGTCAATGACTACTAATCCAAGTTGTTTAAAGATCGTTTCATCTTGAATTAATGCGTGAGTACCAACGAGTATGTCAACTTCACCATTTTCAAGTCTTCCTAAGATCTCTTTACGCTTCTTACCTTTAATCGAGCCCGTTAACAACTCAATGTTTAACTGTTCGCCTAACAAGTCATTTAATGATTCTACATGTTGCTCAGCTAGAATTTCTGTAGGGACCATTAAAGCACCTTGCTGACCTGATAGAGCTGTCGCATACAACGCGATCGCTGCAATGACTGTTTTACCTGAACCAACATCACCTTGTAAGAGACGATTCATTCGGTGTTCACCATTTAGGTCATCTAATATTTCTTTTAGCACGCGTTTTTGGCTACTTGTTAAATCAAAAGGCAGTTTCTTAACAAACCCCTTTAAAACACCATTGTCATAATGTTTTTGTGTTCCAACTGATTGTGCTTTATTTTCTCTTCTAATGTATTGCATTTTAAGTTGAAACAAAAATAGCTCCTCATAAATAAACCTTCTTTTTGCATGTTTTAAACTTGATTTTGAAGAAGGCTGATGCAACTCTTGAACTGCTATCTGCCTTTGTGGAATTTTGTAGTTATGTAGGTATTTCTCCGGCAATATCTCTTCAATTTCCTCAATAGAAGACTTCAATGCATACTTAATTAACTTCTTTAATTGAGCAATCGTTAACTTGCCCTTTGTATGGTAAACCGGTTCAATTGAACTTGCTTCTTCAAAGCTTTGGCGATGGAACTTATGCACAGTTAATTGTAATCGGTGCATATCCCACTTTCCTGTTAACGTGACAGTTTGTCCAACTTGTAATTGGTCTTTTAAGAAGGCTTGATTAAAAAATACGGCTTTAACTGCGACAACTCCAATTTGAATCGTGCACGATAATCGTGATTTTTTACGACCGTAAAACGAAACGTTCGGTTGTGAGACAACTTCCCCTTGAATGGTAGCCACTTCTTCATGACTTAATTCTTCTAGCGGTTTTAATTCTAAGAAGTCATAACGAAAAGGAAAGTGGAAGAGTAAATCTCCCACTTTCGAAATATCTAGCAATGCTAGCTGTTCTTGAGTTTTTTCACCGACACTTGGTATTTGATTAACTGGTTCGTTAAACAATTTCGATCACTCGCTTCCCATGGCAGGACCAAAAACTTTTTTAGCTAATTCTCTTCCTGTTGGTGTTGCTGCCAAGCCACCTTCTGCTGTTTCTTTAAGAGCTGGCGACATACTTTCACCAATTCTAAACATAGCTCCAATAACTTCGTCAGTAGGAATTGTACTCGTCACACCTGCTAAAGCTAAGTCAGCTGATACAATCGCTTGAGAAGATCCCATTGCGTTACGTTTAACACAAGGTACTTCGACTAAGCCTGCAACAGGGTCGCACACTAAGCCGAGCATATTTTTAAGTGTAATTGACATTGCTTCTGCTGACTGCTGTGGTGTACCACCTGCCATTTCTACAGCTGCTGCACTTGCCATACCTGCTGCAGAACCAACTTCAGCTTGGCAACCACCTGCTGCACCTGAAATTGAAGCATTATTCGCTACAACTTGACCGAATGCACCTGATGTGAATAGAAAGCGCACCATTTGTTCACGCGTTGGATTTAAGCGAGGCTTCAATCCAAATAACACACCCGGTACACATCCTGCACTACCAGCTGTCGGAGTTGCACAAATTGTACCCATTGCTGCGTTCACTTCATTAGTTGCAACCGCTTTACTAACAACGTCTAATAAAAGGTTACCCGATAATGTTTCTTGTTCAGCCATATACTTTTGAATTAATACAGCATCTCCACCAGTTAAGCCAGAGCGAGATTTAACACCTTCTAATCCATCATGAACAGACTTTTCCATAATATCTAAATTATGACCCATTTGAGCAAAAATCTCTTCTCTAGGTTTTCCAGTCTCTTCTACTTCTTGCCTAATCATCAATTCTGAAATAGGAACGTCTAATTTTTCTGCTTGCTCGACTAACTCACTAACGTGTTTAAACAACATTACACTCAATCCTTCCCCTTATTCTGAGATTGTAACAACTTGCATAATATGATCACATTTATTCAACTCATCCATAATGTGGTCAGGAATTCTTTCATCAGTTTCGATAATCATCATCGCGTCTTTCCCTTCTTCTTTCCTTGCTACTTCCATATGACCAATGTTAATCTCGTGCTCAGCTAGAACGTTCGTAACTGCGGCAATAGCTCCGAAACGGTCATTATGCATAACGAGGATCGCCGGTGATTGGCCAGTTAAACGTAATTCAAAACCGTTTAACTCTGTAATTTCTGCCTTTCCACCGCCAATAGAAATTCCGACAAGTTCAAAATCTCCATCTTCATCTCCCATTTGGATACGTGCAGTATTAGGGTGATCTGATGATCCATCTTCTTCTATAAACTCTATATCTAAATTCGCTTCTTTAGCTAAATTTAAAGCATCTTTTATTCTTTCATCATACGTGCTAAACCCTAGTATGCCTCCTACTAATGCTACGTCTGTACCGTGACCTTGATAAGTTTTAGCAAAAGACCCATACAAATGAATTTTCGCCCAATCTGGTTGACGGCCGAATAATTCTCTAGCCATCTTCCCAATACGTGCAGCACCTGCAGTATGAGAGCTTGAAGGCCCGATCATTACTGGACCGATAATATCAAAAACAGATCTAAATTTCATAACGGACACGCTCCTTTGTCTCCTCTATCTATCTTCATTTTATCGTTAATTCGTTAAAATTCCAACACTTATTCGTTTTGTTTCGAACTCATTGTGTTGATAATCTTTCATTTTCTCTTTATAATATGCTTTGGGTTTTAAGAACTCGGGTGGGCGAGGGCTTTACAAACAAAGAAGGAGTACTCATGAAAAATTGGCCTAACAATCGTTGGTTAAACGAGGTCGTTGCCGGTTTAATCGGTTATTTAACAACGGTTTATATCGTCGTTGTTAACAGTGCCATTTTAAGTGATGCTGGAATTAATCGAGAAGATGCTATGATTGCAACCATACTTGCGAGTACGGTTGGTTGTATTTTAGTCGGACTCTGGGCTAAAGTACCAATCATAATCATACCCGGTATGGGAGTCAATGCGCTTTTTGCATACTCGATTGTTCAACAATATGATTTCACTTATGAACAAGGTTTAGGTGTAGTTGTTGTTGCAAGTTTAATATTTTTAATTACAGCTATTACGCCATTAGGAGAAATGTTTAAAAAAGCGATTCCTGATGCATTAAAACACGGCATTACAATCGGTTTAGGTTTGTTCCTCGTATTAATCGGCCTAGAAAACGGTGGGTTAATTGTAAGTGGTGATTATTCCATAATCGCATTAGGAGATTTCTCTTCTCCATATGTCGTCGTTAGCTTACTATCATTACTTGTCGGCGTTATTTTATTTGTCAAAAATGTTCCCGCAAACTTCTTATTTACGATGATTATTGGAACGTTGATTGCTTATATGTTTGGCGTATTAGACACAGAACCAACGACAATTACAGCTGAAAGTATTGCTAACTTTATGGTCTTCCCTGCTTTTGATCATATTCTCGGATTAACGTTTTGGATTGCTGTATTACCACTCGCAATCGTCTTGATCTTCGAAAGTATGGGCTTACTACACGGCCAATTGGATATGGTAAACCGTCATGATGCTTTCCACAAAGCGAATAAGAGTAGTGCCGTTGCTGCAACATTTAGTGGTTTCTTCGGTACTTCTCCAACAATACCAGCTGCCGAAACAGCTGCAGTAATCGCCGCGAAAGCCAAAACTGGCCTGACTAGTATCGTAATCGGCATAATGTTCTTAGGTACATTTTTCTTAATACCTTACATTTCATTAATCCCAGCTAATGCGATCAGTCCAATCTTAATCATAGTCGGTGTACTAATGATGCAAAACATTAAGCATATTAAAGTAGACGATCTAACTGAAGCATTTCCTACATTTTTAATTATGTTTATGATTCCATTCACATACAGCATAGCCGATGGAATGGCATTCGGTTTCATTGCATATCCAATTGTTAAAATTGTAGCTGGCCGAAAAGACGAAGTAACACCATTGTTAATCATCATTTCTAGCTTGTTTTTACTCGAATTCTTAATTAAAGGTTTCATTTAAGTAATCCCTCCCTAGCAGCGTGCTGGGGAGGGATTTTTTCAGGGGTTAACAGTTTCATTAAACATTTCTTTTTTTGATGACCGTAAACTTAACATTAATAAAGTTGTAGAAATTAGAAACATGATCAGCACGCCTAAAATGACCGCACCTTTAACTGAATATAGTTCTGCAATAGCCCCCAAAAGGGTAGTTAGTAAGATTATGAGAATTGCTTCAAGTAAGCCAAATACACTTCTTACCCTACCCATAACTTCAATTGGTATATTATTTTGATAAAAAGTGAGAAAGCCTGTATTTGCAAATGCAATAAAAAATGCCAAAAAGAAAAATCCAAACGCTGCAACTATAAAGACCTCAGAAAAAGCGTATATGACATAACCCATTGAAACAAATACAGTACCTAAACCAATTAAAATAAAAGTCTTTAGATGATTAACAACTAATGAATTTATAATTGCCCCTATAACAATACCCGCACCAGCTATCGATACTAAAAAACCATACTCACTGTCTGTCAACATTAAGACTTCCTTTGCGAACGCAGCTTCAAGAGAGTCGATCGCACTAGCCATTATGATCATAACAAAACTAAATAAAAAGTATATAATCATTACTTGAATGTGCAAGCGTGAATATTTTATAACATGTGCTAAATCGCTTTTAATTAATCTTAAAGATAGTTCGCCTAGATTGAATGAACGCAAATGGTCTTTCTCCAAATTAGGCATAAAGCTAGTTATGATTGCAGAGATTAACAAGGCGATTGAGTTAATATAAATAGCAATGTATGGAGATCCAACCATAAATAACACACCTGCAATGGCAGGTCCAATTAAAAAAGCTCCTGATGTAACTAAACTTAACAAGGAATTAAACCGTTTTCGGTCTTGATAAGGAATTAGTTTCGTCACATATGTCATCGATGTGGGTTCAAATACTGAGCTAGCTACATTAACTAAAAACACAATTAAATAGATTAAACCTAAAGACGATAAAAATGGTAAAGTAAGTATTAAGGTTGCTTTCAATAAGTCTAGTAGAATCATCAAATACTTTTTATTCAACCTATCAATAAAAGAACCAGCCCATAGATTTGTGCACAATGTGGCTAGCGGTTTTATGATATAAAGCATAGATACAGCTAAAGGAGAGCCTGTCATTTCTAATACGATTAAATTTAGAGCAATGAAATATACCCACTCACCAACACTTGAGCTACCGATTCCGAACAATAACATGATAGAATACTTTCAAGAAACCAACCTCCTCATAATCTAACCCCCCCTTATTTAAAATACAAAAAGCCCCCAAGGCCTTAGCCTTGAGGGCAGGAACATCAAATCCGCGGTGCCACCTCATTTTGATTATATGTCGCCATATAATTCTTTGAAGTACAATATAATACTCGCGCTCTATAACAGGAGCACCTGTCACACTATCATTTTACCATTCCAGCATGATACTCAGAGACTTGTTTCAACGAAATTATCATACCCTTTCTCAGCACATAAGAGCTCTCTGTCATGATTGAACCCGTTTACTTCTTCTCATCATCGCATATTTTAGTATAGAATTTTATTTATATTATCATGAACAGGAAAAAATTACAATGGATTGTTTTTTAATAGGTTCTAAACCAACCCTTTTGATGCCTTCTAAGGAACCCTCTTAATTATGCCATTGGTGTTTGTACATGTAGGAACAAGGATAACAAATAAGGAGTTAACGTGCTTTTTTATATTCTTGATTAAGCACAAAGTTGGTATCAGGTGAGGAGCGAAGGTGGCGACTCCAGCGGGAACAGCACGAGTCTCGAGACCCCACAGGCCCCGCTTTTTGGGCCGAGGAGGCTCGAGCCGTGCCCGCGGAAAGCGTCCACCGAGAGCGGATCACCTGATACCAACGGTTCAGGCACAAAACACGCACCCTTTAAAGCTATAAAAATTGTACAACTACCCCAACAAATATTTTAGAGTCTTTAAACATAAAAAGAGCCCAATTTCTTGGACTCTTTTGAATGCATATAATTTATAATATTACTCCACAGAAAAGATATATGAATAGATCGGTTGGTTTCCTTTATGCACTTCTACTTCAATTTCTTCAAAATGCTTTTCGATATATTCTTCGATTTGTTCTACTTCTTCGTCAGTTCCTTCTTCACCTTGTAAAATAGTTACAATTTCATCTTCTTCATCATCAACAAGGTTGTTTAACAATTCATTGATCGCTTCCATTTTGTCACGGTTCACGGCTTGAATGGAACCATCTAAAATCCCCATGAAATTACCTTCTTCAATTTCACGACCGTCAATTTGTGTATCGCGAACTGCATAAGTGATCTGACCAGTTTTAACAAATTGCATTGCTTCAGTCATTGCTTCTTGATTATCTTCAAGAGAAGCTTCAAAATTCAGTGCTAACATGGCACTCATACCTTGAGGCACTGTCTTCGTTGGCACCACTTTAACGTTAGCATCTGCTAATTCTTCAGCTTGTTCTGCAGCCATCACGATATTTTTATTATTTGGTAGGACTAGTACATGATCAGCATGTGCCTTATTAACTGCTTCAACAATATCTTGTGTACTTGGGTTCATTGTTTGTCCACCCTCAATGACGACCGTTGCGCCTAGGCTTTCAAACATTTCTTTAATTCCATCACCCATACCAACTGTCACAACAGCTAAATTTTGACGTTTAGCCGGGGCTTCTTCTTTAGTTTGTTCTCCGACAATTGATGTATGTTGTTCACGCATATTTTCAATCTTAATATTGATTAAGCTTCCAAACTTTTGACCAAGTGTCATCGCTTCACCAGGATATTCAGCATGAATGTGCACTTTCACAACTTCGTCATCTGATACAACTAATAAAGAATCACCATGTTCGCTTAACTCATTGCGATATTGTTCTTCATCAAATGGGTTGTCTTTTAACTTGTCTTCCTCAAACTTAACCATGAATTCAGTACAGTAACCGAATTCAATATCTTCTGTCTCCATGAAATCTTGGTGCATTTTATGGTGTTCAGCACTTACTAAATCATCAAGTGAAGGAGTAGAACTAACATCTGGTACTTCTTCACCTTTCAATGACGCTAAGAATCCTTCATACACTGTCACTAGACCTTGTCCACCACTATCTACTACTCCTACTTCTTTTAATACCGGAAGTAGATCTGGGGTACGCTCTAATGAAGCTTTTGATTCTTCTAACACTTGTTCAAAAAACGAAACAAGGTCATCAGTTGAATCAGCAGCTTCTAAACCTTTTTTAGCAGCATCTTTTGCAACTGTTAGAACAGTACCTTCCACTGGTTTCATGACCGCTTTATAAGCAGTTTCAACACCAGCTTCTAAAGCTTGTGCTATGTCATTTGTCGTTAAAGTTTCTTTTTCTTTAACACTTTTAGAAAAGCCACGGAACAATTGAGAAAGGATAACACCTGAGTTACCTCTCGCTCCCATTAATAAACCTTTAGCTAAAGCGTTAGCCACTTCGCCAATATGGTTATTAGTTACTTTTTCGACTTCAGAAGCTCCTGAAGTCATCGTTAAGTTCATATTTGTTCCAGTATCACCATCTGGTACTGGAAAAACGTTCAAGGAATCAATCATCTGTGACTGATTAGATAGATGATTTGCACCTAGTAAAACCATCTGTGCGAATTTCTCACCATTTAAAGTATGATTAGACACACTATTTTCCTCCTTCATCCACAACAATCCTCTATGTAGTTACGCGTACACCGTGAATATAAATATTAACGGATACAACATCTAAACCAACCATGCGTTTTAGGGCATACTTCACCTGGTTTTGAACGTTGTGAGCTACTTCTGATACTTTCGTTCCGTAGCTAACGATAATGTACATATCAATATTTAAATCACGATCTTCTTGTCTGACTACAACACCTTTTGTGAAATTTTCTTTACCAAGAATTTCAGACAAGCCATCTTTAAACTGTTTTTTCGAAGCCATACCAACTATACCATAGCATTCCATAGCTGCGCCACCAGCAATTGTAGAAATAACTTCCTTGGAAACTGTTACCTGACCATAATTGTTTTGAAATTCAACTGACATATCCATCCTCCTTGATTCGTGACCATGACTATGGCTATTTTACTACAACATAACATATTTTAAAAGCGTATTCACAAGAGAACAACGTGTCAAGTGTAAAAACTTGATAAACTAGTCATTCAATCGTTGAAATACTCGTAGCCATATGATAAAGTAGAAAAGTGATTTAAAAGAGATGATGCAGGAGGGATTTTATATGGCTCGTAAATGCCAAGTGACAGGACGCAAAACGTCAACTGGTAACCATCGTTCACACGCGATGAATGCCAACAAACGTAAATGGAAATCAAACGTACAAAAGGTACGTATTATGGTAGACGGTAAACCTCAGAAAGTTTATGTTTCTGCACGTGCTTTAAAATCTGGTAAAGTACAACGCGTATAATGCGAACAGAACACGTAAAAAGGGCTGGAGCTTAAAAGATTATTTCCTTTAAGCCAGCCCTTTTTTACGTCCTAATCCTTCTTAATGAGTCCCATCATTGATCTGACGATACCTCCTAAAAATCTAGGAAGCTTAATCGTATAAAATTTCATCTTCCCCCTCCTATACCAACACGATTACAAATATTAAACTATAAATTAATCACGGCTCTTTACAATTATTAATATGCCTTCAGTGAAAAAATAAGTACCTATTTTTTCTTTCCATTCATTTGAAACCGTTAAAGAACTACCACTTTTTACTGTTGCACCGTCTAATTCATATAAAAAACCTTTTAAATTCAAGTTATACACCGTGTCGCTAATTGGGAGAAATGATACATATTGAAAACGTTCATCGCGCTTTAGTTCATATTGACCAGGTGTTTTTAACGTCAACTCATTTTGCACATTACAAATCCAAGCTTCAATTCCTGCATCGTTAAACTTCTTTAATAACATGATATTCACTATTTCATGATCTTTTCGTCCACCAGTAGCACCAAATAAATAGACGCGATCAGGATTTTGTTTCATAACATAATTAATGGCAAGTTCTAAATCTGTATCATCTTTGTCTACAGGATGTACTTCCACTTCATTAGAATACGTCTTAATTTGGGAAAATTCGGTCGCACTAACAGAATCGAAATCTCCAATCGCTAAATCAATGTGACCAACATTTTCACTCAATAAGTAAGCTCCGTGATCCACACCGATCCAATGATTAATATCTTCATAATGATTTAAAGGCGGCAAGTCCGATTTAGGACCTCCCGCCACAATACCAAACACTTTCATTACAATCACCTACACAGATTGTTCATAACTAGCTTTAATTGTTTGTATGGCAGCTTGACGGTCTTCTTGATTAAAGATCGCACTGCCAGCAACTAGCACTTCAGCACCAGCATCAACGCAAGCTTTAGCTGTCTCGGCTTTCACGCCACCATCAACTTCAATTTCATAATCAAAACCGTATTGTTTCTTCAGTTCTGACAATTGTTCGATTTTGGACAATGTTGAATCAATAAATGATTGACCACCAAAACCAGGGTTTACCGTCATAACTAAGACAAGGTCAACATCTTGCAAGATCGGTTCAATCGTTGAAACCGGTGTTGCTGGATTAATGACGACACCAGGTTTAACACCTTCGTTACTAATTTGTTGGATTACACGGTGCAGGTGCGGACACGCCTCAGCATGAACCGAAATGATATCTGCTCCAGCTTTAGCAAACTGCGGGACATAATCTTCAGGGTTCTCAATCATTAAATGAACATCTAATGGGAGATTAGTAACAGGACGGATCGCTTCTACAATTAATGGTCCAATCGTAATATTTGGAACGAAATGACCATCCATGACATCAACGTGAATGTAGTCGACATCATTTTCAACTGATTTAATCTCAGTTGCTAATTTTGAAAAATCTGCTGATAATATCGATGGTGCAATCTTTACCATAACCTAATACCTCGGCTTTCTATTTTTAATTTCTTCATAGAATTGTTTGTAATGCTCATATCTAAATAGCTTAATTTCTTCACTGTCTACTGCTTGTTTAACAGCACACTTGGGTTCGTTCATATGGTAGCATCCTCTAAATTTACAACGGTCTTCATAGTCTAAAAACTCTCGGAATGACCTTCTAATATCCTCTAATTGAAGTTCATCAAAGTCTAGAGCGCTAAAACCAGGTGTATCAGCAACATATCCATTGGCAATAGGATATAGCTCAACATGGCGTGTCGTATGTTTTCCCCGACCTAAACTTTTGGATATGTCACCTGTTTCAATCTCTAACGTTTCATCTAGCTGATTTAAAATTGTTGATTTTCCAACACCTGATTGACCTGCAATTACAGAAATTTTATTAGCTAAATAAGGTTCTAGTTGATTATTTAAATCATCCATCTCACTTGAAACTTTAACAACATCATAGCCAATTGATTGATAATAGTTTATGAAAAAATCAATCTCTTCCTCATGCTTTGAATCAATCAAATCTTCCTTACTAAAAACAATTAAAGCATCTAAGTCTTTATTTTCAACAAGGACTAAAAATCGATCGAGCAGTAATGGATTAAAATCTGGTTCTATCATCGAAGTAACAATAATCGCCTGGTCAACATTAGAAACGGGCGGTCTAATTAGTTCGTTTTCTCGTTCGTATACCGTTTGAATTGTCCCTGTATAATTTTCTTGTACAGATATCTCAACTTCATCTCCAACGAGAGGAGTAATCTTTTGATTTCTGAAGACTCCTCTACCTTTGCAACGATACACTTCCTGACCTATTAATACATCATAAAACCCGCTTAATGCTTTAACTATTTTTCCTTTTGGCATTCATTAATCCTCTCCTGGCTCATAAGGAATTGCTTCTTCATAATAAAGTGTACCCTCTTTCGTAACACGAACTTCACCTGTTTCATCAGGTTCAATCGTTAGTTCAACTGTATAGATTGTATCTTCATAAATGACATCTTCTTCAAACACTTCATTAATACTATTGTTTTGATCCTCTATAAAAATCTGAACCTCTTGTCCTATTGGCTCTTCTTCTTCATCATCTTCAGAATTAATTTCTTCATCATAAGTAACGGTGAACGAAACTTGTTCTGTAATTGGTTGTGGCTCAGCACCTTTAGAAACATATACTTTAAACTCGTCACCACGTTCTAACTCAGCATTTTGACTTGGTTCTTGCCTAGTTATTCTGCCTTCTGAAATATCATCAGAATGTTCTTCTTCTGTTTCTAGCATTAACTCATTTTCCTGTGCAAAATTTTGAACACGCTCTAAAGTATCATCTCTAAAAGAAGGTAACGATATACTTGGTGGCCCTTGACTTACTTCAAAAATGACACGAGTGTCTTCTGGAATAATTTCTTCACCTGGCTCAGGTTGAATTTGATTAATAATTTCGCCTTCAGGACGTTCATCTTCAAGTCTAATTTCACGAACTTGTCCATATCCACGAGACTCAAGTAACCTTCGTGTTTCGTTAAAATCTTGTCCGACATAATCATCGAATTCGATCTTCTCTTGACCTAAGCTCGTATATAAAGCAACCGTGGAACCTTCTTTTACAGTCGTACCACTTCTAGGGTTCGTTCGAATAACATATCCTTCTTCTACTTCATCGTTAAAAACAGATTCACGTTCAACGTCTAAATCTATATTGGATAGTTCGATTAATGCCTCTTCATAAGTATACCCTTCTAGTTCAGGAATGGTGACATCCTCTGGCATAAACATTCCTGGCAGTACAAATAAAGCAATAATAAAAGCTGCAATTAATATACCAACTATTGAAGATACCCACGCAATCCATTTCTTTGACTTCTTTTTCTCATTTTGTTGAGTTGGGACGATTGTCTCTTCATTAGTACTGTTATTTGATGTATTCGGTTGGATCGCTGGAATTACTTTTGTATCTTCTCCTTCTTCTTCAGGAGGGTTATAACGCTCTTCATTTAGCCTTGAATGGTCAAATACAGTCTCTAAACTATTTCTTAACTCTTCTATCGTAGCGTAACGATGAATCGGATTTTTAACTGTTGCTTTTAGCACTACATTTTCGAGACTTTGTGGAACCTCAGAGTTAAAGCTTCTAACAAATGGTGGTTCAGTTTGCATATGTTTTAATGCTATTGAAACAGCAGATTCTCCTGAGAATGGTAATCGGCCAGTCAACAGTTCATATAAAACAATCCCTAAAGAATAAATGTCTGATTTACGTGTTGCTGTTCCACCTCTCGCCTGTTCAGGGGATAAATAATGAACAGAACCCATCACGTCATTCGTTTTCGTTAACGAAGTAGAACTCAGTGCTCTTGCAATGCCAAAATCAGTTATTTTCACATTACCACGATGATCCATCAAAATATTTTGCGGCTTAATGTCTCGGTGAATAATGCCATTATCATGAGCGTGTTCAACTGCATCAGATAACTGGATCATAATTCGAACTGCTTCATGTGTCGAAACCGTGCCTTTATGTTGGATATACTCTTTTAATGTCATACCATCAACATATTCCATAATCATATAATGTAAGTCATCTTCTTGACCGACATCAAAAATGTTAACGATATGATCATTTGAAAGACTTATAGCCGATTCTGCCTCTCGGTTAAATCTTTCAATGAATTCTTCATGATCAGAGTACTCTAGTTTTAATAACTTTATTGCTACTTCGCGACCTAAAATTAAATCTTCACCTAAATATACATTGGCCATACCGCCTCCACCAATGTATTGGATAACTTTATAACGTTCGTTTAAAACTTTACCTATGTCCATGTTTGATCACCCGATTCTAAGCTAATCAATGCTACAGTAATATTATCTTCACCGCCGCGTTGATTTGCCTCCTCTAATAATTGATCAACCTTCTCCTCATTGGACATAGAACGATTAACAATATGTAGTATATCTTCATCTGGCAGTTTATTTGTCAATCCGTCTGTACATAACAAGCAATACGTGTCATTTTGCCACTCATAAGATAACGTATCGACGTTAACTTCTTCTTCCGTACCTAAAGCACGTGTTAACACATTCTTTCTAGGATGTGATTCTGCCTCTTCTTTTGTGATGTGGCCTTGTAAGACGAGTTCGTTCACGAAAGAGTGGTCAGTTGTTTTCTGTTCAATGGTTTCTTCAGTGACATGGTACAGTCGACTATCACCGATATGAGCGACAACGATCTCATTATTAAGTACTGCAGCAGCAATAAGCGTTGTCCCCATTCCTTTGCACTCTTCGTTGTTTTGCGCATGGTCTTTAAGGTCATCATTAACTTCTTTAACGACCGTTTCTAACCACACCTCTAATTCTTTAACATCTGTGAAGACTCTAGTACTTTCCCAGTAACCTTTCATTTGCTCTACCGCTAGTCGACTAGCTACATCACCTGCTTGATGGCCACCCATACCGTCCGCTACAATAGCTAACAACTGATCGTCTTCGTTAAAAAATACGCCACCAAAGTCTTCATTGGCTTCACGAATTTTCCCCTTATCTGTCTTAAATACAGCATGCATCCTCTCATGCACCTCACTTATATAAAAATTACTTAAATACTAAACGAGTAATAAAGAATCCATCTGCTTTAAAATCATGCGGGAAAATTTGAACCCCATATTCAGATTTCCCCTCTAAATGCTGACAAGATTCCGGTAACTCTTCAAAAAAAGCTGGATCAACTTGTAAGTTAGAATACTCTTTTAATAGTTGTTTAATTTGTTCTTCGTTTTCATGACGATCTACGGTGCATGTACTATATACTAGTTTACCATTTTCTTTTAATAAAGGAAGAACTGACCTCAATAAATCATGTTGAATATTGGCTAATTGTTCGATATTTTCTTCCTGTTTGCTATATTTAATATCTGGCTTACTTCTTAACACACCTAATCCAGTGCATGGAGCATCTAACAAAATACGGTCAAACGTACTTTCATCATGTAATTCTGATAAAAGGCGACTGTCATAGGCTTTTACTTGAATATTCGTTAAGTCTAAATCACGCGCCTTTTCTTCAACGAGATTAACTTTAGATTGATGAAGGTCATAGGCATAAATTTCACCCTGTGAATTCATCTTCTCAGCAATGTGTGTCGCCTTACCACCGGGAGCACTACATGCGTCTAACACAGTCATATTTGGCTTTGCATCAATCATTTCAGATACTAACATTGACGTTTCGTCTTGAATTGTTAGAGCGTGTGGAAACAATTCACTTTTTAAAATGTTTCCTTCCAAAATATTTAACCCTTGATTAGATAGAGGCGATCTTTCAACCTTAATCCCTTCAACCTCTAGTTTTTCAACCGCTTCTTCAATTGACAGTTTTTCTGGTTGAATTCGAACTGATACTTTTTTCGACTCAATGTTTGACTCACACATCTTCTTAGTGACATCAAAACCATACTGATCTACCCAACGCGATACTAACCAATATGGATGACTCGTTTCTATAGATACGCGCTCAACTTTGTCCTCAATTGTATCAAATGATGGGACACCTTTTCGCTGAATATTTCTTAAAACCCCATTTACAAATCCACTAATACCTTTATGGCCTTTCTTCTTCGCAATCGTTACCGCCTCATTAATGACAGCATGATCAGGTACTCGCTCTAAATAAACCATTTGATAGACAGACATTCTAAGCAATGTTCTTACCCAATGATCCATCTTCTTGTTACCGACAAATGGAGTTAAATAGAAGTCTAGCGTTAATTGACGTTGTAATGTGCCATATACTATCTCTGTGAATAAACCTTTATCTTCTTGTTTCACTTCATGTTTTGAGATTGCTTGATTTATTAAAATATGACTAAACCCACCACTTTGACTAACTCGTTGTAATAAGTTTAGTGCGACTTCTCGAACTGTTTGTTGTTTAGCCATTTAATCACCTAGTTTCTCGCCTATTTCAAAGTAATCTTTAGATCCTCTTAGGAAATCGACTGTTTTCATACGTTTCTTTCCTGCTGGTTGAAGTTCTGTTATATTAATCAACTTTTGATCACCAGTTGCGACTAAAATTCCTACTTGGTCATCAATTGTCACAATCGTCCCTGGAATTTGATCAATCGTTTGATTAACTTTTTCGCCCCACCATAGTTTTACCGTTTGGCCTTGATATGTTGTAAATGCAACAGGCCAAGGGTGCAAACCTCTAATATGATTATAAATCTCTTGTTGCGATTTGTTCCAATCAATTCGCTCTTGCTCACGCTTAATGTTATAAGCAAATGTTGCTTCATCATGATTTTGTTCTTCTGCTTCAACATCTCCAGCAAACAACTTTGGCAAAGTATCGACTAATAGATTAGCACCGACTTCAGATAATTTATCATGTAAAGTGCCGACGTGATCGGCTTCTTCTATTTTCACTTGATCTTTTGAAATCATCGCACCGGCATCTAGGGCTTCAACCATATACATAATGGTAACGCCTGTTTCATCATGACCTTCTAAAATCGAATAGTGAATCGGTGCTCCACCTCTTAATTTCGGTAACAGTGAGGCATGGACGTTTATACAACCGAAAGGAGGCTCTTCTAAGATCTCTTTCGGTAAAATTTGTCCATAAGCAGCTGTTACAATAAGGTCCGGCTTGTAATCGAGTATGTTTCGATAATCATGTCTAATCTTCTCAGGCTGTAATACTGATAGATCGTGTTTAAGCGCACACTCTTTTACCGGTGACGGTGTTAAAACTTTCTTACGACCTTTAGGGCGATCTGGTTGTGTGACGACAGCTGCTACGTCATAACCTTGTTCTATAATTCTTTCTAAAACAGGTACACTAAAGTCAGGTGTCCCCATAAATACAATTCGTTTTGTCATATAATACCCCTTCTTTTCTACATAAAGTAATACGGTTCAAAATCAACGGTTAATTGCAGTTCTTCTTTATTCATTTCTTTTTGGAAACTGTTTAATACATGCTCTAGTGGTTCATCGACATCTTGGCGATTTTTATATTTAATCATACATTGATATCGAAAACGGTCTTTAATTCTCAACATCGGTGATGGTGATGGCCCCATTAACAAGGCACTTTCACCGAGACGTTGACTTAACATGTTAGCAATCCTCTGTGATGCATCAACTACTTTAACATGGTTTTCATGAGATATATTAATTAATACTAAAAAATAGTATGGCGGGTAAGCAAACCGCCTTCTTATTTGCATTTCACGGTTAAAGAAAGATTCATAATCATATTGTGCAGCTAATTCAACTGTATAATGTTCTGGTGTATACGTTTGAACGACGACTTCTCCAGGAAGCTCATGTCTACCTGCACGTCCACTGACTTGTGTTAATAATTGAAAAGACTTTTCAGCAGCTCGAAAGTCAGGTAAATGTAAGATCGCATCAGCAGCAATCACGCCTACTAACGTTACATTTTCAAAGTCTAATCCTTTAGCAATCATTTGTGTACCTAGTAAAATATCAGCTTCTTGATTACCAAACTTCTTCAGCAGTCGTTCGTGTGCACCTTTACGGCTTGTTGTGTCAACGTCCATACGAATAATACGGGCATGTTCAAATTGTTGTTGCAATGCTTCTTCAACTTTTTGCGTACCAGTACCGAAAAAACGGATCGCTTCACTTTCACACTTAGGACATTGGTTTGGCATCGGCTTTTCATCACTACAGTAGTGACATTTTAATTTATGATTCGTACGGTGGTAAGTCATCGATATATCACAATGTTCACATTGGACCGTTTCACCACATTCGCGACACATAACAAACGTAGAATACCCTCTTCTATTTAACATTAAGACGACTTGTTCACCGCGCTTAATTCGGTCATTAATTTTCTCAACTAAAGGATCAGAAAACATCGTACGGTTACCTTTTTCTAATTCTTTACGCATATCCACGATTTCCATGTGCGGTAACGCCTGTTCATTAACACGTTCTGACAATTCCAGTAGTTGATAAACCCCTTTTTGTGCTCTAGCATAACTTTCTAACGTTGGTGTTGCACTTCCTAATATGACAGGACACTTATGGTATTGACCACGATACTTAGCCACTTCTCTCGCATGATATTTCGGATAGTCTTCTTGTTTGTATGTTGTTTCATGTTCTTCATCGATAATAATAATTCCGAGGTTTTCAAATGGAGCAAAAACAGCTGAACGTGCACCGACAACAACTTTTACTTCTTTTCGATGAATTTTACGCCATTCATCATATTTCTCACCTGTTGATAATCCACTATGTAAAACTGCGACATCATCGCCAAATCTAGATTTAAAGCGTTCAACCATCTGTGGCGTTAAAGAGATTTCAGGAACTAAGACGATTGCTTCTTTGCCCTCTTGTAGAACGCGGTCAATCGATTGTAAGTAAACTTCAGTTTTTCCACTTCCCGTCACACCATGTAATAAGAACATTTCGTGTTTATTTTCATCAATACGTGATAAAACAGGTTCAATAACTTGTTGTTGTTGTTCCGTTAACGGAAGTGGTTTCGTACGTTCATTACTGTTAGCGTGAGGATCACGGTAAACTTCCTTTTGCACTAGACGAATAATACCTTTATCTTCTAACGTTTTAATCGGTGCTCGAGTAACGCCTAAGTCATCCATCAACTGCTTTAATCGGATTTCTCCATTAGTATCTATTAAATACTCTAGTACTTGCTTTTGCCTTTTTGCTTGCTTCCCTAGTTCTTCAATAACTTCTATTACCTTTACTTGTTCAAGTGCTAATTCAATATATGTATCTTTCTTTACTCTATTTTTTCCTTTGACGACATATTTAATTTCTATTAACCCTTCACTTACTAGTGATGAAATTTGGCTCGCCTTTATACCACTCTCTTCTAACTCATTAAACGGGAATACTTCACGCCCTTGAGTCAAGATTTGCCAATCGAATGGCAGCTCACCTTCATCTGCTAATAACCATACTTCTTTTTCATATTTCGCTTTAAAAACAGCTGGTAACATCGCTTGTAAAGCAGAAACTCTAAAGCATAGTGTCTCTTCTTGTAGCCATTTGGAAAGGTTTAATAACTCTGGTGTTAAAACGGGTGCATAATCCATCACAGTATGAATCGGTTTAAGTTTTTCAAATTCGCTACTTCCAGTAATATCAATGACAAACCCCATAATTTTACGAGGTCCGAATGGTACTACCACTCGCACCCCTGGTTTTACAACACTTAGAAGTTCATCAGGAATTTCATAATCAAACAATGAATCAATCGATGAGACAGGAACATCGACAACTACTTTTGCAACTTTCACTTCGATTCACCTAACAATTCTTCTGTAAAAATTGACCATAGATCTTGTGCAATTTCATGTTTTGTCTTCAATGGAATGGATTGTTCTAACCCTTTTTTCGTCAACACGTGAACCGCATTAGTATCAGATTTAAATCCATGTTTGTCTTCACTTATATCGTTAACTGCAATCGCATCTAAGTTTTTGCGTTCTAGTTTGCTTTTACCGTACTCGAGTATGTGATCTGTTTCCGCAGCAAATCCAACTAAATATTGATGTTGTTTCATTTCGCCTAATGTTTTTAATATGTCATCTGTACGTTCCATTTCAATCGACAAGTTACCGTCTTTTTTCTTCATTTTATTTGTTTGAGTATCTTTAGGTCGGTAATCAGCAACGGCTGCAGATTTAACTACGAAATCTTGGTGTTCGAAACGGGTCGTTACCGCGTCATACATTTCTTTAGCTGACGTTACGTGAACCATTTCTACACCGACAATCTCATCTAAATCAACTGGACCACTTACTAACGTGACATTAGCCCCTAATTGTTTTGCTACTTCAGCCAAGGCATAACCCATTTTGCCTGATGAATGGTTTGTAAAATAGCGGACTGCATCAATAACCTCAACAGTCGGACCTGCTGTCACCAGTACATTTTTACCTTTTAATGGTTGGTCTACTGCTTCATTTTGTTCGATAACTTCAATAATGCGTTCAGGCTCTTCTAAACGACCTTTGCCTACATAACCACATGCTAAATAACCAGCACCTGGTTCGATAAAACGGTATCCATATCCATCTAGCGTTTTTAAATTAGCTTTTACTGCTGGATGATCGTACATATGAACATTCATAGCTGGTGCAACGTATACCGGGGCTGTTGTAGCAAGTAAAGTTGTCGTTAACATATCATCTGCAAGTCCATTTGCAACTCTTCCTAATAAGTGCGCAGTAGCAGGAGCTAATAAAACAAAATCAGCCCAATCCGCTAAATCAATATGGGCGATTTTCTCAGGATTCTTCTCATCAAATGCATCTGTAAATACTGGGTTTCGTGATAACGCTTGAAACGTTAACGGACTAACGAATTGCGTTGCACCTTCAGTCATGATTACTCTTACATCATAACCGCGCTGAACTAATTGGCTCGTTAATGCACAAGCTTTATAAGCTGCGATCCCACCCGAAACTCCTAACAATACTTTTTTTTGTTGATTCATCGTTTCTCCTCCAACAACCATTAATTTAGTAATTAAACGGCTAATATGGTTTAAGTATAACCCATTAAAAAGAACAACCTGACATGCAGGTTGTTCTTTTCGGTCAAGACATTGATCACGCTAGGTGGTGAATTGAAATGCTAATTCAACACCAACCTGCAAGCGTATAAATCAACTTTACTTGTAGCCACTAACAGTTAGCTTATCTTCCATAATTTCTTCTAACGCTTGACCAACGTATTTAGGCGACTTGTGATTATCTAAAATGTAATTATTCTCTTCGTGCAATTCACGTGCACGCTTAGCTGATGCAATCACAATCGCATATTTAGAGTCAATCTTATTAAGTAAGTTATCGACAGATGGCTCTAAGATCACAGTTCAACACTCCCTAAAGCTTTTTTATATTGACTAGCAATTCTTTCACGTTTACAATGCTCACTTACTACAATCGATTCAATTCGATCAACAGCATTATGAACGTCATCATTAACGACGACATAATCGTAAGCATCCATCATTTCAATTTCTTTTTTCGCTTCTAATAAGCGATTTCTAACGAGATCTTCAGTTTCAGTACCGCGACTAATAATACGGTTCTTTAATTCTTCTAAACTCGGAGGGAATAAAAAGATAAAAACACCTTCAGGGAAGTTCTCTTTCACTTGTAAAGCTCCCTGTACTTCAATCTCTAAAAAGACATCGCGTCCTTCTTCTAAAGTTTGTTCTACGTATGCTTTAGGTGTTCCATAATAATTCCCTACATATTCAGCATACTCGATAAATTCACCTTGTTCAATCATCTTTTTTACTTCATCTTTCGTTTTGAAGAAGTAGTCAACACCATTTTGTTCGCCTTCACGCGCTTGCCTTGTTGTCACGGAGATCGAATAGGCTAAATCTGGATCACGTTCAAATAACGCTTTTCTAACAGTGCCCTTTCCGACACCAGACGGTCCAGACAGAATAAATAAAATACCTTTTTCGTCTTTCACAACAGTTCCTCCTAGTTGTCTATGTTCATATCTTCATTTACGACACGTTGTCCTACTGTCTCAGGTTGTACAGCTGATAAGATAACGTGGTCACTATCAGTCACGATGACTGCTCTTGTTCGTCTTCCGTATGTAGCATCAACTAACTTATTATTATCCCTTGCAACTGTGATAATACGTTTGATCGGGGCTGATTCGGGTGACACAATCGAAATAATGCGATTGGCAGAAACAACATTTCCAAACCCGATATTAATTAATTTTAAATTCATCCTCTTCTCCCCTAACTTTTATTCTTGAATAATAACTCTATTATAGTCTAAAAATAGTCAAAAACTCAAATATTATTCAATATTTTGTACTTGTTCTTTAATTTTCTCTATTACACTCTTTAAATCTACAGTTACCTTACTCACCTGTACATCATTCGATTTAGACCCTATTGTATTAGCTTCACGGTGTAATTCTTGTGTTAAAAAATCTAACCTTCTACCAATAGATCCATCCTGTTGTAACAACGATTTTACTTGTTCAACATGAGATAGCAATCGGGTGATTTCTTCTGTAATATCACCTTTATCAGTTAAAATTGCGATTTCTTGTAATAACCTATTTTCATCAACATTTGCATCAGCAACAAATTCATTTAAACGATTGGTTACTTTTTCATAATAATTTTGCTTGAATTTATCTTTGTCCTGGTCTAGGCTTTTCGTTAACTGCTCTATTTCTTGAGCGAATTGGTACACATCAGTTTTTAACGCTTCACCTTCATCTATGCGCATACGGTCAACACGACTTAGCGCTTCACCTAACGCATCCAATATGGCTTGCTCAACTTCCGAATTAAAATGATCTTCTTCCTCAATAACGAAAGCATCTTCAATTTGAAAGAGCTGTTCAATGTCTAATTGGCCTGATAAGTTTTTATGTTGTTTAATTTCTTCAACACGATCTATGTATTGGTTTAACAGAGGCCAATTAACGTGGATTGCTTGGTTCGTTTCCGTTTTTCCATTAACATTAACAAAAATGTCGACACGTCCACGTTCAAAATACTGCTTTACTTGACTTTTCATTCGATCTTCAAGTGCCATTAATTCTCTAGGCATTTTAAATGAAAAGTCTAAAAATCGATGATTCACTGTTTTGACTTCTACTGATAGTTGAAGTTCATTTAACTTCTGAGTCGCTTGTCCATAACCAGTCATACTCTTAACCATATCATCACCAACTTTCATATTACGTCTTATATTGTCGCATTAATGACATCGGTTTTTCAACTGTTAACGGCTATTAATCAATGTTTTATTCGTGATATACTTAATATTGATGAGGTGATAGACATGCCATTTGATGGAATCGTAACTCGAGCCATAACAAATGAACTAACTAAACTAGAAGGCGGACGTATTCAAAAGATTTACCAACCGACAAACAGTGAACTAATTTTAACTGTAAGAAATAAAGGACAGAACTATAGCTTACTTATTTCTACACATTCAAGTTATGCAAGGGTTCACTTAACAGACCAAAAGTTTACGAATCCAAAAGAACCACCTATGTTTTGTATGGTGTTACGTAAATATTTAGCAGCTGGTTTTATTGAGAAAATTGAACAAGTCGATATGGAGCGAATTATTCATATCACTGTTCGTAGTAAAGATGAGATCGGTGATGAACAAAATAAAACGTTAATCATTGAATTAATGGGTAAGCATAGTAATGCGATATTAGTTGACCCAGAACGTGAAGTGATTTTAGATAGTCAAAAACATATAAGTCCGGCACAAAACCGTCACCGCACGATCTTACCTGGACAGACTTATATTGCACCACCAGACCAAGGTAAAGTTCATCCATTATCATTAGATGGTGTTGATTTCGTAAAGAAACTTGACTTCAACCAAGGTAAAATTGAAAAGCAAATGATGAGTCTGCTTATGGGCTGCTCATCTGTTGTTACAAACTCATTAGCAAAACAAGCATATTTAGGCTCTAATGAAAAATATGAAGCCATTTATGATCAGTTTAAACAAGAAGTTGAACACCATGAGTATGAGCCGAAGATCTTCAAAGGTAAAAAAGAAGACTTCCACGTATTACAAGATATCGAGCTTGAAGGTGAAGTTACCACGTATGATTCTATTAGTGGTATGCTTGATGCTTATTATGAAGGCAAAGCTGAGCGCGACCGTGTGAAAAACCAAACTCACGATTTAATGAGATTACTAAAGAACGAAAAAGCAAAAAATGAGCGCAAAATAAAAAAACAACAATCAACATTAAAAAAAGCAGAAAAAGCTGATGACTACCAGAAATACGGTGAATTATTAACTGCTCACATGCACCTTGTTAAACAAGGTGATGAACAAGTAAAAGTAATGGATTATTATGACCCTGACCAAAATGAAATTACACTTGAGTTAAATCCTAATAAAACACCAAGTGAAAATGCCCAGCACTACTTTAAGCAATATCAAAAGCTTAAAAAATCTAAAGAAGTCGTACTTGTTGAAATTGAAAAAGCAAAGAAAGAAATTGACTACCTAGAACGCTTAATCCAACAGTTAGAACAAGCTCGTGAAGAAGATATCGAAGACATTCGCGAAGAATTACAAGAAGAAGGCTATATTAGACAAAAACAAAGCAAAAATAAAAAGAAGAAGCAAAAATGGATTACACCTGATTATTATAAATCTTCAGATGGTGTTGAGATCATTGTAGGTCGCAACAATAAACAGAATGAGTTCGTTACAAATCGTATGGCTAACAAAGAAGATATTTGGTTACACACGAAAGACATTCCTGGTTCACACGTCATCATTCGTTCAAGTGAACCTAGTGAAGAGACGATCTTAGAAGCAGCGATGATCGCAGCCTTTTATAGTAAAGCAAAAATGTCTTCATCAGTACCTGTTGATTACACGAACATTAAACATGTCCGTAAGCCAAACGGTGCTAAACCTGGTTATGTCACTTATGATAATCAACAAACTGTTTACGTGACGCCAGATGAAAAAGTAATTAATCAATTAAAAGTAAATGAATAACTAAAATTGACGAACCAGGTTTGGTAAATGGTTCAGTGTAGAGTACAAACAATAATTTAAAATGAGCGTTGAAATGCATAACATTTCAACGCTCATTTTTTACCAATGTTTGTTTTTTTGAATAGTTAATAACACAGGAAAATGCACTCTGTTTGCAAACCACAATATTTATTGAAGGCGGTGCAAATACTAATGCAATTTGCCAACCTTTATTTATCTCTTCTTCAACTAACGATCCGTTACTTGAATACTGCTTATGCTTCACCCATTCCAAATCCAAGTAGGAGAAGAAATGCTATTGTGATAAATGCTAATAAGTTAAGTATTATAATTATCCACTTAACAAAACTATTTTTTGCTTTTAACCCCACAATCGCACCTAATAATGGAAATAGACACATCGAAATTATTGCTATCCTTCCTAATGAACCGAAAGATACATCATTTACCATCATAAAGAATAAGATAACAAATATTCCTAAACATAAACTTGAAATAGCGTTATATTTTTTCATTTTCCCCCTCCAATTTTTGGCATTAAAAAGACCACCCACAAAACTAAGGACACCGATAACTGCTAGGAAAATGTAAAATAATCTATCAACTAACGTAGGAACCACATTCTTCCACCCTTATAGGTTATAAATTGATGCCACTTATTTAGCTTTCACATTAATTAAGTATCCTCTATAATGCTAAATTTCTTGATCATGACTTATCAAATATTCTTCTAAATTTGGAGTCTGATTATATTTAATCGCTGCCTGCTGATCCTTTTTAATAATGGTTTCAGTTAAATCTATACCATTTAAGCTAGCAATCGCCACTGTGTAATGAATAACATCAACTAACTCTTTCTCTAAAGAAGCAGTGTTTGAAGTTTCTTTTCGACCTTCTAGCTGGTTAAGAACCTCTGCGACCTCGCCAATTTCCTCTACAAGTTTCATAAACAGAGCCGATGAAGAGCTACCTTCTTTATACTTTAGTTCTAAATAGCTTTGTAAATCATGGAATGTTAATTGCTTCATATACGACCTCAATTCTCAGTTTATAATTTTTTGCATGATATGTAATCATTACTCTCTGATAAGCACTGGTAAAACTTGATAGGACTCTCCATAAATTTCGTCGTCCCATATGAGTTGAGCAACTATATTATAACGCCCCTCCGTTTCTAACAATTGAAATGTGTCTCCAAAAGTCAGTGTTTCACTATGAGTTTCTACGAGCTCATCGGATGCTGAATAATACATAATGTTAATTTCATCAGGATTGCCTATTCTTGGATCGTCCACCAACCGAAAACTCATGTTGACCTCTTTGCTTGGTTGGTAGATTCGTGTTCGTATTCCTAGTACAACTTCACTTGGATCACTTGGGCTTACTTCACACTTTTCCCCACTAGGAGCCCAACAATGTTTATCTGCCATTAGCTGATTGCGTGCATCATTTCCACTAAAGGAAATGCTAGGGGGTGATATATAACTAGCTATTTGCTCCTCCGATTCTTCAGGTGATTCTTCTTCGCTTGTACAGGCTGTCATTAGAAATAATCCAATACATACAATTAGAATGTATCTCATAATTCCTCCTCATTTACTAATTTTTCTTAATTTTACCATTAAACTGCTTCGTTAGTGAATCAAGAAGCAAAGTTCTTCTTCAACTAACGCCCCCGTTAGTGAAATATCATTTCTTTCTTACAACGAAAGTGATAGCATTTGTTTTTAATAATACATCTCTTTCATTACGAATAATTTTATATTCGAGTGGCTTTACTAACTGCTTAACTACTTCCCAACCATCATAAATATGACTTAATTTATTCATCATATTCTCCGTTGTTATATTTACTTCCATCAGTGCGTCTAATTTCTCGTTTGTTTCAATATCCATTTCTTCTACTTCTGAATTAACAATGATACAGTTTATTCCTTCATTTTTTGTTCCTAATGCCATTTGGCGAATTACATTTTCAAATACATCTTCTGATTCAACATGTTCTAATGTTGATACGGCAACAATAAAATCAAATTCATTTTTAGGAATAACGTAATTTCCTATATCTGCTTTATTCGTTTCAATTACTTCTTCAACTCCGTACTCTTTGCTATACAGTTCTAATTTATCTAATGCAGAATCCAATAAATCTACACAAAGCACTTTTCCATTTTTCGTTTTTATATCTTGTGCAATTGGAATACTGTTTCTACCCACTCCTGAACCTAAATCAAGCACTTTAATATTATTAGTTTTCCCTTCCAACAGTGGTAGTAAATCCATTACTGTTTTAACGGGTTTATATAGCCATGAGCCTTCTTCAAATAATTTGTAGTTTTCGTAACAAAAATCATGGTACTTCTTTTCTTCATTACGGATAAATTCCACTCTACTCATATAGCACATCCCTTATAAATTCACTTCTTTTTAATTTTAAACTCTTACCCTTCTTCAACTAAACTGCTCACGTTAGTTTAATATCTTCTACACCAATGCTAACATAATATTCCAACAATTATTCCAATAAAAAAGACGACCAATTTTCTTGATCGCCTTGCTAAACTCTTGCCCCCGTTACTTTAAGTACAATACATCACAAAGCATAAATCAAATAAATTAAAGCTAAAGCAGCAAGAAGAATTTGTAAAATTCTAAATCCAGTTCTAAATTTAACTATCTTTCTCTCTCCAATAACAGCTAGTACCCATAAAAGAATTGCCGTAATAGGAACTAATATTAAAGTTTGAAATGAAGGGTCAAAAATAAACCACCCAGCTAAAACTAATAAACTAACTCCCAAGACTAATATCCCTGTAATAATATTTATTATCACTACAAACACCCCTTTAGTTTTTCATAATTGATATTCTCTTTATTAAAGGAACCTGCTTCGTTAGTTTAAGAGCAATCGTTCTTATTGAACAATCGCCACCCGTTTGTTGAATGATGGACAAACATATTAGCGTTGGAGAATATCAACTATTTCAATATATTTACTATACTCCTGTTTTGAAAGTACAAGAAATGGGTCTAATTCAAAATTTCTAATTTCGTGGTTTGATACTTTATTTTTATCAACCTCAGATTCGATGGTCAAACCTATAGAATCATCAGTACGACTTAAATCAACCTGCTCATATAATTCCTTATCAGCTAATTGATATATTCGATGACAATCATTTATTTTATATTTATCAATATAATGTTCATTATCAATAGTGAATTCTAGGTAATAATTTTCATCTTCCATAAATTTATCAAGTATAGTTACCTCAGCAAAAGAAATAATTGTAAACAATTGATTTTCATAGTACATCTTCTCTTTTACATAAGAGTAAGTCGCAGGACCAAGCACCAAAGCCAATAAAACAACTCCAATCAATATACCTATTCCTTTTTTCAACCTCACAACTCTCCCCCTCATATAAAAAAATTCACCTATCATAATCACTTTTCTTCTTATAGTTACCTGCTTCGTTAGTTGAACAAACGTTCTTTGTCTTATTTTACCATATAAATGTTAATCACCCTGGAATTTTTTCAATTCTTTATACAATTCGCATTAGAAATAGCCTTACATTATCAAAAACAATTTCATATGTAAAAAGTAGTTCAATTAAGGGTACAAATTACAATCCTGTACTCCTAAACTGAACTACTTTAAAATGGTTGTTCTTTTTAACTTAACACGAGGTCATCGCGCCAATTTAATACTTGCTCTCGTTCTTTTTCTGTTATGTTTCCATTCGTAGTTAATAATGAAGCGACATCATCGAAAGTTACTAGACTTTCATATTCAAAGCCTGCTTCCTTAAAGTTGTCCTCAGCTTCATTTAATCCGTATGAGAAGATTGATAATACTTTTACCACATGACATCCTTGTTCTCTTAAGGCTTCAGCTGCTTTAATGGCACTTGTACCAGTAGAGATTAAATCTTCAATTACAACGACACGTTCACTCTGATCAACTTTACCTTCGATCATGTTTTTAAGTCCATGCCCTTTTGCCTTGCTGCGTACATAAACCATCGGTAAATTCAGCTGATCGGATACAAAGGCAGCATGAGGAATACCTGCTGTTGCACAACCTGCTATTACATCTACATCTAAACCTTTAATTTCGTTAACAAACGCTTTTGCGATTGTCTGTCTAACATCTGGATATGACATCGTTAAACGATTATCACAGTAGACTGGCGATTGTATCCCTGAAGACCACGTAAATGGTTCTTGTACATTAACTTTTAAAGCATTAATATCGATTAACCTTTGAGCTATTGTTTGACGTAAGATGATGACCACTCCTTTAAAACTTGTTCATATGCTTCTTTAGGGTTAAAAGCGTTCGAAACAGTGCGCCCAACGACGATCATGTCACTGCCATTTTTTCGGGCCAATTTAGGTGTAGCAACACGTTTTTGATCGTCATGTTCGCTTTCACTTAACCGAATTCCAGGTGTCAGTGCTAGAAATTGTTCTCCACAAGCTTGTTTTATAGATGGCACTTCTAATACTGAACAAACGACACCATCAGCGCCACTTTGTTGACTGATTGATGCATAATGTTTGACCGTCTCATCCATTGATTGAGAAATGAGTAGCTGTTTATTTAACATTTGTTCATCTGTAGATGTTAATTGCGTTACAGCTAATAATTTGGCATGACAGTTTTCGGCGATTAAGCCTTCTTTAGCCGCTTCAACCATGCGCATACCACCAGCAGCATGAACATTTATAAGATCAGGCTCATATTGGGCTAAACTTCTCATCGATTCTTTAACCGTATTCGGTATGTCGTGTAACTTTAAATCTAAAAAGATCGGATGACCTTGTTCTTTTAAATAAGCAAGTACTCGTTCACCTTCACGGTAAAACAGTTGCATACCGACTTTTACTGGTATATTTGACAGGTTGTTGTTTTCTAACAATTGTTTTGCTTCTTGTAAACTCTTAACATCTAAAGCGAGATAGACGGATTGTGACACCTTGACTCCCTCACTTCCTGAATTGAATTAAATTGATAGTCTTCTAAAGTATTGGGAAGTTCGTTAATAAGCTTTTGACAAATGAATGGATCTTTAAAATTAGCCGTACCAACTGCCACAGCATCGGCTCCTGCAAGTAGAAATTCTATTATATCTTCTGCGGTTGAGATCCCACCCATACCGATAATTGGTAGGTTTGTTTGTTTTCTTACCTCATGGATCATCCTAATCGCAATCGGTTTAATAGCTGGTCCTGATAGCCCACCTGTTTGATTAGCGATCACTGGCTGACGGCTATGTAGATCAAGACGCATTCCCGTTAATGTATTAATCATAGCCAACCCGTCTGCTCCTGCATTTTCTACAGCTTCAGCTATTTGAATGACGTTCGTCACATTAGGTGATAATTTGACGAAGACTGGCTTTGAACTGACTGATTTTACAGCTGAAGTCACTTCATATGCTAATTGAGGGTCTGTGCCAAACTGGACACCGCCCTCTTTCACATTAGGGCATGATATATTTAGCTCTAGTGCTTTAATAACTGGTTCATTAGCCATTTTCTCAGCAACGTGTACATATTCTTCAAGTGTACTACCAGCAATATTAGCAATAATCGGTGTTTCATAGTTTTCAAGAAACGGCAGTTCATTTTCAATAATGCCATCAACACCCGGATTTTGTAGCCCAATAGCGTTCAGCATGCCTGATGACGTTTCTGCAACACGAGGAGTCGGGTTGCCATAGCGCGCCTCTCCTGTAGCAGCTTTAATAGCAATTGCACCTAGTGTGTTTAAATCGTAAAACTGACTAAACTCTTTTCCAAATCCGAAACAACCTGAAGCTGGCATAATTGGATTTTTAAGCTCTAGTTCCCCTAATGATACGGCTAAATTCATAACAACACCTCACTTGCTTTTAATACAGGACCATCCTGACAAATTTTAACGTAACCTTTCTGACTGCGGTATTCACAAACGCAAGCAAAGCAAGCACCGATCCCACAGCCCATTCGCTCTTCTAGTGATAAATAACCTTCTAAATATGTTAGCTGGTTTTGAACCGCTTTTAACATGCCATTCGGTCCACATGCATAAAAAGTTGTAAATGGTTCATTTAATTGGTTAATCACATCGGTTACTAACCCTGAGTGACCGTAAGAGCCATCATCAGTCGCAATGTAAGTCTTTGCATATTGACTAAATTGTTTTTCGTAAAACACAGCTTCTTTTGATTGAAAACCTAATACTGCTGTGACGTTGTTATGTTGTGATAGACGCTTCGTTACGTGGTATAAAGGAGGGACACCAACCCCTCCACCGACAATTAAAATGTTATCACCTACGTGATGGTCTAAATCAAAACCATTGCCGAGTGGTCCTAAAACGTTCAAAACATTAGATTCCTCACGTTTACTTAACCATTTCGTTCCTTCACCCATCACTTTATAAATAATCGTTATTAAACCATTCTCTTGATCTAAGTCAGCGATTGAAATAGGTCTTCGTAACATATGTTCATTTCCTTCTCCTATTTCAACATGGATAAACTGACCCGAATTCGCTCGTTGTGGAATTGTGTTACTAGTTAAAACCATCTCAAAAGTATCAAGTGCGATTGAGCTATTTTTAACAACTGTCATTTGCTCTTGAATCATACTGTCACAACCTCTTGTTTAGGCATAGGACTCGCTGAAAAGCTCATTGATTCTATGACTGTTAAAATCGCTTCTGCCGTATCTAATGAAGTTAAACATGCAATCCCGTGCTCTACTGCCTCACGACGGATCTTAAAACCATCTGTATGAGTTTGTTTCCCTCTCGATAAAGTGTTAATGACAAACTGGACTCTTCCTTCTTCAATGACATTTAAAATATTTCGTTCGTGATCAGCAATTTTATTCACTTCTTCAACTGGTAATCCTTGTTGCTTGATAACATTTGCTGAACCAGTCGTTGCATATAACTGGAATCCTAGAGCATGGAAACGCTTTGCAAGGTTAATCATTTCTTGTTTATCTTGATCTGCTACTGTAAGAAGTACGGCTCCTTCTGTTGGAACTTTAAGTCCTGATGCAATGATACCTTTGTATAGAGCTTTCTCTAAAGTGTTATCGCGACCAATTACTTCGCCAGTTGATTTCATTTCAGGCCCTAATGTAATATCGACACTTCGTAACTTTTCGAATGAGAATACAGGTACTTTAACCGAGATTGTACTGTCTTCTTCTACTAAACCTGAACGGTAACCTAAATCCGCTAAAGTTCTTCCTAACATGATTTGAGTTGCTAAATTTGCCATCGTAACGCCTGTTACTTTACTTAAAAATGGAACCGTTCTACTTGAACGTGGATTTACTTCTAAGACGTACACTTCACCTTCGTGATAAACAAACTGTATATTGATGAGACCTTTAACATCTAGTTCTTTAGCAATCTCTGTTGTAATTTGAGCGCATGTTTGTTTAACCGATTCTGGTATACTTTGCGTCGGATAAACTGCAATTGAATCACCCGAGTGGACGCCTGCTCGCTCAATATGTTCCATCATGCCTGGGATCACAACCGTCTCACCATCACTAATTGCATCGACTTCTAACTCTTGACCCACTAAATAGCGATCAATCAAGACTGGTCGATTTGGATGAACATTAACCGCTTCTTCCATATACCGGTTTAAGTCACGCTCTTCGTATACGATCTCCATCGCACGCCCGCCTAACACGTATGAAGGTCGCACTAAAATTGGATAGCCAACTTCACGTGCTAAACCGATTGCCTCTTCTTTACTTGTTGCAATTTTAGCTTTCGGTCTTGCGATATTAAGCTTCTCTAACATCTGTTCAAACTGATCCCGATCTTCTGCGCTATCAATCGCTGTTTTTGAAGTTCCTAAGATTTCGACACCGCGATCAACTAGATCATCAACTAGTGAAATCGCTGTTTGGCCTCCAAATTGAACAATGACCCCTTCTGGTTGTTCTAGATTAATGACATGCATCACATCTTCTATTGTTAAAGGTTCGAAGTATAACTTATCTGAAATATGGAAATCTGTTGACACCGTCTCCGGGTTATTGTTAATAATAATTGCTTCATACCCTGCTTCTTTTAATGCTAATACTGAGTGTACCGTTGCGTAATCAAACTCAATTCCTTGACCGATTCTAATCGGACCAGAACCTAGTACGACAACTTTTTTTCGATTAGACGCAAACGACTCTGTTTCTTGTTCATACGTGCTATAAAAGTAAGGTGTTTCAGATTCGAATTCTGCTGCACACGTATCAACCATTTTGTAAACTGGGTTAATGTGTTCTTCTAATCGCCAATCATATATAAACTTCTCTTCAGTGTCCCAAAGCCTTGCTAACGTTTGATCGGAGAAACCTAAACGCTTTGCAATAACTGTTAAATCATAATTCCATGGTTGTGTTTTAAGTTGCTGTTCAAGTTTGATTAAATCTTCAAGTTTGTGTAAGAACCAATAATCAATTTGCGTTAAATTAAAAATTTCTTCTAGCTTAAACTCTCTTCTAAACGCTTCCGCAATTAAAAACAGTCGTTCATCATCTGCTTTTTGTAACCTTTTTAATAGTTCAGTATTAGCTAATTGTCTTAGTTTTGGAATATACAGCTCATGAGTACCGATTTCTAATGAACGTACGGCTTTTTGTAGTGATTCTTCAAAATTACGACCAATCGCCATCACTTCACCAGTTGCTTTCATTTGTGTACCTAACGTACGATTAGCGGCTTGGAATTTATCAAAAGGCCACCTTGGGATCTTAGTCACAACATAATCTAATGACGGTTCGAAATGAGCATAAGTCCTTCCAGTTACAGGGTTCTTCATTTCATCTAACGTTAATCCGACTGAGATCTTCGCTGCTAGCTTAGCAATCGGATAACCTGTTGCTTTAGAAGCTAGTGCTGAAGAACGGCTCACCCGTGGGTTTACTTCAATGACATAGTATTGAAAACTGTTTGGATCTAGTGCCAGTTGAACATTACAGCCACCTTCAATGTTTAGCTCTCGAATTAGTTTAAGTGAAACATCACGTAACATTTGATACTCACGATCGCTTAACGTTTGTGATGGTGCCACAACGATTGAATCACCTGTATGGACACCGACTGGGTCAAAATTCTCCATGTTACATACGACGATCGCGTTATCATTAGAGTCACGCATCACTTCATACTCAACTTCTTTAAATCCAGCAATATTACGTTCTATTAAACATTGATTCGCTGGTGATACAGCTAGCCCATTCTGAACCGTTTCTTTTAGTGACTGTTCGTCATCACACATACCTCCACCAGTACCACCTAAAGTGTACGCTGGACGGACAATAATTGGATATCCGATTTCATTTGCGAACTGTACGGCATCATCTACTGTGCTAACAATCTTACTTTCAGGAATCGGTTCGTTTAAATCAATCATAAGCTGTCTAAACAACTCTCGGTCTTCTGCTTTTTCAATTGCTTCTAAATTCGTACCGAGTAATTCAACGTTATATTGTTGCAGAACCCCTCTTTGATCTAATTCAGTTGCTAAGTTTAAACCTGTTTGACCACCTAATGTTGCTAATAACGCATCTGGGCGTTCTTTGCGAATAATCTTGGATAAAAATTCAGGGGTTAACGGCTCCATATATACGACATCAGCGATCGCATCATCTGTCATAATAGTCGCTGGGTTTGAGTTGGCTAAAATAACTTCATAACCTTCTTCTTTCAATGCTTGGCATGCTTGAGTTCCTGAATAATCAAATTCAGCTGCCTGCCCGATAATAATTGGGCCAGATCCAATCACTAAGATCCTACGAATATCTGTTCTTTTTGGCATGATGTAACCCCTCCTAGTTTATTTTCTTTCATCATGTTTAAAAAATGATCAAATAAGACGTTGGCATCACTTGGTCCAGGTGAGCTTTCTGGGTGAAATTGAACCGAGAAGATCGGCAAACTTTCATGTTCTACCCCTTCAACCGAACCATCATTGATTGCTTGGTGTGTTACTTTTAGTTTTGTATGTTCAATAGATTCAGTTGATACGGTATAGCCATGATTTTGTGAAGTCATCCAAGCTTCACCTGTTTCAATCACTTTAACGGGGTGATTGGCACCACGGTGACCAAACTTAAGTCTTTCTGTATTAGCTCCACAAGCTAAAGAAATAAGTTGATGTCCTAAGCAAATGCCGAAGATTGGAACTTTGCCAAGCAAGTCTTCAACTAAATCGATTCCTTGTAGTACGTCTTTCGGATCTCCAGGGCCATTTGATAGCATAATGCCGTCTGGTTGGAGCTGCATCACTTCATCTGCCGTAGTATCATAAGGGACTACGGTGATGTGGCAGCCTCTTTCCGTTAATTCTCTTAAAATGCCATGCTTCATACCATAATCTACTAATACAACCCGAAGCCCTCTTCCTGGAACGACATATGGTTTAGCGGCTGACACTTGACTGACTTGATCTTTAGGGAGTGCTGTTTGTTTGACGTAATCGATAACTTGATCGAGATTAGCTAAATCGTCTATTAAAATACCTTTCATCGTTCCACTTCGGCGGATCTTTTTTACTAAGCTACGTGTATCTATTCCTTCGATGCCAGGGACACCTTTTTGGCTTAAAAACTGACTAATTGACATTTCACTTCTGAAATTCGACGGGTAGTTTTCTGCCTCTTTCACAATCAATGCTTTTAAAGCAGGTCTCACCGTTTCAAAATCATCACGATTAATTCCGTAATTACCGATCAAAGGGTAAGTCATAACGACCATTTGACCGCAATATGACGGGTCTGACAACGTCTCTTGATATCCAGTCATTCCAGTTTGGAACACGACTTCACCAACATAGTCATTGATCTCAGCCCCAAAAGCTCGCCCTTCATAAATAGTTCCATCTTCTAATAACAAATAGCGTTTAGACATAAGTCTCCTCCTTTTTCCAAACTACTTTTCCATCAACAATCGTTAAAGTAGGTATTCCTTTTACTTTCCAATCTTGAAAAGGTGTGTTCGTTCCTTTTGAGTAAAAGTTTGCTGTGTCAATTGATTCTTCATGATCAAGGTCAACTAGTACAAGGTCTGCCTTTGAACCGACTTGTAACGTGCCATAAGGTAAGTCAAACAATTGAGCTGGCTTAACAGTTAACCAATCAATAAGTTGATCTAATGTGAATCTATTGTTTTTTACGAAATGTGTATATAGTAACGGGAAGGCTGTTTCTAAGCCGACAATACCAAATGGAGACTGCATAAATCCGTTTTCCTTCTCTTCACGCGTATGAGGTGCGTGGTCAGTCGCAATACAGTCAATCGTGCCATCAAGTAAACCTTCGATTAATGCTTGGCGATCTGCTTCACCTCGAAGTGGCGGATTCATTTTATAATTGGCATCATCCTCTAGTATATCGAGCTCTGATAATAGTAAATGGTGTGGTGTTACTTCGGCTGTAACGTTAACGCCTGCTCGTTTAGCATCGCGTATAACACGAACCGATTCTTTCGTACTAACGTGGCAAACGTGATAGTGGCAACCTGTCGCTTCAGCTAACAGAATATCACGTGCAATATGGATGGATTCACTTACAGAAGGGATTCCTGGTAAGTTTAGCTCTTTATTTTTAATGCCCTCGTGCATAACACCGCCATAAATTAACGAGTTATCTTCACAATGAGCAACAATCGGTTGGTTTAGTTTTGCTGATAGTTGCATCGCCTCAAACATCTTACTTGCTGTTTGAACACCAACGCCATCATCAGTAAAGGCAACCGCCCCTTTATTCATCAATGTCTCAAAATCGACTAATTCATTTCCTAATTGGCGTGTTGTAATGGACGCATAAGGCAATACACGAACGTGGGCATGATCCTCAATTAATGAATTAATACGTTCTAAATTTTCTTCGTTGTCTGGCACAGGACGTGTGTTTGGCATAGCACAAACTGTCGTAAAGCCACCACGAGCTGCTGCCATTGAACCTGTTTCAATCGTTTCTTTCGCTTCACCACCTGGCTCACGGAAATGAACATGCAGATCAACGAAACCTGGGAATAAATGCTGTCCTTTACCATCAATAATCTCATCTACTTGATCAGCATTTACTGAACCAATTCCTGCAATCAAACCATCTTCTATTAAAAGGTTTGTATTAGTTTCTTGTAGCTTGATATTTTTGATTAATGTTTTCATATAAAGCTCCCCCTTTATGTAGTACGTTATATATAATGGCTTGCCTAATATAAACGCCATTTTCCATTTGGGTGAAAATTTTTGATTTAGAACTTTCGACTAAACTCGAATCAATCTCTACTCCTCTATTAATAGGTGCTGGGTGCATAATAATACTAGATTCTGGCAATAAAGATTCTCTTTCCATTGTTAAGCCGTATTTTTTCAGATATGAGTTTTCGTCATATGACTGTTCATCATGGCGTTCAGCTTGCACGCGTAGAAGCATTAACACATCAGTATCACTTAATACGTCATCTAAAGTGACATAAGGATATGGAAGTTCAGGATCTTGCCATTCTTCCTTTGCGGCTAAACGGACATTGGCTCCTAAGCGGCTTAATGCATGTGCATTGGATTTTGCTACACGACTATGTTTGATATCACCACAGATCGTGACATTTAAATCTTGAAATTTGCTGAACTGTTCTTTAATTGTCATAAGATCAAGCAGACATTGTGATGGATGTTCACCAGACCCGTCACCCCCGTTAATGATTGGAATGTTCACGCCTTCTAGCTGTTTGTAATACTGCTCTTCAGGATGACGAATGACAACGAAATCCGCACCTAATGCTTCTATTGTTTTCACCGTGTCATAAAGTGACTCACCTTTCGTGACACTCGATGTTTCTTTTGAAAAAGCTAATAACTGTATGCCTAACTTATGACAAGCCATTTCAAAACTTAACTTCGTTCGAGTAGAAGGTTCATAAAATAATAACGCTCCTGTTTTATCGCTCAAGTGACTTCCATCTATTTCGTTATTTTTAAACTTTTGGGCTAAGTCTAACAAACCGTGAAGATCACGATTTGTTAGATCATCCATTTTAAATAGATTCAAAGTTTTAGCACCCTCTTTATCAGTTAGTCTTCGAACATATTCCCATTACCTTCAGCATGTTCACGTCCAGGTAATACTAGGTTTAAGATGACACCAACTACTGCAGCTAACGCAAGGCCTGGAATTTCTATCTCGTCAGTTACTGGAATGACTGCTCCTCCAATTCCGATTACTAAAATGACAGATGAAATAATTAAGTTTCTTTTGACACCTAAATCGACTTGGTTATCAATTAACATTCTCATACCGCTAGAGGCGATCACACCGAATAGTAAGATGGAAACACCGCCCATAACAGCTGCTGGGATCGATTCGATAAGCACTGCAATTAAGTCAACAAACCCGAAGAAAATCGCAAGTAACGCTGCACCTCCGATGACAAACACACTAAATACACGTGTGATCGCAAGGACACCGATATTTTCACCGTACGTCGTATTTGGTGGTCCACCTAGTGCTGAAGCAATAACCGTAGCGGCACCATCACCCATTAATGATTTATTCAAACCAGGTTGTTTAATAAAGTTTCGGTTCGTTACTTTTGATAACACCATTTGGTCACCAATGTGCTCTGTAATTGTTACAAAAGCGACAGGCACCATAATGAACGCAACTGTCCATGTTAAAACTTCAAGAGGTTGATAATCTACAAATGGTATAATAAAGTCTGGTGTTACAAACAGAGCACTCATAAACTCTCCAACAGATTGACTGCTCGTTATGTTACCCCAACTTTCCCTCATTCCGCTCGTGTTAACAATCCCGCTAAATAAAGCTGTCAAATATCCACCAACAATACCTAATAAGATTGGGATCACATTCCAAAACCCTTTTAAAAATACAGAACCAATGACGGTGATCAACAAAGTGACACCCGCGACAAACACATATGTTAGCTCAACTTCCCCGTTTGAGTCATACATCGCCATATCAATAGCCGTTGGCGCCAAGCCAAGGCCGATCACCATTATAACTGGCCCGACAACGACAGGTGGCAATATTTTCAGTAACCAGTTTACACCACTCACTTGAATCATTAAGGCAACAACACCGTACACAATACCGGCTAAGAACGCACCAACCATTGCTCCGGCTAACCCATCTGCAGCACTGGCTGCTATTATTGGAGCTATAAATGCAAAGCTAGACCCTAAATACGCTGGAATTTGCCCTCTAGTAATAAGTAAGTAAGCTAACGTCCCTAAACCACTCGTCACGAGCGCTACGTTTGGTGGCATTTCAATTAAGTAAGGCACTAAAATCGTAGCTCCGAACATGGCAAATAAATGTTGTAAACTTAATAACAACCATTTATTCCAGTGTGGCACTTCTTGAACATCTAATACTTTTTTCTCTCTGTCCATATGTAACTCTCCCTTTAATCTTTTAGAGTATAAAAAAACCTCTTTGCGAAAGGTCGCAAAGAGGTATACGTACACATACTCATCCCCGTATGTACGCTTACTTCACGACCTTTTTAGCCTCTCTGGACTAATGTTTAAAGGTCTTCTATTTAATTATTCGTAGATACTGACTTGTTCTAGCTCATCAGTCTCTTCTAGTTGAACTTTGATTACTTCTTGAAGAGATGTTGGAATATTTTTTCCGACATAGTCAGCTCTAATTGGTAGCTCGCGGTGTCCCCGATCAATTAATACTGCTAATTGAATTTGCTTCGGTCGATCTATGTCCATAACAGCATCCATCGCTGCACGCACCGTTCGTCCTGTAAATAAAACATCGTCAATTAAAATGACAGTTTTTCCATTTAAATTATGATCGATATTCGATTGATTAACTTTTGCCTCTTCTTGTTCATCTATATTAGAAAGGTCATCCCGGTAAAGGGAAATATCAAGTTCACCAGTCGAAACTGTCACACCTTCAATTTGTTTAATCGCTGATTGAATGCGTCTAGCAAGGGGCATTCCTCTCGTCTTAATGCCGACTAAAACTAAGTCATCTGTTCCTTTGTTACGCTCAATAATCTCATGAGAAATGCGTTTAATCGCTCGAGAGATTGCTGGTTCATCTAATAGTTGCGTTTTTTCATTCAACTTGACCCCTCCTGTCTATTACTAAACATATAAAAACCCTCTTTTGCTACACCAAGGTAACAAAAGAGGGTATACTTAGCCATACTAATCCCTATTTATCCATCGTTACCTTGATAGCCTCTCTGGACTATGCTTAAAGGTTTTCATATATTTATTTCTTAGTTATTAATTCTACCGTTTTAAATACAAAAGTCAAGGCATCATTTTAATTTTCTCAATTGTATCTAAAAAGATTTGTGGTGGTTCTGATGTTACAGTAACTGTTTCACCTGTAATTGGATGTGTGAATTCTAACTTTTTAGCATGTAAAGCCTGACCTTGAACGTCCAATGTTTTTCTTTGACCGTATTTTGGATCACCTACTAACGGATGTTCGATGTATTTAAAATGAACACGAATTTGGTGCGTTCTACCTGTTTCTAGTTCACACACAACACGAGTGAATCTTTCGTACTTATCAACTACTGAAAAATGCGTAACCGCCTGTTTACCTTCATCGACGATCGCCATCTTTTGACGATCATTGGGATCACGACCTATTGGTGCATCAATTGTACCTAATTCATGTGAAATAACGCCGTGGACTAATGCTTCGTACTGCCTTTTGATCTCTTTGTTTTGTAACTGCTCTGATAACTTCTCATGAGCTTGGTCATGTTTAGCGACGACTAATAAACCACTAGTGTCCTTATCTATTCTGTGTACAATACCCGGTCGGTAAACACCGTTAATACCTGATAGGTCGTCACAATGATGTAACAAGGCGTGGACAAGTGTCCCACTTTCATGTCCATGACCAGGGTGTACAACCATACCCTTTTCTTTATTGACGACTAAAATATGTTCATCTTCAAACCGTATATCTAAAGGGATGTTCTCAGGTTCAATTGTCATTTCTTTTGGTTGAGGTATTTCCCATGTTAATTCATCGCCTAGTTGGCATTTATAATTATTTTTTACATGCTGATCATTAACAGTTACATAACCATTTTGGATCCAAGTTTGAACTTGACTACGTGATGCTTCTTCGTTCAATTGAGATAATACTTGGTCAATACGTTTATTTTGATATGTTTCATCTATGCTCATTTGTTGTTTATTCGTCATCGTTTTTCATCCTCTTGTTATTCCATTCATCAAATAATATTAAAATAATAATAATCGTTACACCAATTGTTAAAGCAATGTCTGCAACGTTAAAAATCGGGAAATTATAATTAAATATGGTGAAGTCTAAAAAATCAACTACTTCTTGCATGACAACTCGGTCTATAAAGTTTCCAATTGCACCACCTAATATGAGTGCAAAACCTGTGTTTAATAGCTTGTAACCATTTCGATATTGTCTCATGTAATAAACAATGACACCAACAACGAACACAGTCACTATATAAAATAACCACATTTGGCCTTGTAACATTCCCCAAGCTGCTCCGCTATTACGATGTGATGTTATGTAGAAGAATCCTGAGATCACTTCGATCGATTCATGCACGTTCATTGTTTGAATGATCATCCATTTAGTAATTTGATCTAAAGCTACAATTAATAGAGCGATAATATAATAAATCAATGGGCTACCTCCATCTCTTTAACGTTCCCTATTGCATTTTACCATAAAAAGAAATTAAAGACGATTTAAAATATGTTCACATTAAGACAATTGTTTCAAACAAAAAGATGATCTCGATTTGACGAGATCATCTTTCTGAGAAAACAAATATGACTTTTAAAGTTGTACGACGATGTTTGCACAGCGTTCACATAAGTCTGGGTGTGAATTGTCAGCACCTACAGAATGTGAAGCTACCCAACAACGTTGACACTTTTCACCTGTGTGCTTTTCAACAGCGACAGATACATTTTCAAAAACTTTTGCTGTCTCATAATCATTCGTTAATTCTGCTTCTGAAACGATTAAATACTGGTGAAGGTTATCTACTGATTCAAGTAATTCTAACGTTGACTCATCTTTCGGTACAATCGTCACTTTAGCTTCTAGTGATTTACCGATTACTTTGTCATTACGTGCTTCCTCTAAAGCTTTTAGAACGTCCTCACGAATCGCCATTAACTGTTGCCATTTAACTTTCGTTTCTTCTTCACCTTCAACTGTTCTAGCCTCAGGTAGGTCCGTTAACTGAACACTTTCAGCTTCTACACCAGGGATATAATCCCAAATTTCATCTGACGTGTGAGATAAAATTGGAGATAATAATTGTGTTAAGCTAACTACGATTTCATGATAAACCGTTTGAATACTACGACGGCGTTTACTATCAGGTTCTTCAATGTATAATACATCTTTTGCGAAATCTAAGTAGAATGCACTTAGATCCACTGTACAGAAATTATTAATCGTATGATAAATTGTTGAGAATTCATAGTTATCATATGCTTTACGAACTTTTGCAACCGTTTCTTGCAAACGGATTAACATATAACGATCAACTTCTTCTAAATCACTCTCAGCTAACTTGTGTGTGCTAGGTTCGAAATCGTGTAAGTTACCTAATAAGAAACGCATCGTATTTCTAATTTTACGGTAAACTTCAGAAACTTGTTTCAAAATTTCATTGGATACACGAACGTCAGCACCGTAATCAGTGCTTGCTACCCATAAGCGTAGAATATCTGCACCTAACTGTTTCATTACTTTTGAAGGTACCATTACATTTCCTAATGACTTACTCATCTTACGACCATCTCCATCTAGAGTAAAGCCGTGGCTTAAAATGCCTTTATACGGTGCTTTACCTGTAACAGCAACAGAAGTCGTTAAAGAAGAGTTAAACCAACCACGATATTGGTCGGAACCTTCTAAGTATAAATCTGCCGGGCGTGCTAAGTCTTCGCGCTCTTCTAAAACCGCTTGGTGAGTTGAACCAGAGTCGAACCAAACATCCATAATGTCCGTTTCTTTCGTAAACTGACCATTTGGACTACCTGGATGAGTAAAGCCTTCTGGTAATAATTCATTTGCTTCTTTTTCAAACCAAATATTTGAACCATGTTCACGGAACAAGTTCGAAACGTGTTCAATTGTTTCATCCGTAATGATTTCTTCACCATTCTCAGCGTAGAATACAGGAATTGGTACACCCCATACACGTTGACGAGAAATACACCAGTCTTCACGGTCTTTTACCATATTGTGCATTCTTGTCTCACCCCACTCAGGGTGCCAATCAACATCTTTAATTGCCTGTAACAAGTCATCACGGAAATCACTAACTGATGCAAACCATTGTGAAGTCGCACGGAAAATAGTCGGCTTCTTCGTACGCCAATCATGTGGATATGAGTGTGTCATGAATTCTAATTTTAATAATGCACCAGACTCTTCTAACTTCTCAGTAATCGCTTTGTTAGCTTTATCATAAAACTCACCTTCAAAGCCTGGCGCTTCGCTAGTGAATACACCTTTTTCATCAACTGGGCATAGCACATCTAAGTCATATTGCTTACCAATCCAAAAGTCGTCTTCACCGTGGCCAGGGGCTGTGTGTACACAACCAGTACCTGATTCAGTTGTAACGTGATCACCTAAAATGACTAGTGAATCACGGTCATATAATGGGTGCTGTGCAACAACACGCTCTAACTCTTCACCTTTATACGTTTTAACGATTGAAGGATTTTCCCATCCTGTTTTTTCCGATACTTCACCTAGTAAGTCTTCAGCAACAATGAATTTACCTTGTTCAGTGCTAACAACAGCATAAGTAACTTCAGGGTGTAGTGCAATTGCTAAGTTAGCAGGAATTGTCCAAGGTGTTGTCGTCCAAATGACGAACTTCTCATCACCTTCTAATACACCATTAGTTTCTTTTACATCGAATGCAACGTAAATGGATGGTGAACGCTTATCTTGGTACTCAATTTCAGCTTCTGCTAATGCTGATTCTGATGATGGTGACCAATAAACAGGTTTTTTACCTTTGTAAATATAACCACGCTTAGCCATGTCACCAAACACTTTAATTTGCTGTGCTTCAAAAGCTGGTTCTAGTGTAATATATGGATTTTCCCAATCACCACGGACACCTAATTGTTTAAATTGTGTACGCTGGTTATCTAATTGCTGTAATGCATATTCTTCGCACATTCTTCTGAATTCAGCGATATCTAACTTTTTACGGTCAATTTTCTTCTTTTTCGTTAATGCTGTTTCGATAGGTAACCCGTGTGTATCCCAACCAGGAACATACGGAGCATGGTAGCCTGACATTGACTTATAACGCACAATAAAGTCCTTTAATACTTTGTTTAAAGCGTGCCCCATATGAAGGTCACCGTTCGCATACGGAGGGCCGTCATGTAAGACAAACAACGGTCGGTCTTTTGTTCTTTCTTGAACTTTTTCATAAATCTTGTTTTCATCCCAAGCTTTTTGCATTTCTGGTTCACGGTTTGGCAAATTACCACGCATCGGAAACTCGGTTTTCGGCATTAATAACGTTTCCTTGTAGCTCATATAAATCCTCCTCATAGTTATAACACTTTGTTAAAAGACATCTTTAGAAACAAAAAAACTTGCCCATCCCTAGAAAGGGACGAACAAGTTCGCGGTACCACCCTAATTGAATGAACATAACAATTCATTCCACTTAGCATTCGTAACGTGAATGTGACGTCCTTTTTTACTTAAAGATTCAAAAAGGAAGCTCAAGGATGATGTTCCTTAAAGGGTCGCTACTAGGCTCACACCGTCCCTAGCTCGCTTTAACAACTGACTTTAAGTACTGTTCCTATCGATGCTTTTAAATTTATAAACACAACATATGTGTTAAGTTCTTTTTCATGATAAAAAAATTATAGGTAATTTCATTCATGAAGTCAAGGTTTATTATTCATTATACATATTAATGTTCCATTTTAAACGTGATTATGACTCAGAATTTGAATGAGTTTGGTAACTGCTCGTTTGATTATGGTAGTTTGATTCTAATTGCATCTCTTCATCTTCCTCAGAATCCAATTCAAACAAGTCTTCCCAGTCTTCATTCTCAATTATGTCGAGTTGTGCTTCTACTAACATTTTTAAACGTGTGCGGAACACTTTAGCTTGTTTTTTCAGCTCTTCAATCTCCATCGAAACTTGACGAGACTTAGCTAATGCATCATTAACAATTCGGTCAGCATTCTTCTCTGCCTCTTTAATGATCAACTTCGATTCTTTATTCGCATTATTTTTCACTTCATCTGCCGTCTCTTGAGCGACAAGAATTGAGCGGTTTAAAGTCTCTTCAATGTTACTAAAGTGACCTAATTTCTCTTCTTTTTCATTAACTCGTTCTTCTAAAGCTTTCTTTTCACGAATAACTTTTTCAAAGTCTTTAATGACTTGGTCTAAAAATTCATTAACTTCATCTTCATCATACCCACGAAAAGCTCTAGTAAACTCTTTATTATGAATATCTAATGGCGTTATACCCATCATTCGAACCCCCTCTATAGCTCTTGCGCTTTTCCTTAATTTATAATTTCGACAAGAAGTTTCATACTCCTGCTAACTTCTGCAATTATTTTAATTTAGCAGTTTTAATGCGAACTTTGTTTTTTCTCGTTTCACCTAATAGGTCCACAATTTTACTTCTACCGTAAGATTTTAGCGATATTAAATCTCCAGACTCTAATTGAAAAGAAGGATTATTGACTACTCGATGGTTGACTTTAACTGCTTCCTTCTCAATAAATGTCTGCGCTTTTTGACGTGAGATTTGATAGATTTCTTTCAAAACAACATCAAGTCTAGTGGATGAGACTGTACCTTCTTGGTCTTGCCAATGATGAATAGGTTTTAAAACATTTGTCTCATCAACTTCTTTTAATGTGATTCGTGTATTTTTAATCTTTTCTACATTCATCTTCAAATAAAGCGCTAAGTCTTGATCACATATAATTTGAAATTGACCTTCTTTTACTACTAAATCACCGAGTTTCTTCCGGTGTAAGCCTAAAGACATAATCGTTCCTAACAAATCACGGTGTGAAAGTGATACAAACTTAGACGCATATGTACCTTGTAAGATGCTTATATTAAAATCGTCAAAATCGACTGTTTCATAGAAAGGAGCCAAAAATGCCCGCTTTCGTTCTGCATATTCATATCCGCCATTAAAAGACAGCTGCAAATTTTCATCCTGTCCGATAATAGACTTAAAAATCAATTGTTCTCTTGGATCAAGGAAATCACTAACAACTGGTATATAGTTACGTTCAACTTGATCTTTCCAGTCTAACACTTGATCAATGAACGGTTGTTCCTCTGGGCGAAAGTGCTGGTATAAATCCATGACCTTCCTCTTCCTTTAATTAAAATAACATACCAAATAATACTATAAGTCCTTGTGAAGCTAAATGTAATGTAATAATCGCAACAATTGGCGAAATATCGATCATTCCTAATGGTGGGACAAACTTACGAAATGGTTCTAAATAAGGTTCACATGCTTTTGCTAAAAACTGACCAAATTGTGATTCTCTTGCTCCAGGGAACCATGACATAAAAATATAACCAATTAGCATAAAGGAATATATTTGAACTCCTAATAATATTAAGCTAAGTAACGCATCCACTCGCCTTACACCCTTTCCTATTTATATTCGAAACTCGAATCGTTAAACAGTTCTGAAATACTACCTGATATATCTACATGATCTGGCGTACAAAGAAATGTTTGTTGACCGAGTTTTTGTATATTGCCGCTTAAAGCATAGACCGTACCACTTAAAAAGTCAACAATACGAACACTCGTATTATGGTCTAACCTTTGAAGATTCACGACGACTGATTTTTTCTTCATAATGTGATCAGCTATATCTTGTGCTTCATCAAAATCAGTTGGCTCACACAGGACCATTTTTGTATCGTTTTGGATTGATGTTAAGCTCACGACGTTGTCTTGATTTTGATTTTTGAACTTTTTCGCTGGTTCTTCTGTCTGTCCAACTTCGTGTTCTTCATGTTTCGGTGTTTCTTCATAAGTTGCTCGTTCATCTAGGTCAAAAAATGATTTGAACTTGTCTTTAAAACTCATCGGAATCCTCTCCTATACTTCTTTTCCAACTAATTTTGAACCTATACGGATATGGGTCGCACCTTCTTCAATTGCGATCTGATAATCATTACTCATCCCCATCGATAACTGATCACAAGGTGCATAAGAAAATTGATGACGTTGCACTTCATCACTCACTTCTCTTAATTTCCTAAAACATTGTCTAATGTACTGTTCATCATCAGTAAGAGGTGCCATCGTCATTAATCCTACAACTTTAACATTTGGATAGTTTGCTAGACTCTCTATAAATGGAACTACTTCTTCTGGTTTTATGCCGTGTTTTGACTCCTCATCACTCGTATTAACTTGCACGAAACAAGACACTTCTCGACTAGCCCTTTTGTTAATTTCCTTTGCTAATGATTTACGGTCTAAAGAGTGAATGCTATCGACATAATCAATTAAATCTTTCACTTTCCGTGACTGAAGTGTACCAATAAAGTGAAAATTAGCAGCTTGTCCAATTGATTCGTATTTCTCCATAAAGCCTTCTAGACGATTTTCGCCTAAATGCTGTACGCCAGCATCAATTGCTTCTTGAGCTGTTTCGTTTGAGACATACTTCGTAACAGCAATAATTTCAATGTCATCAGGATTACGCTTTACGCGTTTACATACTTGCTTTATTTCGTCTTGTATTAGTTGATATCGTTCACTTACTGACATGTGTACAACACCCTTGCTACGATTTTTATAAGGATAACATGGCCATCATTCTACCGGTTTGACCTTTGTCTCTTCTAAATGAGAAAAAGAGCTGTTCATCTTCATATGTGCAATACTGAGAAGTTTCAATTTTACTTGTTGATAGTCCTAGATCCTTTAAATATAAATAGTTTAACATTTTTAGGTCAAGTAAATAACGGCCTTGATGACTAGGTTTTAAGACTTTTTCATAGTATTTTTGTGGGATTTGCTCAATCACTCGTTCATCAACTTCATAGTGCTCTTGAGAGATACAAGGTCCGATCATCACTTTTAGTTCTTCCAATTGGACACCTTTTGACAAGAGAGCTTCCACAACATTGTGACTAATACCACCAACTGTTCCTTTCCATCCTGCGTGCGCTAATCCTATCCAGCCTCGCTCTGGCGCGATAAAATAAAGTGGAACACAGTCAGCATAAAAAGTAACTAATGAATGGCTAGGGTCATTTGTAATCATACCATCAGCATCAATATTCGGATTATCATGCGACAATTCATTGTGATTTGTTTCAGTTAAATCAATTACTTTAGTACTATGCACTTGGTTTAAGCAGCACCATTGTTCTAAAGGTTGTTCGATTTGTTCACTTATGTATTGACGATTTTTTAGAACATTTTCTACTTCGTCATTGACGTGAATGCCAACATTCATTGTATTATATGGTGTGTTACTATACCCATTTAAACGTGTTGAAAAACCTGCTGTAAAACCGAGTTCTTTCCATTTAGAATTAAGTAAATAACTTGTATAATTTTGATCCAATATTTCTGCCATAGTAAGAACTCCTCTATAATGTATTTTATCACATTTCGCTCTATTTTTCTTATTACAATTAAGGAGAATGTTTCATCATTCGCACTAATATGACATCTGCCCCGATCTTTTCGATTTGAGACCAAGATATTGCAATCTCTTCTTGTTCACCAAAGACGCCAAACCATTTTCCTTTTACTGAGATGACTAACGACAATATAACGCCGACTGTTACATCTAATTCTAAGTCGCTAATAAACCCGATTTTTTCACCATTCTCAACCTCAATGATATCTTTTGTTTGTAATTCTGACAATAACATATAATCACGCCTCCTCACTATTAATACTATATGAGGAGAAACACGATAAAAAAACCTCCATATTGAACTCGTTTCAAGTTAATAACAAGTCCAACATAGAGGCCTAACATTTAAGAGTCTAATACAGTTTTATTCATCTCTTTAATCGCGGATTTTTCTAACCTAGACACTTGAGCTTGTGAAATACCTATTTCATCAGCTACTTCCATTTGCGTCTTACCTTCAAAGAATCGTTGATTAATAATTAATTTCTCACGTTCATTCAATTTTTTAATCCCTTCACGAATTGCTAGTTCATTTAACCAAGAAGAGTCTTTTTGTTTATCGTCCTTAAGTTGATCCATTACAAAGATTGGGTCACTACCGTCATTATATATTGGTTCAAACAACGACACAGGGTCTTGGATGGCATCTAAAGCAAAAATAATATCCTCATGAGGGATGTCCATTTCTTTTGCAATCTCCTGCGTTGTTGGTTCAGTAGAACGTTTACTCATTAAATCCTCTCTTACTTGTAATGCTTTATAAGCAATATCACGTAATGAACGAGAAACCCGGATTGGATTGTTATCTCTTAAATAACGTCTAATCTCACCTATAATCATTGGTACAGCATAGGTCGAAAATTTAACATTTTGGCTAAGGTCAAAGTTATCAATGGATTTCATTAAACCGATACAACCAACTTGAAACAAGTCATCAACATTCTCTCCACGATGATTAAATCGCTTAATAACGCTTAATACTAAGCGCAAATTACCGTTAACGAGTTCTTCTCTAGCTTGTTCATCACCTGATTGTAAACGTTTAAATAGAAACCTCATTTCATCATTTTTTAATACGGGTAACTTTGACGTATCAACACCACATATCTCAACTTTATTTCTTGTCATGCTAGCCCCTCCCACCTGGAGATGATGTCATCTACATTTTTTCCAGAATGGGATTTTTTATGCGATAAACTTTAAAGAAGACGACATAAAACAGCCCTTGAATATCAACTGAATCCAAGGGCTGTAAGGTTTAGACCATTTTATTAAATTCTCGTTTTAGACGTCTAATTATTTTCTTTTCTAGTCTTGAAATATAAGATTGTGATATACCTAACTGATCGGCAACATCTTTTTGAGTTTGTTCTTCATAACCACTTAAACCAAAGCGCATCTCCATAATTTGCTTCTCACGACCATTTAACGTAGATAAAGCTGATTTTAACAATGTTTTATCTACCGACGACTCTAAATCTTTCGTTATAATGTTCTCTTCAGTTCCTAAAACATCTGATAATAAAAGTTCATTACCATCCCAATCGACATTTAACGGTTCGTCGAATGAAACTTCCGTTTTTCTTTTATTATTTCTTCTTAAGTACATTAAAATCTCATTTTCGATACAACGTGAAGCGTAAGTCGCTAACTTTATTTTCTTTTCTGGATTAAACGTATTAACCGCTTTTATAAGTCCAATAGAGCCAATACTAATTAAGTCTTCAATATGAATACCCGTATTCTCAAACTTCTTCGCTATATAAACAACTAAACGCAAGTTATGTTCAATTAACATTGATTTAGCTGCTTGATCACCTTCCATCATTCTGTCTAAAACATGACGCTCTTCATCTTTCGACAAAGGAGGTGGTAGAGCTTCACTTCCTCCAATATAATAAATTTCATCTCGTTTAATTTTAAGTTTAACAATTAATTTTAAATAAAATCGTTGCAACATATTCCAAATTCGACGCAATTTACGATACCCCCTCTACATCTTTAACCCTCATTCTTTTTGACTGTAAAAGTAACGGGTTCAACAAACATTGAACATCCATCTGTTTAGAAAAATGTCCATAATGCACTCCGATGTATACTTTCTTAGTTGATATAATTTGTTGACCTAGATCCACTTTAACTTCTTCCGCTAAAAAAGCTGGTAATAAACCTTGTTCGCCTCCTGCTTTCTGGTAAGGAATGAATTGAAGTTCATCATCCAGCCCCCAAAAATCCATTTGTTCAGTTCGTTTTAATAACTCCACGGTTTCTTCGTCAATCCATGTTTTGAAAGTCGGTTCATCTACTAATATGACAGGATGCTGCGTTAACGGGTGTTTTAGCTGGTTACCTGTATCTAGAAAGCTGTTCAAGGCTACATGGCGGTTTTGATGTAAAATTGTAACTGGAAATTGCTGTTGTGAACGTAATTTAAACATTGTCAATTGTTGAAGTTGATCCTTAGTAAAATACACAGCAATTGGAAACATAATTAATACGACTACCCAACTAATGGTATCTCCAAATGGAGCATGGTTGTTAATGACCATATCTGTATTTGTTGTAATGAAATAATGAAGACCAAATACTGCACCACCAATTGAAAAGTTAATTAAGTAAAAACTTAAAAAACGAGTTAAAAAAGCTTTAAAATGCTGGTATGAAAAGGCAATTAAAATAATAAATACAGAATAGCCCAACTTAAATATAGGAGAATCTACTACTCCCCAATTAAAAAGTAGTGTTAAAGGAATAATTAACGATGCAAATAAAGCTCCTAAAAAAATTCTCACATGTGAAAAAGAACTTTTTGTCACCCAGGCAACTAAAAGTAAGATCATCCAATCAAATAATAGGTTTAATAGCCATATCAAATCTACATATAATTGCACGTTTCACATCCTCTTTATTTCCTTATAGCCAGTATAAAAAAAGAAGCCTAAGAAACATGTCAGTTTCTCGGCTTCTTGAGTATCTATTTTTGCAATCTTTTGTCTTAAACAGGCATATCGTATAAAGCAGTATTAGTTCTATTAAGGTTTGATTACTAAGTTTTCTGGTTCTATTCCAAATGTGATGTAAAATTTTACATCATCCACTTATTTTTTTAACGACTATATTTATCATCGCTCCATCAAAATGCTTCGCTTTCCGCGGGCACGGCTCGAGCCTCCTCGGCCCAAAGAACGGGGCCTGTGGGGTCTCGAGACTCGTGCTGTTCCCGCAGGAGTCTACGCATTTTAATTCCGCTTAGTAAAGCTCACCTAACACAAAAAGGTTTTGTGTTCTTTATTCTGTCATAGATGCTTTATTGAATGATTGTAGCACCAATTGGTGCCATAAATTCTTTAGACGCAACCTTTCAAATGATTTAATACCATATGAGATATGTTTCAACACCTTAATGGTATTATTAATCCCCTCTGTAATCCCATTACTATATGGATACATAAAGGAATGGACAATTCCACAGTTAGCTGAAGCCGTGCCACTGCATATAAAACACTGCGACAAACGACCTTAGGGAGTTTGAGCAGATGTTGCACTTGTGCCCTGTGGGTAAAAGCGTCCACCGAGAGCGGATCACCTGATACCAACGGTTCAGGTAAAAGACACCCTACCTTTTAAGTGAAATTGTATAGCTACCCCAACAAATATTTTAGAGCCATATTTTAGAACATGAATCCGTTAGCTCATTACGAAACAAACCCCAGTTAAAGGATTTTACTTCCAATCCTCTAACTGGGGTATAGTTCATCATTTTTAACTGATATTCCATTAGTTAATCATTACTGATCACGGTTTCTGTTTCTTAGGAATGTTGGAATGTCTAATGTTTCCTCTTCATAACTTGGACGTTGTGTTTGTGCTGGACGTTCTCTTCTCGGTTGCTGTCCAACTGAAGATGGATTCGAACTCGCCTGAGTAGGACGAGCTTGTTGCTGCTGGTTATTTGAACTTTCTTCGCTCTCGTCAAATCCAGTAGCAATTACTGTGACTACAATTTCTTCTTTTAAAGTTTCGTTAATAACAGAACCGAAGATTACATTAACTTCTTGATCGGCTGCAGATGTTACAATTTCAGCTGCTTCTTGTACTTCATAAAGGCTTAAGTTTTGACCACCTGATATGTTCATTAGAACTCCATGTGCTCCGTCAATAGAAGTTTCAAGTAATGGTGATGAAATTGCCTTCTTAGCTGCTTCGGCTGCACGACTCTCACCAGTTGCAACCCCGATTCCCATAAGCGCTGAGCCTTTATCAGACATAATCGTCTTAACGTCTGCAAAGTCTACGTTAATTAAACCAGGTACTGCAATTAAGTCTGAGATACCTTGTACACCTTGTCTTAAAACGTTATCTGCTTCACGGAACGCTTCTAGCATTGGAGTATTTTTATCCACTAGTTCTAGTAAACGATCATTAGGAATTACAATTAAAGTATCGACATTCTCTTTTAATGTGTCGACTCCACTTGTAGCGTGAGTTGAACGTTTGCGTCCTTCGAATAAAAATGGACGAGTAACTACACCAACAGTTAAAGCACCAATTTCTTTTGCTACATGAGCAATTACTGGGGCAGCACCTGTACCTGTTCCACCGCCCATACCAGCTGTAACAAACACCATGTCGGCACCTTGAAGTGCTTCTTCAAGAACTTCTTTACTTTCTTCTGCAGCTTTTTTTCCTACATCAGGGTTTGCACCAGCACCTAAACCACGTGTAAGTTTTTCTCCAATTTGCAGTTTAGTATCTGCTTTAGATAAATTTAATGCTTGTGCGTCTGTATTTACTGCAATAAATTCTACACCTTGTACACCATGTTCAATCATACGATTAACGGCATTGGAGCCACCGCCACCAACGCCTATTACTTTTATTGTTGCTAATTGGTCCATATTTGCTTCAAAATCTAACATGTCTCGTTCCTCCTACTTGATCATTTTCCCTTTTTAACACTACCTTTGAAGGAAACGTGCAATTAATCAAAGAAATAGTTCTGGATCTTCTTCATAAAACCTTCTTTATCTACAGGCTCTTCTTTTGCTTTTCGTTTTGGTTTATCTTTTGTATTAGCTGATTTCGGAGTTTGTTCTTGTTTAACTTGATGTCCTTCAATTCCTACTCCATAATCTTTACCTTGTATTTTCGCATTTCGATAGGCGAATTGCAAGGTGCCAAGTCCTACTGTAAATTGTGGTTCCCTAACTCCTATGTGTGAAGGAATGGCCACTCTTACATTTGTTTGGAATACATCTCTTGCTAAGTCTACTATACCTGGCACTTGCATTAACCCTCCGGTCAACACATAGCCGCCTGGTAACGTTGGGTACCCCATACGTCTAAATTCTTGAAGTACAAACTGAAATATTTCATCAATTCTTGCTTCTATGATTTCTGCAATTTGCACTTGGTTAAATGTCTGTTTGTCATCTGTTCCAATTGTTGTAACATTGAAAGAATTGTCTTCAATAGCTGAATTCAAATAAGCATGACCATGTTCTAACTTAATTTGTTCTGCTTCTTCAGTTGTAGTTTTCAAGCCAATCGATAAATCTTTCGTAATGTTGTCTCCACCTAAAGGTATAACTGACGTATTTGCTAAGTTACCGTCTATGTAAAACGAGACTGTAGTACTTCCTGCTCCAATATTAACTAAACCAACACCTAAAGATTTTTCATCTCGTGAAAGAGCAACTTCTGCAGCTGCAAGTGGTTGTAAGCAAATATCTTGAACTTGTAACCCTGCTCTCTCTACGCATTTTAAGATGTTATGTAAATTCGTCTTACCACAAGTAATTAATGTCCCTTGCATTTCTAAACGAACACCAATCATACCGCGAGGGTCATTGATTTCATCTTGACCATCAACAATAAATTGGCGAGGTATGACATCAACGATTTCTCGTTCAGGTGGTATTTGCATTACTTGAGAAGCATCAATAACACGTGTCACATCCTCTTGGTTAATTTCACGTGTCTCACTTGATACTGCCACAACCCCGTGGCAATCTTGTAAAGCAATATGATCACCATTAATTGAGACAATAACACTTTTAATTGCCATGTCTACCATTCTTTCAGCTTGATCAACCGCATTTTGGATGGCGTGTACAGTTTGATCAATATCAACTATTGCACCTTTTTTCATCCCTACAGATTCTGCAGTTCCAACACCGATGACATTTATAGTATCATTGGAAACTTCACCAATAATTACTTTCACTTTAGAAGTTCCAATATCTAAACTTACTAATATTTCGCTTCGGTTCATGATTGCACCTCCAATTAGGCCTTCGCTTCCTTTCAAAATTTTAGCTCCATGTACTACTACACTAGTTAACTTCAACTTAAAAGAGCTTAATACCTTCTAATAATAACAATTTTCTACATTTTTTAAACTTCTTCGTCAAATTCTAGTTCTTCTGCTTCTTCGACGTCTTCTCCTTCATACGGTACAAAGTAAGCACCTACATCAAGGTGAAGGATGCCATCAATATCATCTGAAAGTTGAGAAGCAATTGATGGGTAGGCACTCATTTTACTAGAGAAGTTTGATATAACACCTATGACTTCTTGTCCATCAATTGTAAATAAACGAATTCTTTCTCGGTTAGATTCTTCTGGTTCCCAATAAACCTCAGAGATTAGTAAATTTATAGATTCAGGTATTTGGGAAAGTTGATAAGCAATACTTTGCAACATTTCATCCTCAAAACCATGAAGTAATGGTGCGTCTTCTCGAGGGTGATCTAACTGTACTTCTTCGATTTTATTTCCATTTTGCAAAATCGGATAGTAATAATCGCCGTCCCTTTGATAAGCAACTCGTTCAAATTCTTGTACAGCTATAACAAAAGTATTATACCAACTTCTATTAATTTCTGCATGTCTAATCTCAGGGTGTTGTTCAATTTTCTCCATCACATCATTTGTGTCGACGTTCCAAAAAGATTCGTCAAAACTAATTTTTGAGTAACTAATAATCGTTTCCTCATCAACCATTTCATTGTCTACAACTGTTACAGACTTTACGTGACTTAAAGGTGATTGCATATAAACGATTATAAGAATCAACAAAATAATTAATGTTAGATAGATTATAAAGCGTCTATTCGCTTTCTTTTTTCTAGCTTGTTTAAGTTGAGGTATACGATCTTCTATCGATACTATCTTTTTATCAGCCATCCAAAAAGCTACTCCTTATAATCTAATCTTAAGTATATTAACTTACAACTTTAATAAAAAGTGAGTTATTTTTCTATTATAGCACAGATTAACACTGATATAATAAGGTATTTTGTTCTAATTTGATTATTTTTAATGTTTTGTAAAACAAAAATAAAAAAACAGTAAAAAGAGTTATACTCTTTCACTGTTAAAAGTAATAAATCTTAAAGAATAACAATCTATCTCTAGCTTATTTTCGCATATTTACTAATATTTAACAACACGCCGAGAGATAGTAATGTAATTGTTAAAGATGATCCACCATAACTAAGTAAAGGTAAGGTAATTCCTGTAACTGGAATTAAACCAATTACTACACTAATGTTAATCATAACTTGAATTGTGATCATCGCTGTGATCCCAAATGCTAAAAGCGATGCTGATAAATCTTGTGTGTTAAGTGAAATTAATATCCCTCTCCATATAACGATTAAAAATAATCCTAGAATAAAAGCTCCACCTATAAGCCCTAACTCTTCAGCAATTACAGCAAAGATAAAGTCCGTTTGAGGTTCGGGTAAATAAAAGTACTTTTGCATGCTATTCCCAAAACCAAGGCCCATCAAACCTCCAGGCCCAATTGCGTATAGCGACTGGATAATTTGGAATCCATCACCTAACGGGTCTTCCCAAGGGTTTAGAAAGGCTGTAATTCTACTAATTCTATATGGAGCTGATGCAATTAATGCGACTAACCCTGCTAAGCCAATGCTAGCAAGAAATACAAAGTGACTAATCTTAGCACCAGCAATAAAAAGCATCAGCATTCCAGTTCCAACAAAGACAATGCCTGTACCTAAATCGGGCTGCAACATAATTAACCCAAATGGTACAATGAGCAATAATAACATCGGCAAGAAACCCTTTGAGAATTGGCGTAACTCTCGCTGGATTTTAGGTAAGACAGCTGCAAATAACAAAATCATACCAATCTTCATAAATTCACTTGGTTGAATACTAAAAGCACCTACCCCGATCCAACTTTGTGCTCCACCACGAACCATTCCAATGCCTGGAATTAAGACAGCAATCAGTAATAAGAAACAAAGAACGTAAGCTGTAACTGAATATTGAAGCCATTTATAATATGGAATTTTTAACGTAACTACAATCCCAATGACACCTAGCAATGCAAATAGCGCCTGTCGCTTTAAATAAAAAGCGGAATCTCCAAACTTATAATCCGACCATATAGACGAAGAGCTATAAACCATCACTAGGCCGATTAAAAGCAAAATAGCAATCGCTGTTAGTAATACATAATCTAATTTTTCTTGTTTATAATCCAAAAAAACACCCCTAACTCCAAGTTTTGAAGTTGGGGCTTATGTCGTACAAGCCCCTATTAAAGCTTATGCACGACTTCGATAAACATGTCTCCTCGGTCTTCAAATGATTTAAATTGATCCCAGCTAGCACATGCAGGTGAAAGAAGGACAATGTCACCTTCCTCACTTTGTTCATATGCCTTTCTTGTAGCTTGTTCCAAATTATCTACGACGTACAATCGGTCAAATTGTTGTCGCTTAGCTGCTTGTTTGATTTTCTCGCGTGCTTCACCATAAGCTACGCAACTTCTAACACCGTTAAACTGTTGGAATAACTCATCAAAGTCATTACCTCGATCTAAGCCGCCAATAACTAATACTACAGGACTGCTAAACGATTGTAATGCTTTTGTTGTAGCTAAGATGTTTGTCGCCTTTGAATCATTATAAAATAATCGACCATTTTTATTCTCTACAAATTGCAATCGGTGTTTAACCCCTATAAAACGAGTTAAAACTGTTTGAATGACTTCATCCTGAACACCAAAATGCTTAGCTACTGCGACACTTGCTAAAATGTTCTCAAGGTTATGCATACCAGGTAAAACAACGTCTTCGCGGTCAATTACCCAGTCATTGTTAAAATAAATCGATCGACCATCAAAAGAAACACCTTCATGACTAAAATGGTTTATAGTAAATGCCATTTTTTGAACAGCACAGTCTTCTAATGATTCACTTACTGTCGAGTCATCACCATTATAGACGACGAGGTCCTCTTTAGATTGGCGTTTAACAATATTAAGTTTTGAGTTAATATAATCTTCACGAGATTTATGATAGTCCAAATGTGCCTCAGTAATATTAAGAAGTACTGATACATCCGGCTTGAAATTTTGGATTGCTTTTAGTTGGAACGATGACAGCTCCATTACTACTGGTTGTTGATCTTTTTGTTTACGAACAACTTCAGATGCAACTTGTCCAATGTTGCCTGCTAATAGCGGGTCTTTCCCTGCCTCTTTTAGCAACTCATAAATCAATGTAGTTGTTGTCGTTTTACCATTCGTACCGGTAATCGCAATTAACGGGCCATCTATCAATTCATAAGCTAACTCCACTTCAGTTACAACAGGGATATTTAGTTTTTCTGCTTCTTGAATAACGTTGTGGTGGTGAGGGATACCAGGGTTTTTAACAACAAGGTCAACACCGTCTAAAACATTTAAAGGGTGATGACCTGTCACTGTTTCCACACCTAAACTATTAAAATATTGAGCCTTTTCATTTTGATCAAAAGCTTGTTGGTCATTAATAAGAAAAGGAATACCACTATCATAAAGTAACTGAGCAGCAGCTTCTCCACTTTTCGCTAACCCGAGTACTAATACTTTATTATAAGGAAAATGACGTAACGTTTTCACTACATTAACACCTCAATATAAACCCCAAACGCAGCACAAACGAATCCAACTACCCAGAATGTGATAACAACACGCCACTCTGACCAGCCAACTAATTCGTAATGGTGGTGAAGTGGACTCATTTTGAATACACGTTTACCAGTCGTTTTGTATGAGATTACTTGAATGATTACAGATAATGTCTCAATTACAAAGACACCACCAATAATTATAAGTAAGATTTCAAGCTTCATTAAGATTGCAACAATTGCAATGGCAGCACCGATCGCTAACGAACCTGTATCTCCCATAAATACTTTTGCTGGGTGACTATTAAATACTAAAAAGCCTAACAATGCACCTACAACTGCAAAAGTAAATATTACAACCTCAGTCGGCATACCAAATGCCCAACCGATGATACCAAATGCCGCAAAAGCAATAGATGCTGTACCAGCTACAAGCCCGTCTAATCCATCAGTTAAGTTTACCGCATTTGATGCACCTACTAACATAATTAAAATCAAGATCCCGTAAGCCCATCCTAAATCAAATGAAAAATTAGTTCCCGGAATTGCTATATCAGTAGGGAATGCACTATTGTATAAAATAATATATACGACAATAGCAATAATTAACTGGAAGAACATCTTTTGTTTTGATGTTAAGCCCAAATTACGTTTTTTCGTAATTTTAATAAAATCATCTAAAAATCCGATTAAACCATAACCTATTAATACAAATAATAATATAAATAATTCCGTAGAGAACAGCGTCTGTGGATCTCTTAGAATGAGAATTAATGTCGTAGCTACAACTGAAAAAATGATCATCACACCGCCCATTGTTGGTGTCCCTGATTTAGCTTGGTGTGATTCGGGCCCTTCTTCCCTTATACTTTGACCAAATTTTAACCTTCGTAAAAACGGTATTAAAACTGGCGATAGTAAAACAGCAATTAAAAATGCAACTGCAATTGTTATAAAAATCAATGTTTGTGACAAAACCTATTCTTCCTTTCTTTATCTACTTTAAGAAACTAACTGTTGGACTAGTTGTTCGAATTTCATACCTCTTGATGCTTTAAACAAGATAACTGTATCTTTTTTCATATAATTTTCTATTTCATTCAATAACATATCACGATTATCGAAATGCTCTGCCCTACCATTAAAATCACTCGGTAGTGCTTTAATAATATATTGACTATCTTGGCCAACTGTGAAAACTGCATCAATTTCTTGATTAATTACTTCGCCTACTTTACGGTGTTCACTTTCAGCAAATTGACCCAACTCAAAGATATCACCTAAAACCAATACTTTATAAGACTCCGAAAATCGTTTTATTACATCGATTGATGCACGCATTGAAGTAGCCGAAGCATTATATGCATCGTTAACAACTACTGCTCCAGACTTTGTGGCAATTTGCTCAAATCTCATGCCTGGAAGTGATAAATTCGCTAAAGAATGCGCCATTTTACTAGAATCAATCCTCAATAAATCACTAATTGCTAAAGCGTATGCCGTGTTTTTGGCTTGATGCATACCTAATAAAGGAATGGAAAATAATTGTTCGTTAATAGTAAATGTTGTTTCACTCTTTTTTTGAACTACGTCTTTTACTTCATAGTCTAACCCAGAATTAAAACCGCAAGTCACAATACGTTGTGATAAATCCACTTCAAGAAGTGGTTCATCCCCATCTACGATTAACACACCATCTTCACTCAAGCCTTTTACAATTTCAAGCTTAGCTTTAGCAATCCCTTCTCTACTACCCAAATGTTCAATATGAGATTCACCAATATTCGTTATTACAGCTATATTAGGCTTTGCAATTTCAGATAATCGTTCGATCTCACCAAAACCACTCATACCCATCTCTAAAACTAATACTTCTGTTTGAACTGGCATGCGAAGTATTGATAACGGAAGTCCGATTAAGTTATTTAAGTTTCCTTCTGTTTTAGTAACTTGATAAAACTCACTTAACGAAGAACCTATTAACTCTTTTGTAGTCGTCTTACCGTTAGATCCAGTCACTCCAATAACAGTTGGATTAATGTAATCACGATATTCTGTCGCAAGTTGTTGTAAGCCTTCTAAAGTGTCCTCAACAAAAAATAGCAGAAAATCATCTGGTAAGTCAGCGGGGATTTCTTCTTTTTCAGACCATAATGATGCTACAGCACCTTTATCAACTGCTTGCAAAAGAAAATCGTGCCCATTAAACCGTTCTCCAATTATAGGCACGAACAAACCATTAGTAACAACTTCTCTACTATCAGTGTAGATCGTATCAATATCTAATTGTTGATTTAAATTTCCTCGGTACTTCAGGAAAATTTTATGTAAAAAATCAATCGAAAATTTTTTCATACTATGACTCCTCTTAATTCACTCAGCCGATATATCAATATCGGCTGAAATAATGCTAGTTTTATGAATTAATGGCTCATACGTAATTGAACCATTTCACGAGCCACTTCGCGATCGTCGAAGTGGTGACGTTCTCCATTAACTTCTTGATAAGTCTCATGTCCCTTACCAGCGATTAATATAATGTCATCTTTTTCAGCAATCTGAACCGCACGTTCGATTGCTTCTCTTCTATTTTCAATTACAGTAAACACACCATCATCATCAGTTAAATGACGTGTCATATCAGCTAAAATAGCACTCGGTTCCTCAGATCTAGGGTTATCCGATGTGAAAATGACATGATCACTATACTTCATAGCAGCATCTGCCATTAATGGACGCTTTGTACGATCACGATCACCGCCACAACCAATAATTGTAATAACACGATGCTCTTTAAGCTCATCAATTGTTTGTAAAACATTTTCTAATGAATCAGGTGTGTGTGCATAATCAACAATGACTGAGAAATCTTGCTTCGAATCAACTAATTCAAAACGGCCCGGAACACCTTCCATTCCTTTAATAGCTTCACTAACTACTTCCAACGATATATTGTGTTGATAAGCTGTTCCAACGGCTGCTAATATATTATAAATATTAAATTTACCCGTTAACTTAGTTGAAATGTTTACCGGCCCACGCGGCGTCATAAGGTTAATCGTTAACCCACTAGGTGATATATTATAATCTTCTACATTAATTACAGCTGAATTATTTAAACTATAATTAACGACCGGTTGAGCCGTCGCATCCATCATTAGTTCAGCATAACGATCATCACGGTTTATAATTGCAGCCTTTTCTGTATTAGAATAAGTATTACCTAACTGTGCAAAAAGTAAAGATTTCGCATAAGCATAATCTTCCATCGTTGGGTGATAGTCTAAATGATCTTGTGATAAGTTTGTATAAACTGCTGTATCAAAGTCAATCCCAAACACTCTACCTTGTTTCAAAGCATGCGATGATACTTCCATAATGACTGTATCGACCCCTTCATCTAACATGAGCTTTAAATGCTTATGTAAAAATAAAGGGTCAGGTGTTGTGTTTTGTACAGGGTAACGCTGCTCTCCGATTTTCATATCAATGGTTCCAATAACTGCCGTTTTATGATTAGCCTTACTAAAAATGGCATCTAACAAATACGTTAACGTAGTTTTACCATTTGTACCTGTAATCCCAATCATACTTAGCTTTTGGCTTGGCTGTCCGTAAAATGTATCAGCCAGTTGCGCTAATGCTTGCTTCGTACTTGGTACTAAGATCACAGGGACGTTAGTTTTAACAGGTCTTTGGGCAACAATAGCTATCGCACCTTTTTCAACTGCATCATCAATAAATTGATGACCATCAAATGTAAGACCTTCTTTACATACGAACAACGACCCTTTACTTACTTGCCTTGAATCCATCTCAATAGACGTGATCTCTAAGTTTAATAGTTCATCTCTATCGTCTAATTTTATAACTTGAAGGTTATTAATTAAGTCTAATAACTTCATTTCACCACTACCTTTAAATTAATCTACATACATTATAACAAATTCTACACTAGTCTATAATAATTTATTTTAGAACATTGAATAAAAGTTATCTATATGGTAATTATTGTGTTTCTTCATCACCTAGAAATACACGAATAGTTGAACCAGATTCTACAACAGTTCCACTTGACGGAGCTTGAGAAATGACAACATCCCCTTCTCCTTCTACTTCGATCGTAATGTTAGCTAGGTATTGCTGAAGGTCATTTACTGTTTCACCGACTAAATTTGGAACTTCGACCGTCGGCATATCAGGCCATTGGAAATCTTTTTCAAGACCTCCTTCACGAGTGGGCACGTCTAGATGCCTTAAAGAATCGCCAATAATGCGACCGCCAATTGGACTAGCAACAACTCCACCAAATTGAAGGACATCTTTAGGATTATCTACAGCTACATAAACTAATAACTCAGGGTCATCAGCTGGCGCGAATCCTATGAATGAAACAATATGATCATTCTCTAAATAACGCCCATCTGGTCCAACCTTCTGAGCTGTCCCCGTCTTGCCACCTACACGATAGCCATGAACATATGCTCCTCGACCGGTTCCTTTTGCCACAACGTGCTCTAATGCTCGCTTTACTTCTTCAGACGTTTCAGTAGAAATAATTCGCTCTCTAAGATTAGGTTCACGTTCTTCTACCATTTCACCTGTTATAGGGTCTACAACACCTTTCACTACATACGGTTCGTAAAGGTAACCCCCATTTATGGCCGCTGCAACAGCAGTAACTTGTTGAATTGGTGTTACAGAAACACCTTGGCCGAATGCAGTCGTTGCCAATTCAACTGGTCCGACTTGCTCTTCATCAAATAATATACCGGTACTTTCGCCTTCTAGATCAATTCCAGTTTTTTCTCCAAATCCAAATTGATCAATATACGTAAACAACTTTTCTTCCCCAAGTTTTTGACCTAAGTTTACAAATCCAGGGTTACAAGAGTTTTGAACTACTTCTAAATATGTCTGACTTCCGTGTCCACCACTTTGCCAGCAACGTAGTCGAGCTCCACCTACCTCTACATGTCCATGATCATGAAAATCATCTTCATCTAAGTCGATTAAACCTTCTTGTAAAGCTGCCGATAAAGTTATTATTTTGAATGTTGAACCAGGTTCATAAGTACTGAAAACAGGCAGATTACGGTTATACACTTCAGGCTCAACAGATTGGTATTCATTCGGGTGAAAGTTAGGTCTAGTTGCCATTGACAAGATTTCACCACTTTTAGGATCCATCACCATTGCAAGTGCACCATCCGGGTTATACTCAGCAACTGCTTGGTCAAGTTCTCTTTCGACAATTGCTTGTATGTCTGCGTCGATTGTTAATGATAAATGATTTCCGTCTTTAGGCGGCGTATATCGGTTTGACATTTCTTCTAAACGATGGCCTTTTGCATCAGAGAAAAATGATAACGCCCCAGCTTCACCACTTAATATTTCATCATAACTAGCTTCTAAGCCCATTAATCCTTGGTTATCAATACCTGTGAACCCTAACACATGGGCTAGTTTTTCGTCATATGGGTAAAAACGCTTTGAATCTTCAGCTAAATATAGACCTGGCAAGTTTAACGTTCGAATAGCATCAACTTGTTCTTTGTTTAATTTTCTTCCTTCTGGATGAATCGCTTCAACAGACACAATATTAGTTAAATGTTCTCGCAGTTTTTCTTCGTCAATATCGATTATTCGGCTTAGTTGGTCTACAGCAAAATCAACATCTTCAATTTGGCGAGGTACGATTAACAAACTAGGTGCAACTTCATTTTCAACTAAAACTTCGCCATTTCTGTCTAAAATATTCCCTCTTTCAGGTTGGAAAGGAATATCTCGACTCCAAAGTTCTTCTGCTTTCGCTACTATTTCAGGACTTGAAATAAGTTGCACGTACGCTAACTTACCAAGCATGACTACAAAATAAAGTGCAATACATAAAAAAACAATGGCCAACCGCTTTCTCACAGTAACAACTGAAACACGTCTCATGTTCATTCTCCTTTTACAAGCTATGCTTGTATTAAACTTATGAGAAATTGCGGTATTTTAGACCATTGTCCATTTTAGTTAATTAACTTAAATCAAACCATTACTTATTCAAAGTAATCTTCTTCCTCTTCATCCTCTTCATCTTCCTCACTGTCATTTCGTTCTTCTGAGAGCTCGACGACTAAACGTCGGTCTTCACTAAAGGTATTTCCAGCTTCGATATTTTGATCAATCACTAACCCTGAACCAATATAGTCTAGGTCAATATTAGTCATTCGACTTAAAGCGATAACATCCCTTAAAGTCCACCCTGTTAAATCAGGCATCGTCATTTGATCATCCGTTCTTAATAGAACACGTTGATTCGTAAAGACTTGACTACCACTTGTTGGCCAAGTAGCTTCAACGGTATTTCCTTCACCTATTACGTCAACCGGGAATCCTAACTCAGTTAACTCACTTGTTACAGCATCCACACTTTGACCAGAATAATCATTGATTGTCGTTTCATCAGTATGTGTTATATTCTCTTGATCAGGTGATACGTCAAGGTAATGAAGACTGTTTTCCATGACGGTGCGGTAAATGTAAGATGTCGTTTCACTACCTTGATAACGGTAATCAACATCAGGTTGTTTTACAGCAACGAACATAAGTAGTTGCGGATCATCTTGCGGCGCCATCCCGACAAACGAGAAGTAATAATTTGGCCCACCTGACATATATAGCCCAGTCTCCGGATCAGGAATTGATGCCGTACCTGTCTTACCAAATGTCGTATATTGATCCAGTGCAAAGGCATTGGCTGTTCCTTCTTCTTCAGTTACTGTTTGGCCAAGTAAGTCTTTTACTTGCTCAACAGTATCTGGACTAATTGGATCACCAACTACTTCACGATCTTTTTGCTCAACTAGTTGACCATTGTTTGGGTCTTGTATGTTTGATAGTACATAAGGTTGAACAATTTCACCATCATTCGCTAAAGCAGTTGCCGCTTTCATAATTTGCATTGGGGTAAAGGTGGAACCTTGTCCGTAAGCCGTTGTAATTTGTTCCCAAGGGCCACCATAGGAAATCGTTCCAATTCTTTCACCTGTTAAGTCTACACCTGTCATCCGATCTAAATGAAAGTCTTCCAAGTATTCTAAGTAAGTTTCTGGCCCCATCTTATTCCAAAGCAGTTCAGCCATAGCAACGTTAGATGATCTTAGGATTCCTTCATCAAACGTTATTTCTCCCCAACCATCACGATCGTGGTCATTAATAGTACGGCTATGTTCATTTATCTGGAACTGTCCAGATTGGAAAGTTTCATTACCGTTATAAACACCTTCTTCAATCGCGGCTGCTAACGTAAAGATTTTCATTGTTGAACCTGGTTCAAACGGAGATGAAATCATATCATTGTACCAGTTTTCGATGTTGTCTCGGGTGTTAGGGTCAAACGCCGGCCTGTTTGACATTGCTAAAATTTCACCTGTGTTTGGATCCATAACTCCGGCCATAATTCGCTCAGGACTATAAGCATCTTCTACAGTCGTTAAAGCATCTTCTAAAAATGACTGTATTTTTTGATCAATTGTCAGATGAATATCAAAGCCATCTTCAGGTGACTGTACTGTTTCTTCTGCATTTCTTAACTGATGCCCATAACTATCTCTTTGATAATTAATAAAGCCATCTTTTCCAGTCAAATGCTCATCAAACTCTAATTCTATACCATATGCACCTCGAGCTTGAGTTTGCTCTTCATCATCAGTATATCCGGTATACCCAATGATTTGAGAGGCATATAAGCCGTTAGGGTAATAACGTTGTAGCGTCTGTTCAAAGTATATTCCAGGCAATTCTAATTCTTCAATCGCTTCATATTCAGCCTCAGACAACCCTTGCCCTAATGACCCAAATTCAATTTGGTAACGATCATTGTCTATACCATTTTGAATTCTGCTTTTTATACTTTCAACGTCCTCATCTAACACATTAGATAATTGTTGGGCGGTATGTTCTGCATCTTCTACGTGAAGAGGAACTGAAGAATTACCAGTGTATGTTTCATCTAAAATAGCATACATATTATAAACAGGTCGATTATCCGCTAACGCCATCCCAGAACGGTCATAAATTTTGCCGCGCTCAGCTTGGAGTGTCGTGTTCGTTTCTCGCATATTCTCTGCATAAGCAACTAAATCGACCGAATGCACTTCACCTGTTACTTGAATATACATAAATCGGCCGATAATCGTTAAGAAAAATATCGAAAAAATGAGGACGACAATTAACAGCATAATGCCATTTTGATTGACTTTACGCATTTAAATCACGCCTTAAGGAGTATTATTCGCTTGTCTTACTTCTGCATTTCTAATAGTTAATCCGTTCTCTTCAGCAATCGTCAATATACGGTTCGGATTACTTAATTCTTGTACTTCGGCATGAAGAGAATTGTTCTGTGCTTGTACATCTTGTACTTGTGTCTGTAATTGTTGAACATCTCGGTTAAGTGTATCTACAGATGAAGAGAAACTAACCACAATTACCGCAAGAACGGCAACTAATACAATCCCGAATGTATATAACACTTTCTCACCTTTTGTAAACCAAGGTTTTTTCACCGGTTGTTGTTGTGGTTGTGGTTGTTGATCTTGCCTACGTTGTGGTTGGACTGGCTGTTGGACTTGATAGGTCTTTACTTGTTCAAGCGCCATAATATTTATCTCCTTTCATCAAGTGCGTATTGTTCTTCCCATTCTTTCACTTTCTCTACGATTCTTAGTTTTGCTGATCGAGAACGTCTATTTTCGTCAACTTCTGCTTCAGACGGAACTATTGGCTTTCGAGTAACTTGTTTGAACGGTGGTTGCACCTGTTCTGGTAACAATGGAATATCTTTTGGTATTGGTGGTTCAGTACTCCACTTCTTCATCGCTTGTTTACAAATCCGGTCCTCTAAGGAGTGGAATGTAATGACCGCCAACCTTCCTCCGATCGCTAATTTTCTTGCTGATTGTTGAAGTGCATCTTGAAAAACATTCAACTCATCGTTTACAGCAATTCTAATAGCTTGAAAAATTCTCTTACCTGGGTGTCCACCTTTTCGTCTAGCAGCAGCTGGAATTGCTGCTTTAATAATGTCAACTAATTCTAAAGTTGTCTCAATAGGCTTTTCTTCTCGTTTCTTCTCAATCTGTCGAGCAACTTGTTTAGAAAACTTCTCTTCTCCGTATTTAAAGAAGATTCTTACTAAGTCTTCATAAGCCCACTCGTTAACGACATTATAAGCACTCAGAGGGCTCGTTTGATCCATACGCATATCTAATGGTGCGTCTTGGTGAAAACTGAATCCTCTTTCACCTTCATCCAACTGTGGAGATGAAACCCCTAAATCAAAAATGATTCCATCTACTTCTTCAACACCTAATTGGTTCAACTCTTCTTCTAAATTCACAAAGTTACTTTTTATATAATGAACTTGTTTTTCATAACCTTGCATGACTTCTTTGGCATACTCAATCGCTAAGTCATCTTGGTCAAAAGCGATCAGCTTGCCTGAATCTGTTAACTGTTCAACAATTTGCTTAGAGTGGCCAGCACCACCTAACGTACAATCGACATACGTGCCATCTTCTTTAATGTCTAACCCTTTAATTGCTTCGTTGTTTAAAACACTGTAATGTTCAAACATATTTGGCACCTCATTATGTTAAATATCAAAATCCATCAAGTTCTCCGCAATCTCACCAAAGGAATCCTCTGACTCTTCTACGTAAGTGTCCCATTGCTCTTTAGACCAAACTTCTACACGATTAGAAACACCAATGACGACACATTCTTTATCTAACGCTGCGTAATTGCGTAGAGGTGATGGTACATTTATTCTTCCTTGTTTATCAATTTCGCATTCAACCGCTCCTGAAAAGAAGAAACGTGTAAATGCACGGGCGTCTTTCTTTGTTAGTGGGAGTTGCTTCAACTTCTCTTCAAGCTGCTTCCACTCATCTAACGGGTATGCAAAGATACACTTGTCCAAACCTCTCGTAATCACGAATGTTTGCCCAAGATCTTCACGAAATTTGGCCGGTACAATTAAACGACCTTTCGTGTCTATATTATGTTGATACTCTCCCATGAACATAGACTTCGCCCACCTTTGAATAAATTTTACCACATCCCCCCACTTTCTACCACTTAATTTCCCAAAAAAATAAAAAAATACACGTCTAATTTTAAAATTAGACGTGTGAACCGCATCATATCAGTATTCTTATTCGTAAAACTAAAGTGGAGGATAGTGGTAATGAGGTGGTTACAATGTGATGAATTGGTGATCTTGTTCCCACCTAGGTGGTATTTCAGTTAACTGAATAGGTAAGTCTAGCCCATATTCATTCAACCAATACACAATGTTCCACATTCTTTCTTGTAACCCACCACTAGGATTATAAAATTCATTTAATTCATCAAATTGCTTAACCGTTTGTTCATGTTGCTTGTTTAACTCACTCATAATTCTTTTTTCGACATAATCAATTTCATCTTCAATTTGTTTTAAATTCGTCTTCGTTAATGCTTCAATATCAGAACTTACACCTTGTGCAATACTTTGTAGCGGTTGATGCACAACTTCGAGTTGCTTTTTAACTTCTTCTACTGTTTCCTTAACTGGATATTTACTTTGGCGTGTTAACCAATTCATTTTGAAATGATAAGAACCTTCATTAATTACTGATTCTTCATCCATTTGGTAATGTTCGATCAATGATTGATGATTACGTTTCATAAGTGTTAAAGAAAGCCTCGGCGTAACAATCGGTAACTTTAAGTTTAATGCTTTAAAAGCGCCTTTTAACGCAGCCCAATATGCTATCTCACCTGGACCTCCAACAAATGAAAGCACAGGGAAAACAAGCTCTTGCATCAGTGGTCTTGTAACAACGTTATTACTAAATAATTCAGGGTGTTCATCAACGAGCTGTTTTAGTTCACTCTCTGAAAAACTTACTTCCCCACCCTTTGATTGAAACTGACCTTCTTTTGTCACTTCTAACAACAAACGCTCACCTTCATAATGGTAAAATAAGTGAGCATCTGAAAGTGATGCATCTAAATTAACGTGATAATTATCGTCAGCCAACTCATTTAATTGCTTAGTGACTTGCGCTGCAAGATCGCGACGATTTTCAACCATTTGCAAGAAATATGGACGTTCTAACTTCCTTAAATTTGCATCATCAGCATCTACTAACACTAACCCTTCTAATGCAAATAATTGTTGAGTTAAGTAGGCAAAGAAATCAACATATGTTTCACTTTTAGCTACCGCATCTTGGACTAATTGATATACTGACTTCGTATGTTCAGTTTCTTGAAATGTTTCAAATACATCATCAATAAACTGTTGCGCCTCTTCTTGCGGCAATACCCGTTTAGAGATCGGGAGTTTATAATCAAATGGCTGTTGGTCGTTAACTCTAGTTTTATTAAGACGCTGATTACTGTAAGTAAATATATGATCTACCTCTAAAAAATCATGGTCTTCACCAGCCATCCAGAATACTGGGACCACCGGACAACCTAAATGTTCTCGTTGTTCCTTTGCTTGTATGATAATCGAAATAATTTTATGAATTGTATAAAGTGGACCTGTTAAAACACCTGTCTGCTGCCCACCAATAACTACTGTAGTTCGTTCATCTAACAACTCATCAATATGTCGTTCTACTTGTTCATTCATTCCCCACTGAGAGTTTTGTTCTTTTAAAACTTCAACGAGAGCTTCACGCTGATACTGTCCATCTATAATCAAGTTTTGTCTACTTTTATAACTTCTTAATTGAAACGGATCATATTCAAAATGTTTATATATAGACTCCTTACGATCGCGATAGTCGTTCATTAACTTAGATTGATGTTTTAGTTCGATTGGTTTAACTTCCATATGTAATACCTTCCTTTAACTTCTTTAACGTTTAATCAATATAATTGCAAAAAGATCGCAATAGGCACTAATAAAAAGTAAGCTACTGATAACATAACAAAACTTGCCCGCCAAACAAAACGAACAGCTCGCATTATATAAATTTCTTCACCTTTTCGCCACTGATATGTAATAATTAAAGCTAAAAACACGATATAAAATAGCATTAATTCCCACATAAGGAAAACATTAAATACATAGTCAACTAAACCAATAAATGCAATGACAAACAAAAAGCACGATAGATCTGCGGCCATTTTTGTAGAACGGGTTGCTTGGTTTGTCAATTTCTTTAGCACAATAAACAGTATAATAAATACAATGAAAGGAATCGTCGATAGTAATGCAATTATTGTCGCGATTATGTCCACTTCTTCACCCCTTTGACCTCTTCTTTTGCTTTAATCAATTGCGTCATCAAAAGATGTGTTGGTACTGACTGGTAACGGTCAGCTAAATAACCATTCATATAATCAATCTCAGTTTCCCTTCCGTTTTCTAGATCGATTAACATTGACGATTTATTCTCACTCGTTTTGTTACAAATGTTACGTACAAGCTCCCACATCTTTTCTACTTCTAACTGTAATGATTCTGAGGCTTCACGAGTAAGTTGTTTAGCTAGTTGCTCAATGCTGGAATATTTTAAGACCTCACCGTTTCGAATTTCATATAATCCTGTTAGCGGATTAATTACACTGTTAACAACTAACTTTTCGTTTAATACTTTTATTAAATGTTCATGTACAGTAATCGGGAACTTCGAAGCACTTACTTGATTGTACAACGAATCACTTGCACAACTGTTTAAACCGGTAACTTTAATTTGCCCTAAACCATTTAATTTGATTTGGTAATCCGTCGTTTTATTTACGCCATGCTCACAAACACCAACATATATACTATTATGCTTTAATTTTTCTAGTTTTTGTATATGTCCCATGCCATTTTGCAAGAATAAAATAGAACCGTGCAAATGAGCATTTGTATCAATAAGCTGTAATACAGGGTCAAGTTGAGTTTGTTTCGTACACACTACTAGAAGCTCATGAGTGTTAATCTGCTTTGTATATAGCACTTCTGGGTATACCGTCTGACCATCAACAAGTGATATACCAGACTGTTTTAATTGCTTTAACTGTTCCTCTCGTCTAACATAACAAGTAACATGATGACCATTAGATTCTAGTTGGTGCGCAACCAACATACCTACAGCACCCATGCCAATTACACCAATGTTCATAGTCTGACACCTACTTCATATAAACTGAATAGTACTTTTCAACCACAACGTATATTTTATCAGAAAGTTGACTTTTTACATGATAAATTTTATGGATTAATCATAATATCGTTTTCATGTTCTTTCTTTTATACTATAATAAACTACAGAAAACGTAAGGGGGAAGATTAAATGCCGACAAAAGTTGAACGTTTATTAATAAATTTCAAGACTTTAGAAGAATTTAAAAAGTTTAAAGCATACGGAATCCAAGAACTTTCAATGTTAGAGGACTTAGAACATAACATGATCGAAAACAATAGTGAATCGCCTTTCTATGGCATTTACTTTGGTGACGAACTTGTCGCTAGAATGAGCCTTTATCGAGTTGGTTCAAAATATGACTATTACTTCGAACCAAAGCAAGATTATATGCAACTATGGAAACTTGAAGTTTTAGAACATTATCGCCATAAAGGATTCGGAAAACAGTTAGTCGACTTTGCCAAAACTTTTAATTTACCTATTAAAACAAATGCGCGCATTAACTCTCATGATTTCTGGGAGAAACAAGGTTTTCAACCAGCAACTTACGAGATGGAACGTGACTTCGGTGAAAACCCTTATATTTGGATGCCAGAAGGTGTTCAAGAAAAGACGGAAAGCTAAAATCAAACTATAGAAAAAGGACTTCCTATCGTTTTTAGGAAGTCCTTTTTCTTATGAGTTGTGTTTTTCCAAAACCTCTTGTGTTAACTTATTAATACGTTCAACACACTGTTCATAATCAGTTAATCGTTCTTTTAATTGTTCTACTTCATCGATTGAACGACGATCTCTTTGCCCCTGTGAAGGTACATATTCAACCTTCAGCTTTTCTAACTGAGCAATTAATTCATCAAATGTTTTCAACCCTTGACCTTTCATATGATCATTCGAACTTTGCGACACGGTAAAGTGATCGTTAAATTTCTTACGATCTTTCTTCGCTAACTCAATCGCTTGTTTATATTGCTTTCGTAAATTAGCGTTCCACCTAAATCCACATGCTTGCGGAGTTCTAGATAGTTTTTTGCCGACATCTTCAAAGGCTTTCATCTGCGTTTTACCTTCTCTTATGTATCGAATGACCATTTCTGCTAATAATAAATCTTCATCTCTAGTCCATGCATCTTGTCGAGTTGACACGTCGCCTCCTCCTTCGCTCACGGTCTTTACTTCCAACCTATGCAACAAACGAAGGAGATAGACACATTATTTTTCGTTTCTCTTAAAAAAATTAGCGACAGCCTCTTTATGCTCTCGACTAACCCACATGTGACTACATGCTTCGACCTCTTTATCCATTCTTATTTTAAGCATTTGTAAATCTTGATTCGTTAGCCATTGAGACTTCCAATGTCTTAACTGCTCATAGCTTCTTTTAATATATGGCTCAATTAGCGGGTGATTAAATTCTAGTTGTTCACTACTAAATACACCTTGAGCGAATCCTATTTCTTTTAACTGTACAGCTGAACGGACATCTGCATTTACTAACCAATAATAAGCTTCTTGAGGATGGATCCGTTCATATAACAATGTTCCGCCTCCCCAACCAGTCGATATAGCCAACTGACCTTGAGTGAACCCATAAGTACCCGTTTCATTAACAAACCTAAAATCACACGCAGAGGCTAACTCCATTCCTCCACCTCTTGCCAATCCGTTCATCCAACCTATTGTTGGCATAGGTAAAGTCGTGATTTTCCATAATACATTTTGCATTTTTTTCAACAAATGATGCGCTTCTTCTTGTCCAATATCACCATGAAAGTCGTTTAAGTCACCTCCAGCACAAAAAGCTGGACTAGAACCAGTAATCATTACTAATTTAGTTTGTTGATCACGATGAAGTTGATCAATGATTTGATCTAACTGTTCAATTAATTTTAACGAAATCGCATTTCGTTTCTCTGGTCGATTCAATGTAACAATAGCTGTTTGATTGTTTTGGTCTAGATATAGTAATACATCATCACTCATTCCAACCCCACCCTTATATATAGATCTCTTCTAATACAAAAAAAGATGCCTCCATTACGAGACACCTTTACTTGGTTGAATTACTTCTCAACAACTTCTTTACCGTTGTAGTTTCCACATTCTTTACAAACGTGGTGAGGTTTAGCGTACTCGCCACAGTTTTGACATTCTACCATACCTGGTAAATGTAGCTTCTTGTGAGTACGACGTTGGCGCTTAACTTTTTTAGAAGTTTTTCTCTTTGGTACTGCCATGTGTTACACCTCCCTTTAACTCATCAGACCCAATATTATCAAGGATCAATCATTTCATTTCTTATCGTTTTTAAGGAATTGTTTTAAAGATGAGAGTCGAGGATCTACTTTTTGATTCTGTTCTTGTTCTTGCTCGAACTTTTCTTGCTGCATAGCATCTTGTTCTAAGTATTCATCTTCACCTAGAACGGTAAATCCTTCTTGCTCACCAACGACATCCTCGATTTTAGTTTCTTCACTAAAAACGCGAATAGGAACTTCCAATAGAATATTTTCCTTGATATAAGGCGTTAAGTCAAGAACTTCTCGGTCAATAAAATGAATCTCATCTTCTTCAGAGGCTTTATAACTTTCTGTTGTGAATAGTTCATAAGCCTCTACATGAAATGGATAAGGTACATCTACTAACGTTCTAGCACACGGTAAAACCATTGTGCCATCTACATTTAAACGAAACGTATAAATGCCTTGCTCCAATGTAGCTTCACCACTTACTTCAACGTCAGATATTTTTCTAATGTCTTGATCCATCTCAGATAAATCAGATACATTAACCGTTTCCGAGAAAGAATACGGTTCACTAGCCTTTACTTTTTGTAGTGCAATTTGCATATTAATCACCTCAAGGCAACAAGAGTTATTTTAAAAGGAATTGCTCCTTTTGTCAATATTTTTTCTTAACAGCGGTTGTTTTATATCCCTTTATATATAGTAGTTTCCCCAAACATATAAAGTTGTACTTGTTTTTTATGCAATTTATTTCTAACATAGAATTAAACTATGTAAAAAGGTCGTGATTAATGTGAAATCATGTGGACTCATTGTTGAGTATAATCCATTTCATAACGGGCATTTTTACCATCAAGAATCATCACGACAAAAAACAGATGCCGAAATTACTGTTGCTGTCATGAGTGGCTCATTCCTACAAAGAGGTGAACCAGCAATAATTGATAAATTCGCAAGAACGAAAGCGGCATTAAGTCACCAAGTGGACGTTGTTTTGGAATTACCTTTTATTTATGCCGTTCAATATGCTGACCTTTTCGCTCACGGGGCTATATCAATACTGAATGCGCTCGAAGTTGATTACGTCTGTTTCGGAAGTGAATCTGGAGACATTCAAGCATTTAAGGACCGTTACACGCATTTTAAAGAACATGAAGAACAATTTCAATCATTATTACAAGAAAATTTAAAGCAAGGTTATTCATTCCCTCAAGCAAGTACTGAGGCTTATGATGCCATTGGACTTCGCTCAAAAGAGCTTGACTTAGGACAACCTAACAATATTTTAGGTTTTAGTTATGTTAAAGCTATTCAAAATTTAAACAGCGATATAATTCCTGAAACGATCCAACGTACTAAAAGTGGCTATCATGATGAAACAATTGATCATGACATCGCCAGTGCAACAAGCATACGACAGGAGATTGTCAGCACGAAAAAATTAACCAAAAAAGCTGAGCAAGCATTGCCAAGTGAAACTGTGAATCAGTTAAGTCTTTATCAGCAAAATAGCGGGAGTTGGCATGATTGGGAATTATACTTCCCTTATTTACAATTAATTGTTCAATCAAAATCAGAACAAGAACTCAGAGAAATTCATGGCATGATCGAAGGTATAGAATATAAACTAAAACAAACAGTTAATCGTGTTACAAACTTCCAACAATGGATGGAACAATTAAAGACTAAGCGTTACACATGGACTAGACTACAAAGAATGTTTGTTCATTTGTTAACTAATACGACAAAAGATGAGGTTGAGGCATACAAAGGCTTAACAGAGCCTCCGTACATACGTCTGTTAGGAATGAATGAACAAGGTCGAGCTTTTATTAATCAAAAGAAAAAACAAATTGATATTCCAATCATTTCTAACTTACAACAAGGGAATCACCCATTAATTAAAATTGAAGAACGGGCAACAGATGCTTATTATAGTGTTATTAATCCCGAACAGCGGACTAAATTAAGAAAACAAGAATTAACTGGACCGATTATGATTAAATAAACAAATGCCCATTAGCACAAAGCTAATGGGCATTACTTTTATTCTAAATTATTTAAGTAATCAAGTGCATCTTGGAAAGTGTCCACTGGCACGATTTCTACATTTGTATCAATTTCTTCTGCTTTTTCTACCGCTTCATTATAATTGGAACCTTCACGACCATTTTCATGAGCTGCAAAGAAGATGTCAGCCCCATCACGATCAGCTGATACTACTTTCTTATCAACCCCACCAATGCGATAAATATTACCTTCGTAGTCAATTTCACCACTTCCGACAATCGTTCTTCCCTTAGTAATATCATCCATCGTTAAACGATTATATACTTCTAAAGCAAACATTAAACCAGCACTAGGTCCACCAATTTGACCGCTTTCATATTCAACTTCTGGTGTGACATGAACGTCACGGTCTGTTACAAGTGATACACCCATGCCAGGTCGTTCAGGGTCATCAGGAAAGGCATCAAGTTCAAATGAAGTTGTCAACTCTTCACCATCTCTTACAAAAGTAACTTCAATCTCGTCTCCAACAGACATTGCGCTCGTTTCATCCACAATCTCCTCTGAGGATGATACCGTTTGCCCGTTTATTCCGATAATTTCATCACCAATTTCCAAGTAGCCATCAGCAGGCATATCTTCTACAACCATCGCAACAAAAGAACCTTTGTAGTCAATCGTTATATCCCCACCTGCTGCTTCAAAAGCGACTACAGTAGCAGCCTCTTGAGAGCTTTCCATATGCTGTAACTGGGCTTCCATATACTCTTCTTGACTGATTCCATGAGGCCTAACTTGTTCTAATTCAACGATGTCATAATGAGGTCTGATTTGAGCCCACAGATAATACAACGGTGTTGCTTGCCCACCTCGAACTGTAACTAAATGTAACTCCCCTTCACCTTCAAAACTATCTTCCATTTCAACAACAGACGATAACGGTGTCGTATCACCAGGTTGGTATATGTAATAATCAAGTTGGTAATATGAAAGAAAGAGAGCTAAACCGATCGTAACAATTAACGTAATGACTTGTTTTTTATTATTAAACATAATTTATTCATTCCAACCTTTCATCGCTCGCTTAATTGATTGTATGTGCTTTTCTGCTTCTTTTTCACCCTTGGCGATAATTTCTCCAACATTTGAATAGTTGCGTGAACTAAATTCATATACTTCAGGTCGTATTACAAAATCTGCGTCCATTACTAAGTGACTCGTCATATCATCTTGCATAATGTCAATACTTTGCATAATAATATCATAAATTGAATGGATATCTGTATTTTCTTCAAACTTTGAACAATCGACAGCAATAATTATATCTGCTCCCATCTCACGCACAACTGAGATCGGAACACGATCGGTAACACCACCATCGATTAATAGACGGCCATCTACTCGTTCCGGAACGAAAACTCCAGGAATTGATATGCTAGCACGAACAGCTGTTGCAGCATCGCCTTCGCGGAAAATCACACGTTCTCCATTATGTACATCAGTTGCTACAACGGCTACAGGTATATTAAATTGTTCCAAGTTTTTATTATATGTAAACATGCGAATATAGGATTTAATTCGCTCCCCTTGAATTAAACCCATTTTAGGAACCGTTATATCCATGAAATATTTTTGCCTAAAATTTAAAGCTAAATTATAAAGGTCACTAACTTTTTGACCAGCCCCATAAAAAGATCCAACTAACGCCCCCATGCTACTACCTGCAATATAATCAATTGGAATGTTATGTTCTTCAAAAACTTTTATAACACCTAAATGAGAGAATCCTCTAGCACCACCTGACCCTAATGCTAGACCAATTTTAGGTCTGGACAACTATAAACACTCCCTTCTATTCCTAGTTCATACTGCATAGTGTTGTATAAGTATGGATTAAAATCTTTGTATCTATTTATAAATATTTTACTACTCTTGTCTGTATTCGTACAGTTTGATGTTAATAGGAGGACAAGCGGTGATATCAAAAATAACTTCTATTCTATATGCTACAGCAGCAACCTTTCTCGCAGTTGCTATTATTTCTTTTCCTGATCAATCATTCGAAGCTTCAATCCGAGGGTTAAATTTATGGCTTGAAATTGTATTTCCTTCATTACTACCATTTTTCATTGTTGCTGAGCTGTTATTAGCTTTTGGAGTAGTGAAATTTATCGGAGTACTATTAGAACCTCTCATGCGTCCTCTCTTTAACGTCCCAGGGGCTGGAGGAGTTGTTATGGGAATGGGGCTAGCTAGTGGGTACCCATCAGGTGCAAAGATTTCTGCCCGCTTAAGACAAGAAAATGTCCTTACAAAAACTGAAGCAGAACGATTAGTCGCCTTCACAAACGCTTCAAACCCATTATTTATTTTTGGTGCAATTGCTGTTGGTTTTTTCCATGATCCGAAATTAGGATTCCTGATTGCGATCTGTCATTATTCAGCTTGTATACTAGTTGGATTATGTATGAGATTTTATAAACGTAACGAAGATGATCGAACTGAAGATGACCAAAGAAACATTCGTGGGTCAACTTTTGGACGAGCACTTTACGCCTTACACCATCACCGAACGTCACACTCTGAACCACTAGGTAAAATTTTAGGTGACGCCGTTATGTCTTCTATTCGAACACTCGTTATGATCGGTGGATTTATTATTTTATTTTCTGTTTTAAACAAGCTGTTATTCTTAACGGGTGTATCGTCAGTTATTGCTAGCTCAATCGAAAAGGTCTTAACTATTTTTGCTCAACCTAAAGAGTTAGCTCTTCCTTTACTAAGTGGTGTATTTGAAATTACGTTAGGTGCTCAAATGATTGCTCAAACGGATCATGCTACATTGTTTGCTCAAGTTATATTAGTCAGTGCAATACTTGCTTTCAATGGATTATCTATTCAATCACAAGTCGCAAGTATACTGGCCAATACCGACATTCGTTTCGCACCGTATTTTATCGGAAGGTTACTACATATAGTATTCGCTGTAATTTTAGTAATAATTCTATTTAAGCCATTATACGTTGAAAGAACAATGCTTTCTCCATCCGATATACCGGTTGATACACATACTGACTACACTGGATTATCTGTTATCGCGCTTGAATGGCTAAGTCAATACGGGCCATTAATTACGATCGGAACCATTTTAGTAGGATTCCTCATCTTACTTCGTAAAAGCCACCCATAATCAAAATAAAAGGTGACCTCAAATAGTTTTGAGATCACCTTTTTATATTATGACTTCCCGTTTTCCTCTTTTATTTGTTGCTCTTGAAACCAACGAGTAAGTGCCGTCTTATTTATTTTACCGACATGGGTTTTCGGGAGTTCATCAACGAAATAGAAAGCTTTAGGAATTTTGTATCGACTTAATTTCTCTTCACAATAAATTTCAAGTTGTGCACCATCAAGGTTAAGGTTACTAGTCGATATGTAAGCTACGACTTTCTCACCCCATAGCTCATCTGGCACTCCAATTACAGCTACTTCTTGTATGTCACAATGTGATGCAAGCCAATGTTCTATTTCTAACGGAAAGATATTTTCTCCACCTGATATAATCATATCTTTCTTACGACCGACAATATAAACAAACCCGTCTTGATCTCGCCTCGCCAGATCTCCTGTTTTCAACCACTCGCCATGTAATTGTGCCATCGTTTCTTCTTCTTGGTTCCAATAATATTCAAATAAGTGTTTTCCTCTTAACCAAAGCTCACCAACTTCATTAACTGATACTGAATCACCTGCATCATTGACGATATCAATGTCATTAAACATCATCTCTTGGCCAACTGAACCTTTTTTCAAACGAGCATCTCCTGGTTCAATATAAAAATTGTTTGGCCCTGCTTCAGTTAAACCATACCCTTCTCTAAATTGAAGTCTCTTATTTTCGAATCGTTCATAAATAGTTAATGGGCAAGGTGCTCCTCCTGATAAAAACACTTTCATATGTGGAAAATCATTTTCTTTAAATATTAATGACTCTGTTATGAACTGATACATCGTTGGAATAAACAACACAATAGTACAACGATACTTAATTAAATGTTCAACTGCTTGATCTGGGTCAAAATGGGCATGAATAATAACTTGACCTCCAGCCATTAAGATTGGTATTGATAGTGCATTTAATCCTCCCGTATGAAACATCGGGATAGCAGTTAACGTTCGGTCATCTTTCGTTAAGCCCCAACTAATAATTGTATTTAACGCATTCCACATAATCGACCTGTGACTTAGCACAGCTCCTTTCGGCTTACCTGTCGTGCCACCAGTATAAATCATTGCCAAAGGGTCTGTTTCACACAAAGAGACTTCATCTATTACTTGTCGATCCAAATCATACATGTAATTTGAATGATCAATAAGTAATGTGTTGTATGTTTTATTAAGCCATGCTAACGATTGTTCAAATTCCGGGTGAATAATGACCAACTTAGGATCACTATCTTGTAAGACATAGGTTAATTCATCTTTCGATAGCCTCCAATTTAACGGTACAAAAATTGCACCTACCTTCAAACATGCAAATAACGTGTCGAAATAGCTAATATGATTAAGTGATAATAAAGCAATACGATCACCTTTTTGTATCCCACTATGTTTTAACCCTTCTGCTAAAACAGTTGCACGGTCATTTAATTCTTCATAAGACAAAGAAAGTTGAGCTTGCACATCAACGACAGCTTCATCATTTGGGTATAACTGTGCTCTTGACTGTAACCAATCTAATTCGCCTAGCATGTCTAGTCGCCCCCTTAAACATCATGTATATTCAGTTTAAAGAAGACTAGTTACAATACAGTTACAAAGCCTCTCATTAAAAAACCAGGTTAGCTCAACACCAACCTGGTCGTTACTCACATCATAATCGCACCGTCTACATTAATTACTTGGCCATTTACATAGTCTGAATCATCACTTGCTAAATATAAATAAGCTTTAGCTATATCTTCAGGTTGTCCGAGACGCCCCATTGGTACTTGCTTTTTCAAACCTTCAATAATATGCTCAGGGACTGATTCAACCATCGAAGTCTCTGTAAACCCTGGCGCTACAGCATTTACATTAATTTGTTTGCGACCTAATTCTTTTGCCCAAGTTTTCGTCATCCCGATTAAGCCTGCTTTCGCTGCTGCATAATTCGTTTGTCCAACATTACCGTATGTACCTGAAACAGAAGAAGTGTTTATTACTTTACCTTTGCCTTGCTCTAATAAATAAGGTAAAGCCGCTTGTGTACAATGAAAAACCCCCGTTAAGTTAACATCAATTACTTGTTGGAAATCTTCCACACTCATTTTTGATAACATTCCATCTCGTGTTATACCAGCATTATTAACGAGAATATCAATCTTTCCGTATTGTTTAATAACTTGTTCGATCATATGATCAACACTAATTCTGTCTGCAACATTTACTTGAACAAACATGACATCGAAATCTTCATTCTGTAATTGTTGCGCTTTTTCCTTGCCTGTTTCAACATCGAAATCAGCTAATACAACTTTAGCTCCTTCTTTACCAAACAAATTAGCTGCTGCATACCCTATTCCATTTGCCCCACCAGTTATAATAGCAACACGCCCATCTAGCCTAGCCATTGTATGTCAATCCTTTCGTAAGTAGTTTTCAATTGATTCTGTAAGTAATGATAGATCATCTACCATTGGTGAGTGCCCACAATTCGTAAGTTCAACATATTCAACATCACCTGTTAAATCTTCTAATATTTCATCTTTCATAGTTGATAAGACAACGTAATCTAAGTCACCGTGCATGACTAGGACTGGAACATCAATTTGATCAACATCCCCTGTTCCATCAACTAACCCATTATGAACGTGACTTATATTAAAATGATTTAAAGCATGATAACACTCAGCAATATTCCTCTGAGTTAAGATATCTTCTAAATACTCATCATAGTGGTTCGGTTCTGGTTTTTTCTGTGTATAGATCGCCGCATCCCACACCATTTTCATCGTTTCTTTATCACCGTTTTGCTGTGCTGCTTCCATCACTTTCGTTTTCATTGGATCTTGTTTAATTTGATCATACGTTTCTAGTCTATTACTCACATCTGGTGTTCCGTCTGGGTTAGTAGCATAAAAGGGATAGCCTCTAGTTGACCCTGATGCTAGTAGCATTAATTTCTCACACGGTTGGTCATACATGGCACAGTATTGCATACCAATTGCACCTCCCATTGACCAACCCAAAATAGCGTACACATCAAGTTCTAATTCATCAACAAACTCTTTTACAACTTTTGCAAAATCTTCAATGCTATTAATCTGGTGATTGTAAGTAGACTGACCAAACCCCGGTAGATCTAAAGGAACAAGTGTATACTGCTCATCTAAGTTGTCTAATAATAAGTCCCAATGTTTAGAAGAAACCATATTACCGTGAATTAACAAAATTGTCTTGTCCCCACCAGCACGAGTGCGGTAAGCAATTGTTTCACCTAATGGTAAATCAACGTAGTGTAACATGAACAAATCCTCCTTCTAACCCCATCTAATGACTGATGCACCCCAAGCATAGCCTATACCAGCGCTCACAAGGACGACCACATCACCATCTTTAAGCTTATTTTGTTCTTGTGCTAACTGTAATGATAGTATTTGGTCAATTTGCCCGATATGACCATAATGCTCAAGGTAAATCGTTTGTTCATCATTTAATCCTAATTCATCTAAAATATATTGATGCGCAGACCGCTTCATGTGCAAAATGGCTAAATAATCTATATCTTCTTCAGTAAAACTAGACCGGGATAATGCTTCTCTAATTACATTCAAGAAATTTTTCATTGATTTTTCTTCTAACCGGCTTTTCATTCCATCAGGATCTAATACATCTAATTGATAGTAATTCGATTCTAATACTTCTTTCGACATTGGAAGCTTAGTTCCTCCCCCAACGACGACAACATCTTCTGAAAAAGAGCCATCAGTGATGATTGACGTTTCATGTAGTTGGTTACGCTCATAATTTTCTTTTAAAATAATCGCACCACCACCGGCACTTAAGTTATACATAAAGCGTGTTCTAGGGTTCTCAAAATCAATAAAGTCCCCATTTCGATAACCGCCTGCTAACAATACAGTTTTAATATTTGTATCAGCAACCATTAACGCTTTTGCGACTTTTAACGCCATAATAGTCGTACCACACCTTAGTGCTACATCAAACGCCCACGCACGATCACACCCCAGTTCTTCCTGCATTTTTATACTCGCAGTCCACAATGGGTACTCTTTATACTCTTCACCGATATATATGATTAGATCTATCTCTTCTGGTTTCACATCGCATTTCTCAAAAGCTTGCCTAGCCGCTTTGATCCCCATCTCAGCCGTATGATCTTCTAGTCCTGGAATCGGTTTTTCTTGGATCCCCATTTTCTCTTTCACAACATCAACTGGTAACTGAGATTTATTCGCTATTTCTTCTCCTGTCATTCTTTCCTTTGGTATATATATTCCTGTTGCTACAACACCAACGATCGAATCCATCACCATTCTCCTTTACTCACCGATCACTTTCTCCATGTATTGATAAGCATCATACAATGAATCAAAATAAGTTTCAGTATCACTTTGTACATTTACGACTTTCACTTTAATGTGAGGGCTTTCACTTAATTGAATTTGTTGATAGCGGATGACAAAAGAATGGATACATAACTCTTGCATTGATCGCCCTCCTTTAATTTTTAGCTGATTGTTTTTCAACTTGTTTAACACGTTGTTTCATTTTTCTTTCATGCATTTTCTTTTGAATCGTACCAACAATACCATTCGGGAAGAAAATAACGACTAATATAAAGATAATTCCGAATAGAATAACCCATCTTTGGAAAATCCAATGAACACTAGCTAAATCGGATAGAAAGTGATGTGATAAATTCATAATCGCCGACCCTAAGATTGGGCCAACTAATGTACCGACCCCACCAATAATTGTCATTAACAAAGCATCCAATGTCACTTCAATATCAAACACTTGGGTATTAACAAAACGTAAACTAACAGCGTATAACACTCCTGCTAAGGCTGCGATTACACCTGAAACGACACTAATTAACACTTTATAGGGCATAATTCTAAAGCCAAGTGATTCAACTCTCTGATCATTTTCTCGAATACCTACAAGCACTCGACCTAATGGTGATTCTGTCAGCCTCTTCATACCAAAGAATAATAGAACCATAGAAAGGAGTGTAAATAAGTAAATCACTACATTCCGATGATCTTGTAGGACACCTGGTAATTCAGGGATTCGAAACGTGAATCCATCATTCCCCCCTGTAACCGAACGCCACCTTTCAGCAATATATAAAAACATTCCGGCTAAAGCTAACGTAAGCATGGCATAGTAATGGCTTTTCAACTTAAGCGTTAACACACCTGCTAAAAAAGCAACAATACCCGATATGATAACTGCAACGACAACACCTAATAAAAAACTACTAAACGTTGAATCAAGCCTGCTCATCGTAACCGCAACACTATAAGCTCCAATACCGAAAAACATCGCATGACCAAATGAGACGATTCCAGTATACCCAAGCAACAAGTCATAACTCATAGCGAAGATAGCAAAGACAAATATTTGAATCATTAAAAATAGAAACCAACGATCATCTTTAACGAACGGCAGCAACATTAATACAAAAGCAATCAACAAATAAACCCAGGTTGAAGTCTGTAGACGTTTCATCATTTATTTGACACCCCGCTTATGTTAAATAATCCTTGTGGGCGGAATATTAAGACGATCAACATAATAATCATCGTGACGACCATTGATAAAATCGGCATATAGTATGCTGTAAACGTGTTTGCTAACCCTACTAACAATGCGGCTAGTAATGAGCCTGGAATACTGCCCATTCCACCGATAATAACAACAATAAATGCAAAGATTCCGAACTCTAACCCCATTTCTGCATATATGGCACCTGAGCTTGGTGCAAATAAAGCTCCACCTAGTGCAGCTAACGCAGAACCTACCATGAATACGAGAACGAATACTAGTTTAATATTAACGCCAAGAGCTTGAATCATATCTTTGTTCATAACACCAGCTCGAACAATTAAACCGATTTTCGAATACTTCAGCACACTGTACATAACAATAAATAAAATCAACCCAACTGCAATAATAAACGCTCGGTATTTAATAATCGTAATATCACCGATCATCCAGCTACCTTGAAACATTTCTGGTGTTGGTGCATTAATAATATTTGGACCGAAAACGACCTTTAACATCTCTGTTAGCACTAACATAAAGCCTAACGTTATTAATATTTGACGTATGTGGTTTCCGTAGACGGGTCGAACAATGAGCAGTTCCGTCAACCACCCTAATAACAGACCTGTAACGATTGCACCTAACAAACCTAACCAAAAGTTATCTAGTAATACATAAAAGAAAACACCACTATAAGCTCCCCAAGCAAACAATCCACCATGAGCAAAGTTAAGAACGCTCATAAGTCCGAATATCAAGGTTAAGCCTGATGCAATTAAAAAAATCAACATCCCCATGGCGATTCCATTTATGGCAAGGTTAATAAACAGTTCCATTGCTTTCCCCCCTTAGCCAATACCTAAGTATTTTCGCTTTAACTCCTCATTTTCATTTAACTCTTTCATATATCCATCATGTACTGATAAACCATCATCAAGAATATAAAAACGATCGCCCAAACGGTTAGCCATATAAAAGTTTTGTTCCACTAAAACAACGGTTGTGTGATCCTTTATTTTTTCAACCGCTTCAATTACTTTCTCAACCACAACAGGTGCTAACCCTTTACTCGGTTCATCAATTAATAGCAAATCAGTCTCATTAACAAACGCTCGTGCTATAGATAACATTTGCTTTTGTCCACCACTTAATTGACCACCAGGCTTCTTCCAAAACTTTTTCAAATCCGGGAACAATTCTAGTGACCACTCAAGCCGCTCTTTTGTAGCGTCATCCTCATGCATCATAGCAACGCGCATATTTTCTCCTACTGTTAATTCGTAGAAAATTCCTTGATCTTCAGGTACATAGCCAATTCCTTTCTTGGCAATTTTATAGGTTGGCGTACTCGTTATATCTTCACCCTTTATAAATACGTGACCGGATGTTGCTGGGTTAAGCCCCATAATTGTTCTTAAAGTCGTCGTTTTACCTGCACCATTTCGCCCTAACAATAGCGTGAGCTCGCCTTTTTGCACTTCAAAATTGATATTTTGTAAAATGTGAAACTGTTCAATATAGGTGTTTGCTTTCTCCACTCTAAGTAGTGGTTGAGTCATTAGGGTCACCTCCAATATAAGCAGCTTGAACGGTTTCATTGGCCATAATTTCTTCTGGTGTCCCTTCCGCTAATAACTCTCCGTTAAAAAGCACCATCATTCGATCAGATAAATCTAAAACCATATCCATCTTGTGCTCTATTAGTACAACCGTTCGATCTTCTTGTTCTTTAATATTTTTAATTACATTTAATATTGCTGGAACTTCTTCTAACGACATGCCAGCAGTCGGCTCATCCAACAGTAAAACTTCAGTATTTAAAGCAAGTAACATCGCTATTTCTAACTTGCGCTTCTCACCGTGTGATAAACTCGCTGCTGGAATTTCTGCTTTTTCTGCTAATAAAACTGTTTCTAATAGATTCATAGCCTCTTCTTCAAACTGACGATAACTCTTAAAATGTCTAAACAAATCAAACCGAACTTGTTCTCTAGATTGAATGGCTAACCTTACATTTTCTAATACCGTAATGTTTGGAAATACGTTAGTAATTTGAAATGATCGTCCAATCCCATTACGTGTTCGTTGAATGACTGAGTGTTTCGTTATATCTTCTCCTTTATAAAACACCCGCCCCTTAGTAGGAGACAGTTGCCCACTTAGTAAATTGAAAAAAGTCGTTTTACCAGCGCCATTAGGACCAATGACAGATGTAAATATATTTCGTTTTATGTCGATCGATACGTCACTAACAGCCCAGTGACCGCCAAATGCTATAGACAAATCTTCTGTTTTAATAATCGTCTCCACAATACCTCACCGCCTTCACCAATTTATGTATAAGAATGAACTTCAGTAATGCTACTGAAGTCCACCCTTCTAAAAAGGTTATTCTCTTTCATTTAAAATTGGAGGTTCCGTTTCATCAGGAGAAAGTTCTCGAATCAATGTAGGCACAGGATAGTCATAGCCTTCACGCTCTTCTAAAGTGATGGCATATAACGTTTGTAAAGCTTGATGATCCTCAGGTCTGAAGGTCATCGTACCTTTCGGCGATTCAAAACTCATACCTTCCATAATGTCAATTAATTCATTAGCATCAGTTGAACCATCTGATTGTTCTAGTGCTTCCATAATTGCTAATGCGGCACTCATACCACCTGGTGTGAATAAATCAGGAACCGTGTCGTGACGCTCTACCATTTCATCAACTAACCAGTCATTCACCTCATTATCTGGTAGGTCATGATAATAAACTGTGAATCCTTCCATTCCTACTAATTCACCCATTGTCGATAATGCAGCAATATCAGGTGCACCTGTAGAAATTTGAATACCTCTATCTTGTAAATTCATATCAGCAATTTGATTCCACGGACTGTTAGCACCTGCCCAAATAACAAACATATAATCAGGGTCATGTTCAATTACACGTTGAATGTTAGGTGTAAAATCCGTTGCATCAGGGTCAACGAATTCTTCTAGCACAACTTCAGCCCCTAATTCTTCAGCGGCATTAGTAAAAGCTTCTACTCCATCCCAACCAAATGCATAGTCAGGAGCGAACGTTGCAATAGTAACGCCTTCTTCAGCAATTGCTGCTGCACCCGCTACTGCATCTTGTGATGAGTTACGACCTGTTCTAAAAATATAAGGATTAAATTCACTACCTGTAATGCTGTCCGCTACTGCTGGTTCAACGACCATAATCGTCTCATACTCTTCAGCTAAACCAATTACTGATAACGTATCACCTGAATCAGAAGAACCAACTAAAAAGTCAACACCTTCATCATCTAGTAATTCTAAAGCACGTTGCCTTGCTACATCGGATTGTGTCTCAGTATCAGCAAATACTACTTCAATCTCTCTTCCATCAAACTCCATAGTTCCATCAGTTGCGTACTCAATACCTAACTCAAAACCTTGCTGCGTTTGAACACCGTACGCTTCTAGTGGACCTGATAATGAAGCTAAAACACCTATCTTAATTGGACCTTCTTCATCTGATCCCGCTTCATCTCCACAAGCAGACAATAAAATAACCGCAAATAAGGCCACAATTAATAGTCCGCTAAACCTTTTCAAAGACATGTTCATTCCCCCTATTTTTAAAATTTCAAGCCTTGTCAGCTTGGATTCAGTTTAAAATGACAGAGTTACAAATGAGTTACACACGAATAAAGCTGCCCACTCGGACAGCCTTGATTAATCACTTTATCAACTCATGCATATCAATTGTTGCTTGAGTCGGTTCAATATCCAATTCTTCTATTAATACAGACTGACACTTGTTAAACCATTTAATAGCCTGAGGTCTATTATCTTGACGATAATAACTATACATAATTAACCGATATGCCTCTTCCCATGTCTGATCGATTTGTAAAATTTTAAAGCACCATTTCAAACAAAGCTCATATTCTTCTAAACGTGTTGCAATTTGTGCTAGTTTTTCTGCAGCCTGCAAGTATTGTACTTGTATTCGTTCTCGCTCACTAACAACCCAATCAGCAGTTCTTCGATGAGCTAAGTAATCTCCTTCATATAATGTTAAACCTTTTACTAATAGATGCCTTGATTTACTTGGAACTTGTTCATCCAGTCCCGCTTCAACATACCGCTCAAAGTCATCTAGATCTAGTTCATATGTTGATTCTGGGTTAATCCGGTATGTGCTTCCATTCCGCTCGATAAAATAAGACTCTTGTCTTACGCGGCGTTTAGGTTCCAACACTTTTAACAAACTATTTAATGTTACTTTAAATTTTTTATTCGCGCTTTCTTCTGTTTCACCTGGCCACAAACTTTCAAAAATCTCCTCTTTAGCTAACACTTTATGACGCTTTGTTACAAACAACTCAAGCAGTTCTTTCGCCTTATCTCGTTGCCAGTCTTGTACTAATTGACGACCTATTTTTACTTCAAATGAACCTAATGTTTTGATTTGTAGCGTATATCCGGGGTGGTGCTCTAACTGTCCTAAATCTAACTCATCAATTAGTCGAATGACATATGAACGATGGATGTTTTCTTTCAAGCAGTAATGAAACATTGGAGCGATCACTTGTAAATCTTGAGGGCCTGTTAAAGTCCTAGATTTTAAGAAGAATTCATAATCGCCAGTTTGCATGATCGTTAAAAACTTGGAAAAACATGTTTTAAACAACTTAGTATCATTCTCTTGAAAAGCTAAGTAGGCTTCCCAGAAATTAATAACCATCAGTCCATGTTGGTCTTCACAACTCTCAAAATGAGACCTTGCTTCATTAAAAAACTGTTTCGCTTGTTCTGGACGATTACCATAAGCAGCAGCCAACCCTAAGCATAGAAGGATAAGAGCAGACAACCATTGATCATGCACTTTTTCCGTTTCTTTTAAACCGTTTTGTCCTGCTTCTAATGCTTGTTCATACTTACCTTCATTGCCATACATTAAGCAAAGTCCCATGTAAGGCTCGGCCATTCCACGCGATACGTTTAGGTTTTGCATAATATTTAAGGCTTGTTTGTAACAAGTTTGAATCGTTTCGCTATCATAACGCTCTAATAAATGAGAAGCATGACCGAGTCGCATCCAACCACATGCTTCAACGAATGGTGAGTTATTTTCGATGCCCTGCTGCAATCCATACTCAGCATACTTTTTACCTTCTTCTGACTCCCCTAACATACAACAAATAATCGATAATAAAATGTCTGTTTCACGATGGGATTTCGGCAATTGGCTCATGTTTTCAGAGCTAAATCTCTCTTTTTGTTCTATTAAGTATTGTTTAGCTTGCTTTAACCGACCTGTTCTTAAGTAGATTCTAGCCTTTAAATTAACTTGATCAACAGGCAAATTAGCATCCTTGGCTTTTTCTAACCAAGTCTCAGCCTTGTTTGCAGAACCTAAGTTTAATAGATTTTCACCTAACATGTAGTAAAGTCGAGCTAATTCCTTTTCATCCACAGCAAGTTGTTCTCGATACTCAATTGCTCGTTCCAATATTCGCTTCGCTTGAATCGGACGAATAGTATCTAAGTAAATTTTAGCCTTTCCTTCATATGCTAAACTTAATAAATATAGATGATCACGCTCTCTTGATTGATCAATTACCTGCTGATAAATCAGTTCCGCTTCATCATACCTAGAACGGTAACGAGCAATTTCAGCTTTAAAGTATAGCAAAATAGTTGTTCTTTCTATTTCATATTCAGGTAACTTCTTTAAGTAATTATTTAACGTTTCAAGCTGACCATCATTCAACATCTTGATACCATATGTCTCCAGCAGTTCTGAGACTTCTTCATACTCTTGAACTTCTAAATAATGTCCAATTGCTAATTCGACATCACCTTTTTTGTAATAATAATGCGCTGCTTCATATTGGAGCTGATTATATTCTTGGTGGGAGATTGATTGTAGTCTTCTAACTAAAAAAGTTTTAAATAGAGGGTGGTATTGGTATTGTTCTGTTCCAATTTTTGAAATCATTAAATTTTGTTTCAATAACGTGTTTAAAATTTCATCAGATCCGCCAACTTTTAGTAAATTATCACATGAGGCCCCTGACAGTTCATCTAATATACTCGTCTGAATTAAAAATGTCTGTGTAAGCTTCGGTTGCTTATTTAATACTTCATGCAACATATAGTCATCTAAACTAGATCTATATAATTCATTTTCTTGAAAACCATTTATTATATGATCACCTTGTTCTAATTGCTGAATAAAGATTGAACATGCTGCAGGCCAACCTTCTGTTAATCGATAGATTCTTTGGATCTCTTCTTCATTTATTTGGAAATTATATAAGTCACAAAACAAATGATCTATTTCTTCTTCAGTAAGTTTTAAGTCACTCGGCGTTATTTCTAGCAATTCTCCCCTTACTTTTAATTGGGATAAGCATCCCCAACTAGGTTTGTAACGAGAGGATAAAATAATATGGATATGGCTTGGAATGTTCTCTAATAATAACTCAACCCATTTAACGACTTTTGGTGTTTGAAACACAACTTGAATGTGATCAATAACAATAGTTAGCTCGTCTATCTGTTCAAGTTCATCAACAAATTCAGTTACTAAGCTCCAAATATCTCGATCTTTTATTGACCGTTCAGAGTGACCAAGTTTGTTAACTAACTCTTCACCGAAAGTCGAATAAGACCCTTTCACAGCATGAATTAGCTTTGCCATAAAAAAGACTAAATCTTGATCATATTCTGAGACAGTATACCAACTTACATTGTCTTTTGTAGAATGAACATACTGACTTAAACCAACACTCTTACCGTAACCTGCTCCAGCATGGATAAAGGTAACAGGGTAATTGGTTACTTGATTTAATTTTCTTTGTAAATTAAGTCGAGTAATAAATTCATCTCGATCTTTTAAAGGTGTAAATTGAGAGGCTAAAGTCGGGACTATGTCCACTTGAATCAACCTACTTCCTTTTTTCTAAAATTTCTGTATTTTCATTCTAACATATGACAATGTGATTACGAATATTTAAGTCTTAAGTTAAAAAATGCCCAGTTATTAAAGCTAACTGGGCAACGTCTTATTTATTCTTTTGTAAGTACTTCTGCTTCAATGCATCTTCAACTGGTTTCGGTACAAGATCAGATACGTCTGAATGATAACGAGCCGCTTCCTTAACCATACTAGAGCTTAAGAACGAATACTTATTGTTTGTCATCATAAATAGCGTTTCAATGTCTTCGTTTAAATGACGGTTCATAGATGTAATTTGCATTTCGTATTCAAAGTCACTAACTGCTCTTAATCCTCTTAAGATCGCAGCAGCATTTTTCTCTTTCGCATAATCCACTAATAAACCATGACTGACATCCACTGACACATTGGTTAACCCTTTGGTAGCTTCATTGATTAACGCTAACCTTTCATCAACAGTGAAAAGCGGTGACTTTGATTGATTATTAAACACAGCTACGATCACGTGGTCAAACACTTGAGAGCCACGTGTAATAATATCTAAATGACCGTTTGTAATTGGATCGAAACTTCCTGGGCAAATGGCTACTTTATTCATGATCTTCCTCCTAAATTGTAAGAAAAAATTGTAACAGCAATCGTACTACTGTATGTATCTTGTTTGACGACTTCAAATTGTTTTAAGTCTATAGGAAGCTCATCTTTAGGGTCATGCTCACAAATAACCATCGCTTCCTCAACTAACACGTCAGCTTTAAGTAGTTGATTAAAGATTTTATCAAATGGCACTTTGCGATAAGGTGGATCTAAAAATATATAATCAAACTTCTTACCATGCTTACCGGCGGCCTTAATTGCTCGAATTGCATCATTTCGAAAAATCTCACATTGATCGTTTATCTTGAGTTTCTTTACATTATCTTTAACCGTTTGAATAGCAGGATTCTGGTGGTCTACAAATACGACTGAACTCATACCTCTACTTATTGCTTCAATACCTAAATTACCACTACCTGCGAATAAATCTAAAGCAGTTCCTCCATCGAAATAAGGGCCAATTTGATGGAATAATGATTCTTTAACTTTATCTGTTGTTGGTCTTGTTTTCATGTTAGGAACCGCTTTTAACGGATGCCCTTTAAAACGACCAGATATAACTCTCATCTCATCACCAACTTCACGTTTCTACTTCATACTATTTCCATAAATCATCAATAAATAATGAACTATTTAGCAACTAAAAAATATAAAGACAAATGTATAAAAATAATGAACCTGGTAAAACTGTCTATTAGGAACGGTATTTGAGGAAATCCGTTCTATTCGGAGAAGTCTTATCATTCCCCATAAGACCTTCTTCCGGTTTCTCCTCTCCCTTTTTGTACTCTTTGCATATGCAAAGAGACTTTGGCTCTTTTTCAATAGTATTGGAAAAGAGCCATTTTTTTATTTAATTCGGATCTCTTCATCAGAAAATGAAAACGTAAAATCAAATAAACCCTCTATTAAAGAATAGTCGACATATAAGTCACTTCCATACTGAAACCATGTATCAGGCTGAACAGAGTAGCGTTGATCATTAATTGTATACACATCTCGATTCACATAAAAACGATAACGATCATTTTCATATTGTATAAACCACTCGCTTCTTCCATTAACATTAAAACCATTAAGTTCTGCCAGTTCAATAATGTCTTCAACACTTACATATATACCCTCATTGTTTAACCTAACTGATAAGTCTACTTCTTGTTCATCAAAATAAACCGTTCTCAAGTCAATACCAGATAGTGGTAGTAACGTGTTAGATTCATGATTTTGTTTAATGAAATCAACCTCATATCCTAAAATGTCACTCAGCAGTTGATCAATATAGTTCGGTAAAGTTTCATCAACTTGCTTCGTCTGTTGTACAAGTATATTGAGCAATTCGTCTTGCTGCTCTTCTGTTATTTGCTGAGAAAACTCTTCTACCACTTGCCCACCTTCACCGATTAAGAAATAATTAGCTAACTCATTTACAACCCAATCATAATCATCACTGTAGTTTTTCGTAATTGATTTTAAATGACTTTTTAATACCTCAGAATTAACACGGTCAACGTCATTGACTATAACTATTTCACTTAAAGTTACTGATTCAAGTCGCTCACTAATAACGACTAACCGATTATGAAACAGTTCTTCATATTTCAAGAAGTCATTTTCTTGATCAGGAAGCTCTTCTACTTCAGTAGAATATATACCTGTACCTGCTATTTCTTCGACTAACTGCATGTCCTCATAAAACTTATATAGAGGTAAGTTTTGCTCATCATATAGACGCCATTCATAATAATGAATCGATTCTCGCTTACTTGATATCACTGGTTTACTGGAACTAAGCCATTTGCCTTCTTTGTTAGCTGAAAGAGATACTGTTCTTTCTTTTGTTAAGTCGGCAATTTGAACCGGCTGTAAATTAATTAACCAGTCTTGATTATATTTAACTTCTGATATCAATGATTTAATTGGCGCTTCATATGTAACCGTTAGATCATTTAAGTTTTCGACAACTAAGGTCTCACCCTCTTCTATTTCACAACCTTCACTATTTACACAAGATAAATTCGTAATAAATTGTGGGAGTTCTGCTTCAAAATTGCCTTCATTCAACCCATTGATTTTATGTTCAATTATTAAGTAATCACTTTGTTCCTCAATAGTTATTTGTTCTTCGATCTTTTCCTCATCGGATTGCGCCGACATATTTAGATGATCTTGCCATTGATAAAAACCTAACAATATACTCGTAACTAATAAAAATATTAAAATGCCTGTAAGAGCTCTCATTTAAGGCTCTCCTTCTTCATTACAATTGTAATAATTTTTTCAATTATTTCCGTTATCATTTTACCAAAATCGACATCAAGTTACTATGTTTAATTAACAAAAAATCATTTCCGTGCTAAAGTATTGATGAAGTATACAAAGGAGGGTCCGTATGACACAACATTTTATTAAATTAGGTGAAGGATACGGAGATGTTTATGAATTAATTACACTAATTGATTCAATGCCAAGTCGGGTTAAACATTTACTGGCTTTTCATACACATAAGCAAGGACAAGATGTTACATCAATTGCTGCTATATTAAATCCTACTTCTATTGGTCATTTTCAACCTGTTTACATTTGTTTAGAAGGGATACCGAAACCAAAAGAAGGTCACAGTAACGTAAGATATGATGCTTTTAAGTCAGTTAGCGAGCGAATTGATGTCAATATTATTGAACTTGAAGTACAACCATCAACAACATATTATGATGAACAACTGTTTTATCAGCAGCTTATTGCTGTATTAAGATTAAACCACCTGTTGCCACCTATTTAAACAAAAAAAGAGTGAGGACCATGCTCCTCACTCTTTTCTATATTCCACTTTGATAATAGCCTTCCAGCTCTGCATCTAAATCATGTGTCTTCTCAACCGCCCCTTGATAAGCAGTATCAACATACGGTTTATATGATAAGTCAACATTTTTAACGAAATGAAGACGTTCAACCTGCTCGACAATATTAGATACTTCTTCCTGATTAACATAAATTACGGCATACTTTTGACGTTTAGATGCGTAAATCACGTGTCCGAAACGACGAAGTTTTCTCAACTGTTTAATGTGCTTAAACCAAACTACGATTCCTTGGCGTTTTGTGAACATCGATACTCCTCCATTCTTTACTAGGACGCTTGGCAACCACACTGGCCACCACTACCGCAACCACAGCCATCTCCTGTATCTTTGAGTGCTACACCATCTTTTGGAGCTTTTATGTTAGGGCTAATCGATTTAGCGACAATTTCAGATACTTCATCTAATAACATTTGCAGTTGAGTTTCTGTCTGTTTATAACTAGCAACTGTTTCATGCATATCTAATTCTCTTTTTAATTGCCTTATTTCTTTCATAATTTTGCTGTAATCTGGATGATAACGACCGAAGCGTTGAACATCTTCATAATCAGCTTTCATCTGTTGAAAGTCCGTCATAAGACGGTTCGCTTCAGGGTCATTGTATAGTTGATCTTTATGGTTTGTATATATTTCATAGTCTTCTGACTCTTTAATCATTTTACCCAGCTTTTCTGCTTGTTCTAATACTTCTAATACTTCTGTGTTAGCTAGCATGAACACACCTCCATACTTGTATCATAACAAAATCTAATACTTATTACCATTGTTAGAATTAAAATGGAAACCGATTACCTCTATGTGGGGGACGTCTTTTTTGTTGTTGAAATTGGTGGCTCAAGTGTTGAATCTGATCAAGCGCTTTAGATAGTTGCCTTAAATTTTTATCAACTTGATCAACATCAAGGTCAGCTAACTTCTTTACGATCCCTTGAATTTGATCTGATTTAACCGGAAATGCTGATGTGCTTTTATCTTCTTCTAAACTTTGTTCAAATTGGTCCCAAAAACTTGAATGGTGACCTTCATCAGTCCATATATTATATAGTTGTTGCCACGTATATTCTTTATTTCTTACACGTTGGACTAATTCTGGACGATTTTGCACAAACTGTTTAAAGTCCTCTAATTCTTTCGGCAGACGAATATGACTCATACAATTCACTCCTTTAAGAAGATTTGCCCTATAATAAAATACGCTTAAACGTATTAATGAGTTCATTCGAAATCAACTATATTAATTTGTTTTCATATTAATTTTGAATAATTTGTTACACATCTTATATATTTGCACAGAAATAATTGATAAATTAGCGATTTCATAATATGATGAGTTTGATAAGAAGATTTTAGAAGAGGTGAACGAGATGGAAATAACTAAGTTCTCAATCGACGGCGCACAAGTTAAACAACAACCTTTAACTCATGCACTTGAGCAAAATGGTTTTGTTTTAGCTGAACAATGGGATTATGAACGCGTCACATATGATTTAAAAATTAATTCTCCAGAGAAAAACATTACTTATTACTTAAGATTACGCGGATTAGCTGTAGAAGGTAGTGTTGAAAAGGGATCAGCGTTAATTAAGCTTATGCCACCGCTACTAGGTAAACACTACTATCCACACGGTGTTGAATACGGTGAAGAAGAATTTCCTAACAATGTGCATGAACGTGTTGACCGTGTACTTTCGAAAGTCGAGGAAGACTTAAAAGAATTCCAAGATTAAGAATAATAGCTAACAAAACGGAAGGTGACCTTAGTATGGACTACTAGGGTCACCTTTTAAAAACAATTACATTTTCTGAGTTTTTTTCTAATACAATAGTAGCAGTGTAGTTTGAATTGTCATAATCTTTAGACCCTGTACTATTCAAACCTACAAGACCGTGCTATAGTTATAGTATGTATATGAAAGGGGACTTAAATTGCATTGCTAAAAAATATATCTAAAAAACAGTGGACCATTATTTTCACTATTATCATTCTAATTGTGGTTGGGTATTTTATACTACCTATATCCATTCCACTAATTTTAGCGTTTTTCACTGCTCTGTTTCTTAACCCAGTCATTCGCTGGTTCATGCGACGATTTAGGATGAACAGAACAATTGCTGTTACAATTGTTTTCTTAATTTTCCTATCTATAATCGCAACGATTGGTACATATACTACAACGAAGGCAATTGGCCAAGTTGTTAAAATTACTGAAAACGCACCTGAATATATTAAAAACGTTGAAACTATATTAATTGAACTTCAAGATGATATAAATGCTTTCACCGAAGATTGGCCTGCCCACTTTGTTCGTGAAGTTGAAGAAACAGCTGCTGAGAACTTGGTATCATTAGAAACACAGATTATGGATTACATCCAAATTGATAATATTGCTCAATTCATATTGAAAATACCAGAGTTCCTCATCAGTTTCATCGTTTATATGATCGCCCTCTTTCTGTTCATGCTTGATCTTCCTAATTTAAGAAACAAAATGTATAGCATGATGACAGATCAAACACAAGAAAAGTTCAAATTCATGAATGCTCGATTAGCTTACGTATTACTCGGATTTTTAAAAGCCCAGTTTTTAGTCAGTTTAATCATCTTTACAGTCACTTTAATATCGTTACTATTTATCACTCCAGAAATTGCATTAGTTATGTCCATTATTATTTGGGCAGTTGACTTAATACCGATCATTGGTTCTATTATCGTGTTAGCTCCATGGTCAATTTACATGTTCTTAGTTGGTGATATGTTAATGGGAATACAACTTGGTGTATTAGCCATTGTACTATTAACAATTCGTCGTACAATCGAACCAAAGGTGATGGGGCACCATATCGGCCTAAAACCATTACCAACACTCATTGCCATGTATATAGGTCTTCAATTAATCGGTATACTAGGCTTTTTCTTAGGACCAATAGTTGTCATTATATTTAATTCAGCACGCGAAGCTGGCATTATAAAATGGCGTGTTAAGTTTTAACTACACTTCCCCTAATTAGTTATTGAACTAATTAGGGGTTTTTTATAAAAAAACGCCTAGCGTATAATTTTACGCTAGGCATTTATAACTTATCCACCAAATATTGCTCTAAAGACACTCGTGCTATGGCCACCTTCATAAATAACATACAGAAGTAAATAAACGATTACACCTGTAATGGCAGTAAAGAACCAAATAACACTAGTATATGGCCCTAGTTTACGGTGTTTTTCAATCTTTCGTTTAAACGCTAAATATAACGTAACTAACCCGAATGCACCACCTGTAGTGGCTAAAATAATATGGAACACCATAAAGATTGTGTAGTAAACTTGCATTTCTTCTGGACCACCAAAACTTGTATTACCAATAAAAATCGTACGTGATACATAAAGAATAAAAAATGTTAAAGCTGATATGGCAGCTGCAACCATAACCTTTTTATGCGCAGCATACTTCCCCTTTGAAACTAAGTACCAACCAATAGCTACTAAAATAGCACTAATTATAATAAAAATCGTACTGATTGTTGGTAGAAACGGCATCTCTCTCATCCTCTCTCTACTACACTAGGTGTAGCTGTTTGCAAATCCTGTGGCAATGGGTCAATTCCACGTTTTCTTTCACTTCTGAACCAGCCATAGAAGATCCGTGCAATAATTGCACCATAGATAAACTCTTGAGCTACCTTCATAATAATCCCTGCTGCCTGCTGATCATATACGAGTGGTATATTCATAAATACTTGCGGACCACCAAAATTCATACCATCTAATATACCTGGTGGTACACATAATGCTAATGCTGTCATAAATGCATCGGGTTCAGAATACGTCGCATATAAAGGTGTGTCAGCGAAAATGATTAAAGCACAAGCTGGTGTTAATAACATTCCTGCACCGTAAATATACAAAATTTTAAATAGTGGCTTAACAACCATTTGCTCTTTAATTGGTGTAAAGATCGGCCACCACATACAAAATGCAAGAATAAATAACAACAGCGTTACAGGCCAATGAATCAAGTTACTTGTTTTAGTAAAGTCAAGAACAAATGGAACGTGATACAGTGAGAACATAACATTAAATGACACTAATGCTAAAATCGGTCTTGTAAACAACTTAAAGAAGTGACCGACAATAGGAGTCGTAAAGACTTTCTTCCACCACTCTAACGGAATACCTCTAATGACAAGTATAGGTACTAGTAAGTAAAAGACAGCCATTTGTGCCATATGTGCCATTAAAATAATATGTGATAATAAATAGACAGGCGAGCCTTTCGTAATGTAAAAGAGTATTATTGCTGAATACATCGATATTTTTTGACCTTTAGTAGGCCCTTCACTAAGACCCGCCTTATGTTTTAACGGTCCAGTAAATAAGTAATATAATAAAATTAAAAGTAAAGTAATGATAATGATCTCAGGATTCCATAAAGCCCTGAAACCAAATATTTGAATTTTATCCCACATAGTCTTTCACCTCTGATGGTTACAACGTTAATTTCAAACACTAGTATACATGATTTTGTACAAAAGCTCGACTATTTAAAAGAACGTTAATAAAATTGTTGAAAATAAAAAACCGTAGCGTTTGATTTTTCAAACACCACGGTTTTACGATATGTTTAATTTTTCATTTTCGGATCAAGTGCATCTCGCAAGCCATCACCGATTAAGTTAAATCCTAAAACGACTAACATTATTGATACACCCGGATAAATTAAAGTCCAAGGTGCTAACTGAATGAAAGCACGTGAGTCAGCAAGCATTTTCCCCCACTCTGGCGTTGGTGGTTGGGCTCCTAAACCTAAAAACCCTAATGCCGCAGCCTCTAAAATAGCTGTACCGAAACCTAATGTCGCCTGAACAATAATTGGCGCTAAGCTGTTAGGAAGTATGTGGTGAACTAATATTCGACCACGTTTCATACCTTGTGCCCTTGCTGCCATTATATACTCTTCTTCTCTCAAACTAATTACTTTCGAACGTACAATTCGCCCGAATATTGGTATGTTAATAATTGCAATTGCAATTAAAGCATTTTGTAAAGAAGCACCTAGAATTGCAACGACTGCAATTGCTAGTAGTATGCTCGGAAATGCTAACAAAATGTCAAAGATTCTTGAAATTAACATATCAACCCAACGACCATAATAACCTGCAACAATCCCAAGAATCGTACCAAAGATTAATGCACCTGTTACAGCGAAGAAACCAACCATTAACGATATCCTTGCACCATATGCAATTCTCGTTAATATATCTCTACCTAAATGATCAGTTCCTAGCCAATGTTCAGCAGATGATCCTTGTAAACGGTTGACAGGATTCGTCTCATCAAAATCAAAAGGTGATATAATTGGTGCAAATGCACCCAACAAAATAAAAAATAAAATAATAGAAAATCCTGTAATGGCTAAGGGGCTTTTTCTAAGTTGTCGAAAAGCATCTTTCCAAGGTGATATTCCCTCAACCTCTTCCGATTCGAAATAGATACTGTTGGGGTTTTTATTATATTGGTCTATTTGTTGTTTTTGATCTTTAGTTTCCATAGCTAATCCCCCTAATATTTAATCCTTGGGTCAATATATGCATAGAGTAAATCAACAATTAAGTTGATCATAACGAATATGAAAGCAATGACAAGAATCCCAGATTGAATGACGGGATAATCTCGGTAATTGATTCCTTCATACACGTAACGGCCAATCCCAGGCCAACTAAAGATGGTTTCAGTTAATATCGCTCCACCCAATAAAACCCCCGTTTGTAAACCGATTACGGTTAATACAGGAATTGTTGCATTTCTTAAAGCGTGTTTATAAATAACTAAAAATTGACCTGAACCTTTTGCACGAACTGTACGAATGTAATCAGACTTCATAACTTCAAGCATACTCGAACGTGTCATACGAGCTATGATCGCCATAGGAATTGTTCCAAGTGCAACAGCTGGTAAAACTAAGTGACTTAACACCGTTAACGCTCGATCAAAATCCAAGTGCAATAATGAATCGAGCACATAGAAATGTGTGATCGGTTCAATTGGATTTGTACTTGATTGTCTACCTGATGATGGTAGCCACCCAAGCTCTTGTGCAAAGATCCACTGTTCCATTAATGCTAGCCAGAATACAGGCATCGAAACACCAATTAGAGCAACAACCATAGCAGTAATGTCGATCCAAGTATTTTGTTTCCATGCACTTATAATCCCTGCATTAATTCCAACAATAATTGCGAAAATCATAGCAAAAATAGTTAACTCAAAAGTTGCGGCAACTCTTGGTAAAATTTCAGAACTGATCTCACCCTTAGTTCTTAATGATGTACCTAAGTCACCTTGCAACAAATCTGCTAAATATAGCCCGTATTGAATCAAATACGGTTCGTTTATCCCCATAGTAGCTTCTAGGTCTTGAATAGCTTGTTCAGTTGCCGTCTCCCCTAAAATAACTTGTGCTGGGTTACCTGGTATTAAGTGAACAATTGAAAATACAATTAATGTCATCCCTAAAAGGACTGGTATTAACATAAAAAGGCGACGGATCGTATAGGCTAACATGTTTTCACCCCAGTTCTATTAATCTATGTAGTATATAGCCTGTAAAGCATTAATAGTTATGTTTTAAATATAGAGGGTAGTAGAGGCTTCTCTACTACCCTCCTCTTTAAATATTAATCTAATTCAACTTCTGCTAATGACTCACTCGTTGAAGGGTGAGGTACATAGTTCTGAACGTTGCTTAATGAAGCAAGTACTGGTTCAGAGTGTACTAAAGGAATCATCGGTGAATCTTCATAGATGATTGCTTGAGCTTCTTTATAAAGCTCTGCACGCTCATCTTGATCTACAGCCATTTTAGCTGCATCTAGCAATTCATCAACTTCATCATTTTGATAGAAAGAACGGTTACTTGCACCTGCGTTATCACCGTGAAGTAAACTACTTAAGAAGTAATCAGGGTCACCGTTAGTACCTGACCAACCTAACATAAATAACTCATGGTCACCTTGCTGTGTGCGCTCTAAATATGGAGCCCATTCTTCAATAACAATGTTAGCTGTAATACCGATTTGTGCTAAGTCTGCCTGAACAATCTCTGAAACTGTTTCAGGAGCTGGCATATATGGACGCGCAACAGGCATAGTCCATAGGTCAATTTCAAAACCATCGGCATAACCAGCTTCTTCTAATAACTCAGCAGAACGATCTAAATCAAATTCATAAACATCCAGATCATCATTAAACCCTAAGTAACCTGGTGGTACCGGATTAACTGCCGGAATAGCATAACCAGCATATAATGCTTCAGCAATTTGTTCACGGTCAATCGCGTGGTTAATTGCCTGACGCACTAGTGGATCATCAATCGGCTCTTTTTCTGTTTGGAAACCTAAGTAACCAAAGTTGTTAGCAGCACGTGTGTAAAGAGTCGTTTCTTCATCACTATCTACACCAGCTGCATCATCTGGATTTAAACCATCCATAATGTGAATTTCGCCTGAGTTTAAAGCAATTAGACGTGAAGAGTTATCAGGAATCACTTCAAAAATAACTCCATCCAACTTAGGTAAACCATCTACACGGTAATCTTCAAAAGCTTCTAAAACGATTTGATCATCACGAGACCAGCTTACAAACTTGAATGGACCAGTTCCAACTGGGTTCTCATTAATTTCAGGACCATGCTCCTCTAAAGCAGCAGGAGATGTGATCGCAAAGTAGCTCATAGCCATATTTTGTAAGAAGAAACCTAAAGGTTCATTTAATACAAATTCAACTTCATAATCACCATTCACATTAACTTCACTAATAACGTGGCCATCATCACCATGGAAGCCACCGAACATAGTTCCATACATAGAATATGCATAACCATCATCTTCAAAGCTATAAGTATCGTCAGCACCAGACCAACGCTCATAGTTTACTTTGACAGCTTCAGCGTTAAAGTCAGTTCCATCGTGGAATGTAACACCTTCTTCTAAATAGAAAGTGTAAGTTAAACCATCATCACTAACATCCCAGTCGTGAGCCAACCCTGGTTTTATTTCAAAAGAATCTTCTTCGAAATCTAGTAAACTCTCATAAATTTGTTTAGTAACACGAGATGACTCACCATCTGTAGTACTAGCAAAGTCTAAACTTTCTGAATCACCACCACGAGCATAAACAAGTATGTCGTCGCCATCTGTTTCAACTTCAGCGCCATCATCCTCATCCTGCTCATCTTCCTCACTTGTTTCGTCATCAGAACCTGTATCTGGTTCAGATGCATCGTCACCATCATCGCCACATGCTGCTAAAAGCATGACAAAAGCGATTAACATGGCTAGTAAAAATGAGTACTTAAGCTTCATAAACTTACCCCCTAAAATATTTTATATAGATAACATTCGATACATATCACCTTTAGTCATATAAGTGACATGCAACGTAATGTTGATCACTATCCTCTTTGAACTCTGGTTTTACCTCGCTACAAATATCCATTGCAGCAGGGCAACGTGTGTGGAAAGGGCAACCGGTAGGCGGATTAGAAGGACTTGGTACATCACCTTCTAAAATAACTCGATCACCAATAACATCTGGGTCAGCTACTGGTACAGCTGATAACAATGCTTGTGTGTATGGGTGTTTAGGATTCTCATAAAGCTCATCCTTATCAGCTAGTTCCACCAATTTCCCTAAATACATAACACCTACACGATCACTAATATGTTTCACAACACTTAAATCGTGCGCAATAAATATATAGGTTAAGTTGAATTCATCACGTAAATCTGACATTAAATTTAAAATTTGTGATTGTACGGATACATCTAATGCTGAAACAGGTTCATCACAAATAATTAACTTAGGGTTGTTTGCTAATGCTCTTGCTATCCCTATTCTTTGTCTTTGTCCTCCACTAAATTGGTGAGGATATCTAGATGCATGAAATGGTCTAAGTCCAACGACTTCAAGTAATTCTTTTACACGTTTTTTTCGTTCCTCAGCTGACTTCATACCATGAACTAATAACGGTTCGCCAACTATTTTTTCTACGGTATGTCTCGGATTCAAAGAAGCATAGGGGTCTTGGAAAATGATTTGCATGTCTTTTCTTAGTTTCCTCATAGCTTCATCATCTAACTGAGTAATATCTTGGTCTTCAAATTTGACTTCACCATCTGTTGGTTCAATTAGTCTTAACAATGCTTTACCAGTAGTTGACTTACCACAGCCTGACTCACCAACTATACCTAATATCTCACCTTCATTAACTGTAAACGTAACGTCATCAACTGCTTTAACTTCTCCAACTTTACGGCCAAATACGCCACCTTTTACATCAAAGTATTTTTTTAAATTGTTAACTTCTAAGATCGGATTCGACATGTGAGCCTGCCTCCTGTTCTTCGTTGTCATCATATAAAAAGCAACGACTGCTTCTTTCTACCCCTGCATCATATAGTTCCGGATCTTCTGAAAAACATCGGTCAAATGCGTATTCACAACGAGGGGCAAAACGGCACCCTACTTGTTCCATTGAAACTTTTGGAACTGTACCAGGTATTGAGTAAAGTTTCTGTTCTTTTTCGTGTATTTTCGGTAAAGAACGAATAAGACCTTTAGTATAAGGGTGTTTAGGATCTTTTAAAATTTCACGTACTGTACCTTCTTCTACTACTTGACCAGCATACATAACAACAACTCGATCACACATTTCAGCGACGACACCTAAATCATGTGTAATAAGTAAAATACCTGTATTATGCTCTTTGTTTAAATCCCTCATAAGGTCTAATATTTGAGCTTGAATCGTTACATCTAAAGCTGTAGTCGGTTCATCAGCGATTAACACTTCAGGGTCACAAGACATCGCCATTGCAATCATGACTCTTTGACGCATGCCACCAGACAATTGATGAGGGTATTCATCAACAACCTCTGAAGATCTTGGTATGCCTACTAGATTTAACATATCAATTGCCTTACGTTTTGCTTCTTTTTTAGACATTTTACGATGCATTCTAATTGCCTCAATCAATTGGTTACCAATTGTAAATAATGGGTCTAATGAGGTCATTGGCTCTTGGAAAATCATAGATATTTCATTTCCACGAATTTGCCTCATTCTCTTTTCACTAGCTTGAGCTAAGTTCTCATCCTTAAAATTGATTTGTCCACTAACAATTCTCCCTGGGGGACTTGGTACGAGTTGCATAATTGATAAGGATGTAACACTTTTACCACACCCAGATTCACCAACTACTCCGACAACTTCACCTTTATGTACTTTAAAGCTTACTCCATCGACTGCTGGTACTTCACCAGAGTCAGTAAAAAAGTGAGTATGTAAATCTTCTAATTCTAGTATGACATCTGACATTGTTGCTCCCCCTTTAATGCATATCTTGTCGAAAAATCTGAAATAAACTAAAATTTATAATTTTCATAATTGTTTATGTTACTTAATATACTTAATCTTATAAAAATAATCAAGGAAATTTTATGAAAAAACACCTATTTCACTTTTTTATATTCTCCTAAATAGGTATTTATGCCTTATACAGCCAATAAAAAAAGAGTGTCAAAAAATATTGACACTCTTTTTACTATATATACACTAGTTTTTCCTATTAATAGGAAAGATTACAAAAAAAGCTCAGGCAATTGCCTGAGCTTTTTGCTTACCACCATACAATGATCGTTAGAGCTAGAATAGTTAATACTGCAGCGAATACTCCGGAATAGATCATCGCAGCAGGCCATTCATGCCCCTCTTCTGCCATGTGCATAAAATAATACAACTGGAAAAGGACCTGTACGGCTGCTAAAACTAAAATAATTGGAACCGTAAACATCGCATCGACTTCTGCCATAACTAATCCGAAAGCTAGCATTGTGAAAGCAATCATCATTGCAAAAGTAATGACTTGATGTTTCATTTGTTCTCTATGCTTCTTCTTATAAAACTGTTTCTTCTGCGTTTGATTCGCGGAATTGGTGTTATCTGCCATTATTTAGCCCACCTTTCCCATTAGGTATACAACTGTAAAGATGAAAACCCATACAACGTCAATGAAGTGCCAATATAATGAAGCAATATAGAACTTCGGAGCGTTGTATAAGTTTAATCCACGTTTACGGTTACGAATCATTAACGAAATGATCCATAGTAGACCAAAGGCAACGTGTGCACCGTGGAAACCAACTAATGTATAGAAGGCCGTACTAAATGCAGACGTTGAAAAGCCAAAGCCATAATCATTGACGTAATGAACGAACTCGTAGATCTCTAACCCTAAGAATGCAAAACCTAATAAGACTGTTATTCCAAGCCATAGTTGCATTTTCTTAAAGTCATTATTCTTCATATGATACATAGCGTATACACTTGTTAATGAACTTGTTAATAGGATAACCGTCATTAAGAAAACTAACCCTAAACCAAAGATTTCTTGACCAGTTGGTCCATCTACCGTTGAGTTTCTTAATGCTAAATACGTACCAAATAAACTTGCGAATAGTACAACTTCTCCGCCTAAGAAAAACCAAAAGCCCATAAACTTATTACGGCCTTCAAGGGTGGCTCTTTCAGGATTTTCTGGCAGATTACCTGATTTAAGAACGTCTTCAGCCATTAGAACCATCCCCCTCTTCTTCTAATTCTTCTTTATGAACATGATAACCGATGTCATCTTTCAATGAACGATATAGCATAGCTCCAAATGTAGTTGCAAAACCAATTCCTGCTAAGATCCACATTGCTCCTTGGTACATAACACCAAAACCAGCAATAAATAGACCTAATGAGATAACAAACGGTACAAATGTTCTATTAGGCATGTGGATGTCACCTAGAGGCTCTGCAGGTTGGATTTTACCATTACCTTGCATTTTTTCTACCCATAATGCATCTAATCCACGTACTAATGGTTCTTGTTTAAAGTTATAGAATGGTGGAGGTGATGGAATAGCCCATTCTAATGTACGAGCGTCCCATGGGTCTCCTGATACTTTTTCACCTTTCATTTGGGTCATAACAACGTTGACTAAGAAGATGATTGTACCAATAGCCATTCCGAAAGCACCAATTGTACTAATTAAGTTAAATAGATCTAAACCTTGATCCGGTAAGAACTTCCAGTAACGACGTGGCATACCCATTAAGCCTAAGAAGTGCTGGAAGAAGAACGTTAAATGGAAACCAATAAAGAATAACCAGAAGAACCAGTGGTTAAGCTTCTCATTTAACATTGTACCGAACATTTTCGGCCACCAGTAAATAATACCTGCAAATATACCAAGTACAGTACCACCTACAATTACATAGTGGAAGTGTGCCACTACGAAATATGTGTCGTGGTATTGGAAGTCAGCTGCTGCTGAAGCAAGCATTACACCTGTCATACCACCAATTGTAAATGTTGGTACGAAACCTAGTGCGATTACCATCGGAGACGTTAATCGTATGTTTCCTCCCCACATCGTAAATAACCAGTTAAAAATCTTAATACCTGTAGGTACGGCAATGGCCATGGTGGCTACTGCGAATATTGAGTTCGCAATTGGTCCAAGACCTACTGTGAACATATGGTGAGCCCATACCATGAAACCTAGGAATGCGATTAAGATTGTCGCAAATACCATGGATGAATAACCAAACAAACGCTTTTTAGAGAATGTTGGGATAATCTCACTGAATACACCGAATGCCGGTAAAATTAAGATATATACTTCTGGGTGTCCGAAGATCCAGAATAAGTGCTCCCAAATAATAACGTTACCACCCATTTCAGGGTCAAAGAAGTTACCTCCAAATAAACGGTCAAACGTTAATAGGAACAGACCAACTGTTAAAGCTGGGAACGCGAATAAAATAAGTACACTTGCAATAAATGAAGTCCATGTAAACAATGGCATACGCATGTAAGTCATACCAGGCGCACGCATGTTAACAACTGTTACGATAAAGTTAATACCACCCATTAATGTACCAAAGCCTGCAATCTGTAGACCGATTGCATAATAGTCTACACCATGACTTTCAGAGAATAATGATAGTGGTGCATATGCTGTCCAACCTACATCTGGTGCTCCTCCAGCGAACCATGAGACATTTAAGAAAATACCTCCAAAGAAGAACAACCAGAAACCTAACGAGTTAATAAATGGAAACGCAACATCACGCGCTCCAATTTGTAGTGGCAGTACAGCGTTCATGAGCGCAAAAATCAACGGCATCGCAGCAAGGAAGATCATCGTCGTTCCATGCATCGTTAACACTTCGTTGTAAAATTGCGCTGAGATAAATTCGTTATCTGGTGCAATTAGCTGGATACGAATTAACATCGCTTGTAGTCCACCAAGGATAAAGAAGAACAGTCCACCAATTAAATATAAAATCGCAATTTTTTTGTGATCAACTGTTGTTAAATAATCCCAAAGGACGGACCCAAAGCCAGCTTTGTTTTCTGCTGTCGTGCTCACGCTTGTAACCTCCCTTAATCAATAATGCTTAAATATTATTCTTCATCATTTTCGTCTGTTTCTTCATCTGTTTCTTCGTCTTCGTCTACTTCATCATCTTCTTCAGACTCTTCATCAGCATCCTCTTCCTCTTCAGGGAATAAGTCACTTAAATCTGAATCGATGTAAACGCCATTGTCAGCACTTTCTGGCGTTACGTCACTTGGACTTAAAGTCATTAAGTATTCAATAACTTGATTAATTTCTTCTTCATTTAAATCATAAGGTGCATCAACCATTAAGTTGCCTGGTTTCATTTCTTCACCTTTAGTATCAATCCACTCGAATAAGTTTTCTTCTGTCATATCAAATACGCCAGCCAACTTATCTCGATCAGCAAAATTCGTTAAGTTTGGTCCAACTTTGTTTGGAGATGAACCAACTGCGTGACATGACAAACAGTTCTCTTCATAAATTTCTTGACCTGCTTGTGCTGTAGCTGTTTCAGGCTCTTCTTCACCTGTCACACCTTGCATGTCTTCAACCCACTCTTCAAATTCTCCTGGACTTACTGCTATAACTTTAAAGTCCATTAATGAGTGAGATGGACCACATAATTCAGCACATTTACCCCAGTAAACGCCTTCTTCATCTGCTTGGAGCCACATTTCATTGCGGTTACCTGTAGGGTTTACGTCCATTTTACCTTGAATAGATGGAACCCAAAATGAGTGGATTACATCATCAGAAATCATTGATAAGTATACGCGACGATCAGTCGGGATGTAGATCTCTTGGCTTGTAGTTACGTCTAAACCTTCATATTCGAAATGCCACCAGTATTGTTTACCAGTTACATCGATCCAAATTTGATCTAACTCTTCTCCCTCTTCGCTTACTTCCGGAGTATTTACATCAGCGAAAGCAAACGTGTACTGAACGGTTGGTACTGCTAGAATTAATAGTAAAATAATAGGAATGACAGTCCATAAAGTCTCTAGAGCATGACTTCCTTCCGTCTGCTTAGGAATGAAATCTTCTTGTCCTTTTTTCTGACGGAACTTAATTATTACGTATATGTAGATTGCCATTACAACTACAAATACAAATAACATAATGACTGTACTTAGAATAATTAATTCTAATAACATTGCAGCACCTTCACCTCTAGGCTGTAGTGTACTTAAGAACGGTTCACCACACCCTGAAAGGATTAGGGCCATTACAGTTAAAGCCATTACTGCTTTAAACCGAGTCATCCAGCCTTTCATTTTCTCGATACCTCTCTTTCTCTTAGTTCATTGTTGTTATGCATAGAGCATATTTTATTCATTAATTAAGAAGAAGTAATCAAGCATGCTTCTTCTTAATTGAATCACAGAAATGATGGGATTGTTGCAACAACCAATCCAATAAAAAATAGTGTTAAATAATTAAGTGAATAAATAAACATCCATTTTGCCCATTTATCATCATCATTCATTTTGAAACCGTAAGCAGCTAATGCTAACCACCCTACGTTTAATAATGTTGCAAAAATGATGAATGCCGTACCAAGTGAAAAGAAATAAAACGGTAGCGGTAATAAACAAATAGTATATATGAACATCTGTCGTTTTGTAATGCCATTACCATGAACAGATGGTAACATCGGGATGTTTGCTTTTGAATATTCATCTTTCTTACGAATGGCAAGAGCCAAAAAGTGTGGCGTTTGCCATAAGAACATAATCAAAAATAATACAAAAGCAGCAGGATGTAAAGTGCTATCAACTGCTGCCCAACCAATTAAAGGTGGAGCAGCTCCAGAAAAACTACCAACTACTGTATTAATTGTATATTTTCTCTTTGACCACATTGTATACAACCATACATAGAATACCCAACCAATAAAGCCAAACAACGCTGCTACTGGTGAGGCAAAATATAATGTGATCAACCCTATAACTGTAAATGCAGTACCTAAACCTAATATTACAGGTAAAGGTATAGTCCCCGTTATTGTTGGACGTGCCTTTGTTCTAGACATCTTAAAATCAATATCGCGATCGTAATAGTTATTAATAACACATCCACCAGCTATCACTAATGCTGTTCCTAACATAACTAGGACGAAAGACTGCCAATGGGTTAACGGACTTTGATTCGTAAAATATAATGCCAACCAAAAACCAGCAAATGTCGTCATTAAATTAGAATTGATAATACCAATTTTAATCAATGCAAGAAAATCAGTCCATAACATTTTAAGATTGGTTTGAGGACTATCCACTATCTTTGTTGTTGTCGTTCCAAAAGAGCGTGGCTCACTCATACTGTTTCGACCTTCCTCTCAGCCATATATAATAAAGTCATATTTTGTAGAATTTTAAATTTTATTTACATAGACATTGTACCATGTAATTACCTACACATCTATTTAATCATATAAAAAGGATTAAGTTGTGAAGAATATGTGAAAAAAATGTGAGAAATATATTCAAAGAATAAATTAGCATATTCCCGTCATTTATGTAACTATAAAACATTTTTTCTTAATTAAAACTTTCCTCTTTCAATTAATTGTTATAAATTTGTAACGAAATATATTTTCGGTTATAGTCATTCTATATTAAGATGTATACAGAAGCTTCTCAGGCAAAGGTGAGGTGTAAATAGAAAATGAAAAAATTATTCCACCCAAAAGTTACTGCAATCGTATCAGTAATCTCTATGCTGTTCGTTTTAGTCGGAGGAGCTCTTGTAACCAAGACTGACTCAGGATTAGGATGTGGCCGCAGCTGGCCTTTATGCCATGGCCAAATTATCCCTTCTAACATAAATTTGGAACTTATTATTGAGTACAGTCACCGTTTAGTGTCTGGTTTAGCGATTATTATTATTCTCTTATTGTCTTATCAAGCATGGAAACACTTCCGTCATGTAAAAGAAACTAAGTTTTTAATAATCGTTACATTGATTTTCATTGTGATCCAATCACTATTAGGTGCAGGAGCTGTTCTATTTGATCAATCTGACTTAATAAAAGCATTGCATTTTGGTATATCATTAATTTCGTTTGCGTCAGTATTTTTACTAGCTACCATTATCTTTAACTTGGATGAAACTTTTAATACCGCTGCAATAAACATACCGAAAAGTATTAGGATTCATTTTTATAGTTTGTTTGTTTATACATTGGTAGTCGTCTACACTGGTGCATTAGTTAGACATAAACAGTCAAGCTTAGTCTGTGGTGGTTGGCCATTTTGTTCTAACGATCAACCTTTCAACATTGGGGCTTATTCACTTGAACAAGGGATCCAAATGGGACATAGAGTATTAGCAGGAATACTATTTATTTGGGTAGTTGGCTTATTGATTCATATATATAAGAATCATCGCCATGAAAAGTTCCTTATTAATGGATGGTTAATTGCAACATTATTAATCTTCTCGCAAGTCGTTTTAGGTGCATTGATTATTATTACTATTCTAAATCCTGTAATTGCTCTAATGCACGCTATCATGATTTCGCTTTTCTTCGCATTACTATGTTACTTAATAATGCTTGCATTAAGAGTTGCAAAAAAAGAAGAAGAGTAATAAGTAAGGTGCATAAACTTAAGTTTATGCACCTTTTTTCATAATAAACACCAACCGTCGAAACAGGTTGGTGTTTATTATTTATTCAACTTCTATGAGTAAATCCCCTGTTTCTAACGCTTCTCCATCTCGAACATGGATTTGTTTAACTTTACCGTCAAATGGCGCTTGGATCGTCGTTTCCATTTTCATTGATTCAGTAATCATAAGGTGATCATTCTTCTTAACTTGTTCACCTTCTTTTACTAGTACGTTAACGACTGTACCAGGCATTGATGCACCAATATGACTTGGGTTTTGGTCATCTGCTTTCACTCGACTAGAAGTAACATCTTGTACACTTTCATCTCGAACAATTACTTCACGCGGTTGACCATTTAATTCAAAGTAAACGACACGTGTTCCATCTTTTTGTGCTTCTCCAACTGAAACGAGCTTGACCATTAGCGTCTTACCTTGCTCGATTTCAACTGCTATTTCTTCACCTAGCCTTAAGCCGTGTAAAAAAGCTGGTGTATCTAACACGGAAATGTCACCATATTGATCCACAAACTTCTGATAATCTAAAAATACTTTTGGATAAAGGGCATATGAAATAATTTCATATGGCGTTACTTGGCGATCTAACTTTTCGTAAAGCTGTTCTTTTAATGCTTCAAAGTTGACAGGCTTCAACTCGACACCTGGTCGTGTTTCGATCGCTTGGCGCCCTTTTAATATAATACGCTGCAATTGTTTCGGGAACCCTTGATACGGCTGTCCGATATATCCTTGGAAAAACTCAACAACAGAATCAGGGAAATCTAACGACTCACCCTTCTCATATACATCATCCACTGTTAAGTCATTTTGAACCATGAATAAGGCCATATCTCCTACGATCTTTGAAGATGGTGTAACTTTAACAACATCTCCAAACATATCGTTAACTGTACGATACATTTCTTTTACTTCATCCCATCGTTCACCTAGACCTACTGCTTTTGCTTGTTGTTGCAAGTTACTATATTGGCCACCAGGCATCTCGTGGAAGTACACTTCAGGATGTGGCGCATTCATGCCACTTTCAAAGTTGTTATAATATTGACGAACATCTTCCCAATAACGGGCAAGTAAATTGTATGATTCAATATCGACTTGTGGTTGTCTGTCGTTATTTTCTAAAGCATAATATAAGCTATTGGCACTCGGTTGTGACGTATTACCAGCCATAGAGCTAGCCGCTACATCTACTGCATCTACTCCTGCTTCTACTGCTCTAGCATACATCATAATTCCGTTTCCACTTGTATCATGCGTGTGTAAGTGGATTGGAATTGAAACCTCTTCTTTTAATGCTTTAATTAGCTTGTAAGCCGCTTCTGGCTTTAGTAAACCAGCCATATCCTTAATACCTAAAATGTGTGCTCCACATGCTTCTAGCTCTTTTGCCATTCTGACATAATAGTCTAAATCATATTTATCACGTTTAGGGTCTAAAATATCGCCTGTATAACATATTGATGCTTCTGCAATTTTATTTTGCTTACGCACAGCTTCAATGGCTGGTTTCATGCCTTCAATCCAGTTTAAGCTATCGAAAATTCTAAACACGTCTATGCCTGCTTCTGCACTCTTCTCTACGAAGTCTTCAATGACATTGTCTGGATAGTTTTTATAACCTACTGCATTACTAGCACGTAATAACATTTGGAACAATACATTTGGCATCTTTTTACGTAAAACTTGTAGTCGCTCCCACGGGTCTTCTTTTAAGAAACGGTAGGATACGTCGAAAGTTGCACCGCCCCACATTTCTACAGAAAATAAGTTTGGTAACAGTTTTGCCGTCGGTTCTGCAACTTTATATAAATCTTTTGAACGAACACGTGTAGCTAAAAGAGACTGGTGTGCATCACGGAATGTCGTATCCGTTAATAACACTTCTCTTTGCTCTTTAAGCCAAGCAGCGACCGCTTCAGGCCCTTTTTCATCTAGCAATTGTTTTGTCCCATGATCAAACTCCGAGTGCTTCCCTACTTCCGGTAGCCTTGGTTCTGGGTAAAGTGGCTTCTTCTCAACTCCGGTAGCTGCTGGACTATTAACCGTCGTATAACCTAGATAGGATAATAATTTTGTACCACGGTCATGTCTTTTAGGGAATACAAACAGTTCTGGCGTTGAATCAATGAACGTCGTATTGTAAGATCCGTTAATAAAGTCATTGTGTAAAATAACATTTTCTAAAAATGGGATGTTGGTTTTAATTCCACGAATTCTAAACTCTTTTAAGTTACGCACCATTTTGTGTGCAGCTTGTTCGAACGTTAACGCCCAAGTAGAAACTTTAACTAATAACGAATCGTAGTGAGGTGAAATAACAGCTCCTTGGAAACCGTTACCAGCATCAAGGCGAACACCGAAGCCGCCACCAGTACGATAAGCCATAATTTTACCTGTGTCAGGCATAAAGCTGTTAAGTGGATCCTCTGTCGTTACACGTGATTGTATCGCATAACCATGAGTTCTCACTTCATCTTGCTTAGGGATTCCTACTTCATGACTATGTAGTGTATGCCCCATCGCAATACGAATTTGTGTCTGGACAATATCTACACCTGTGATCATTTCGGTAATCGTATGTTCTACTTGTACACGTGGATTCACTTCAATAAAGAAGAACTCATCTTCTGTAACAAGGAATTCTACAGTTCCTGCATTAATATAATCCACTGAATCCATAAGTTTGACCGCTGCATCACAAATTTCTTCACGCTGCTTCTCATCTAAAGAAATACTTGGTGCAATTTCTACTACTTTTTGGTGTCTTCTTTGAACAGAGCAGTCTCTTTCATATAAGTGAACGATATTTCCATCATTGTCACCTAAAATTTGTACTTCAATATGCTTTGGTTTCTCAACTAATTTCTCAACATACACTTCGTCATTACCAAAAGCAGCTTTCGCCTCTGACTTCGCACGATCATATGAGTCTTTTAAAGAACTTCGTGAACGTACTATACGCATACCACGTCCGCCGCCGCCTAAAGCTGCTTTAATCATGATTGGTAAGCCGTGTTGATCAACAAATTGTTCGACTTCATCTATAGACGAAACTGGTCCATCTGTTCCTGGAATAACAGGAATGTCTGCTCGAATCGCCGCTTCACGCGCTCTAACTTTGTCACCAAACGTATGAAGCATATCACTGGAAGGCCCAATAAACGTAATACCTTCTTCTTCACATCGTTTTGCAAACTCAATATTTTCGGATAAAAATCCATATCCTGGGTGAATCGCATCTACTTCTACTTCTTTAGCTAATTCAATAATTCCTTCAATGTCTAAGTAAGCATCGATTGGTTTTTTACCTTGACCAATTAAGTAAGATTCATCTGCCTTATAACGGTGATACGAACCAGTGTCTTCCTCAGAATAAATTGCTACTGTACGAATGTTCATTTCAGTACAGGCTCTAAAGACACGAATCGCTATTTCACCGCGATTTGCAACTAATACTTTGTTAAATGGTTTGATTTCTGCCATGTTAAAACCTCCATTCGTGTAATTCCACCCACAAAATATAATTCTACTTTTTTAAACAAATTCCTTCACAAAAATGAATAATGGTTCATTTTTATTGTCTGAATATTTTTTAGATTACAATAAAATGTGGTTTTTGTCTAATTTTATCATTTCAACTTATTGTTTACTTAAACAAAAAAACTCAAACTAATGAGTTGTTCATCAGTTTGAGTTGACTTATGATTTTTGAGCTTGTGCAGCTTCATGTAATGCGCTTAATTCTCGTTCTAGGTTTTCCATAATTTCTTTGCCTGTATCTTCTTTAATTAAATTTAGACGTACGGCGAAATTAATCTCACGAGATAGTCCAAACATTTGTGTATCTAAAACCTCTTCATAAAGAGGACATTGAGGCATCGTTAAATTGTCCATTTGCACTTTAATCAGTTGTAATATTTTATCCGCATCTGCCTTTAAGAGGGCGAGTGCTTGTTCATTTTCTTCAAGCGCTACATTGGATGACATGAGAATTCCCCCTCACCTATTAATCCTATCTATTTTATTATATTATCTTGTAACTGGCTAAAATGCAAATCATCTAATTGTTTCTTTAAAAAATTGACCAGCGCTTCTCTTCTGCTAATTTCTCTAATAAGCGTATACCGACTACACTGTTTCCTTGTTGATCTAAAGCTGGTCCGAATACAGCAATCCCACCTTCTTCTTTTATTACTCCCATAATCGCTCCAGAAACACCGCTTTTTGCTGGTATACCTACATTAATTGCGAACGTTCCAGAATAGTCATACATACCACACGTAACCATAAACGTCTTACAAATACGCGCAACAGTTAATGGGATCAACGGCTTGTAAGTGACAGGGTCCCTACCATCATTTGCAAATACAGCCGCTACACGTGCAAGCTGTTTAACGTTCATTTTAATGGCGCATTGTCTCGTATAAACATCCATTAGTTCTTCAACACTACCGGTTATAATTCCATTTTGTTTCATAAAATAGGCCAAAGAACGGTTTAGAAATGCTGTTTCCATTTCAGATTTAGCAACTTTCTCATCATATGAGATTGTCTCATCATCACACAACCTTCTAATTAGTGTTAATAATTCATTGACCATCTCATCTGAATCTCGACCTCTAATCATATTCGTAACCGATAAGGCACCAGCATTAATCATTGGGTTTAAAGGAATACCCGGATCTTCTAATTCTAATTTTCTTATCGAGTAAAACGGATCACTCGATGGCTCTTTTCCTACTCTAGAAAAAACAGCATTTTCACCATGTTGAATTAAAGCTAATGCTAAAGACAACACCTTGGATATACTTTGTATCGTAAATGTGTATTCAAACTGTCCTGCAGTATAGCACTCACCTCTTAAAGCATAAAAAGCAGCCGCATTAATTTCGGGTTGCTGGTTGGCAAGTGCTGGGATGTAATCAGCTACTTCACCGTTATTCGCATAAATTCGCACATGCTCAAGCCAATAATCTAAATCTTTTGCCGTCATTAGTGACATTATCATCTCTCCTTAATGCATTTAGCATTATTTTTCGATATAATTACAATGCATGTTAAAATTTAATTACTTTTTATAAGTATTTTTCCCAGAAAGAGGTGTACTAAAATATGATCGTACAAATTCAAGGTAATGTTGGCTTTCCTATCACATTAGATCCAACCGTATGGATATTTGATGATCGCAAAATTGAGTTAAATGAGGCTTTCGGTGTTTCTGACAATGAAGACTCTGAGAATGACCAACAACAAGTGTGGGACCGTAATGAATATCAACAAAAATTAAGGCCACCGGTTAATCAAAGTGTAACTCGTTATAATCGCAAGAAAGTACTAGAAAACAGTTATGTAATGCCGCTACATCACTTCCTAAAAAATAGCGAACCAAGCGGTGATGCTAAAGAAGCGATCTTACATACAACTGATGGTGATGAAACAATTTCACTTGATCAGTTAGAACAATCGTATTTATTATTCGCACTTGATGGAAAACCATTAACAGAAGATGGTCCAATTCATGTTATTTTAAATGACGGATCCAATAAAGATGCGCCTTTTAAAGGTGTCGAAAAAATATCCATCGTATAATTAACTATATTTACTAATCATAAAAACTCTTTTTTACCGCAAAAATAAGGTAAAAAGGAGTTTTTCTTTATGCGATACAAACTTTTAACGATTACCGCTTTAACTTTTCTATTGATGACAGCTTGCGCTCAACAAGGCCAAAATAATCAAAATCTTAACGATGACATTAACAATGACCATATTATCCAAGTTCAAGATTCAGAAATTGAACAAGATCGTCAACATACAAACATGGAGGCAGCAGAACGATTATCACGAATTGCTTCTGATGTTAATGAAGTACAGCGTGCAACGGCAGTAGTTTTCGGTTCATACACAGTCGTTGGGATTGATGTAACTGACGATTTAGATCGCTCACGTGTTGGTAGTGTTAAATACACAGTTGCTGAGGCGATTAAAGACGACCCATACGGTCATTATGCTTTCGTAATGGCTGATGGAGATGTAGTTTCACGCTTAAATGAAATTAACAGAGGAATTCAAGAAGGTCGCGCAAGACACGTAATTGTTGATGAAATTGCTAACTTAGTCGGGCGTTATGTTCCTGAAACCCCTCCAACCGACCAACGTCCTGCTGCACCTTATGAGGATAGAATTGAAAATGAACAAGAACGACAAGAACAAGAATTTGACCATGAAGTAGACCCTGAAGAAATTGAATCTAATTAAGTTGAAAGAGACAAAGTCTGAACTAGTGTAATACACAAAACCCGAACGAATCATAATTTGAATTCGTTCGGGTTTTTATTTACTTCTCTTCTTTCATTTCATTATAATATTGAACGCCAAATTGTGAACCTTCAGCAACCATATCAGAGTTTTCAATATCATCTAATTCAGGGTTTCCTGCTTCTTCTATAGGCAAGTTAGTATCATTACCATTAAACGACTCTTTAACTTGTTTCACTTTCTGCTTTACTTCATTTCGTCTATTTTCATCAATTAATACATATGACGTCAATGCTGCTCCTGCAGCTACCACTGATGATAAAATTAGCTTCTTTGCCATATCAATGCCCTCCTCGAGTAATATGTACTCCAAGTTTTTGTTTACTTATTAATGTCATTCCCGTTTTGTACAGTTTAAAACATATAACCTCTTTCCCAAACAAACTTAAAACATGTTACAATGTCAGAAAACAGTACGTTATTAAAGAAGAGGTGAAACTATTGCGCGCAAAATGTATTTTATGTGACCGTGTAGACAAAATCGAAGCTTATTCGTTATTAGCTAAACAATTACGCAAAAAGCGCAAGATGTCCTATTTATGTGACGAATGTTCTGAGCGCATCTCAGATAAAACCCATGAACGCAAACAAAGTGCCAACTTTAACTTATATAAAGAAGAACAAACTGAAGATTACATTAGATAAAAAGGCTGCCCTCATACACGATAAGTATGAGGACAGCCTTTTATTAACTACTAGCTTCTTGTTCTTTTCTCTCTCGATGTAGTCTAAACCTATAGATCCCTAATACTAATGAGATAATGATTAAAACTTCAACAATTGGTAGTGAGAAAATCGCAAATAACATTAATAAGAAACAACCAATAACAAGCATTATGTAAACGACTAATGACTTAAGTACTGGCAACTGCTTGGCAAAACCTAATTTATATGTGATGACTGCAAAAACAGCGATCGTTAAAAACAACAACCAAAATCCTGTTGTCCCACCTATATCTACGAGAAAATATTTCTCAATAGGTGCAAAACTAAAATGCTGTTCAGCCGCTTGTACTGATTCTGTATCCATATCCTTCCTCCTCTATAACTACGCTCCTTTATCATCATACTAAAATGAAAAAATTAACGCCATATATAAAATGAATGTTTTCAAATTTTGTCACATCATGTACACTTAAATTGATGAGGTGAAGATAATGAAACATGAAATTAAGATGCTTTTATTAGCTATAGCTGTAGTAGCATGTTTTATCGCTTCAGCTATTGTTATTAGTTATCGTAGCTATGAACTATTCGCTCTATTCCTCTTCGCTGGATTCGCATTAATGGGTGTCGGTTTTAAGTTAAAAAGTGACTATCAAAAGAAACACGAAGAAGAATAATGAATCAAGCGCTTCCTAATAAGGATAAGCGCTTTTTTTATTTCGTTTCAATGAAATCAAGTAGCTCATGGTGAATCGCTTTGTTGGCACAAATGACGGTGTTACCAGTTAACATATTAACGTCTGTACCATCTACACGCGTCGTAATGCCACCAACTTCATTAACGATAATCATTCCTGCTGCAATATCCCACGGCGCTAAACGCATCGTAATATAGGCATCTATAATACCTTCTGCAATAAAAGCGAATTCTAAAGCTGCCGAACCATACGACCGCGTTCCTTTTACTTTTCTAACAAGATCATGAATTTTTTCTTCATTTAGTTTACGGTTTGGTATTGCCCAAGAGTTATTAAGACCAATTAAAGCATCTTCTAAATGCTTATCAGGATCAATTGGATTTAACTGTTTTCCGTTTTTAAAAGCACCTTCTCCTCTAACACCCTCATATAAAACATCATCCATCACGTCATAAATTAAACCAATTTCACCTATACCATCAAAATAAATACCGATTGAAATAGCAAAAAAGCGTTCTTGATGTACAAAATTCATCGTGCCATCGATTGGATCAATAATCCAAACAACACCATTTAAAGATTGAACCTCATCCCCCATTCCTTCTTCACCTAGCACTTGATGATCAGGGTATTGAGTAAGGATTTTATCAATAAAAAATTGTTCAGTTTTTTGATCAACTTCTGTCACTAAGTCTTTGCGGTCCTGTTTAGTATCAACTTCATATGGCTTTTTCATATGACTTTTGATTAATTCACCAGCTTCTTTAATCCACTGTATTGCGCTTGCCTTAATTTCTTCCACTGATTGATGACTCATATTATAAGTAACCCCTTTTCTATGATTACAATAGTATTTAACGATTATAATAGTACTATGTTTCGCCATGTATCTTATTAAGTGCTAGCTGTCGTTTTATGTTAGAATATGTTTAAAGTAATAATAATAACAATTTAATAAAGGAGCGATTTTATGACGACTTTCCGAGGATTTGAACAAGCTGACTTCGATGTATTTACAATTGATGGACTAGATGAACGTATGACTGAACTAAAAAGTCGTGTATCGCCGAAATTGCAAGCTATTGCTGAAACGGTTGAACCAACTGTATCTTCATTAGCTGGCGATGAAATGTTTGTCCACGTTGCCAAACATGCTCGTCGTAAAACAAACCCACCTAACGATACGTGGGCAGCGTTAGCAAGCAATAAACGCGGCTATAAAAAGTTACCACACTTCCAAGTTGGTATGTGGGAATCACATGTCTTTGTTTGGTTCGCTGTCATTTATGAAAGTCCTATTAAAGGCGACTTCGCAAGACAATTAAAAAACAACAAGCAAGAAATATTAAGTCATATTCCAGATCATTTCGTTTGGTCTAAAGACCACATGAAGCCTGAAACTATTTCACATGTTGATATGAGAAATGGACAATTTGATGAACTTGTCGATCGACTAGAAAATGTCAAAAAAGCCGAGATCCTTTGTGGCCAAACATTTGATCGTCATGATGAACGCTTGCAACATGGTGAAACATTTATTAAAGCTTGCGAAGAAACATTTGAAACAGTAATGAGTCTTTATAACTTAACGAAACAAGTCCAAAATGTGTCATAAGTGGCTGAGACAAAAGCGTTGAAGTGTGGTAGAAACACGAAGTATCAGCCTTTCCTTTTAGTTGAACAGAAAATTAGCGGAATCAAAATGCGTAGACTCCTGTGGGAGCAAAGGCAAGGGTGAGACCCCGCAGTGCGTGGG
>NZ_BJYA01000001.1 GCF_007991275.1 Alkalibacillus haloalkaliphilus | reverse complement strand
ACCGTTCAAAAAGCGACCCTTTAAATATATCAAAAAATGATAGGTAAGTCAACAACTTTTAAACTGTTTTTTTGTTAACTATTTCAGCTAACTTGTCGTCATGAGCTGTCTCTCAATGCGACATTTAATAATTTATCATGCATGAAAGAGAAAGGCAATAGTTTTAATGAAGTTAATTTATTCTGAAAAATACCTTCTATTACTCACCGTTTTCTAACACAACAACACAAAGAAAAAAGCTACCTGCTAACACCGCTTTTAGTGTTAACAAGTAGCCTATTACTCTATACATATTTTATGAACGATTTCTCATCTGCGGGAACAGTAAGACATCGCGAATCGATGGTGAATTCGTTAATAACATAACTAAGCGATCAATTCCAATTCCTAAACCACCTGTTGGAGGCATTCCATATTCTAATGACTCTAAGAAATCTTCATCCATTAAGTGTGCTTCATCATTTCCGGCATCGCGTTCTTTAACTTGTGCTTCAAAGCGCTGTCGTTGATCAATAGGGTCATTTAACTCAGAGAATGCATTAGCATGCTCTCGTCCAACAATGAATAGTTCAAAACGATCTGTAAAACGTCCGTCTTCCTCATTCTTCTTAGCTAAAGGTGAAATCTCAACTGGGTGACCATAGATGAATGTAGGTTGTACTAAATGTTCTTCTACTTTTTGTTCAAAGAACTCATTTAAAACATGACCAAACGTCATATTAGAATCTACTTCAACGCCGTGATCTTTAGCTAACTGGTGTGCTTGTTCATCAGACATCTCTTGCCAGAAGTCTACACCTGTATATTCTTTTACAGCGTCAGCCATGTGCCATCTCTTCCAATTAGGTGCTAGATTAACAGTCTCTTCTCCATAATCAACAGATGTTGTTCCTAACACTTCATTTGCAATGTGAGCAATTAAGTTCTCTGTTAGGTCCATAATGTCATGATAATCTGCGTAAGCCTCATACAACTCAATCATCGTAAACTCTGGGTTGTGGCGAGTCGATACACCTTCGTTACGGAATACGCGTCCTATCTCATAAACTTTCTCCATACCGCCGACAATTAGACGCTTTAAGTGTAACTCAATTGCAATTCGCATATATAGTTGAATATCTAAAGCATTATGATGCGTTTCAAATGGGCGTGCTGATGCGCCACCTGGAATTGAATGCATCATTGGTGTTTCTACTTCTAAGAAGCCACGGTCATCTAAGTAACGACGCATGGATTGTAAGATTTTACTACGCAAAACAAAAGTATCTCGGCTGTCTAAGTTCGTAATTAAATCTAAATAACGTTGACGGTAACGTTGTTCAACATCTTTTAGACCGTGGAACTTCTCAGGTAAAGGTCTTAAAGATTTGGTTAAGAACTCAAACGAATCAGCTTTAACAGATAATTCGCCAACGTTTGTTTTAAACATTACACCTGATATACCGACGATGTCACCTAAGTCTGCTGATTGAAAAACTTCGTAGGCATCTTCGCCTACACGGTCTTTACGAACGTAAATTTGAATTTGTCCCGATAGATCTTGAATATGAGCAAAGCCAGCTTTACCTTTACCGCGCTTTGTCATAATACGCCCAGCAATCGTTACAGAAGTTTCGTCTTCTTTTTCCCCTAGCTCTTCTTTAGAAAACTGATCGAAGTCTCCTTTAAGGTCTTGAGCTAAGTGAGTACGTTCAAATTTATCGCCAAAGGGATTAACGCCGGACTCCTGTAATACTTTTAACTTTTCTATACGGGTTTGCATTTGGTCATTTATTTCTTCAGACACAATATTCACCTCTATTTATTCAAACTGTATATTCTTCCTTAATAGTATCAGTATGAGACTACGTTGCAACCACTTCGCTTAGCAGTTGCCTCTCATATGCTTAATTTATACGGTCGTAACCGCACCTACTTAATAATTGTTCAAGGATTTAATTTCTAGAACGACTAGGGATACCACCAATCGTTAACCCTTTTTATATAATTCCACACCTTCAATTTCAGTCTGATCTAAGCGTTCGATATATGTTTGTACGGATGTACCTTCAATATGCAACTGTGGGTTTAAGTCTTTTAATGGGACTAACACAAATGCACGTTCAACCATCCTTGGGTGTGGAACCGTTAAATGATCTAACTGTATCGTTTGATCACCGAACATCAATATGTCTAGGTCAATCGTTCTTGGCCCAAACCTAATGTCACGTTCTCTTCCTAACTCTTTCTCAACTGATTGTGTTTTTTTTAACAATTGTTCAGGTGACAGATCGGTTTCAGCTAAAACTACCATATTTAAAAACTGGCCTTGTTTAGTATAACCAACCGGCTTCGTTTGGTAAACAGGTGACGTATCAATTATGTTCAGTTCATTCAAACTATCAAGAGTTTCAATCGCTTTGTTTAAATACTGTTCGCGAGGTTCAATATTTGAACCTAAAGCAATATATACTTTAAATTGCATGGTGACGCTCCCGTTCAATCACAACTGATGCTGATTGATAGTAACCTGGAATTGGTGGTCCGGGTTTATCAATTTTGACTGTAATAGCCTCTAATGAAGAAAAGGATTCAAACATGCGTTTAGCTAAGTCTTCAGCAACTGCTTCGATTAAATTTTTCGCTTTACCTTCTACAACAGTTCTGGCTACTTCATAAACTTCTCCATAATCAATACTGTCGTTCATTTGATCCGAATGACCAGCTTTACTTAAGTCACACTTTAATTCTAAGTCGACCGTAAACCGTTGACCTAACTTATTTTCTTCTGGAAATAAACCGTGGTAACCGTAAAACATAAGTCCATTAAGCAAAATTTTATCCAACGTTAAACCCACCTTTACCAACCATCGCATCCATCATTTTCGTTGCTCTTGTTACTTCTTTAACATCATGAACTCGAACGACATCTACACCTTGAGCTATACCTTGGCAAATTGTTGCGATCGTTCCTTCTAGTCTTTCTTCAACTGGTAAGTCAAGCTCTTTTCCTACGATAGACTTTCTTGATGTACCTAGTAAGATTGGAAAACCTAATGATTTCAGTTCATTTAGACGACGCATAACAAGCAAGTTTTGTTCATGAGTTTTACCAAACCCAACACCAGGGTCTAAAACAATTTGCTCATCTCGTACGCCGTATGTCTTCACTAAATTAATCGATTCATACAATGATGATTTCATATCTTCAATTAAGTCATCATATTTTGGCTCTTCTTGGTTGTGCATTAATATAATTGGAGCATCTGTCTCTTTTGCAACAGCTCCAATTTCCGGGTCGTGTTTGGCTCCCCATACGTCATTAATAATGGAAGCCCCTGCTTTAAGCGCTGCATCAGCTGTTTTCGCTTTGTAAGTATCAATGGAAATCGGCGTGTCAATTTGACTTTGTATAGCACTGATCGTTGGAACGACGCGATCAATTTCCTCACTAACACTTATTGGCGTGTGACCTGGACGTGTTGATTCGCCACCTATATCAATGATGTCAGCTCCGTTTTCGACCATCATTTGAGCTTGTTTTATAGCAGCACTTTCTTCATTGAACTGACCACCATCCGAAAATGAATCAGGTGTTACGTTCAAGATTCCCATTACTGCTGTTTTTTGAAGCGTATTGAGTTTAGTCTTCGTTTGCATTAGGATGCCTCCTTCATTAGGTCGGTCTAACTTTTTAAACGTTCTAACTCTTCTACTGTCAGTGTATACACTTGGTTACAAAAATGGCAAGTTGCTTCAGCGCCACCATCTTCATTAATCATTTCATCTATTTCTTCGTTACCAAGTGAAGCAATCGCGTCTTCAGTACGTTCTTTTGAACAGAAACATTTAAACGTAGTTTCTTGACGGTCAATAATATGCCAGTTCTGCCCTTCAAAGAAAATCTCTAAAATATCTTCTGGTGATTTACCTTCTTGAATTAATGTGGAGATTGCGGGCACTTGTCCAATTCGTTCTTCTATTAATGAAATCGTTTCGTCAGTTGCCCCAGGCATCATCTGAATAATAAAGCCGCCTGCAGCTAATATTGAGTAATCCGTATCAACTAATACTCCTGCTCCAACAGCAGATGGTATTTGTTCTGATGTAACAAAGTAATAAGTAAAATCTTCACTAATTTCTCCTGACACAATCGGAACTTGACCTGTGAAATTGTTTTTTAGCCCTAAATCTTTTACAACACTAACTGAACCATTTGTACCGACAGCACGACGAACATCTAATTTACCATGAGTGTTAGAATCAAAATCAACATGCGGATTTTTAATATAACCTCTCACTTCACCTTTAGAATTCCCGTCTGCAACAATGGCACCAATAGGACCATCGCCTTCGACTTTAACTGTTAACTTATCTTCACCTTTTAACATCGCACCCATCATAGCTGTGATCGTAATCGTACGACCTAATGCAGCTGATGCGGTCGGCCAAGTGTCATGTCTTTCGCATGCCTCATTCACAAGATCAGTCGATTCAATCGCATACGCGCGTACTTGTCCATCAAATGCTGTTGCTTTAATTAAGTAGTCACTCATTGTTGTCACCTTCCTTATTTGCTCGATAAATTTCATATAAACCTTTTAAAGTTAATTCAGTATCAACATAATCAATTGTTTGGGACCCTTTGCCAATTAGTTTAGATAGACCACCTGTTGCTACTACAGTTGGGGTTTCATTGGCTTGTCCTTTAAAACGTTTAACTACTTCATCGACTTGCCCAACATAACCGAAGAAAATCCCTGACTGCATTGCTTCAACGGTCGAAGTCCCTACTACTTGTTCTGGTCTTGTTATTTCAATTCTCGGTAACTTAGCTGCTTTTGAATACAATGCCTCAGTCGAAATGTTAATACCAGGAGCAATCGCACCTCCAACATATTCACCATGTTCATTAACATAACAATATGTCGTCGCTGTACCAAAGTCGATAATGACTAACGGAGCACCATACTCTTTGATTGCACCAACTGCGTTAACGATCCTGTCAGCCCCTATTTCTTTAGGGTTAGGGTAGACCATTTTTAAACTTGCATCCACATTCCCTGCACCTACGACCATTGGCTTTAAATTAAAGTAACGTTCACACATTTTCTCTAGCGCAAACATAATTGGTGGTACAACAGATGAAATAATAGCAGCATGAAAATCATTAAACGATAAACCATGATGTTGTAATAAAGCTTTAACTTCCATTGCATACTCGTCTTCTGTTTTATATCGATCGGTTGCTACGCGCCACTGATAAGTTAATTCTCCTTCATCAAAGACGCCCAGAACTGTATTTGTATTCCCCACATCAAGTACAAAGATCATAAGTTCACACCATTTCTTTAACCTTTATCTTATTTTAAATTTAAACGTAAAATTTACTCACCGTAAATCATATCATAAAAAATATTAAAAATGTCGCTTAACCTACTACACCTAGACATAAAAAACTACCCCCTAATGTTAGGAGGTAGTTCTTGGTGACATTAATTACTCTTTACGACGGTCTTCATCTTCTTTATTTTCTTCAGATGTTTCGTCGTTATTCGTCTCTTGCTCTTCTTGTGATTGAATATTAACTTTTACATCAGAATCAGTATTTTCTTGATCTGTTTCTGTTGCACTTTCCGTCTCCTCTTCTGAAGCAGATTGACTTGGATTTTCATCTACATCATCTTCTTCAGGCTCCGGAAGTACACCATCTTCAAATAGACCTTTAATTTGACGCGCGTCTAACGTTTCTACTTCTAGTAACGTCTTCGCGATTAACTCTAACTGTTCTTGATTTTCTGTTAAGATTTCTTTCGCACGTGCATAGCAAGATTTAATAATACTTTGAACCTCTTGGTCAATTACATAAGCAATTTGATCACTATAATTCGGTTCATTTTGGATATCTTTACCTAAGAACACTTGACCACCAGTGTTACCAAACTGTATCGGTCCAAGTTTATCACTCATTCCAAACTCCGTTACCATTTTACGCGCAATACCTGTTGCACGTTGGAAGTCGTTGTGTGCACCTGTACTTGCTTCACCGAAAATAATCTCTTCTGCCACACGTCCACCTAAGAGGCCTGTAATCTTATCAAGCAACTCTGGCTTCGTCTGGAAGTAACGGTCTTCTTTAGGTAGCATCACGGCATAACCACCAGCTTGACCTCTTGGTACGATGGTTACTTTGTGAACCATATCAGCTTCATCTAACACCATACCAATAACAGTGTGTCCACTCTCGTGGTAAGCCACAATGTTTTTCTCCTTCTCGGAAATAACACGGCTCTTCTTAGCAGGACCAGCAATGACACGATCGATCGCTTCATCTACGTGTTCCATTTCAATCTTTTTCGCATTCGCACGTGCAGCAACTAATGCTGCTTCGTTTAGTAAGTTTTCTAAGTCTGCACCAGAGAAACCAGGTGTTCTTAATGCAATTGCTTTAACATCTACTGATTCACCTAGTGGCTTGTTTCTAGCGTGTACTTGTAACACTTCTTGACGACCTTTAACATCTGGTGTGTTGACCGGGATCTGACGGTCAAAACGTCCAGGGCGTAGTAATGCAGGGTCTAAAATGTCAGGACGGTTTGTCGCTGCCATCATAATGATTCCTTCGTTAACGCCGAAACCATCCATCTCAACTAGCAACTGGTTTAATGTTTGTTCACGCTCATCGTGACCGCCACCTACACCAGCACCACGTTGACGACCGACTGCGTCGATTTCATCAATAAATATAATACAAGGTGCGTTCTTCTTCGCATTTTCGAATAAGTCACGTACACGTGAAGCACCAACACCAACGAACATTTCTACGAAGTCAGAACCACTAATAGAGAAGAATGGTACTCCCGCTTCACCAGCTACCGCTTTAGCAAGTAAGGTCTTACCAGTACCCGGAGGTCCAACTAATAATACACCTTTCGGAATACGAGCACCTAATTCAGAGAACTTCCTAGGGTCTTTCAAGAATTCTACAACCTCGACTAACTCTTGCTTCTCTTCATCAGCACCTGCTACTTCGTCAAACTTCGTCTTCTTCTTATCTTCAGTATACATCTTCGCCTTACTCTTACCAAAGTTCATCATACGGCCACCGCCGCCTTGCATTTGGCTAAGTAAGAAGAAGAATAAGATGAAAATAATTAAAAATGGAATTAAAGTTGTGAAGAAACGAGCCCAAGCACTTGGCTCTTCCGCAGCTTCTACACTAACTAACCCTTGCTCTGTTGCAAGGTCCATCACGTTATTCACTGTATCTTCAGTTGATGGAATTTCTGCTCTGAACGTTTCTAATTGATTCGTTTCAGGCGATCTATATTCCCCACGAACATCATACGCAAAATTCGTGTACTGTAATGTCATCTCTTCTATTTGACCAGTCTCAAGGGCTTCTTGAAATTCATTATAATTGAGCTCCTCTGTTTCTGGACTTGGATCGTTTAACATACCAATAATAGCGATGACAACTAGAAAAATTATTAAGTAAAATATGGTATTTCGGAAAACCCGATTCATCTCTTACCTCCTCCTAAGCGACAAAACTAAACTAATACTATCACAAATTTTTTCCATGACTCAAACAATAGCTATGTAAATCCTACTAGCTATTTATATTAATGACTTACGAATATATTTCTTCTTTTAAAACACCAATATAAGGCAGGTTACGATACCTTTCTTCAAAATCCAAACCGTAACCAACAACAAAAGCGTCTGGCACTTCAAAACCTACAATATCAGCAAAGATATCACCTTTACGACCTGAAGGCTTGTCTAAAAGCGTAACAATCGTAATGGACTTCGCTTGACGATACTTAAATAAATCAACTAAGTAACTTAACGTCAAACCACTGTCGATAATATCTTCAATAACTAATAAGTCGCGCCCTTTAACTTGTGTATCAAGGTCTTTTACAATTCTTACTTCGCCTGATGACTCCATACCGCCACCATAGCTAGAGACATCCATAAAATCAATCTCAACATGCGTTTCAACTCGCTTTAGCAAATCGTTCATAAATGGCATAGCACCTTTTAGAACACCGACAGCAAGCGGGAACTTTCCATTAAACTCTCTCGTGATCTGAGCCCCAAGTTCTTCAGCTTTTTTCTGAATTTCTTCTTCAGAAATTAGAACTTCTTTAATTTCGTTATGCACTATGAATCCCCCTAATCCTGTTCACCTTCTATGGTCAGTTTTAATTTCAAAGCGCCAGTGCGACTGACAAATTCACTCTTCACTATAAAAGGAACCCAAATGATTTCCCCTTGTTTACTTTCGACTATAGGCCAAGAATCCCTTTTCACTTTCGGGATTTTTTCATCAATAAATATATCTTTTACCTTTTTACTTCCTTTTAATCCTAAAGGTTTTACTCGATCTCCAGGCATCCTCGATCTAATCATTAGTGGTAAGTCTGACTCGTCTACATTTATCAAGAGTTGACGGTTTAAATCAACTTGCTGTGCATCATCGTATAATTCAACAGATAATGTCCACCCATTAGGTAATGTAGCCTTTCCACCTAGATTCAGTTCAATGTTATACGGCTCTAAAGCCTTATCACTTTCTACTGTTATCGTGCATTCATCATATGACTTAATTGCACGCCATTGCTCGTTTGGAGACCATGTGCTGTTTGGTTGGTTAGATGTTAGCCAATCTATAAAGGAAGGGTAAAAACCTTGATTCCTATCAGTGTTTACACTAAGATAGTTTAATATTAGATGAAAGCCTCTTCTTTGTAAAGGTTGAGGCAAGCTCACAAAAGATTTAATTGAAAAGGTCACTTTTTGTTCACAAAATTGGCTGAACAATCCCATTTCTCTTTCAGCCAATTGGGTTAACAACGCCTCATCTTCACTTAACTGTTCATGTACACGCCTAACACTTTTATGTATATTCTTATTTTCTTGTTTGATAAATGGTAATAAGTGATTTCTGAACCGATTACGAGTATATTGATCGTCTTGATTTGTTGGATCTTCTCTATGCGGTAATCTTTGATCAGACATATACGTTGTTAAGTCGGTTTTAGCTACATTTAAAAAAGGTCTGATCACGTTCATCGAATATAAAGAGCGTGATGCTTTCATTCCAGTCGGCACTAAACCTTTAGTCAATTGCATATACATCGTTTCAACTTGGTCATCACCATGGTGAGCTAAAACGAGTTTTCCGCGAACGCCTACGTATTTCTTAAAAGCATCATATCTTAATTCTCTAGCCGCTTCTTGAACTCCAACTTGATACTTCTTTTGATAACGTTTTACATCAACGCTAATTACTTCACACGGTATTCCTAGCGCTTCCGACTGTTCTTTCACAAACTGAGCATCCGCTTCTGACTCGCCGTGGCGTAGTTGGTGATCGACTGTTAATGTAGTTAAGTTCAAATCCCACTGTTTATTAATTTCTGCAAAAAAATGTAGCATCGCCATCGAGTCAATACCACCTGAGACAGCTAAAAACAAATGGTCACCTTGATTGAATAAATTATATTGTTCATTAAAGGTTAGAACATCTTCTTTCATGTAACTAAGGCCGCCTTTTACCTACAATTTGATTACTTGTTTATCGTACCATTATGACAACACTCTATTCAATCAACAGAGCTATAATGCTTGCAAGATAAAATAAAGAACAGATAAATGGATCCCGACAAGCGATGTAATGCTCAGAACTTCAGCGCGGTCTATTTCCCCTTTTTTCTTTCTATGCGAACTCTTGTTGTTTTGCGCTTTAGCAGCTACTGGTAACCGTTTCGTTGCATAGTCGATTTCTCGCTTCATCGCTAAGGCGTTTGCATGTTTACCTAACAGGGCTTTCTTGATCACAGATTGAAACGGTGTAACCATTTGACTAGCAGCTAACACTTTTAGCACGTCTCGATTCTGACTCGCTACTTTTAAACGATTTGAAGGGTCAGCTTGAATCATACAAATCGCTAAGGAAAAAAGATCATATTGAGGGTCTGCCTTTCGACTACCTAAACGCCAATAACCCCGGTCATAAAAAGTCGTATACTCTCTAATCCCTCTACCTACTTGTGTCACACCACCGACATCAACTAATCTAACTTGTTTAGTTTGTTGCTCAATTATAATATTGTCGGGTTTCAAATCACCAAATACAAACCCAAGCAAATGTAGTTGATGCAATGCTTTTAGTAACTCCGAAGTAATTTGACCTAACCGCTTTAATCCTATAGAAGAGAAGTGTTCACTAAGTGTACGTCCTTGAACATATTCCATAACGTAAAAGCTGTACTTCTCACCTTGCCTTATATAACCGTCATCTACATCTAATAAAGAAGGCCCAAGCTTCACGCCCTGGGCCTTTCTAAATTTCCTTAATACATTGGATTCTGCTGTAATAACTGCTGGGTCTTTACTAATTTTCAAAGCCACTAAGTTTTGATTAATAGAAGCTAAATAAGTTGATCCTCTAGCTCCTTCACCTAGCAGGCGTTCTATTCGATACTGCTTGTGATTCCATACGCCTTGAATGCGATCACCTTTATAAAGATTGACGGTAGGATGAATCGACGACATCATATGCCGCTCCTCTCATAACTTCATCGCCCATACTAATATGGAAAGCTTTAGCCGCTTCTTTTAATGCTGCACCCGTTGGAGTAATACCACCAACGGCAAACTTAGGAAAAACTTTAGCCAAACGGTTCCCATCATTTGTCCAATCTAGTAATTCTTTTACGACCTTCTTTCTCGTTGGGAATTGGTAGATCGAGAAGTAATGTGAACCAGCACGAGCATCCAAGCTTAAAATCAAGTCATCTAATGATTCTTTAACAGAGGACATCTTATTTTGCATACTTGCACTCGTATCTACTAATACAAGGACTTTTAAGTCACATGTTTCGCCTAACTCTTCCATTACTTCTTGTACTTCACCTCTCGTTTCTGGAGGTAAAGATGCTTCATCTGCTTCTTTGCCAAAAATCTGTTGTAGCTCTTTGTTAACATACCCTTGAATCGTTTGGTTCATGGCTTGCTTTGTTACCATTTGAACTGTTTCAGATAAATCATCAGCATATACAATGCGACTAATGCCACCACCTGCTTCTGCAATATCATTAACTTCTTGCAAACCAGTTGGATCTTCTGTTTGATCATCTTCTAGTACACCTATGACATTGACGGTAATTCCCTCTTGTGCAATTTGCTGACTAACAGATACCGGGTCTTCACCTTGGTTTGAACACCCGTCTGTGATTAATAGAATTTGACTAACCGTACCCTTATTCATACAAACGCCTCCTCTTTTTTGCTATAACCATTGTTGACATGAAATGAGGAGAATATACGTCAGCTAGACAGATGCTACAGAAGAGAAAGAAGCCCACTTCGGTCTACTTTTCTCTACTTTCGTAACGAGTACCGTCATATCATCAATGATATGACCATGATTACTCCGAATTGTCTCTTCTAATACTAAATCTGCTACGGCTTGTGGGTCTTCTGTTTCAATTTCACGGATTTTGCGCTTTAACCACGCTTCACGGTTTTCACTAAAATTCATGGACTCTAATATGCCGTCACTTACCATAATTAATAGGTCACCGTCTTTTAACTCTTCACGAACAGGCTCTACATCAAATTCTTCTAAAATACCGATTGGCAAGTTACCGGACTCTACAGGGTACACTGAACTTCCACGTTTTATATAACTTACCATCGCGCCGATCTTTAAAAAGTTGGCATGAGGCTCTTGTAAATCAATGAACGCCAAATCTAATGTCGCATAGATCTCATCTGAAGTTCTTAACGATAAGATTGAATTAATGGATTGTAATGCCACTTGCTCATTTATTCCTGATTGTAAAATTTGCTTAAGTAACTTCAATGTCTCAGAGCTTTCTAAATAAGCGCGTTCACCATTACCCATTCCATCACTAATTGCTAAAGCGAATCGACTTTTACCTAACTCTAGCATTAAATAACTATCACCTGATAAGAAGTTGCCTTTCTTCGCTGCGTGGGCAACACCTGAACTAAGCTGATAATTTTTCACGGAACTAAACGTAAATGTACGGTCTCCATTCCTTTCGTTTACTGATTGTTCATCTTCAACGACAACTGTTTCATCTAACAGATCCGATAAGAGGGGCGCAATTAACTTCTCGCCTTCACCTCGATAATCATTAAAATATACCGTCATCTCAACATCAACATTTCCTTTTTCAATAGAAAACAATTCTAAATGCTCTAAGGAAAAATGATGAGCTTCTAGCATTCTACGAATTTCTTGCTCGTGCCAAAAATACTCTTCTCGTTCTTTCACCATTTCTTTTGCAAAGTTATTCATAACTTCTGACACACCATTTAATTGTTCAGAAACAAACTTCCTACTCTCTTTCACTTGTTGCTTTAAGCGTTTGTTCGCTTTATAGTAAGACAATTCATAACGCATTTGATCGACAACTTGATCACTTTTAACGCAAAAGTTTTTAAGTTTGCCGACATTAAAATTAACATTGGATGTATCATTCTCTTCAATCGACATAATCGTTTGTTGTAAGACTGGGTAAGTTCGATCAAAATTATTCACCCAGCAAGAATGCTTTTTTAAGCAAGTTTGACAAGTTTTCTCTGTTACTCGACTTAAATATTCGTCTACATCACTATTCGGATCACTTGGCTTACCATCTGTATCGATATAAGCAAAACTATGAGATAACGCTTCGAACATTTCAGAAAAACGTTCTACACGACTAGCAGTAGCATCTCGAACTTTTTGTAAATACTGTTCATTTTCCTCTTTTTCTTCTTCAGTTCCTGGAACGTATTTCGCAACTTTACTAATTAAACTTTTCGGGGTTAACATAAACAAAGCTGCTGCAACAACCGCTTGTAATAACAGTTGCTCAAGTGGAATGACTTCAATGTTGTACATACCGATTAAAAAAGCTGACACAAAAAGCCCTATTGTAACAGCATACCGATTAACATCTTTCATTAGCCCACCTAGTAACCCGGCTAGTGCTAACAAACTGACTTGATACAAATGAAAAGCGCTGACTAAACTTAACATTAACCCGATCATAACACCGACCGCTGAACCGACAGTTGCTCCAGCAATAAAAGCAGCCATAACTACTAAGTACATAGCTCCTATTTGTTCTAAAGACAATTCATATATTGAGAGGCCGACAAACCCTGTTAAGACAGCCGTTGATAAAATAACGATACAAACCATTTCTTCGACTTTCAGTTTAAGACGAGGCGCTTTAAGTTTTAAAAAAGGATAAGATTGAATAAAGACCATAACAAGAAAACCAGCTAAAGCTGCCTCTAACACAAAAGTTGCTACATCGTATATAACTACTGTTCCTGTAACAGCTTGTACAATTAGTCGACCAACTACAACACTAACGAATGTAGACACTGCCATCCATTTAATTCGCTTCTCTACTTTGTGCACCCATTTCTTATAGAGCATCATTAATATTAAGCCTGAAAGCAAAATATAGGAAGCGTGCGAGAAACTAACCGTAATCGCCCCAGCTACCGCAAAAAGAAATGTTGGAAAAGCAAATTGCCTTTTTGCTATGATTGCAGTTGCTAAAAATGCTAAAGCAAATGGAGATATTGATGTTAATACAATAGCTCGTCCTAAAAAGAAGCTTAATATATAAAGTAAAACCCCACGGGCAAAAAGTAGTTGGCTAACAGAGCTTTTTAACGATGCGATCCATTGACCAATTTTATGGATCTTTGAACCATCAGCTAATACTGCCATTTTAAGTAATCGTTCCATTTTGTCACCACCCCTTTATATGAAAATTCAAACATATTTATGACTAAAACTTTGTCAAAATAAAGGATAGTGGTAAAAAAAGTATTCGACTTACATACTTCATGAAATAACTTTATTCTACACTTTTTATACTGAAGGCTCGCGCGGTTTAAAGCAGTTTTTAGCTTTTGTTAGCTCTTTTCGTATAAGTAAATCGAATTTTTATTAAAGAAAAGATGAAAATATTGTTGACATGTGAAATAACGTGTTGTACTATAATTTTTGTGCTCAACAAGAGGAAACAACATATGGCGGTGTAGCTCAGCTGGCGAGAGCGTACGGTTCATACCCGTGAGGTCGGGGGTTCGATCCCCTCCGCCGCTACCATTTAAATATTAAGGCCCATTGGTCAAGTGGTTAAGACACCGCCCTTTCACGGCGGTAACAGGGGTTCGAATCCCCTATGGGTCACTACTTAAAACACGTCATATAATTATGGCGTGTTTTTTATTTTGATTATTTATGCTCTAAAGTAGGGCTACTTCAACAAGTATATTAGAACCAAAAAACACGTAACCCTAAAAAGAGTTACGTGCTGTATTATCAACATTAACTATATATACTGCTACTTTCATAGACAGCAAGATTATCCTCTTTTAGCACCTCGACCTCCACGACGGGATTCTGTGTGCTTCTTAAGTGAGGCTAACTTATCTTCACTATCTTTTAGAAATTGATTCATCTTTGATTCAAAGTTTTCAGTTCGCTTTTTCTGCTCTTGCCTTTCGAACTTTTCATCCGCCTTTTTAATTGAAAGGCCGATCTTTCCGTTGTCTTCTACATTTAAAACTTTAACATCAACTTCATCCCCTACTGCTAAATGTTCATTGATGTCTTTAACGTACTTATTAGCTACCTCACTAATGTGGACCAGTCCTGTTGAGCCCTCTGGTAATTCCACAAATGCTCCAAAGTTAGTAATGCGGGTAACTTTACCGCGCACCTTGCTGCCTACTTCAACTGACATAAAGAAAATGCTCCTCCTTAGATTTATTAAAAGATCTATTCCTTACTATTATATATAAGCTTTTTAAAAAGTGTCAATAAGAAGGCTCTTCCTCTTCCTCTGGTAAAGTAAAAATAATTTCTCCTTCTTTAGAAAAAAAGTAATCTTTTCTTGCTATTTGCAATAAATAATCCACATCATTTAACAACTCAACTTCGCGCTCTAGCTCTTCTTGCTCTTCTAACTGAGCTTGAAGCTCGCTTTGAAGTTGTTCGTACTCACTTTCCTTCTCACTATGAATAGTCTGCTGTTGAAAAAAATAAAGTGAAAGGGTTCCGACTATGATCGAAAAGAGAACGCCAAAAGCTACAAGTCGACGAATCAATAGTTTCTTTTCTCGTTGCTTACGTTCTAAATGTTGTTCTTGTTGTTTAACATAAGTCGTATTTATTTTTTTTACGTTATTCGTCTTCGTTCCCTTTCTTTTCAACACTTGTCTTCCTCCTATTTTCCCACCAAGACCTTAATATTTTCCACCATCTTCTAATTTCATTATCGCAAGTATGGACAAAACTATTAAGGTACTTTTTTACTATTCTTGGAACGAAAGGCGAGATTATTGCGAACAAGACCTTAATGAGCAATTGCAACAACTTTAGTAAAAACCTTCCAATTGCAACAATTATACTAAAACTCAGTAGTAAAATCCATACTATTGGCTTAACAAGTAATAGATTTACTAAGTTTGTAATAAAATTGTACAAGTTCACAATGATCCGAATGGTTACTTCTAACATTTTTAAAAATAAACTTTGAAACAATGCATAGTACGCTGAAACTCCTAGCAAGAATGCTATGACTAAGTAAAATCGTAAAATACCACCATTAGCTAAGAACAACAAGTAATAAACAACAGATCCCATCGTTAGAAAGAACAATATATCTATTGCGTACTGTTGCCAATAGACTTGTGGTCTTAACAACCTTTTATAAGTATCAAATGATCCGACAGAGAGGATGCCTGCGAAGACCATTGTTAACATGGTAATAAACTGTGTACTTAGCGTCATTTAAACAACTTGCTAAAGATTCCTTTAGCTTGGTTTTGTTTATTTTCATCAATGTAGTCAAATGAATGAATTTTACCTTGAATCGTTAAGAAACCTTCATCAACATTCAAGTTCTTCATATGCAAGTTGTGACCGCGAATCAGTAAATAGCCCATCGTTGTTTTTAATAGAAACTCTTCTGTATCAAAGCTATCTACATCTAAAACACCTGTCACTTCTAACTTGCGACGGTCTTTCAACTTCAGGTCATGTTCACGTTTCGTTTCACGTTCCCCTTGATATAACTGTTTTTCGTATGGCATGTCCTTCCCTCCTATTCACTACTACCGTATGATAGAGGGATTAAAAACATGCTATTAAATTGAATTGGACTCTATTTTTTCTTCATTAATTACTGAATATAGTCGAGACGTTTGATCTTTTTTTACATGTTCCTGTAAGGACTCTACTTTAATTGTTAGTTTTTTATGTCCGTATTGAATCATCACTTCATCACCGACTTTTAAGTCAGTAGAAGCTTTGGCTGACTGTCCATTAACTTGGATTCTACCTTGGCTAGCTACGTCTTTTGCAACTGTTCTTCTTTTAATGAGTCTCGATAGTTTCAAAAATTTATCTAAGCGCATGTTAACACCTCTTTCATGCTTTTGATGATTTAACTTGTTCCCAATACTGATCTAAATGCTCTAAAGATAAATTAGTTAACGTTTCATTATTTTGTTGCACTAATTTTTCTACTTCTTTAAAGCGACTAATAAACTTCTCACACGTTTTATTTAAAGCTATTTCAGGGTCAATTTTATAAAATCGGCCTAAATTAACAATCGAGAATAAAACATCACCTAACTCCATTTCTGCTTCATCTATTGACTTATTCGCTATAGCGTCATGGAATTCCTCTATTTCTTCTTTAACTTTATTAATTACTGGGCTTTCTTCTTGCCAATCAAAGCCTACTTTCGCTACTTTCTTTTGGATCTCTTTTGCATACAACAAGCGCGGTAGAGCGTCATTTAATCCATCAAGAACTGACTGTGTCTTCGGCTTGTCTTTCTGTTTAATTGCTTCCCAGTTGTCTGTTACTTCATCGACAGATTTAACTGATACATCACTAAAAACATGTGGATGGCGCTCAACCATTTTGTCTGTAATTCCTTTTATTACATCATCGACGGTAAAGAATCCATTCTCTTCACCAATTTGGCTATGTAACATAATTTGTAACAAGACATCACCTAACTCTTCAGCAAGGTGATCATCATCTTGAGCATCAATTGCTTCGATTACTTCATATGCTTCCTCAATTAAATACGGTCTTAACGACTCGTGTGTTTGTTTTTGATCCCACGGGCAACCATTTGGCCCTCTTAAAGTAGCAATAACTTCCTTTAATGCAGCAAAAGTATGGTGTAACTGATTGCGTTCTTGTGGTCTAATATATAGCGTAATTAAATTACTCACTTGAAAGTCACGATCTAATTCATGTAAAGGTACTGTTTTAACTGTTTCATTATGGCTACCGGCTTCTTCAACAATTGTAATTGGGTAGTCAAACGGTAAGTCTTCCATTAGCGTCAGTTTTACCTCTGAAGCTGTAAAAGTATCAAACACTTGGCTAATGAGTAGATGGTTTTCATATTGAATCTTGCTTCTATCTAAATTAGTTCCATCTAACAGTTGAAAACCTTCAATTGGATCAATTTGAACCGCTGTAAATAGAGGGTCAAGGAAACTTTGTCCTCCTTCTATTTCTACTTCTACGTTAGTTTCATTTGCATTTAATAGAAGTTGAACCGTTTTTTCAGCAACCATTGGATGTCCTGGAACCGTATAGATAACGTCTTCTTCCTTTGCTTGGTTAATTAGATCATTGGCGATGACATCATAAACATTTTCAAATTGTTCGTTCTTTTCATAGATTTTATCAAAGCTTTGAAATTGAACTCCTTCATCTACTAATTCGTCTATTACTGGGTGATTTATAGTCCTCGTTAAGACTCGGCTACTCTTAATCAGTTCACGATAGACACCTAACGGTAGCTGTTCAATCGTACTAGCTCCTAGACCAATTACTTTAATGCGCCCCATACTTACCCAACTTTCTTAGCTTTTTTATCAATGGTATCGTATTAATTGCTGCTTGTTCTTCGTCTGTAAATAACTTTATTCGATCAATACAATATAAAACAATTACAGCACCTATAAAACAAAGAGCAATTACTATTAATAGTAATAGTAATCTTTCATCTAGTGCAACAAAGTATCTCGCTAACAAGTTCAAGCTATATACCACAGTAGTCATTAAGAGAACAACAGCAGAAGCTTTAACTAAAAATCGATTAATCCCTTTAGCCACCACTCTTGATGACCATAATCGATAAAATACTATTACAATAAGTCCAGTCGCGATCACTGAAGCAAGACTAGCTCCAATTATGCCAAACTGTTGTATTAATAGAATGTTTAACATCCACTTCACAACTAATAGTAGAGCTAGCCATTTGACTTGTGCTACGCGAATACCATGTCCTTGTAGAAGTACAGAAAGCGTCATAATCATTGAAAACAAAAAGACTAATACCATCATTAACTGAATCGCTACTGTACCATCACTAGACAAGTAAAATAATGGGTTTAAAACAGGCATGATCGCCACTAAACCAAAGGCAGCACTCAACGAAAACAAAAATGTTAATTTAAAAGCAAATACTTGATTCCACTCGGTAACTTTTTGTTCACTCGGTTCATTCATTTGGATCGCTGGAACAATCGATAAAGCTAAAGCTGAACCAAAAACAAGCCCTAGCTGCACTAATGGATTGCCCCGATCGTAGACACCTTTTGAATTGACCGCTTCTGTAAATGTATTGCCAAATTCTTTTAAGCTGTTAACCATTGTCAAAACATCAACGAACTGAACAATGAGATGTAAGACGTGAGTTAAGCTATAAACAACCATACCTGTTATTAACGGAACTAAAACTTTTTTTAGTTTTAAAGAAACTGTTTCCTTCGTAGTCTTTCTATACTTAAAGTAAAAAAATAATAAAACTAAAATAGCAAAGACTACACCTGCTAATGTTGCCACTGTAGCAAGCCATCCAATGTTATACACCGATAGCCCATAGTTCACGATGATTATAGTTGAAACAACAATTAATAACACACGTATTAATTGCTCTGTCACTTGTGATAAAGCAAAAATCGCTTCTTGTTGTTTAAACTGAAAATATCCTCTGAAAAAGGCTGTGATCGGGATAAGCAAAAATAGTAGGCTTGTCATCTTAAATGGGAACAATAATCGGTCGTCTCCCATTAAATTAACTAAGAAAGGCGATGCCACATATAGCGTTAAAGCTACCATAAAACCTAATGTCACTAATAAATAAAACACCACAGATACGTTTTTGAAACGAATCTGGGCGTTTTGTGGTGAGTAATATGTTAATACATGCGAAAAAGCGCTTGGCAAACTATAAATGGACAACATAAGAGCTAATGAAATAACAGGGTAAATCTGTTGGTATACATATAGCCCTTCATCCCCTGCCAAGTTTTGCAACGGGATGCGATAAACCATTCCAAGCACCTTTCCAATCAATGCTGCGATTGTTAATATAACCGTACCTTTAATCCATGCACTCGAGTTCGACATGTCGTTCCTCACTTGTCTAAATAAGTATTGGTTATATTATATCACATACATAATTAAAGATATTATTTTTATTATTCCATCTGCCTAGCTAAGAAGTTAGCTGCCGTTTCACACACTTTAATTTCAACATCAGTAAGAGATCCTTTATCTGCATACATAATAATACTGCCTACTGGATCACCATTTGTTACAATCGGTTGAATAAGAAACGATGCGACCGTCTCTTCTTGCCCTTGAATCATTTCTAACGTATATTCATTTCGTTCCACTACTGCTTCTCGTTTTTCCATTGCCTTTTCAATAGGTTGGCCAATACTTTTATTTAAGTACTCTTTCTTCGAAGCACCCGCGGCAGATATAAACTCGTCTCGATCGGAAATTAATACTTTATATCCCGTGGCATCGAAAAGTGAATGAGCATACTCTTGTGCAAACTCACTTAATTCGTTAATAGGTGAGTACTTTTTTAAAATGACTTCACCTTCACGGTCAACAAAGATCTCCAAAGGGTCTCCCTCTCGAATGCGTAACGTGCGCCTTATTTCTTTAGGGACAACAACTCTTCCTAGGTCATCAATACGACGTACTATTCCTGTTGCTTTCATACTCTGCAATCCCCGCTTTCTGTGATGTACTCATATAGATGAGTGTTTAATGATTTACTCGTGTTTGTAGTATGAAGCAACAGGAGAAAACTATTCATGATTTGGTTGTTTTTTCACGTTTTCTAATTTTGATAGCAAATCTTCCAATACATCGTAACGCTCTTGTTTGTTTTTATGGTTGTATTGAATCTTGATTTTTAACTTTTGACCTTCTGTACCTAATTGAACCATCCGACCATACTCATTAGCTAACATGAATAATTCAGACCCATCAATTTTTAGACTTTCTTCTTCTTGCATAAGCATTTCTATTTTATTGTTTTTCTCATGAACTGTTTCTACTTTTTCTTTTTGAGCAAGTAACCTAATACGTGCTACTTGCATAAGCTCTTCAACTTCTTGCGGATACGGTCCAAAACGGTCGATTAGTTCATCTTTAATCTCAAAGATCTCACTAACTTCTTTAACCGCATGAATGCGTTTGTACATATGAATCTTCTGTGTTTCATCCTCAATGTATTCGCTTGGAATATATGCATCTAAAGATAACGTCATTTCGACTTCAAATGGTTTCGTTTCTTCATAAGTTTTGCCTTCTTGTTTCGCTTGAATGGCTTCGTTAAGCATTTGTGAGTACAAATCAAAACCGACTGAATCAATGAAACCATGCTGTTCAGTACCTAATAAGTTACCAGCACCTCTTATCGATAAATCGCGCATAGCGATTTTAAAACCAGAGCCTAACTCAGTAAATTCTTTTATCGCCTCTAACCTCTTTTCAGCCACTTCACTTAACACTTTATCTTTTTGATGTGTGAAATAAGCGTAAGCTAAACGGTTTGAACGTCCAACTCGCCCCCGCAACTGATAAAGCTGACTTAAGCCCATTTTATCAGCATCGTTAACAATTAAAGTATTAACATTCGGTATATCAACACCGGTTTCAATGATTGTGGTACTCACTAAAACATCATAATTCCCTTCAAGGAAATCTAAAATAATGTTCTCAAGCTGCCTTTCATTCATTTGTCCATGAGCATGTGCAACCCGCGCATCTTCCACTAGCTCATCGATCTCGGCTGCAACACGATCAATCATATCGACTCGATTATATAAGAAGAAGACTTGGCCATCGCGCGACATTTCTCTTTCAATCGCTTCCTTAATGAATGGTGGGTTGTACTCCACTACGTAAGTTTGAATTGGAAAACGATTTTCAGGCGGTGTTTCAATTACAGAAAGGTCTCTTACACCAACCATTGACATATGAAGTGTTCTTGGAATTGGCGTAGCTGTTAACGTTAGTACATCAACATTCGACCTTAGCTGTTTAATCTTCTCTTTATGTTTAACACCGAAACGTTGCTCTTCATCAATAATTAATAACCCTAAATCTTTAAATTTAATGTCTTTTGAAAGAAGACGATGCGTTCCAATTACAACATCGACTAGACCTTTTTCAAGTTGGTCTAACGTTTCCTTTTGTTGTTTAGCCGTTTGGAAACGACTTAGTATACCTACATTTAGTCCAAAGTCTTGAAACCTTTCTAGAAACGTTTCAAAATGTTGCTGTGCTAAAATAGTCGTTGGCACAAGTAAAGCAACTTGCTTATTATCGATTACTGCTTTAAACGCTGCACGAATAGCAACTTCTGTCTTACCATAACCAACATCACCACAAAGAAGACGGTCCATTGGGCGTTCTCTTTCCATGTCGTCCTTAACTTCTTCAATACAACGCAACTGATCCTCTGTCTCTTCGTAAGGAAAAGCCGCTTCAAAGTCTTTTTGCATTTCACTATCTTTTGAGAAAGCATATCCTTTTGAAGCTTCTCGTTCTGCATAAAGTTGAATTAAATCATCAGCAATATCTTCTACTGAAGACTGGACTCGTGATTTAACTTTCTTCCATTCAGTTCCACCTAAACGATAAAGTTTAGGCTCTTTTCCTTCTGAGCCGACATACTTTTGCACTTGATCAATTTGTTCGACAGGGACAAACAGTTTATCATTACCCGAATAACGTAATACCATATAATCTTTGTGCACATTATTTACTTGCATCGTTTCAATTCCTAAATACTTACCAATACCATGGTTCGTATGTACAACATAGTCGCCTGTTTCAAGCTCTTGATAACTTTTAATTCGCTCAGCGTTTGAGATCTTTTGCTTCTTACGCTTTTTTGGCATTTTCTTTCTGAACAGTTCTTCCTCTGTTAATACCGCCAGTTTGTAACTCGGCATTTCAAAACCTTCACTAATACTACCTTGAATAATAATTGGTTCTTGGACAGGCAGTTCAGTTAACTGATTCGGTCTATGAGAAACCATGTCATAATCTTCTAAAACACGCTCTACTCTTTTAGCTCTTTCATCATCGGCAGCAATAATGACAACGGAATATTCTGCTTGCATCCATCTGTCCATTTCATTTTTTAACAAATTCATCTGACCATGGAATTGCTGCATTTGACGGCTTGAAATGTTAATAATGTTTTCCGGTTTCGTATTAGGGATATGTCTTAAAAATAATGACATATAGATTTTAGAGAATTTCATTTTGTCCCATACTTGATACCAATCGAATGACAATTGTAAGCCATTTACAATATCTTGTTGTTCAAGCATTTCAGTGTACCAATTAGCCTCTTCACGATCCAATTGTTCTGCTGTTTCCGAAATACGACTCATTTCATCTAGTAATACAACACTATTTTTAGGTAAATAATCTAGTAAACTACTCGTATCTTCATAAAGCAACGTCAAATACTGATATATCCCGGTAAAAATCTCTCCTTGTTCAAGCCGCTCAATGTCGTAGTTTACTTTTTCATACAAACGCTCTTTTTGTTGATCGCTCTTTAACTGTTCAACCGATGACTTCAGTAATGATTTAAGCTTCTCAGCTGCTTGTTCCATTTGTTCATGTGTTAAAACAAATTCCTCTGCAGGTGAGATATCAAAATGGTCCATCTCACCTTGTGAACGCTGAGTTTCGGCATCAAAATACCGAATCGATTCTACTTCGTCATCAAACCACTCGATTCGAACGGGGTAGGCTTCGGTTAAAGGATATACGTCAACAATTCCTCCACGGCGACTCATCTCACCCGGTGCGTTCACTAAATCAACCATCTTATAACCTAATCGTTGTACATCTTTAATCGCTTCTTCCAGTGGCTTTTCCTCACCAACTTTAAAATAAACTTGAAATTGTTCAACTAACTCTTTAGGGGGCAATAATCGTTTTAAAGCTGATACTGGTACGACCATGATCCCTTTTTCGTGTTTCTGCCAATTTTTCAATGCTTCAAGTCTTTGAGCTTTTAACTCAGGTGAAGATGAGACGATCTCTGCTGCTAATAACTCATTGGCAGGGTATAAATGGATCTTACTTTCATCTTCTGTAATGGATAATAACTCTTCATATACTTTTTGCGCTTGTGATAATTGATGGGTTACATATAGAATTGGTTGTTTAGCGGATTCATGAATAAGTGAAGCTAATACAGCTCTTGTTGAGTTCGTTAACCCAGATATGAGCTGTTCATTCATGCCAGTTTCTATACCATCAATTATATGAGCAAAATCATCTTGAGTTACTAAATAGTCTTTTATGTTCTTCATTCTATGCTCCCCCTTCAAATCACAAGACGGGTATTTCTCAACAGAAAAATGCTTTGGCTCTCACCAAAGCGGGTTAATGGATAAAGTTTTCTAATTCAAATAAACTTGGATTTTGTGAGAGTATATCCTCACATTCTTCACATACGAGAAGAACATTCAACTCACCCTGTTCTCCTTCTTGTAATATATCATTTAATTCTTCTTGCGTTAGCGACTGTTGTTCAATCAATTGTTGCACTTGTTTTGTATCATCGATCTCACCGAGGTTTCGACTACAATGACGACATTTTACTTTTGCTGACACAAAGGAACCTCCTTAAACTTCCACATTTCAACTAATTCATGATATGCAAAACTACACAAATCTGTTTTTAAAATGTGAAGTGAAAACTAGTTATAGGTTTTCCAAATAAAAGGTTCCTTATTCAATTATTAAGATTGGTTGAAATCGTTCATCACTTGTAAAAATGGTTTCTCACACCAAGTTTCATAGGCTTCTTTCGACTTTTTAATTGACGGTGTAATGTCAACTTGCTCTGCTTTTGAGAATTTGCCTAATACATAATCTGTTACACTTTCATTACCTTCTGGTCGACCAATTCCAAAGCGGATTCGATTAAATTCTTTAGTGTCTAATTGAGCGATTATATCTCTTATTCCGTTATGCCCACCATGTCCACCTTTTTGGCGCAACCTAATTTTCCCTGTCGGTAAGTCTAGGTCATCGTATATTACTAATACATTCTCTGCATCGATATTAAAGTAATCAGTTGCTTCTTTGACTGATTGGCCTGAACGATTCATATATGTTTGTGGCTTTAGCAATAATACTTTCTCTCCATTAACTACTTCTTGAATGTAATGGGCATTGAACTTATCTTTTTTAAACTTCCAGCCATTTTCTTTCGCTATATAATCAATGACTTGAAATCCAATATTATGTCGTGTTTTTTTGTACTTTAAGCCTGGATTGCCTAACCCAACAATGCACTTCATTATATGTAACTCCTTTAACTCGATATGCTGTTAAGTTTATATTTTACATAATAGTCACTTTTATCAGTATAAATTAGAAAACAGACCGAAGCTCACAACTGAGTATGACTTCGATCTGTTCACTTCAAGTAAATATCAAATTATTCTTCGTTTTCGCCTTCGCCATCAGATTTATCATTAATCACTTCAGGCTCAGCTTGTTCATCTCCAGCTGCTCCTTCTTCACCTACTTCAGGAACATCTGCTTGTTGTGGTGGTAAAACCGTCACAATCGTCGACTCATCATCATCTAGGATTTCATAGTCTTTTGTTGTTTTAAGGTCGCCAACTGTAACACTGTCGCCAATATCTAAATCAGCTGAAGCTATAGTAATTTCATCTGGGATCTTATTAGGTGTTGTTCTAATGTTTAATGTATGCAACGTTTGCTGCAGTACGCCACCTTCTTTTTCACCCTTAGACTCACCATCAATATTAATCGTCACTTCGACATCCACTTCAGTAGACATATCTACTAGGTAGAAATCGATATGAGTTAAGTCTTGTCTAATTGAATCTGTTTGGTAATCATATAGCATAGCGTCTAACGATTTACCGCCTTCAATTTGTAATGAGAATACCGCGTTACGGCCTTCATCTCTTACTTTCTTAACTAAATCCATGTTTTCTACTGAAATTGTTACTGGTTCTTTACCTTTGCCGTAAACGACTGCAGGTACAAAACCTTCTCTACGAATTGATTTAGTGACAGAATTTCTTGTGTCTGGTCTTTCTTTCGCTTGAATTACTGCTGCCATGTGTTACAACCTCCGTTTTAAGAAATCTCTGATATTTACTCTTACCCTTTATTATACCTTTTTAAACGCAAAAGTAAAATTTAAAAGATGCAAATCTTAACAAAAATTAGCAGAGTGACTAAATTTATTAACTAAATTTTAGTCAAATAGACTGCTGATAGAACGGTGCTCATGAACACGTTTAATTGATTCACCAACCATCTTTCCGACTGATAGTGTAACAATTTTATCTGTGCCTAAGTCATCCGATAGTTTGATTGTATTCGTCACAACACATTCTTTAATTGCTGAGTTTTCAATTCGTTCAATTGCTGGTCCGGATAATACCGGGTGTGTACAGCAAGCATATACTTCTTTTGCTCCATTTTCGATCATCGCATTCGCTGCTAACGTAATCGTACCCGCAGTATCGATAATATCATCGACCAAAATAGCCGTCTTTCCTTCAATATTACCAACGATGTTCATTACTTCGGCTACGTTTGGTTGAGGACGACGCTTATCAATAATCGCTATTGGAGCTTTTAATCGGTCAGCCATATGTCTAGCACGCGTTACACCACCATGGTCAGGTGAAACGATGACCACATCTTCTAACTCTTTGCTTAAGAAATAGTCAGATAATGTCGGAACTCCAACTAAGTGGTCAATTGGAATGTTAAAGAAACCTTGAATTTGAGCTGCATGTAAGTCTACTGTAACGACACGGTCAGCGCCTGCTGTTTCTAATAGATCTGCCACAAGCTTCGATGTAATCGGTTCTCTTGATCGAGCTTTACGGTCCTGTCTTGCATAACCATAGTAAGGCATTACAATATTGATCGTACGAGCTGAAGCTCTCTTTAATGCGTCTACCATAATGAGTAATTCCATTAAATGTTCGTTTACTGGATTACTTGTTGATTGAACGACGAAAACGTCACAACCACGAATACTTTCTTCAATATTAATTTGTACTTCACCGTCTTTAAAGCGTTTAACAGAACATTTCCCTAATTCAACGCCAACAGAATCTGCAATTTCTTGCGCTAATTCAGGGTTAGAGTTTAATGTGAACACTTTCAAATAAGGGTCTTTGTAATGATTAGCCATAGAACAGGAACCTCCACAATAATAATTGTTATATTTTCAGGCTATATTAAGCCAAAATTATGATCGTTTATTTAATCGCTCCACATATCCTTCTTTGTTTTCTTGGCGAGATCGAGCAATTGATAATGCTTTTTCGGGTACGTTTTTTGTAATAGTTGAACCTGCTGCAACATATGCACCCTTCTCTACTTTAACTGGGGCTACTAAATTAGAGTTACAGCCAATAAAAGCGCCGTCCTCAATAACTGTCTTATGCTTCGATCGACCATCGTAGTTCACTGTAATACTACCACAGCCAACATTAACGTCTGATCCAATTTCAGCATCTCCTAAGTACGAAAGGTGAGAAGCTTTACTACCTGTTTGCATACTTGTCTTCTTCACTTCTACAAAGTTACCAATTTTTACTTCATCTTCTAAATGACTTTCTGGTCTAATATGGGCAAATGGACCAATTTGTACATTGGATCCAACATAACTGTCTGTAACAACACTTTGTTTGATCGTTGACCCTTCACCGATTTCACAGTTTTCAACTTCCGTATTTGGACCAATAGTCGTATAGTTACCCACTCGAGTCTGGCCTTTAATGTGTGTACCAGGCTCGATTGTAACGTCTGTGCCAATTAAAACATCCGCTCCAATATATGTGTTGTCAGGATCTACAATGGAGACGCCATTACGCATATGCTGTTCATTAATGCGATCCTTTAGCAGTTTTTCTGCTTTAGAAAGGGCGACACGATCATTTACACCTACTGTTTCACTTACGTTTTTCGTTTGAAAAGCGGCTACTTTTTCTCCATGATTATTAGCAATTTCTAAAACATCCGGTAAATAATATTCACCTTGCGCATTGTTATTAGACACTTGTTTTAATGCATCAAACAACAACTTATTGTCAAAACAATACGTTCCTGTATTAATTTCTTGTACGGCCTTTTCTGTTTCGTTTGCATCTTTTTCTTCAACGATTTTTTCGACATGTCCTTGTTCATTGCGAATAATTCGACCATATCCAGTTGGTTCTTCAACTTCAGTTGTTAGAACAGTTACTTTAGCCTGTTCTTGCTCATGTTGATTCATTAACTGACTAATCGTTTCTGAAGTTAAAAGTGGTGTATCCCCACAGACAACAACTGTTGTTCCTTGCTTTCCTTCTAACTGACTACTTGCCATTTGGACAGCATGACCTGTCCCTAATTGTTCTCCTTGAATGGCATAAGCTGTTTGATCACCTAACTGCTCTTGTACAGACTCAGCTCCATGACCAACAATTGTTACTATTTCATCTAACTGAGATTTATGTAGTTGGTCGACAACATGTTGAACCATTGGCTTACCACATACAGGATGTAACACTTTATAGAGGCTTGATTTCATTCTTGAGCCTACTCCTGCAGCCAATACGACCGCGAAACGTTTTGACATCATTTTCCCTCCAACTAATCATGCGAAATTTATCGAAAAAAGGGTATCTTAATCCTTATAATCATCCATTATGAATATATCTTAAATAGATAGCACATGCAACTTAATCCTATTTAATATTGTTGTGGTATTTTTTACTTTCATAAGTAGGGCATTTAATAATTCTTCTATTTCGATTAATCGGGGTTTAATTCTATTGAAAAGAGGTAAAATATAAAAAAGAAGTCCAATCACGGGCGATTGAACTTCTCTAAAAATTTTAAGAAGCACCTGCTTCTTCATATTCAACTTCTTCACCGACACGGTGGTATTCTTCTAAAACGGCATCTTGAATCTTACCACGTGTACCCGAATTAATTGGATGAGCAATGTCTCTAAACTCTCCATCTGGAGTTCGTTTACTCGGCATCGCTACAAATAATCCATTGTTCCCATCAATGACACGAATGTCATGTACAACGAACTCATCATCCAATGTAATCGAAGCGATCGCTCGCATACGACCATCCGTATTCACGCGACGAAGCCTTACGTCAGTTACTTGCATTATGTCTCACCACCTTTTAGATAAATAACTACAAAACATGTCGTAAGTCTCACAAGCTCAACACTAAGCTTTTAAGACCCTCTCTATTACCTTTCAACAATGAATCCGAAAATCCTTCTAAAAAATTTATTTTTTTATAATTTTGTGACAAAATTTACTGTAAAAAAAGAGGGGGCTATTTCCCCCTACTAATTAACTATTAAAATAATTACCTGGTATAACTTTTATAGCACCTGATCTTTCATTTACTTCTTGAATTTTTAATAACGACACATAGTCTTCTACACGACGTTCTTCGTCTTCATCTTCAGCTTCTGCTAATACAGCAATTCCTTTAACCGTAGCATTAAACTCTTGCATTAAATTTTCCATACCTTTAATGGTGCCACCAGCTTTCATAAAGTCATCAATTAGTAGAACGTTTGACTCTTCTTGAATACTTCTTTTAGCTAAAGCCATCGTTTGAATTTTTCTTGAAGAACCAGAGACATAATTAATACTTACGGTTGAACCTTCTGTTACTTTAGGATCCCTTCTAATTATGACGACTGGTACATTTAGCACTTCAGCAACCGCATATGCTAATGGTATTCCTTTAGTCGCTACTGTAACAATATAATCAAGGTCTACATCTTTAAAGGCAGCACCGAACACTTTACCCGTTTCTCTAATGTAATTGTAATCACCTAATATATCACTCATGTATACATAACCGCCTGGTAAAATACGGTTTGGATCTTCTAATACATGAATTAATCGGTCAATAAATTGACGGCCTTGGTCATGGTTAAAATCAGGTATATAACGAACACCACCAGAAGCTCCTGCTGTTGTCTCAATTCTACCGATCCCTAAAGACTGGAACATTTCATCAATAATATCTATATCCTCGCTTACAGATGACTTTGCTGCCTGAAAAGAATCAACAAAATAAGGAAGCGAGATTAATTTCCTCGGATTTTCTTTAAAGTGATGTGTCATCGCCACAATTCTCTCACTACGTTTCATCTACTACACCTCAAAACACGAATATTAACCTATAATATATCATGTATTATTTGTAATTTCCAACTTATCGCAAAGAATGGACGACATAAACTTCCTCACAAAAACCTTTCAAGCTATTATAAATTCTTTCAGCCTTGGACTGTTGCTTAACTATTGCATATACAGTCGGCCCGCTCCCACTCATTAAAACGCCATCAGCATCCGCGTTATCCATTTGTTCTTTAATTGGACTAATTTCTTTATGCATGTTCATCGTTATAGGTTCAAGTACATTTACCATTTGATCACACACCGCTTGAAAGTCTTGGTCTTCTAATGCTTTAATAGCTAGTTCATTGTTAGGGTGGATCATATTATTTAAATCTACTTTTCCATAAACCTCTTTCGTTGATACACCAATTTTCGGTTTTGCTAATACGACGTAACAAGCCGGCAATGGAGGTAGTGGTGTCAACACTTCACCCCGTCCTTTTGCTAGCTGAGTACCACCTTGAATACAATAAGGCACATCAGAGCCGATTTGCTCAGCCATTTTTTCCATCTGTTCGTTTGAAAGGCCAGTCGAAAACAAACGGTTCAAACCTCTAATTGTTGCTGCAGCATCACTACTTCCCCCAGCTAAACCTGCAGCTACAGGTATGTTTTTATCAATATCAATTTTAACACCTGAACGAATTCCACATTGTTTCTTAAAAACTTTAGCAGCTTGATACGCTAAGTTTCGATGATCATTAGGGACGTATCGATTTTCAGAATCAACAATGATTACATCTTTAGTCAAAACTTCAAAAAATAATCGGTCTGACAAATCAATCGATGTCATAATCATTTCAACCTCATGGAATCCATCTTTTCGTTTATGTAATATATCTAAAGTTAAATTAATTTTTGCTGGCGCTTTTTCATAAACCATATTTTCACCTTCTGTTTTTATTATCACCGTGATTGTATCATAATCATCATGTGTTCGCTCAACTAAATTAATATATAGCAAATTACAAAAGTGTAAAAAAAGTAGGCCTTTTAAAAGACCTACTTTTTACTATGTCCAACGTTAGCGTTGGCCCTTTTCCATTTGTTCTTGTGCCATCTCAACTGCTCTTTTCACCATGTTACCTGCATCGCGAGACTTAATCCCGCCCCAACCTTCTCTTTGTACAGTGTCGTAAATACCTAACTCTTTTGCGATCTCCTCTTTAAAACGGTCAGACATAACGCCTTTACGTCTACTCAACGGACCACAACTCCTTTTGTCGTTTTTTACGACACACTTATTATATGTACTTTTGAGAAACTGAAACATGGAAAGTGTTGAGGATGTTAGCAAAAAGAAGTAATGCAGTAGAACTACGGATTATGCCATCTTGGTGATTTCGTCTGTGAAGGTAATTTTGACCGTTTCAGTCAACACATCCGCGTAACTATAAGATACGCGCTCAAATGAATGCTCGTCTTGGTCGAGTTCAACAATAAAAACAGATGGATACGTTTCCGCTAGAATTCCACAACGCTCAATTGTTTTGCGGCGCCCACCATTAGCTTCTAACGTTAAACGTTGACCAATTTTTACATCTAATGCTTGTTTAATTTCACCCAATGTCTTGCCCATTAGACTCCACCTCGCTGTCAATAATATACCATATTTAAGCCGTTAAGTCAAAAATTTTTCATTATAACAATTTAACAGTTACAATGTCAATAAAATATCCATTCCTTTTCTTAACATTACCTAATAAGACGTAATCATACATAAATATACAATTTTCAACAGTGTTGTTTTGACAAAAAATTAAAAACACCGCTTTTAGACGGTTGAACTATACCCCAGTTAGTGGACTTAAAATAAAAAGTCCCCTAGCTGGGGTTTATTATGTTAATTGTTGTCTTGTTGCTTGTTATAATAGGTAATAATAAATTAATCAAGTAAGGCTTAAACACTCCGCAGTGGAAATACACTTCGCTTTCCATGGGCACGGCCTCAACTTCCCAAAACTCACTGCCGTGTCGTTTTGGGTGATTTTCGGCTCGCGCTGTTCCCATTGGAGTCTCCGTGTATTTCCACTGCTGGGTAAAACTTTCTCTCTGGGGGATGTGTCGTAATGAGTAAAAGAATTTTTAATGCCAAACAGATGGAACAACTTGAACAAAATCCAAATGTAGATAAAGCATCTGACCGTTCAATCAGTTACAGATCTGACTTCAAAATACGAGCTGTTAAAGAAAACTTACAAGGTAAAGGCCCTCAACAAATATTCACAGAGAATGGGTTTGACCTTAAGGTCATTGGTTCTAAGAAGCCTGGAGAATGTTTGAAAAGATGGCGTGCAACCTATAACAAATACGGTGAAATAGGGTTTCAGACAGAAAGAAGGGGAAAAGGCTCAACAGGCCGCCCTGCTGAAAAAGAGTTAACATCTGAGCAAAAGCTAAAAAAAGCAGAAGCTAGAATTGCCTATTTAGAAGGCGAAGTTGATTTCTTAAAAAAGCTCGAAGAACTAGAAAGGCAGGCGATGAAAAAGAAGTACTAAAACCGCATGAAAAATATGAACTTATAGAACGAACAATTCGAACTAATCAATTACATGGTATGACGAGGCATCTGTGTCAATTAGCCGGCGTGAGTAAGAGTGGTTATTACAAGTGGTTAAATAATGAAGAGTATAGACTGAAATCCGCACAAAGTGATGCACAAGACCTTAATTTGATCCAACATATTTTTCTAATTAAAAATAAAAAAGTAGGAGCCAAAAGCATTAAGATGATACTAGAAAATGATTATGGTGTCATTATGAACTTAAAGAAGATCCGTCGGTTAATGAATCAAGGTGGATTAGAGACGAAGGTTAGACAAGCCAATCCCTATAAAAAGATGGCTCAAGCCACTCAAGAGCATAAAACATGTGAAAACCTTGTAAATCGTGAGTTTGATCAAGGTGAGCCAGGAAAAGTATTACTAACAGATATAACATATTTACACTATGGAAAAGGTCATGTCGCTTATCTATCAGCTATTAAGGATGGTGCAACGAATGAAATTTTGGCTCATTATGTTTCAACTTCGTTGAAGATGGATTTAGTTTATAACACACTAGAAACATTATTCGAAAATGGTCATGTAGTGTCCCCTGAGTGCTATTTCCACTCAGATCAAGGCTTTCACTATACGCACCCAGAATTTCAGGTACAAATTAAAGAATATGGTTTTATACAATCGATGTCCCGAAAGGGAAACTGTTGGGATAATGCGCCAATAGAGTCTTTCTTTGGGCATTTAAAAGATGAATTAGAGATTAAGAGGTGTCAAACAATCAAAGAATTGAAATCCTTAATAAATGAGTATATATTAGAATACAATTCTTCAAGATATCAGTGGACATTAAAAAAGATGACCCCTAACCAGTATCGGGATCACCTTTTAGCTGCGTAGTTTTTTTAATACTGTCCACTTTTCGGGGTACAGTTCAGGTGTTTAAATTTATTCATTCTTCTTTTGATTTCTCATTTGTTACTGGCAAGCCTTTCATGTATGGCAAACCAATTCTAAATAAGCCTCTAGTTTCAACGCCGCCAATCCCTTTTTCTCTTGTGATGGTTTTATTTATGACATCATGCAAGTTAACCTTTTCCATAAAAGATGTATAACCAATCTTAGCAATGACATAAACTGGGTCTAACGCATGAATGTTAATTCTCGTAGGGGAACTTGCGAAATTGGCTCCAGCTTTAATAAGCGATTCAAAGTGAGACTGGCATGCACCTGCAAATATAACTAATTGGTCAAGACTCGGCTCGATCTTCCTAGCTTCTCTAACCGACTCAACGAAGTACTTACTATTACGATAAGCCCTAATGTCATGCTCTTCACCTTTTTGCTTCGAGTATGAGTCATGACCTGTAATCACTAAAATGTCTGGTTGTACTTTCTCCATTAATTCTTTTATTTTCAATGGCATCTCTGATTCTTCAACGTGAATTCCATGCACTTGTAAGCCAAGTCTTTTATAAAGCATGACACATTTCTTCAAGAACAAAGCGTCTCCATCAATATGAAGAACTTTAGGACATAACTGAAATTGTGCTACATCCTCTTCTTTAACCGAAGTCGGTTGTGCATAATCACGGAATGAACGTAAATAATAATCCTGTCTAAACATTCGATAAGATGTTGCTTCTTTTTGGCGTACTTGTCGTTCAATTTTGTGTCTCTCATCATTTTGTACACGCTTTAAGTCATCTAATGGGGCATCTGCTTCTAAGCGAAAGTTTTCCCCATAGATGATTGCTTGGTTGTTATAAACTTTTTGCACCCGAAATAACAAGTCATGACCATAAGAGTGCCGTGTCACGATTTCTCCTCTATGCCAATTCATCTCGTTCTCCCTTTCACTAATTACCTTCTCTTATAACGTATTGTGAAAGCGAACAGATTGTGCATAAGCCCTTAATAAAAGTAAAACTCACCATATAAAGGTGAGTTAAGAACGCGTTATATATTGATTAAACACATTAGCAAGCTCTGCAAATTCTTCTAAGCTTAACGATTCTCCGCGACGTGTTGGATCTATACTTGCCTCTTTAAATATTCCTTCTAACGTTTCACTGTCTATTTCATCGCTATAAGCTCTTTTTAAGTTGTTTTTTAACGTTTTACGCCTTTGACCAAAGCTAGCTTGAACAAGCTCAAAATAAAGCTCCTCATGCTCAACATGAACTTTAGGTTGTGAACGAACATTTAACTGCAAAATAGCCGAATCGACATTTGGTTGAGGCATAAAACAAGTCTTCGGAACATTCATTACAACTTTTGATGTCGTATAATACTGTACAGCAATTGATAAAGAACCATAATCTTTATTATTTGGATCGGCAGACATTCTTGCTGCTACTTCTTTTTGCATCATGACAGTAATTGAGTCGACTGGTAAATGGCTCGTTAATAATTTCATCAAAATTGGTGTTGTAATATAGTAAGGTAAATTGGCTACAACTTTGACTTTCTCACCTTGATTAACATGTTCTTCAATAAAGTTTTGTAAATCCACATCTAAAATATCCTGTTGAAAAACCGTGACGTTGTCATAAGGCGATAACGTGTCTTCTAAAACATCAATTAAACGGCCATCAATTTCAAAAGCATAAACATGTTTAGCTTTCTTCGCAATTTGTTCTGTTAATGCCCCAATTCCTGGTCCAACCTCAATAACAATACATTCTTCATCGACGTCTGCTTTTGATACAATGTTTTCTAATATATTTACATCAATTAAGAAGTTTTGACCTAAACTTTTCTTAAAAGATAAGTTATGCCTTTCCATGATTGCTTTCGTTCTTGTAATTGTTGCAATCGGCTTCATTCACTCGTTCGCTCCTCTTCATAGATCTTTTTCATAGCTTGCTCTAGAGTTGATATTTCAATTTGAAACATATTTAATCGTTTTTCTAACTGCTTGGCGTTCGCGTACCCGATCTTTAATAAATGCCCTAATTTTTCACGCCTTTGTTTAGCTTTAGTTCCACCTATTAAGCCATAATGGACTAAATACGGCTTCCATATGATATTTTCATGTTTTGTCTCATTAACTTCATATACTGCTTCTAACGCTGTTTTAAGATCATCGACGTTAGCATGTTCTATACCTAAACCTTTCTTTCCTTTTGCTTGACCTCGAGGTAAAAAGGCATGTTTACACCCTGGGACGTGTTCATCGATAATTCTTCTTATTCTCTCTCCTGGATAATCTGGGTCCGTAAAGATGATTACACCGCGTTTTTCTTTCGCGTGCTTAATTTGTTCAATCGTTTCTTCATTAATCGCTGAACCATTCGTTTCAATTGTATCAGCATCGACAGCTAGCTTAACACGTACGGTGTCGTCTTTACCTTCAACGACAATCACTTCATTTATTCGCAAACGGACGCTTCCTTTCTCGTTCAAGTCTCTCATTCAGTTATGTAATCTTAAGGATTTAAACCAAAAAAAGATAATCCTAACTATACGTTATTATAGTATAGCAGGATTATCTATAAATCAAAAAAGATTGTTTTATTCAATTACGCGAACTTGAACTGTTCGGCGGCCCCAATTCATCGCTTCATTTCTTGAATCAACTAAAATATCAATCTTGTTTCCGACAATTGCACCACCTGTATCAAGTGCAATAGCTGTGAAAGTTTCACTTGGTGTTTTAACTTCGACAATCGAGTAAAGTGGAATGACACTAGGGTCAACTGCAATTACTCTCATACCATTATGGTGAATTGTATTATTGACGTTAACACCCGTAGCCGTTACACCACTACATCCTGAACAATTAGCTGTATACTTCGTTGATGTAAACTCTTGAAACTCACCAGAAGATGAAGATGCGAGTTGAACTTCTTCTTCCTTAGTTCCTTCCATCACAACACGATTGACACTTTCTTCTACAATCTCTTCATCGACAAGTTCTCGAGATACGACTTCACCGTTTTCTTTTACGACTTCATACTCTTGAACTTTTTTACCTTCTTCACCTAATTGAACAACTTCATTTTCACCTTGTAACATTGAGTCGTCTTCGCGTGTCTCTGTTGTATATGGAACACTTTCTTCAACAGTTTCATAGTCTATAGACACACGTACGATTTCAATATCACGTTGGTCTCTAACCATTTGCGACGGTTCAACGTTTAACTTATCATGCTCACTTAAATCAATATCTTCTTGATTAAGTAAACTTTGGACCGTCTGGTTTGTTACAACCTTTGTCTTTTCTTCGCCACCATCCACAATTTTAACTTCAAAAGCTGAGCTAATGGCAATATGCATCTGATCATGAACCGAATCATTTAGAGAGACTGACATTTGGTCATGCTCTGATAATTCGATATCTTTATTATTTAAAAAGTCTTCTACTGTATTTTCAGTTGTATAGTAATGTTCTGTACGTTGGTCCATTGTAACAATAACTTCTCTTGCCTGCTCATAAGTAATGTCCATACCATCTTCTAAATCAGCATTGACATCTACAGATAGATGATCATGTTCACCGACTTCAACATCAAGTTCATCTAGCAATTCATCTACTGTATCCGCTGTTGTCACAACTGTTTGTTCTTCATCGTCTAATACAACAGTTACTTCAGCCCTCATAGAGTCATAGACAAAGAAAGTAATTGAGGCTAAAACTAAAATTGTTGCGAACAAGGTTAGGGCTATTTGCTTAAAACCAAAACGACTAAAACCCTTTTTCGCCTGTTCTGTACCTGCCATAAAAATGCCTCCTCTGTACGCATCTGATTATAGGCACCATATAGTTATAAGTCAAATAATATTTGTTTAAGAGAATATTACATGTTTATTACAAGTAGTACTTTAGCCATAGAATAATAGACTAAAGTAGGTGCCTACATGCCATCTTAACCAAAACAGGCCTCTATTATACGTACGTTAAACATACATTTTTATGACTGCACCTATACTAGATTTTAAATAATTGTCTAGCATTTTGATTCGTATGTCTTGCTACTTCTTCTACTGATAAATCTTTTAACTCAGCTATTTTTTCAGCGACTAGTTTGACGTATGCAGGTTCATTACGCTTACCACGATTCGGATGCGGTGCTAAGAATGGACAATCTGTTTCAATTAATAACTTTTCAAGTGGGACTTCTTGTGCAACCAATTTAGGGTCTTTCGCATTCTTGAAAGTAACTGGTCCACCTAGTGAGATATGAAAGCCCATATCTAAACACGCTTTAGCATAGTCAACATTGTCGTTATAACAATGCATAATGCCCCCAACTTGTCCTGCTTGCTCTTCTTGTAAAATTTCAACAATATCTTCAGTTGCTTCTCGATTATGAATAATGATTGGCATGTTAATACGTTTAGCTAATGCGACTTGTTTGCGAAATACATCTTTTTGTACCTCTTTCGGTGATTTATCCCAGTGATAGTCTAGACCCATCTCACCAATCGCGACGACTTTTTCGTGGCGACTTAGTTCTTCAATCCAATTTAAATCTTCATCTGTCATATCGATAGCATCTACAGGGTGCCATCCTACCGCTGCATAGATGAAATCATATTTTTCAGCAATTTCGATAGCTATTGGAATCGTTTTGCGGTCAAATCCAACAACAACCATATGTGTAACACCTTCAGATTGTGCACGTTGGATCACTTCCTCGCGGTCTTCATTAAATTGATCAGCATTTAAATGTACATGTGTATCAAATAACATTATACCCACTCCTCTAGTTATACAAGACAAAAGGGAACGTAAAACTCCGCCCCCTTTTTGTTAGTATTATTTTATTGGTGTTCCATTCGGTAACGTTTGATCAACTGTAGCTAATGACAAGTTTCCATCATCATCTTCACCAGCTAAGATCATTCCTTCTGATAATTCGCCTCTTAATTTAGCTGGCTTTAAGTTTGTAACACAAATTACTTTACGCCCTACTAAATCTTCTTCTGTATAATGCTCAGCTATACCAGAGATCACTTGTCTCTTTTCTGAACCTAAATCAATTTGAATTTTTAATAACTTGTTTGTTTTCTTAACTTTCTCGACATGAACAACTTCAGCTACTTTGAAATCAACTTTGAAGAAGTCATCGGTCGTAATTTCATCTTTTTGTTCAGACTTTTCTTCTTCTGATTGCTTTGGTGTATTTTTAGTCATCATATCTTTAATCGCTTGAACTTCGTCTTCTGTTTCTAAGCGAGGGAAGATCGGTTTACCTTTTTTGACTACTTGTGCACCATTAACTAAGTCGTGTTGTGAAATGCTATCCCAAGCTTTTAGCGATTCTTCTTCAAGACCTAATTGACTGAAGACTTTCTCAGGTGTAGACGTTAAGAATGGCTGTAACATTACAGCTGTCTTGCGTAGTGACTCGACTAAGTGAGCCATCACATTACCTAAACGGCCTTTTTGTGACTCATCTTTAGCTAATACCCACGGTTCATTTTCATCAATATATTTATTTGTACGACTTATAAACTGCCATAACGTTGATAAAGCAACAGAGAACTCCATCTCATCCATCGCATTTTCTACTTCTTGCTTCGTTTGTTCAGCTAGTTCAATTAAGCTTTGATCATATTCAGTTTCATTTAGCGTAATGGATGGAATATTTCCATCAAAGTATTTATTAACCATCGCCACTGTACGGTTTAATAGGTTACCTAAATCGTTCGCTAAGTCATAATTAGAACGTTCCACAAACGCCTCTGGTGTAAAGACACCGTCAGAACCAAACGGCACTTCGCGTAATAAATAGTAACGTAATGAATCTAATCCGTAACGGTCAATTAAATCAACAGGGTCAACGACGTTCCCTTTAGATTTGGACATTTTACCATCTTTCATTAGTAGCCAACCGTGAGCGAATACTTTTTTCGGTAATGGTAAATCAAGCGCCATTAACATGATCGGCCAATAGATGGTGTGGAAACGAACAATTTCTTTACCAACTAAATGAACATCAGCTGGCCAATATTTTTGATAACGTTCGTCCTGATCTGTTCCGTAGCCTAATGCTGTTATATAGTTTGTTAAAGCATCGATCCAAATGTAAATAACGTGTTTTGGATCACCAGGTACTTTAATACCCCAGTCAACTGTCGTACGTGATACAGCCAAATCCTCTAAGCCTGGTTTAATGAAGTTATTTAACATTTCATTTTTGCGGCTTTCTGGCTGAATGAATTCTGGATTATCTTCATAAAACTGAACAAGGCGGTCAACGTACTTACTCATTTTGAAGAAATACGACTCTTCTTTAACTTTCTCTACTGGGCGACCACAGTCTGGACAGTTTCCTTCTTCTAACTGACGATCCGTAAAGAAAGATTCACACGGTGTACAATACCAACCTTCATACTCATCAAGGTAAATATCACCTTGTTGAACAAGTTGATCAAAAATCTTCTCAACGATATCTTTGTGGCGTTTTTCAGTAGTACGAATAAAGTCATCATGAGTAATTTCTAACTTATTCCAAAGCTTTTCAATACCACTTACAATATCATCAACATATTCTTTAGGTGTTACACCATTTTCTTCAGCTTTTTGTTGAATTTTTTGACCATGTTCATCAGTACCGGTTAAATACATCACATCATAACCTCTTAACCGCTTATAACGCGCCATGGCATCACCAGCAACTGTCGTGTAAGCATGGCCAATATGTAAATTGCCGCTCGGATAATAAATAGGTGTTGTAATATAAAACGTATTACGTTCTTCTGGCATGGTTTGACCTCCTATATTTAAATACTGTTTCTTCATTATATAACTAAGTTTATATACAACTAGGTACTATATATTGTAACGATTAAATTAAACAATTTCCATTGTTATTCGTAGTTTATCTCACATAACTTTGACAACTTATGTAAATCATCTATGTTGTTTCAAAATGAAACAATTTACAATTATTTATATTTTAATTAATTGACTATACATACAAAGAGTGGTAAATTTAGTTGCGAAAGATAGCGAAATTATGATCGAGAGGGGAGAAAAATAATGAAATCAACTGGTATCGTAAGAAAAGTAGACGAATTAGGAAGAGTAGTAATTCCTATTGAGTTGCGTCGCACACTAGATATAAACGTAAAAGACGCACTAGAGATCTACGTAGATGACGATCAAATCGTCCTAAAGAAATACCAGCCAAACATGGCTTGCCAAATCACTGGCGAAATCTCTAACGACAACATCTCTGTTGGAGACAATATCGTCCTTAGCAAAGAAGGCGCACAACAACTAATGGACGAGATCCAAAAGAAAATGAGCTAATTGTAACGGGGCTATTAAAGGCCCCGTTTTTTTATGTTACTGATGAAACTCGTTATACACGTCACGACTTGAAAGTCCTCGGTCTTGCGAAACTCGTTTAACAGCTGCTTTTGTCTTTAATTGCTCGTTTTCCATATAGTATTCTACATGTTCGACTAATGATAAATCATCCCACCAAATATCACTTTCCATATCTTTTTCATCAATTGGCTCAACAATGATGCAAAATTCACCACGTATTGTAGAATCGTCCGATATAGACCAATCATAAACGTCATTTATAGAACCACTAATATACTCTTCGAACTTCTTCGTTAACTCCCTAGCAAGTGTAACCTTTCGATCACTACTGTATACTTCTTTCATAACTTCTAATGTCTTAGTCACTCGATAGGGCGATTCGTAAAATATAAGCGTATGTTGTTGTTGATCAAGTGATTCTAATATATTAACGATCTCTTTCTTTTTCTTAGGTAAGAAACCTGCAAATGTAAAGGAATTAGTCGGTAATCCTGAGCCGACTAAAGCACATAACGCTGCATTTGCTCCGGGTAATACGACAACATCAATTCCTTCTTCTCGAGCTCGGCTAACTAAAGTATATCCTGGATCTGAAATTAAAGGCATGCCTGCATCACTTACTAACGCAAGGGACTCACCGTTATGAATACGTTGTAAAATGTCTTCAGTACGTTTGTCATGGCTGTGCTCATGGAAACTAATTAATGAATTGTTTAAGTCAAAAAAGTTAAGTAACTTTTGCGTTTGCCTCGTATCTTCACACGCAATTAGATCAGCATTCTCTAATACTTTTAGCGCTCTAAATGTGAGGTCTTCTAAATTTCCAATGGGTGTTGGAACAACGTATAGTTTAGCCCCTTCTTCTCCAAAACTCTTTTGAACGTTAACCATGAGCGGAACTCCCTTCTTCACCGTACAAAATTTTCGTCATCTCTTTAGTATAATCCCCATTTTCCTCATGGATATATAATGGCGGTTCTACTTTTAAATCAGGTTGTCCATCTTTTGCGAATTCAACTAATAAAATATTAGCTTCTTTATGTCTTTTTGGGTAAACAAACTTCAAACGTTTTACTTCTAACTTATAACTTTTAGCAATTGTTATAATTTCGGAAAGTCTATTAGGACGATGAACCATTGATACTTTGCCACCTGATTTCACTGAACGGCTACATGCTTTTAATACATCATTTAAATCACAATAGACTTCATGGCGAGCAATCGTTAAGTGTTCGTTTTGATTACGTTTATTGGGTTCTTCTGTTTTAAAGTACGGTGGATTACATGTGACAACATCAAACGTTTGATTAAAACGTCTCGTTTCTTCTCGCAAATCACCATGAATCATATCAATTTGATCTGTTAGTTTGTTAAGTTGAACATTTCGTACAGCCATATCATAAAGGCGTTCTTGTATTTCAACCCCGACCATTTCTGCTTGCGAACGTTTAGTTAAAAAAAGTGGTATAACACCATTACCAGTACATAAGTCTAAAACACGACCCCGTTTAATCGGCAAATATGTAAAATGAGCTAATAGCACAGCATCCACCGAGAAAGCGAACACCGTTGGGCTTTGAATAATTTGCCTTCTTTGGTCATTTAATAAATAGTCTATTCTTTCATCACTTTTTAACTCTACCATATAGCTCATCCCTCTTATGTGTCTTAACGTTGTTCTATTTTAAGTGTGGTGGTGTAAAAATTTACACCATCCACTTATTATCCTTTTAACAAATAAATTTTATCATCGCTACATCAAAATGCTTCGCTTCTACCCACAGGGCACAAGTGCAACATCTGCTCAAACTCCCTAAGGTCGTTTGTCGCAGTGAAGTTCCCCCTACATAAAACAACCTTTACTACATTATTTGCAGTAAAGGATGTTACAAATGTATATTTAATTAAAAAACTTTAAACAAAACATACAATCTTCTTCTTCACGAGGTGTTCCGAAATAAACGTGACATATGTGGAAGCCTTCCTCGTAAATTCTAGCTAAATTATCATAACCTTCACCGACGCTTTTTGAAGGAGTTTGATGATCGTTTGACGAGTCCTCTTGTGTTAAATCATCTAAACGTTGACGTAAATGATGATTTTCATGCGCCAGTTGATGGTTTTCTTCCATTAACTGTACGAGGTCGTTTTTTAATAATGAAAAGTCTTTCTGTAAGTCTTCAAACTGTTTTTCTAAATGAGAAAAACGGTCTAAAACTTCTTTTTTGTTCACAACATCCACCTCATTACTCTGCTGCTGGAACGGAAATTGCTCCTTCATCAATTAACTCATCAAGTGTATATTCGACAACACGTTCCATCTCTGATAATTCAACTTGTACTAATCTTTCTAGCATGTTTAAACCGACAACTTTACCTGAACCATGTGATGTTGTTAGTCTTTCACCGATATCTGGAAGCTCTTGTTTAGCATCTTCATACATATCATTTTCATACTTTAAACAACACATTAAACGACCACATAGGCCTGAGATTTTAGCAGGATTCAATGATAAGTTTTGGTCCTTTGCCATTTTAATTGATACAGGTTCAAAATCACCTAAAAACGTAGAACAACACAGCATTCTTCCACAAGGTCCGATTCCGCCTAACATTTTAGCCTCATCACGAACTCCGATTTGTCTAAGTTCGATTCGTGTTTTAAACACGGCAGCTAAATCTTTAACTAAATGACGGAAATCAACACGGCCATCTGCTGTAAAGTAAAAGATTATTTTGTTACGGTCGAATGTATACTCGGCATCAACTAAATTCATATCAAGTTGATGTTCTTTAATCTTATCTGAACAAGTACGGACTGCTTCTTCGGTCATCTCGTTGTTCTCACTTACCGTTAGCTTGTCCTTATCATCTGCAATTCGAATAACTTTCTTAAGTGGAAGAACGACATCTTCTTCATCAACTTGTTTATTCGAGATTACGACTTTACCAAATTCGACTCCGCGTACTGTTTCAACAATGACATAATCATCCGTTGTTAAGTCAGCATCACCTGGGTCGAAATAATATATTTTACCCGCTTGTTTGAAGCGAACTCCAATTACTTCTAACAATCTATATCACCTCTGCAATTGAAGGACTAAATGTTCCATTGCAAGTGTATTGTGAACGTTATATGCTAACTTACGCTTTGTCTGTAAGAGTTCATAAACACATGTTTTTGCATCACTTAACGAAATTGTGTACTGATATTGTTGTAGTCTGTCTAGTTGATCTGTTAGCACGACCATATCTTCTCTATTTAAATGAGACGATATAAGGTCTTGGTACCATAACAACAGCAAATCTATACCTAACTCCTGTTGGTGGCGCTCTTGAAAATGATTTAACCACACTTGATGGAGAAACAAGTAACCTTCTTCTTTAGGATTCATTACTTTATCTATTAATTGTATCACTATTCTTCTTGCTTCGGCAAACCAACTATCTTGACTAAGCTCTTTCGCTTCATCTAAACCTATATTTAAAGCAGCACAAATTTTGGCTGTCGACTCTGGAATCCCTTCACCAATAAATTGTTCGTACATATCTTCGCTTTTCAAAGGGTGAAATTGAATTCTTTGGCAACGAGACAAAATCGTATTTAAAACAGAACCAGTATTTTCTGTTAATAAGATGGCAACGGTTTGTCTACTCGGTTCTTCTAGAAATTTTAACAAACGGTTTGCTGCATTTGTCGTCATTTTCTCTGCTTGATGTAAAACATATACTTTTTGATTCGATTCTAATCCTGTATATGTAAACTCTTTCTGTAAATACTCAATTTGGTCTTTTTTGATCGACTGCCCATCTGGTTCGATAAAGTGCACATCAGGATGGTTGCCTGTTTGAATTCTTTTGCACGAGCTACACTCATAACAAGGTTCGCTATACGACTTGTCAGCTTGCTCACAAAAGTAACGCATCGCAAACAAAAGACTGGCCTTTTGTTTGCCAGTCCCTTTAGGTCCGTGGAATAAATACGCATGAGCTATTCTATCTTTCACAATACTGTTTTGTAACATACGTGTTGCTACAGGTTGTACTTCACGCATCGTTGACCAAGTTGTTGTCATTTCATTCATCCTGTTCCTTTAAGCATATAAGTTAAGTAACATACCTTTAATTTCTCCAATGACATCTAAAACGTCAATTGAACTTTTCTCTTGATCTAATACGTCATCTGTTAAATCAATTAACTTATCATCAATTTGCTTAACTAAAGAAAGGGTCTGGCTGCCGCCTTCTAAATCCCATTTACGGGACTGCTCGAGATCTAACCCATAGTTAACCGCTTCTTGAATAAACTGTCTGACCATCTTTTTATACTTTCCTAAATCCTGAAACGAGCGGAACTTCGCTACCTTTTCACCTTGCTTAGTTAAATCAGCCAAAAGACGGTTTAGTTCTGTTTCCTTTAGCTTTTGTGTTTCCTGTCCTACAACGCTTTGAAAAGATGATTTAGCATTACTCTGTTTCAGATTACTTTGTTTAGATGTTTCCATTTGCGTACGTACTTCTTGGCTTACCTTCACTACTTGTCACTCCTACTAAAATTGGTGAAATGCATCGACTGGAAGAACAAAAACAGTCGCTCCACCAACCTCTACTTTAACAGGCTTGGGAATGTATGAGTCTGCATTACCACCCATTGGTGAAATTGGTGCTACCATTTGCTCGCGGTAACTACAATTATCTTTAATGATTTCTAAAGCTTGATCAACATCACCGTCGTCACAACCGATCATTAATGTCGTGTTACCTTCCTTTAAGAAACCACCACTTGATGATAATTTAGTCGACTTAAAATTCTCTTCAGACAACGCATCTGAAAGACGATTTGAATCTTTATCTTGAACAATCGCAAGGATTAATTTCATCCTTTTCCTCCTCATAATTTGTACTTACTAATATTATAACAAGTTTTCTGATTATTTAGCACATGATATGATTATTTTTCACAAAACGTGTGCATACCAAACATTACTTGCTTGATAAGAAAGAACGTATAACAGTTTCACATTCAGCCTGAACATTATCTAAAGGCTCGTGAGCATCTATACTTTTAATTCGATCAGAGAAACGCTCTTTTAATTGACGGTAAGCTTCTTCTACTTTTTTATGAAAATCTAGCTTTTCTAAATCAAGTCGGTTTTTCTCTCTTTGTTCGTTGTCACTGATTCGCTCTAAACCAACTTTAGGATCAAGTTCAAATAAAATAGTCAAGTCAGGCATACAGTCCTCAATCGCAAACTCGTTTACTTGATAGACTTCTTCCATCCCTAATCCTCTTGCATAACCTTGATACGCTAAACTACTATCGACAAACCGGTCGCACAAAACAACTTGTCCACGCTGTAATGCGGGCATTACTCGTTCTACTAAATGTTGCCTACGGGCAGCAGCATAAAGTAAAGCTTCTGTACGACTGTCCATAGCAGTATGCCCTTTATTTAAAATGACTTCACGAATTTTTTCAGCAATTTCAATGCCTCCAGGTTCACGTGTTGTTACAACTTCATAACCTTCAGCTCTTAACTGAGTCGAAATATATTGAATAACTGTAGACTTCCCCGCACCTTCTACACCTTCAAACGTTATAAATAATCCGCTCACGAAGATAACTCCCTTTATACTAAATTTGATAAACTTTTATTTTATTAACATGACCATTATTGTTCCTTTGGATATGTTGCTTATGTTTTTCAGCTTTTTCAATTGTGTTTAAAGATTGTTGAGAAATATACTCACCATTTAATATAACTGGTATTCCAGGTGGATAAGGTGTAATCGACTCCGCAGCGATTCGTCCGATCGCCTCACGAACATCCACCCACTCTGTTTTTAACAACTTTAACTCACGATATGAATATGGAAAATGCTGAATTGTACTTACATTAAAATGACTGTCTACCATTTTATCATGATAAGCGTTGTCTTCCACTGTTTTTATACAATTAATTATTGCCGCACTCTGCTTTTGTCTTAAATTTATATCTGATTTGATTCCATGGATCAGTAATAATTGATTTTGGTCAACTAATTCTGCATCAATACCGTAATCGTGTAAATGCTTGTACACTACATTCAAGTCGATCGTATTTGAAGTTAGAACCGTTTTTAATGGGTCATCTATTTGTTCACGAACAGGTAGAACATTACAGTTAGGCAACGTGCTTAATTGGTTATTGAACTCCGTAATTTCTTCAACTAACTGAACTTGATTTTCTTTACTAAAGTTAGCTATGTACTGCCTAGCTAAATCTAAGCTCGCCATAATTAAATAAGATGGACTGCTCGATTGGACAACTTCTAAATAATACTCTAACTTACTGCGCTCGATTCGGTTAGAATTCACATGTAGAAAAGAACCCATCGTTAATGCAGGTAAGGTTTTATGAGCTGATTGAACGACGAGGTCAGCACCACATTGTATGGCTGATTTAGGAAAAGGTGCATCGAATGAAAAATGAGCACCGTGTGCTTCGTCGACTAACACTGGGACATTATAAGAATGTGCTACTTCTACAACCGACGATAAATCAAAAGTTGTTCCGAAATAATCTGGATAAGTAAGAATAACTGCCTTTATATTTTGGTCACTCGTTAAAGCTTGCTTAACAACATCAGAAGAAATATGACAGTATCGACGTGCAGTTGGGTCATATTCAGGTGAGATGAAAACAGGCTTTGCTCCAACTAACTCTAAAGCATGCATCACTGATTTATGGCAATTTCGTTGCACTAACACGTGTTCATCTGCATTTAAACTAGCTAAAATCATTGCCAAATTACCAGAAGTTGTCCCATTTACTAAAAAGTAAGTCTGTTTTGTACCAAAGTATTGAGCAGCTAAGTTTTGGGCTTCTAATATAGGTCCTTCTGGTTCATGAAGATCATCAAGGCCTGGCAATTCCGTTAAGTCATAGCGAAACAGTTCTTGCATGTGCCTGAATAGATTATGTACGACGTCCCCACTTTTATGTCCCGGGACATGAAATGAATGACGCTTTTGATTTACATGCTGTTGAATGGCCTCAAACAAAGGCGCTCGTTGTTGATTCATATAAACACCTAACTTAAACTCGTTTTAATTCATATTGTACACGAAAATAAAACACGTAACATAAACGTTATACACTCCTAAACTAACTTTTATAAATTTTCATGTTACAATAATAAAATAATACAATAAATAAAAGAGAGACCTTTGACACACCATGCGTTAAATTCTCTATGATAAATATTAGAGGTGAATAATTAATGTTAGATGATCAATCAATTGAACATAAACTACGTGAAATCCTTTCAGATGAAAATATTTTAATTAATGAACCGTTAAATAATCATACTTATACAAAATTAGGCGGTAAAGCTGACTTTTTCGTAACACCTACTTCTTATAAAGCAGTCCAAGACGTTGTAAAGCTTGCTAATCAAGAACAGCTACCTTTCACACTACTTGGAAACGGCTCTAACTTAATCGTAAAAGATGGCGGTGTTCGCGGCGTTGTTTTAAGTCTTAAAAAGTTAGATGATATAACTGTAGATGGCTATGAGATGATTGCCCAAAGCGGTGCTCGAATCATTGATGCTTCACGCGAAGCTTTAGCAGAACATTTAACAGGGTTAGAGTTCGCTTGCGGTATTCCAGGAACAGTCGGTGGTGCTTTGTTTATGAATGCAGGTGCCTATGGCGGTGAAATTAAAGATGTATTAAAAGAAGCCGTCGTCGTTGACCGGGAAGGCAACCTTCTAACACTACCAGCAGACGCTTTTGACTTACAATACCGTCATAGTAATATACCAGAAAAAGGTTATATCGTTTTAGAAGCATTGTTCGAATTAAAACCTGGTAAATATGATGAGATTAAAGCTGTCATGGATGACCTTACGTACAAACGTGAGTCAAAACAACCGTTAGAGTACCCATCTTGTGGCAGTGTGTTTAAACGTCCTCCAGGTTACTTCGCAGGAAAACTAATTCAAGATAGTGGTCTGCAAGGTAAAGGTGTCGGTGGAGCTGAAGTATCTAAAAAACATGCCGGGTTTATCATTAATAAAAACAACGCGACCGCAACCGAATACATTCAATCGATCGAAATGGTCCAAAAAACCGTTAGTGAAAAATTCGGAGTAAATTTAGAACGTGAGGTTCGTATAATCGGCGAAGACCTTGAGTAAATGCAAAGAAGCGGCTAATCATTAGCCGCTTCTTTTTTATATAAAATTAGGGGAGATATCTATTAAGTTATGATGTTGTTTGATTTAGTAAACGGCGGAATTTCATTCGATCAACAAAATATTGATAGCGCTCATCATCAGGGTTAGTATTAACAATCTCTCTTTCACAACCTTTACAAATAAAAGAAGATAATACATGAATCCCCTCTTGCTTCCATTCTCCACAAATTTGACAACAATTAATTGATTGACCTTTCATCGTCTCCCACCTCCATTAACTAGAGTGGACAACTTACTAGATTTTTATACGTATCTATTAAACTTTTTTTATAAAAATAACCGTAAAAAAGAGAGGCGCATTTGCACCCCTCCTTAAATGACCGTTATAAAATAAATACATGGATCGCAACTAATGCACCAACACCAAATATTCCTAAAAAACCTGCTATCGCTGATGTAAACAAATTGATCGGTATATGCAGACCGAACATTGAGCCAAATACATTAGCGAAAAATATAAACAGTGCACCAACTATGACCTTCAAGACCCCTTTTGAAGCCCATTGCATAAACTTCAGTGGTGGTCCAAAAAACAACAATAAAATAACAACCGCCAAAAATGCTAATGTCACAACTATTGGATCCATATTTGATCTCCTTTCGCTTGTCCTACTAATACGCTATGTCGCTTAGCCTATTAATAGAACTAAAAAAGGAAAATCTTTATTATAGGTCTCTTCTTCCTTCTAACGCTTTGGATAACGTCACTTCATCGGCATATTCTAAGTCGCCTCCGACCGGTAGTCCGTGAGCGATTCTAGTTAATCGTAAACCTGAAGGCTTCACTAACCTTGAAATATACATGGCCGTAGCTTCACCTTCAACATTCGGATTAGTCGCTAGAATAAGTTCCTCGACTTTTTCATCTTTTAATCGTTCAATTAAAGTTGAAACGTTTATATCCTCAGGGCCAATACCTTCCATAGGAGATATTGTGCCATGTAGCACATGATACTTCCCTTGAAAGTCTTTCATTTTCTCCATCGCGATCACATCTTTCGGGTCTTGAACGACACAAATGACAGAGTTATCACGACTTTGATCACTACAAATACTACATGGGTCTTGGTCTGTAATATGACCACAAACTGTGCAATGCGTTAATTCACGCTTAGCATTAACTAACGACTTCGCAAAGTCTAACACGTCATCTTCTTTCATTTCTAACACAAAAAATGCCAGGCGAGCGGCAGTTTTTGGACCTATACCTGGCAATTTTGTAAAGCTGTCAATTAACTTTGTAATTGGTTCTGGATAATACATGGTGGCATGCCTCCTAGAACATTCCTGGCATATTCATACCTTTCGTGAATTGTCCCATTTTTTCATTCGTTGTATCATCAACTTGCTTTAGCACATCGTTTGTCGCAGCAATGATTAAGTCTTGTAACATATCTACATCATCTGGGTCGACGACTTCTTCGTTAATTTCAACGTCTGTAATTTCTTTCTTACCATTAGCGGCGACTTTAACCATACCACCGCCAGCAGTTGCTTCAAACGTCATTTCATGAAGCTCCTCTTGCGCTTTCATCATTTTCTTTTGCATTTTTTGCATTTGTTTCATCATGTTATTCATATTTCCCATTCCTTTCATATTTGTAATTTTTCATTAAGAATCCTTAATCTCTATTAAATCATCGCCAACTAATTTTTGTGCTTCAGAAATTAATTGATCTCCATCGGTGCTAGTATTTTGGTGACTTTCTCCATCTTCATCACTTTCACCTAGCTCAGATTGTTGGCTTAAGAAGTCTTCTCTTATTGGTTTCCATTCTTCCTCTGGAATTGGAATAATCGTTATTCTTTTTCCAATATAATCACTTAGTACAGTTTCCACCATTTCCTGGTTTTCTTGAATAAGTGAACAATGAATCTCGAACTTAAAAGCTAATATTAAGTTTTGAGAAGAGGCTGCTTTCGGTTGACTATTAACTAGTTTAGCATGTGCTGGTGGACTTGTCTTTTTCAATCCGTCCATAAAGCTAGCCCAGTTAGTTTTAATCGCGTTAATATCCTCTTTCGTTGCTTCTGCTAAAGTTTGACGTACTTTTTCATAAGGTACTTTATATTTATTTTGGCGACTAGGTGCTGGTCGTTTATTCGTTTCACTTCTCGGTTGTTCTGTATTATTCACCGTGACACCTTGTTCTTTTAAAGCCTTTAATTCTTTTTCTAAAGTTGCTATTTGTTGTAACAACTCTGGTGATGTCGTTTGTACTTGCTCGCTAGTTGATTGATGACTGATTTCTTGAATATTTAACAAAGCAACTTCTACTAAAATTTTAGGGCTACTTGTCCATTTCATGTCTTGTTGTGTTTGGTTTAGAATTGAAATCGCTTCTTCTAACCAGTCTGATGTTAAAAGTTCTCTTACTTGATGAAACTGTTCGTTCGGAATAGCTCGGACTAACGCTTCTTCAACACCTTCTGCACTGTTGTACATGTACAGATCCCTTAGAAAGTGGATAAAATCAAAGACAAAGCGACTTGGGTCTTTACCTTCTTGCATCATTTGATCAAGCAAGCTTAACGCTTCTTTTCCATCTTGGTTAACAAGGGCATCAATCATGGATAACAGCTGCTCTTGAGCAATTGATCCTGTAACAGCTAACACATCTTCCATATGAATATGACCATCTTCACTATATGCAATGGCTTGGTCTAATATACTAAGTGCATCACGCATTCCGCCTTCAGCTGTTAAACCAACATGTACGACAGCGTGATCATCATATTGAATTCCACCATCATCTAAGATCAATTTCAGTCGATCGACAATAGCTTGTTGCGAAATTCGTTTAAAATCAAACCGTTGACACCTTGAAATGATCGTTAATGGAATTTTGTGTGGTTCTGTCGTTGCTAATATGAAAATGACGTGAGCTGGAGGTTCTTCTAATGTTTTTAACAGTGCGTTAAAAGCTCCAGTTGATAACATGTGCACTTCATCAATGATGTAAACTTTAAACGGAACAGAGCTTGGTGCATACTTCACTTTATCTCTAATTTCGCGAATGTCATCTACACCGTTGTTAGAAGCTGCGTCAATTTCAATTATGTCTGAGATCGAACCGTCTTGAATTCCTCGACAAGCATCACATTCTCCACAAGGCTCTTTAACAGGGGAATGTTTACAATTGATAGCTTTTGCGAAAATTTTCGCAGCACTTGTCTTACCTGTACCACGTGGACCAGTAAAAAGGTAAGCATGTGCTACTTTTGATTGTTCAATCGCATTTTGTAGCGTTCTTGTAATATGTACTTGACCAACAACATCTTGAAACTGTTGTGGGCGCCAAACTCGGTACAATGCTTGATATGCCATGGACATAATCTCCTTTAAGTTCTCTCTTCATTATAACTGATTCGAATCAGACATTTCAAAATGTATCGTACGTTTTTACGAAATATATGAAAAAACTCACCTGATTAACCAGGTGAGTTTCATCGTTTATGTACGCCGTGCACCCATCTTCGATAAAGTAACCCATAAGCGTTACGCAAGATCCTAGCTCGGTTCAGGTAACCCTGCGACACACGAGAGAGACCGCTTACTGCTGCTTCCTTCCGGACCTGACAGGGTTCACGGGTTCTCGTTGCACAGGACCCAAACGTCAACACTATTCACTTACGTCAGACCTTAAGATTACTTTACCTCAGACGGGAATTCAGCCCCACTATAGCGGATTGTGGGTAACAGGGCACCGCTACCTCCCCACCTAGCACGGCAAGTGTTATAAGGTTTGCGCTTTGTTTAGCGCATATACAAGTATATTATCTTTTAAGTGAAAATGCAATAATAATAACGAACCAATATTTTCTCCTATTTTTGCTTTCTTTTTTGTCTTAATTGACGAAAGAAGTTCGTTAAAAGTTGCGCACATTCTGCCTCAAGTACACCATGTTCCACTTTAGCACGGTGGTTAAAACGTGGTTCTTCTAACAAGTTAGTAATAGACCCAGCACAACCTGCTTTCGGATCTTTTGCTCCATATATAACGTGAGGAATTCTTGATTGAACAATAGCTCCTGCACACATAGGGCATGGTTCTAACGTGACATACAACTGACAATCTTCCAAACGCCAGCTCCCAATGACTTCATTTGCCTTTTCAATTGCAATTAGTTCAGCATGAGAAGTGCTTTTTTGACTCGATTCTCGCTTATTATACCCTGTTGCAATGACATTTCCATCAAATACAATAACTGCACCAATCGGTACTTCACCAATAACTTCTGCTTTTTTCGCTTCTTCAATGGCTAACTGCATATATTGCTCATGCATGATAATTTCACCTCTAGGCTTATGAACATCTATTTCATTTATGCATATCTATAGAAACTGACACATACATTCAAAAAGAATAAATTGGAAAGGAGTGTGCTCATTGCTCATCCACGTCGTACAACAAGGTGATTCTGTATACTCTGTTGCTAACCGGTATCAAACGCCTATTGAGGATATCGTTGAAGTAAACCAATTAGATCAACCAGACGACCTTGTCATTGGGCAAGCATTAGTAGTTCCTGTATCTCAGTATACTGTTCAAGAAGGTGACAGTTATTATTCAATCGGTCAAAGGTTGAATATTCCGTATGAATTACTAGCCTCTTACAATGAATTAGATTTAAATGAGCCATTAATGATTGGTCAGGAGTTAATATTACCTGAGCCTGACCGTCGCACGATTACCACTAACGCCTATATTGAACCATTTGGTGAATCAGTAAGTGAAGAGTTATTACAGTCAGCTTGGGCTCGCACACCTTTATTAACATACTTAGGTATGTTTAGTTATGAAGTGAACGAAGATGGAACACTTTCTCCACCGCCATTAGATGACATTCCTATGATTGCACAAGCTAATAATACAGCATTAATGATGGTGATTACAAATTTACGTGACGGTGCTTTTGATCAAGAGTTAGGAAGAATTATTTTAACTGATGAACAAGTTCAAGACCAACTGCTAGATGAAATTATTCGTGTAGCAAATGAAATCGGCTATCGTGATATTCACTTTGACTTTGAATTTTTACCACCAGAAACACGTGAAGATTATAACAACTTCTTAAGAAAGGCAAGAGAAAGACTAAGCCCACAAGGTTTACTCATCTCAACAGCATTAGCACCAAAGACAAGTGACGAACAAACAGGGCCATGGTATGAAGCCCATGACTATCAAGCCCACGGTGAAATTGTTGATTTTGTTATTTTAATGACTTATGAATGGGGTTATGGTGGCGGTCCAGCAATGGCTGTCTCGCCGATTGGGCCAGTTCGTGAAGTTGTAGAATATGCCTTATCAGAAATGCCAGCTGAAAAAATTATGCTTGGTCAAAACACTTATGGATATGATTGGACTTTACCGTTTGAAGAAGGCGTTACAGCACCTGCTATTAGTCCTAACGAAGCAATTCAAATCGCAAGGGAGAATAATCAAGCAATTGAATATGATGAAGAAGCACAAGCACCATACTTCTATTATTGGGATGAAGAAGGGAACCAGCATGAAGTATGGTTTGAAGATGCTCGTTCAATCCAAGCTAAATTTGACTTAATTGATGAACTAGGATTAAAAGGAATCAGTTATTGGAAGTTAGGCTTGGCCTTCCCACAAAACTGGGCACTTTTGAATTATAACTTTGATATCGATAAAATAGTTTAACGAATATAAACTTCTCTAAGTTCGTTTGGTGTTAAGTCATAGGCTTGCTGTAGTCCTCTCGTTTCACAGTCTTCTTTTGATACAGCTTTGTATGGGATTTCAACTTTAAATGGATTTTTAAAAGGGTTAGGCGAAACGGAAACAGCCTGTTCGTCTAACCATTTTGCTTTGATTTTACCTTTAATGCCTGAAAATTGTTGCCTAAAACCATCTTTAAACATCGGGTTTTCATCTTCTTTTGCAGTACCCGGTTCATTCAAGCATAGGTATAAAGATAAGTCATCACAAAACTGAAGTAAACGAAAGTGAAAGTCGATATATTCTTCTGGCACTTGAATGTTTAAGATTCTTTTTATCTTATCTTGTCGAATCATTTCCTGGGAAATGAAGTCGGTAATAGTCGAATTTGTACTATTTTGATCGAAGAATGATAAATAGTGTTGGCTACATAATAAAGCTGCATATTCAGACTGATCTTCTACTAAATCAATTCCTTTTCGATAATGCTCAACCTTTGGCTTCAACGGGTAATCCATAAAGGAATGCGGTTGGTCTTTTTCTTCGTTCCAAGTGGGGTGTTTGTCTAATGGGATCCAAGCACAATCATGTTGGCTTACTGCATACTCAACTTCCTTACGGTAAAGCCCGCCTTCAAATATTGAATCTGACCAGTTTTTCGCTAATTCCCCACTCACTAAAGCATGATCATGTTGTGTAATCATTTTAAAATGAGTGTTAGAAGATGTCACAATCATGCGCACTCTCTCCTTTTGTATGTATAGTATGAAAGCCAGCTACATGTAGCTGGCTTTTTAATTTAATTACTTAATTGTTTTAATGACTCACGATTAAATGCTGGTAAATCATCTGGCTGTCTACTTGTCACTAAGTTATGACAAACAACTACCTCTTCGTCCTTAAAATTAACACCGGCATATTCTAAATCAACAGCTATTGATTTATACCCAGTTACCGTTCGCCCTTCTAATGCTTTTGCTGTAATAAGTAATTGAGGACCATGGCATATTGCAAAAACGGGTTTATTTTCGTCCATAAAATGTTTACTAAATTCAACGAAACGTTCATCTGCTCTTAGTATATCTGGAGAAAATCCACCAGGAATAAAGAGTGCATCGTAATCCTCTGCTTTTACTTCATCAATACCATAATCAATGGCTACTTCCGTTTCTCCTTGCTTACCAGTTACAACTACTCCGCTTTCTTTTTCAATCGTTTCAACAGCGTGTCCTGCTTCACGTAAAGCATTAGCTGGCTCAGTATATTCGCTATCTTCGAATAAGTTAGTCATGACACATGCTATTCTTTTTGCCATAATAATGCCTCCTTTAATTATTCAATGATGTTTCTATAAACAATATTCCCAATATCAATCGAATAGAAACTTAAACGCTCATACTTATTAACCTTCATGCTTAAATTGTTGAAAAATCGAATGCCCTTTTGCTTGATACACTTCTTTATCGAGCATATCATTAATAATCTCCATATTTCTTTGGATAGCCAAGCCTAAATTAGTGGCAGCTGTTCCGTGAGAATGCTCTAAATTAGTCACCATATAAAACTGGTTTTGACGTTCATCTTTAAACTTCAAGCGGTAACGACGCGAGATATCAAATAAATAATCTTCTTTTTGTTCCCATTTTATTTTATTTTCAAATCGATTCATAAACCAATCCGGAATGTTAGGTTTATAGCCTGTCGCTAGAACCACTTTTTCTGTTTCATAATTAAATGATTCCTCTTGTTGCCACTGCTCACAGTTCAGCTCATACCGTTGACCTTTTTTCTCAATGCCATTTACTTCTGTTAACGGTTGGATCGTCACTTTCGGGTCTTGTTCACCGATTGAATAGTGATACAACATATCATATATACCTTCAAGAGTTGATTCATCTACACCATTACGTAATGGATCTAACGTATCTAAAGTTTCTTGACGCTTTTTAAAATTTAATTGATGGAAGTAATCAACGTAGTTAGGTGAGAAAAACTCCTGCCCCATCTTAGCTGATTCCAGTTGAAAAATGCCTTTACTACGCGTAAACCAAGTTATATGAAACTCTTTATTTTCCCGTTCTTCTAACAAATCATAAAACACTTCCGCTGCACTCTGTCCTGATCCAACGACTGTTATGTGATTAGAGTTTAACAGTTCATCTTTATGATACAAATAACGGCTCGTATGCAGCACATCTTCTTCTGGCAATCCTTCTGTAGACTCAAGAACAAAAGGCTCAGAACCTGTTGCCATGACGACATGCTTAGCATAATAACTTGAAATCTCTTTCGTTTCTTGGTCTTCGACAACGACTTCATAATGAGGCGTTTCGGTATCTTGATGTTCGATTACATCAACGACACGGTGACCAAAATAAAGACCGCTAATTTGATCTGTTGCCCATTGTAAATAGTCATTATATTCTTGTCTTGGAATCTCTAACTTTTGAAAGAAGAAAAACTTATATAAACGGCCATGTTCATGTAAGTAATTTAAAAAAGTGTAGCGACTTTTCGGGTCTGCAAACGTAATTAAATCTGCTAAAAACGGAACTTGCAAGTCTGCTCCTTCAATTAACATACCAGGGTGCCAATCCATCTTTGGTGTTTGGTCAAAAAATACGCGGTCAACGTCGTTTAAGTCTTCTGTTAGTGCAGCTAATCCTAAGTTATAAGGTCCTATCCCAATACCGATAAATGTATATAACTTATGTTCCATTACACGATCACCCTTTTTCCATTTTTTATTAGTATGTACTTATTTAAGTTTCCTAACTATAAGTGTTCTAAACACTTTTTCGCACAAAAAAGTGAGCACCTTCTAAAGGCACTCACTTTAATAGACACTTAATTTATTCTTCTAACGTTGAAGTATCACCTTCTGGTAAGCCAAGCTCCCTAGACTTCAATAGGCGGCGCATAATCTTACCACTACGTGTTTTCGGAATAGCTTTTGCTACTTCAATTTCACGAGGAGCAGCATGGGCAGCGAACCCTGTCTTAACAAACTGTCGAATATCTTCAAGTAATTCTTCTGATTCTTCATAGCCTTCATTTAACGCAATGAAAGCTTTAATAATCTCACCACGTTCAGGGTCAGGTTTACCAATTACACCAGCTTCTGAAACCGCTTCGTGCTCGATTAATTTACTTTCCACTTCAAATGGACCAACACGTTCACCTGATGTATTAATGACATCGTCTAAACGGCCTTGGAACCAGAAATAACCGTCCTCATCACGGTAGGCACTATCACCTGATACATACCAACCATTTAAGAAATAGCTCTCATACTTTTCAGGACGTTTCCAAATGGCACGCATCATCGATGGCCATCCTTCTTTAATCGCTAAATTACCCATTTGATTCGGTGGTAGCTCCTGACCTTGGTCATCAACAATTGATGCAACAACACCTGGAATTGGTTTACCCATAGAGCCAGGACGAATATCCATTGTTGGGTAGTTACAGATCAACTGTGCACCCGTTTCAGTCATCCACCACGTATCATGAATACGTAAGTCAAAAGCTTTCATTCCCCAGTGAATAACTTCTGGGTTCAACGGTTCACCTACACTTAAAATATGGCGAACTTTAGATAAATCAAACTGCTTAACGGCATCCTCACCAGCACTCATTAATTTTCTGAATGCTGTAGGTGCTGAATACCATACTGTCACATTATAATCAGCTAAAGCTTTATACCATGCTTCTGGCGTAAAACGGCCACCAACGACCACATTTGTCACACCATTTAACCACGGGGCAAAAATACCGTAACTTGTGCCTGTTACCCAACCAGGGTCAGCAGTACACCAGTAAACGTCATCATCTTGTAAATCTAACACCCACTTACCTGTTTGGTAATGCTGAATCATCGCATTGTGTACGTGATAGACACCTTTAGGTTTACCAGTGGAACCTGACGTATAGTGAATTAACATACCATCTTCTAGATCAACCCACTCAATATCAAATTGTTCACTAGCACTGATCATTTCTTTATGATAGTCAATGTATCCATCTTGAATATCGCTTGCATCACCTACTAAAACAACCTTCTTCAAGTTTGGCAACTCATCTTCTGGAACACGTGATAATAAATCAGGTGTTGTAATAAGCATTGTCGCTTCACTATCTTCTAAACGGTCTTGAACAGCTTGCTCCATAAATGCTTCAAATAAAGGTCCAGCAATCGCACCAACCTTTAAAATGCCTAAAAAGCTTGCGTAGAACTCTGGTGATCTTGGCATGAATAAGAAAACACGGTCGCCCTTCTCAATACCTTGACCTTTTAACACATTAGCAAATTGGTTACTTTGCTTACTTAATTGTTCAAACGTTAACGATTCATTTCGATCAGGTGAAACATAATGTAATGCTACTTGATCTTTCTTATCAGGATTTTCTGCGTGACGGTCAACTGCTTCATAAGCAATGTTTACTTTCCCTGTATCGTTCCAAGAAAAAGCTTTGTTCGCTTCTTCCCAGTTGAAGTTTTGGTAAGTTTCTTCATAGTTTCCTAAATTGTGTTGATTACTTCTAGCTTTTAAAACGCTTTCACTCACAACCATCACCTCATATCTTTGTTTTAATGGAACATTATAAATATTTAAAAAATTCTAGTAATGATATTGTATAGCAAAACAACTAATTTTAAAAGTACTAAACTTCAAATATTAACCACTTTTTTGTTAATGATCTAAATTAGAGACTTTAATATAAAGGGGGAAGTGTGCAAAGATGCACTTTCGATGAAGTTGCCTGACTCAAGTGTGTCCCGGCAAAGAAGCAAGCGTAGGGAACTTGAGCAGATGTTTAACTTGTGCCCTGCGGGTGAAAGCGAAGCGTTTTGATGGAGCGATGATTAGAAAGTCAAAACCCGGACGAAGTCAAAAGTGATTTCGTCCGGGTTTTGTCTATCCCTTTGATTAGTTAATATAAATAAAAGTAAAGGAAAAATAAAATCACCATTAAGATCATCAACCCAGAAATGAGCCAAACAAGATGAACAGCTGGCTTAAATGTCTGTTCATTTATTTGTGTTCTTTTGCGTACATAATGAACCGTTGCAAAAATAATACCCACTAACCCTATTAACACGGACAAAATTCCAATCATCTCAGCTAAACGGTCTGAGTATGGAGTTAAGCTTGTATTAGTTGAGAAATGTATATTCACAATCAAAAAGCCAATTCCGATAATAGCTAAGGCTGTACGAATCCATGCTAAATACGTTCGTTCATTAGCGAGATGTTGTTGTATATAGTTCGAGTCTTTTGTTGGTTCCATTTATAACAACCCCTTAATGAAAAGCCATGCGTAACGTTATTTTACACATTGGTTAATAGAAAGATACTGGATTCGGTCTTCATATTTGTCGTACCAACCTGCTTTTTTCACTAAATCTTTAACGGGGCCTTTCATATTCGCAATATTAACCTCTACACCATAATCATCATACTCTTGGATCAGTTCATCTAATTCATCTATCGCTACAGCATCCATATCATTGACTGCTGAAAAATCTAGAATGATTCGATTTGTATCAGGTTTCTTATCTAATAGTTTTTCTAATTTATTTTCTAAGAAAGCAATATTCGCAAAATATAGTGCTTCATCAATTCTAAATATAATAGTATTAGGGAACGTTTTTGCTTCAGGGAAACGTTCAATATTACGGTATACCCCTTCTTGTTCTAGATAACCTAACTCCGCTACGTGCGGATATGCACTACGCCAAATAAATACGACTAATGAGAAGACAATACCTGTTAAAATACCAGTCTCTATACTCGTCAGCAGTGTTGCAAAAAATGTAACAGCTAAAGTCCATCCGTCAATTCGTTTCACTTTAAATAGATGAACAGCTTCTTTAACATCAATTAGTCCGTATACCGCAACGATAATAATCGCTGCTAAAGCTGCTTGCGGTAGGTAGTAAAACCATTCTGTAAAAAACAATAACGTCAAAATGATCATAACTGCAGTAATAATAGTTGCCATTCCTGTCCTGGCTCCAGACTGATAGTTAACCGCTGAACGTGAAAAACCACCTGTCACTGGAAAAGCTGAGAAAAAGGAACCGACTATATTTGCAGCACCTAAACCATTTAATTCTTGATTTGAATTTATTTTGTAACCTTCTTTAGCTGCAAGCTTTTTCGCCACAGCTACAGATTCCATAAACCCAACAAACGCGATCGTCAAAGCGATCGGAAGTAAGGCTGAAATAGAGTCCCAACTCATTGATGGTAAAGTTAAAGAAGGTAAGCCTGACGGTACATCTCCAACAATTGCAACACCTTCATTCTCAAGGTTAAACAAATATACAGCTAAACTTGTCGCCACAACCACCACTAATGGACCTGGTATTTTAGGTACATACTTTTTAAATAAAATTAAAATAATGATGCTACCAATACCTAATGCAACTGTTTGTATATGAACAGCATTTAGGTTTACAACCGCTTCAGTTAATAGCTCCAACACATTACCTTTACTCGGTAATTCAATTCCAAGTAATCCACTTAACTGCGATAATGCAATAATAATTGCAGCAGCTGATGTAAAACCACTAATAACAGCATGTGATAAAAAGTTAACTAAAAAGCCAAGTTTAAATAGACCCATGGCAAGTTGGATGACACCAACCATGAGAGCTAATAGTAAAGCATAGGAAATGAACTGATCACTTCCTGGCTCAGCTAATGTAGAAACACCGGAATAAACTAATAAAGATACCATAGCAACTGGACCAACAGCTAATTGCCTTGAAGATCCTAATAATGCATATATAATGAGTGGAATAGTTGATGCATAAAGACCCATAACAGGTGGTAAGCCAGCAAGCATCGCGTAAGCCATACCTTGAGGGATTAACATAATTGCAACGATTAGGCCGGCAATTAAGTCACCTTTAAAGTCCATTCCGTTATAGCGTTTAAGCCAGTCCACTGACGGTACGTACTTACTTAACATATTTTCACCTCTCTTACTTCTTAACTGCACCTTTGTGCAAAAATTAAGAAGGAGCCTAACCGCTCCTTCTTAATACATCTTTTATCTTACTGCACAACGGTTTGGTCCAATTTCCATCTCACGTTGTTCTTCTTCATCTGGTGTTTCTTTACCCATATTAGTGAAACGGATTTTTTCGTGTGAATTTGGTTGAGGTGGTAAGTTTTCTGTTACCATCTTACGGAATTCATTTTCGTCTTCAACTTGTAGACCATCGTTTTCATCAAACAATACCCCTAACTTCTCTTGTACAGAACCGTCGTCGTTTAATTCTTCTTTGAAAGAGAAGTGTGCAGGTAATACGATTAATTCATCTGATAGTTCTTTGTAACGTTCATATAACGTCGTACGTAGATCGCCTACCCAATCCTCTGCTTTACCTGCTAAGTCTGGACGGCCAATGGATTGAACAAATAAAATATCACCTGACATTAAATACTTCTCATCAACGATAAATGACGTTGAACCGATTGTGTGTCCTGGAGAATATAATGCTTGCACATCAATTTTAGATGATCCCACTTGAATTTCATTGCCATCTTCAATCGGCTCATAATCGAATTGAACTTCTTCAGCATCTTTAGGTGGTAAATAGTAAGTTGCACCTGTTTTCTCAGCAATTGTGCGGCCACCTGAAATATGGTCTGCGTGTAAGTGAGTATCTAATGCATACTTAATTTTTGCACCTTTTTCTTCAGCAAAATTAATAAACGTATCCGCCATACGTGTCGCATCAATAACAGCAGCTTCGCCATCTGAAATGACCATATACGATAGGCAACCTTTACCTAGGCGTACGAACTGGTATAGTTCACCGTTTCCTTCAAGGTCTCCAATTTTAACTGGCTCTAAATGTTCACTCCAAGCTTTCATTCCACCTGTTACTGAATAAATATTATCAAAGCCTGCATCAACTAATTGTTCAGCAACAAACTGTGATGAACCACCTTTTGCACAAATAACAGCAACATCTTGATCTTCAGGAATTTGATCTTGGATTGGTTCAACTCCATCCATTAAATCAAAGTAAGGTTTGTTAAGATGTTCAAAGCTGTCACTTTCTACTTTCCAATCTTCAAACGCGTCTTCATTACGTACATCTAGTAAAAACAAGTTATCTTGGTTCACTACTTTTTTTGCTAATTGGTCTACTGTTAACTCTTTAAAGCTCATAAATGATACCTCCTATAGTATTACTTAAGCTTTCTCTACGTCTCCGTCCCATTCACTCATACCTGGAACTACATTCGTTACATTTTTATAGCCTTTTTCAGAAAGTTTCTGAGCCGCTAAGTCACTTCTATTTCCTGTGCGACAAACGACAAATATTTCATCATCTTCACTTAGTTCATCAGCTCGATTGTCTAATTCACCTAAAGGAATAGATTTTGCACCTGGAATATGACCAAATGCGTACTCTGCTGATTCTCGAACATCTACAATAGTAGCATTGCCACTTGCCATTTTTTCTTTAAGTTCATCGTTATTTACGATGTGTTCAAATGATGTTTCACCTTTAGCCTCTTCATCGCTTGCTTTACGAATATAATGCTTAAGTGTGTCACCATCTTCTGTAAAGCCTAAATACTGATGACCAGTGCTCTCAGCCCAAGCCTTCATATCTGCTTTAGTACCTGGATCTGTCGCTTCAATTAACAACACTTTTCCAGAATCGATGTTTTTCATTTCTTTTTTCGTCTTTACAATTGGCATCGGACAAGCCATACCCTTTGCATCTAAACTGTGATCGGATTTAATTTCCGCCATGCGAAATCCCTCCAAATTTATTTTTCAACAGGACCTTCCCAGTCCAACATTCCACCGGCCATGTTCGTTACATCATAGCCACGTTCTTCTAAATACTGCGTTGCTTTACCACTACGACCACCCGAACGGCAAATCATAATGTAGTCTTCATTCTTCTCTAACTCATTCTCACGAAATTCGATTAAACCTAAAGGAATATGCTTTGCACCTGGAATGATACCTTGTGCGACCTCATCTGCTTCTCTTACATCAATTAAGTTAAGTTTTTCACCGTTTTCTAAACGTTCTTGTACTTCTTTAGCTGTAACTTCCTTCATGGTATACCCTCACTTTAAGTTGATTTTTATGAATCATAGGTGGCAACTTTATAAAATTGCCGCCTATCTTACTAATTTAGATAAATAAATTAATTGCTCCATCTTCACCTTCAGCTATATAAGCTGCTACACCACCATATTCAATATCATCTAACAGTTCCTCTTCTTTTAATCCTAAAAGATCCATCGTCATCGTACATGCTAGTAGTGTAATCTCTTGTTCTTGAGCCATTGAAATTAAGTCATCTAACGGCATTGCATTGTGCTTCTTCATAACATTTTTAATCATTTTAGGGCCCATACCTGCATACTGCATTTTTGATAATGGTAAGTTTTCAGCACCTTTGGGCATCATTTTGCCAAACATTTTTTCCATGAATGTTTTGCTAGGACGTAGTTTTTCGTCCTTTCTTAAGGCGTTTAGTCCCCAAAACGTGTGGAAAATGGTTACTTTATGATCATAAGCTGCCGCACCATTTGCAATAATATAAGCAGCCATCGCTCGATCATAATCTCCACTGAATAAGATAATATTTGTTTTCTTTTGTTCTGACATCTTAAATTCCTCCTCATTTTTATACCCCTTAAGGTATATAATTCATTAAAAAAACTTAGCCTTTTTCAACGTAAAACGTATATACACCGTCTTCTTCTTTCGTCTCTAATAACTTATGACCTGATGATTTCGTCCATGCTGCTAGATCACTTTTTGCTCCTGCATCTGTTGCGACAACTTCTAATACTTCACCAGAGTTTACTTCATCGATTGCTTTTTTCGTTCTTACGATTGGCATTGGGCATGCTAAGCCTTTTGCGTCTAATGTTTTTGTAATATTCATTGATATTCCTCCTTAGTTTTTCTGTTTCCGATTTATTTATGAACCAAACTTAGCCTTTTTGAACGTAAAACGTATATACGCCGTCTTCTTCTTTTGCCTCTAATAGTTCATGACCTGATGAATTCGTCCATGCTGTTAGATCACTTTTTGCTCCTGCATCTGTTGCGACAACTTCTAATACTTCACCAGGGTTTACTTCATCGATCGCTTTCTTTGTTCTTACGATTGGCATTGGGCATGCTAAGCCTTTTGCATCTAATGTTTTTGTGATATTCATTGTTATTCCTCCTAATTTTTCTTTTAACTAATACCCTACGGGGTATATTATATTATAAAATAAATTGTGTCAACCCTTTAACCTTTTAATACTTTAACGGCTTTTTACTAATAAGTTGACAGCTTCTTTAACTCGATCGTCTGTGTTTTCGCCATTCTCTTCAGCTTCTCTTACACACTCAATTAAATTTTCACTGACAATGACACCAATCGTTCTGTCAATTGCTGTACGACTAGCTGATAATTGTGTAATAACTTCTTTACAATCTTCGCCTTCTTCCATCATTCGTAGTACTCCACGTAATTGTCCTTCAAGACGTTTAATTCTATTTTTAACTTTTGCATCGTATTCCATTTTCATTACCTCCTTTATCGGTACGCCTGAAAAGTTGTTTTATTAACTTATATGGTAAGTATATACCCCTGTAGGTATTTTGTCAAACACATATATTAAAATTTTTTTGGGCCTAAGCCTTACATAATTCTTTTACCCCGTTAGGTATAGTTTCAAACAAAGAAAAAGCTGGTACCTATTTATTTTAGGTACCAGCTATTATATTTAGTGATCTTTACGCTCATCTGCAGCTGCTGTGACGTTAAAATCAGACACTGGAAGAGCTCTTACTGGTTCTAGACAAGCGATTCCAACAAAGTCACATAAATCTACTTTAATACAGATTCCTGTTCTTTGAAGGTTTCGAATTGAATTGCCAGGGAAGTAGTCACATACATTTTTTCCACCTGGTCCTGGAGTTGATCCACCTTGAGTTACTGGTAATAATAGTTCTAGGTCTGCACAACAATCCTTGTGAATTTTACTCACTCGGAAAATTGGTGATTCAAAACAACGGAATACTCTGTTTTGACCAACCGTTGCTTGTAAAACACTACTTCCAACAAACGGTTTACAAGTTCCTTTACAATATAGAATAAAAGGAATTGTGTCGTTACCAGTCGTTACTGCTGGAGAAACTAAATTTTGAATTGACTGTTTACAGCTTACATCACAATCTGGTGTGACAACTTCATCTTGTGCTGCAGCAATTTGTCTTACTGTCTTACAAACACACTTATTATCCTTACAATCGAAATCTTTGCAATCATCCCACATACTTTTTCACTCCTTTGTTGTATCGTTATTATAGATTATGTGGGGCGACAAAAAGTGTATAGGTGAGTGGTAACATTTAGAGAATATTTTTTAAAAGTACATTTATGTCCAATTATGTCTAAAAATTTGGTATGATGGAGGGCATAATGATATATGTCACGAATGGAGGAATGAATGTGAAATATGAGCATGTCCCATTCATCGCTGTAGAAGGCCCGATCGGTGTTGGTAAGACATCCTTATCTAAAAAAATTGCGACACACTTTTATTTTCATCTTTTAAAAGAAATCGTCGAGGAAAATCCGTTCTTAGGTAAGTTTTACGACAACATTGAAGAGTGGAGTTTTCAAACGGAAATGTTTTTCTTATGTAACCGTTATAAACAGTTAGAGGATATAGAGAAACATTATTTAAATAATGGGAAACCTGTTGTTTCAGACTATCATATTATGAAAAATATGATTTTTGCTAAACGAACATTACAAAGTCAACAATACGATAAATATGAGCAAATTTTTAATATTTTAACACAAGATATGCCAAAACCTAATGTGATGATTTACATCCATGCTAGTCTTGATACGTTACTTGAGCGTATTGAAAGGCGTGGCCGAGAAGTAGAACAAAATATTCAATCATCTTATTTACAACAATTATCACAGGATTATGATATCTTCATGGACCATTTTGAAGCGGAAAATCCTGATATTCCTGTCATTCGGTTAAATGGTGATCAATTAGATTTCATCGAACATCAATCTGATTTGGACTACATCTTATCAATTGTAAAACAACACATCCAAAAAGGAGAAGTATTAACATGATCCAAACGAATTCTCATGGCATTCCAAATGATGCCGTCATTACAATAGCAGGTACAGTCGGTGTCGGAAAGTCAACAATGACAAATGCACTTGCCAATGCTTTAAATTTTAGAACGTCTTTTGAAAAAGTTGAAAACAACCCTTATTTAGATAAGTTTTATTCTGACTTTGAACGTTGGAGTTTTCATTTACAAATTTACTTTTTAGCTGAACGTTTTAAAGAACAGAAAAGAATCTTCGAATACGGTGGTGGGTTTATACAAGACCGTTCGATTTATGAAGATACAGGTATATTTGCTAAGATGCATTATGATAAAGGTACAATGACTCCAACGGATTATGGTACTTATAAAAACTTATTTGATTCAATGGTAATGACTCCTTATTTTCCACACCCAGACTTACTCATATACCTAGAGGGGTCTTTTGATGATGTGTTAGATCGATTACAGAGCCGTGGTCGCCAAATGGAACAAGATACGCCGATTGAATATTGGAAAGAGATGTATGACCGTTACGAAAACTGGATTAATAACTTTAATACATGCCCTGTTATGCGTATTAATATTAACGACTATGATTTAATGAATCCAAATACATCAGTTGAACCAATCTTAGAACGTATCGGTGAACATATCCAAACGTCAAGAAAGTATATTAAAGCATAAAAAAAGACTCCCAGCTAATTTTAGCTGGGAGATTTTTATCCTTTTAAGACACTTGCTCTTCATTTTGTGAATCTTGTTTAGCTTTTTTTGATTTCTTTGAATCATCTACAATCATATTACTTCGACCTGTAAATGTTCCACCTTCATCAATTACTAATACACCCATTGTAATATCACCATTAATAACACCTGTAGCTTCAATTCTTAAAGTACCTGATGCATGGACATTACCATCAATTTGACCTGCTACCGTTAAATCTCGGCCTGTTACATCTGCTTCAACTTTCCCTTCTCCACCAATGACAACATCACCATTACAAGTGATATTCCCTTTAAATTCACCGTCAATACGAATGCTAGCTTGTGAGTTTAAATCCCCTTGAAACTTAGAAGCTGAACCTATAACTGTATCAACATTACTCACTTGTTTTTCATGTTTTGAAAACATACTAATGACCACCTTTTAATTATTTAACACACGTTGTAAAAAAGTCATATATGGATAAGGGTTTGTCGTATCCCCATTTCGAATAATTTCATAATGTAAATGGACACCAGTACTTCTACCTGTTGATCCCATTAATCCAATTAAATCACCTTGTTGAACTTCATCTCCAACTTCGACATTCAATTGACCTAAATGGGCATATCTCGTTTCATAAGAATTTGGGTGGTCAATGATTACAGATATACCGTAACCACCATCACGTCCTGCCAAAGATACAACACCGTCTGCAGTTGCATAAATCTCTGTTCCCCAGCTATCTGCTAAATCAATACCACTGTGATAAGCTGTTGAAGATGTAAATGGATCAGATCGATAACCGTATTCCGATGTCACTCTCTCAGTATCTGCAGGCCAATATATTGGCACCGTCTCTAAATCTTCTTTCACTTCATTTAATTGATCAATAGAACTTTCATATCGTTCAATCAACGTTGGAGCTGTCTCTTTAAGAGAAGTTAGTTCAATCCCTCTTTCAGATTCTTGTTCCTCATTTTGATCGCTATTATTTACGACTAGCTCTATTCCACCTTGAGGTCTTTCTTCTTCAAATGAAGGGATTTCAGTTGGTTCAAGTGTCGTAATCATATTAGATAACTGTTCTTCTAATTGTTCTAGCTCATGAAGGTGGTGCTCTATTTCAGAGCGGTCATCTTCAAATGCTATGATTTGTTGTTCTTGTTCAGCTAACGTATTCGCCACTTGGCTTACCGTCTCTTTTAAATGAGCATTTTCAGAAGATAATTGATTTAAAAGAGTTAATGAAATGATTAAGCTTAATGAAACGAAAGCTACACAAGTTAATAGGCTATACCCTATTAACTTGTTAACATTAACGTGCTTAACACTACGCCCAGCATCAGACATAATTAAAATACGCCATTTATTACGCAGTTTCATAAAAAGGTACCTACCTTTTTCAAAAGTCTATCGTGAGTTTATGTAATATTTGAATTTTCTATACAAATACATATAAAAAAAAGGCTACTTTAGTAGTAACCATTTCGAACTTTATTATTATTTAGAATAAATATGGCGGAGGAGGAGGGATTCGAACCCCCGCGGGCCGTGAAGCCCCTGGCGGTTTTCAAGACCGCTCCCTTCAGCCGAACTTGGGTACTCCTCCGTGAACTGACAAAATAAAATATATCATATGTTTCGACAGTATGCAACAAGAAAATTAAAATTTTATTTAATATCTTGTAAAACTGCTATGTCGCTTCATAAAGCTACATAACCTCTGTCGACCAACGATAATTAGTATATCACACGAACATCTAAATTATAAAGAGGAAATTTAAAAAATTATAGTAAAAATAGCTGGGGCAAAATAAGTTATAAGAACTCTTTTGCCCCAACTTCAATGCTTATTTTATTTTCCAGAAATGTACTCGACATTCCCCATATATGGTCTTAGAGCTTGAGGAATAGTTACAGATCCATCTTCATTTTGATAGTTTTCTAAAATGGCAGCAACTGTACGTCCTACTGCTAAACCTGACCCATTTAAAGTGTGAACAAACTCTGGTTTTGCTTTGGCTTCACGTCTGAACCTTAAACCGGCACGACGAGCTTGGAAATCCTCAAAATTCGAACAAGAAGAGATTTCACGATAAGTTTCGTAACTTGGGATCCAAACTTCAATATCATACTTCTTAGCCGCTGTGAAACCTAAATCAGCTGTACACATATTCATTACTCGGTATGGCAGTTCTAACAATTGTAGAACCTTTTCCGCGTGCCCTGTTAATTGCTCTAACGTATCATAAGAATCTTCTGGTTTAACTAATTGCACTAGCTCAACCTTATTAAATTGGTGCTGTCTAATGAGACCTCTTGTATCACGCCCTGCAGAACCAGCCTCACTTCTAAAGTTCGTGCTAAAAGCTGTAAACTTCTTCGGTAAATCTTCAGCTGATAAAATTTCGTCACGATGAACGTTCGTTACAGGGACTTCAGCTGTCGGAATTAAGAAGTAATCCCATTCCTCTAACTTAAATACATCCTCTCCGAACTTTGGCAGTTGTCCAGTACCTGTTAAGCTATCACGATTAACAATTTGCGGAGGTAACATCTCTTCATAACCATGTTCATCAGCATGTAAGTCCATCATAAAGTTAATAAGTGCACGTTCTAAGCGCGCGCCTAACCCTTTATAAAACGCAAAGCGGCTACCTGTAACTTTAGAAGCACGTTCAAAATCAATTATGTCTAATTCATCTGCTACATCCCAGTGTGGCTTAACATCAAATTTAAAGTTTGGTACTTCACCCCAATGTTTAACTGCAACATTATCATCTTCTGTTTCGCCAACTGGTACTGATTCATGCGGGATGTTCGGGATAGATAGCATTAACTGGTTTAATTGCTCTTCTACTTCGTTTAATTGGCTATCGACTTCTTTGACACGGTCACCAACTTCTCTCATTTCTTTAATAAGGTGATCAGCGTCTTGTTTTTCCTTTTTAAGCTGAGAGATTTCTTTAGATACTTCATTACGGCGTGCCTTTAACTCTTCTGATTCTTGAATATAAGCACGTCTTTTCTCATCCCAATCTAAAAACTTGTCTAAATCAGTTAAATCTTCACCACGATTTTGCATTTTTGCTTTTACTTCATCAAAATTTTGACGTAAATACTTTAAATCAAGCATGTCTATTCCTCCTAAAAATATTTAATAGAGCTTAAAAATAAAAAAAACGCCCCTTTACTACATAAACCTGTAGTAAAGGGACGAGGTATTTTCCCGCGTTGCCACCCTTGTTGAAGAGTTAGTCTCTTCCAACTTGTTAAGTCTTAACGGCACTTAACCGGATTGACTTACTGTAGTTCGGTCAACCTGCTTAAGGATGGATTCACAAGCTGTTTATACTAGTTCACAGCACCCACTAGCTCTCTGAAATAAACTAAAACTTGTTACTACTTCCTATCAACGCATTTAATTCGTCATTTATATAACAATTAATATACCTTATATTTTACACAGAAGCAAGCTTATTACCATTAGCTTGATCAACCATTTCTACAAAGTGTTGAACTAAACGATGATCGTCTGTCAGTTCTGGGTGAAATGCAGTTGCTAATAGATGACCTTGTTGAGCTGCAACAATTTTACCATCATAGACACCTAAAACTTCTGTATCAGCTTTAACTTCTTGTATATAAGGCGCTCGAATAAATACTGCTTCAAAGTCTTCTGCCACACCATTAATCTCAACTGGTGCTTCAAAGCTTTCTTTCTGTCTACCAAAAGCATTACGAGCGACAGTCATGTCCATTAAGCCAAGATGTGCATCATTTTGACCTTCTATATCTGATGCTAATAAAATTAATCCTGCACATGTTCCAAAGATCGGCTTTCCAGCTTTTCCAAACTGTTGAAGTGGCTCAAAGAAATTATAACGATCAATTAAACGTCTCATCGTTGTACTTTCACCACCAGGTAGAATTAAGCCATCTACCTCTTCTAATTGCTCTGGCTTTTTCACAACGACCGCTTCTTTACCGCAAGCTTCAATCGATCTAACATGTTCACGAATAGCACCTTGTAGTCCTAATACACCAATTGTTGTCATAAAGATACCCCTTTATTCACTGCGATCTTGCATGCGATCTTGTTCTTGTAAAGATGACATTTCTAAACCTGGCATCGCAGTACCAAGGTCTTTGGATAGTTTAGCAATTAATTCATAGTCTTGATAATGAGTCGTTGCTTCTACAATTGAACGAGCAAACTTCTCCGGGTTATCTGATTTAAATATGCCTGAACCAACAAATACACCATCAGCACCTAACTCCATCATTAGAGCTGCATCTGAAGGTGTTGCAATTCCACCAGCAGCAAAGTTTACAACTGGTAAACGACCTTCTTCCTGTATTTGTAATAGTAATTCATAAGGAGCACCAGTTTCTTTTGCATATACCATTAATTCATCTTTAGCCATGCTTTGAACTTGGCGAATTTGTGTTTGAACTTCACGCATATGACGAACTGCTTCAACAATATTACCAGTACCTGGTTCACCTTTCGTACGTAACATTGAAGCACCTTCACCAATACGGCGTAAAGCTTCACCTAAGTTACGGCAACCACAAACAAATGGTACAGTAAAGTCATTTTTATCAATATGATAAATATCGTCAGCTGGTGTTAAAACTTCACTTTCATCAATGTAGTCAGCACCCATTGCTTCTAAAACACGTGCCTCAACAATATGACCGATACGTGCTTTAGCCATTACTGGAATACTAACAGCATTAAGCACTTCTTCTGTAACAGTTGGATCGGCCATACGTGCAACACCACCGGCAGCGCGAATATCTGATGGCACTCTCTCTAAAGCCATTACAGCTACAGCACCAGCTTCTTCAGCAATTTTAGCTTGTTCTGCGTTTACAACGTCCATAATGACGCCGCCTTTTTGCATTTCAGCCATCCCTCTTTTGACACGATTTGTTCCTACACTTGTTGACATATAAAACTCCCCCTTATTCTTTTAGGTTGTGCTTAAGTGAAAATCCCTTTAATACTATTAAACAAACCAACAAAGAAGTCGCCAATGGCTTGTAAGATTAACATGAACCAATTAGAACGTTCGACTTCATCAGTTGTATAAACCGGCACTTCGACTGCTTCTTCATCAGATGATAAATTGCCGTAATCTATATCTCCTTCATATGTTAACACTAATTGACCAACTTCTAAACCTTCTTCAACTGGTGCCTCTAATGCACCTTCTTCATTTAGTACTTCTTCATCTAATTGAAGCGTAACTGAATAAAGATCTTCTTCACCGTCACGAACCATAGCTTCTATTGCTTCTCCTGATGCAATTTCAACTTCATTTTCTTTACCTTTTACAACAGGGATCGTGGATTCATCTTCAACTTGATAACCCTCTTCAAAAAGAACTTGTTTTGAGAAATTGTCAAAGCCATATTCTAATAACTTTTCAGTTTCAGAGAAACGTTCCTCAACACTATCTGTTCGCATAACAACAGAAATCAACCTATTCCCGTCACGTTCTGCTGTACCCGTAAAAGTATAGCCCGCTAATTCTGTATAGCCTGTTTTAAGTCCATCAAGACCTTCATAAGTATACTGCGCAATATGTCCAGGCATACCTGGTAACATCCAGTTAAAATTCAACATTTCATGACCTTCAAATTCTTGAGTCGGTACACTAGACACTTCAAGCGAATCTGGATAATCATTAACTAAATGATAAGCTAAAATTGCCATTGAACGCGCTGATAATAAGTTATCATCATCTGGCTCTGTCCCTTCAGGATAGTTGTCTCCTAAATGACTATTAGCAAGCCCTGTTGAATTTACAAAGTGTGCATCAGGCATACCCATCTCATCAGCTTTTTCGTTCATCATTTTTACGAATTCGCCTTCAGAACCAGCAACTAACTCAGCTAATGCAATAGATGTTGCATTATCAGAATAAATTGCCATCGCATCATACAATTCTTTTACTGTATATTCATGATCCATACGTAATCCTACGCCTGAAAATGAGTTATTTGCTGATATAGAATAAGCATACTCACTTATTTCAGTTGTTGTATCCCAACTAATTTCGCCATTAGCAACCGCTTCTGACACTAAATACTCTGTCATTACCTTTGTCATACTCGCTGGAGGCAATGCGATATCTGCTTCTTTTGCGTATAAAATATCACCTGTCTCAGCATCAACTAAAATAGCTGATTCAGCTTCTACATTAACTTCTGCAAAAGTTGCCATTGGTGCAATTACTAAAGAACTAAACAGAAACACTGCTGTCATTGTTAACATCATGATGATTTTCTTAGTTTGTTTCATAAACGTTCCCCCAAATCCAATCTCTTTATAATCTATTTGAATAGCTTCGTAACTATTTTATTTTAGGCTATTCCAACATCTTTTATTATACAATATTTTTCATTAATCAACATCGTTTTTATAATAGAAAAGTAAAAATGCGTAAATAGACTTAAAACTTAGTAGAACATAGCAAAAAAGCCATTAGTTACCGTCGTAACTAATGGCTTTTATTATAATATTTCCTCAATATAGATACTTTTATCTTCGATTAAATTGATAATTTCTTGATCTTTAGCTAGTTTAACTAAAGGACGTGTTGGATGTCTTTCATCTGTAAAAACAATCGTACCATATTCATTATTTGATAGTTTCACTTGAGTGCCATTACTAAAATTAACAATCGACTTCACGAGCTGATTTAACACCTTCATATCTAGCTTATCAATATGTTCTTTCATTAATTCCTCAACAACTTTATACGGCGATTGTTTACGTCGATAAACTCTTTCTGATGTCATAGCATGGAATATATCACTTACTGCAATAATGTTAGCAAACGGGTGTATTTTATCTGCTTTAACACCCATAGGATAACCGGAACCATCTATTCTTTCATGGTGTTGAAGTACCGCTACTTTCACATCTTGATGAACAGGTAAGTTCTCTATGAACCGGTAAGATTCAACTGGATGTTGTCTAATCTTTTTAAATTCCTCTTGTGTTAAGTTTCGGTTTTGTAAATAAATATCTTCTTGGTCCTTGAGCATTCCAATATCGCTTAAAAAAGCAGCAAGTGCAATATTCAAACGTTCTTTACTACTATAACCTAATTGTTTAGCCAAAAATGTTGCAATTACTGGCATTGATACAATATGATAATAAAAATAATTTTCTGGTTTATTATAATGATGCATTTTTAACAGTACGTCACTTTTATTTTCCCCTTGTTCAATTAACGGGTAAATAAGTTCACGAATTTTTTGAACATCAACTTTCGAACGATGGTCCCAAGATTTAAACAAACCCTCTGTCTTTTTAACGACATCGACATATTGTTCATAAAAAGGCATTTCCTGTTCTTCAGTAATGACTTCTTGTTGATCTGTCTCAAAAACATCACCATTAACTAACTTATTAGCAATTTCAACTTCTAACACTTTAAACTTTTTTAATACTTGTAAGTGTATAGGCTCGACAACAGTATTTTTAGGGATAATTGGCGTCAACGTTTGACCCATTACATCTTTTATAATTAAACATCCTGGAATTAGCTGTTGTGGATGAACTTTCATAACCTAACACCTCTTAAGTCTTAGTCGTTATTTTACTCTTCATTCTTTATTTCGTCATCTTTTCCATCATTTTCAATAGTTTCTTCATTTTCTTTTTCGTCTTCTTCTAATTCATCTGGCTCGTCTTCTTCTTTTTCAACAGGAGCTACAGTAGCTACTTCCTCATCTTCTGACAGTCTAATTAAACGAACACCTTGCGTGTTACGTCCAGTAGTTGAAATCGATTCAGAAGGCATACGAATTAACACACCATCAACCGTAATGATCATAAGGTCTTCTTCACCTGTTACTGGTTTGACCGCAACGACGTGGCCATTTCTTGGGTTAAGCTTACAAGTTAAAATACCTTTACCACCACGGTTTTGCATACGATATTCACTCTCTGGTGTACGCTTACCGTAACCTTTAGACGTTACCGTTAATACTTCAACACCTTCATTTAAGATCTCCATAGAAACGACTTCATCTTCATCATGTAATGTAATACCTTTAACGCCTGTTGCTGTACGGCCCATAACGCGCACATTTTGTTCATCAAAACGAATTAGCGAACCATCTTTAGTACCAATCATAATTTGCTTTTCCCCATCGGTTAAGCGCACGGAGATTAACTCATCGTCTTCACGTAAGTTAATCGCTCTTAAACCTCCGCGACGAATGTTAGCAAATTGTTCGAGTGTTGTACGTTTGGATAATCCATTTTTCGTTGTGAAGAATAAATACCAATCATCAACAAATTCACGAACTGTAATTACAGCATTTACCCACTCATCATTTTCAACTTCAATGACATTTACAAGCGGTAAACCTTTTGCTGTACGACTAAACTCTGGGATCTCATACCCTTTAGCTCGATACACTTTACCTTTATTCGTAAAGAACAATAACGTATCGTGTGTCGAAGTCGATATTAAATGTTCAACAAAGTCATCATCATTAGTATTCATACCTTGAATACCTCGTCCACCACGGTTTTGTGTACGATAAGTTGTTGCTGGTAAACGTTTTACATAACCTTTATGTGTTACTGTGATGACTACAGTTTCTTCTGGAATTAAGTCTTCATCTTCAATTAAGTCAACGCCGCCGGCAACAATTTCAGTTCGACGTTTATCATTAAAGCGTTCTTTAACTTCAAGTAATTCTTCACGAATAATCTCTAATACTTTATTTTCATCAGCTAAAATCGCTTTAAGCTCCGCAATTAACTCTGATAATTCACTATATTCATTTTCAATTTTTTCACGTTCTAACCCTGTTAGTCGCTGCAAGCGCATATCTAAGATCGCTTGTGCTTGTTTTTCAGATAAGCCAAAACGCGTGATTAATCCTTCACGAGCTATATCAGTCGTTTGTGATTGACGAATTAGTTCGATGACTTCATCTAAGTGATCTAATGCTATACGTAAACCTTCTAATATATGCGCTCTAGCTTCAGCTTTATCTAATTCAAACTGTGTTCTTCTAACAATGACTACTTTTTGGTGTTCTAAGTAATGACTTAATGATTGTTTTAAGTTTAGTACTTTAGGCTGTCCATCTACTAAAGCAAGCATATTAATACCGAATGAAGTTTGTAAGGCTGTCTGTTTATAAAGATTATTTAAAACGACATTAGGGTTAGTATCACGGCGAATTTCAATCACGACTCTTAAACCATCACGGTCGGATTCATCACGTAAGTCTGTAATTCCATCGATCTTCTTGTCTCGAACTAACTCCGCTATTTTCTCGATTAATCTCGCTTTGTTTACTTGGAATGGAATCTCGGTAACAATGATTTTTGCTTTACCGTTTGCATCTTCTTCAATATCTGCTTTAGAACGGATCGTTACTGAGCCTTTTCCAGTTTCAAAAGCTTGCCTAATTCCGCTTCTTCCTAAAATTTGACCACCAGTTGGAAAGTCTGGTCCGTGAATATATCCTTCCATTAGTTCTTGGATTGTTATATCAGGATTTTCACTTAAAGCTAAAACGGCATCAATAACTTCACCTAATTGGTGTGGTGGGATATTCGTCGCCATACCAACAGCAATCCCTGATGCACCATTAACTAAAAGGTTAGGGAAACGAGCTGGTAATACGACAGGCTCTTTTTCCGTACCATCATAGTTTTCTGCATAGTCTATCGTGTTTTTATTAATGTCACGTAAAATCTCCATTGAAATTTTAGACATTCTTGCTTCTGTATAACGCATTGCAGCTGCTGCATCACCGTCAACAGAACCGAAGTTACCATGGCCATCTACTAACATGTAACGGAAGTTAAAATCTTGTGCCATACGTACCATCGCATCGTATACGGCTGAGTCACCGTGTGGGTGGTACTTACCAATTACTTCACCGACAATACGTGCTGACTTTTTATAAGCTTTATCTGAATGCATTCCTAAATCATGCATAGCATATAAAATACGGCGGTGAACTGGTTTTAAACCGTCACGGACATCCGGTAATGCACGAGATACGATAACACTCATCGCATAATCTAAAAATGACGTTCGCATTTCTTGGCTAATATTTATTTCTTGGACTTGAGGACGTTGTTGATCCAAAAGTGATTACCTCCCTAATCAGAAGAACATTAACGCCATTGAATAGGCGTTAATGATTCACTGTTAAATATCTAAGTTTTGTACGTATTGCGCATTTTGCTGGATGAAGTCACGTCGTGGTTCTACTTGATCACCCATTAAAATTTCAAAGATTTCATCTGCTTCCATAGCATCTTGTGAGTTTACTTGTAATAAGGTTCTAGATTCAGGATTCATTGTCGTCTCCCAAAGCTGTGTTGGGTTCATTTCACCTAAACCTTTGTAACGCTGCAAACTAATTTTAGGAGAGTTTGGTAGTTCACCGAATATTTTCTCCATCTCATGTTCATTGTAAGCGTAATAATCTTTTTTACCTTGAGACATTTTATATAAAGGTGGCTGAGCGATATAAATGTAGCCACTCTCTACTAATGGGCGCATATAACGATATAAGAAGGTTAATAACAAAGTACGAATGTGCGCACCGTCAACATCGGCATCGGTCATAATAACGATCTTTTGATAACGTGCTTGTGATAAATCGAATTCTTCACCGATCCCTGTACCTAATGCCGTAATGATTGCACGAATTTCATTGTTTGAAAGAATTTTATCTAAGCGAGCTTTTTCGACGTTTATAATTTTACCTCTTAGCGGTAATATCGCTTGGAAATGACGGTCACGTCCTTGTTTTGCTGAGCCACCTGCTGAGTCACCCTCAACGATGTAAAGTTCGCTTAAGGTTGCATCTTTCGTAGCACAATCCGCTAACTTACCTGGTAGACTTGAAACTTCTAAAGCACTCTTTCTCCTCGTTACTTCACGAGCTTTTTTCGCAGCAATTCTAGCACGTGATGCCATTAAACCTTTTTCAACGATTTGTTTGGCAACTTTCGGGTGCTCAACTAGAAATTGTGAAAATTTATCTGAGAAGATTTGGTCTGTGATCGTACGAACTTCACTATTACCTAATTTTGTTTTAGTTTGTCCTTCAAATTGTGGGTCTGGGTGTTTAACCGAAATGATCGCAGTTAGTCCCTCTCGTACATCATCACCAATTAAGTTCGGATCGTTTTCTTTGTACAAATGATTTTTACGCGCATAATCATTAATGACACGTGTCAGTGCTGTTTTAAACCCTGATTCATGTGTACCGCCTTCAGCCGTATTAATATTGTTAGCGAAGGAATATAAGTTACTTGCAAAACCATCGTTATATTGAATCGCAAACTCAACGGTAATATCGTCTAATTCACTTTCACCATAAATCGGGTCATGCAAAGCTTCCCGTGTACGATTTAAATGCTCAACGTACTCAGAAATACCGCCTTCGTAATAAAAGTCTTCACGAACTTCTTCTTCCTCACGTTGGTCTTCTATTGAAATTTTAAGCTTTTTATTTAAGTAAGCTAATTCACGTGTACGATTAAGTAACGAGTCATACGAATATTCTTGTGTTTCACTGAAAATTTCTGGATCTGGCTTAAAGCGTGTTCTTGTTCCTGTAATATCTGTTTCACCAATAACTGATACTTCTTCGTTAGGAACACCTCGCGTATAACTTTGATAATAAAGCTTGCCGTCACGATGGACATAGACTTCACATTCACTGGATAAAGCATTTACAACTGAAGCACCTACACCGTGTAGACCACCAGAAACTTTATATGAACCACCGTCGAACTTACCGCCAGCGTGTAAAACAGTCATAATGACTTCTAAAGCTGGTTTACCTGCTTTTTGGTGTAAATCAACCGGTATTCCACGGCCATCGTCTGTTACTGTAATACTATTATCTTCTCCAATTATAATTTCAATTGAATCACAATGACCAGCTAATGCTTCATCAATACTATTATCGACAACTTCCCATACTAAATGGTGTAAGCCTCTTTCACTTGTTGAACCAATATACATACCTGGTCTTTTTCTTACTGCTTCTAGACCTTCTAATACTTGGATTTGACTAGCACCGTAATCTGTTTGTTGATTTAAATTATCTTCCATTGTCATCGTCTCACCTTCATTTTCCTTAATGGTCATTCATTACTCAGGTGTATCCTCAGTAACTTCATCAATTTGATCTAAAATATTTGAGATTTGCGCACGCTTATTCAATGTGGATACAGATAAAGAACTAAAATAAATATGGTCAACTGTAATTACAATTGATTTCGGTTCCTCATATTGCACTTCTGTCACATTTCCATTTTTACGTTGATTAAAAATCATCTCCTCAATAATGGATGAAGATTTATATAATGTGTAATCTATAATTGAAATGACTTCATCGGATTGAATGACGTGTTCATCACCAATATGTATAAACAACAGTGAACCTCACCTTTCTGATAACAACTGTCCGTTGTGAATATTAAATATTTGTGCATCTTTTAACGTTTCATGGTGAATTCCATCAACACTTGTTGTAGTGACAAATGTTTGGACTTTTCCTTGAATGGTATTAAGTAAATGAGATTGCCTATGAGCATCTAACTCACTTAAAACATCATCTAATAAAAGAATAGGATACTCACCTACTTCTTGATCAATTAATTCAATTTCCGCTAATTTCAAAGAAAGGGCTGTTGTTCTTTGTTGTCCTTGTGAACCATAAGTTTGAACATTACGATTATTAACGTAGAAGATTAAGTCATCTCGATGCGGACCTGCTAATGTCGTTCCTCGTTCAACTTCACGGTCTTCAATGGAGTCATAATAAGAGGTATATGTCTCTATTATTCTCTCCAAATCCGTGTCTTCTGATACATTAATAGACCCTTCATAATCAATGGTTAACGCTTCTAAACCACGACTTATTCCATCATGTATTGGAGTAGCCCATTCTCTTAATTTTTGTAGAAACTGTAGCCTTTTCTTTAAAACTATACTTCCATGTTCAATTAATTGCTCTGTTAAAACTTTTAACATTGTCCGATCTGTTTGTTTTTGTCTCTGTAAGTCTTTTAAAAGTGCATTGCGTTGTTTTAATATCTTTTGATATTGACCTAGGTGGTATATATAAACAGGCTGAATTTGGCCTATTTCCATATCGATAAACTTACGCCGCTCTTGTGGGCTTCCCTTTACTAAATTTAGATGTTCAGGAGCAAACATCACAACATTTAAAGCTCCAATATAATCACTTAACCGTTTCTGCTCAATATGATTAAATTTTGCCTTTTTGCCTTTTTGAGAAAAAATGACTTCTAAAGGGAAGGAGCGATTACGTTTAAATACATCTCCTTTTATTTTAGCATAATTAGAGTCCCATTTTATTAATTCTTTATCTTTTGCTGTTCGATGAGATTTCGTAAAGGCTAATACGTAAATAGCCTCCATAAGATTTGTTTTACCTTGTGCATTCTCACCGATTATGACATTGATTTGGTTATCAAACTGTAGTGATAGTTCATCATAATTTCGATAATTTTCTACCGATATTTCTTTTATATACATAAAATGAGACTCCTAATTCTTAGTTAGTTTTCTTTTGCTACGATAAAAGTACCAACTTCTTCGACCTCAACGCGATCATCGATTTTCAGCTTTCGACCTCTTCTTTGATCCTGTTCTCCATTTACATAAATGTTATAATCTTGTAAAAACATTTTTACCATTCCGCCTGATTCTACAATGTTGGCTAATTTAATAAATTGCCCTAAAGTAATCTCATCAGTTTTAATTTCAATTGGCTCTGCCATTATGTCACCTTCTTAATTTAATGTGTTAATTGTAGAATTTCCCTAAATATATATTTTACTAAAGATTAAGCAATAAGAAAAGGAACTGAGCCTTTTACTTAACAGGGTAACAGTAGGCTCAGTTCCTTTAGTTTTAATTGTCATAATTTAAATGAATGATTTAATACGTTCGAACCGGTGTGATCAGTTGTAAGATTTGTTCTCCTTCATCAAGTGGCTCAATAATAAATGGTCGCATAGCACCTGTGAACTGAATCTTTATCTCTTCTGCATCAATCGCTCTTAATGCATCAATCATATATTTAGCGTTAAATGATATTTTTAATTCTTCACCGGAAATTTCATTCGTATTTAAAACTTCTTCTGCTGTACCAATTTCTGGTGAATTACTCGAAATCTCAATAGCATTATTTTCTTTAGTTTCTAGTTTTACAATATTGTTTCGGTTGTCTTTAGCTAAAAGACTAGCACGATCAATTGTTTGCATTAATTCTTTAGAATCGACTTTAACTTCTGTTTTGCTTTGTTCTGGAATTAATCTCGACGTTTCTGGATAATTCCCATCTAATAAACGAGATAAGAAGAATAAATGTTTTGTTCTAAATAAGATTTGATTATCAGAAACACTTATTTGAATAGAGTCTTGTGAGTCGTCTAAGATCTTGTTTAATTCTCCTAAACTTTTACCTGGTATAACAATGTTTTTAAAGGATAAAGAGTCTGTTTCCTCATTCATTGCTATTTTCCTTGATGCTAAACGGTGGCTATCTGTTGCAACTAGTTCTAATTGATCGTTTTCAAGTTTAAAGTGTACACCTGTTAAGATTGGTCGAGTTTCAGATGTTGATACGGCAAAGTTTGTTTGTCTTATTAATGTTTTTAAGAGATCTGTTTGTATTTGAAAGCTATTTTCTGTTTGTAAAACTGGTAATTGTGGATATTCTTCTGGATCTTGTCCATTTAACGTAAATTCAGCTTTTCCAGAACGAATCGTAATATTTAATTCACCATCAGCTTCAATCTCAACTAAATCCTCTGGTAACTTTTTAATTATATCAGGTAAAAACTTAGCTTGTACGACAACTTTTCCTGGAATAACTTCGTGAATATGAACGATCCCATCTTCTTCTTTTGGAATAATTGATTCAATTGTAATATCTGAATCACTTCCTGTAAGCTTCACTTCTTCTTCATTTGCTTCTAGTTTCATACCTGAAAGAATCGGAATAGTAGTTTTAGGTGAAATAGCTCTCATGACATTTTGAATACTTTGCATTAATTGGTCTCGATTGATGACGATTTTCATAGTGTCCTCCTAATTTTTATATTCCACGCATATATTTATTTATTTTTAATATAAATAGTATTCATAGTAATAGGGGTTGTGAATTTGTGGACAAGTCTATTTTCAATAAACAACACGGGTTATCCACATGTTAATAACCTGTTCGTATGTTTGTATGAGTTATTAACACTGTTAACAATTGTGATTAACTAGTTTTTATTTGTTCAGTTAACTCATCAATTTCTCTTTGAAGCTGTAAATCATCAGAAATCATCTTAGAAATCTTTTCATGAGCATGAATAACTGTTGTATGATCTCGGCCCCCAAACTCTTCACCAATTTTAGGTAGCGAAAAGTCAGTTAACTCACGAGCTAAATACATAGCAATCTGTCTTGGGAAAGCAACTGATTTTGTACGTTTTTTAGCTGCGAAATCATCCAGTTGAATGTTAAAACGATTAGCGATCACTTCTTGAATTCCTTTAATCGTAATTTCTTTCGGTTTTGAATTAGGCACGATATCCTTTAAGGCATCTGCAGCTAGTGAAGCATCTATATCTTCGTTAACGAGAGATGAATAGGCTACAACTCTAATTAATGCGCCTTCAAGTTCTCTAATGTTCGTGTCAATTTGATTAGCGATATAAAGCATGACTTCATTAGGGATATCTAACCCATCAGCTTTTGCCTTTTTCCTTAAAATAGCGATTCTCGTCTCTAAATCTGGAGGTGTAATGTCTGTAATTAAGCCCCATTCGAAACGTGAACGCAAGCGATCTTCTAATGTTGGAATTTCTTTAGGTGGTCGATCACTTGAGATGACAATTTGTTTGTTGTCTTCATGTAATGAATTAAACGTGTGGAAAAATTCTTCTTGTGTTTGTTCTTTTCCAGCTAAAAATTGAATATCATCAATTAACAGCACGTCCACATTACGGTATTTATTTCTAAAATCGATTGTTTTGTTATCTCTAATAGAGTTAATAAACTCATTAGTGAACTTCTCTGACGATAAATAGACTACTTTTGCATCTGGATTATGTTCAATTACATAATGTCCAATGGCATGCATTAAGTGCGTTTTCCCTAAACCAACGCCTCCATAAATAAATAGAGGGTTATAAGCTTTAGCTGGAGCCTCAGCAACAGCTAGTGAAGCAGCATGGGCAAAACGGTTACCAGAACCAATAACAAATGTTTCAAACGTATACTTAGAGTTAAGCATCGTCTTTGAATCTTGTTCACTTTTTGTTTGGTTCATTTTTTTAATTGGTTGATTAACAGGCTCATCTTCTCCTTTAGTTTCTGGAATAATGAACTTTGGAGTTAGTTGTGATCCAGTTAATTCGTAAACTGTTTCAGAGATTAAATTTGAATAGCTATTTTCCAACCAATCTCTTGCAAATTCATTTGGTGCAACAATATATATATTTCCACCATCAATTGCTTTTGCTTCAGTAGATTTTAACCAAGTGTCAAAGCTAGGTTTGCTTATTTTTTTCTCTAGTTCTTTTAATGTCTCGTTCCAAATTTCAGAGATGTTTTGCAAACAGTTACACACCCTTTCTGTTTGAATCGTGGATGGGGGTAAAAAAATTATGTATGTGGATATTTTTAATTAGAGTATACAAGAAATTATAACAGATATCGACAATATCCACATTAATGTGAGTAAGTCCCTAAACAACATGTGTATGTTTATTCACATTGTATCCACAATCTGTGGAGAATCTATTTTGCTTACATATGTTATCCACGGTTAAAACAACATAATCATAACAAATAAACATAGAACTTTCAATGTTTTATCTAACTTATCCACAAAGAAAACAATCATGTGACTAAAAACTATCCACAAGGGTGAAAAGTGTGGGTTTTTGATGAAAACTCATGTGGATATTAACAAAATGGTTTGTTTAAATTAAGTAAGGGTTGTGGATAATGAATAATAAAGTATCATTGAGTTGTTATAAATTATGCGTTATAATATGTAATGGTTTGTCTGTTGACATTCAATGCTAAATTTTAATATACTAATTTGGACTGCTTATGGAACGAAGTAAGTTTGTCTAATTGCAGGAGGTGTAGATCATGAAACGCACTTATCAACCAAATAATCGTAAGCGTAATAAAGTACACGGCTTCCGCGCACGTATGTCTACTAAGAACGGAAGAAAAGTTCTAGCGCGTCGTCGTCGTAAAGGAAGAAAAGTTCTTTCTGCCTAGACCACTGAAGACTTATCAGTGGTCTTTTTTCTAGTAACTAAAAGGTTTAGTAATAACTAGATGGGAAGATCGTATTTGAAGAAAGCTTATCGAGTTAAAAAAAATGAAGAGTTTCAGCAGATATTTAAAGATGGTCATTCATTTGCTAATCGACAGTTAGTTATTTATGCACTGGAAAAGGAAGAACAATCCCATTTCAGAGTTGGTTTATCTGTGGGCAAAAAAATTGGGAATGCTGTGTTACGTAACCAGATCAAACGTTATTTAAGACAAGCTTTTATTGATTTAGAATCTGATATAAAACCTAATTATGATTACGTGATCATTACTAGAATGCCAACTCGAAATATGGGTTACTATGAAATAAAAAGTAGTTTAAATCATCTGTTGAAAAAAACGAAGAAATTTCGTCAATAAATAGTAATATTCATATATAGTATGTATAGTTGAATAATGCTAAAATACTTTTAGTGTGTGAAGTGTGTATTGGAAAGGAAAGTTAGGAGGAACAACAATTGCGTAAAAGACTGTTATTAATTGGTTCCTTAATTGCTATGGCAACTTTACTATCTGGTTGTTTTGAAATTAATGAACCTATTACGTCAGAAAGTGAAGGAATATGGAATAGTTTCTTCGTATATCCGCTATCATTTTTAATCACATATATTGCTGAAGGAGTCTTTAATGAAGCTTTTGGTGCTGCAATCGTTATTGTAACGGTATTATTAAGGATTTTAATCTTACCTTTAAACGTTAAACAGTTAAAATCATCTCAAGCAATGCAGTTAATTCAACCAGAATTAAAAGAGATTCGTGAAAAGTATTCATCTAAAGATGCACAAACACAGCAAAAATTACAACAAGAGACGATGGCATTGTTCCAGCGTCACGGCGTTAACCCGTTAGCAGGTTGTTTACCAATTATAGCGCAAATGCCGATCTTGATTGCATTCTATCATGCGATCGTTAGAACAGATGAGATTGCTGAACATAGTTTCTTGTGGTTTGCATTAGGTGAGCCAAGTATTATCTTAGCGATCATCACTTTTGCTACAACGTTCATTCAGCAAAAAATTATGATGGCTGGTACACCAGCAGCTGACAACCCACAAATGCAAATTATGTTATACTTGTTACCAGTAATGATTGGTGCATTTGCATTGTTCTTCCCAGCAGCATTAGCGTTGTACTGGGTAGTAGGTAACTTCTTTATGATTGCTCAAACACTATTAATTCGTCGTCCAATGATGAGAGAATTCGAAAAAAATAATGGAGGATCGAACAAGTGAGAGAAATAACGGCTAGTGGTCAAACAGTTGAAGAGGCAAAAGAAAATGCTTTAAATCAATTAGATTTAACAGAAGATCAAGTGAATGTTGAAGTGATTGATGAAGGAAAGAAAGGTCTTCTAGGTGTCTTTGGAGCTAAACGTGCTTACGTAAAAATTCAAGAAAAGCGTGATTTAGTCAGTGAAGGGAAGTCATACCTTCAAAACATCGCACTGGAAATGGGAGCAGAAGGTACTGATGTAACAGTTACTCAGCAAGGTAATGAAGTAACATATGAGTTAATCGGTGATCGGATCGGATTACTGATCGGTAAAAGAGGTCAAACGATTAATTCACTACAGTATTTAACTAGTTTAGTTGTGAATAAAGACCAAAACTCTTATATTACAGTCGTTGTAGATGCTGAAGGTTACCGTGAACGACGGAAAGAAACTTTAGAAAATCTGGCAAGTAATTTAGCTAAAAAAGCTATGAGGCTAAACGAAGAAGTTCAAATTGAACCAATGCCTTCATTTGAAAGAAAAATTATTCACACTGCTCTTCATGACCACAGCGAAGTTTCAACTTACTCAGACGGAAAAGATCCGAATCGAAGAGTTGTGATTCAACCGAACAATTTATCGTAATACGATATTTAAAGCTAACCTTTCATAAGGTTGGCTTTTTCTTTTGGATAAGTGTCTTAAAAAGTAATAACTATGGTCATGCTAATAAGTAGACTATAGTTTATTAAAAAGATTGAACCTAAGGCATAACATGCTTGTATTTCTTTCCTTTTGACTCGTTTTGTGTTATTGTGTTTAGTTAGGAAATTGTGCTTTAAAGGGGTGAAGGTCATGGAACAAGATACAATTGCAGCTATTTCAACACCAGTTGGAGAAGGTGCTATTGCGATTGTGCGATTAACTGGAGATGAAGCTATCTCAATTACAAATCAAATATTACCGACGAAAGATTTACAACAAGTCGACTCCCATACAATCCATTATGGGAAAATCGTTGATCCAAAAACAGAAGACCAATTAGAAGAAGTTATGGTTTCAGTATTGAAGGCACCCAAAACCTTCACCCGTGAAGATACGATCGAGATTAACTGTCACGGTGGAATGGTATCAGTTAACCGTGTTCTTCAACTTGTGTTAAGACATGGTGCCAGATTAGCTGAGCCAGGTGAGTTTACGAAAAGAGCTTTTCTAAATGGCCGTATTGACTTGTCACAAGCTGAAGCCGTTATGGATCTAATTCGTTCTAAGACTGATCGTGCAATGTCTGTTGCATTAAAACAAATGGATGGAAGATTATCGAATTTAATTCGCGATCTTCGCCAACAGTTAATTGAAACAGTTGCACATGTTGAAGTGAATATAGATTATCCAGAATATGATGATGTAGAAGAAATGACACATGAATTATTAAGAGAGCGTGCTCAATATGTTAAAGGTGAAATTCAGTCATTACTTCGTACAGCTAAGCAAGGTAAAATTTTACGCGAAGGAATTGCTACAGCGATCATCGGAAAACCTAATGTCGGGAAATCATCTTTAATGAACGTTTTAGCTCATGAAAACAAAGCGATCGTAACTGATGTTCCAGGTACTACACGTGATGTTATTGAAGAATATGTTAACGTACGCGGAGTACCATTAAGGTTAATTGACACCGCTGGAATTCGTGAAACTGAGGATATAGTTGAGAAAATTGGTGTCGAGCGTTCGAGGCAGGCACTTCAAGATGCGGATTTAATCTTACTTGTTTTAAATGGTAATGAACCTTTTTCTAAAGAAGACCAAGCTCTATTTGAAGCAGCACGTGATTTAGATGTAATTGCTATTGTCAACAAAACAGATTTAAATCAAGAAATAGACATGAATGAAGTGACAAAAGCAGCTAATGGAGCTCCGATTATCACGACGTCATTAGTTGAAGAACAAGGTATCGATGAATTAGAGCAGGCTATTGCAGATACATTTTTCGATGGAGAGTTAGACCAAGGTGATTTAACTTACGTCTCTAACGTTCGTCACATTCAACTTCTAGAACAATCAGAAGATGCTTTAAATGACGCTTTAAATTCATTAGAAATGGGTATGCCATTAGACTTAATACAAATTGATATTACAAGAACTTGGGAGTTATTAGGCGAAATTATCGGTGAAGATGTACATGAATCACTGATCGATCAATTATTCTCTCAATTCTGTTTAGGTAAATAAGAAACTTAAGATAAAGGAGGTTGTCTTCATGTATGATGCAGGGCGTTACGATGTCATAGTAATTGGTGCAGGCCACGCAGGTGTAGAAGCTGGTTTAGCCGCAGCTAAACGTGGAGCAAAGACGTTAATGCTCACTTTAAATTTAGATTTAATTGCTTTTATGCCATGTAATCCATCTGTTGGTGGGCCTGCAAAAGGTGTTGTCGTTCGAGAGGTTGATGCACTCGGCGGCCAAATGGGTAAAACAATCGATCAAACGCATATACAAATGCGTCTATTAAATACAAGTAAAGGGCCAGCTGTTCGAGCTTTACGTGCCCAAGCAGATAAAGTGTTATACCAACAAGAAATGAAGCGCGTAATCGAAAAACAAGAAAACTTAACACTACGTCAAGGTATGGTTGAAGAATTGCTAGTTGAAGATGGTGAAGTAAAAGGCGTCAAAACAGAGACCAGAGCGTGTTATTATGCAGACCAAGTGATCATTACTACAGGTACTTTTATGCGCGGGAAAGTGTTAATTGGAGATATAGAGTACGAAAGCGGTCCTAATAACCAACGACCAACAATCACGTTATCTGAACAATTAGATGAGTTAGGTTTTGACTTAGTTCGATTCAAAACGGGTACCCCAATGCGAGTGAATTCTCATACAATTGATTACTCCAAAACAGAAGAGCAACCGGGTGATGAAGTACCACGCGCTTTTTCATATGAAACGACTGAGTATATTACTGATCAAATTCCGTGCTGGTTAACATATACAGGTGAAGTAACTCACCAAATCATTGATGATAACTTAAGTAAATCAGCGATGTACTCCGGTGCTGATCGCGGAACAGGCCCAAGGTATTGTCCGTCAATTGAAGATAAAATTGTTCGTTTTAATGATAAACCTCGTCACCAAGTGTTTTTAGAACCAGAAGGGCGAAACACGGATGAGATTTACGTCCAAGGACTATCTACATCTTTACCAGAATACGTCCAAAAACAGATGCTTGAAACAGTACCAGGTTTAGAAAAAGCTGAAATAATGCGCGCAGGATATGCAATTGAATATGATGCTGTTGTGCCTACTCAATTATGGCCTACTTTAGAGACAAAGCAAATTCAAGGTTTATATACTGCAGGTCAAATTAACGGAACAAGTGGTTATGAAGAAGCGGCTGGTCAAGGGTTAATGGCAGGTATTAATGCAGCTGCACAAGCATTAAATAAAGAGCCGTTAATTTTAGATCGTTCACAAGCTTATATTGGTGTTATGATCGATGATTTAGTAACAAAAGGAACTAATGAACCTTACCGTTTATTAACGTCACGAGCAGAGTATCGTTTACTACTACGTCACGATAATGCAGATCTTCGCTTAACTGATATTGGCTATGAAATGGAATTAATTCCAGAAGAACGTTACGCACGTTTTAATCGTAAAAAAGAATTAATTCAACAAGAAGTAGACCGTTTAACAGGCTATCGAATTAAGCCAAGCGAAGAGGTTCAACAGATCATTGAAGAGATCGGCGGTTCTAAATTAAAAGATGGCATTTTAGCGATCGATCTATTACGTAGACCAGAAGTGAAATACGAAACCATTAAACGCATTACACCACCCGAAGAAAAACTACCTAATGACGTTGAAGAGCAGGTAGAAATTCAAGTGAAGTATGAAGGTTATATTAAGAAATCTAATCAGCAAGTTGATAAAATGCGTAAGATGGAAAACAAAAAAATTCCAGACCATATTGATTATGATGACATTAGCGGTTTAGCTACAGAAGCTAAAGATCGTTTGAAAAAGGTACGTCCATTGTCAGTAGGTCAAGCTTCTCGTATTTCAGGTGTAAACCCTGCAGACGTTTCAATTTTACTTGTCTATTTAGAACAAAGTTACAAAACGAAATCCGCTGCAAATGAATAGAGGGTGCTTATGAACGAAAAACAGTTTCAAGATGCATTAAAAGAGCATGGCATTAACTTAAACGAACAGCAGCTAAAACAATTTTATCAGTACTATGAGTTATTAGTTGAATGGAATAACAATATGAACTTAACTGCGATTACCGACCGTGAAGAAGTTTATTTAAAACATTTTTTTGATTCTATAACTGCCGCTTTCTATTATGATTTTAGCTCTGAACATTTTTCTATTTGTGATGTTGGTGCAGGAGCGGGATTCCCTTCAATCCCGCTCAAAATTGTTTATCCTGATTTAAAAGTTACCATTGTCGATTCATTAAAGAAACGCATTACTTTTTTAAATCAACTAGCTGATGAACTAAATTTAACTAATGTTGCTTTTTATCATGATCGAGCAGAAACCTTTGCGAAAAACAAAAAGTTTAGAGAAACTTTTGACCTAGTAATGGCTCGCGCAGTCGCTCGGACATCTGTGTTAAGCGAACTATGCTTACCTCTAGTTAAAGTAAATGGAGACTTTATTATGATGAAAGGCCCTAATATTACTGAAGAATTAGAGACCGGTAAGCTAGCTATTAAAACTTTAGGTGGTGAATTAAAAGACAACAATCGATTTAATTTGCCATTTGAGAACAGTGAGCGACATATTGTGCAAGTTAATAAAAAACGCAAAACACCTAATAAATATCCTAGAAAACCAGGCACACCAAACAAAGAACCAATCGAATGATAGTAGAAACATGTAGATATTTGCCATATTATCACGAAGGAATATCATTAAGTTTCACTTTATATTCACTCTACTTTTGTGGTAATATAAAAATAGAGTAAGAGCGATAGAACAATGATGAACAGTAATCTTATGATTATGAATGAAATGTTTCACGTGAAACATTTCATTTTTTACATAGATTAAGAGAGTTGTAGAAGGTAGGTGCCAACTGAATGAGTTCGCTTAGTAGATTGTTTGGCAAGAATGAAACCAAATCAGATGAACAGCAAAGCAATATTCAGGCAAATGAAGTTGTCGAGATAGAAGTAAGTAAGATTCAACCGAATCAATATCAACCTAGAACCATTTTTGATGAAGAAAAGATCTCGGAATTAGCACAAACAATCCATACACATGGTATGATTCAGCCGATTGTAGTACGTAAGTTAGAAGACCATGATGCCTATGAATTGATTGCTGGTGAACGCAGGTGGCGTGCAGTCACTTCATTAGAATGGGAGACAATCCCTGCAATCGTAAAAAACATGACTGATACGGAGACTGCTTCAGTTGCTTTAATAGAAAACTTACAACGTGAAGAGTTAACAGTTGTAGAAGAAGCAATAGCTTACGACCAACTACTTCACACTCACGGACTTACACAAGAAGCCTTAGCACAACGTTTAGGGAAAAGTCAGTCAACGATCGCAAATAAATTAAGATTACTTAAACTACCAAGTGTTGTTCAACAATCGTTATTAAATAAACAAATTACAGAAAGACATGCAAGAGCACTCATCGCATTAAAAGATGAATCATTACAAGAAAAAGTGTTGTCTCAAATTATTGAAGAACAATTAAATGTTAAACAAACAGAAGAACGAGTCCAACAAGTGTTAAACCCAGGAGAGAAAGAGGAAAAGAAAACACGCAAACCGAAAGTACAAGGTGTTAATAAAGATGTCCGCATTGCTCTTAACACTATAAGACAATCATTAAATATGGTGCAAGATACTGGGATGGACGTTGAGACAGAAGAAGAAGAAGTCGATGATTATTACCAAATAACAATTAAAATACCAAAAAAATAATGAATTGAGCCATGATTTCCCATCTTTTTTAAAAAGATGGGTCTTTTTTTCTAGCATATTACATATAACAAAATTCGATTTCATGGTAGAATAATAGATGTTGATAAAATTTTATAGGGCAGGTGACATTATGGGGAAAGTCATTGCCATCGCAAACCAAAAAGGTGGCGTAGGAAAAACAACGACAGCAGTCAATCTGAGCGCTTGTTTAGCTAATTTAAATAATAAAGTATTACTTATTGATATAGATCCTCAAGGAAATGCCACTAGTGGAGTTGGCATAAATAAAGGGGATATGGAAACGTGTATTTATGACATATTAATTGAGGAAGAGGACGCTAAAAATGTATGCGTTCCTTCAAAGGTACCTAATTTAGATGCAATACCGGCAACAATACAGTTAGCAGGGTCAGAAATTGAATTAGTACCAACAATTTCAAGAGAACTTCGTTTAAGAAAAGCTTTAGAAAGCGTTAGATACGATTATGACTATATAATTATCGATTGCCCTCCATCTTTAGGGTTATTAACATTAAACGCTTTAACTGCAGCAGATAGCGTTGTAATCCCGGTACAATGTGAATATTATGCATTGGAAGGTTTAAGCCAATTGTTGAATTCAGTCAGACTAGTCCAACGTCGTTTAAACCAAAGTCTTCAAATCGAAGGTGTATTGCTAACGATGTTTGATGCTAGAACAAATTTAGGGATTCAAGTTATTGAAGAGGTTAAAAAGTATTTTCAAGATAAGGTGTTCAACTCAGTCATCCCAAGAAATGTTCGCTTAGGAGAGGCACCAAGTCATGGAGAGCCTATCATACAGTATGATTCAAAGTCTAAAGGCGCAGAAGTATATAGCGATCTAGCGAAGGAAGTGATGGCGAATGGCCAAAGGGTTGGGTAAAGGTTTAAACACAATCTTTCAAGAAGTGGATTATTATGAGGAATCAGTGCAGGAAGTTGAGCTGAAAGCCTGTCGACCAAATCCATATCAGCCACGTAAAGTATTTGATACTGAAGCAATAGAGGAACTTAAAGATTCAATTGTGGAACACGGTGTATTACAGCCAATCATCGTTCGAAAAGCAATTAAAGGTTACGAAATTGTCGTAGGTGAAAGACGTTTTCGTGCATCTAAAGAAGCTGGCTTCACTACAATTCCAGCTGTTGTAAGGGAATTGTCAGAAGAACAAATGATGGAGCTAGCGTTGTTAGAGAACTTGCAACGTGAGGATTTAAGCCCGATTGAAGAAGCTGAAGCTTATGACAGATTAATTAATGAATTGAAAATTAAACAAGATGAATTAGCTAAGCGTCTAGGTAAAAGTCGTCCACACATAGCAAACATGGTTCGTTTGCTTTCCTTACCAGAAAGAGTTCGCGCTATGGTGAATAGTAAAGAATTATCAATGGGACACGCACGTGCGCTACTCTCAATTAAGGATGAGGATCAACTATATCTAGTCGCAGAAAAGGTTCGTAAAGAAGGTTTAAATGTAAGACAAACCGAAGAGCTTATTACAAATCTTAGCAACAAACCGAAGAAAAAACCGAAAACGAAAAAAGATGTTTTCATAACATCGAAAGAAAATGAGTTACGAGAGAAGTTAGGTACTGGTGTAAGTATTCAACAAGGTAAACAAAAAGGGAAAATCGAAATTGAATATTTTGATCGAGAAGATCTAGACCGAATCATTGAATTACTTATGTATACGAATGAATAAATTGATGTCTATCCTTAATGAGAGGATAGACTTTTTTCATAAATGTTTCACGTGAAACATTTTATGTGTTGGCTATTTCTTAGAAAAGCGTGGTGGTTATAATCGAACTACTAGGTCCGATTGTTAATGGAATAGGAATCCTGATTGGTACATTGTTTGGTCTGTTTTTTAATCGAATTCCAGAGCGGTTTAAAGAAACGGTAATGAGCGGAATAGGGCTAACAGTGATCCTGATTGGACTTTCGATGGGATTTGCATCAGATCGCATAATCGTCATTTTGCTTAGTCTATTAACAGGTGCGGTTATAGGTGAGCTATTTGACCTTGATGAAAAGTTAAACCGTCTTGGCGCATTTATTGAAGTTAAGTTTAAAGGAAAGCGAGAAGAGTCTAATATTGCAGAAGGATTTGTGACAGCTTCTTTAATATTCGTGATTGGAGCAATGGCTGTTGTAGGAGCATTAGACAGTGGTTTAAGAGGAGACCATGAAATATTGTTTACAAAAGCGTTAATCGATGGTTTTGTGGCGCTAGTGTTGACTACCACTTTAGGGATTGGTGTCATATTCTCAGCTATACCAGTTGTCTTGTACCAAGGGAGTATTGCTTTGTTTGCTACTCAAATTGACCGTTTTGTACCAGAGTATTTGTTAGAATTATTTATTGAAGATATGACAGCAACAGGTGGGTTATTAATTGTAGCGATTGGCCTTAACTTGCTAAAGATTACACAGATTAGAGTAGCTAATTTACTTCCTAGTTTAATCACGGTTGGAATTGTATTGTACTTTTATATCCAAGTTGGTAATTGGTTTTAATATAAGATGGGTGCTAAGGCAGGTTAAATAAACCTGCCTTTATTTTTTACTCAACCTTAAATCTAGCAAAGTAAAAGACTGAGCTAACGTTTCAGCCATCTCCATAATGTCATATAACCTTGTGCTTTGAAGGACTGCTAGTTGTAAGAAGCCACCTGTGTTTACAAAGCCTTTAACATTTATGTCACCTATACATGGTAGTTGCTTGTTGAAGGCTGCCCCAGGTTCTAATCCTCCGTCACTGATTTTCATTGTTTTAACTTGATCACTTTTACCTAACGCCGCATCAATCGCAATAATAAAGGGGTTGGCATATTCTGTATTAATGTATTCAATATATGAATCTAAATTTCTTGCATGGACGGGGTCTTTTAAAGTTCCGTAAACGTTCAAGTGATTTATAGGCTTTGAACTTAAAATAGTTCCAGTTAATGGACCAAAGCTATCACCTGTTGAACGATCTGTACCTATGAACAACAAAATAATCTCATGAACTTGTGTCGGTAGCATTTTCTCTAGAGTGTTTGCCATTTTCCAACTTACTAGTTTCTCATTACAATGGAAAGAACTTGTCCGATCCTCAATTAATTTAGACATAGATTAATCTCCTTAAACATACTTTTTAATAGTATATGGATAAGCCTATCTTTTTATACTTCGTACCCATTGGAGGATAAGTAATGATAAGAGGATTTCGTTGGATTGGTTTAATAATTGCTACGATGGTAGGGGCAGGATATGCATCAGGTAGAGAGATTTGGGAGTTCTTTGGTCATGAGAGTAGTCTAGCAATATTGGTCTTTACTATATTATTTATAATTAGTTGTCATGTTGTGTTAACGATTAGTTATGAGTTAAAAACGAAACATTATATGCCGTTATTAAAGTTGTTTTTAGGTGAAAAGGCAGCTAAAATATATGATTGGTGTATTTTATTGTATTTATTTACTACGTTATTTGTTATGATTTCCGGAAGTGGAGCAGCCGTATCAATGTTCAACTTACCTTTTTACGCCGGTGTTTTGTTAATGATTTTAGGGTTGTTAGTCATTATCCCCAGAGGTATGGATGGTATATTATCGATCAATCGAATCTTATTACCTGTAATGATTATCACTTTATTTTCGGTATTATTATTTTTTGTTTATCAAAAGCATGTACCTTTTATTTATCAAATAGGGGAACAGTCTAATTGGGTTGCTTCAATTCCGTTTACATCTTTAAATGTCTTGCCGTTAGTTGCTGTATTAGGCGCTATAGGAAAAGAGATAGAGAGTAAAAAAGAGATTTTCGTAGCGAGTATCGGAAGTGGTTTAATATTAGGTGTTGTTTCATATTTATATAATATTAGTTTAATACACGTTGCCGATCAGTTATATTTTTACGAAATCCCGTTATTTGCGATACTTTATGGATATCCGATCGAGCTATTTTTAATTATGGCCGGTTTATTAATATTTGCTATTTATACGACTGCTCTTACAAGCTTGTTTGGTTTAATTGCAAGAATTGAAGATATGGTTAAGTATAGTAAAGGGAAATTAGGTCTAATCATTATAGGGATTGCATTACCGTTTACTTTTGTTGGATTCTCAACCTTAGTGAGTTATTTATATCCTTTATATGGTGTGATTAATTTATATGTATTAGCAATGATTTTATTATATCCTATAATTAAACGAGCAGAAGCTTTTAAAATTTGATAAACTATATGTACTAACTACATAGAAGTAGGAGGTTTAAAAGTGGAGCAAAACTATGAATTAAATGATTACGTTCAAATGAAGAAAGAACATCCGTGTGGTTCTAATGAGTGGCAAATTATTCGTATGGGTGCTGATATAAGAATCAAATGCCAAGGTTGCCAACATAGTGTTCTAGTTCCGAGGCGAAAGTTTAATAAAAGTGTAAAAAAAGTGATAAAAAATGAAGAAAATTAAAATGTTTCACGTGAAACATATTGTATAGTTTTTAAATAAATAAAATAAGAGAAGATTATTGATAACAAAGGCCTTTTTTGCCTTTGTTTTTTTGATTTTCTTTGAACTTGTTTTTTTCTAATTTAATCACTATAATTGGTATGACTAATCTTGATTTATTATTGGGAACGGAAAATTGAAGGAGTGGAGTGTTACATGTCATTAACAGCAGGTATTGTTGGTTTGCCTAACGTGGGGAAATCGACGTTATTTAATGCAATTACACAAGCAGGGGCGTTATCAGCTAACTACCCTTTCGCAACGATTGACCCGAACGTAGGTATTGTAGAGGTACCTGATCAACGATTGCATAAATTAACAGAGTTAGTAAAACCTCAAAAAACGATTCCGACGTCTTTTGAGTTCACGGATATTGCAGGTATTGTTGAAGGAGCTAGTAAAGGTGAAGGATTAGGTAACCAATTTTTATCACATATTAGACAAGTTGATGCGATCTGTCATGTTGTCCGTTGTTTTTCTGACGATGATATTACACACGTATCGGGCCGTGTAGATCCAATTAGTGATATTGAAACGATTAACTTGGAGCTAATTTTAGCCGACCTAGAGACAGTGATGAAGCGCTATCCAAAAGTTGAAAAGATGGCAAAGCAAAAAGATAAAGATGCAACTTATGAATTTGAAGTGTTAGAAAAGTTGAAAGATGCATTAGAAGCAGAACAACCTGCTCGTTCCTTAGAATTCTCGAAGGAACAAATGAAGTATGTAAAATCACTACATTTATTAACGAGTAAGCCAATCTTATATGTAGCTAATGTAGGTGAAGATGAATTATTAGATGTAGAAAATAATGAAAAAGTACAACAAGTAAAAGAGTTTGCAGCAAACGAAGGAGCAGGCGTTATTGTTGTTTGTGCAAAAGTTGAATCAGAAATTGCTGAGCTTCAAGGTGAGGAGAAGCAGGAATTTCTTGATGAATTGGGCATTGAGGAGTCAGGATTAGATCAGTTAATTAAGGCTTCATATGACATGCTTGGTTTAGCAACATATTTCACAGCGGGTGAAAAAGAAGTGCGTGCCTGGACGTTTAAGAAAGGAATGACTGCACCACAAGCGGCTGGTGTTATTCACTCTGACTTTGAAAGAGGCTTTATTAGAGCAGAGACTGTCTCTTATGATGATTTAGTCAATGCAGGATCAGAATCAGCTGCGAAAGATCAAGGTAAAGTACGCTTAGAAGGTAAAGAATATCTTGTAAAAGACGGCGATGTAATTCACTTTAGGTTTAACGTATAAAAAGGGTCTTAGTTTATTGTTGTAAGTGTTCTATCTTTTTGTTATAATCTTATGATGTGAGTAATTAACATATAAATTACTCCTTGCCCTTTTTAAAAAGGGCCGCTAAGTCCAAGAGGAGGTGAAGACGGATGAATAAATATGAAATCATGTACATCATCCGCCCAGACGTTGAGGAGGAAGCTCGCAAAGAAGTTGTTGAGCGCTTCAACCAGGTTTTAACTGATCATGGTGCGGAGATCGAAAATGTAGATGAAATGGGTATGCGTCGTTTAGCTTATGAAATTAACGACTATCGTGATGGTTATTATGTAGTTGTTAACTTCGATGGCGATTCGAACGCAATCGATGAATTTGACCGCAAAGCGAAGTTTACTGACGATATTATTCGTCATATGGCTATTCGTAACGACCAATAAGGAGTGTTTGATGTGTTAAATCGTGTAGTATTAGTTGGTAGGTTAACGAAAGACCCTGAACTACGTTATACACCCAACGGAGTAGCAGTTGCCAATTTTACAATTGCCGTCAACAGACCTTTTTCTAACCAACAAGGTGAACGAGAAGCAGACTTTATTAATTGTGTGATTTGGAGACGTCCAGCAGAAAACTTAGCCAATTATATGGGCAAAGGTAGTATGATCGGCGTTGACGGTCGCATTCAAACAAGGAACTTCGAAGGTCAAGATGGTAAGCGTGTCTTTATGACAGAAGTGGTTGCTGATAGCGTACAGTTTCTTGAGTCAAAAAACTCCAATCAGGGTGGACAACCAGGCCGCACATCAAACCAATCACAACAAACAAATCAAAATGCAAACCAAAGTGGATTCCAACCACAACAGGATACTAAGCCGAAAAGTGAGAATCCATTCGAAGATAGTGGTGAACCAGTCGACTTATCGGATGATGATTTACCATTTTAAAAGTTTAAAAAGGGAGGTTTTGACCTATGGCACGTCGTGGACGTAAGCGTCGTAAGGTTTGTTATTTCAAAGCAAATAACATTACGCATATCGACTATAAAGACATTGATCTTCTAAAACGTTTCATTTCTGAGCGTGGTAAAATTTTACCTCGTCGTGTAACTGGAACGTCTGCAAAGTATCAACGTAAATTAACAGTTGCAATTAAGCGCGCTAGACAAATGGCTCTATTGCCATATGTGAGCGGCGAATAATATAACAATGGTGTTGTAAATCTGATATTTACAACACCATTTTCTTTATATTTAAGTGTATAATGATACATAAGTTAGTGGTTTAGTAAATTCACATAAACACGATGATTTGGTAATAGTTTATTTTTACATATTACTTATAAAATTGATAAAATAGTAATGAACATGAAGTAGAGGTGCAAGCGATGGAAGACCGAAATATAGTTAAACAAGGTGCAATAGCTGGTGCTGCTTTTATATTACTTATGATAGCAACATTTTTTGTACCGATTATTAGCCTTGTTACAGTCTTTTTATTACCAATTCCACTCATTGTGTTTGGTAGCAGGTTTGGTTTAAAACCTGTAGCAATATTGTTCTTAATCATTAGTTTGATTAGTATTTTAATACTATCAATATATTCGTTACCAATTGTGTTTGTAATGGGCTTAGGTGGCCTTGCAATTGGTGCTGCTATTTATAGTAAAAAAGATGCTTATGAAACATGGGCTCAAGGAACGTTTAGCTTTGCTATAGGAATGGCTGTAGTTTATGCTATCACTCAATTTATGTTTGACGTTAATTGGGTACATGAATTAAATACTCTAATAGAAGAATCTCTTGAGTCAACTGTTGCTTTTGCTGAGCAAGTAGGTACTCCGATTAGTCAAGAAGAGTATGAAGCATTACAGCAAAGCTTAAGTGAGCTGACTTACTTGATACCGACAGGCATGGTATTGATTGGTTTAGCTTTAGCTTTTATTTCACAGTGGTTAAGTTATAAATTTATTAATCGAGCTGATGGTGAACGTTTAAAGTTTCCACCTTTCAAAGACTTTAAATTACCAACATCAATTATATGGATCTTTTTATTAGGGATTATTTTAACTTGGATTTATACAGATCCAGCTGAAACAATGTATTTAGCTGCTGCGAACTTATATGCACTACCTGGGCTATTATTAGTCATACAAGGATTATCTTTTGTGTTTTTCTTTACACATTATAAGAGTTGGTCTAAAGCGATTCCGATCTTTACCGTTATTTTATTTGTGTTATTTCCGTTCCTTCTGATTTATCCATTAAGAATTTTAGGTATAATTGACTTAGGATTCCGATTAAGGGAACGTCTTAACGGAAGTAAATAATCCAAGAGCATGTCTGTTTTTAGGGAGATGACGTTAGAATGAATGATGTTAAAAGCTTGATTGTAAATAAAAATATTTGGTTGCTATATATTTTAGCAGGCATTTTAACGTTAATTGTTATTTATTATCAGTGGATGATTGGTTTGTTTCTTTCCATTGTACTTGGTCTTATCATATTTTTAGGATTGAAAACAGAAGACCGTTTAAGGAAGAAAACAGAACAATATATTTCTACACTATCTTATCGAGTTAAAAAGGTAGGAGAAGAGGCTCTGTTAGAGATGCCTTTTGGTATTATTTTGTTTAATGATGAATACCAAATTGAATGGGCAAACCCGTATATGAATGACTTTCAAGGACAAGATGAAACGTTAATTGGGGAGAATTTAACAACTTTATCAGAAAATATTATCTCTGCAATAAAAGATGACGAGGAAGAGTTTTGGGTTAATATTGACGAGAAAGTTTATCAAGTCGTTGTAAAGCGTGAAGAGAAGTTATTATACTTCTTTGACCGTACAACTTACTCGGATTTAGAAACAAAGTATCATAATGAAGAAACAATTCTTTCTATTATATATTTAGATAACTATGAAGAATTAACACAAGCGATGGATGATACGTCTAAAAGTCATATGAACTCACAAGTAACATCCATTTTAAATAATTGGTCCAGTGATTATGGTTTCTATTTAAAACGTACCTCACAAGAGCGATTTATCGCTGTTATGAACCGTGAAATATTAGAGCAATTGGAAGCGACTAAGTTTGAAATATTAGATGAAGTAAGAGAGTTAATTTCCGATCAAAATGTACCCCTTACATTAAGTATCGGAATTGGACGTGGTGCTGCAAATTTACCGGAATTAGGTGAGATGGCACAGTCTAGTCTTGATTTAGCATTAGGTCGCGGTGGTGACCAAGTAGCAATTAAAAATGAACATGGAAAAGTAAAATTCTTCGGTGGTAAGACGAACCCAATGGAGAAAAGGACGCGTGTTCGTGCTAGGGTAATTTCTCATGCGTTACGAGAGTTAGTTAACGAAAGTGAAAAAGTCATCATTATGGGGCACCAAATGCCTGATATGGATTCTATTGGTTCGTCTGTAGGAATTCTTAAAATGGTTCAACAAAACAATAAAGATGGTTTTATTGTTTTTGACCCAGACGGTGTTAATACAGGTGTTCAAAAGTTAATGGATGAAATTGACGAAGACGAATCACTAGCGGATTGGTTTATTACTCCAGAACAATCGTTAGATATCGTATCGAAGAACACGTTAGTAGTAGTAGTAGATACACACAAACCTTCAATGGTAATGGAAGAAAAATTATTAAGCCGTACAGAGCATGTTGTTGTAATTGACCACCATAGAAGAGCTGAGGAGTTCATTGAAGATCCAACATTAGTCTATATGGAGCCTTATGCTTCATCAACAGCTGAACTTGTTACAGAGCTACTACAGTATCAAGACGGTCGTGTTAAGTTATCAACGCTTGAATCATCGGCCTTATTAGCAGGCATTATTGTCGATACAAAATCCTTTACGTTAAGAACAGGTTCAAGAACGTTTGATGCAGCTTCTTATTTACGTTCTAAAGGTGCTGATACAGTCTTTGTTCAAAAGTTACTAAAAGAAGATTTAGATGTTTATATTAAAAGAAGTGAGTTAATAAAAAACGCAACAGTTTATAAAGAAGGTGTTGCGATTGCTAAAGGAAACTCAGGTGAAAGTTATGGTCCGATTATCATTGCACAAGCCGCTGACACATTGCTAACAATGGATGGTGTTCAAGCTTCATTTGTTATTTCTGAACGTAAAGACGGGCGAGTTGGTGTAAGTTCAAGGTCATTAGGAGACATTAACGTGCAAGTCATTATGGAAAAGATGAATGGCGGTGGCCATTTAACGAATGCTGCTACTCAGCTTGAAGATACGACGATTGAACAAGTAGAAGAGCAGCTACGCGAAATTATTGACGAATATTTACAAGGGGGAGAATCATCATGAAGGTAATTTTTACTAGTGACGTTAAAGGTAAAGGTAAAAAAGGCGAAGTTAAAGATGTAAATGAAGGTTACGCTCGTAACTATCTATTCAAGCACAACTTAGCCGTTGAAGCGAATAAAGGTAATTTAAAGCAATTAGAAGGACAGCAGAAGAAACAACAAGAAAAAGAACAACAAGAGTTAGATGAATCGAAACAGCTTAAAGAAACAATCGAAAGTTTAACAGTAGAACTCACGGCAAAATCAGGTGATTCAGGTCGCTTATTTGGTTCTGTAACGAGTAAGCATATTTCTGACGAGTTAAAGAGTTCACACAACATTAAAATTGATAAAAGAAAAATCGAACTAGATGATCCGATAAGATCTCTAGGTTACACAAATGTGCCAGTTAAGTTACATCCAAAAGTAACAGCTACTGTAAAAGTACACGTGCAAGAAAAATAATGTAAGATGAACTCCGATTTAAGGGAGGAACTATTGTGGCAGAAGATATGACGCATGATCGCACCCCACCGCATAATATAGAAGCAGAACAAGCGGTTTTAGGAGCTATATTTTTAGAACCAGATGCAATTGTTTCAGCAAGTGAAACGTTATCTTCAGAAGATTTTTATCGAATAAGTCATAAAAGAATTTTCGAGATCATGTTAAAGCTGATGGACAAAGGAGAGCCGATTGACTTAGTTACAGTTACGACTGCTCTTACGGATGCAGAGCTATTAAATGATATTGGAGGGGTGTCATACTTAACGGATATCGCACACTCTGTTCCAACTGCAGCAAATATTAGTTATTACGTCAAAATCGTTGAAGAAAAATCAACGTTAAGAAAGATTATTTCAGCGGCAACGGGAATTGTTACTAAAACATTTGAAGAAAATGAAGAAGTAACCGAATTACTAGATTACTCTGAGAAAACGATATTAGATATTTCTCAAGATAAATCATCGGGTAAGTTCCGTAATATTAAAGATGTTTTAATTAATGTTTATGACAATATTGAACAGCTCCATCACCATGATGAAGAAGTCACTGGAACTGCAACAGGATTTAGAGATTTAGATCAGATTACATCAGGCTTCCAAAAGAACGATTTAATTATTATTGCAGCAAGGCCTTCAGTTGGTAAAACAGCATTTGCTTTAAACATTGCACAAAATGTTGCGATTCATTCAGATGAGAATGTCGCTTTATTTAGTTTAGAGATGGGTGCTGAACAATTAGTTAGCCGTATGTTATGTGCTGAAGGTAATATTGATGCACAACGTTTGCGTACTGGTCGATTAGAAGAAGAGGACTGGAGTAAACTGACGATGGCAATGGGTAGTTTATCTAATGCGGGTATTTTCATTGATGATACACCGGGTGTTAAAATTAATGAAATTCGCTCGAAATGTCGTAGGTTAAAACAAGAATCAGGTTTAGGCATGATTATGATTGACTACTTACAGCTCATTCAAGGCTCAGGAAGTAGCGAAAGCCGTCAGCAAGAGGTATCTGAGATCTCAAGGTCACTTAAAGCGTTAGCACGTGAACTTGAAGTACCAGTCATTGCCCTATCACAGTTATCACGTGGTGTTGAACAAAGACAAGATAAGCGTCCAATGATGTCTGACTTACGTGAGTCAGGAAGTATTGAGCAGGACGCAGACATTGTTGGTTTCTTATATCGTGATGACTATTATGAAGAAGATAGTGAAAAAGAAAATATTATTGAAATTTTGATCGCGAAGCAACGTAACGGTCCAGTCGGCACAGTAGAACTAGCCTTTGTTAAGGAATATAATAAATTCGTAGATTTAGACCGGCGTTACGATGAAGCTGACATTCCACCTGCATAAATGAATCGCTAGGGTAATACCTAGCGATTTTTTAATGAAGCTAATACACAAAAACCGTACAATAACTAATTTCTAAATAAATTAATTCGGATTTAAATTGAAAAAACCTATATAAACTGTTAATATTATTTTGTACTTATTGATATTCTGAATTTTTAGGAGGTCCTATTTATGACAACAGCCATCGTAGTCGGTACACAGTGGGGCGATGAAGGTAAAGGTAAAATTACAGATTTTTTAGCACAACAAGCAGATGTCATTGCGCGTTACCAAGGTGGCGACAATGCTGGACATACAATTAAATTTAATGGTGATACATATAAATTACACCTCATTCCATCTGGTGTATTTAACTCTAATAAAACTTGTCTTTTAGGTAATGGAATGGTTATTAACCCACAGTCGCTAATAAAGGAAATGGATTACTTAAAAGGATTTGGGTTAACTTTAGACCATCTAAAAATTAGTAATAGAGCACATGTCATTATGCCTTATCATATTGAATTAGATCGATTACAAGAAGAAAGCAAAGGGAAAGAGAAGCAAATTGGCACGACGAAAAAAGGGATCGGGCCAGCTTATAGTGATAAAGTGAACCGTTCAGGTGTCCGTTTTGCTGATCTAATTGACCCAGATTCATTACATGAACTTGTGCACACACAAGTAGAGCAAACTAATGAAGTGTTAGAAAAGATTTATAATGCATCAAAGCTTAATGCAGAGGAGATCTATGAAACGTATAAACAGTATGGCGAAATGTTAAAGTCATATGTCGTTGATACTTCCGTTTTGTTAGATGAGGCGGTAATAGAAGGGCGTCACATCTTATTTGAAGGAGCACAAGGTGTCATGCTCGATATTGACCATGGTACTTATCCTTACGTGACATCATCAAGCACGTCAGCAGCAGGTGTTGCAACAGGAAGCGGAATTGGTCCGAATAAAGTTGACCGTGTCATTGGTGTATCAAAAGCTTATACAACACGTGTCGGTGATGGTCCATTCCCAACTGAACTTCATGATGACATTGGTGAGCAAATTCGTGAAGTAGGTAGAGAATACGGAACAACTACTGGACGCCCAAGAAGAGTCGGTTGGTTTGATGCAGTTGTTATTAACCATGCGAGAAGAACGAGTGGTATTACAGACATTTCATTAAACTCACTTGATGTACTGACAGGTATTAAAGAATTGAAATTATGTGTTGGTTATGAACGTGACGGCGAACTAATTAAAGGTTATCCAGCTAGTCAGAAAGAACTGACAAAGTGTACGCCAGTTTATGAGACGTTATCAGGTTGGGATGAAGACTTAACGAACGTTAACACATTTGATGAATTACCAAAAGAAGCACAACAATACATTAATCGTATTGAAGCTTTAACAGGTGTCCAAGTAGCTATATTTTCAGTTGGGCCAGATCGTGAACAAACAGTCGTTAGAAATTCAATATATTAATGAAACAAAAAAGCTAGAGCTACTAAATACTGAAGCTCTAGCTTTTACATTATGTAAAAGTTGTAACACAAAACGTAATAAAATTTATAAAATAGCTTGTCAAACGTAAAAATACTGTGGTAATATTAAACTCGTCGCCAATTGGTCCGGTAGTTCAGTTGGTTAGAATGCCTGCCTGTCACGCAGGAGGTCGCGGGTTCGAGTCCCGTCCGGACCGCCATTATTATACATAATTAAAACTAAGTTGGTTATACCAAAGCGTAAACCACAAGGAAAAACATCCGTGTAGCTTTGCGAGCAAGAAGACATCATTGAAACACCCAAGTCTGTGAGCACAGAAGAACAGACACAAGTATGCGTGAACTACTCAATAAACTTAATACTATTATGGCTCGGTAGCTCAGTCGGTAGAGCAACGGACTGAAAATCCGTGTGTCGGCGGTTCGATTCCGTCCCGAGCCACCATTTATTCACACAGTTTAAATACTGTGTATTTTTTTGTTTAAGCTAAATTTCCATAATTAAACATTGTCATATTGTGAAGTCGAAAAAGTGTATAATTACACCTTTAGTTACAATTAGACTATAATATTTTCAAATTTTTACTAACTTCTATACATTTTGATTACAACTTAGTAAAATAGGTTCATTTTTGATATACGGGTATGGTAGATTATTAGTTGTGAGAGAATAGAATAAAAGTAGACTTTCAAATAAATATAAAGAATAAAGATAGAAAAGATAGAGTCGGATTTGGGGGAAAAGAAGTTGTTTGACTTGAAAGAGGTAATAACAGGTAGCGTTAATAAAACTAAAAATATACTCAAAAAATCAATAGCTAAAAAAATTACGATCACTTCAATAGTAGGTGCAACACTAGTATTAGGAACAGCTTATGCTGATTCGGGTGGTGAACACCTTTCAAATGTGTATCACGTATATGTAGATGATGAACTGATTGGAACAGTAGCTGATGAAGAAGATATCCAACAGTATATCAACGAATGGGCTGAGGAAGAGCAGGAAAAAGAAGGTGATGGTGTTACATTAGTTCCATCACAAGAAGTCGAGTTCATTGAAGAATTTGTCTTCTCAGCTAACACAGATCAAGAAGAAGTAGTAGATGCATTAGAAGAGCAATTAACTTTTGATGCAGCTGCCATTGAATTAAGAGCTAATGATGAAATAATTGGTTACGTTAAAAATTTAGATGAAGCAAACCAGGCTGTTAACCAAGTTATTTCTCAGTATTTACCTGATGGTGTTGATGAAGAGATTTCTCTATTAGAAGAAGAACTAGAAGAAATGATCGGCCATTCTGCTGAATTAGTTGATTTGTTACCACAAAATATGTTCCAAACAGGTAATATTAATTCAACATTAGAAGAAGAAGATGGTTTACACTACCAGCAAACAATTGAACTTGATGGCTCTACTGTATTAGACGTTGGGTTCACCGAAAATGTTACATTTTCTGAAGTAGCAGTTGATTCTAGTAAATTATTAAACGTAGATCAGTTAGCTAAAATGATTGAGCGCGGAACAATGACTCAACAAATTCATGAAATACAAGATAATGAAGCTTTAAGTACTGTAGCTAGTGATTATGACCTAAGTGTCGATGAGTTAATCGAGATTAATCCAGATGTTGAAGAAGATAGTGTCATAAGGGTTGGTGACGAGTTAAATGTTACAGGCTTAAGTTCATTAATTGAAGTATCTTATACAGAAACAATTACTGAAGAAGAATCAATAGAATATGAAACAATTACGGAACAAACCGACTCACTTTACGAAGGAGAGTCTGAAGTTGAACAATCTGGTTCAGACGGATTAAAAGAGCTAAAGTATGAAGTGACAATGAATAATGGTGAGGAATTAGAGCGTAATCTGGTTGAAGAAGAAGTGATAGAAGAACCACGTGATGAAATAATAAAAGAGGGCACTAAAGTGATCTCTTCACGAGGCACAGGCGACTTTGCATGGCCTGCTGTTGGTGGTAGTGTGACGAGCACATATGGTCCTAGATGGGGATCTCACCATGATGGAATTGATATTGCAGGAGTTAGTGACCGTTCAATTCTAGCAGCAGACAATGGTGTTGTTGTTGAAGCAGGATATCACTCAGGTGGACATGGTAATCGCGTTATTATTGATCACAATAATGGGTACCGTACTTTATACGCTCACTTATCATCAATTGATGTAAATGTTGGCGAAACGGTTAAACAAGGATCAACAATTGGCCAAATGGGTACAACAGGTAGATCAACAGGAATTCACTTACACTTTGAAGTTGAAAAAAATGGACAAACAGTTGACCCAGGACCATATATTCGGTAAAAGTTAGTTTATAAGGTAAACCTCTAGCGAACTTGCTAGAGGTTTTGTCATATAATCTGTATCTAAGGGGGGATATACTTATATAAGTATAGAATCTTATAATAAAGGTATATATGACTGTTATAATAAGACAATTTAATAAAGTTACGATAAAATATAAGTAAAGACAATTTAAGTAAGGATGGTGTCATTCAATGAAACATACAATTCTTGTCGTTGATGATGAAGAACCAATTGCAGATATACTCAAGTTCAATTTAGAAAAAGAAGGTTATGATGTTGTTTGTGCCTATGACGGTAATGAAGCAGTTGAACTAACGAAACAACATGAGCCTGACTTAATTTTGTTAGATATTATGTTACCTGAAAAAGATGGTATGGAAGTTTGCCGCGAAATTCGCCAGGACTATCAAATACCAATTATTATGTTAACAGCAAAAGATTCCGAAATTGATAAAGTGCTCGGTTTAGAGCTAGGAGCAGATGATTACGTGACAAAACCATTTAGCAATCGTGAGCTAGTTGCTCGCGTTAAAGCGAATTTAAGAAGACGTGGAACAGAAGACCAAGATACAGCGACGTCTATTCCTAACTTAAAAATTGGTGAATTAGAAATTAATAGAGAAAACTATTCAGTAACACGTAGTGGCCAACCAGTTGATTTAACTCATCGTGAATTTGAGTTATTACTTTACTTAGCTAAGCATATTGGACAAGTAATGACGCGTGAACATTTACTAGAAACCGTATGGGGTTATGATTATTACGGAGATGTTCGTACAGTAGATGTAACTGTACGTCGACTTCGTGAAAAGATCGAAGAAAACCCTAGTAACCCGAATTGGATTGTAACGAGAAGAGGGGTCGGTTATTACCTTAGAAACCCAGAGCAGGAGTAGGTTAAATGGGAAAGCTCAAAAGCTTTTTTAAGTCGATACAATTAAAGTTCATCATCATTTATATCCTTCTTTTGTTAATTGCGATACAAGTTATTGGCGCTTATTTTGCTAGGCAATTAGAAACACAATTGCTAGAGAATTTCACCGAATCGGTCAATGAGCGCGTTGAACTATTAAGTTATAACCTTGAACAAGCATTAACAGAAGAAAGAGATGATGATTCACCTTCTATAGAAGCGGATGTAAGGTCGATTATATATGACTTTGACTCTGATGATATTACCGGTATTCAAGTCATTGATAACAACAGTCGTGTATTAGGGACTACGAGTCAATTTGACCGGGAGAATATTGGTAACCGAACAACTGAGTTAAGAATCCAACGTGCTCTATCTGCAGGAAACCGCGAGGAGAATATCGTTTATAACCCTCAAAATGGTCATAGAACTTTAATTATATCTACACCAATTGAAAACGGAGATGAAATTGTAGGCGCCCTTTCATTAGAAGCTTCAATGGAGGGTGTCTACACACAATTAAATGATATTAACCGAATCTTTGCTAACGGTACTGCGCTCGCTATTACAGTATCGGCATTACTCGGTATTTTAGTAGCAAGAACGATTACAAGGCCTATTACTGAAATGCGAGGACAAGCCAAAGTAATGGCGACAGGTGATTATTCTAAGAAAGTAAATGTTTACGGTGAAGATGAGATCGGTCAATTAGCTGTAAGTTTTAATGAATTAAATGACCAGTTACAGTTAGCTCAAGCAACCACAGAAGGTGAGCGTCGTAAGTTAAGTTCAGTACTTTCCAATATGACTGATGGTGTTATTGCGACTGATGAGCATGGTGACATTATCTTAATGAACGAACCAGCTTCCAAACTTATTGGCAAAAACTATATTGAAGTACAAAGTGAACCGCTGTTAGATGTTTTAGGTTTAAATTCGCACGTTAACAACCTAGAGGAAATTAAAGAGATTGGTAGTACTATTATCGATTTTTCAGATGATGACCAAGAGTTGTTGTTAAAAGCGAACTTTTCAGCTATTCAAGATGAAGCCGATGAAATGAATGGTTTCTTAACCGTAATTAGTGACGTAACAGAAGAAGAGCGCGTGGAAAGGGAACGTCGCGAGTTCGTCGCTAACGTTTCACACGAATTACGTACGCCTTTAACGACGATGAGAAGTTATTTAGAAGCATTAACAGATGATTCAACATGGAAAGATGAGACGATTACACCAAAGTTTTTAAATGTCGTTCAAAATGAATCTGAAAGAATGATCAGATTAGTTAACGATTTATTACAGTTATCTAAAATGGATAATAAAGACTATTTATTAGAAAAAGAGCGGGTTGAATATGTTAAGTATATTGATCAAATCGTCGATCGTTTTTCATTTAATATAAAAGATGGCTTGTCACTAACACGTAATTTACCGAAAGATCATTGTTATGTATGGATGGATTCAGATAAGTTAACGCAAGTACTTGATAACATTATTTCGAATGCCATTAAGTATTCACCTGAGGGCGGAGAAATTAATGTTACCGTGAAAAAGGAACGTCACCATATTTTAACTCAAGTTTCTGATGAAGGTGTAGGTATCCCAACAGAAAACTTAGAGAAAGTCTTTGACCGTTTTTATCGCGTTGATAAAGCGAGAACACGTCAATTAGGTGGGACAGGCTTAGGACTTGCAATTGCTAAGGAGCTTATTGAAGCCCATGACGGTAAGATCTGGGCAGATAGCCGTGAAGGAAAAGGAACGACGATTTCGTTTAGCTTACCGTTGATGAGAAAGAAACGGGGGCGTAGTTCATGAACAAAGAACAGTTTAAAACAGCTTTATTAGTATTACTAGTCATATCAAGCTTGTTACTCACGTTAGCTTTATGGACATATCAGCCAGAGTATGAAGAATTAGACCAGGCTACTTACTTAGAAGAAACGGAATTAGATGGTGAGCCTAAGCATCTCAGCCAAGTTCTACAACCTGACCTAATCGTTTTCAATGAAACACAACAGTCAACAACAGAGTCAGCCATCATTCCAGACAAACAAGAAGAAGTGGAACTATTTGAAGAAATTGCCGATTGGTCTTTCTCGCAAATAGATTCACATATTTCAAGTGGTAGTTGGGGATTGTGGTCTCCTAACATGGAACTCGTATTCCCAGTAGATGTACCAATCAGTTTAATTGACCAACTATTTAATGTGGAACAGTTTGAATTTCAGCATGATCATACATTTAACCGAGTTTACTTCCAATTAATACAAAGCTCAGAGGAAAGAATAGAAGTAACCTTCATGTCTGACAACGAAGAGGAAGTCCTAAATGGTGAAATTGAATCAGTTAGTGCTTATGAAACGATTCAAAACTTTTTCTACCGTGCAGATATGGCTTCAGTTGAGAAAGTTGATATCGGTTCTGATGAGGAACGTAAAATTTACTTAACGACTGATGAGATGGAGGTTCCACAACAGACAGTTTTTACAGAAGACTTAAATGAACAACCGTTAGTTAATGTCTTGTTTAGCAATCCATCGTTAGTCCGTCAACAAAACGTAGAGAATGAAAATGAAGTTAACTATACGGATGGTACGAGACTTCTAACGTTAATAGATGCATTCAACTCGAGCCAATATTTGAGCTACTATAAGCCTCCAGTATCAGGTGAAGATCATTCAGGAAGGCAAGATATTTTATTAAGAAGCCTAGATTTTACAAATGATCATTACGGTTGGACTGATGATTTCCGTTTAGAAGATGTTAATTATATGAATCAAGTGGTAGACTATCGAATTCATCAGAATGGTATTCCAGTCTTTGATGACAATGGATACATGGTGATGGAACAAGCTTGGGGACCTCAAGAGCTTCAATCGTTAAGTAGACCATTATTTAGAGTGACTAACCGCTTTGACCTTGGTGAAGGGGATCAAGTAACGTTACAGTCAGGTAAGTCGGTCTATAGCTTTTTAGAAAATGCTTCTGATGAATTTTACTTACCAGCAATTGAGGATATTAAAATTGGTTATGAAGTCGTTCGAGACACCGATTCGGCGAACAATTTAATCTTTTTGGAACCAACATGGTTTATCGAGTATGCAAACGGTGTGTGGCGTCCATTGAGCTATTTTGAAGATCGAGCCAGCTTGCAGGAGGATGGATAAGTATGCAGTGGGGACAAATTAAAACACTGTTTATTATTAGTTTCTTAATCTTAAACTTGTTTCTAGCTCAACAATTTCTAGAGAAAATTGGTGATACTAACCTTGAAATGTTAGCTCAAACGAGTTTTGAAGATCAATTGGTCGCTGATGAAATTGAGGTCGGTGATTTGCCTGAAAGAGGCGAGCGTGAAGTATATATATCAGCTGAGCGTTATGAGTTTGAAGAAGAAGAATTTGAAGATATAGCTGACTCTGTTAATAATCAAACAATGATTCTCGTCAATGAAGATACGATTTTAAGTGAATTTGATGAGCCCTTTGAGTTTAATGGCAACCACGAGGAGTTACTAGAACAAATTCATCGTGGTAGTGAGTATGAATTTTGGGGCGAGTATGATGAACACGTGATTTTGTTCTTTCAAGAGCAAAACGACCGTACAGTATTTTTCAATACTTCAGGATTAATCGCGGTAACTCTCAATGAAGATGGTGAGGCGGTTAACTATGCTCAGCGTATTTTAGGTGACACAGCTGTTCAAAGTGAAGAACAAACAGTATTAGACCCAATCAATGCAATTGAAGTATTGTATTCATCCGTTTTACAAAGACAAGATGAAGTGACAGATATGAGTTTAGGTTACCATACGTTAATTGAAGAAGGGCCACAAATCTTTACACCAACGTGGAAAATAACAATTAATGATGAAAGTGATTATTTCGTCAACGCAATTGAAGGACAGTTAATTCCTAATAATGAAGAAAACTTTGTCCAAGCAATTTCCTATTTTATAGACTATCAAGTGCAAGAATTTATGCGGAGTGAAAGTGAATGAGTTTACATTTTAGTGTACTAGCATCAGGAAGTTCGGGTAATGCTTTCTATATAGGGACTAATAATACGAAATTGTTAGTGGACGCTGGCTTAAGCGGTAAGAAAATTGAAAGCCTTTTAAATGAGGTAAACGTTGATCCACATGACCTTGATGGTATTTTAGTAACACATGAGCATAGTGATCATATTAAAGGTTTAGGCATTATGGCTAGACGGTATAACTTACCGATTTACGCTAATGCTAAAACATGGCAAGCAATGGAACATTCTATTGGCAAAGTGACGACTGATCAAAAGTTTGAGTTTGGAATGGAAACAGTTCAAAGCTTTTATGGTTTAGATATTGAAAGCTTTGGTGTTTCACATGATGCAGCAGAACCAATGTTTTACGCGTTTCACTATGAAGGGAAGAAAGTGGCCGTGTTAACCGATACGGGATATGTATCTGAACGGATGAAAAAAACAATCGAGAATGCGGATGCTTTGCTGTTTGAAACTAATCATGATGTGGGTATGTTACAAATGGGGAAATACCCATGGAATGTTAAGCGTAGAATATTAAGTGATTTAGGTCACGTATCTAATGATGATGCAGCCCATGCCATGATGGATGTCATTGGAGATCAAACAAAGAAAATATATTTAGGCCATTTAAGCCAAGATAACAATATGGTTGATTTAGCTCGAATGAGTGTAGAGCAGAGACTGAAGGAGAATGGATTTCCTGTAGGAGAGGCTTTACAGCTAGAGAACACAAGTCCTGTGAAGCCGACACCTATTTTACATCTTTAAAGTTAATAGAATGAGTGAGGTGTTTTAAATGGGTTACTATGATGATCATATTAAATCATCAAAGCAAAAACAGGGCCGCCCATGGTTCGCAGCAATCGTCGGCGCCATTATAGGTTCAGCAATCATGTTTTTTGCATTATCTGCAATAACAGGTACTGATGTGTTATCAAATAACACAAATGAACAAGCTGGAACATCTAATCAAGACCAAGAGTTAAACGAAGAAGGCGTTGCTGAACAAAGGAATGTCGAGGTAAACATCCAGTCACAAATAACTGACATAGTAGATGAAGTTTCGGATGCTGTTGTAGGAGTCGTTAATATTCAAAATCAAAATATTTTCGGTCAACAAATGGAACAAGACCCAGATGACGCCCCTACAGGCTCAGGCGTTGTTTATAAACAAACAGACGGCGAAGCTTACGTTGTGACTAATTATCACGTTATTGAAGGTGCAGATTCAGTAGAAGTCGTTTTTTCTGAAGAAGAGCAAGTAGAAGCAGAAGTCATTGGTGGCGATATGTATTCTGACTTAGCCGTGTTACGAGTTGAAGATACATTCGTCGACCAAGTGATTGAGTTAGGACAATCTGAAACAATCAATGTAGGGGAACCAGTTTTAGCCATTGGTAACCCATTAGGTCTTCAGTTTGCAGGGTCAGTCACACAAGGAATCATTAGCGGTAAAGACCGCTTAATTCCAATCGACTACACGCAAAATGGGGTTATCGATTGGCAGATGGAAGTTATTCAAACTGATGCAGCGATTAACCCAGGTAACTCAGGTGGCGCCCTTGTGAATTTAGAAGGCGAGTTAATCGGTATTAACTCAATGAAGATCGCATCACCACAGTTAGAAGGTTTAGGCTTTGCCATCCCAATTGATATGGCCCGTCCAATTATGGAAGAGTTAGAGCAACAAGGTGCGGTGACCCGTTCATACTTAGGTATTTCACCATATTCATTACAAGATGTTGCTCAACACCATTTACGCAACACGCTTAATTTACCTGAAGATGTTGATCGAGGTGTATTAGTCGCATCAGTTGAGACGATATCACCAGCAGATCAAGCAGGTTTCGAACAGTACGATGTAATTATCGATATGAATGGTGAAGAAATCGGTAATGTTTATGAGTTAAGACAATATTTATATAATGAAACAAACCCTGGTGATGAAATTGATATAACGTTCTATAGAAATGGAGAACTTTATGAAACAAGTCTGACATTAACATCACAGGAGTTTTAATTAAAGAAGACTTACTCACATTGTGGGTAAGTCTTTTTATATTGTTCGGAATTGAGTAGTTATCCACATTATTAAGAGGTTTATACACAAAATGTGGGTAAAATAAATTGACTAGACCATATATTGTGTTAAGTGAATCATTTAAGACTAAATATAGCACGAACATATGTTGATATGTTAGTAAGTCTGTGGATAACGTATGTTTTTCCCCAGAAAAAGTCTTTAATAGTTGTTTATAAACAAGTTACACACATAGAATGTGTATAACTTAGGGATAATTAAAGACTTGTTAAACCAGGCGTTATAGAAGTTACATAAATATTATTTCAATACTCACTTGTAAAAAGACGAACATTTGATAGAATGTTAAACAATATTAAATTTTAAAAAAACGAATGAGGTGTTAATTATCTGTGGAATATTTGCGACAACAGGAATGTTAAACAAAACAGAAATGGATCAAGTGCTTGAAAGCATGGTGCACAGAGGTCCAGATGAAGGAAAAGACGTACGTTTAAATCATTTTCACTTAGGTCATCAACGTTTATCCATTATCGGTTTAGATGATGGAATTCAACCTATTACTAATAAAGAAGAAACGAAATGGGTAGTCGTTAACGGCGAGATTTATAATTATCCACAATTAAAACAAAAGTATGAGGATAAGCTATTAACGCAATCGGATAGCGAAATCGTCTTAAAGCTGTATGAAGATGAAGGTGTGGATAGCATTAAGAAGTTAGAAGGTATGTTTGCCTTCTTCTTAGCAGATGATGAGAACAATACTTTTGTAGCTGGAAGAGATACATTAGGCATCAAACCGTTGTATTATGCTAAAGATGAAAATGGTGAGTATGTATTTGCTTCAGAGTTAAAGACGTTATACTTAATGACTGATGACGTTTACGAATTTCCAGCTGGTCATTATTATACGCCTGAGACGGGTTTTGTTTGTTATCGCGAAATTCAGCAACCAGAAGATATGCGCGAGCCTAACCAGGAGGCTATATGCGAAACGATTAATGATACATTAACGCACGCTGTTAAAAAACGATTATTATCTGACGTTGAAGTAGGTGTTTTACTTAGTGGTGGTTTAGACAGTAGCTTAATTGCTGCGATTGCTAAAGAGCACTATAGAGGTAAGACGCCATTAAAATCATTTTGTGTTGGCTCTGAAGGAAGCGAAGACGTCTTACGCGCTCGTGAAGTAGCCGAAGCGATTGGAACCGACCATTATGAATATATATATACGAAAGAAGAATTAGTCGAAGTGATCCGTACAGTGATCTACCATTTAGAATCGTACGAACCGTCACTCGTTAGAAGTGCCTTGCCAAACTATTTCGTCTCTAAATTAGCATCACAGCACGTTAAAGTGATTTTATCAGGTGAAGGAGCAGACGAGCTTTTCGCTGGTTATGATTACTTAAAAGACTACAACAAAACAGAAGTATTGAATGATGAGATCATTCGAATCATTAATTCACTGCACAACATTAATTTACAACGTGCTGACCGAATGAGCATGGCGCATTCATTAGAGCTAAGAGTACCCTTCTTAGACTTAAAGCTTATAGATGAGGCATTGAAAATCCCAGCTGAATTGAAGCTGCATAAAGAAGGTCAAATGGAGAAGACGATTTTAAGAAAAGCCTTTGATGGAGTGTTGCCAGAAAATGTTCTATGGCGTAAAAAGGAAGAATTCTCAGAGGGAAGCGGCGCATTAGACATTTTAGAACAGCATGCGAATGAGACAATTTCTGATGAAGAATTGAAAACATATCAACAAGAAGCAGCAGTTGAATTAAGAAGTAAACAAGAAGCATTATATTATAAAATCTTTAAAGAATTGTTCCCAAGCCGTTCAGCGGTTGAAACGGTCGGTAAATGGGCAACAGCATAAGAGTATGAACCCTGGCTATGCATAGTCAGGGTTTTATTGTTTTATAAGCTTAAGATATACTAAGAGTAGATGGAGGTGTGGGAATGAACATTACAATTGTCTCAGTCGGCAAAATAAAAGAAAAATACTTAAAACAAGGTATCGATGAATATATGAAGCGGCTTAGTAAATATGCCAAAGTGAAAATAGAAGAAGTACCAGATGAACAAGCACCAGACAATATGAGTGAAGCAGAAGAAGAAGCGGTCAAAAACAAAGAAGGCGAGAAGATATTAACAAAGATATCCACAGATACATACGTCATCACACTTGAAATTGAAGGCAAGCAATTAACATCAGAAGCCTTTGCTAAGAAAATGGACGAATTAGCTACGTATGGCAAGAGTAAGATCGCTTTTGTTATTGGTGGTTCACTTGGCCTAAGCGATGAAGTTAAACAACGAAGTGACTACGCCATTTCATTTAGCAAAATGACTTATCCACATCAGTTAATGCGGTTGATTTTGTTGGAGCAGGTTTATCGGGGGTATAGGATTAATAGGGGTGAACCGTATCATAAATAGTGGAAAAGCAGATGGAGAAGAAATTTATTAGAACAATAAAATGAAAGTTGATACTAGATGCCCTTTAAACAGTAAAAAGTTTGAAGGGTTTTCTATAATCAATAAAAGAACAAATGTTCTAAAAATGATATAATTATAGAGAATAGGAGATAAAAGGAGTGAGAGGTTTAATGCAAAATGATACAAATATCCTGATTTACCAAACTGAAGAAGGAAATACAAAAATAGATGTAAGATTAGAAAATGAAACAGTTTGGATGACTCAAAAGGCAATAGCAGAGCTTTATCAAACATCACCACAAAATATCACATTACACATAAAAAAAATTTACGAAGAGTGCGAATTACAAGAAGAAGCAACTTGTAAGTATTACTTACAAGTTCAAAATGAAGGTTCAAGAGAGATAAAAAGAAAAGCAAAACACTACAATCTCGAAATGATTATCGCAATCGGTTATCGAGTTCGATCCCATAGAGGTACACAATTCCGCCAGTGGGCGACAGAACGTTTGAATGAATATTTGGTCAAAGGCTTTACAATGGATGATGAACGCTTAAAAGAAATTCGTAATTTTGGTCAAGACTATTTCGACGAACTCCTTGAACGAATTCGAGATATCCGTGCTTCTGAGAAGAGATTTTATAATAAAATCACTGATATTTATTCTACATCTGTTGATTATGATCCTAGAGCAGAAATTACACAGGAATTCTTTGCAACAGTTCAAAATAAACTTCATTTTGCTATACATGGTCAGACGGCTGCCGAATTGATTGCAAATAGAGCTAGTGCTCAAGAAGAAAATATGGGTTTGACTTCTTGGAAAGGAGATAAAGTTCGTAAGCCGGATGTTACAGTCGCTAAAAATTACTTAACTGAAAAAGAGTTAAAGTCATTAAATCGAATTGTAACAATGTATTTGGATTATGCAGAAGACCAAGCAGAGAGGCAAAGACCAATGTATATGAATGATTGGGTTGATAAACTAAATGCTTTTCTTCAGTTTAATGAAAGGGATATTCTCGAAAACGCTGGAAAAGTATCGAAGACCGTGGCTGAACAAATTGCCATTGAGCAATATGAAAAATATAACCAAAACCGCTTAAAACAAAATATAAAAGACGATTTTGATGATTTTGTTGAAAAAAATCACTTGAAGAAATAACTACAAAACACATAGAGTATATGAGTTTACCAGTAAATTTTACTTAGCTTGAAAGTTCCTAAGGTTGATTCACATTGATTAGATCGCTTTTATTTGCTGTGAATAATTAAAGTGGTTACGATAAGAGAAATTATTTATATATTGAGGGGGCATGACCATTGAGTAAAAAAATTGGTTTCGTAGGATTAGGGGCAGTGGGTTTTCCGATGGCTGTTAATTTAAAGAAAGCTGGTTTTGAAGTGATCGGTTATGATGCTTTTAAAGGCGTTTACGAAAAAGCTGAAGCAGAAGGAATAACGATGGTAGAGACTTTAAAAGAAGTGGCCGACCAATCTGATGAAGCGATTATATCGATGGTGCGTGACTATGATCAGAATGTTGAGGTCATTTTTGGAACGGATGGTCTTTTCACTGGTGAGACGAAAGGTAAGACGGTCACTTGTATGAGTACACTTGACCCAGATACGATGAAACAGTTAAACCAAAAAGTAGAAGAAGAAAGCGACTTGAATTTAATTGATGCTGGTGTGAGTGGAGGCGTTTCCGGTGCTGAAGCGGGCACCTTGTCCATTATGGTTTCGGGTCCTGAAAATATCGTAACGTCGTTTCAGCCATACTTTGAGGCGATGGGTTCCAACATATTTTACTACGGGAACGAAACAGGTAATAGCCAGATTGCTAAGCTAATTAACAATCTTATTCTTGGAATTAATACGAATGCTGTTGCAGAAGGCCTTAAATTAGCAAAACACTTCAACTTACCTGAAGACGAATTATTGAACCTGTTACAAGTCAGTACAGGTGATAGCTGGGTAGTTAGAAATTGGAGTGATGTGTCTGAATGGACTGCAGATACTACCTTAAATATCCTACTAAATGATTTAACAGCTGCTAACAACCAAGGACTTAAACATCATGTTCCATTACCGTTTAGTGCCTTAGCTACTACGCAACTACTAGATTCTATGGGAGAAGCAAAATCAAAATGCTGAGGGTATGGCCACTGGCATATTAGCAGAAGATTAAATCCGAAGCATTAGCTTCGGATTTTTAATAGTTTCTACATGTTACCTTTTTAGCACAATAAAGATGGATTTAGAATGATATGGTGTCCCTATATCACAGTGTTTATGAGATAGGTTATCTTCCTATTAATCAAGAAGAATGCCAAACTCTTCTTCCACTCATTGATATGAGGTAAGAGAAGGAAGGTTGTTTTAAAGGTTGTTATGTTTTTTCTGTTTATTAAAATAATAGTAATAACTCAATTCAAGAATTAAAAAGCCAACAAATAGACTTGCTAAAATAGGATAGGGAGATTCGATAAGAAAAGCCAAAAATAATGTAATAAAGAAAGCAAATAAACCAAATGTAATTGGATATTTATGGTTTTTTCTTTTCATATAAAACCCTCCTGAATTATTGGACCGGCATTAAGTGATAATAAAAAGACTGTACAATTGAGAGGTTACAAAGTTTATAATGACCCATACCCAGCGTTTCCTCCCCGAACCGAATGCTGCGGCTATTATTCCTAAAATGGGCATAAATCCTATTAAACCAATCCATGTGCTAACTTCGAATCCAAAGTGTTCCATAGCGAGAAGAACGCCTAATGCAACTCCAAAAGTTGCTAATATAGACTGAGCAATAATAATTGGGATATTTCGATCCTTTTGATGAGTCCACACTTTAGCAGTTTGAATATAATAATTTTCTTCATTAGGGTTTTCCTGAGCAAAAATAAATGCATTAACTAAGCGTAGCGGCTCTTTTCGTTTTGGAAGAGAGCCAGCTAATAAACCAGATTCATCTAATATCCCATGCTCCTGTAATTGTTTTTCAAAATCTCTCATTGTTGATTCAACTTCTATTCGGTTTTTATCTTTATTAATTTTTTTCAGCAGCTGGTTAGTAGTCATTTTCAAGTACTTTAGTGTTAGATCATAGAAAAATTTTCGCATGTACTATCCCCTCCAAAGCCAATTTTACCATAATCCAATAGTTAAATTTGGGTGGTTCAAGACCCTAGAAAGTATCAAAACTTAGGTTCTTGAATTATCTGCAATTACTGCATAGTTAGAACTTTAATCACCTAATGTGAAAAGAATTTGAGTTAAAACTTATTTGGAGGTTAAGATATTGGATTGGTTAACAATTATTTCTATTATACTGATTAGTGCCACTATATAATTATGTTTGTATGGAAGCAAAAATCTCAAGTGCTCTTACTCATTGGTAGAATAGTCTTTTTAACAGCAATATTATAATTAAAAGGTTGGATAATAAGGGAGCAGTTAATATACAAGAGATTATTTAAGTTAAATCCAAAGTCAGGCTGTTAATTTACTATAACAGCCTGACTTTTTATGAATTTTCAATAGCAATGGAGACATCAAGTTAAATTTAAATTCGCTGCAGTCTTAGAATGCCATAGGCTATGAAATATTTCTAACTCTTCATAATTTTTAAACAATAGTAACTAAAAATTACCTAAATATGTTATTATTATGGAAAAGATATGAAAGAAAAGCCCCGTTTTGATTACAGTCTATGATAAGGAGAGGGTATACTCATGCATTTACAAGATGTATTACCGTTAATGTCGAAGATGTATTTGTCAAGGACAGTGGATAGCTTTTTAAAAGATGTGAAGTTAAACAATGAAGAGGAAATGCGGGACATTATAATTAAGAATATTGATGAGTTTAAGAATGCTGAAAGAGTCAAACTAAATTTGGACTTTAGGGAAGCGAATCGTGATATTACATTAATGAATCGATTTATTTTGAAATGTTTACTTGGAAGCGAAGGTTACATTCTTTCAGAAAAAGAGATGCATGAGAATGTTTTGGAACTTGAAAGGCAGATTCTAGAGGATAGTCAGGATGATTATTTTGTTGAAAATAAGATTGATGAGACGTCTTTCCGAGTGTATAGTGCCGTCTTGAACACGGCTTGGAGTAAAGGGGAAGCTTTAACGTCCGATGAAATAAATATTTTATATACTCTTCGTGAGGTCCTTGGGCTGACAACAAGAGAGCATTACATTATGGAAAGTAGAATTGGGAGATTTCCTCAGAAGGGTAATAAACTACATAACTCAAAACATGTGGATCAATCTCTTAAGGATCTTCAACTTAGAGGGATATTGTTGCGGTTCAAAACGGATGATGTTTATTACGTCATACCTCATGATATCGTTAGAGAAGTTAGGTATGAGATGGGAGAAGAGCTTCGAACAGCAACTTACATTGAGTTATTGAACTCATTAAACATAAAACAGATAAAGACTATATTATCTACAATTAATATAAATATGAGTGGTAACAAAGATCAGTTAGTAGATAAGATTGTAAAATATAATATATTACCTTCAAAAGCACTCTCTCATTTAAATACTTCAGATTTAACACAGTTACTTCGTTCACTAGATGGATCTAATGTAAGCGGAACAAAGGAAACCAAGATACAGAATATAATAGATTATTATGAAAATGTGACGACAACGGTAGACTCAGATCCTACAGATGAACGTTCTATTTATTATGATTATTTTGATGATCTAGCTTCGCGTAACTATAAAGCTTTACGGGCTAATAAAGTAATTGAGAAGGATAACCAGGTTGAGAAATATTTTGAGGAAGCCACACGATACCTTTTCGAGAAGAAACTTAAGCTGCAATTAGAGAACATGAAAGGAAGTAAGCACGCTGACGGTAAAATTAAGATTAGTTCTAAGGATAGTTTATTATGGGACAACAAAAGTGTAGAAAAGCCTTACACCTTCCCAGAAGAACACCTTGAACAATTTTTAGGGTATATTAGATCAGAACCTACACGAGTTTCGATATTCTTGATAGTTACCAGTGACTTTACTCAAGAAGCGGTTTATCAGGCGCAAAAACTTAAAGCATTTTCAGAAGATGATACGGATGTTGCTATAATTACTGCTGAAAACTTAAAATATGTAAGTGAAGTGTGGGAAGAGTATTCGGGTAAAAAGGAACCAGAATTTAGCCATCAAGTACTGAACTTAACAGGAGGGCTTAATAGAAGTTTACTTACTAGTCGAATGGAGTGGGCTTTAAGATGATGCTCAAGAACTTCTAAATTAACGACTTCTTTCCAATTTATAATTACTCAATCAATGTTACTCTCCTCTCCAGGACACACTTACCCTGAAGAGGAGTTTTTCTATCTTTCTTATTGAGTAGCCCTTGTCTTCTGCAATCTACATATCATGATCCGATTTTTGTTTTTGCCGTGAATGGTTTCCCTGTTTGACTTTGTGTGAGCCTTGCATTGGTTCGCCATATGGCTGTTTCGGACTCTTTGGTAAATTTGGTTCTTTCTGCTGTTTTGGTCCTTTAGGTGTTCCGCCCATTTTCGATCCCCTCCTTTGATGTTTATGAATAGCTTTTGATAAGGCGAAGAAATCTATACTTCGAAAGCTAAATTTTCACCGTGATTGGCTAACCCATTCAGTTGTTTTTTATTATTACAAATTTCCAGTATTGGAACACATTAAAGTTAAAAAATACTTTTGTGTTAATTTGAGTTTAAATTGGTGATTTAAGAGGAAATATCTTTAATACCTTTTTTAAATACACATAAGTTTGGTAAGGAGAATTATTTTGCCATTGAGTTTAAGTTATTAAACCCTGGTTGGTTTTATATAGTGTAAATGATTGGTACTATGACTGATTTGTAGGGGGCACGCGATTGAAATTTGCAGGTGTAGGTTTAGTGATGTTAGCTGCTATATGCTGGGGGATTACGGGTGGAATTGCTGATATATTAATGAGCAAAGGCTGGAGTCCTATTGTCATTTCATTTTTTCGAGGAGCTGTTGGGTTTATATGTTTTTTCTTGTGGTTCCTCTATCGCTTTAGGCTGAATTGGATTTACTCCACTCGTTTCTACATATGGTCTTTTTTAGCTGGTGTTGGTGTTGCAGGAAATTTCACTTTTTATTTTTTAAGTATCCAAGAATCAAGCGTTGCTGTGGCTGTTACTTTAATGTATACCGCTCCTATATTTGTCCTTTTGGTTTCCTTTTTAATAGGTATAGAGCAATCGACTTGGTTTAAATGGGGATGTATTTCCTCTGTCCTTATGGGGATCTTCTTCCTTACAGGTGCTTACAATACCGAATCGATTTCAGTAAGTTTTCTAGGGACAGCAGCAGGGTTAGCTTCTGGACTTTCTTATGCTTTGTTTATATTTGGATTTAAAAATGCCTCTTCGATCGGTAAGCCACAGGCCACTTTAACAATCGCCTTTTTATCATTTTGTCTTGTCCTTTTCCTATTCATGGACAATGAGGAAGCAGCGACTGTCGTGACATCTAGTGACATAGGCTGGTTTTTACTAATAGGAATATTAGGGGCTGGAATATCATTTATTATCTATCTGATTGGTCTTCGAATGACTACTCCAACCACTGCATCAATGGTCGCTATGGTAGAGCCGGTGACAGCTTCATTATTCGGACTGCTACTTTTAGGAGATCATATGACTATTATTCAGTTTCTTGGCATGGGGCTTATCCTAGTTACAATTACCCTGCTTAGTTTGAAACAATCAGACTGAAAAATAACCTGAGTATAACGTTTGTATAGTTACATTTCATCGTGTTTAAATAATGATATAAATAATCTATTAAACTCACAACATGCTTTATTTATAATTATTATAAATAAATATTGACTATAAAGTGATATATGGTATTATTAATTTAGGCTCACATTTAGTTTTTGGTGAGCAAATTAAAGGCAAGTAAATCCCAAATATGTAATAATTATTAATAGAATAGTCCAAATGTTGGCTATTTTAAATTGTATGAGGAGGGTAATAAATAATTATGGACACAAAGAAAAATACAAACACTGGAGGCTGCCCATTTAGTCACGGTAGTGTTACAACGAATGAATCAAACGCTACTACTAATAAAGACTGGTGGCCAAATCAACTAAACTTAAGTATCCTTCATCAGCATGACACAAAACCTAATCCGATGAGTGAAGACTTTGATTATGCAGAGGAATTCCAAAAACTAGATTACAAGGCTCTAAAAAAAGACCTTCATGATCTAATGACAGATAGCCAAGACTGGTGGCCGGCAGACTTTGGTCACTATGGTCCGTTCTTTATTCGTATGGCTTGGCACGCAGCTGGTACTTACCGTTCTGGTGACGGCCGTGGTGGCGGTGGAACGGGTAACCAACGTTTTGCTCCACTTAACAGCTGGGAAGACAACGGTAACTTAGATAAAGCACGTCGCCTGCTATGGCCAATTAAGCAGAAGTATGGTAACCAAATTTCTTGGGCTGACTTACTGCTTCTAACTGGTAACGTGGCAATCGAATCTATGGGTGGTAAGACATTCGGTTTCGGTGGTGGCCGCGAAGATATTTGGCATCCAGAAGAGGACATCTACTGGGGTACTGAAACGGAAATGTTAGGTAACAACCGTTACAGCGAAGACCGCGAGCTTGAGAACCCACTTGCTGCTGTTCAGATGGGTCTAATCTATGTTAACCCAGAAGGTCCAGACGGTAACCCTGACCCGTTAAAGAGTGCTGAAGACATTCGTGAAACGTTTGCACGTATGGGAATGAACGATGAAGAGACAGTAGCTTTAACAGCTGGTGGACATACTTTCGGTAAATCACACGGTGCAGGAGATGCAGCTCACGTAGGTCCAGAACCAGAAGCGGCTCCGATTGAAGCACAAGGCTTAGGTTGGTTAAGCACACATGCTAGTGGAAAAGGCAGTGATACCATTACAAGTGGTATTGAAGGCGCTTGGACTCCAACACCAACAAAATGGGACAACACTTACTTTGACCTATTGTTTGGTTATGAATGGGAGCTAACAAAGAGCCCTGCAGGTGCAAATCAGTGGAGACCAGTTAACCCTACTGAAGATCACTTAGCACCTGATGCAGAAGATTCTTCTGTTAAGGTTGAAACAATGATGACAACTGCAGATATGGCAATGCGTATGGATCCAACTTATGAAAAGATTTCTCGTCGTTTCCATGAGAATCCAGAAGAGTTCGCAGACGCGTTTGCTCGTGCATGGTTTAAGTTATTACACCGTGACATGGGGCCTCGTTCAAGATATTTAGGTCCAGAAGTTCCAGAAGAAGAACTAATCTGGCAAGATCCAGTACCAGAAGTTGATTACGAGCTATCAGATGAAGAGGTAGAAAAGATTAAAGCTTTAATCTTAGACACTGATCTTACAACTAGTGAACTTGTAACAACGGCATGGGCTTCAGCAAGCACTTACCGTGGTTCAGACCACCGCGGAGGCGCAAATGGTGCACGTATTCGCCTTGCTCCACAAAAGGATTGGGATGTTAACCAGCCTGAACAACTTGAAAGAGTACTAAATGTACTAGAAGAAGTTCAAGGTCATCTAGATCAGAAAGTTAGCCTTGCTGACTTAATTGTACTAGGTGGTAGTGCAGCAGTAGAAAAAGCGGCACGTGATGCAGGCGTTGATGTAACTGTTCCATTCGCTCCAGGACGTGGTGATGCTACAGAAGAGCAAACAGATGCAGATAGCTTTGACGATTTAGAGCCAGTAGCTGACGGATTCCGCAACTATCAAAAGAAAGAGTACAGTGTAAGTCCAGAAGAGCTAATGTTAGACAAAGCTCAACTACTAGGCTTAACGGCACCAGAAATGACTGTACTAGTTGGTGGTATGCGTGTACTAGGTACTAACCACAGTGGAACACAACACGGCGTATTCACTGATCAAGTTGGTACTCTAACTAACGACTTCTTTGTAAACCTACTAGATATGGGCGTTGAGTGGAAGCCTGTAGACGGTACTATTTATGAAGGACATGACCGTAAGACTGGTGAAGTCACTCGTACAGCAACTCGTGTTGACCTTGTGTTCGGCTCAAACTCTGTATTACGCTCAATTGCAGAAGTTTATGCACAAGATGATAATAAAGAGAAGTTCGTACGTGACTTCGTTGATGCATGGGTTAAAGTAATGAATGCAGACCGTTTTGATCTTAAATAAAAAATAAAATAGCCTTAAAAAAAGACGATCATACTTAATGATCGTCTTTTTTGCTATTACTCCTATACTTGCTAAAAACTATTATAAAATACTAATTAATCGCCAAACCAGTTAATAGGTTCTGGTTTCAAGTTGTGGAGAATATGCTTTGTTTCTGTATATTCTTCTAGTCCAAGTTTACCTAATTCGCGACCGATACCAGATTGTTTGTAACCACCCCATGGTGCATGAGGGAAATAAACGTTATATTCGTTAATCCACACAGTTCCCATGCGCATTTTAGCAACGCAACGCTCTGCTTTAACAATGTCGTTTGTCCACACGCCACCTGCTAGGCCATAAGTGGAGTTATTTGCTAGGTTGATCGCTTCTTGCTCTGTTTGGAACTTTTCTACGGTAATGATTGGGGCGAATGCTTCATATTGTATAATGTGCATATCGGTTGTGCAATTCGTAAAAATCGTCGGTAAATAGAAAAAGCCGTTTTGAAGTGCTGGGTCTTTTGGGCGCCTACCGCCTGTTAAAAGTTTCGCTCCTTCTTGTTTACCTGTTTCCACATACTTTTCCACCTTTGCTAAATGCTCAGCAGAAATGAGTGGACCCATTTGGGTGTCTTTATCAAAACCATTACCTAGTTTTATATTATTAACACGTTCGACTAATGCTTCAACAAACTCGTCGTGAATACTTTCTTCAACAATAAGCCTCGTACCTGCTGAACAAATTTGTCCAGCGTGGAAGAATACAGCATTCATAGCTTGATCGACTGCTGTATTAAAATCAGCATCAGCAAACACAATGTTAGGGTTTTTCCCACCGAGTTCAAGTGCTAGTTTTTTCACATTAACACTAGCAGCTTGCATAATCTTTTTCCCTGTTTCAATACCACCTGTAAAAGAGATTAAGTCAACATCAACATTTGTAGAAAGCTCAGCCCCAACGGTATGGCCTGCGCCGAGCACAAGGTTCGCAACACCTGCTGGGACACCTGCTTCTTCTATTAATTCAAACATTTTAATAGTCGTAAGTGGTGTTATTTCACTTGGTTTCATCACAAGTGTGTTCCCAGTAACCAAGGCAGGTGCAAGTTTCCATGATGCTTGTAGTAATGGATAGTTCCAAGGTGTAATTTGACCACAAACCCCGACAGGCTCGTGCACAACTTTACTCACTGAGTTTGGTATTGGAGAAGAAATGATTTCGCCACCATTTTTATCACCAATTTCAGCATAATAGCGGAATACTCCAGCAATATCAACCATATCTTCACGACTTTCTTCAACTGTTTTACCTGTATCCAACGACTCAAGTTCGGCTAGTTTTTGTTGGTCTCTTTCGATTAAGTCGGCAATTTTATGAACAATACTTGATCGTTCTGTAGCTGGGGTACTTGACCAATCACCTTGATCGAAAGCTTTTCTAGCGGCTATGATTGCCGCTTTTGCATCTGATTGATCGCCTTCTGTTACAGTTGCAATCTCTTCTTGGTTGAATGGATTAATAATGGTACGTATTTGTCCACTACTTGCATGCACCCATTTCCCATCTATGAACATCTTTTTTATTGTCATAAAGTCGAGCTTCCTCCTTTTAAAACTAACCTACATCCCGGCAAACACTGTCGTACTGTGTGGTGGTTGTACTCTTGCTTTAGGGTTGATATAGTGTTTTGCTTGGCTGATGGCGGTTGGTGCTTCCCCAAAACCGGAAGCGATTAGTTTAACTTTACCGGCGTGTGTAGTAATGTCACCAGCTGCATAAATCCCTGAAATATTCGTTTCCATCTTTTCATTGACGACAATTGAATTCTTTTGCAGATCCAATCCCCATTCTTTGATAACACCTAAGTCTGTAATGAATCCGTGATTAACTATAAGAGAATCGACATTAAGATTTTCTGTCAGATCCCCTTTGCTTTCTTTGATTAAAATCTGTTCAATGAACCCGCCATGACCAATGAGGTCATCAATAACCATTGGTGTTTTAATTTGAATAGTAGACTTATTTAATAGATTGACACTGTGCTCATGTGCTCTAAATTTATCTCGACGATGGATAAGTGTGACTTCCTTTGCAATGTCTTCTAACATTAATGCCCAATCAACAGCAGAATCGCCACCGCCTGCCACGCATACTTTTTTACCTTTAAAAGAATGAAAATCCGTAATCGAGTAGTGAAGGTTATTCCCTTCGTACTGACTTGCTTTCTCATGTTTCAGGCGGCGTGGTTGGAAGGCACCAGCACCACTTGTAATAATCACTGTCTTCGCGTAGTGAACATGTTTAGTCGTCGTGACTTCAAAGAGCTGGTCATCCAACTTTTTCACATATTGAACACTTTCTTCTAAGCATATTTCCGGGTTGAATTGCTTCGCTTGTTCTTCTAATTGGTTAACTAAGTCTTTTGCTAAAATTTTTGGAAAGCCGGCTACATCATAAATATATTTTTCTGGGTAAAGAGCCATTAACTGCCCGCCCACTTGTGGTAAGCTATCAATGACTTTGATCGACATCTCGCGCATACCGCCGTAAAAGGCAGCGAATAAACCTGCAGGTCCTGCTCCAATAATAATGGAATCTACAGCATTCTCAGGTTGGTTCATAGTTTTCACCTTCTTTTTATTACTTGTATACGATTACGTCTTCGTTTTCTACTCGTACTTTATAACTAGGTAGTTTTTTATTAGGATTGGCTAGCATTCTACCTTCGTCTTTTATATCAAATTCTCTGCCATGCCATGGGCAACGAATAATTTCCCCTTTTCGGCAGTAATGGTAGTCTCCTGGTTGACTCTCACCAGTTGTTGCTCCACAAATCATCCCTTTATCTAGTGGAGCGCCTTGGTGGGTACATTGATTTAAAAAAGCATAAAATTCACCATCTAGTGTTCGGCAAATTAATATATTTTGCTTCCCGAGATCAACTGCTTTCATTTCACCAGGCTCTAAATCAGTTTTTTTACATACTATATTTTCAGTCATAACATAGTCCTCCTACTAATTAGGTAGTTTTGGATAAAATGCTTTTGCATTATCTGCGAATATTTTCTTCTTTAGTTCTAAGTCTAGATTCGGTAATGCACGAGTTGGCGAATCATAGTCCCAGTGTGGGTAATCGGTAGAGAAGCATAATATTTCATCCGTTCCCATTTGTTCAATGAGAGACATAAATTCTTGTTTAGTTACTTCTTCAGCTGGTTGAGTTGTTACTCGAATCTGTGCTTTGAAAATATCACTGGGCTTTCGTTTCAACCAAGGGACTTCATGGCGCAAGTCGCGGTATTGCTGGTCCATTTTCCACATAATGTGGGGAACCCAAGTAAATCCGCCTTCAATCATCATTAACCCGAGATTAGGGAACTTATCAAATACACCATTGAAAATCATATTCGTCACTTGTTTCATATGAGCAGTAGAAATTAATGTATGCCACTCAATAAAATACCTTGGCCATTTCCCATAATAGACAGGCGGCTCATTATGGTGCATACCAATCATTAAATTATGCTTTTCTGCAGCTTCAAAAATAGGGTGATAGAATGGATCGCCCCACATAATGTCATCAATGGGTAGTAAAACTTGGACCATCTTTGGATGGGATCCAACTCTTTCAATCTCTTTTACTGCAGCGTCACGATCTTGTGCTGCAATATGAACAGATCCATATAAACGATCATCTTTCTCTAACCATTCTTCAATTTGCCAATCATTGTAAGCAGATGCTAAAGCTGTCGCCATTTCATACCAACCATGCATCGATGATGGTGAAGGATCTAATGCACTCGTTAAAATGCCAAACTCATGACCGATATCATCTAGCAGTTGTTCTTGCATAAATGTTAAGTCTGAACCAGCCGGACGCCCATCTGGTACAACTGCGTCTGCCCGGTTTACACCTGCAACAGAGGGCTGGGTGTATGGCATATGTTTTTCTTGTACCCAATGACAATTTTGAATGTAATGTTTAAAAGGTTCGTCTAAATATTTCAGTATATCTTCGTAGTGAACGCGCTCGTGTATATCTGTATCTACAATTCGAATGTGTTCTTTAGCCATTAATAATTCCTCCCGATAGTTTTTGTTTCGCTACTAAAAATCTTATCAGCATACCGAAATACCTCCAAAGTTACTGAGAGGCGGTGAGAGCCATTTAAATTGCTCAGTGCGGGTCAGTGAAGCTCAGTGAAGGTCAGTGACAGTTTTTTAACTTTTTTGAATTTAGCGTTTGAAAAGTAGGGGAGGAAGCTAGTTGGTTAATATTCGTGAGGAAATTTGTTAAAACCTTACTGCGTGGTATGTTAATGAATATTTTCAATTGAATTGATCTTATTATGATTTACACACAGGCAACTCCTGCATGCTGTTAGTTTTAGATCAATAACCTGTTTCACTTTTAGGACATTTTAAATGCCAAAAAATCCAAACTGTTGTATCCTATTTGTAAGGATTTATTCCACATGCCACGACTTATAACAAACATTAGTTTAATAGTTGCAATATTAAATACACTTGGAGGGGTAGAATGCTATTACCGAAACGGCTATTACTTTTAGCGACAAGGAGAGAAAAGGGGACGATTTATTTAAGAGCCTCATCTCGAATTAATTATGGCCTTGCAGGTGCTGTATTAATGGAATTGGCTTCAAGAGATAAAGTTGATATAAGGAAAAAGAAGTTGATCGTTGTCGACTCAAAGCCGACTGGGACGGCTTATCTTGATTATGCTTTAGAGCGAATTACTCAAGCGAAAAGTAATAAAAAAGCAAAGTACTGGGTACAAAAGCTCGGTAACAACAAATTGCGAAAGCAGGTATATAGAGATTTAGTGAACGAAGACATGGTTAAAGATGACAGTCGTCATTTTCTAGGAATCTTTCCAATTCACCGTTACCCAATTGAAAATGTTGATGCAGTGGACAAACTCGTTCGTGATGTTCAAGAAGCGGTATTTACAGAAGAAATTGATCAAGTAGAAGAAAACCGAACAGTCTTACTACTCGGTTTATTGAATACGTGTCAGCTTACTTCGATTTTGTTTTCACCAGAAGATAAAAAAGAAGCTAAAAAACGCATTAAGGCGATCATGGAAAGTAATGTTTTAGCCAATTCAGTTTCAGAAGCTGTTCAAGCTGTCGATTCTGCAGTGGTAACGGCAGTAGCAGCAACAAGTGCAGCGAATTCAAGTTCGTCATAATTAATATTTAGGTGATACCATTTGGAATTATATGCAAGGTTCCCAATAGTTTCATTATGCCTTATCCAATCTTTTAGAGGGTATAATCGAGTAGTCATCTTATTGGGGTGGAAGTAAATATAATGAAGTATTACACTCAAAGAAGATCTTATATGATTCAAATAGTTGGGGGAGAAGTTCATGATTTTACATAACACCACTACTGGTGAAGGGGAACCAATAGTTTTAATTCACTCTGGAGGCATGACAAGTTTAACTGAATTTGAGGAACAAACTGAGTACCTTTCTGCTCGAAACTTCAAGGTAATTCGCCCAGATCTAAGAGGTCATGGAAAGTCTAATGGGAAAATTGATGATTACTTTACTGATTGTGTAAAAGATCTTAAGGATACTTTGGATAGTTTAAATGTTGAAAAGTGCCATATTGCTGGAGTTTCATTGGGAGGAATTGCAGCATTACTTCTTGCAAAGGCTTACCCTAATAAAGTAAAATCTTTAACATTTTCTGGGGTTTTTCCTGTTAGGCCTAACAATTGGTCTGAAATGTTAAGAGAAGAAGCTGCAAACTATGAACAACTGTTTAATAATGAAGAAGCGGTTTCCTATCTAAATGAAATTCATGAAGATAATGACTGGAAGACTTTGTTGAAATCCTTTAGCGATGAAGACTTTTATCCGTTTGAACAGACAGGGGAGGTATCTCAACTTGCTATGCCAACTTTATATATGGTCGGTGAACAGCAAGATTTAGAAGTATCAGCTGCTATAACTTATAAGCAATTTAACCCAAAAATTCATACGTCAGTGATCCCGTTGGCTGGTCACCTAGTTCATAGAGAGCAACCAGATTTATACTCAAGAACTTTATATGCGTTTATAAAAGAAATTGAGAGTTCATAATACACGTGAGTTCTGCCATATAGCGGTTTATGTATAATAAGTTAGTAAAATTGGTGATTTAATTATAGAAACTATTTATAAAGAGTGGAGGGGTTATTATGGTTGAAGCAAAAAGGTTAATGCCTTTAGATATCATTATTCATATTATAATTTTAGTAGTCGGCATTGCATGGCTATACCTCGGTCTTTATGGAGCTTCAGAGAGTTTGTTGTATATCATTCTAGGTAGTTTTTGTGTAGGGGAGTCCCTATTTAGGTTTTATGTCTTATACAAAAGAACTAAGTGAGTCACATTTTTCTTTTAGGAGGCCTTGTAATGAGAAGAAGTAAGTTTTTTTATTGGAACTTAAATGAGCTTGAAAAGTTTCAACGAACTATTTTGGTCTCATTATTCTCAGTGGTATTGATTTTTATAATGATCTACACAGAGACATTCTCAAGTGAAGTGACTTTTATTTTATCCTTACTATTAATTATTACTTGTGTAATCTGGTTAGTTTATACATATATCAAATACAAAAAATCGTCACAATATGAATAAAAAGGCTAAAAAGACCTGTCTCACTTTTTCAAATGAGACAGGTCTTTTTATTAGGTAATCTGAAAGTGTTATAATAGTAGTTAAATTTCATGATCTACGAGGTTATTCAATGAACACATTACTACATAGCGACGTTGGGCTATTTTTACTAAGACAAAATTTTGATCAAGAAAGTGATTGGCGCTCGGATAATTGTTACAAATTTGTATTTTCTGTTGGTGGTGCAACTAATTATCAAACCAACCGTCAAGAAATGACAATGTCTCAGCATCAATTCCTTATGTTCAATCCTAGTGAAGACCACAAACAAATCGCTGTTGATCACAGTAAATTTTTAGTTGAATTAGATCGACAAATGTTAAACGAATTGTCGTCATCCATATATAACCAACCTTTTGAAGTCCAATTTGCTTCATTGGTCCAATTTACAAATCCCGTTTCTCAATGGACACAATTTATCATTAGACATTTAAAAGTCTTAGAAGATGAGCCCTTGATGGTTAAGCAATCTTTTTTAGATCACAACTTAACTTCCTTAAGTATTATACTCTTAAACAATGCTGTTAGCAGTCACATACCAGACATTAACTTAAGTCATTACAATGTTTTTAATGCGCCTATTTCCAAAACATTAACAGCGTTAAAAGATGACTATAAGAGTAATTGGACCCTAGAAGACATGGCAAAAGTTGCGAACTTAAGTAAGTATCAATTCGCACATGTATTTAAAGAGCTAATTGGTATTTCTCCTTATTCATGGCTACAAGTTTACAGGTTAGTGCGTAGTCAGCAATTATTAAAATACACTAACCTAACAATATTAGAGATCGCTTTAGAATGTGGTTTTTCATCAGTCAATGTATATAACCGTTTATTTAATATGCTTTACGGAAAATCACCTGGTCACTTTCGTAAAATCGTAAGGTAGTAACTTACTAATCCCGCTAAAATCATGAGTAGACCACATACTACAAAGATTATGTTAATGCTTACAAAGGTAGATAATAATCCAAATACACCAAGTGAGATCGCATTCGATAGGTATAGGAGGAATGCATTAAAACTAAACCCTTTTCCTAACATATCGTTCGGTAGCAGTAACTGGAGTAAATAAACTCTAGCTAAGCTTGAAATGGGTAGTCCCATAGCAACAATAAGCGCCCCAATAAAATATATAGGTAATGCAAAGGCCAATCCTATTGTAAAGATTCCCATGCTCCAAACAGATGAAGCAATTAAATAATGTTTAAGGTTCAACTGTTCCCATACATAAGGGACAATGATATTAACAAGAATTACACATACACCAAATGTGCCTAAAATTATACTATACCATTCTTCTGCATTACTGAGAGTAGCTGATAACTGTAGTAAAAGACCTACTTGCCAAACCCATGTATTCAAAAACACCATGATAAATGTGACGATAAATAGTGTTTTTAACTGTGTCTGTTGATTAGCCCATATGACAAAACTTTTTAGAGTGAGAAATACATCCTTAATACTCTTACCAGCTAACCCCTTTTCATCTTCTTTCAACGTTATTTTCGATATAAGTAATGCACTTATTAAAAAAGTAACGGCATCTATTGTAAAAAAATGAATGATCCCCACTGTGTTAATCAACACAATACTTATAATTGGACCTAAAACCGTGGCACCGCGAGTAACAGAGTCTAGTAAACTATTAATTGCCGTACGGTTCTCTACAGGAACTATAATGGGGAGTAAAGCCCTGTGAGCAGGGTTATAGAAACACCCTAGTAACTGAATTAAAAAGCTTACTACAATCAAATGCCAATATTCCAACAATCCAAAATAAAAGAAAAAGACTAACGAAAATATAAGAGGAACTCTGATTAAGTCAAAGATAATTAGAAGTCTCCTCTTTTGAATCCAATCACTAACAACGCCACCAATTAATCCAAAAAATAGATAAGGAAGCACTTGTGAAATAGCAATGCCGGTTGTATAAAGGTTGGACTGCGTTAGCTCATAAGCTAAAAACAAGAATGCCATCCCTGAAATAACATTCCCAGCATTCGTAATACCAGCGCTTAGAATATAAAACAGTGCGTTTCTATTTTTCAAAGCGTTTAGATACATTTTAATCACCTCTCGTTCATCTTAAGAGGTAATTAAACTTCATTCTTCATCAATCTTGCTGAATTATATATTTTATATTCTTTTGCGATAGCAGATATTGTTTTCTTAACATATTGAATACAATTAAACTTTATGTAAAAAAAGCCTGTTTCACTTTTCACGTGAAACAGGCTTCGTTTATGCTCATTTAGTTTTTGTTAACTGACGCGTCGTAGATTGAATCTACAGCTTCTTGAAGTGTATTATTAAATTCTTCTTCTGATTGGTTAACGTTTAGTTCACTTGCTAGTGCACGAGAGAAGCTTGCGATTAGGTTTTCGTGGTCTTTTAACTTTTCGTTAGCTTCATCACGAGTGTAACCACCAGATAGTGCAACAACGCGTACAACGTTTGGATGGTCAGCTAAGTCTTTGTAAAGGTTAGCTTTTGATGGAATCGTTAGCTTAAGCATAACGTACTCATCAGAACCTAACTGATCTAAATGCTTCTTAAGTTCAGCTTTTAGGATCTCTTCACATTGTTCTTTGTCAGAGCTGTTAATGTCAACTTCTGGCTCGATAATTGGAACTAAGCCAGCATCGATAATCTTCTTACCGATTTCGAACTGTTGTTCAACAACTTCTTGAATATTAGCTTCGTTTGGTTCATGAACGACTGAACGCATTTTTGTACCAAACATGCCACGCTCATTAGCACGGCGTAGCGTTTCATCAAGATCGTGGATTGGCTTCATTAGTTGAACACCGTTTTCTACGTCAGCTAAGCCTTTGTCGATCTTTAAGAAAGGTACAATACCTTTTTCAGATAGGTAGTCACCAGTGTACTTACCTTCAATTTCACGATCCATCGTTTGTTCGAATAGGATCGCTCCTAGAATCTTGTCTGCATCAAAAGCTGGAGAAGTAATGATGCGTGTGCGCATTTGATGGACAAGGTCAAACATCTCTTCTTCGTTTGAGTACTGGTCTTCTGTTACGCCGTATCCTGCTAACGCCTTTGGAGTACTACCGCCACTTTGGTCAAGTGCAGCAATGAAACCATTGCCGTTTTTCATTTTGTCAAAATGTGTTTGATTCATTTCAAATCACTTCCTTATCGTCATTCTATATATTTCCCATCTACAATCATATCATTATCAACTACAACAGGTCTATTCGGAAAGCGTTTTTATTTATAAAAAAATCTTATTTTAATCGTCTAAGTCCAAATGCCTGAATATTCATAATTGACTAGGTGTTTGAACTTATTTTAGAAGGAGTAGAGCGGTGTATGTCGAATTTCACTATAAGTGGTGTTAAAAGAGGCATACACTAATATAATTTAATAGCGACTTAGCACAAACTGAACTCAGAAAAAGCAATATATTAACAATAAAGATTTTTAAGAGAGTAGGTATAAACATGAAGTTATCTACTGTTAAACCCACTCAGAAGAAAGTAGGCTTAGCTCTGTCAGGTGGAGGTTTTCGAGCTGCCTTATTTCACGTTGGTTTGTTAGCTCAGTTAGCAGAGTTCAGGAAGTTAAAAGACGTCGATACAATTTCAACCGTTTCAGGCGGTTCGATTGTTGGTATGATCTATTATCTACATTTAAAGAAGTGGCTCGAATCGAATGACCGACCAATTCAAGACGAGGATTACCTTAGAATTGTTCAAGCTGTTGAGAGTGATCTTTTAACCATTGTTCAAAAAGGGTTTCGAATTTTCGGGTTAAGGGGTCTTCATAAGCTCTATACGATGACAGGTGATGAGTTAAGTGAAAAGTTAGATGAAGTGTTTAAAAGTATCCTTAATGAGGATCATTACCTATCTTTAAATGATTTACAAATTGATCCATTATATGAACAAAATAAATCACATAAAATAATCGTTAACACGACTTCGTTAAATAACGGTGAGTTGTGGTTATTTACGAGTGAAGGAAATGGTGAGATTAAACAGTATCTCGATGAAATGATGAAGGTTGAAGGCCATCATAATGATGAACCTCATTGTTTAACTGGTTTTACGGTTGGAAAGGCTGTTGCTGCATCAGCTGCCGTACCAGCATTTATAAAACCTGTCTCAATAAAAAAAGATCCACTCAATATTCAGTTAGTTGATGGAGGGATCTTAGATAATCTAGGTACTAATAGTCTGTTAAATGAAGGGTGTAATCATTTAATCATAAGTGATGGCTCTAAGTATTTGGAAGCAAAACCTAAGCCGTCGAACTTTTTAATTAACGTCATTGTACGGACTCAAAACATATTTATTAACGCCATTATAAGAAACAACTTAAGAAATATTGATATCGATCAAGAACATATTGATATGAGATACGCGCTCCCACGTTACACGAGAACAAATAAAGAACTAAGCGAAGTTAACCATGGCGTTAACATTAAAGTACAACACTATTTATCAAATATTAGAACAGACCTTGATTCTTTTTCTGAAGTTGAGGCTAAATCATTGATGCTTTTAGGCTACAAATTTGGCTTAGCAGAATTCAGTGGTATGGATTTTTTAAGAAACTTAAATAGAATGAAGCTGACCCCTAATCAAGACTGGCAGTTCAAATCAATCAAACAGCGATTTCAAAATCCTGACGAAGACTATTTAAAAGAGTTAAAGGTTGGGGAGTATAGTTTATTTAGGCGCCTTCGGAAAAGGTTTGCTCGATTAGAGTAAAAAGCGATTCCAACTTTGGAATCGCTTTTTAATTTCTGTTATGAAGAGGATAGTTGACTCTTCGTTTCTTGGACAACTTGATCTGACGCTGGAGCAGCTGGTTGGTAGTAACCTTTTTGAAGAGCGTAGTCGTATAACGTTCTTTGTCTTGATTCATCTTGGTTTCTTAATTGGATTAAAGTTTGTCTCAGCTCTGAATTATGTGATTCGTTAATAAACCCTGCATAGCCAGTGAGACTAGCATTTAATCCTGCTAAGTAATCGTTAACCATATCTTTTTCCTGTAGCATGTGGCATTCCTCCTTATTGAAAAAATTGCATAAGCTGCTGTTGGGCTTGTCTAGCTGCTTGAGCATCATTTTGTAAGATCTGTTTTAGTTCTGGGTCCGTACTGTTTTGAGCGTAATCTTCAAGCTTGTTTGCAATAGTTGCGTGGCCGCCAATAATGTGACGTAAGTTTTCTACTTCTAACTCAGTTAAATTAGCCATTTTAAAGGCCTCCTTTCATAAGTACCAATATTAATTTTTGTATAATACAAAAAGATATACAAAAGACGGTACCAAAAGTTTTTAAAAGTAAAAGTCTAGTTGTGTTTATTTTTTCAAAATATTGAGATAAAATAGAAGTTGTTAATTGAGTGGAATCTATAATACGTATAAAAATTCCGCCTTTTTTGTCGGGTCGTAATATATATTTCAATCTATTAGTATTAGTGATAAACTTATAGTAGAAAAACTTTAAACTAGAGTAGTATGAGGATTTTTATAGATTGATCTTGCTAGACATTAGTGTGGTCAATACATCTTTTGGACAAAACGTTAAGGAGTTTGAAAGAACATGAGTAATAATACAGATGTGATCTTAATTGGTGCCGGCATCATGAGTGCAACATTAGGTTCTCTTATAAATGAATTAGAGCCAAGTTGGAACATTAAAGTTTTCGAAAAGCTCGAGCGTTCGGGTGAAGAAAGCTCAAATGAATGGAATAATGCAGGAACAGGACATGCTGCGTTGTGTGAATTAAACTACACAAGCGAAAATTCAGACGGCTCAATTGATACGACAAAAGCGACTAAGATTAATGAACAGTTTCAAGTGTCCAAGCAGTTTTGGTCTTATCAAGTAAATCATAACCAACTTGACCGTCCAGAAGAATTTATCAAGGCTTTACCACATATGAGTTTAGTTCATGGTAAAGATAATGTTGATTTCTTAAAGAGACGTTATGAAGCGATGGTTAGTAATCCGTTATTTACAGGCATGGAGTTCTCGGATGATCCAGAACAAATTAAAGAATGGACACCTTTAATTATGGAAGATCGTCAAGTAGAGGAACCGATTGCTGCGACTAAAATTGATGGTGGAACGGATGTTAATTTTGGTGCTTTAACACGTAAGACTTTCGACCATTTAAAAGAACAAAATGTAGAAGTTCACTATAAGCATAGTGTCGATCAACTGAACCAAAAAGATGACGGCTCATGGGAGTTAAAGGTCCGCAACCTAGAGACGAATACAGTAGAACGTCATACTGCAAAATTCGTCTTTATCGGTGCTGGCGGTGGAAGTATACACTTACTCCAAAAGTCAGGGATCCCTGAAGGTAAGAATATTGGTGGTTTCCCAGTTAGTGGACTGTTCATGGTATGTAAAAACCCTGAGGTTGTGGAACAACATTATGCTAAAGTATACGGTAAAGCCCCAGTCGGCGCACCACCAATGTCAGTGCCACACCTAGACACACGTTATATTAATAATGAGAAATCATTATTGTTTGGACCATTTGCCGGCTTTACACCTAAGTTCTTAAAAACAGGCTCCATGTTTGATTTGATGACTTCAGTTAAGCCAAGCAACTTGTTTACGATGTTGTCAGCAGGGGCGAAAGAAATGCCTCTAACAAAATATTTGATTCAACAATTAATGCTTTCTAAAGAAAAGCGTATGGAAACGTTAAGAGAGTTTATCCCAAATGCGAAAAGCGAAGATTGGGATTTAGTTGTAGCAGGCCAACGTGTACAAGTGATTAAAGACACTGAAGAAGGTGGAAAAGGAACACTTCAATTTGGTACAGAAGTTGTTACAGCATCTGACGGTTCTATTGCAGCCTTACTTGGTGCATCTCCAGGTGCATCAACAGCCGTTTCAGTTATGCTTGAAGTGTTAGAGAGATGTTTCCCTCAGCAAATTAATGCTTGGGAACCTAAACTTAAAGAAATGATCCCATCGTATGGTCAGTCATTAGTCGAAAACCGAGAACTTATCCGTGAAATACATGCATCAACAGCTGAAATTTTAGAGCTAAATGAACAAGAAGTTGCCGATGAAGTAGCAGCAACAACATAAGAGAGAAAAGCATAATTAGTTAAGCTAATTATGCTTTTTTATGTGGTTTTAACACAATTGTGCTATGATAGGTTTAGTACTAAATTATTTATACTAAGCAATCAAAATCTAAATTCTACTAAATGACAAGAGTGTGAACATAAGTTATAATATAAAAGTTCTTAATCACCTTTCATGCCATGGGAAGGGGTTTTTTTATGATTAAAATTCAAAATGTTACTAAACGTTTTGGTGATTATGAAGCGATTAAATCGGTTTCTTTATCAGTTAATCATGGCGAAATTTATGGTGTCATAGGCGCAAGTGGGGCAGGTAAATCGACCTTGTTAAGGTTGATCAATTTACTTGAAAGTCCAGACCATGGAGAAGTCATTGTTAACGATGATTCACTTACTAGATTAAAAGGAAGAAAGTTAAGAGAAGCAAGACAATCTATTGCGATGATCTTCCAACAGTATAACTTGTTAGGTAATAAAACGGTCTATGATAATGTCGTTGTACCATTAGAGTTATCAAAAGTGCCGAAACAAGAACGAGAAAGTCGCGTGATGGAAAGTTTACAATTCGTAGGTTTAGACCATTTTAAAGATCAATATACAGCTCAATTAAGTGGTGGACAAAAGCAGCGTGTCGCGATTGCACGTGCTCTTGTGAACAATCCGACAGTGTTGTTATGTGATGAACCAACATCTTCGCTTGATCCTAATACAACAGCAGAGATTTTAAGTGTATTGAAGCGGATTAACGAAAACTTTGGTGTAACGATTGTGATCGTTAGTCATGAGATGGAAGTAATTAAAAGTATATGTGAGCGCGTAACTGTTATGGCAGATGGTGAAGAGTATGAAACAGTTACAATAGAACCGGCTGGTATTCAAAAAATTGATCGAAGCGCTCAAGGTTTTGTTGAACGTCTCACTGATGGTGGTGAACCTCATGCCTGAAGTGATCGTTGAATACCAAGCTGAAATATGGCAGTCAATTGGTGAAACTTTTATTATGGTTGGCTTTTCAATACTAGCTGCTGTTTTGGTTGGATTACCGTTAGGGACTTTTTTATACTTATGTCGAAAAGATCAAATACTAGAAAACCAAGCTGTATTTTCTACATTAAACTTACTCGTAAATGTTATTAGGTCATTTCCATTCTTATTACTAGTTGTGTTTATGATTCCATTTACCCGTTGGATTGTTGGAACAGCATTTGGAACAACGGCAGCAATCGTTCCCTTAACAGTTATTGCTATAGCGCATTACTCACGTTTAGTGGAACAGTCGCTACTTGATATTCCTAAAGGGGTCATGGAAGCGGCGATTTCAATGGGTGCTTCAGCGAAGGATATTATATTTAAGTTCTTATATGTTGAAGCACGTTCAGGTTTAGTGCTTGGATTGACGACATCGACAATTAGTTTTATATCATACTCGACAATTATGGGTGTTGTCGGTGGCGGAGGAATTGGTGACTTTGCTATTCGTTATGGTTATCAAAATTTTAGAACTGATTTAATGTTTTATATGATTTTCATCATGGTTATACTTGTACAGCTAATCCAATATACAGGTATTACAGTTGCAAGAAAGATTGACAAAAGATAGGAGAGGCATAATATGAAAAAACTATTAATTCCAATGACAATCTTGTTATTAATATTAGCTGCATGTGGTGGAGCTGATGAAGCAGAAGAGCAAACAGAGGAACAAACGGAAGATCAAACGTTAGAAGTTGCTTCTTTAATTTCACCGATGCTAGATATTCTTGAGATTGCTCAAGAGCAACTAGCTGAAGAAGGGATCGAGCTTGAAATTGTAGAGTTAAGTGATAATGTACAACCTAATGATGCATTAGCTCACGATGAAGTTGATGCAAACTTCTTCCAACACGTACCGTATATGGAGGAATATAATCGTAACAATGATACAAACTTAACACCGATTCAGCCAATTTATTATGCAAATTACGGTGTATATGCTAAAGATTATGACGCTATGGAAGAAATTCCTGATGGTGCAACATTAGCTGTTGCCAATGATATGACTAATTTAGACCGTTCATTAAGATTATTAGATGACCATGGTGTGATCACTTTAGGTGAAACAGACAATCCGCATTATCGTTTATCAGACATTGAGGAAAACCCTCATGACTTTGAATTTGAAGAAATTGATTTATTAATGTTAGCAAGAGCTTATGACGATGTTGATGCTGTGTTGATGACGCCTGCTTATGCAGAGCCATTAGGTCTAACACCAGCGGCTGACGCTTTACTAACTGAAGGTGAAGACAATGACTTTGCGATTACGTTAATCGCGCGTGAAGACAATGAAGATTCAGAAGCCATTCAAAAGTTAGCTGAAGCAATGACAAGTGATGAAGTTCGTGATTTCTTAGAAGAGAATTATGAAGAAACATCTATTCCAGCATTTGATTAATAACGAGCCTATCCTTGACTAAGTGTCGAGGGTAGGTTTTTTTATAGTTTTGCAGGGAGTGTATTACAATTAGTCGAATATGTTTGAATGACATAAGATTTTATTTAGAGGTGAAAGAATGCTGTTAGCTATTATATTGGGTGTCATTATTTACATGGTTTTAGGGATGGTTTACTATTCGCCTAAAGTGCTAGGGCGTTTATGGGTCAAGTATTTAAATATCCAAGAGTTTAAAACGCCACGGTATGATGTGTTATCGTTAGCAACCTTTCTTACGGTGAGCATATTGTATTTTATTTTACGGTGGTCAGAGGCAAACACAGCACTAGAGGGGTTGTATTTAGGGGCCCTAGTTGGTTTGTTAGTTGCGTTGGCGTATGCAAAGGACTTTGTCTTTGGTCTTGGTGAAAATACGGGAAGTTCATTAAAAGTATATTTCATTGCTGTTGGGTTTCACATCATTGTCTTATCTGTGATCGGTTTGGTAATGGGGAATATTTTATAAAATAGTAAGAACGAGTAGCACTTTCCGCGTTCGCCCATAACATATTAGAAAAGGGGAACGAAGGGGAATGTTATGTACTTTTATGATGTAAGAAAGGCAATTGAACTTATTGATTCAGCACATGGTGATGTAAATGGTGACGGGGTCATAGATGGTGTATTTCTAGTCGGCTACCAAACTCAAGATAGCCCATTTATACAAAACATTACACTTGTCGTTCAAGACGGTGCTACTCATGAGATTTACAGTACACCTTTAGTAGACAATGTTGGTTATAACCCTACTCTATTTTTAGGTGACTTCACGGGTAATGGTCTAGACGAAATTCTCATTAGTATTGCAACTGGTGGAAATGGTGGCATTATGAATGAGTTTATATATTCTTTCGTTCATAATCGTTTTAACCTTATTTTTAATAGCAATGAGTATAATGATTACTATCAATATACTGTAAATTATGAGGATGATGCGAAGGTCCGTGTCGTAAGTGAAGTGAACCAACAGCAATATGTCATTGACCTATCCGACCGTGATCCACAATACTTAAATGAAATATATGATGCTAATGGAACCTTAATTGAACCGATTGAAGGCTGGGTGAACCCATTGAGTGGTTTATATCCAGTAGACTTTGATATGGATGGTGTGTATGAGCTTTTAGTTTATCAAAGAATAGCAGGGCGTTATAATGCTGATGCATTAGGTTATGTATTGAATACGTTAGGGTGGGCTGGAGATCAATTTGCTTTGAGTCAGCAATTTGTTGCTATATATGGTGCAGATCTATAAATTTGAGGCGAACGCAACAGTGAATGCGTTCGCCTTTTTAATTACTCTTCGTTTAATTCAGTGACATCAACTTCGAACTCTGTACCACTTTCTTTTAAGTAGTGAATGATCGCCTTTTGTTTGTCATCGTTAACTTCATTGATGTAGACATACTTTCCTTTGTAAACGACATTCTTCATGTTAGGGTCATCTTTAATTTCTTTTGCACGCATTAAGTTCATTTACGATCCCTCCTCGAAATGTCTTTGTACATGTCACATAACCTTATTAGATTATATTTAAACATATCTTAGAGTTAAGTTTTTGTCGTTTGATAAATGGTCATGGTTTGTATCTAGTCATGACGAAAGATTAATTCTCCAACTAAGAGTGTATGATTTAACAGGTATTGTTCATAATAAAAAGTGATTATTATGAAATGATGGAGGACTCGTCTAATGCCACAAACTCCTGGTTTAGTTTCATCAGAAATCGGTACGTTATGGATGACCTATCAGCAAAAAACTATGTCTCTTAGAATGTTAGAGTATTTTATTAAAAAAGCGGATGATCAAGAGGCTAAAGCTATAATGGTAAACATATATGAACAAATGGAACCTTATGCTGAAAAGATTGTCACCATTTTTCAAGAAGAAAATCTGCCTATACCAACTGGTTTTACTGGTGTAGATGTTAACGAAGACGTTCCAAAGCTTTATGACAATGGGTTTGACATTATGTTCTTACGCTTAATCAAAGAAATTAGTACAGGAATGCACACTTTAAACTTATCAATGTCATACAGAGAGGATATTACACAGTTTTATAGAGAACTATCGGTTATTACGCAACAATGTTATGATGACTGTACACAGTATTTACTAAAGAAGGGTTTAATAGCTAAGAGTCCCTATGTTGCTGTTGAAAAGACCGTAGAATATGTTAGTAATACAAATTACTTAAGTGGATTAAATCCTTTTAGTGACAAGAGGCCTTTAAGTACAGTTGAGTTAGCTCACTTATACCATGGCATTGAATCTAATAAGATGGGTTTACAGATGATTAAGGGGTTTGCACAATGTGCTGAAGAGCAAGAGGTAAGAAAATATTTTGATAAAGGTGTAAAGCTTGCTAAAAACATCGTGGATGATTTAAGTAAGTTTCTAGAAGATGGGTATATCCAAGTTCCTGGAACGGAAGGCGGGAATGTTACAACCTCTTCTGTGGCACCGTTCTCCGATAAGCTAATGCTTTATTGTGTTAACTTATTTTGTGGATTTTCAATAGGTGGTAGTTCTTTAGGGACTTCATTTAGTTTAAGAAATGATATACCGACGCGTATGTCTATTTTAATGAAAGACATATTTAGCTATGCGCATGAAGGGGCAAAAATTTTAATTAAGTATGGTTGGATGGAGGAATCACCTCAATCCTTTAAGAAGAATCAGTAAAAGAGAAGGGTAATCCTTCTCTTTTTTAATGCAAATTTTAAAATCATCAAAAAATTAAATGGTAAAAAAGACTAAATTCTTAATAAATTAGAGAAATACATACAATACTGTAGCATTCATTAAGTTCGTAACTCTTAATTAACGACATCAACAATAAGATAGTTGTATGCTTGTTAATCACTTTCTAAGTCGTTTGATAAAATTTGCTCCGCTCGTTAACATAATAAATGGAAACAATCGTTAACCAAAAATGAAGGGAGCATTTAACATTAATAGTCAAACAGCTACTTTAAGTCCATTAGATACGGTCACTTTTGAGAAGCCGACTGTAGAAGATGGTTCAGAAATGTGGGAGTTAGTAAATAATTCAAGTTTAGATCAAAATTCAGCTTATAAGTATATTATGATGTGTGAACATTTTGCAGAGACATGTGTTGTCGCTAAAGAAGACAATAAGGTTGTCGGGTTTGTTACCGCATTTATACCTCCAGAGAGGCAAGATGTTGTATTCGTTTGGCAAATCGGAGTTGATGCGTCACAAAGAGGAAAAGGACTAGCATCTAGAATTTTAAACGAATTAATACAACGGGAATCTTGTCGAGATGTGCGCTTTTTACAAGCGACAGTGACTCCATCAAATAAAGCATCCCAATCGTTATTTAAAGGATTTGCGCGTAATCTTGGCACGAAATGTGAAGTGTCAGAGTGCTTTCCTGAAGAGTTATTCCCAAGTGATGAACATGAAGAAGAGTTAAGCTTTTTAATTGGACCAATCGAAAAATAATTTAAAAATTAAAAAGTAACACCTAATAATAGTGTTTAGATTATAATACCCTTAGGGGTAATTTTGAGGAGGATAAATTTTGAATAAAACAGACATGAAAGTTTTTGAAAAACATGAATCAGAGGTTCGTAGTTATTGCAGAAGCTTTCCAACAGTATTTAATGAAGCAAAAGGCTCTAAGATGTGGGATGAAGATGGAAATGAATACCTTGACTTCTTCTCAGGTGCTGGTGCATTAAATTATGGTCACAACGATCCGAAAATGAAAGAAGCATTGATTGATTATATAACAAATGATGGGATTACACATTCATTAGACAAAGCTACAACAGCTAAAGGGCAATTTATTGAGCAATTTAATGAAGTGATTTTAAAGCCAAGAGGTTTTGATTATAAAATCATGTTCCCAGGACCAACTGGAACAAATACCGTTGAAAGTGCATTAAAATTAGCGCGTAAAGTAACAGGGCGTACAGATGTTATTAGCTTTACTAATGGTTTCCACGGTATGACAATTGGCTCTTTATCAGTAACAGGGAATGCCGCTAAACGTAGAGGTGCAGGGGTTCCGTTAAACCACTCTGTTACAATGCCTTATGATCGTTTTATGGATTCTGCAGATACTTTAGATTATTTAGAGCGTTTCTTAGAAAATGGTGGTAGCGGAGTAGACCTACCTGCAGCTATGATTGTTGAGACTGTCCAAGGTGAAGGTGGCATTAACGTTGCTAGTAAAGAATGGTTACAAAGATTAGAATCTATTTGTAAGCGTTGGGATATCTTATTAATTATCGATGACGTCCAAGCTGGAGTTGGTCGCACAGGTTCATTCTTTAGCTTTGAAGAAGCGGGTATTACACCAGATATCGTTTGTATGTCTAAGTCTTTAAGTGGTTACGGTGTGCCGTTTGCTATCACGTTGTTAAGACCAGATCTAGATATTTGGGCACCAGGTGAACATAACGGTACTTTCCGAGGAAATAACCATGCATTCATTACAGCAACAGCTGCTTTAGACTACTGGAAAGATGATAAGTTAGAAAAGAGTGTTAAGCATAAAGCAGAGATCACTCATGAATACTTGCAGAAAATCGTTGAAAACTACTCTGAACTAAAAGGTGAAGTACGTGGTCGAGGGTTAATGGTAGGAATCGCTTGTGGCGAAAAAGAACTAGCTGAGAAAGTTGCCGAAAAAGCCTTTGAACTAGGATTAATTATGGAAACAGCAGGTCCAGACGATGAAGTGTTTAAGCTGTTCCCTGCTATTACAATAGAAGAAGCAGACTTGAAAAAAGGCTTAGAGATTATTGAAGAAAGTGTTAAAAGTGTAGTAAAAGAACCAGTGTTATCTTAATATGCGAACGAGGAAGCTGACCTTAAGTGGGGTCGGCTTCTTTTTTTGTTAGTTTTTACCTATAACAGGGCAATACTTTAACTAAATGAAATATAATTGTAATCTTTTATTAGTATTTATACATATTTTGATTTGGTAAAATTAATAAAGCGAAATAATTACGATTACAAAAATGAGGAATGCTCATATGCTTATAAATAGATTGTGTTTTAGTATAATAATTGTTTTAGCATTAATGTTAGTAGTCACAACTCCATCTTCTACGCATGCGCACGTTCAAGACATAGATTTGCATAGCGAATCAGCTATATTAATTGATCAGTCTAGTGGTGAAGTGTTGTATGACAAAAGTAGCCAGCAACAAATGTATCCGGCTAGTATTACTAAAATTATTACCGGGATTATAGCTATTGAACAAGGTGAGCTTGATGATAAAGTGACGATTAGTGAGGGTGCAACTGAAGTCATCGGGACAAGTGTATATTTATTAGAGGATGAAGAGGTTGAGTTACGTAAATTAGTGAAAGGCATGCTTATTAATTCTGGTAACGATGCCTCTGCTGCGATTGCTGAGCATATTGCTGGTAGCGAAGAAGAGTTTTCAGAGTTAATGAATGAGTTTGTGAATGATGTTGTCGGTGTAAGTGATACTAATTTCACAAATCCACATGGCTTATTTGACGAAAACCAATATACGACTGCAAGCGATATGGCAAAGATCACACAATATGCTATGGATAATGATAAATTCCGAGATATTGTCGCGATGACTGAGTTTGAGTGGGAAACTGAAGGTTGGGAGACAACGATCTATAATCACCACCAGATGGTTAGACAGTATGATGAAGTTACGGGTGTGAAAAATGGGTTTGTTAGAAAGTCTGGTTATACCCTAGTAACAACAGCAACTCATGAGGATGATCAAATTGATTTAGTCGTCGTTACATTAAACTCTCCATCTGCCAACCATGCTTATAATGACACAAGGAAATTAATTGATTATGGCTTTGACAACTTTGAAACTAATAAACTTGAAGAAGGCGAAGTTCTTTTTGATGAAAATGGACAAGAATATGAGTTAGAAGAACCTATCTATTTCACCTCTGAAACAGACAATAATTGGGAGAAGGAAATCGATGATGGTGGAGTGTTAAGTGTTTTTAATGAAGAAGAAGAAGTGTTGTTAGAGAAACAATTGAAGACACAAGAAGAATTAAATAAAGAGCCTGACCCAAAAGATGCACAAATGGCTATGGGGACAGCAAACCAAAGTGATGACGGTATAAATATCATTTTTTGGATTGGAATGACTTCATTAGTAACATTAATAACTGGAGTCGTATTATTTATTAGAAAAAGAAGAAAACGTGATTGGTTTTTCAGATAAGAGAGGAGATAGGTTAGGTCCTATCTCCTTTTATAATAGCAATGAAATCATTCAAGATCCTAGCAGTTAATCCCCAAATGACATAGTCTTCATAGTAATAAAAATGCTCCTCATACTGTACTTTTTGTACTTCATAAGATTCACCGTTTGGAATATCATCATAAGGAAAGTTGTCATCTGGTTTAATTTCAACGTCTATGTAATGGACTTCTGGTTTGTTTTCTAGGAAGAAAGATAAAGGAACAGTGAAGATTGAATCTACTTCCAATGGGTTAGGTTGAAACCCTTCATAAGAACCAATCGTAATGAACCCAGTATACGCACTTACGCTAAGTCGAAATGGAGTAACAAGAAGCCCAAGGTACTCAACGTTATTAACTTGTCCTTCTGAAACACCTAACTCTTCACAAAGCTCTCTAACGGCTGTCTCAGATGTGTTCAAGTCATCTTGATCTACTTTTCCACCGGGGAAACAAACTTCACCTGGTTGGCGCCTCATATATTTAGAGCGTACTTCAAATACAATCTGTAGTTCACCGTCTTTTTCAATTAAAGGGATGATAATAGCGTACTTTCGGTTGTTAGGTAAGCCGAGCGTCTCAGATTGGTGCTTTTTGATTATGTTATTTAAAGTCTTATAATCCATCGTTTCACCTCATGAAAAGCTTGTTAACTATTCATTATACCAACAAAAAGCTATTCCTACTAATTTAACAGGGTAGGAGGTTAACTTGTAACATTATAGTTAATATGTTAGGGTAATAAACGCATAATAACAGTACATATAAGTCCAGTATGTCAATAATTACAGTATGTTTTCATTAGTTTTATGTTTTTGGCAAAAAATGTTTCAATATATTGATTTAGGGTATTTTATTGAATGTACACACATAGAACTTATGACTCATTTATCAAGTGATTATAATGAAACTGGATTTAAAATTTTAGGAGGAGAATCTATGTCAAAGAAAACGAAGGGGTTGACCTCTTTTAGTCAAGCAGCTAAGACCCCTGCTTTTATCATTTCATTGATTATCGCTTCAGCATTTGTTATTTCAGGATCATTTCTACCTAATTTTGATGAATATGTTGAGGTAACGTTCAACTGGACGGTAACGAACTTAGGTTGGTCGTTTATTTTAGGTGGAAGTGCCTTTATATTAGTGACGGTCTTCTTAATTTTAAGCCCACTTGGTGAGATTAAATTAGGGGATGATGATGAAAAGCCGATGTATTCCACGCCGGCATGGTTTGCTATGTTGTTTAGTGCAGGTATGGGTATTGGTTTATTATTCTGGGGTGTATCAGAACCAATTAACCACTATGATTGGCCAGCGTATGGTGAAGGTGGAACAGCTCAAGCATTACACGCAGCATTGCAATATTCATTCTTCCACTGGGGACTTCACCCATGGGCGATTTATGCGGTCGTAGCATTATCATTAGCATATTTCTCATATAGAAAAGGTTTACCGATGTTACTAAGCTCAACGTTAGAACCGTTAATTGGTCGTGATCGTCTAAACGGTTTCTGGGGTAATACAGTTAACATTATTGGTGTTATTGCAACATTATTCGGTATTTCAACATCACTAGGTTTAGGTGTTATGCAAATCGGTGGTGGTTTTTCAACGCTATTTGGAATTCCGAACTCTGAAGGCTTATGGTTAATTATCATTGTTGTTGTAACATTGTTAGCAATCATTTCAACATCAACAGGTATTGACCGAGGTATTAAATTTTTAAGCCAAGCAAACTTAGGTGTAGCTGGTTTATTGTTATTGTTTGTCTTTATTTTAGGACCAACTTTATTCATCTTACAGGCTATGACACATTCTACAGGTGGATATTTACAGAACCTGTTTTCAATGTCATTCGGTATTGATGCAGCAGGAGAAGGTGCTGATGGTTGGTATGATGCATGGACAATCTTCTACTGGGCTTGGTGGATTGCTTGGGCACCATTCGTAGGTTCATTTATTGCCCGTGTATCTCGTGGACGTACAATTCGTAGCTTTGCTGTCGGTGTGTTGTTAGTGCCGACTGCAGTAAGTATTTTCTGGTTCAGTGTTTTCGGTGGTACAGCATTATTCCAAGAACACTTTACAGATAATAGTATTATGGACGCTGTATTCGAAGATGAAGCACAAGGGTTCTTCGCATTATTAGAAGGTTTCCCATTCTCATCTGTACTCATTGCAGTTGCGATGATTTCATTAACAATTTTCTTTATTACGTCATCTGACTCAGGTACGTATGTAATTGGTATGTTAACGTCTAAAGGTAATATGAACCCACCAGTAGGTTTACGTATTACTTGGGGTATCATTGAAGGTGCATTTGCTGCCGTATTACTAATGGCTGGTGGACTAGGAGCATTACAAACAGCATCACTAGTCGGTGGTTTCCCATTCATGATCCTCATGTTCTTAATGATGTACTGCTTGATTTGGGCACTGTTTAAAGAACTAGGTGATGGTTCACTACCACGTGAAAGAGAAAGAATTTACAACGCACTTGAAGACTTGCGAGAAGAAAATAAAGTCGCAGATGATGTTATTACAGATGAAGCTGAACAAAACAATAATTAATTAATGCAAAAGCCCTGGGGGGATTCCCCAGGGCTTAGTTATGTTGTTATGTTGTTTGTTCTGCCTTTTGAACGTCTTCATCTTTCTTATTGAATAGTTGTTTAAACTTAGATGAAACATTAAGCAGTTTTTGCTGTAGATCAATACTTGGCTCCATATCTTCAATGTTTAATTGATATGTTCTAACCATTGCAATCATAGCGATTGGATCAACAAACGCACGCTTAACCATTGAGGTGAAGATGTATGCTCCAATAATCGCAAAATATCCGAGTATTCCAGCGGCACCAGCATTGTCCGTAATCATAGATGCCAGAGCCATAAGCGGGAACACAGTAACTAAAAAGACTGTAATATTAAGAATGTAGACGAATGCTACAATTCCAGCCGCTGTTATAATTATTTTCTTCCAGCTTTGAGCATAAAGAACGACACCATCACAAGCGTTTTTCCATACACTTTCTTCTTTCTCGGATTCTGCATCTTTAGCTTCGCTTTTTCTAAGCATAATATAGCTTAAGATTGCTTCATCAACATAGCGAAGACTGACTGCCATAACTTTACTTAAAATGCCAATAATGTTTTTCGCACCTGGGATGAAATTTAAGAAGTTTCCAATCCTCATTAACCAACGTTGAATTTGCTTAACCGCTCCATAAATAATTTTATCAACGACAAAGGCTACATTGGCTGACCCAAAGTTGTTAACGACTTGATCTTTACCATAGCTAATTTGACTTTTCCCATCTGGCACTGAGCCTTTACGTAAAAGCTCAGTCACAACAGCTATATGGCCAACTTTCACCATATAGAGGAAATACCTTTCAATGAATCGCAGAAGACCAAGTACACCGAAAAATGTCCCTATCATAAGGAAAATAAAGAAACCAGAAGCGAAATCAAACCACCTAAATAGTAAGATACCTAAACCGAGCATTAGTCCTAAAAAGATTAGTGAAATTGCGCCAAATATGAGATAGACCAAGATCCTAGAGATGAAAAAGGGAATTGTCCGTTTAATTAGTTGTAATATACTCATTTTGTTAACCCCTCCCAACGTAAAAATTCCCACCTTTTAAAGGTTATGGTCGGAAGAGGCGAAATAGAAGATAAATAAAAAAGAGGGGAAGTCCCCCTCTTTTTAAGCTATCATTTCTTCATCTAGAGATGCTTGTTTTTCTTGGCGTTTAATATCGAGTTGTAATAGTAAGGCGATGACTAATGCAGCAGCCATCAGTGCCATGAACAAGTAGAAGACAGGCATGTAGCTTCCTGTACTACTATAGATCTGTGTTACGACACTTGGGCCAATAATTCCCCCTAAAGACCATGTCGTTAGCAGGTATCCATGAATAGCACCTAAGTTTTTCGTACCAAACAAGTCGCCGATAAAGGCAGGTAAGTTGGAGAATCCACCTCCGTAACAACTAACGACGATAAATATTAGAGCTTGGAATAATAGAACGCTTGTAATGTTCGGAAACGATATAAATGCAACGAGTTGTAGTGCAAAGAATGTTATAAAGATGGCAGGTCGTCCAACATAATCTGATAAAGCAGCCCAACCGAGGCGACCTCCACCATTAAAGATTCCCATGATCCCTACCATTGTTGCAGCAGCAGCTGCTGAAAGCCCAACGACTTCCTGAGCCATTGGTGATGCGACTGAGATGATCATAATACCAGCAGTTGTATTGATGAGCATCATCGTCCATAACATCCAAAAGCGTCTTGATTTAACGGCTTGCTTAGCAGTCATTTGTGCTAAGTCTTTCTTTATCACTTTCTCACCTGAAGCTATATCACGTTTCATTTTAGCAGGCATCCAACCTTCTGGAGGTGGGGCAATGTAAGAAGCACCTAAAATAATGACAATGAAATAAGCAACACCTAATATATAAAATGTTGATGATACACCAACTGTATTCATAAGAATTTCTGCTACTGGAGCTGTAATTAAAGCCCCTGTACCGAAACCTAATACAGCCATTCCCGTAGCGAGTCCTCTTCGGTCTGGGAACCATTTAACAAGTGTAGAAACAGGTGAAATGTAACCAATCCCTAAACCTAAACCACTTGCAAAACCGTACATTAATAAGAATAGAATGTGTGAATCGATTGCTACAGCTAGTCCAGAACCGGCCTGACCAATACCGAATAAAACGGCTGCGAACATAGCAGAACGTCTAGGGCCTTGCTTTTCGACAAATGGGCCGAAAAACGCTGCAGCAAAACCAGCTAGTCCCATCATAATTGTAAAGGCTAAAGTAATCTGTCCAGTAGACCAACCAATCGTATCATGAATAGGGTTTGTATAAACACTGTAAGCATAAGAAGCACCGATCGATAAATGAATTGCGATAGCGGATAGTGCGATTAACCAACGATTCTTGTTTGCCATTTGTATTACCTCCATTGCGTCGATTTTTTTGGGATAGTTTTTATTGTACTATTTATCAACAAACAAATAAATAGAAAATTTACAAAATTTTAATAAATCCGACTTGTTAACGGTTACAAAAGTATGATTCAAATTGGAGTGAACACTTACAAAATGTTTGTTTAAATTTGTAGATTTTTGTAGCCGTGCGTTATAAACTAGTGTTAGAAGAAATAATAAGAAGAAGTTTTATTATTTTGTTACGGGTTCGAATATTAGAAAGGGTTTGAGGCTTTTTTATGAATATATTTATTACTGGTGCAACAGGGTTTCTAGGGACTAACTTAGTTCAACGGTTAGTTAATGAAGGCCACAACGTCTATTTATTAGTAAGAAATAAACGGAAGTTAGAAGGCGTATACAATCAAGTTCCAAACACTCAACACGATCAAATTAACGTAGTTGAAGGAGACTTGTTAGATCAAGGGTTAGGCATTTCACCTGATACAACTAAACAACTACAAGGAAAAATTGATGCTGTATATCACACGGCGGCTTATTTATCCTTTGATGAGTCAGAACGCGACTTAGTATTTGATATTAACTTAAAAGGAACAGAGCGTGTTCTTGAAGTAGCTAAGCAATTACAGGTGAAGAAATTTATTCACGTTAGTACTGCTTATACATTAGGAGAGTCAACTGAAGGATATGAAAAACTCCACTCGACAGACAATGATTTTGTTAATGCTTATGAAGAAAGTAAGTGTCATGCAGAGCATTTAGTTATGTCTTACGAAGATGATCTAGATGTTATTATTGTTAGACCAGCAATTATCATTGGAGATTCGGCTACAGGTGAAGCGGACACAACATTTGGTTTGTATGGCATTTTACGTACTGTACAACTTTTGAAGAAGCGTGCTGAACGTAAAGAAAATGATCAAGTTTACCGCTTACTTATTGAGCGTGATACGGTATCAAACTTAGTTCCTGTTAATTTCATTATTGACGTTTTAGCGTTGAGTTTAACAGCAGGAGAAGCAAGTACTATTTATCATGCTACGAATCCTAATCCGCCGACGAATGGCCAGATTTTCAAAGCGATCAAGGATGGGCTAGATTTTCACCAAGTTGAAATTGTGTCTTATGAAGATGAGCGCTTGTTGACTGAGGAAGAGAAGAAGTTAAATCAACCTCTAGAAGTGTTTAAACAGTATTTAAATCGGTCTATTACGTTTAACCGTGATAATACGAAGAAGTTGTTAAATGAAACGAATCAAGAAGATCTAAATATGGATGAGCAAGTGCTCTTAAGAATAGTACAAGGCTTTATAAAGTCGTAAAGACAGGTGAATAGCCTGTCTTTTTTCAAGGCTGAATATTTTACTGTAATAAAGGGCAGAGAGGGATTTAATGTGAAGTTTGTCAAACAGAATGATGGTAAACCATTGTATCAGCAAATTGCCAAGTGGATGACTGAACATATTAACTTAGGAAAGTGGAGAGAAGGTTATAAGCTACCAGCTGAAGAGGAGTTAGCTCATCAGTTAAATGTAAGCCGAGGAACAGTAAGAAAGGCGATTTCTAAGCTTCTGAAACAAGGCTTACTTGAGCAAATTCAAGGTAAAGGGACGTTTGTTAGAAGGCAGAAAATTTCATACCCCTTTGCTCAAGAGCTCGTCTCGTTTGCAGAGGCAATGGAAATCAAAGGGTATTACTTTGATACAGATGTTGTGTCATATAAAGTGATGCAGCCGAGTGAATGGGTGCAAAATAAATTAGAAGTCGGCTTGTATGACTTAGTATATTACGTGAAACGTGTTAGGAAGATTGACGATGAACCTGCAATTATTATCGAGAATTGGGTATCGATGGACAGGTGTCCAGGTGTCGACCAAGCTAATATAAATGAAAAAGGTCTGTTTAAAGTAATAGAAGAATGTGCGGATGTTGAACTAACCTATGGTGTCCGAAGCTTTGCGGCCAAAGCATTGAATGAAGAAGAGGCGAGGTTGTTAAATTTAAATGAAGGTGACCCCGTATTGTATTTAGACCAACAAACATTTGGTCCCAATGATTTACCATTAGAATGTTCAAGAATTGTTTTAAGAACAGATCAATACGAAGTGACATCAGTGTTAAAGAGATAATAAGTTATAAATATAAAAAAGCTCGGTTTAGATAAATAATCTAAGCCGAGCTTCTTCTATATTATTGGTTTTTATTACGGTTGTTTCGTCTGTTTCCGCCATCTTGTTTTTGGTTATTACGGCGTCTACGGCCGCCACCGCCACCACCACGACGGTTTTGATTACCACCGCGTCCACCGCGGTTGTTTTGTTGTCCTCCACCTTTAACTCGTTTTACACGTAAAGGTTCAACGGACGTTAGGTTTACAGGCGTTTGACTTGGTTCTTTCGCAAGAAGTTTAATCGCTGAAGCGACAACATCGACAGCATCTTCTTCAGATAATAAACGTTTGGCTGCTTCACGGTAATTGTCACCTTCATGAGCCCAAACCGTTTGTTTTAATTCTTCGATAGCACCTTCTTGTAAGCCTTCCATAACATCTTTATATGTTGGGAAAGACTGTTTTTCAATTTGGCGTTTCGTTAATTTTTCAATTGTTTTTAGGTGATCCATCTCACGTGGTGTAACAAATGTATATGCACTTCCTTTTTTACCAGCACGACCAGTACGTCCAATACGGTGAACGTAGCTTTCTGGGTCTTGTGGTAAGTCAAAGTTATATACGTGGGTGACACCTGAGATATCTAGGCCACGAGCTGCAACGTCTGTTGCAACTAAAATGTCAGTTGCTTGGTCTTTAAAGCGCTTAATGACTTTTTCACGTTTAACTTGTGGAATGTCACCGTGAATACCTTCGGCTGAATAACCACGTTTCAGTAAACCTTCAACTACCTCATCAACGCGTTTTTTCGTTCTACCGAAAATAATCGCCAAATCAGGGGATTCAATATCTAATGAACGACAAAGAACATCGAACTTCTGATTTTCTTTAACGTCATAGTAATATTGATCAATGTGGTCAACGGTTAACTGCTTTGATTTAACGCGGACAATTTCAGGCTGATTCATGAACTTTTCTGCTAGTAGCTGAATACGCTTAGGCATTGTCGCTGAGAAAAGTAATGTTTGGTGCTTTTGTGGCATTTCAGCTAAGATTGCCTCAATATCTTCGATGAAGCCCATGTTAAGCATTTCATCTGCTTCGTCTAAAACGACTGTTTCGATGTTTTGTAACTTAATAGTACGTCTTCTAATGTGGTCTAATAAACGACCTGGAGTCGCTGTAATTAGTTGTGGACGACGTTTTAGAGCTTTGATTTGACGAGTGATATCCTGTCCACCGTAAATTGGTACAGTCTTAACACCTTTATTGTGACCAATACGGTTTAGCTCTTCGCCTACTTGGATCGCTAATTCACGTGTAGGTGCAATAACAATCCCTTGTACGTCTTTGTTTTCTGGGTCGATCTTTTGGATCATCGGTACTCCGAAAGCTGTAGTCTTTCCTGTACCCGTTTGTGCTTGCCCAATTAAGTCTTTTCCTTCCAATGCTGTTGGAATGGCTTGTGCTTGAATTGGTGTTGTTGTTTCAAATCCCATCTTAGCTAATGCATCTAATACATTTGCTTCAATGTTTAATTCGTTAAATGTTTTCAAACTTGTTCCTCCTAAAAATTCTCTTTACCTATATTATTTACATAAAAAAAGTAGCTAATGCTAAATGTCGGAAAAAAAGTGGAATCCTACATTTATAGTAGCTACGTAACTTTTCTTCTTATGGGCAGAAATTGGAAAACTCGTGCCTAGTTTCTATTCTGCAATGTTTCACAACACAACTTTACATCGGCAATAGTACTTATTGTATGTATAGACGGTTTATTATAACCTTTACTATTGATTTTGTCAATTTTTACCCGAGACGAGACAACTTTATGGAAAAACATGTATAATCAGGAAGAGGGGGAGATGATTTTGAAAACGAACAAAGTATACATATTGTTTATTCTTTTGGCATTGCTATTAGGGGCATGTTCAGATGATACGATTACTTTTAATGATGAAAACTTAGAGAATGCGGTTTTAGATGAGTTAAGGATCAATGAAGAGCTTACAGAAAGTGGGGTTGAAACAGTTACTAGCCTTGATTTGTCGGGTGAAAATATCGACTCTTTATCTGGAATTGAAGCTCTCTATAACCTTGAAGTGTTAGATGTATCTAACAATAATATTGAAGATGTATCTGTTTTGTTAGAACTTAATTCCTTGGAAGAAGTTACAATTGCGGCGAATCCTGTAATAGAAGATCGTGAACAAAGTGAGTTGTTAGATGAACTCTCTGAACAAGGAACTGTAGTTATTGAATCACAGCAATTGGGTGACCCTGATGGTCCAGGTGGCTTCTTATGGCAAGTTGAGAATGAAGAGACGACGGTTTATTTACTAGGTACGATTCATGCAGGGACAAGAGACTTTTACCCATTACATGAATCAATTGAGACTGCATATTACGAGGCAGATGTCGTTGTGCCTGAGATTGATTTAAATGACTTAAATATGTATGAAATGCAACAAATACAACAAGAGTTAGGAATGTATGAAGAAGGGGAGACAATTGAGGACCACGTTTCTAACGAAATGTATGAACAATTAGACGAAACAATAAGTGACTTAGGTATGAGTATAGAAATGGTTGAAAGCTATAAACCGTGGTTACTATCTTCATTAATTCAAAGTTTGCGTCTTCAACAGTTAGGCTATTTACACGGTGTTGATGAGTACTTTTTAAATCAAGCAGCGATTGATGGCAAAGAAGTTGAAGCTTTAGAGACATTTGAATCCCAGTTTGAAGTACTCGCTAGCCCATCAGAAGAGTACCAAATGACTATGTTAGAACAATCTTTAGTTAGCCTAGATCAATTTGATGAAGAAATAACGACCATGTTTGAATTGTATAAAGCCGGTGATGCAGACGATTTGATTGGTTATTTGTTTGATGAAGATGCTACTGTTACAGAAGAAGAAGAGGCATATATGGAAGAGTTAAATGATAATCGAAACTATAATATGGCAGAACAAATTGATGAGTATTTAACAACAAATGATGGTAAGACGTATTTTGTCATTGTTGGTGCTGCTCATTTAATAATTGAGCCTCACATCGTGTCAATTTTAGAAGAAGAAGGCTACTCGGTTAATCATATACATTAATTATCTTCTTAACATTTAAAAGCTTAGAAATTTTGGTATAATACGAAGCAGATATTCAACGAGAAAAGGGGACGAACGATGATTAACGTAACTTACTCTGGACAGAAACAAGATGTATTAAACCAAAATCAAGTTTCTCGTCTACAAGCTATTCATGAAGATTTATATAAAAAGCAAGGTGCAGGAAATGACTTCTTAGGTTGGTTAGATTGGCCAAGTGGACTTTCAGATGAATTTTTGAACAATATAAGAAATACTGCAGACCAAATTCAAAAACAAGCTGATGTACTGATCGTTATTGGTATTGGTGGTTCGTATTTAGGATCTAAGGCTGTTATTGAAGCGTTAAAACCACATTTCGAAAAAAACCCTAATTTTGAAGTGTTGTTTGCGGGTCAGCATGTTAGTGGCGCTTATTTAAAACAGTTAATGGACTACATAGATGACCGAGAAGTGGCTCTAAATGTTATTTCAAAGTCAGGAACTACAACAGAACCAGCTATTGCTTTTCGATTTTTACAAAATTATATGGAAGACCGTTATGGAGAGGAAGCATCAAGTCGTATTTACGTAACGACAGACGAAAACAAAGGTGCTCTCTTAAATCTAGCAAAAGAAAAGGGTTATCAGCGTTTTGTCGTACCAGACGATGTAGGTGGACGTTATTCTGTATTTACAGCGGTAGGGTTACTTCCTATTGCAGCAGCAGGCTATAATATTGATGAACTTATTCATGGTGCTAAACAAGCTGAGGATGGATTATCAACATTTGACCCAGAAAATAACCCTGCTATTCAATATGCAGCTATTCGTCATAACCTTTATGAACAAGGGTTTACAAATGAAGTGTTAGCAACATTTGAGCCGAAGTTGAGCTATGTACAAGAGTGGTGGAAGCAACTATATGGTGAGAGTGAAGGTAAAGAACATAAAGGTATTTTCCCAGTTTCAGTTACTTACACGACAGACCTTCATTCTTTAGGGCAATATATTCAAGACGGAAAAAGGGACTTGCTAGAATCATTTTTAATTGTTGAAGAGGTTGAGGAAGATTTAGAGCTGTTTGAAGCGGAACAAAATGCTGATGAGTTAAATTATTTAGCTGGCACGTCATTAAATGACTTCAACTTAGTCGCTTATGAAGGAACGTCAAAGGCTCACTTATCTGGTGGTGTTCCACAGATCGGAATCCATTTGCCGAAGATCGATGAGTACCATATTGGTTATTTATTATATTTCTACATGCTAGCATGTGCTTATAGCGCATATTTACTTGATATTAACCCATTCAACCAACCCGGTGTTGAAGAGTATAAGACTAATATCTTTAAACTTCTAAAAAAACCAGGCTACGAAACAGAGTAAAATATTTATAAAGTCTAAAAGGTGACCTCGAAGCTAATTCAGGTCACCTTTTTTAGTAAGGAATTGTACAGATGCCATAAAAAAACCCAGCAAGAGTCATTTGTTTTATCTCTAGCTGGGGTGTAATTCATTTATGGTTTTACTTAACTTGATAAACCCTTGCTTCGTAAGGTTTTAGCACAGTTTCGTCAACTTCTGAGTAGTTGTTTAATAATAAGTGACCTAATTCGTATTGGGATAAATCAATAGGAGTTCGGTCTTCGCTTAAGTTAGTCAATACAAGAACTTGGTCTTCGTTCAACGTTCTAGTGTATGCAAAGACAGTTGGTGAACTTTCAAAAACGAGGTCATACTTACCATATGTGAACGTCTCATTAGATTTTTTAAGTTGAATCATGTCTTTGTAAAATGACAGAACAGAATTAGGGTCATTTAACTGTGATTCAACATTAATTGTTTTATAGTTAGGGTTTGTTTTAAGCCAAGGTGTGCCAGTAGTAAAGCCGGCATTCGGTTCAGCTGACCATTGCATCGGTGTTCTAGAGTGATCGCGGCTTGTTACGTTTAATGTGTCGATAATTGCTTGAGCACTTTCACCTTGTTCGCTTTGTTGTTTATAAAAGTTATGGTCTTTAATGTCATTGAAATCATTAATCGAAGAAAACTCAGCATTTTTCATACCAATTTCTTGACCTTGATAAATGAAAGGGGTTCCTTTCATGAAGAAGTACATAACACCTAAAGCTGTTGCGCACTCATACCAATAATCTTCGTCATTCCCCCATGTTGTCGTGGCCCTTGGAATGTCATGGTTTTCGATAAATAAGGCGTTCCAACCGTCTTCATCTAATGCGTGTTGCCATTTCGTTAGTACTTCTTTCAGTTTTGGGACATCGACACCTGCATTCGAATTACGATCCCACAAATCAAGGTGTTCAAATTGGAAGATCATGCTGAATTTACCTTCATCTTTTCCTACCCATTTGTAAATATCGTCTGTGCTAACACCATTTGCTTCTCCGACAGTCATAATATCATAGTTTGAAAACGTCTTATCATATAACTCATCTAAGTAGTTGTGAATACCGTCAACATTCATCATGTGTTCCCACGGTGGTTCAGTGGAGCTTTGTCCATTTGGAAGGCCTTTTGTTTTTTTAATATGGCTAATAGCATCAACTCTAAAACCATCAATGCCTTTATCTAACCACCAATTAATCATGTCGTAGATAGATTGTCTCATGTCTTTGTTTTCCCAATTTAAATCGGGTTGTTTGACTGAGAATATGTGTAAGTAGTATTGGTCGCTATGTTTGTCATACTGCCATGCCGGGCCACCAAAGATACTTTGCCAATTGTTTGGTTGGTCAGCCCAAATGTACCAATCACGCTTAGGGTGATCTTTTGATGAGCGCGACTCGATAAACCAAGGGTGTTCATCACTCGTATGATTGACGACTAAGTCTATAATCAGTTTCATATCACGCTTGTGGGCTTCTTCTAATAACCGATCAAAGTCATCCATCGTTCCAAACTCTTCTAACACAGCTTGATAATCACTAATATCGTAACCGTTATCTGCATTAGGTGATTTGTAAAAGGGACAGACCCAAATGACATCAATACCTAAGTCTTTTAAGTAGTCGAGTTTTTCAATGATTCCTGGTATATCACCTATTCCGTCACCATTTGAATCATAGAAGCTTCGTAAATATATTTGATAGGCTACAGCCTCTTTCCACCAAATTCTTTCCATAATCATACCCCTTCTAGTTGTTCCGTCTACAAGAGCCACGTTTAATCAGTGTAGAAGAAACGATTTTGTGTGTGTCTTGTATGTTTGGTTGATTAATTTTATCTATTAACAGAGAGCTAGCTTGAAAACCAAGGTCATAAATAGAAATATCTACAGATGTCAAAGGTGGTCTTAAGTGTTCAGAAATTTTATGGTTATTAAAGCTAACGATCGACACATCTTTTGGTACAGTAATTTTCAACTCTTCTAAATACCTAATTAACTCATATGCTACTAAATCGTCATGAGTCACAATGGCCGTAGGTGGTTCAGATCTGTTCATTAATTGGATCACCGAATCTTGATCAATACTAGCTGTCATTTCTTGGTGAAAGATTAAATCCTCTCGATACTGGATACCAGCTTTTTTCAAAGCTTGTTTATAACCAGTTAAACGGTCTTGTGACACGACAAAGTCTAAACTACCACCTACGAAGGCGATCTTCTCATGACCTAACTCAACTAAATGTTGAACAGCTTCTTTTGAGTTCTCAATATTGTTATTGTCGACGTAAGTGAACTGGTTTGGGTTTACACTAGGTCTACCGACAATTGTAAATGGAAATGAAGAGTTTGCTAAGTAATCTATCGTTTGATCATTCTCTTTTGAATATAGCAAGATGATCCCATCGACTCGTTTTCCTTGAACCATTGACACGACTTCATTGTACACTTCCTCTTCTGTAGCACCAGTCGTTAAATATAACCCGTACTGGTTCGCATGCGCAGTAGCAGATACGCCTCTTAACACTTCTGGGAAGAAAGGGTTTTGAAATGATAATGCGGCGGAATTTGCCATGACAATACCAATTGTATTCGTTTTATTTGCCACTAGATTACGCGCTTGGAAATTAGGATAATACCCTAACTCTTCCATAACTTCACGAACACGCTTTTTAGTTTCCTCGGTAATACGAGGGTTGTTAGCAATGACGCGTGAAACAGTTGAAGGGGAAACATTAGCTTTTTTGGCAACATCTTTTATTGTAACGCTCATAGAAACACTCCTCTTTATTTAACAGCCCCATCAGTAACACCTTTAATGATCGCCCTTTGAGCAAAGAAGTAACCAATAATAACTGGTAGAATTGCTAAAGTAAGACCTGCCATCGCAAGGTGCCATTGTGTAGTGTATTGGCCAAAGAAGTAAAACATTCTTAACGGAATCGTCTCACTACCAGGGCTATTAATAACTAAGGATGGTAGTAAGTAATCGTTCCAAATCCAAATAGTATTGAGAATTCCGACAGTGACAGTAATAGGTTTCAACATAGGGAAGATAATGTACCAAAATATTTGAAACTTATTTGCTCCATCAATTCTCGCTGCTTCATCTAAGGTTTCTGGAATATTATTCATCGCCCCGTGATATAGGAAAATGGATAAGCTAGAACCAAAGCCTAAATACATGAAAATTAACCCGCCACGGTTTAATAAATCAATTTCGCCGAAAAGGGAAACTAATGGAATCATAACAGATTGAAACGGGATCAGCATCGCAGATATAAATATGAACAAAATGACTGTACTCACTTTGCTTTTAGTTCGTGCTAAAGCATAAGCTGCCATGGCTGAGAAAAAGATTATAATTACAATACTAAACCCAGTTACTAAAACGGAGTTAAATAAAGTTTGTAAGAAATTCATTTCTTGAAATGCTTCAATATAGTTACTGAAATCAAGGGAGGAAGGCAAATTTAATGTTCCTTCAAACAATTCACGCTGTGTTTTAAATGAGTTAACGAACATTAAGTAAAAAGGTGCAATCCATATTAGTCCTAGTAAAACTCCAAGAAGTTCTAGGCGCCACTTTTTCCACTTCATTACATCTGCACCTCCCGTTTCTTATTAAAGTAAACTTGAACTAGTGTGATAGCTGCCACTACGATAAAGAAAATAACAGCTTTAGATTGAGCGTATGCGAATGAGTTTTGAACGAATGCCGTATTGTAAATTTCCATCGCTAACATTTCAGTCGAATTGTATGGTCCACCATCTGTTAAAGCTAAGTTTTGATCGTAAAGTTTAAACGTATTAGATAATGTCAAAAACATACTTACAGTAAATGCTGGTGCTACAAGAGGGAATACAATATGACGGAATCTCTGCCACGCTGATGCGCCATCTATGTGAGCAGCTTCAATTAATTCTTTTGAAACCCCTTGTAAATAAGCGATATAAATTACCATTATATAACCCGACATTTGCCAGCTCATTAATATGACCAATCCCCAAAAACCAGTAGTCGTCGTAGAGAGCCAACCTTGCATGGCTTCAATTCCAAACGCCTGACCAATATTAGCGAACACGCGAATGAAAATGAACTGCCAAATAAACCCTAATATTAAACCACCAATTAAGTTAGGCATAAAAAAGACAGTTCTTAAAAGGTTGTTAGTCTTAATTTTGGATGTAACAATTAAAGCTAATGATAAACCAATTACATTAATCAAAATGACACTAGCTATTGAGAACTTAATTGTAAACCAAAGAGAATCTATAAAACGTTGGTCTTGTAGGGCGTTAATATAGTTTTCGAATCCGACAAAATCACCTGTCGTAATGCCGTTCCACTCAGTAAATGAATAATATGTACCGACACCGAGCGGTATAATAACAACTGTCGTCAGTGCAAATAGTACAGGTGTTAGAAATAACCAATATGATAAATCTCTCGTGCGCACAACGATCTCTCCCTCTTTTAGCTTGAAAATGAAACAAAGTAGCAAAGCTGCTACTTTGTTTCACTTCTAGCTTTTCACAGATTATTCTCTAGAGGACTCCCAAGCTTCTTGTGTCTCTGAAATAATTTCGTCCCAGCTAGCTTCTTCACTTAAGTACTTTTGAATTAAAGCACCTAGTTGATCTTCACCCCAACCAGTTGGGTAACCCATAAACACCCAGCCGATTGTTTGGTCATTTTCTGAGTACTCATAAATTGTTTGAGATAATGGGTCATTAATATCTTCAGCATCATATCCTTCATATGCAGGAATGAAGTTAAAGTCATTTACAACAGCTTCCTTACCTAAATCAGAAGTGTATAACCAATCTAAGAAATCTTTCGAAGCTTCAACAACTTCTTCATCTAAATTCTCGTTAACTGCCCAATACATCGGAACGCCTACTGGTAATAAATCTTCATCATAACCTTCAACTGGAATAGGCATCATATCAATATCTTCATTAGCAAACTCTTCGTCAATTCCCGTAATTGAAGGATAGACCCAGTTACCTTGTTGAATAATAGCTACACGCTGTAGTGAGAATAACTCTTCAACTTGTTGTGAATAATCTAAACTTACAGTTGGTTGTACTGAATATTCGTCTTGTAAATCAACAATTGACTCAAATGCTTCACCGTATTCGAATTCTACCCCGTCAGCCTCATAAGCATCAGTTACATTGTGGTTGAATTCAGGTGCTAAAAATGTGTTAGATAAATGTAGTCCTGTTACCCATGCTTCTGCACCAGGGAAAGCAAATACAGCATCTAAGCCTAACTCTTCTTTTTGAGAATCAAGTGTCTCAACAACACCTTCTAAATCATCAAAGCTTTGGATTGAATCGACATCAATGCCAGCCTCTTCAAAGATTCTTGTATTATAAATAAATCCATAGCCTTCTAGGTTGTATGGCAGGCCATAAACGCCATCATTTACAGTTACACCATCTAAAGTGCCAGGAAGTGCAGCATTAGCAGATTCTGTTTCAGATAGGTCCGCTAAATAATCTGACCAGTCTTCAACATCCTGTGGTCCACCAACGTTGAAAATGGACGGTTCATTACCTGAGTTGAAACGTGAACGTAAAGCTGAACCATAATCTTCACCGCCACCAACAGTTGTAATATTAATGCTCACATCTGGGTTTTCTTCTTCATAAGTCTCAGCAAGCTGTTCGAATTCTTCTCTAAATTCTACTTTGAACTGAAATACATCTACTTCTACTTGATCACCGCTTGACCCATCGTCACTACCGCAACCAGCAAGTAAACCTCCCGTTAACATAATTGAACCTAACAAACCGGTACTCCACTTTTTTAAATTCATTTAAATAAATCCCCCTAAAGTATAAGTTGTGAAAACGTTTGCACAAAACTGTAAAAAAATTGCGCGTAAACGCTTTCATGTTTGTTAAGTGAAATATTATCACAATGAAAACGTTTGCGCAACAAATTTTTTTAATTATCTAAAACTAATAAACTTGCTCCTAACATGCCAGCCTCATTACCGAATTGTGCAATTTTAACGTCAATTGGATTTAATAGATGATCATTTAATTGTACTATTAAAGTATCAAACCAATACTCAGCTGATTCTGATACACCACCACCAATGACAACGCAATCCATATCGAACGTCGCTTGGAGAGAACTAATAATGACAGCCAAGTCAAAAGTGAACGCATTAATAAGTTCTTTCGCTTTAGCGTCTTGGTCAGCATTTAAAAATAGCTCTCGAGGTGAATATGAAAGGTTAGCTTCTTCAATACGTCGTTTAAGTGCTGTACCTGAAACATATTGTTCATAACAACCTTTATGACCACATGGGCAAGGGTGACCATTCGGATATAAGATCATATGACCAATTTCAGCAGCACCGCCATTTGGACCTCCAGAAACGATATAGTCATCTAAAATAATTCCGCCACCTAGTCCTGTACCTAAAGTCAAACAGACCGTTCGTTCATACTCCTTAGCTGCTCCAACTTTTGCTTCAGCTAGTGCTGCAACGTTTGCATCGTTATCGACACGGACTAGTTTGCCAGTTGCTTGTTCCAATTGCTGTTTTACTTCAGTTCCAGACCAGCCAGGTAACAATTCCGTAGCATAAACAACACGCCCACGTTTTGAATCGACGAAGCCATGAGTTCCAATGCCAATTCGTTCAACGTCAGGGTGTTTCTCTAAAACGTTTTTGACCTCTTTTTCTAGCGAGTCATAAAGAGGAAAAGTTGTCGGAACTTGCTCATCTAAGTGAACATTTAAGTCTTCATCAACAACGCCCATTCTAATTTTTGTCCCGCCTATATCAACACCTAGTACTTTCACTTTTTATACCTCCAATTATTGACCTTTATATACAATCGTTTCATACGGTCGTAACGTTATTTGATGACTATTAGCTTGGACATCATAATTATGGATTAATGTTTCACCTTTAGGTTGTTCATCAACTTCAATTGTTTGGTCACTGAAGTTGCAATATACCGTAATTGTTTCACCTTTACCTTCTCTTTTATAAGCGAATAAGTTAGGGTGTTCACGGTAGATTAACTTGAATTTGCCGGTTGTAATTAAACTGACCTCTTTTCTTAGCTTAATTAAAGCTTTGTAGTAATTATAAATAGACTTACTCTGTTTTAAATCGCTTTCAACATTAATCTCGCTAAAGTTAGGGTTCACTTGGATCCAAGGTGTTCCAGTAGTGAAGCTTGCTTGTTCATTAGCTGTCCATTGCATAGGTGTTCGAGCATTGTCACGACTAACATGGTGAATTTGGTCTAAAATCTTACGTTCTCGTATGCCATTATTCTTTTTATCGTTATACATGTTCAATGTTTCAATGTCTTTATAATCAGCAATTGAAGAGAATGCTACATTCGTCATACCGATCTCTTCTCCTTGATAGATGTAAGGTGTTCCTTGTAGAAAGTGTAGACAAGTTGCTAGCATTGTTGCTGACTCATAGCGATAGTTTGTATCATCACCGAAGCGAGAAACAATTCTCGGCTGATCGTGATTGTTCCAATATAAACTATTCCAACCTTTATCATATAAGGCATTTTGCCATTTTTCTAGGTTTTCTTTTAAATCAATTAAGTTTAACGGTTTATAATCCCATTTCTCATCAGGTCCGTGGTCTAAATCCATATGTTCGAAAGTAAAGATCATATTAACTTCACGGTTGTTAGGATCTGTGTAAACTTGAGCATCTTCTGGTGTTGTCCCTGGCATTTCACCGACTGTTACACAATTATAATGAGATAGTACTTCATCATTCATCTCTTGTAAAAACTCATGAATACGTGGGCCATTCATGAAATAGTCACTTCCGTCACCGTTCGGCCCGTCTGGTAAGTCAGGGTGTTTAGAGATGAAGTTAATCACGTCCATACGAAAACCGTCTACTCCTTTTTGTAACCACCAATGCATCATTTCGTAGATCCGCTTTCTTAGTTCAGGGTTTTCCCAGTTTAAGTCAGGTTGCTTTTTACTAAACAAATGTAAATAATATTTACCTTTTTCTTCGTCATACTCCCAAGCTGAGCCACCAAAAATTGATTGCCAGTTGTTTGGCTTCTCTCGCCAAATATAATAATCTTCATGCTCTTTAAACCATTGGTGCTCATCTGATGTGTGATTAACGACTAGGTCCATCATGAGCTTCATGTCGCGCTTATGCACCTCATCTAGTAGTTGATCAAAGTCTTCCATCGTCCCAAACTCAGGGTTTATACTGTAGTAATCGCGTATATCATATCCATTATCATCATTAGGTGAATCATACACTGGACTTAACCAAATTAAGTCAATGCCTAACTCTTTTAAGTAATCAAGCTTTTCGATCATGCCTTGTAAATCTCCAACCCCATCACCATTTGAATCGTTAAAGCTTCGTGGGTATATTTGATATACAGTTGCCTTTTTCCACCAATCTTGCATATGTTCGCTCCCACCTTTTCAGTTATGTAATTATTAACTAATTTATCATAGAAGCGACTTTTGTAAATAATCAAAATTTGTTTGTTTCGTTACACGGGCTCTATGTATATACATAAGTATATGTTTTCTAAAATTTTAATAAAATAATTTCTTCATGGTGGTAATTTAATGTTAAACTATTGTATATGTAGAAATACGAGGGAAAAGGAAGTCTAATATGGATGAAAATAATATTACTCGACTCGATATAGACGGAAAAGAAGTTATTATAATTGGTACTGCACATGTATCTAAGAAGAGTGCAGAACAAGTAAAAGAAGTGATCGAGACTGAACGACCTGATTCTGTTTGTGTCGAACTAGATGAACAACGTTATCAATCGGTTCGAGAAGGTAACAAGTGGAAAGATATGAACATATTCAAAGTCGTTAAAGAGAAGAAATCAACTTTGTTGTTAATGAATATGATGATCTCATCTTTCCAAAACCGTGTTGCGAAACAGTTTGGTATTAAGCCTGGTCAGGAAATGATTCAAGGGATCGATTCAGCTGAAGAAGTTGAGGCTGATTTAGTATTGGCTGATCGTAATATCCAGACGACTTTTTCAAGAGTTTGGCGAAGTATTGGTGTTTCCGGTCGTGCCAAATTAATGCTATCGATTCTTTATAGTATATTTAACCGTGAGACAATCTCTGAACAAGAACTTGAGAAGATGAAGCAACAAGATATGTTGAACTCTGTTATGCAAGAGTTCACTGAAGCTTTTCCAAGACTAAAAAAGCCATTAATAGATGAACGTGACCAATATTTAGCTCAGAAGATTAAAGATGCACCAGGGGATAAAGTAGTAGCTGTTTTAGGTGCTGCACACGTTCCAGGGGTTAAGAGAGAAATAAATAAGGAGCAAGACTTAGATCAACTAACGACTGTACCGCCTAAGTCAAAAGCGCCGAAAGTAATCGCTTGGATGATTCCGATTTTAATCTTATCGATTATTGCTTACACATTTATGAATAACCCTGATGCGGCATACCAACAAACACTTAGCTGGATTCTTTGGAATGGTTCGATGTCCGCTTTAGGTGCAGCGATTGCCTTTGGACACCCGCTGACGATTATGACCGCCTTTTTAGTAGCACCGTTAAGTTCATTGAACCCGATGCTAGCTGCGGGTTGGTTTGCTGGTATTGTGCAAGCGTCGATCCGTAAACCACACGTTTCAGATTTTGAAAATATAGCTGAAGATGTTACGACAGTTAAAGGTTTTTGGCAAAATAAAGTGACAAGAGTTTTATTAATTGTCGTACTAACGAATATCGGAAGTTCATTAGGTACGTTTATCGGTGGGGCAGACGTTATTCGTGTCTTCTTTGAGAATTTATAAAAGGAAATTGTAAGTTGAGAGCTGGGTTATGCCCAGTTCTTTTTTTGTTATAAAATCATTTAAAAAGAAGGAAGAATTTATCTTGTATAGAAAATTAGTGTAGATAGATGTCGGAAGGGGTCAAACAAGATGAGTCATACAAATAAATTTATTATGCAAATTGGAGTATGTATAGGGGTCATTGCTTTATTGTCTTTCGCTATTGGAATAATGTTAATTAGTTCTCGAATTGAAACGTACCAAGATGAACAGGTCGACTCTGCTACAAGAACGGTTCAATCTGCGATGCAATCAACGCAACATGCGACAGATACAATAGAACATATGGTAGAGATGCGGTTGTACACAGCGTCTAAAGGAATAATGACAGACCTTCGTGGTCGAGACATTAACGATATTAGTCAAAGTGAGCTAAGAGAAGTAGCGGACCAATGGGATGTTCAAGAAATATCACTATGGGAAAGGGAAAGTGATGACATAGTGGTAACACAATCAACGGATGATTCACAAGTTGGCTTACCATCACAAGACTGGGGGTATTGGTATACAGCTTTTGATCAGCTCATGTCACAAGAACCAGTTACTGTTGAGGAAGGATTTGCTTTAGATAACTTTTGGGTAGGGCCGATCTCGCGTGCTGAGTTATTTGATCACATTTACTATAAGTTTGCTTATTATTATGATGGTACAACTGATTACATGGTAAATGCCTACATTGAGGATGAAGAAATTTATAGTGTGAGCTTTGAATCAGGACCTTCTGAAGTCATTTCCCAAATCGAAGTTCATAATGATGTGGTAGAAGAGATCGCCGTATTAAATGCACCCGCGTGGTTAAAACGTGATGAAGAGCATGAAGTGATTGAACCTGAAACAGATCTACCCGTTTTATACGGACATATGACACTAGATATTAGTGAAGATGAAGAAATGGTTGAAGCGGCTTGGCAACAAAACGAGTCCCAAACTGTTGATTTTACAATGGATCAAAATAACTATCGCAAAATTTATAAACCGTTAGACCATGATCGTGTGATGGTTTCTGTCATGAATTTAAATAGTGAAGAGTTACTGAAACAGCAGTTGAGTTGGGTCTTTTTCGGTGCTATGACTTTAGGTGTCGTTTGTATGCTTCTAATCATGAGGGTTGTTGCTAAGAGAGCGAAGAGAGTGTAAGTGGATTTGGAACATGTTGTCTATATAAATTACTTGATACATTGTGTTATATCCATTAGTATTAACAAAGTAACTTAGGTTTTGAAATGAGGGTTTAAAATGAAACCATCTATTTATGGACTAACACAAGAAAAATTACAAAATTGGTTAGTCGAAAATGGTGAAAAGCGCTTTAGAGCTGACCAAGTATGGGATTGGCTATATCAAAAGCGTGTTAAATCGTTTTCTGAGATGAAAAACGTCAATAAAAAAACAATCGAACTATTAGAAGAACATTATCAGATCCAGTCATTAACTGAAACAATAAAGCAAGAGTCACAAGACGGAACGATTAAGTTTTTATTCGAGCTACCTGATGGCAACCATATCGAAACGGTATTAATGCGTTTTGATTACGGACTTTCTGTTTGTGTTACGACACAAGTTGGTTGTAATATTGGTTGTTCATTCTGTGCAAGTGGTATTTTAAGTAAGAATCGTGACCTAACAAGTGGAGAAATTGTTGAGCAAATTATGAACGTTCAACACCATTTAGATGAAAGAGGCGATTCTGAGCGCGTAAGCCACATTGTTGTTATGGGAATCGGTGAGCCATTTGATAACTACGACCATACGATGGACTTTCTACGTGTCGTTAATGATCAAAAAGGGCTTTCGATTGGAGCAAGACACATTACAGTTTCGACGAGTGGTATTGTTCCGAAGATGTATGATTTTGCTGATGAAAATATTCAAATTAACTTAGCACTATCACTACATGCGCCGAATAATAAGCTAAGAACAGACATTATGAAAATTAACCGCGCTTATCCAATTGAGCAATTGATGGACGCTGTTGATTATTATTTAGAGAAGACAAATCGCAGAATTACGTTTGAATATATTTTGCTACATGATGTCAATGATCAAAAGGAACATGCGTTAGAACTAGTGAAGCTACTAAAAGATAAACGTCACCTTTCTTACGTTAACTTAATTCCGTATAACCCGGTAGAAGACCATCCTTATGATCGTAGTAGTAAGCAAAATATCCTAACGTTCTACGAAACATTACTTGAAAATAATATTAACTGCGGTGTTCGTGTTGAACAAGGTAGTGATATTGACGCAGCTTGTGGTCAGTTAAGAAGTAAACAGCTTAGCAAAAAATCTAAGGCTAAATCAAAAGCCTAATATAGTGAAGTGCCTGTTACGAATAAAATCGTGACAGGCACTTTTTATATGGACATTCGCATATGTTATAAGTAAGACATTAAAGGGATGTGGAAACATGACATTATACATTAATGATGGCGAACATCCGACTGTATATCGCTCAAAACGGAAAGTAAGTGCACGTAACCAAGATTATACGAAATTTGACAGGTTATCAGAGTGGATGGAAGAACAGCAGAAAGTGAATCGTTCGTTAAAGCGTTCTAATAGCTTTCTTAATCAGTTGTATGAACGGCAAGATCATATCCAAACACAAATGGATACACAAGTTCAAGAACTTGTAACTAAACAACATAGCCATGATCAGTTTAAACAAGATGTATTGGAGAGATTGCGCATGTTAGACAACAAAAGCAGCCAGTTGGAAGAGTGGCTTAAAACTGAAGAACATGCTCGAGAAGATTTAATTAACCAAGTTAAAAGTATAAATGAATCTAATAAAGAAATTATAAATAAAATTACAGATCAAAAAGTCTCAAACGATGAATTAATAGACCAATTAAATCAAATTGTCAGTGCTCATGAAGAAATGAACGAACAGCTTAAACACTTTGATGAAAACCAAAAGGAAATGTCAGAACAAGTCCAAAGACAAGAAGCATTAATGGAAAAGCTTCATCGACAAATGCTTAATTTTAGATCCATCTTATATGAACGAAGCCATCATTTAGCAGAGAAAATTGAGGATCAGTATGAAATTACCTCTTCTTATGTTCATCAGCTGATGACAGGTAGTGACAAACCGTTAACGATGGTCATGACTAAGAAAGAGCAAGAAACAGACCAGAAGGATAGTATGTGAAGGTTTGAAATCGCCTAATTATTATAAAATTAGGCGACTTTTTAATTAATTAAGCGAAAAACAAAATAATTAAGCGAACGCCCAAATAATTAAGCGAACGCCTAATTATTTGGGCGTTCGCTCGATTAATTAAATCTTCTCTCTTAAATTGGACAACTGAGCATCAAATTCATTTTCAGGTTCGTCTAAAAAATAACAATGAGCTGTGCCGTTATCATTTACATGTTGGATATAAACATTTTGCCCATTGTATTGTACATTTTTCATTTCTGGTGATTCAGCAATTTGTTCTGCACGTAAACGGTCCATTTATATCCCTCCTTCTTCTAAGTTGGGTCGTCTTCGTATAACCCTTTCAAATCAACTTGCTGTTCATGGTGCATTTCATCTAATGGAAAGATTTCCGCAGTTTCACTGTTAATAACTTCTTGAATATAGACGGGAATACCGTGGTATTTAACGTTAATCATAACAAGTGAATCGATAATTTCTTTGGCGCGTTGTTCATCCATAGCTTTCCCCTGCCTTTCTTACACTTATTTTTTTCTGGACAGGTTAAAATATACGATGGAACAATAGGTTAAAAATGCCTCAAATAAAAAATCCCTTACCTCAAACAATAGAGATAAGGGATGATGCTATTTGTTCTTGTTATGTTCAGGTGGTGGGAATGCTTCGAAAATCTTGCCGTTACGAATTCCCTCTACAAGTTGTTCAAGCCAGTAGTAATAGGCCTTTGAGTATTCGACTTGTTCGTAAAGTTCTCGAGCTTCATCTCGCACTTCTTCAGAAACATCTTCAGAGTTCATGATTTCCTCAAAAATCGGCTGAGCTTCTTTAATCGCTTCAAGGTTTAAGTTAACCTCACGTTCCCACTTCTTAGTGAAGAATTTACTAAAGAAGCTAAAAAAGTCTTTTTCAGCAACAAATGTTTGCTTTCTCGAACCACGACGAAATGACTGTTTGACGATATCAAATTCTTGCAGCTTTTTAACCCCAGTACTCATACTAGGTTTACTCATTTTTAGTTTCTCGCGCATTTCATCCAACGTCATGCTTTCTTCAAAATACATTGTACCGTAAAGGTTGCCGACACTTCTCGTAACACCATAAAGGTCCATCGTTTCACCTAAAGATTCGATGACAATGTCTTTTGCTTGGTCGACGGACTCCCTTGCCTGTTCGTCATTTTGACTCATTTAACAACCTCCTCAGTGTTAAGTTTGTTAAATTTTTTATTTATAACTCTAATATTAACGAAAAAATTTATATTGTCAAAAGTAAATTTCACTAAGTAGTTGTTAAAATCTTGTCATAACAGTATTCGAGTTAATTGGTAATTTTTTCACTTATTATGTTGATTACCGAAGAAATTATTCAAAATAAATTCGCGAGCAGGCACTTTAAGTCTTTCATAGTCATTTAAAAAATCGGATGGATCATATGGAACTTCAAAAAAAGAAGTATCAATATTGTGTTTGTCACCAACAGTAATTGTGGCATATTGAGCTGTAGGGTTGTGGCTACATCCTAAAGCACCTGGGTTTAAAAACAGTTGGTGATCGTTTTTAAAATGGTGTACGACGTGATGGTGTCCGAAACAGACGACTTTAGACTGCTCACCATCATAGAGTTTCTCAAGCTCATCAATAGTTGGGTCGTAATTGACTGGCAGGAACTTAGGTTCTTTTTTCATGTGGTAATGCAAAAACAAAAATGGAACACCATTGATTTGACGTCTTAACGTGTAAGGAATGTTTCTTAACTTTGGGATAAAGTTCGGATTTAAATGAGACGCGATCCAATGGTGATGCTCGCGTTCTTCACCTTTACTGTTAGGCTTCTCCCCGTCTATAATGCTTAAAATATCTTGGTCATGATTACCACGTACAAACGAGATCTCGTCTCTTGAAAATAATAAGTCTAACACTTCGTTCGTTTGATGACCAACACCTATTAGATCACCTAAACAATAAACATGTTGGACCTTATCTGATTGATCAATTTGTTTTAATACTTCTTTTAAAGCTGAGGCATTACCATGTATATCAGCTATTACCGCAATTTTATAACTCAAATCTTCACCTTCTTAATTACCATCCACCAGAGACACTGACCGTTTCGCCTGTTATGGCATTTGCTTTGTCAGACGCTAAAAATAAAGCCGTTTCCGCAATTTCATCCGGCTCTAGCAGACGTTTCATCGGTTGTTTTATAAGTAAGTTTTTCTCCAATGCTTCTTGTTCTGTAATTTGGTCTTGATGAGCAAGCTTTGCCAATTGGTTTTCAATTAACTTTGTTCTTGTAGCACCAGGCATAATGGCGTTTACTGTAATGCCATCGTTAGCCGTTTCGATCGCAACGGTTTTAGTTAAGCCAACAACTCCATGTTTTGCCGATATGTATGCTGATTTGTAGGGTGAGGCTGTTTTTCCGTGAACAGAGGATATATTAATAATTCTGCCAAACTGCTGCTTTTTCATAACTGGAACGACAGCCTTTGTAAGTAAAAAAGGACCTGTTAGCATGACGTTAATGAGTAAGTTCCATTTTTCTAGTGGGAAATTTTCGACACGGTCAATATGTTGTAGCCCAGCGTTATTAATTAAAATATCAACTTGTCCACTATGACTCACTACACGTTCAACAAACGCGTTAACTTGTTTTTCATCTGTTACATCGACTTGATGACCGGTTGTATTACCTAAGCTATTCGCTGCATTTTTAACTAATTCAGCGTCTAAGTCACAAATATGAACATAGTCACCTTCGCTACTAAATGCTTTTGCAATAGCATATCCGATTCCTTGTGCCCCACCTGTTACGATAACCGTTCTGTTTGCCATCTATTCTCGCCCCTTAAAGTTATTTAAAACAATTTTACTAAACATTCTAAATAATTTAAACCGAGTTAAAGTGTTACCCAGCCGCTACAATGCTACGGCTGGGCTAAATTATATAGTAACTGTTTTACCATCGTACAAAGTTATTTTGAAATGAGAGAACTGTTCGTTAAATGTCTCTTTATAATCTTTTAAGATGTTGAGAGCGACTTGTTCACCTAATTTTATTCCTTCAATACTGTCAGTTCTCCAATGAACACCTGCAGCGTCACGTCCTAAAGCAATATTACTCGCCAGTTTATTTAACTCTCCACCTATTGTAAGGGGGGATTGTTTATATGAATTAAGTGAAAGGCCATCTTGTGATGGAATAACAGGTTCAGGAATGACAAAACCTTCATTGAAAAAAGCTTTAAGCATAGTAATTCCTGCCCCTGCAATACATGCGTGGCCAGCAGGATAAGCCGGGTGAGTTGGACAACCCTCTGCGTATGAAACGGGTAAAAGGTAAGTTCCGAACGTTTCTTCTGTATATTGAAGCGCTTTTGACTCGAGTAATTCTTTATGAATGGGCACTTCAGTACGGCCCATCAAGTAGTTGTGAACAAGGCCACCATACTCTTCAGGTCGCAACCTTCTGTGCACAAGCCACTTTTGATACCAAGCACTCTCTAGGGCTGAACGTGCTGCTCTTGTGACCATATCTAATATATGCGCAGCACCAAACGTAATAAAACCAACTTGTGTTTTTGAACTTGTATACGGATTATTAGAATCAATTGCTTCATTTCCGTATTTTAACAGGATTAAGCACGCATTTAAGAAGGCTTGAAAGCTAAAGTCTCGATGTACCCATTCGGCTAAATCACGAGCAGATCGAATATATCGGTAGCGACGATCGTATTCATTCCTATTGGTCGGTTTGTGTCCATTTTGAACATTTAACCATTCTTTATAATCGGTTAGATGGTCGTCACCTTTAGTCGTTGTGCGATATCGTTGTTTTAGCGTGTTGTTTCCATACGGGATGTCGGTTAATAAAAGTTGTGATACTAAAGGACCTGTTAAGTCAGACTTCGCATCTCCTCTAAAAATGGTATTAGGTGTCACACCCAAACTCGTTTTAGGGCCTTTAAAGTTCGAAAACTTCGTGAGGTCCGTTGATGCTTCCTTTATTAACTTATTTCGACTGTAATCATTAAAAGGTATGTCACGAGTTAGCGCTCGCCAATATAATTCCGCCATCTCACTGGCATGCCAAGCGGTCTCAACAGATGGGGGAGCGGGAATTGATAATTGATGTGAGTCTGTACCAACAAGATTATATGCGTAAGCTGCTTGTGGGTTTGTTAGCTTTAATTCACTTCCTAAAGGAATACTCTCAAAGTCTCTAGCTAACCCGCTGTTAAGTGCCTTTTTAAGAGCATCGTAAGCAGGAATGTCAACCTCACCATACTTGTTATGGGGTAAGCCTTTAGTATAGTTCCCTATCTTTTTAGCGAATTTCTGCTCATCACGGTTACAAGTTGGCTCAGAACGTGAAGTGTACAAATGATTTTCGGCCACTTGGACCTTGATTTGATAAGCTTTCTCTTGCCTTATACTACCTCGAACAGGGCCTAACTCCTCACAATTTGAATCTATAAACTCGTTAAAGAAATCATCAATGTTTTTCACAGTATCTTCACCTTTATAAAAAGTCTTTTAATATAGATATGATTTTTGTTTTCACTTGACCACAAACAAGCTACAAAATCTCCTTGTCCATTAGCTGTTCACAGTCATAGAGCAATTTTTAGTGTCATAAAATGGAGTAAGGATTTTAGATAGGAGGGAGAGGTCATGACGAATGAAAATGAAAACGATAAAGATCCCTCGCAGGACCAAGTGAGTGAAGACGCTCAAAAAAACAAAGGTTTAGGTATTGTAGCGTATATCATTTTCTTTATACCATTGTTAGTCGCAAAAGAGTCTAAGTTTGCAACATACCACGCTAACCAAGGGTTGCTGTTACTTTTAACAGCAATCATAATTAACACGGCTGGAACGTTAATTCCTATTATTGGCTGGTTGTTAATTTTGCCGATTGGGAATTTGTTTGTATTTATTCTTTGGCTAATTGGTATTTTAAACGCGGCTAAAGGTGAAAAGGCACCACTTCCTGTAATCGGAAATTATGACATTATAAAATAAGCTATTGAGGACTTGCCATGATATTTTGGTGAGTCTTTTTTTAAAGAAAATAGTCGACGAATAGAAGTTGCATTCGCCGACTGAATGGGGGGGAGTTAAAGCTTTAAGTTAATTTTAAAATCAAACTCAGGATGCTGATACATCACATCGAATCGGTCATCCATTTCAATATTAGCTTTCAAATCAACCGGAGCGAATAAATAGAAGTTATTTTGGAACTCCACATCCGCACCGTAATAATAGCTTAACCATACTAATTTAGAACAATAGATCGCATCATTAGGGTCATTTAACGGGACACGTGTTGAAAAGGAAAACTCAGGAACAGAGTTACCCTGTTTTAAGTTCGTATCATAAGCCTCTACGTACTCTTTTGCATACTCAGCAGCAGCCATACCAATGCTCGGGTCTTTTGGACGAGCGTGCATCACTTGAGTGTGAACTGATAAAAAGTTTTGGATTGGAGCTTTTCTGACTTGTGGGTGCGATGTGACAGATTCAGCAATACGGTATTCATCAATAACAATTGCAGAGTGGCCTATGTAACCAGGAGGGAAAACATCTCCAAAGTTATCGCTTGCCACTAAAATATCACCAGGCCTAAAGTCACTTGGACGTCTAACTTGGCGGCTTTCATCAAATGTTAAGTAAGTGGAGTAGGAAGTGCCATCTCCAAATACACACTCGACAGTGATCGGTTCTAATCTTTCATTACGTAAGTGAAAACTTCTTACAGGTTCAAAAATGCCAACGAGTTGATCTGATCTAAATACATTTAAATAACTGATCTGGCGCTGGCTTAAGTCAACATCAATTGTGACTATATCTTCTGTAGAAGTACCTGTTACAATTGGGTTCATGTTAAAACACCTCGTTATTATTCATTACTATATAATATAGGTGTTTAACATGAATCGTGCTTGTTTAATGTAATATTCGTGGAACGTTTAAATGATTCTCTTTAAGTGAAATATGCAACTTCTGCTTTTGATTAAGCGTCGCATAAAAGATATCTTCAACATTTTGGACATCTTGTTCATTCATTCGTTTTTGTAACCAATCATAATCAAGACCGAAATCTTCTAATACGTGTGTGTAAACTTTTCCTTCTACGACAATTGGTAACGCTATGTCTGCCGCTTTTCCAGTAATATTTAAATCTGAACGGGTGACATTAGTGCTTGATGATTTTTTTAACACACTTACTTTACCACTTGGTTCAACAATAGCTGTTTTAACTTCATCGATATCAAAGACATCCTTTTCCCTTAGCATTTGTAAGACGTTATCAATTGAATAGCCGATGCTTTTCATATTTTGTTTAAGAAATTGCCCGTTTTGGATCACCACTGTCGGTTCAAATGTAACGATTCTGCCAAAACGTCGGTTTGAGAGCTTGAACTTCGTCACAACTCGTTGTAAAAGTGCTACAGCTACGACAGCAACAGCTGTATGAATGTGACTGATTGATGGGTCAGCTAAGTCGGCACCAACGATTGAGCCTAGAGAAATAATAATTAAGAAGTCAAACACAGGTATTTCTCCAATAGTGCGCTTGCCCATATAGATTGTCATAAATAAAAGTAGGGGTAAGATTGTGACTACGCGGCCAATAACGATCAGAGAATCTTTAATTGTTTCTTCCACTAAACGGTCCCTCCGATAATATAAGTTAGCCTTATTTTGTCACGTTTGATTGAAATTATATAAAAAAGCTGAACGACAGCACGAAGTTCGTGCAAATCGTTCAGCTTTGTAATTGTTATGCTCTTAACCATTTCCATATTTCTTGCGGTGTTGCGTTTTTACCGTAAATTAAAATACCGACTTTAAAGATCTTACCGGCTAACTTCATGAACAACCAAATGCTCACAAGTAGGATTGTAATACCAATTAAAACCTCGACCCATGGCCATTCATCTAATATAGCTAACCTTAAAATGAGAATGGTCGGTGATGTGAATGGTATATAACTACCTACTTGAGCAACGATGCCACTTGGGTCACTTAATACAGGTCCAATAATGACAACCGGTATAAATGGCAACATCATAACCATACCTTGGAAGTTGCTTCCTGAACTTGCATCTTCTAATGTCGCACCTAAACCGACAAATAAAGCAGCAAATAATAAGTACCCTAAAATTGCTATAAACACAAGAATTAACGTTTCAGGGACGAGTAAGTGTTGTAATACTGGCACGTCATCTAACATGTAGATCGCAATCGGAATTGCAAATAGCATCCATACACCTACTTGAATGAGGCCTAAAACAAAGTACCCTAAAATTTTACCTTGCATAAGCTCACCAGGTGTAACGGAAGACAGGATAATTTCAGCAACTTTATCTTTCTTCTCTTGCGATGCGCTTTGGAAAATCATCATACCCGTAATGACAATTGAGAAGAGAACAAGTCCGGCAAAAGCAGCTGGGATCCCACTTTCGTATGGGTCAACCATGCCAATTTCATTTGTGGTGATCTCTTCTTGACTAGCTTGTGACTCTTCATTTCCATCAGCAGCCTCAAATAATATAGGTGTAGAAATTAACTCCAATTGTTCTTCAGTAAGGTTCGCGTTCTGCAATTGGAGTTGTTTTAAAGGTTGCTCAATAATACGAAGTTGGTTTGAAAACTGTGAGCTGACATCATCACCTTTAACGTATGTCACTACTCCATTTTCAGCTGTGTGTTCGTCAATTTGAATGTATGCTGAATTTGGTTCTTCTTCAAATCGATGTTGAACAGTGGGTAACTCTTCATTTGTTTCGGTTAAGTCCCAGTTCATCATGTTATTTTCTTCGATAATTGGCTCAATCACTTCATATGTGCCAAGTTCATCATTCACGTAAACCGTTGTCGTCGTGTCATAATCATTTCCACTTAACAAGTTAGGTACTGTCGCGAAAAAGACAAAGATCAGAGGTGTTAAAAATAATGAAATGATAAAAGATTTATTTTTAATATTCCTTTTAATTTCCCACTTGCCGACTTTAATACTATTGCGCATATGTGCCACCTACTTCCTCTGCAATTGAGCGTCCTAGTGCAACGTCAACGAATATTTCATGAAGTGAAATTCGGTCCACTTTTAACTCTACGATATCTAAATTATTAGGTAGCGTGTGTAACCACGAAGGAAGTTCAATCCCTTGTTCTAAGTATAAAACAGAACTATAGCCATCTTGTTCAACGCGAGTTACTTGATTAATAGACTCAAGTTGCTGTGCAGAGTTATCACCTAAAATAGTACACTTGAAGTTAGCGTACTTTGATTTGACGTCTTTTAACGAACCGTAGATGACTTTTTGGCCACGGTTGATCATGAATAGACGATCACACATTTCTTCTACTAAGTTCATTTGGTGAGAGCTTAATAGAATAGCAGTTCCATTGTTGGCAAGCTCTTTAATTTCTTGTTTAAAGACATCTTGGCTTACGGGATCTAAACCAGAAAATGGCTCATCTAGTATTAATAACTCTGGTTCATGGATGATCGAGCCGATAAATTGCACTTTTTGCCCCATGCCTTTCGACAATTCTTCAACTGAGACATTTTCTTTTCCTTCTAATCCAAACTTTTCTAAGTATTGAAGTGCTCTTTCTTTAGCTTTTTTTATTGGATAATCTTTAAGTTCGGCAAAGTAAAGAATGATGTCCATTACTTTTACGTTTTTATACAACCCTCGTTCTTCTGGTAAGTAACCGATTTTGTGACGGGGTATTTCGCTTCCTTGATGGTTGTGAAACGTTACACTTCCATCATCAGGATACATAATGCCCATAATGTTACGAATGGTCGTCGATTTACCAGCACCGTTAGGCCCTAAAATCGCCATAATTTCCCCTTTATGAACATCGAAGGTAATGTTGTGAAGAACTTTAGTATTTTTAAAAGATTTCTCCAGTCCTTCAACACTTAAAACTGCTTCCATAACTCTCTCTCCCTTAATGGTTTATCGTGTGAGCATAAGTGAAATAACTTCTTCTAAATCAAGATGCTCACTTGTAACCCAATGGATCTGTTCTCTCTGTAAATGGGCTTCAGTTTCTATTGGGTGATCACTTATTAACTGATTTCCTTTACGACTAACCTCCCCTGTGATGTTCTCTTTTGTTGCTGTTTCTTGTAGCCAATACTGTTTAAATTGACTGGTTAAGGAATCTTTCTCTTCATGTGCTAATAGATTTCCGTCTTTCATGATCATGATGTAGTCAGCCAACTTTTTAACTTCATCGACTTGGTGAGTTGTTAATAGTAATGTACGGTCTTCTTGTTCAACCCAATCGTTTAATATGTCGATGACTTGTTGCTTAGATGGGATATCCATTCCAGCGGTTGGTTCATCTAAAATCATAAGTTTAGCATTTTTACCAATGTTTAATGCAAAGTTTAGCTTTTGCTGCATTCCTTTGGACAGTTTACTAAACGGCTTGTGAAGCGGGATATCTAGTATATGGATTATATGTTGGAATCCTTCTTCATCCCAGTTGTAATACGTTTTGCTAAACAATTGTTGAAGCTGTTCACCTGTAAATGGGTCGCACCCAATTAATTGCTGTGGCTGATATGCAATCTCTTGTTGTATATCTACAGTTAGGTCTTCATGACCCTGATTAAGTAGACGAATTTCCCCATCGTTTGGTTTCACAAAATTTAAGATTGATTTAAGTAATGTACTTTTACCAGCTCCGTTATTTCCAACAATGACTGTAATTGTATTGGGATCTAAATCAAAGCTAATGGGACCTAAATTAAAGTCATCGATTTGTTTTGTTAAGTTTTGAACGTTTAAGATCGTGCTCAACTTAAATCCTCCTTTTCACCTAAAATTTCATGAACAATCGTTTTAATGTCATCGTGAGTGTAGTTGTGCTGTTTAGCGGTTTCGATTGCTTTATTAATAGCCTTTCGGACAGTGTCGTGCTGCACTTGTTGCATAGTCCCTTGATTAATTTCAGCGACGAAAGTTCCTTTTCCTTGAGTTGTATAAATAAACCCTTCGTATTCTAAGTTTTGAAAGGCTCTTCGTGTCGTAATGACACTGACTTCTAAATCCTTAGATAAAGCCCGAATGGAAGGTAATGGCGCATTAGCTATTAGTTGACCACTAGCAATTAACGCTTTAATTTGCTCTTCTATTTGGTGGTAGTATGGTTCTCGTGATTGTTTTGACAATTTAATTGGGAGCTTCACTAAAAAATTCTCCTTTCGAGCAGTTTATACGAAGTAATCCATTCGATCGACTTTGTTTTCAGCATATTTTATTGCAAGCTTTAAAGTAATAATGGTTATGATAATTACGCCAATGACACTATATAAAGGCCAGCTAGTTACTAAATTAATCGTAGAGTAAACGAGTCCCCCTAAATATGAGTTAAATATTAAAATGCCAGCTCCTAGACAAAGCACCAGCGCTATAATGATAATATAATATTCTGCTTTACTAATGTGGTGGCCGACACTTGAGGCGGGGAATAAAGCGCCTAAACATAGTCCAATGCATAACCAAAAGATCGAAAAGAAGATGTACTCTGCTATGGACATCATCGTTTGCATTTCAGTTGATAAGACGTATATGAGTATTAGAACGGTGATTTGAACAGGTATTGCTTGTATAAAACTTGCAATAAAACGACTTCTAATGACTGATTTGATATTAATAGGTAGTGAGTGAAGTAATGTGAAATAGGGTGAAACATGCGTATTGTCATTAATCATCTGGTATTGAAGACTTTTAGGAGTCGTCATTGAACCAGCAAAAGCAAATACAATTAAAAATAGTAAATCGAACCCAGTTAATCCAGTCTCAATGTATAGATCTAACATCGAAATAAGGAAAAATACAGTGAATAATACGAACAAGATTTGACTAACAATTCGTTTTTCAGCAGTAACTTTAAGTTCAAATGAAGCAAGCCAAAGCTCTTTTTTCCAATTGTTCATCTAACCACCCTAACGTTAACTGTAATGCTGTGCATATCTATATACACAGTATATGTCTTTTATACACGGTATGCAACTTTTTAATTACAAATCAATTCCTTTAGAACATCAAACATAAGTGTTATGATAGATTTATTGTAATTTTTTAGGGCGTAGAGGGGTATTCATTTGACACACAAGATGACGAACAGCCGGTTTAGGTTATTGTTGATGCTTGGTGCACTAACAGCACTTGTTCCATTAACGATTGATATGTATTTACCGGCTTTTCCAGCTTTAACGGAAGATTTAAATACAACGAATTCTTTAACACAAATTAGCTTAACTGCTAGTTTGCTAGGAATTGCATTTGGTCAGTTAATTATAGGATCAATGAGTGATATATATGGACGGAAGCGACCATTAGTTCTAGCGATCTCTTTATTTGTTATTGCTTCATTTTTATGTGCGATCGCACCGAATATTTGGGTATTTATTGCTTGTCGTTTCATTCAAGGTTTTACTGGAGCAGCAGGAATTGTTCTGTCGCGTTCAATGATTCGCGATCTTTATTCTGGGCCTGATATGACGAAGATGTTCTCTTTGTTAATTTTAGTAATGGGATTAGCTCCAATTTTAGCGCCAGTAATCGGAGGGCAAGTGTTAACTTTTACTTCATGGCGTGGAATTTTTGCGATTCTAGCTATAGCTGGTGTTTTAGTAACATTAATGACTGTGTTTAAGGTACAAGAAACGTTGCCTAAAGAAAGACGCTCAGCTGGCGGTTTAAAAAATACAGTAAATGTATTTGTAGCGCTGTTAAAACAAAAGAGCTTTATCGGTTTTGCATTAATCCAAGGTTTTGTGGCAGCGGCATTATTTTCATACATTTCCGGCTCATCGTTTATTTTACAAGATATCTTTAACTTATCAGCACAAACTTATGGGATTGTTTTTGGTGTTAATGCGTTAGGTTTTATAACGCTCAGTCAAATAACTGGTAGGTTAGTAGATTATGTGAAAGAAGAGAGATTACTTGTCGCAGGGTTCGTGATCGCCTTATCTGGTGGTATTACGTTACTATTAGCATCGATAAACGGTGAGAACTTCTGGTCAGTAATGCTTGGGCTCTTTTTAGTGATCTCAAGTGTTGGTGTGTTAAATCCGACAAGCTTATCACTTGCTATGGAAAAGCAAGAAAATAACGCTGGAAGTGCAGCGGCATTCTTAGGTTTATTCCAGTTTATATTCGGTGGTGTAGCAGCACCGCTTGTTGGTTTCCTAGGGACGACAACCGTTCTTCCATTAGCTTTGATTATTATAGCATGCCAAATGAGTGCTCTATTATCGTATATTTTATTAGTGAGAAGAAAAGGGGAAGCTTTGGGCTCGTGAAGTCCAAAGTTTTTTTAAGGTGTTTTATTTTGAAAATTCATCATTTTCTGATAAAATATTTTTACAAGTTTCCTTGTTTCGCTTTATCATACAGCAAAATGTAAACGCATACATATTAAGTGAGACGTAACTTGTCCAATACACCTAGTTCAGTCCTATTTAACACATTATATAGGGGAGGAATTAATTGATGACGTATGCATTTCCGAACACAGATGGAGCGGTTGTAAACTTTAAATCACGTTATGAAAATTACATTGGCGGAAAATGGACAGCACCTACCAATGGAAAGTACTTTGACAATGTCACACCAGTAACGGGGAAAGCTTTTTGTGAAATACCTGCTTCGACGAAAGAAGACGTGGAACTTGCATTAGATGCAGCTCATGCAGCAAAAGATGCTTGGGGTAAGACGTCAGTTGCAGAGCGCGCTAATATTTTAAACAAAATTGCTGATCGAATTGAAGACAATTTAGAAATGTTAGCAGTTGCTGAAACGTGGGAAAACGGTAAAGCTGTACGCGAGACGTTAAACGCAGATTTACCACTAGCGGTTGACCATTTTCGTTATTTTGCTGGAGCAATCCGCTCACAAGAAGGTACAATTGGTGAGATTAATAACGATACGGTTGCTTACCATTTTAATGAGCCGATTGGTGTTGTAGGCCAAATTATTCCGTGGAACTTCCCGCTATTAATGGCGACATGGAAGTTAGCACCAGCATTGGCGACAGGTAACTGTGTCGTGTTAAAGCCTGCAGAACAAACGCCGACAACAATTTTACTATTAATGGAGTTAATAGAAGACTTGTTACCAGCAGGCGTTTTAAATATCGTTAACGGGTTCGGTTTAGAAGCTGGTAAACCACTTGCTTCAAGTGATCGTGTCGGTAAAGTCGCATTCACAGGTGAAACAACGACAGGCCGCATGATTATGCAATACGCTTCTCAAAATTTAATTCCAGTCACATTAGAACTAGGTGGTAAATCACCGAATATTTTCTTTAAAGATGTTATGGATGAAGATGATGATTTCTTAGATAAAGCAATTGAAGGTTTAGTTATGTTTGCGCTAAACCAAGGTGAAGTTTGTACATGTCCATCGCGTGCTTTAATTCATGAAGATATTTATGATGAGTTTATGGAGCGTGCGCTAAAACGCGTTAAGGAGATTGCAACCGGTAACCCGTTAGATCCAAATACGATGATGGGTGCTCAAGCATCTAGTGAACAGTTAGAGAAGATTTTGTCTTATTTAGATATTGGAAAGCAAGAAGGGGCCGAATGCTTAGTCGGTGGTGACCAAAATAAGAAAGATGGCGATTTTGCTGACGGTTATTATGTGCAGCCGACTGTATTTAAAGGCGATAACAGTATGCGCATTTTCCAAGAGGAGATTTTCGGGCCTGTATTAGCGGTTACGACTTTTAAAACAGATGAAGAAGCTCTACAAATTGCCAATGACACACTTTACGGTTTGGGTGCAGGTGTTTGGACGCGTAATATTAATACAGCTTACCGCTTTGGTCGTGCGATTGAAGCAGGGCGTGTATGGACGAATTGTTATCACGACTATCCTGCACACGCGGCATTTGGTGGTTACAAAATGTCAGGAATCGGACGTGAGAATCATAAGATGATGTTAGAGCATTATCAGCAAACGAAAAACTTGCTTGTTAGCTACAGCCCTCAAAAACTAGGATTCTTTTAAAATTGATGAAAGGGGAAAGGGACATGGTTGAACGTGTAACAGCAACTGAAGAGACGATTCGATTAATTAACCAATTAAAAGAAGAGCATGGTGAGCTTATGTTTCATCAATCTGGCGGTTGCTGTGACGGCAGTTCCCCGATGTGTTACCCGAAAGGTGATCTACTAATTGGAGACCAAGATGTCTATCTAGGAGAAATTGGTGGCACACCTTTCTACATTCATAAAAGCCAATATGAATATTGGAAACATACTCAGTTAATTATCGATGTTGTAGATGGTCGAGGCGGTATGTTTTCAGTAGAAGGTGTTCACGGTAAGCGCTTTTTAACAAGATCTAGAGCGTTTACAGATGAAGAATATCAACAAATTAAAAGTCAATTTTAAAAATATTATTGACATTTAATCGTAAAGTTTTTATGATTGTATTTATCATTTAAAAATTCAAAATAGCAAAACATAAAATCTTCTTATCTCGAGAGGTGGAGGGACTGGCCCTTTGAAACCTCGGCAGCGGATCTGTTATGCGACAGACACTGTGCCAACTCCAGCAAATACTTGTGAAGTATTTGAAAGATAAGAAGAGTCGGGTCGATTATTAACTATTCACCCCCTCTTCTTATCTTTTTATCAAGGTAAGAAGAGGGGGTTTTTTGTTGTTTTTGTAGAAAGGAGCGATCACCATGATTAACTTTAAAAATGTTTCCAAAGTGTATGAACATGAAGGTGAAGAGCTAGTAGCTGTAAATCAAGTGAATCTTCAAGTGGAACGTGGAGAAATTTTCGGTGTAATCGGGTTTAGTGGTGCTGGTAAAAGCACTTTAGTACGATTAGTAAATCAATTGGAGAAACCAACTGATGGAGAGGTGCTTGTTGATGGTCAGGACGTTTCATCTTTATCAGCAAAAGAATTAAGAGGAATGCGTCGGAAGATTAGTATGATTTTTCAGCATTTTAACTTGTTAGAGTCAAAAACGGTCTACCATAACGTTGCTTTTCCACTTATCTTGTCTGGTGAACCTAAAGATGAGATTAAGAAAAGGGTTGAAGAAATATTAGATTTCGTCGGCTTAAAAGACCGGGCTAACTATTACACTGACCAACTTTCAGGAGGTCAAAAACAACGTGTAGGTATTGCCCGAGCCCTTGCAACATCACCTGACATTCTATTATGTGATGAAGCAACGTCCGCTTTAGACCCAGAAACAACTCAGTCAATTTTAGAACTGTTAAGAAGAATTCGAGATGAGTATAATGTGACGATTTTGATGATTACGCATGAGATGAACGTTGTGAAAGACGTTTGTGATCGTGTTGCCGTAATGGAAGATGGGGAAGTGATCGAACAAGGGTCGATTTTTGATTTGTTTACAAACCCAAAACATCAAACAACCCATAAGTTCATTCAAAGCGTTATGAAAGATGATATACCTCAGTCCATTTTGAAAGGTATTGAGGAAAATAACCATCCACGTCATATTTATCGCGTTACATTTTTGAGAGAACATGCGGGTGAACCTGTTTTCTCAAGGATTGCTAAGCGATTTAATGTTGAAGTGAATATACTTTACGGTCAAATATTAGAAATTCAAGAAACGCCGTTTGGAAATCTAATTGTAGAGCTGCAAGGAGAAGATTCAGAAATTGTAAAGGCAGTTCATTACATAGAAGAAACCGTGTCGGTAGAAAGGGTGATGGCAAGTGCAAGTTAATTTATTCGATTTTTGGCCACGTATTTTAGAGGCGACTCATGAGACATTATTGATGGTATCAATCGCCTTAGTACTAGCCACACTCATCGGTTTACCTTTAGGCGTCGCATTAGTTGTAACAAGAGATAACGGGTTAATGGAAAATAAAATTGTGTTTAATGTGTTAAATGGTGTAGTGAATATTTTCCGTTCGATCCCTTTTATCATCTTACTCGTTGCAATACTACCTTTAACACGTTTGTTAGTTGGTACATCAATTGGTACTGCAGCTGCAACTGTACCACTTGTCTTATTTTCAGGCCCTTATATTGCAAGATTAATTGAGAGTAGTTTATTAGATGTGAACAAAGGGGTAATTGAAGCGGCTCAATCGATGGGGGCAACTAATTGGCAAATTATTTATCGTGTTTTATTACCTGAAGCATTAAGTACAATCGCATTGAACTTAACGATTGCGTCTATTGGGTTAGTCGGTGCTTCTGCAATGGCAGGATTTGTTGGTGGCGGAGGTTTAGGTGACTTAGCGATCTCTTACGGCTACCAACGTTTTGAAACGGACATTATGATTGTCACTGTCATTTTATTAATCATAATTGTACAAGCATTCCAGGCAGTCGGTAACTATTTATCTAAAAAACTTCGACGATTATAAACTAGGAGGAATAACAAATGAAAACAACAATTAAAGCTTTATTTGGAGCGATCATATTAACTATTTTTTTAGCAGGTTGTGGGTCGAGTGATGAAACAATTAAAGTAGGTTTAAACGGCTCAGGTGTTCCATTGTGGGAGGAAGTAGCAGATATTGTGTATGAAGAAGAAGGAGTAGAGTTAGAGTTAATTGAATTCGCAGATTACGTAAGGCCGAATATGGCGTTAGAAGACGAGGATGTTGACATTAATGCCTTCCAAACGGTTTCATATTTTGATGAGTTCATTGAAGAGCATGGTTTAAGTTTAGAGCCGATTGGAACGACGTATATTGCGCCAATGGCCATTTATTCAGATGAGCACGAATCAATTGAAGAAGTTCCTGACGGAGGTATTATCGCATTACCTCAAGAGGCAACTAATATGGGTCGAGCTTTATTGTTATTAGAAGAAGCTGGCTTGATTGAATTAGAAGAAGGTTTTAATGGTTATGGTGAACTAGATAAGATTGTGGAGAATCCTAAAGGACTTGAATTCGAACCTGTAGTTGCAGCACAAACTCCACGTGTATTACCAGATGTTGATCTTTCAGTCATTAATAACGGTGTTGCTCGTGAAGCTGACTTTCAGCCGAATGATGACTCAATTTTTATCGAAGGTGATACAGCAACTCCATATATTAATATAATTGCAGCAAGAGAAGAAGATACAGACCGAGAAATATTACAGCGAATCAGTGAGATCGTTCAAACAGAACAAGTAGAAGAAGAAATCATTGACCTTTATGATGAAGCTCTAATTCCAGTGTTCGTTGACCTTGAAGAAATTGGTTGGTAGTACAAATAATTTGATTTCCAGGCTGAATTCATGAATAATGAGAACTGAAAAATGTTGTTGGAGGTTCTATTCATGAAAGTAGAAATTTGGTCGGACGTCGTTTGTCCGTTTTGTTATATAGGTAAAAGGCGCTTTGAACAGGCCTTACAACAATTTAACAATGGGAATGAAGTTGAAGTTACGTTTAAAAGCTTTCAACTCGACCCAACAGTAGAAAAAGGTCAATACGATGATATTCACCAAATGTTAGCAAGTAAATATCAAGTACCTTATGAACAAGGAAAAGAAATGAATGCCCAAATGGCAAAACAAGCGAAAGAAGTTGGGTTAGAGTTTAACTTTGACTCAGTAATCCCGACGAACACAGAAGATGCCCATCGTTTAAGTCAATTTGCTAAACAAGAAGGTAAGTTATATGAACTGATGGAAGAGCTAATGAAGGCTTATTTCACAAAAGGGTTAGATGTAGGCGACCATGGGATTTTACTTGATACTGCAGATGAAGTAGGGCTCAATCGCGATGAAGCATCAAATGTTTTAGAAAGTGGTGCTTACTTATCTAATGTAAGACGTGATCAACAAGAAGCTGGTCAAATAGGTGTTCAAGGTGTTCCGTTCTTCGTCTTTAATGAAAAATATGCAGTCTCAGGTGCACAATCTACTGAAAGCTTTTTAGAAGTGTTAAATAAAGTTTATGAAGAAGAAAAGAGTAAGCCACAAGTACAAGTGTTAAACAAAGATTCTAAAACAGAATACTGTGATGGTGACTCTTGTTAAATATAAGAAAGAGCCAATGGAGATGATCCATTGGCTCTTTTTACATTATATCTTTAAAGGTGAAAAACCTGAGTTAACTAACTGTTTAGCAATAAGGTTATATCCATTGCGGTTTGGGTGGATGCTACCAAATGCTAATAAATTACGACCGCCTTCTGAAAAGTGCGGAAGAATATCAACATAACGAATATGGTCTGTTTGTAACGATTTTAGAACATCATTAAAACGATTAATCCAAAACTGACTATAGCCGAGTTGTGGATACGGATTGTATAAGCCAATTAAACGAATAAAATAAGGGGTAGGATACAACCATTTTAATATTTGAATTTCATATAAAATGTACAATAAATTTTCATATAACTGCTGTTCAGCGTGCTCAAACACGACTGGGTTATATGTTCTTAAAAACATTCGGTTTGCTTGAATTAAGTCGTTCCCACCGACAGATATCGTCACTATATTAGAATGCATCAACCGAGAGCGAACATGTTGGTCGTGAATCATAGCTCTTAACTGTCCACTTGTCATCCGATTTCTAGCAAAAACTTCAGTTCGAACTGGGCGGTTTAATTGCTCAACTGTCATTTGGGCGTAACGGCTGACAAAACCTCGATTAAAATAACTTCCAATACCGACAGTTAGCGAGTCACCTAATGCGCGATAAAACAATTCCTCCTCCATGAAAATTACCCACCCTTCATAAGCCGTCTCTTACATATAATGAAAGAGACGGCTTAGCGGTATGGGTGAGTTCAATGGTTTATAAAAAGAATGGGAAGAAAATTCGTGATAAACCACTAAACGGGAAACGATGTCTTCTAAAACGACGGAAACGTCTAGGGTACTGGCCAGGGCCATAACCTAATCCGTACCCAGGCCCATAACCAGACCCGTAACCAGGTCCGAACCCGCCACCTGGTCCCATACGATCATCATAGCCATGATCCATATCATCAAAATCGCCCCACGGCATAATTAAAGTGACACCGTCTTCACCAACATCATCAATGATTCCATCATAGACTTGCCCGTCATGTGCTTGAACTTGAACTAAATGCATTCTGCTTTTGTGACATGTGTCAAACATGCTTTTCATGTGATGTTTAGGGTCCATTTTTTGATGATGGTGCTTAGGATCTTTTTTCATGTGATGCTTAGGGTCCATCTTTTTGTGGTGGTGCGGTCCATGATGCATCGGGTGCATTTGCTGGTGTTTAGGGTGTTTGTGCTGCCCCATTGGCTGCATCATATGTGGCTGTTTATAATTTTTATCCATATTTCAACCTCCTCATTTGCTTTCACCCTTAACATATTCAAACAATGGGCAGACGTGACAAGTCTTGGGCAAGAGCATAGGTGTAAGAGGTTGAGTAGTCATATTAGATTATTTTAAAATCACTTGTTTATATTTGTCGACGTGAGGGTAAACCCATAGTACAACCTACTTAAAGGAGGTTCTATTATGGTAGATGAAAGAAAAGAACATGTTGAAAGAAGAGAAGAGCCAGATCGTACAGGTTCAACAGCTATTAAGTCAATAACAGCAATTATAATTACTGTCCTACTGTTATTCTTTATTGTGTATTTCGTGTTTCCTATATTTGGTGATGGTGGAGAACAAGAAGATGATGGTGAAGAAGATGTGAATATCGAACTGGATATTGATGAAGATGAAGGTAACGGTGGAGATGAAGGTGGAGAAGAATAGTACTTGACGCGCGTTGACCTTATAAAGTCAACGCGCGTTTTAGATTTAAGGAGTATGACTGAATATTACTAGCTGAGTTTTTACTAGCAACCCACTTTTGGTCATCAATGCTTTGGATGAGGTGTTTGTTTTGGTTGGCTACATTTATGTAAAGTGTGTCAAACGTGTTTATACACTTAGCCATTAACTCATCTAATACAATTTGTAAAAATGCTCTCGTGTGGTATTGCTCTAATAAGACTGGGCCGATCACCGTCGCTTCTAAGTCACCTTCTTTATAAAGGAGACCTGTGAACCCAGCAGGATTCCCGTCTAACTCAATCGTCATAATACAATGGTGAAAAAGGTTTTCATACTCAGTAATTTTCCCCTGTAAATCTTGTAAGTTATTAAACTTAGGGTCACCTAACCCTTGTGCCTGATTACTTGCACTTAACTGACACAACTGATCGATGAAGTTAAAATCTTTCTTTGATGCAGGCCTTAAATTTAATGGTTTCATAGTAAATCCCCCAAATATCCCCCAGTAAAGTAATGCAGGACTATTATACCATCTATAATTGGAAATTTCAGACTTAAGTGCAAATTCACTGCATAAAAAAACTGAATGAAGTTTTAATTCATTCAGTTTGGTCGTTAGTTTATTGGACGACATCGCCTTGCCAAGTGCTCATTCCTTCAGAAACATTAATGACATCATAGCTTTCTTTAGATAAAAGATCACTAGCCTGTTGGGAGCGGTTGCCAGTCTCACAAATAATGACATAAGGCTCATCATCTACAAGTGGTTCAAAATTCCCTTCCCTTAATTCAGAAAGTGGTTTATTAATGGCACCTTCAATATGACCTGCTTCGTACTCATTTACTTCGCGTACGTCAACAATTGTGTAACCTTCTTCTTGTTTAGTCAGTACTTCATCAAGGTCGATTGTTTGATAATCAGCTTCAACTTCTGTATCACCACAAGCTGCAAGTAGAGTTAAAACAGATATAATGGTGATTAATAATAAGTTTTTCTTCAATGTTATACCTCCTATAGTTACATCTTATATAATAATGTTAATCAATTAACTATGTCTAATCGTTAGCTTCGTTATTTACTTGGTAATTTATACATGAGGTTACTTATGAGTAAGTTAGTTCCTAAGTTTTATGATCTAATCATGGCTCCAATTGAAAAGAATCGTTTTAAGCGCGTTCGAAGTGGGTTGTTAAGTCATGCCACTGGTCACGTTTTAGAAATTGGTTCAGGTACTGGGGTTAACTTCCCGCTTTATCAAAACGCCCAATCCGTAACAGCTATTGAACCAGATGAAACAATGAAGGAACGTTCAATGGAAAAAGTATTTAACTCAAAGGTCCCTATAGAAGTAAGACTTGCTTACGCAGAAAATCTCCCTTTTGTTGAAAACCAATTTGATTGCATAGTCGTGACATTGGCTTTATGTACAATTCAAGATGTAAACCACGCTTTAAGTGAGGCGAGAAGAGTCGTGAAGCCGGGTGGACAAGTGATGTTTTTTGAACATGTTCGTTTAAATCACTCGATTGTAGGCAAAGTGCAAGATGTATTAACACCGTTTTGGAAAAAAGTCGCAGGCGGATGTCATCTTAACCGTAATTCCTTAACTTTAATTAAAGAAGCGGGATTTGAAGTAGTCGAGGTAGAACGAATGTATAAAGGCTTATTTCTCGTAATAAAAGCTAAAAATTTTTAAAAATAACTTAAAGTCAGGGGTGAAGTTTGAATAATATAAGTAAAGAGGGAGGAAGTTTGATGGAAAATAGACATAGCGTAAAATTCATACCCATCGACCCAGTCGCACATAGGGACATTGCGATTAGGTTTAGGCGTGATTCTTATCTTGTTAGCTTTGGTACGAATCAATATTTATATGTTGATGAATATCTTCAATTTTTACGCGAGAAAATTACAAAGCACCCTGATGGCTTTGTTTTAGTTGAAGAAGGTGAGGAATTAATTGGCCAAATCGAACTTTCCATTCGTGAGTATAAAGGAAGGGAGATTGGGTACGTTCATCTATATTATTTGATCCCATCCAAACGAGGGAAAGGTTATGGGATTGTATTACAAGACTATGCGCGAGATTTTTTTCAAAAACATCAAGTACCAGAATTTCATTTGCGAGTGTCACCGACTAATAAACAGGCTCGAGCCTTTTATAAGAAGTTAGGTATGAAAGAATCAGGCTTAGAGATTGATGGCAAAGTGATCCGGATGATTGGCAAAGTTTAGCCTTTTTTAATGAAAATGACAAAAATGATAATGAAAAATACAATCCAAAACAGTAAAAACATATTACCTAAAAGGAAATCTAACAAGTTCACCACTCCTTTGTCCATTTACTTATAGAATTACATAAAATAATTAAAAATGCTATGGGAATTGAATAATTAGCAGGGAATTGTCAAGATTCAGTCGAAATAATGACATAAACACATAATAAGAATGAGAAAGAGGGAGTTTATGTCAAAGCCAATCGGTTTAAGTAACGGTGTTTCATTAATTGACGTATACGATTTAGGGTTACCGAAAAGAACAGGCTCATATGTCATTCATGATGAAGAGTTAACGGTTATTGAAACGAGTGCCAGTCCTTCGGTTCCATATTTATTAGAAGGTTTAAAACAATTAGATCTTAAACCAGAAGATGTTAAGCATATTATTGTCACGCATGTTCATTTAGATCATGCAGGCGGTGTTGGTTTATTTTTAGAAAGCTGTCCAAATGCAACAGTACACGTTCACCCACGTGGTAGGCGACATTTAGCAGATCCATCAAAACTTATTCAAGGTGCTAGAGCTGTTTATGGCGACAAGTTTGATAAGTTATTTGATCCAATTGTTCCTGTTCCAGAAGCGAGGTTACAAGAGCAAGAGGATGGTAGTCAGTTGAAACTGCAGGATCGAGAGTTAACGTTTTATGACACACCAGGTCATGCGAAGCACCATTTTTCCATACATGACTCGAAAAGTAATAGTATCTTTACAGGGGATACGATCGGCGTGTATTACCCCGATTTACTAGAGTTTGATGAAGAACTTATTTTACCATCTACATCACCTAATCAATTTGATCCAGAATCAATGTTAGAATCATTAAGCCGAATTGAACGTCTTAAAGTCAATGCGATTAACTTCGGACACTTTGGACAGTCGACAAACCCAGAACTAGTTTACAAGCAAATACGTAACTGGTTGCCTCAATTTCTTGAAGTTAGTGAAGCGGCATTAGTAGAACAAAAAGATGCAGACTTAGAGAAGCAGATAGCAGCTGTTAAGTCAGCACTGTTCAAGTTAGTATCTAGCCATTTAGATCAGTTAGGTGTTCCGCGTGAGCATAAAGTTTATCAGTTTATTAACATGGATGTTGACGTGTGCGCACTTGGAATTGTAGATTACATCGCAAAAGTGAAAAGTTAACAAATGAGTACCGATCTAAAGTAGGTCGGTATTTAATTTGCTTTCTTTATTGAATGAACGAACAAGCCTGCTAATATTCCTCCCGTGGCAATACCAAGCCAGACCGGTATATATGACATAATAGGATCTAAGTTTCCAACACTCCAGTCAACTACCACTCGAAATCCGATAATTATTGTCGGAAATAACAAAATCCAAAATAAGTACAGTAAAACGACTTGTTTTCGAGACATACAAATCCCCTCCTAACGACTATTATAAACTATTGAAGCCTAATTAATAAAAAAATAATCTTAAACGGTTGACGAAAAAGCGCAAACCGAATATAGTATTACAAGTAGATAATTTCCGAGTAAGTTTATCAGAAAAGGAGAATTAACATGACAACTAAAGTACAACCGGTAAATGAAGTTAAAGATCCGGTATCAGTTGAAAAAGACGATACTGGTTTAAATAAACCGCAAAATAAGTTGATCATTGGTGCTTTAGCTGTAACGTTTGTTTTAATGGTTCATTTAATGACATCATATGATGGTGTTCAAGCGTTACTTCTCATCATTGGTCTATTATTAGGTTATACATTATTCCACGCTAGGTTTGGTTTTACATCAGCATTCCGTCGTTTAGCATCTGTCGGTAACGGGCAAGCGTTGAGGTCACATATGCTCATGCTCGCTGTTGCTGTAACACTTTTTGCGCCTATTCTAGCATTTGGTCTATCATTTTTTGGAACAGGTGCATCTGGATACGTTGCACCGATCGGCATTAGTTTACTAGTTGGTGCATTTATGTTCGGTATCGGTATGCAGCTGGGTGGAGGTTGTGCATCAGGTACGTTATACGCTGTTGGTGGCGGTCGTACCGTTATGTTCGTAACACTGATCTTCTTCATTGTAGGTTCAACAATTGGTGCGTATCACTTACCGTTCTGGACTGAAGACTTGCCAGCTTATCAGCCAGTTTCATTAGCTGAAACGACAGGCTTTGGTTACGGTGGAGCTTGGGCTCTTTCGATTGCTTTATTTGGTCTAATTGCCTGGATCACTCTAGTCATTGAAAGAAAGAGGAAAGCACCAAAAATGGCACCAGTTCCATCTGAAAAAGGTTGGAAACGAATCTTCCGTGGTTCTTGGCCATTATTTGCAGCGGCAATTGTTCTAGCAGGTTTGAACGCTTTAACACTACTAACACGTGGTGAACCTTGGGGAGTAACTTCAGCATTTGCGCTATGGGGCTCTAAAGTAGCAGACGTGATCGGCTTTGATGTTGCAAGCTGGGGTTATTGGCAAGGTGAAAGTGCAGCCGCATTAGAAGCTTCAATTCTAACAGATTCAACAACTGTACTGAACTTCGGTGTTATTATTGGTGCGTTCATCGCATCAGCTGCAGGTGGATTATTTAAGTTTACGAGATTAACGAAAGGTAATGTAGCAGCATCCATTATTGGTGGTTTACTAATGGGTTATGGTGCACGTCTAGCATTCGGTTGTAATATCGGTGCTTACTTCGGCGGGATCGCATCATTCAGCCTACACGGATACATTTGGGGAATTCTAGCCTTAGGTGGAACCTTCCTCGCCTTATATTTAAGGCCGCTCTTTGGCTTATCCGTACCAAAATCAAAAGATTCATTCTGTTAGATGTAACCCTCATACAGTCGTATGAGGGTTTTTTCATGTGAATAGCTCATAGAAATTGTGGAATAGCTCATAGAACGCAGCAAATAGCTCATAGAATTTGAAAAATGGCTCATAGAATACAGAAAATAGCTCATAGAAGTAAAATAATAGCTTATAGAATACAAGATTCGACAGAGTTTCTGGCTTATTCGGTAATAAAACACACCTATTCGGTAATAATCCCCACTCATTCGGTAATAAAAAGCCCTATTCGGTAATAATCCACCAACCGTCATTCATACTCTGTTCATATTTCTTCTGTATAATGGAAAGGGAGAAAGGAGACTTGAAGCATGAAAAAGCAGCTGAAGTTTCTAGTCGTAGAAGATGATCCGCACATTAGCGATTTAATTAAATTATATATAAATAAATGGGGACATGATGTCATCGCTCGTTATGATGGTGAATCAGGGTTAGCAGCTTATTATGATGAGCAACCCGACTTTATTGTGTTAGATATTATGCTTCCTGATTTAGATGGGTGGGAAGTGTGCCGTGAAGTCCGTCACGACCAAAAGCACATACCGATTTTAATGCTTACAGGTAAAGGGGAAAGCTATGATCGAATTAAAGGTTTGGAGCTCGGGGCTGACGATTATGTTGTAAAACCGTTTGATCCTAACGAATTAATAGCTCGAATTAAAGCCATTTTAAGACGTTCACATCAATATGACCAACAGTATGAAGTACTGAAATTTAGTAACCTTTCAATTGATCTTAATGAATATATTGTAAAAGTAGAAGGTGAGCCGATTACACTGCCGCCGAAGGAACTCGAGCTATTGTACTATTTAGCCTCTCATCAAAACCAAGTGTTTACCCGCCAGCAATTGCTTGACCATATTTGGGGGTTCGATTTTGACGGCGACCCGAGAACAGTTGATGTTCATATTAAACGTTTGCGTGAGAAAATATCGACTAACAACGAAGCAACCTGGGCGTTAAAAACAGTTAGAGGGGTAGGGTATAAGTTTGAAGTACATTCGTAAGTTGCGTGGCAAAATATTTATTAAACTGTTTTTAAGCTATGCGGGGATTATGTTAGCTTCTTTCGTTTTATTTGCTGGGGTGTTTATTTTTCTATTTCATCTGCAGCTTTATGATCAGTTTGAAGAGGAGTTTTCTTATCACCACGAGCACCTAGAACAACAGTGGCCTGTTGAAGATGAACGGCTAGCTGAGGAAATGTTAACCCAAAGTAAAAGTGAAGTGTTAATTTATAGTGATTGTACAAGTTGTGAGCCTTTTTATTGGAATGAAGAGGTGCTTACAGAAGTACAATCGGGTGAAATCGTACATGACAGTATGTGGTTAGACGATGGTGAGCTTGTCCATGTCGTGGCAGCACCGTTTCAAGATGATGACGTTATGTTGATGGCGTTTTATGACTTAAATCATGAGTATACTCAATTAGCTGTAATGCTGTTGACGCCTTTTATCATTACGTTAATGATTATGACAGTTATCGTTTGGGCAATTTCTAGAAAGATTACAGCTCCTTTAAAAGAACTAAATGACGTCGCATTAAAATTAGCAGAAGGTGACTTTTCTAAAAAGGCAAAACCGAAATCAAACGATGAAATTGCGCAACTTGGTGAAACGTTTAACTATATGGCAGAAGAGCTTGAAAGCCTTGAAGATATGCGTCGTGATTTTATCGCCAATGTTTCTCACGATTTACGCTCACCATTAACTTCGATCAAAGGGTTTCTTGTTGCCTTACTGGATGACACAATCCCAAATGATAAGCGAACGCATTATTACCACATTATGAAAGATGAAACAGAGCGACTGATCAAGTTAGTTAATGACCTATTAGATATGACACAACTCCAATCCGGTACTGTAAACATTCATAAATCAAGATATAATATTTCAGAACAAGTCCGCCAAATCGTTGCGAGAATGGAGCCACAGTTCAATGAGAAAGAGCTTGAGGTTGACCTTAGTTTAGAAGAAGTTGAAATTAACGCTGATAAAGATCGAATAGATCAATTGTTAGTTAATTTAATACAAAATGCGATTCAATTTTCAAAGCGTAATACAACAATCACAATACAAACTAAGATCATTGAAAATGGTGTCGCGATTTCTGTTACGGATGAAGGAGAAGGAATTAAGCAAGAAGATTTGAAAATGATATTTGAAAGGTTTTACAAATCTGATACGTCGAGATCATCAAAAGTCGGTACAGGAATAGGTTTATCAATCGTCCAATCTATTGCAGACCTTCACGATGCAAAGGTCGATGTTACATCGCAACAAGGTAAGGGAGCAACATTTTCAGTTACTTTACCAAATAAATAACTCGACAATAAGCGACTGTATTTTTACAGTCGTTTATTTATGTTTAATCTGTTGTTCATGTTCTGTTCATATAGGCTTGTTATTATTTTTATAGATTGCTAGAAGAAAAGGGGTCGACCAATGGAGAAGTTATCGAGTTTAATTAAAACGAGAAAACGTATGTGGGCTGTCATTATTATTTGGATTTTAGTAGTTGGAGCTTTAAGCGCAGCACCTTCTGCCCAGCAACATACGATTAATACGGGGGAGTTTGATCTTCCGGCAGATGCTCATTCAGTTGTGGCATCTGAAAAAGTTGAAGAACACTTTCCGGACGAAAGTGGTTTACTTGCTTTGCTCGTTTTAGAACATGATTCTGAGTGGAGTGCAGGTGCATTTGAATCAGTTGATGAGTTAAGTGAGTCGTTGTGGGAGCAGGTTGAAGAAGATTCTTTGTTATCGTCTGTTCCATTTCACTTCTTCCCTGAGGATGTAAAAGAAGAATTCGTTTCGGATGATCAATCGACGTTAGTTTTACCTGTTACGTTACCAGACGGGCTTGAAATGGATGAAATTAATGCGAAAGTCGAGCAACTTCATAGTGAGGCAAGTGAAACAGTCTTAAATGCAGAAGTAAATGTGACAGGGCCTGCAGGAATTGCATCTGATACGATTACGATCTTTTCTAATGCCAATTTAGTGTTACTGTTTTCAACGATTGGCTTAGTATTAGTCTTACTAATTATTATTTATCGATCGCCACTTCTTGCTTTAATTCCGTTGTTGGCAGCCTTATTTGTTTATCAAACGGTGGACCGAGTGTTAGGGCTTTTTGCAGCGAATGACGTGTTTTATATTGAGACTCAATCGTTATCCATTGTGTCGATTTTACTTTTCGGTGCAACTGTTGATTATAGTTTATTTATTTTCTCACGGTTCAAAGAGGAGTTGCGGCAAGTTGATAGTAAACATGAAGCAATGGTTCGAGCTGTAACAGGTGTCGCTAGGCCGATTTTCTTCAGTGGTGGAACGGTTTTAGCAGCGATGCTTGTACTGTTTTTAGCGGTCTATGGACCTTATCAAAACTTTGCGCCTGTTTTCTCAATTACCATTGCCATTGTACTAATTGCAGGTTTAACCTTAGTTCCAGCCTTGTTCACAGCGTTTGGACGAAGAGCGTTTTGGCCTGACAAGCCTAAAGTAGGAGAAGATACGTTAGAGAAAAATCGCTTCTGGAGTAAAATGGGGAACTGGGTGACGAAGAAGCCATTTGTTGCAGCTGGGATTGTATTAGTATTCTTAATAGTAAACGGACTAAATGTAATGAATATCAATTATTCATTTAATCTATTAAACTCTTTCCCGGAAGAAATGGATTCGCGAGTCGGTTATGAAAAGTTAGAAGAACAGTTTCCACCTGGTGAGTTAGCCCCAGTCGTCATCGTTTTAGAAAGTGAAGAGGAGATCGTTTTTTCTGAAGAACAACTGCAAGAGCTGAATGAAATTAATACAGCCATTGTGGATTATGAAGGGGTAAGTGAAACGACATTACCATCTCATGATGTTTTTAAAGAAGGTGATCTTCAAGGAGAAACGTTCTCGATATCAGAAGATGAAACGGTTGTGAAACTTGAAGCATTGTTAGCACAAAATCCATATGACCATGAATCTTTAGACACACTCGAGTATTTAATAAATGAACATAACAAAATCATTGAAGGTACTAGCTTTTCGGGGATATATTTTGCAGGAGAGTCAGCACAACAAAGTGAGATTCGTGCTTATAATGAACGAGATACAGCTGTCGTTGTCGCCATTGTTACGCTAGTTATTTTAGCGATGTTAATGTGGCAGTTGCGTTCGGTTGTTGCGCCTATTTACATGATGACAACGATCTTAATCTCTTACTTCTCTGCGCTAGGGATCAGTTGGTTTATTTTTGATAACTTCCTCGGCTATGAAGGTATGAGTTACCGTATTCCGCTTTATGCTTTCGTCTTTTTAGTCGCACTCGGCGTTGACTACAACATTATGTTAATGTCTCGCATAAGAGAAGAGCGCCAAGAGTATGAAATGAAAGAAGCGGTTAGGCGCGGAGTTGCTTTAACAGGAGGAGTTATATCATCTGCAGGGATTATTCTTGCAGGGACGTTCGGCGTATTAATGACTCAGCCTATTTTAGAATTGTTTATGTTCGGTTTCATCGTGAGTTTAGGTATTTTAGTAGACGCCTTTTTAGTACGCGGTATGTTAGTGCCAGCAATTGCGACAATTTTAAAAAGATAAAGGGAGTGTTATAACATGTATGAATTATCGTATAGTTTACACATAGTTGGTGTCGCATTATGGATTGGAGCATTTATTGTTGTCGGCCTTTTATTAAGGTCATTGGCAAAATCTGAAGAAGAGTTAAAGAAACATTCGCTCGTAATAGAGAAGTTGCGTCGCATGATTAATTGGGTTGTGCTACCAAGTGGTATTGTTGTCATGTTAACAGGTGTGTATATGATCTTACAGTTTAACCGCGATACGTTGCCGCTGTACTTGAAGTTGATGGAAGAAATCGGTGGCGTTGCTATTTTACTAACTGTAATCGTCGTGTCCCTGTATAGTAAGAAGCTTAAAAAGAAGCTACAAGGCATTGAACTAAAAAAAGATAAGTCTTTAACAGCGATTACTAAAATGTATACGAACTTCTTATTTATTTCAACAATCCTTTCAATTGTCGTTGTCGTCATTGTTGCGATGAGGTTAGCTTAGCTGAATGAGAACTAGTAAAAACAAAAACCCCGACTCTAAACTCGAGTTGGGGTTAACTTCTAATAGGAATTACAAACCAAAATTCATTTGAATGATTATAACTTTTCACACCTATTGTCCCGTCATGTTTTTCGATGATTTCTTTAGCAATAGATAACCCGAGGCCACTTCCGCCAGATTCTCTAGAACGAGAGTGATCGACTCGGTAAAATCGTTCAAAAATCTTGTCTTGTTCATCAGTTGGAATTGGTTTGCCGCTCGTTGTAACAGAAGCATAATAATTCCCATCATTTTTGTATCCTCTAACTAAAACGGGCTGATCCCCCTCATGGTACCTTAAAGCATTATCTAATAAGTTGTTGATCACTTGTTGAATACCTTCTTGATTGAACTTAGCCATACAAGCTTCAACATCAACTTGAACAGGGATACTAGCTTGTGAAAAGCTCCACTCAAAAACAGAGACACTTTGTTTAATCACATCAGATACGTCTTGTACTGTATGATTGATAAATTGTTGGGCTGAAATATAGTCTAACTCTTTCAACTGATCAACTTGTTCAATTAATTGTTTTAAACGTTGTGATTCTAAATGTAAAGCTTGTAACGTCTCTTCGCTTGCTTCGATAACCCCAGATTTCATCGCATACAAATACCCATTTAGGTTAGAAACAGGCGTGCGTAATTCATGTGATAAATCAGCAATCATCTTATTTCTCACTTCGTCTTGTTGTTTCAATTGATCAATCAGTCCATTATAATGCTCAATTAATTCACCAACTTCATTGTTTGAATCATACTGAACTAAACTAGGGTTTTGTCCAGATTTCAACTCTTTTGTTGATTGAATTAATTGTCTAATCGGGCGTATTAAGTTTCGTGTTAAGTAAAAGTGAAGAATTCCCGCAATTAAAATAGCGACAATTGTAAAAATGACGAGATACTCAAACAATAATGCCTCAAACCGACTTTGAGTACTTGAATCTACTCCACTAATCGACTCAACGAGAAAACATGCCGTTTGATAAATCGCAAAGCTACTTAAAATAATGGCTACGGAAATAATCAACATATTTAATAGAGTTAGTCTGAACAATAACCCTTTAAAAAATGGATTCTTTCGGAACAAACTTATACCCCATTCCTCTTACTGTTTGGATTTTTTTAGGTTCATCTTTATCATGTAATTTCTCTCGTAGCTTTTTTATGTGAGCATCAATTGTACGATCATAAACGACATTTTCGCTTGCTGGGTACAACTGCTCGATTAGCTGATCCCGTGTTAAAACCGTATTCGGGTTTTGCATAAAGAAGTAAAGTAAATGGAATTCATGCTTAGTTAAGTTGATTTCTTCACCATTTAGTAATACTTCTCCTTTTCTAACCTTTAAGCATAGGCCATCATAAGTGATCTTCTGACAATAACGACCAGTTCTCCTTAAGACGGCCTCTACATGAGCAATTAACTCTTCAGGTTCGAAAGGCTTAGTTAAATAATCGTCCGCACCTATTCGAAGCAAATGGACTTTATCTTGAACTTGTGTTTTAGCAGATAAAATAATGATTGAAACTTCTTCTTGTTCATAGTCACGAACCCACTGGCAAAAATCTTCGCCACTAAGTTTAGGCAACATTAAATCTAATATAATTAAACAAGGTTGGTACTTAACAAACTTCTCTTGTGCTTCTAAACCATCTGAAGCTTCAATGACTTCATAATTGGCTTTCTCCAAATAAACTCGAATAAGATGACGAATCATTTGATCATCTTCAACGACTAAAATCGTTTGGTTCATGGCTAACACCTCTTAACCATTCATTATAAATAATTTATAGAGCCTAATCCATCTTTTCATATTCTTGGATCATCATGTCATAGTTCATCGCACCAAATGCTTTATATTGAATGATGCCATTTGAGTCAACCATATACGTCGTTGGAACAGGTAAGACGTGATACAGTGTTGACACTTCTTCGCCTTCATCAAAAAGAATAGGGAACGTTAATTCAAAATCATCAGCAAACTCTCTCACATCGTCTTTAGAGCTTTCTGTTTCAATTAAATCAATTGCTAAAATTTTAATATCTGTATTTTCATAGAAACGTTGCATGTCAGGCATTTCAGCACGACAAGGTGGACACCAAGTAGCCCAAAAATTAATCATAACACGTTGCCCGCGGAAGTCAGACAGTTTTACAGTATCTCCTTCTAACGTTTCAAGCTCAAAGTCAGGAGCTGTACTACCAATGTCTAATCCAACTTCAAGGTCCTCGGGGTCACCGCCATCAGGTTCACCACTTACCATAAAACCGTCTGTACCTTGTTCGTTTGTTTCTTCCTCTTTTATAACAAGGTCATACACCGTCCAACCAAACATTAATACAATGATGGCTAAAATAATAAGACGTTTCATATTATATTTTCCACCTTTCGTTTAACCTAAATTTGAAAACCAAGTATCATCAATTAGTTCTAATAAAAAGATCGAGATTCGTGTCATTTGGCCAGTAAATAGAAGAAGCCCCATAATGATCATGACGACACCACCGACTTTCATAATCATGCCGCTATACTTTACAATCCATCTCGTTCTGCCGATAAAGAACGTTAGAATTAGGAACGGTAAAGCGAAACCGATCACGTAAAAAATGGTGTAAAAAGCGCCTTGAGATGGGTTACTCGCTGCCGCAACTAAGATTGTTGCAAAAATTGGACCAATACATGGCGTCCACCCTGCGGCAAACCCCATTCCAACAAAGACAGTACCTAAGTAACCGGCAGGCTTTCTCGCGAAGTTAAAACGCTTCTCCTTCATAAACGTTTTAATATTGAGCCATCCACCTACGAAAAGTCCCATCACGATAATGAAAATACCAGCGATTCGTTGAATAAACTGACCTGATTCGCCAGCTAGGAAGCTTTGAATCCATTGTCCGATAAAAGATACACCAACACCTAAACCGATAAAAATTAACGATACACCGAATAGGAATAAAACAGAGTGAATAAGTAATTTAGACCTTACTTTCATATCTTTGTTGTTTTCTAATTCTTTTACACTTACCCCAGTAATGTAAGAAAGGTAGGCTGGAAAAAGAGGTAAAGTACAAGGAGATAAGAACGACAACATTCCAGCGCCTAAAGCTAACCATATTGTTAGGTCTGCTACATCAATCATGTTGCACCAACTTTCTTAATATTAGTTATTAATATTGATATTCCGCCCATAAACACAATCATAATGAACCACGGGGAAACCATATAAGAGAAAATGGTTATAAAGGGTTGTACTGTTGTTAAAGCAAGTTGCCCCAAGCTCCACAACGTAATAGTAACCCCACTTGAAATCCCAAATGATAAAGAGTTCATCATGACAAACGTAATTAAAACAATAAATAATAAAGTTAAGTAGTTAAACGAGTAAGTATGACCTTGCACAATAAGTTCCATAAATTCGTAAATAAATGAAGCGAATATGAAAATGGTTAAAAAGGCGTGTAAAAACGGTATAATTCGAATTTCCTTTTTCTTATGTTTTGCTATAAAAATTATAACGGCTACTGTTATGCCAAAGTAAAATTCTCTTGCCCCGCTCGGGTAGGCTAAAACAGCCATCGGGTCAGTTAAAATCAATGAAAGATTAAACACGACTTTACCAAGCCATATAAGTAAAACGATGTTTATAATAAAAGAAACGGTTTCATCTAAGTATTGTTTTTTAAGTTGTTTATTTAACGGGCTAATAAACATAAAAACAATAAAGCTTAACAAAAAGCTCACAATTATGATTGCGATCTGAATCATTGCAGTCGTCGTTGTCAATTTTCACCCTCCTATAACTTAAGCTTAAACCTCCAATGTGAAAGTTTGATGAAAGGTTAAATATTTCTTGCCAACAAATAGAGTTGTGCAGGATATTTTATTCGAATAACGAAATATAATTTATAAGGAGGGTTTGGATGAGTTACCGTGTTAAAAGAGATATAAAGATCCCTTTAAGGGACGAAGTGTTATTATCAGCAGATCATTATCAACCAGAAGAACAAGGTGTATACCCAGCGATCGTTGTAAGAACACCTTATGGAAAAACGCGAGAACAGCAACATTTGCAAGGTGAGTACTTCACTGAACATGGCTATCACGTCATTAATGTTGATGTTAGAGGACGTGGAGATTCAGAAGGAGAGTTCGTCCCTTACCGCAATGATGGTGTTGACGGTTATGACGTCATCGAATGGGTCGCAAACCAAACGTGGTGTGACGGAAATGTTGGTACTCTTGGAGGCTCATACTTAGGACGCATTCAGTGGCTAACCGCATTAGAGCAACCTCCATCACTTAAAGCGATGGTTCCACTAGTAACACCGTCAGATCCTTTTGTTGAATGGCCAACGGGATTACCAAATCCGATGCATATTTGTTGGTTATATATGACGCGAGGTCGTGTTATGCAAAATATAAACTTAGTTGATTGGCAAAAGGTTTACTGGACGTTACCTTATGTCGATATGGATTTACCGACAGGATGGTATTCCGAGCAGTGGCGTGAAGAAATTGAGCATCCATACTTTGATGACTATTGGAAACATATCGCTTATCAGCACCGTTTTGATGAAATTGACGTACCAGTCTTAAATATTTCAGGTTGGTATGATGATGAACAAATCGGGACGCCATTAAATTACCAAGGCATGGTTGAAGCAGGCAAGTCTGATCAACATTTGTTAATGGGTCCTTGGCCACATCAACTTAACAAATCAACCAAACTAGGTGACCTAGACTTTGGAGAAGAATCGCTAATTAATATGAATGACTATCAGCGAAGCTTTTTTGACTACTACTTAAAAGGAATTGACCAAGGGTTCACTAAGAAGGAGCCCGTCGAAATTTTCGTAATGGGAGAAAATAAGTGGAGACAAGAAAAAAAGTGGCCTCTACCAAATACGAAGTGGACCAAATTTTACTTACATAGTGGTGGCAAGGCAAATAGCCGTTTTGGAGATGGTGTTTTAAGTACGAGTGATCCAGCTAAGAGTGTGGCGGATTATGACCAGTACGTTTATGACCCAGCTAACCCGGTACCATTCATCACTGAAATGGTATCACACCAAATTGGTGGTCCAGATGACTACTCTTCAATTGAAAGAAGAGATGATGTACTAGTTTATACAAGTGACGTATTAGAAGACGATCTAGAGGTGACAGGGCCAGTAAAAGCAAATTTATTCGTATCAACTGATGCGAAAGATACTGACTTTACGGTCAAATTACTAGATGTAAGGAAGAGTGGTTTTGCCCAACGTTTAACAGACGGGCTCGTTCGCGGGCGCTTCCGTAACGGAACAGACAAGCCTGAACTAATGACCCCAGGTGAAGTTTACGAAGTGGAAGTCGACTGTTGGAATACGTCACACATCTTTAAAAAAGGTCATCAAATCCGAATTGAAATCGCATCAAGTGCTTTTCCAAAGTATGACCGCAACTTAAATACAGGAGATGAATTAGGTAAAGCGACTGAGATGAAAGTGGCGAATCAAACGGTCTACCACTCGGAGCAGTATCCATCTTCTGTCGTATTGCCGATTATTAAAAGATAAACAGAAAAGGTGATTGAGGGATGAACTTAGATACGCCAAGTTTATTAATACAACAAGATACAATGGAGCGTAACTTAATGAGTATGGTTGGTTTTGCACAATCACAACACATTGCATTACGCCCTCACATTAAAACACATAAAAGTGTCCATATTGCTAAAAGGCAAGTTGAAGAAGGAGCGGTTGGGGTAACCGTTGCTAAACTGGATGAAGCTGAAGTTATGATCGATGGTGGTATTGAAGATATTTTTATTGCCTATCCAATTACTAATAAACAAAAAGCAAACCGTTTAAAAGAGTTAACTAAACGAGCTAATATAATTGCTAGCGTTGATTCTGAGGTCGGCGCAAAAGCTTTAAGTGACACGTTTGAAGGTGAAGTGCTAGAAGTATGGATTAAAGTGAATTCTGGGTTGAACCGTTGTGGTGTTGAGCCAGGTGAAGAGACAGTTAGCCTAGCCAAGTATATAGCAGCACTTCCAGGCCTTGAATTAACTGGTTTATACACTCATGCTGGCCATTCTTACGGTGCTAAGTCAAATGAAGAACGGAAAAGTATCGCCAAGTATGAAGCAGAAAGTGTTGTAAAGAGTGCAAAAGCGTGTGAAGTTGAAGGGATCCGTATTCGGCACCGAAGTGTTGGTGCTACCCCAACGTTCATGGATGCAGGTAAGGTTAAGGGTGTAACTGAAATTAGACCAGGGAATGCGATCTTTTATGATATGGTTCAAGTCGGTTTAGGTATAGCGCAGCCTGAAGATTGTGCTTTAACTGTACTTGCCACGGTTGTTGCTAAACATTCTGATCGTATAGTGATTGATGCAGGAAGCAAATCATTGTCACTTGAAAAAGGAGCACATGGTAACGAAAGTGTTGTCGGGTTTGGTCATGTCATTGGTTACCCAAGTTTAGTTATTGAAAGGCTGTCTGAAGAGCATGGTGTCATTCCAATAGATGAACAGTGTGAGTTGGAAGTTAATGATACAGTCGAAATCATCCCAAACCATGCTTGCGTAGTAGCTAACTTATTTCATGAGTATGTCGTTTGTAATGAAAACGAAGTGGTAAACAATTGGCCAGTTGATGCGCGTGGTGGTCTGAAATAAAAATAACGAATAAATCACCCCCAAATTCTCAAGCTATAAATACAGAATTTGGGGGTGTTTATTTTGGCAAGTAGTTATGGTAAGTGGATTGAAGCATCAGTTAAAGTGTTAAAGGAACTTAATGATAATAGTAAAGACCCTGTTCATGTTGGAGAAGCGATGGCTTGTTGGACATACTTAGCTTTTGTTGAAAGTATTATTGCTTATGAAGAAGTTGGGCTAAATATGACATTGGATAAGGATGTTAAAAAGTTTATTAATGATGCTTATGACGTAGCAAACTCACACATTAAAGAAATGACGACACTTATGAGAAATGAAGGAATCCCAATAGCCTCATCACCAGCTCATAAGCCCATATCAGATCCGAGAAGTGTACCAGTGGGTGCGAGGATGAGTGATGAAGAGTTAATGAATACTTTATCAATAAATTTCGTTTATGCAGGGGATATGTGTGCAGCCTCAGCTAGTCAATGTTTAAGAACAGACTTAGGGTTAATGTTTTTAAAGTTTCAAATAGATAAATTTTCTTTAGGATTTAGTGCAAAAGAAATGATGAAAAAACGCGGTTGGCTAAAGGTGCCGCCAGCGTATAGACCTCCTGGGAGTCCAGATCCAGAAAATAATTAAGTACACTGATCATAATAACGAATATCTTCTAGGGAAGATATTCGTTTGTTTATTTTGCTATACAGTTAAAAAAAGGCCTTTCCAACTATTTACAACAGTAAGTTCAGTGGTATACTCTTTAATAGAAAAAATAAATAGGTGGGGATTAATATGGGGAAACAAAAATGGTTTTACTTAATACTTAGTTGCCTATTTTTATTTATTTTAACAGCTTGTCTAGGTGACTCGGATGATGGAACAGATGAAGATACACAAGAAGAAAGTGAAGGTGTATCTGAAAATGAAGACAACATAGATTCAGAAACGAATGAAGAAGAGGAAACTACAGCTGATAAAGATCAAGATGATAATTCAACTCAAGCTGTTGCACCTTCTGAAATCGAAGACACATTAGAATTCACAAGAGTTTGGTTTACATTTGGTTCACCTGAAAGACAACCTAATGCAGGGGTTTGGTTATATACAGAAGATGACCATCCAAGTGATGTAACAGATGTGTTTGACTTTGATGAGTATGATATCTTGTTATATCAAATTGGGGATGAAGAATATTTAGGCTATGATTTGCGTGCTCAACGAATGGTATTAGAAGATGATGATGTTGTTCGTGTTGTTGTTGGAATACACGATGAGCCTAAGGATTATCGTGACCCAGAAGACTATGAAATGCCTCGTCAGTATTTACAAGTAAACAAAGAAGATCTCAGAGGGAAATCGTTTATCTTTGAGACAGAAGATGGGGAAGCATTAAGTGTACAATAATTAATTATAAATGCAAAAGTGAGTGAACCTAATGTGGTTTTCACTCACTTTTGTTTTATAAAATTATTGAAAGATTGATTAATTTTCTTGATAAGCACTAGCGATTAAACCAGCCACTTCAGCGTTATGATAAACAAGAGCTAAGTTCGTTTCTAAGCTTTGGCCATCTGTTAAACTTTTCACTTTATCTAAAATAAACGGCGTTACTTCTTTACCGGTAATGTTGTTATTTTTCGCTTCTGTGATCGCTTCTTGAATGACATTTTCAATTTTATTATAGTCTAATGCAGCGTGTTCAGGCACTGGGTTAGCAATTATAGCGCCACCTTCAAGACCTAAGTCCCATTTAGTTTTTAGTGACTTAGCAACTGCTTCTGGTTGATCGATTTGGTAATCAACACCGAATTCACTTACTCGAGAATAGAATGAAGGGAATGTGTTTGTTTTGTAACCAATAACCGGAACCCCATGCGTCTCTAAATATTCTAACGTTCGACCGATATCTAATATTGACTTAGCACCAGCGCAAACGACAGCGACATTCGTTTGTGCTAATTCCGTTAAGTCTGCTGAAACGTCCCAAGTGATTTCACCTTCACGATGGACACCACCAATTCCACCAGTGGCAAACACTTTAATACCTGCAAGTTCAGCTGCAATCATCGTCCCAGCAACAGTCGTTGCACCAAGCTCTCGTTGTGCAATAACATGAGCGAAGTCACGACGGCTCACCTTATGAACATTTTCACTTGTAGCAAAAACATTTAACTCTTCTTCTGTTAAACCGATCTTGACCTCACCATCCATAATGCCGATCGTAGCAGGTACTGCCCCTTGCTCACGGATTATTTCTTCAACTTTACGAGCCATTTCTAAGTTTTGCGGGTATGGTAACCCGTGAGAGATAATCGTTGACTCTAATGCAACGACAGGTTGTTTATTTTGTAAAGCCTCTTGTACTTCTTTTGTGTATGATAAAAATTGTTCCATTTACGACAACTCCTTTAATAAAGTATTAATTTTCTCTGTTGATAAGTCTTCTGAACAAGACTGACTTGATTGAAGTGTTAACGTGGCGCACGCTAGTCCGAAACGACAAGCCTGCTGCAACGACTGACCATTTATAAAACCATAAATAATACCAGCAGTGAACGCATCACCAGCTCCGGTTACGTCAGCAACTTCTGTACGAATAGCTTCAACCTTACCTTCTTCATCATTAGAACAATAATAAATGCCCTCTTCACCTAAAGTGATGACAACTTGCTTAACGCCTCTTCGCAGTAACTCATGGCAAGCTTTCCCCAAGTCATTAGCACTATTAATTGTAATACCTGACAGTTCCTCGGCTTCTTCCTTGTTCGGAATAATCGTGTGCACACCTGATAAATCTCCGGGTAGCTTTTTCGCTTTAATTGAGGAGACAGGGTCTAAAAATAATGGCTTTTGATTACTTTTAGAACGTCTTATTACTGCATGGATAGCACTTTCAGAAATATTAGTATCTAAAAAGATGACATCAGAGCGTGCGTATTGTTGCCATTTTTGCTCAATTAACTGCTCAGATACTTTGTTGTAAATCTCCATATCTGCCATAGATACAACGAGTTCACCATTTCGGTCGATCAACGCTGTATAAGTTCCGGTACGGCTTTGAGGTAAAGTAGTAACTTCGCTCGTGTCGATACCAATTTTGTATGCAGACTCCGTTAACCAAGCACCTTCTTTATCTTGACCTACAAAAGTAGCCAAAGTCGGCTTTAAGTCTAGTCTGACTAAGTTTTCAGCGACGTTTCTTGCTACTCCGCCAAGAGATTCGTCAGTTATAACAGGGTTAGACGACTCCATTCTAACGTCTTGCAAAGCATGTGACTTACGGTCAACGTTAGCTCCACCAATGCATGTAACTCCACTGTGGTCATTTAAAATATAGGCTCGTCCTTTAATGTCACCAGACGCAATTAACCTCTTAATATAGTTGGCAACCGCTGGACGCGAGAGACCGACTTCATCAGCTAACTCTTGTTGTGAGATGTAAGGGTTTAATTTTATAAAATTTAAAATTTGTTGTTCTTTTTCCATTTTTGAACCCTCCACTTTCAATAAATGAAATCGCTATCAATTTATTATAACAAAAGTTTATCACTTAAACTTTTGTTTGTAAATAGTTAATAGACAAATATGCTTAGGTCTAAAATAACAATATGAAAGGGTTTTCATAAATGAGTAACAAAATGATAACGATTACATATAAAAACCTATCAAAATGTTATTGACTTTGTGGTTTAAGTAAGTAAAATGGATTTTAAATTTAAATTATCTAACTATTTCAAAAGTTCAGAGGAGTTGGTTCGTGTGGAAAATGACATTAGCGATTTTATTTCAGACTTATGACTTTATTAAAACCTAGGAGGAACTTATATGGACGATCAAATGTATTCTAAAAAGCTATTAACAACACTATTATTAACTTTACTTATGGTACTAGCTGCTTGTGGTGGTAACGATCAAAATGATGAGGCAGCTGGTGGAGAAGAAGAGCCAGAAGATTTAACAAATAACGATGCGGAAGACACTTTAGTTGTTGGTTTAGATGATGATCCACCGTTGTTAGACCCTCACTTATCCACTGCACAAGTAGAGAGTCAAATTTTCAAAGCTGTTTATGAAACGCTAATTAATGTAGATGAAAACTTAGACCCTATCCCTGGACTTGCTAAAGATTGGGATGTCTCAGAGGATGGTTTAACTTATACATTTTATTTACAAGAAGGTGTCACTTTCCACGATGGAGCCGATTTTAACGCTGAAGCAGTAAAGTATAACTTTGAACGTATTTTAGATGAAGATCTTGGTTCGCCAAATGCTTCGGACTTAAGGTTAATTGAAGAAATGTCAGTAGAGGATGAGTACACATTTGTCGTTGAGCTAGAGGAACCGTTTGCTCCTTTCTTATCTGGACTATCTCACCGAGCAGGTCAAATGGTTTCGCCTGAAGCGGCTGAAGATGAGTCAATTGATTTGTCTAACGAACCCGTTGGTACAGGACCATTTCAGTTCGTTGACCGTACAGCTCAAAGCCATTTAGAGTTCGAGCGTCACGATGATTACTGGGGTGATCAACCAGATTATCAGTACTTAGAGTATCATGCGTTTTCCAACGAAGATACGCGCATTACAAACTTAGTATCAGGTGATCTAGATATCGTGAATCGCGTGGCTCACAAAGACCTAGAGCAACTAGAAGAGAATCCAGAAATCAATATGTCTGAAGAAGATGGAATCGGCTTCCAAGGTTTAATGTTAAATACAGACCGAGAGCCATTTGATAACCAAAAAGTAAGACAGGCTATGAATTATGCAGTAGATCGTGAAGCTATTACTGAAGTCGTCTTTCATAATGGCGCTGAACCAGCAGTTAGTCCATTTGCTCCGTCAAGTTGGGCAAACAATCCAGACTTAGAAGTGCCTGATCGTGAAGTTGAAAAGGCACAGGAGCTATTAGAAGAATCAGGGGTTGAGGATTTATCATTCACGTTAACTGTTAGCCCATCACCAGCAGAGCAACAACTATCTGAAATGTTAAAGTCGATGCTAGATGAAGTTGGGTTTAACGTTGAAATTGAGCAAGTTGAGTTTGGTGCTATTTTAGACCGTATGTATGAAGGTGACTTTGATATAGCTCGACTTGGATGGAGTGGTCGAGTAGACCCAGATGGTAATGCATATAGCTGGTTCCACACAGATGAAACGTATAACTTTACAGGAAGTTCTAATGAACAGTTAGATGAATTGCTAATAGATGCTAGAACAACTGTTGATCAAAGTGAAAGACAAGAGATGTACCACGAAGCAGCAGAGATTCTATGGGATGAAGCGCCTTACATTTTCTTATATCACGAAAATGACTATAAACCGATGAAAGACAACGTTCAAGGGTTCAATCACGTACCAGACGGATTAATTCGACCGGCAGATTTAACACTTGAATAAAAGTTGGTAAGGTGCTGCAGCCAATTGCAGCACCTTGCTTTACACTAATTTAGACAATCAGGAGGGGTGAAGGTGCTCTCATTTCTACTTCGCCGTGCAGGCTTAATGATCGTTATATTATTTTTCGTTAGTATTATCGTGTTCTCACTAGTTAATGTCCTACCTGGTGATCCGGCGTTAATGATTTTAGGGCAGGAAGCAACAGACGAATCTTTAGAAGCATTGCGTGAGGATATGGGGTTAAATGACCCTCTAGTTATGCAGTACTTTGCTTGGGTTGGTGACTTATTGCAAGGTGATTTTGGTCAATCGTTTCGAGATAATACTGAAGTTTCGAGTCTATTAGCTGAAAAGATTCCGATCACACTACAGCTAACAGTCATGTCGTTTGCGATTGCTGTTTTAATTGCAATTCCAGCAGGTGTCATTAGTGCGACAAGAAAGGGGACTCTATGGGATTCATCAGCCACCTTATTTGCACTATCAGGCGTGTCATTACCACCTTTTTGGTTAGGTATTCTATTAATCTTTATTTTTGCTGTCACGCTCGGTTGGTTTCCACCATCAGGTTATGTACCTATTACAGAAAGTGTCGCCCAAAGTTTATGGTACATGTTACTACCTGCTGTTGCTTTAGGTGTGAGGCTATCAGCAGAACTAACCCGTATGCTTCGTTCTAGTTTACTAGAGGTATTAGGGTCAGATTATATAAGAACAGGTTATGCCAAAGGGTTACTTGAACGAGCTGTTGTATATGGTCATGCATTAAGGAATTCAATTTTACCGGTCATTACAGTTAGTGCGTTACAGTTTGCTGCTTTCTTAGGCGGAACGGTCATTACAGAAGAGATCTTTAATATTCCAGGATTAGGCCAACTATTAGTCACATCAATTCAAACGCGAGATTTCCCTGTATTACAAGGGGCCGTTATGTTTATGGCTTTAGCTGTGATATTAATCAACTTCTTAACAGATGTTTTATATTCAATCTTAGATCCACGCATTAAGCTAACAGGAGGGTCACAATAATGGAGCAATCTCAAAACCTATCAGTACAAAAGCCCAAAGCTCAAAACCCTCGCCTGCGAATGCTTAAAACAATGCTTGAACGGTTGTTGCAAAATAAACTAGCTGTCTTCGGTGGTGTCGTTACATTCCTGTTAATATTTACAGCTATTTTTGCGCCGTGGTTAGCACCGCATGATCCAACTGAACAAAATTATAGTGCTGTCCTACAAGCACCAAGTATTGAGTATTGGTTTGGAACAGATAATCTAGGCCGTGACATTTTTAGTCGAGTTATATATGGAGCGCAAGTGTCGTTACAAGCAGGTCTAATCTCAGTTGGCATTGCGTTAATTATTGGAGTTCCGGTTGGTTTAATTTCTGGTTATTATCGCGGTTTTATAGATGAGTACATCATTATGAGAATGACAGACGCCATGCTATCAATCCCAGCTTTAGTATTAGCATTAGCTCTAGCCGCGGTATTAGGTGCCGGGTTAACTAATGCGATGATTGCGATTGGTTTAGTGTTAACCCCGAATTTCGTTCGTTTAATTCGCGGTGAAGTATTGGCACACCGTGAGAAAGAATATGTAGAAGCGGGGAAGGCCTCAGGTATTAGTGATTTTAGTATCATTCTAAAGCATATTTTACCGAATACAATTGCGCCAATTATGGTTCAAGCAACGCTTGCTATTGCCGCAGCTATAATCGTCGAAGCTTCACTCAGTTATTTAGGTTTAGGAACTCAGCCACCTAATCCAAGTTGGGGTTCCATGTTAGCAACCGGTCAGGGTTATTTAGATTCGGCTCCGTGGATCGCTTTATTTCCAGGGGCATTAATCTTCATTACCGTCATATCAATTAACTTGTTCGGCGATGGCATACGCGACATGTTAGATCCGAAGATGAAGTAAGGAGTGTCACGTCATGAAAAATACGAGCGAAGAATACCAATTACAAGTCCGCGGCTTAGAAGTTGGATTTAATAATAAAAAGAACTTCACACAAATCTTAAATGGTGTGTCGTTTAACGTGCAAAAAGGAGAAACACTATGTATCGTTGGCGAATCAGGTTGCGGGAAAAGTTTAACTTCACTTTCAATTATGGGACTACTACCAGAATCAGGGGGAATTCGTTCAGGTGAGATTCGATTTGAAGGTCAAGACTTAACGAACCAATCCATGAAAGAAATGAGTAAAATACGTGGCAATGAGATCTCAATGATTTTTCAAGAGCCAATGACGTCATTAAATCCCGTTCATACAGTAGGGAAACAAATTGCAGAAGCAGTCCGAATTCACCGTAACGTAACGAAAAAAGAAGCCTATGAACGCGTTGTTGAAATGTTTGAATTAGTTGGTATTCCTTCTCCACGTGAGCGAGTTCATAACTACCCCCACGAAATGAGTGGAGGAATGCGTCAGCGTGTCATGATTGCGATGGCACTTGCTTGTAATCCCAAATTATTAATCGCCGATGAGCCAACAACAGCATTAGATGTAACGATCCAAGCTCAAATTTTAGACCTTTTAAATGAGTTGAAAGCCGATTTAGACATGTCGATTGTCATGATTACCCATGATTTAGGCGTCGTTTCAGAAATGGGTGACCAAGTGCTCGTGATGTATGCAGGTGAAGTGATCGAATATACTGATTCAAGGTCATTATTTGATAACCCAAAACACCCATACACACAAGGGTTGATCGAATCAATTCCAAAACTACAAGGGAAAACAGAAGAACTACCAGTCATTAAAGGGTCTGTACCGAACCCAGATGAAATGCCCTCTGGTTGTCGCTTTTCGACTAGGTGTGCTTTTGCAAAACAGGAGTGTTTCGTTCAGTCTCCAGAAGAAGTAGGAACAGAAGATCACCCCGTTCGTTGTTGGATGTATTCAGGTGAGTGGCAGAAGATGACACCATTTGAAGGAGGGGAGTCTAATGACAACAGCTCAAGTGAAGCAGTCGACCGACAACCTATTAGAGATTAAAGGGTTAAAAAAGTACTTTGAAGTCGGTGGTGGCTTATTTAAACAAAAACAACAAGTCAAAGCAGTTGATGACTTAACGTTTAATGTTAAAAAAGGTGAAACATTAGGCATTGTCGGTGAGTCTGGTTGTGGTAAGTCAACGATGGGACGTGCACTGCTTCAACTACAAAAACCAACGTCAGGTGAAGTGTTTTACGAAGGTCAAGATATAGCTCAATTGAGTGGAAAGCAGTTACGGAAATTACGTAAAGATATACAAATTATATTCCAGGACCCCTTCGCTTCATTGAACCCTAGAATGACAGTAGGAGCAATGTTGACTGAAATTGTAGCAACTCATGAGATCGTCCCTAAAAAAGAACGGCAAAGCTACGTTCAAAATTTACTTGAAGAAGTCGGATTGAAAGCTGAAGCTTATTGGAAGTATCCACATGAATTTAGCGGTGGGCAAAGGCAGAGAGTTAGTATTGCCAGAGCACTTGCTGTACAACCTAAGTTAATTATATGTGATGAAGCGGTCTCGGCATTAGACGTATCCGTTCAAGCGCAAGTATTGAACTTATTACAAAAGCTCAAAAGGAAACACCAACTAACTTATATTTTCATTTCTCATGATTTATCTGTCGTTAAGCATATTAGCGACCGAGTAGGTGTGATGTATTTAGGTAAAATGGTCGAGTTAGCTGATGAAGACTCCATATATGAGAAACCAGCGCACCCTTACACACAAGCTTTATTTTCAGCAATTCCTGATATAACAGAAGACAATAAGGAAAGAATTCAACTTAAAGGTGATGTTCCTAGTCCGTTAAATGTACCTTCTGGATGTCGTTTTCATACACGTTGCCCCCTTGCGACAGAATATTGTAAACAAGTTGATCCAGCTTTAGAAGAAGTGAAAGAGGACCATTTAGCAGCCTGTCATTATACCGCGTAATAAATAAATCCAGTCGTCATAACTAATTGACGACTGGATTTATTTCATTCTCCCCCAGTTAACTAAATGCTCTTCAGTACTGCTTAACTTCAAGATAAAAGGATAAAAGGAAAAAAACAACACTATAACCGTAAGGCAATGTAAAATAAGGCCTAAAATAGAGAACTCCATGAAAAACGAAGGGAAAATTATAATAAATGGAATAAGTAAAGTTAATACACCCGTTACTTTCAACGTCTTTTTAGAGGCATACTGATGCGCATGACAGTGAGGGCATACCAACCGTGTATCTAAATTAGCAGAAGCTTTATTCGTCTCCCACCACGTCCATTCTGTTCCACATTGCTGACAAACCGGCAAAAACAACACCTCCATTAATTATTATACCATATTAGAAATTACAAAAATCAGGCAATTAGTACTACCTTATGCTTAAGTGATGAAGTAGTAGTAAATAAGCACCATGGAAAAATATTCTAGCTTTGTTACAATGTTTGTCAAACAATTGGAATTTTATAGGTTGTTTCACTTTTATTGCTTTTATAGTCATTACTGTAACAAATTTAGGAATTTAAAAGAAATATACAACTGTAACGCTGAATAAGCCACTTTAGCCTTACAGATTGTTAGATTAATAGAAAAATTAATAGTTATATAATACTAATCCAATATAACTGTTTTTGAAGCGGTATGCAGGTCAGTAACGGCATTGTCTTGAGTTCAAAGTTATTTTCTGAAGGGTTATTCATATAAATGCTTTGTAATAACAATAGTTATGTTTTTCTGTAGTAGTGATTTTAAACAAACAGTGTAAAAGGAGTACATATCATGCTGGAATCAAAACGAAGAGCAATAGTGTTTTTAGTCCTAGCCGTTATATTAGCAGCAGTATCAGGGTTCCTAATCTTACAAAAGGTTCAATCGCTTAACGATGATCTTGGGACAATGGTAACAGTATATACCGCAAGTACAGATATTCCTTCAAGAAAGATTATTACGCCAAGTGATGTTAGAACAGATGAAGTTCCACAACGTTATGTACGTGATGAGTTTATTACAGATGTTAATGAATTAGTTGATCAAGTATCGGTGATTCCTTTAGCTAATGGAGAGATTATCACTGAAAACATGCTGAAAGATGCTTCATCAGTAACTGAACAGGAAAATCGACTTGTTTCAGTATTGAGGTCTGATCAAGTCTACTTCGATGAAGAACTTACAGCTTTGGATCGTGTCGATATTATCGTCTCACATGACTTTGATGATGAACCAATTACTGAAGTTTTTATGGAAGATGTTCAAGTAGCAAGAGTGGCGCATAATGACTCTGGTTTCTCGGGTGTGCAGCTAGAGATACCATTTGATAAAGTGACGGATTTAGTTCATATGCAAAACTATGCTGACAGTATGAGAGTGCTTAAAGCAAACGTAAGTGAAGAGGCTAACCAGTCTACGGAGCCAATAGAGGAAGATGAACAAGTTGAAGATGAAGATTTAACGGATGAGGAAAGTGATTCTGATGAAGATGAATAAGACAGAGATGGTTAATGGTCAAATGAACGCAATTAGTAATGTGTATGTAATAGGCGATCACGATGAATTAAAAGCTATGTTACAAGAGCAGCTCAGTGACAGCTTTGATTTGAAGTTTATTACGACATCAGAGCTAAAAAAAGTTGAAGCAGAGATTATTATTATTGCCAGTCACGGTACTTCTCCTGCTGACTTTACTCAAATCATATTAGCAGAATCACCTAATTCCTCTATTATTTGTGTTACAGGCCAAGAGGACTTCGAATTACTTAGAAACCTCAATCGCTTAGGAGTGACAGACCTATTTGTTATTCCAGGTGAGGAATTATTGTTAAAAGAACGTATTGAGGAAATGGCAACGAATGTACAAATAGTTTCTCAATCGTTAGACCAAGCAGATGGCTATAAAAGAGGTGGAGGTAAAGTCTTTTCATTTTATAGTGGATCGGGTGGTGTTGGGAAATCACTGATCAGTTCGACTTTTGCCCAAACTTTAAAACTTGAGTCGACCGGAAAAGTACTTTTTATTGATTTGAATTTGCAGTTTGGTGGTGCCGAAGCGTATTTAGGGATGGAAAGCAACCGTTCAATAATAGATTTAATACCAGTTATAAACGAATTAGGAGAACACCACATTCGTAACGTTTCAGAGACGGAGGAGAATTCCGAATTAAATGTATTGATTAGTCCTAAAGATGCTGAAATGGCTGAAAAAATTACTGAAGACTTTGTGTTAAGGCTGATCCGTGCAAGTAAGAGGAGTTTTGATTTCATCATTGTCGATTTACCAAGTTGGATAGATGAACGGTCTTTTATTGCTTTGGAAGAAGCTAATCGAATCTACTATATTATGGAGCTCAATACAGTATCATTGCAAGTTTTAAAAGGGGTAGAGCTTCTTCTAAATCGCCTAGGGATTGATTCAAAAGATAAAATTGAAATTGTTTTGAACTATAAGGCGAAAGATCTGGAGTTGACGCAGAAAGACCTTGAACGATTTGTCTCGTACCCTGTTGCTTCAGAAATTAGAAGAGATATAAAAAATGTTCAATCCAGAATTAACCATGGAGAGCCATTACGTAAAGAGCCTCAGGAGAAAAAGTTATCCCCGTTTTCAAAAGATATTCATAAATGGGTACACTCCATGCTGAAATAATCGTTAAGGGGTGATTTCATGTCTCTTTTTCAAAAAGGACGAAAAGAGCTGGCAGATAATGAATTTGATCGTGGTGTCACTTCAAGCTCAGGTTATTTAGATGAGTTAGTTGAACATTATAAATCTAGATTATTAACAGAAATAAACCTTGAACAAATTACAAGCTTAGATGAGTCAGACAAAAGGCTGAAAATTGAACGTTTAGTCAATCAGTTTATGTCTGAAGAACAAGTTGTCATCCCGAAACAAGATAAGAAAAGAATGCTTTCTATGTTAATTGATGAAAGTGTTGGCTTCGGCCCATTAGAACCCCTGTTGAAGGATGATTCCATTACAGAGATTTTAGTTAACTCTCCAAGTGAAGTATTTATAGAAAAGAATGGTCAACTTCAACGCGTGAACGTTTCTTTTAAAGATGAAGATCACGTCAAACATATTGTTGACCGTGTAGTAGCTCCATTAGGGAGGAGAATTGATGAAAGTTCTCCAATGGTAGATGCTAGGTTACCGGATGGAAGTAGAGTTAACGCAGTAATCGACCCTATTAGCTTAGGAGGAACCCTAGTATCGATTCGTAAATTTCGAAAAGAACCTTTTAGTATGAATGATTTGCAAGAGACCGAGACGTTTACACAAGAGATGTCTATGTTTTTAGAAGCACTTGTGAAAGCCAAATTAAGTTTGCTTATATCAGGAGGAACGGGAAGTGGTAAAACAACTTTACTTAATGCCTTAGCGAAGTCGATCCCTAGAAGTGAGCGTGTAATTACAATTGAGGATTCAGCAGAGTTAAGAATTGAACGCCCGAATGCTATCGGAATGGAGTCTCGTCCCCCTAACGTTGAAGGTGAAGGGGAAATTACTATTCGACAATTGGTAAAAAACTCATTAAGAATGCGACCAGACCGCATCATTGTCGGTGAAGTCCGTGGTCCGGAAGCCTTTGACATGTTACAAGCGATGAATACCGGTCATGAAGGTTCATTGACGACTATTCACGCTAACACTCCTGATGACGCTATTAATAGAGTCGAAGGAATGGTTGTTATGGCTGGAATGGATTTAACGACAAACGTTATTCGTGATTACATCACTGGTGCTATACAATATATTGTTCAAGTTCAACGCTTAACAGATGGAAGTCGTAAAGTAATGAACATATCAGAGCTGGAAGTAAATTCAGACGGACGAATTGAAGTTCGGAACATCTTTAAATTTCAACGTACAGGTGTTAAAGAGGATGGAACAGTAAATGGATATTTCACCCCAACAGGTGTCATACCCAAGTGTTTACAACACTTAAAAGTCGTAGGAATAGATATTAATCCATCAATCTTCAATCCTAAGGAGGTTATGGATTATGAATCTAGTCGTAACTATACTGTATAGCTTAGCTGTCTTATCATTTTTATTTAGTATTTATTTCTTCTTAGGTTATAGATCTCAAAAGAAAGAATGGAATCAAACAGTTAAAAAGATTTTCCCTGAAGAAGAGAGAAAAAGTATTATTAGTCGCTGGGGAGAGCGCTTTGATGAAAGAGAGTCTTCTCAGGCGTTGAAAAACAAACTGCATAATGCCAACTTGAAGCTTCTCCCTTCTGAGTATTTAGGGATATTAATTGTAGGATATATGGCTTTGTTTGTATTAATGTTCTCAATCTTTAGTATGCCAATAATGGTCAGTGTGCTTTTGCCATTAGTGTTAATAACCCTTGTTAATTATTTACTGTTTTATTTTAGGAAAAACAGTTACGAACATAGGTTTAATGATCAATTAAGTGAAGTCTGTAGAATACTTGGTAATGCAGCAAGGTCGGGGTTAACGATCAATCAAGGTATTGACCTAGTTGCACGAGAAGTATCAGCCCCAGCTGGAGAAGAGTTTAAACGGATCTCAAATGAATTAAAGATGGGTGTCACGTTAGAAAATGCGCTTAGAACAGTACAAAAAAGAAACAAATCTCGTGATTTTAATCTATTTATAGCCACATTGCTGATTCAGAAGAAAACTGGAGGTAATTTAGCCCTCACTTTAGAGACGATGGCTAATACTTTTGAAGACCGAAAAGTTTTAAATCAAATTATTAAAACGATGACATCAGAACAAAAGTATATATCATTAATCGTTCCAATATTACCGATACTTCTTCTTTTAGTTATGAATAACGTAATAGATGGATTTATCGACCCACTTTGGTCAGGATTTGGCCTTGTTATACTAGTTCTGTTTTTAGCAGCTATTGTACTTTCTTTCATACTGATACGAAAAATAACGGATATAAAGGTGTAGCTTATGGATGCATTAATCATTTTATTTATAATCGCATTTTGGTTATGTACACTTCTTTGTTTAAAGCACTTTTGGACGTTTTTGAATGAAAAACGTGGTGTGTTAGAACATGTATCAAAGGTTACAAAAGTCGACCCATTTGAAAAGAAAGAAAAGAAAAAGGACAGAAGAGCAAAGCTGTTTAGTCGAGTGACAAAGTACGCAGATGATTTCTCTGACTTGGGTCAAAGAATTAACTTCTTTAGTGAAAATCACATAGTTGATCAATGGCTTAGATTGTCTGGTAACCCTTTGAAATTATCAGTTGCGAGATTCCAAGGGCTTAAAATCTTCTTACTAGTTGTTGGATTTATCTCTGGGGTTTTAGCTGTTGTAATCGGATTGCCATTTTCACAATACATGCTTGTTTTCAACCCAATCATTGGTTATTTTCTACCCATTCTCTTAATAAAAAGAGAGGTGAAGCGGAGGCAGCAACTTATTCGCAAAGACTTACCTGATTTTATGGACACAGTAAGTACGAGTTTGCAAGCAGGTGTTAGTTTAGATCAAGCTCTTCGAGAGGTCATTCGTCACTTTGATGGACCTTTGCGAGAAGAGTTCTCCAGGTTCAACCAACAAATTGATTTAGGTGTACCAAGAGAAAAGGCGTATCGTGATTTACTTAAACGAAATGAAAATGAAGAGTTTCAAACCTTAGTTAAAGCATTAATTCAAGGTATGGACCTTGGTATACCGATTGCAAAGACATTCAAAATTCAAGCTGAAGACTTAAGGCAGATGCGTCAAGAGCAAGTGAAAGAGTTAGCAGCAAAAGCATCACCAAAAGTAACTTTAGTTACAACGTTTTTAATTGCACCGGTTTCAATCTTAATGATTGCCGGGCTTATGATTCTTAATATGTTAATGGGAGATAATAGTATCTTTAATTACTTATAAAACATAAGAGGAGGAGTATGAATGAGGATGTTTAACAGAGTTTTTGAAAAAGTGATGAGCAGAGCTGGTGAGGTTACAAAAGAAGAAAGAGGATCACAAACTTTAGAGTGGATAGGTATTGCTGCAGTAATTGTAATTTTGGTAGGTGTAATTTCTACTGCTATGAGTGGTGCTACTGATATTGGAGATCAAGTAGTAGGTAAGATTGTTGAGTTAATTCAGAGTATAGGTGGTTAGACATAAGTGAAAAGGGATAGAGCATTATTAAACTTTGGCCAGAGTGAATTTAGGAGTAAATAGACGAATTTATTTGTAAACAAATCAATGTACAGAACAAAAGAGTTGAAGGTGAAACTTATGAAGATGTTAAGAGCTTTACTAATAGCGGTTATTTTCATTTCTCTTACTGCTTGCTTTGGAGGAGAGGAAGAAGTCCCTCCAGCTGATGAAGCCGAAGAGGAAAAAGAAGTTGAAATTGAATATGAAGAAATTGAAGAAGAGGAAGAGAACCATGAAGATACTTCAACTGAAAGTCAGGAAGATGTAGTCAACTTAGATGATATTGATCCAATCCCTGAAACGATAGAAGAATTAGCATCTCAGATGCCAGGCCCTTTTGCAAATGAGGGTTATGTTCGAGATATCATTGATGAAGTAGCTGATAAGATGGAAGTTTTAGGTCCTATGAGTGATAATCCTTCAGAAGATGAATACGAACTGTATTTACGCCATTTGTATTGGTTATTTGCAGAAGACTATGAAAACCCACGCGATGTCATTCGGAAGTGGGAGTTTGCTATTTCTGGGACGCCTGAGTCACCTGACGACCGCTTTCAATTCAAGGAGAATTACAATGTAGAAATTCTACTTGACGCAAGTGGAAGTATGGGAGCATATGTAGGAAATCGAACACAAATGGATATCGCTAAGGAAGCGATTCAGAGTTTTATGGCTGAAGTGCCAGAGGCAGCTAATGTTTCTTTGCGAGTATACGGTCATGAAGGTTCGAGTTCAGCCAGTGATAAAGAACTCTCATGTGCAGGAATTGAGCAAGTTTATGGGTTTGCGTCATATGATGAATCCGACTTTCAAGAAGCTCTCAATCAATTTGAGCCAAGGGGCTGGACACCGTTAGCTGATGCATTAGAGCAATCTCGAGAAGCATTATCCGAGTATGACGCTAGTAATCATACAAACTTAATATACGTTGTTAGTGATGGAATTGAAACATGTGATGGTGATCCGGTTAAAGTCGCACAATCATTAGCGGAATCAAACGCCCAACCAATTATTAATATTATAGGTTTCCATACAGATGCGGAAGCCCAAAGGCAATTAGAAGAAATGGCAGAAGTAACGGATGGGATTTTTGCGACAGCACGAGATGAAGATGAGTTGAAGAGAGAGTTTGAACGTGCCGAAGAAGTATTAAAGGCTTGGGAAGACTGGAAGAGGGATGCAATGAGAGAGGTTGACCGTCAAGTGGTATTTAATCAATCTGACATTAATAGTACTAGGATAAATTGGAATTCCCGGAATTTATCAATGTCTGTTTCTCTTCAAAGGGCAATAGACCTTTTATGGATAGAATACGATTATTTTACAAATGAACAGAGAAATGAATTGAGTGATAGAAAGAATGAAGTAGTCGATGCTTTTGAAGAGTTAACGGAAGATGTTGATAAAAAAATGAATGAACTTAGTGATCAAACAATCGAGGAGGCAAGACAATCCATTGATGAAACGTTTGAGAGAGAAACTAATGATTAGATTCTAAATATGAAGGTGAAAATCTTATGAAACTGTTACGAACTATACTAATACTAGTAATAGTAGTTTCTCTTACAGCTTGCTTTGGAGGAGAAGAGGAAGTCTCTCCAGCTGATGAAGCTGAAGAGGAGGAAGATGTCGTAGCTGAAGTTGTTGAAGATCAAGATGAAGAGAACCATGAAGATACTTCATCAGAAAGTCAGGAAGATGTAGTCAAATTAGATGATATTGATCCAATACCTACTGATATAAAAGGTTTAGCTACACAGACAGGTGGACCTTTTGAACGGGCTGATAACCTGTGGGATATGGAAGAGGAAGTTACCGAAAAGATGGATAGTCTAGGCTCTATGAGCGACAATCCGTCTGATGAAGAGTATGAATTATATTTACGCTATTTGTATTCACTTGTTGCCGAAAACTATCCTAACCCTGAGGATGCAGTGAAAAAATGGGAGTTTTCTTCATTTGGTTCTCCTGATTTACCTGATGAAAAATTTCATTTCAAGGAGAATTACAATGTAGAAGTCCTCCTTGATGCAAGTGGGAGTATGGGAGCATATGTAGGAAATCGAACACAAATGGATATCGCTAAGGAAGCGATTCAGAGTTTTATGGCTGAAGTGCCAGAGGCAGCTAATGTTTCTTTGCGAGTATACGGTCATGAAGGTTCGAGTTCAGCCAGTGATAAAGAACTCTCATGTGCAGGAATTGAGCAAGTTTATGGGTTTGCACCTTATGATGAGACGGAATTTCAAGAAGCTCTCAATCAATTTGAACCAAGGGGCTGGACACCATTAGCAGGTGCATTAGAACAATCCCGAGAAGCTTTAGCTGAGTATGACGCTAGTAATCATACAAACTTAATATACGTAGTTAGTGATGGAATTGAAACGTGTGATGGTGATCCGGTTAAAGTCGCTCAATCATTAGCGGAATCAAACGCTCAACCGATTATAAATATTATAGGTTTCCATACAGATGCGGAAGCCCAAAGGCAATTAGAAGAAATGGCAGAAGTAACGGATGGGATTTTTGCGACAGCACGAGATGAAGATGAGTTGAAGAAAGAGTTTGAACGTGCTGAAGAAGTATTAAAAGCTTGGGAAGAATGGAAAGTGGATGCTATGAGAGATGTTGATTCGTTAAGTATTGATCACTATTTTGATATTTTAAGTGTTATGAATGAGTGGAATGCAAGAGCTCGTTCTACAAAGAATAATTTAACAAGATTAATTAATGTTGCAGGGAACTTAGGATTTTTCACAAGAGAGCAAAGGCGAGAGTTAAATGAACTGTTAGACGAAACATTCGATGAAATTAACGAATCCATTGATCGATTGGAAAAAAGTCTTGATGAACTTAGTGAACAAACAATCGAGGAGGCAAGACAATCCATTGATGAAACGTTTGAGAGAGAAACTGAGTCTAGTAATTAGGCTATAGAAGGTGAGCATGTCTCACCTTCTACCAATAAATGATGGAGAGATATACATGGATAAACCTTTTAGAAACACATGGGAGATCTATACTGGAAGATTTGAAAAGGTATTAGTAATAATGCTAACTACAACTTTGCCATTATTACTATTACATTCGTTTATTACGAACTATATATATGCGATAACACCTTCATTTGCAAGTGGTTATTCTGTGGCAGATATTTATTATGGCCTAATTACTTTATTATTTTTCCTGTATGCTCAAGCTCCATATATTCGCTTCGTGTATAACGAGCATGTTGGAGTTGAGAACAACCTTAGAAACACAATCTATCATTTTCTTGTAAATGGATTTTCAGTGTTTATATTTGCATGTTTAGTAGCAATCATTAGCACAATTGGTTTTGCACTTTTAATACTTCCAGGCTTAATCTTTCTTTCATTAGTATTTCCTGTACCTTATATAAGCATGTTTGACGAAAAGTCAGTATGGAAGTCTTTTAAAGAAGGTCTCCGAGTTGGAAAGAAGCATTTTATTAAGATATTTCTAATCCTTAGTTTGTTTGGATTAGCAGAACTTTTATTCGGTATTTTTGTCACGTTTCAGTTATTCACTATAACACCATCATTTGCAGCACAAGTCATAACACAAATAGCACTAAACCTAATTGTTTTTCCATTTCTAATAATGTATATGACTTCATTGATTTTAAAATGGAGAGAAACTTTAGCTACTTTGGAAGTTCAGGATGAAAGGAAAATTTCTTAAGGAGTAGGTGCGTAAAATGGGTAATTTGTTAAAGAAGGTCATTCTTTCATTAATAATTATTTTACTTGCACTACATCCAATTGTAACATCACTTGTTTATGCAGTTGAGCCTTGGAGTGGTGAATCCTGGGAAGGTAGTCCATGGGAAGGTGATCCGTGGGATAGTTCAGAACTACAGTGGCAAGGAAAGCCTTGGGAAAGCAGTGAAACTGGGGGTACACCCTGGGAAGGTGAAACAGAAGAAGGGCACACTTGGAATCAAGATGGATTTAATAATGGTGGTTCCTGGTCAGGGAACCATTGGCAGCTCTCCACTTGGTACTTGAATAGTTGGTCACATCCAGGGATTATGGGTGATCCATGGTCCAGGGATGGTTTTACAGGAGACCAAAGCCAAGGCTTATCATGGACTAATGAAGGATCTTTTAGAATTGAAGATCATGGTGAAGCTGATTCAAATTCAAAAAATATCAGTCCATACGATATAGGGAAGTATGTTGTTGACGATGTTTTAATGAGTGGAGCTGAGCTTGTAGGAGATAACATTACACATGATAATATGAATCGGATGAATTATAACTCTTCTCCTTCATATGGACTGAGGTTTAAAACAAACATTATGATAAATGGCTTGAACCTATGGGTGGGAGACAATCACGCAATAAATGCTGCTCACGACATAGAAAACTCAGTTAATGCAGCACAGGGAATCAAAGCTTCTCGTGATATAAGGAGGTATGACCAGAAGGCTGGGACTAGGACCCAGAGCATGCAAAGGAAAGCAGATCAATTAAGTGATATTGCATCCAATTCCAGAGATAAAAATACTAAAAGGGCTAGCCCACACCCAGCTGCTGTAGGTGCTCTATCAAAATTGAATGTAGTGGCTTCAGCGGTTGGAACAGGCTTTTCAGTGATAGATACAGGAGTAAACAGTGTAGAGGCTTATAAATCACTTACGAGTAATGACCCTTATTCTGAGAAGGTGTCAACAACAGCTAGAGTTGGAGAGTCCGCTGGAAATGCCATGTTAAGCGCAGGTGTTGTGGCTGCAGCAGTACCTGCTCTGCAGCCTTTTGCGGGGTTTTTACTAGTTGGTGGCGGGGGATTGTTGTTAGCCTCTCGTACAACGCGATTTTTAGCTGACCATTGGAAAGGAAACATTAAAGATACTGGTAAAGCTATCGCAAGTAAAACTGCAGATAAGGTGAAAAGTACGTTTAATACCGTCAAAGGCTGGTTTAGTTAAAGAGAGGTCGATTTCATGAAAGTTACTGATAGTTTGATTATAAATAAAACGGAAAAATACAAGAAGTTTTATGAAAATTACAGCATTTCTCCAAATCATATAAACATAAATGGAAAAGATTTTTATATTACTTTTTTTCAAACCAAGTTAATTAAAAGAGCTAATGGATCAGCTGTGGTTTCCACAAAAAGCAGCTTAAGCAGTGAAGAAGTTAATTCTGCATATGAAAAATTGGTCTACTTACTAAATTTTATCACCTCAGCCTTAGAAGGGGAATTTAAGTTAGGAAGTAACATGCAAGGCTTTAAAGCGACGCAGGATTTTGTCGAGAAAGTACTATCTAATGTTAATTTAACTGAAAGTAACAAGAAGTTATTTGAACAGTGTTCCCAAGCATTAAAACAAGTTCAACAGTGCCAAAGTGATCACGATCGCGTTATGTATAGTTATCGAGATTATTTAGATGACAAATCGGAAACAGGTCAGAAGTTTTATGAATCTGATATTGATTATGTCTTAGAAGTAATGGCAGATCTTGATTATATTCAATATTACCAAGTGAAAGCGTCACTAGATGCTGCTAAGTTACTTAAGCAGGCTAAAAAGGTCAAAAAGCAACAACCTGAGATTAAAAAGTATATGGATCGAGATGTAGCTTTTTATATAAGGTTAATAGTAAGAGGTGAAGTGGAAGCCAAGAGAAATTTAAAAGAACTAAAACGTGTTGATCATATGGAATCTTTGACGGAAGAGGAGCACAAACGGCTTTTCAAAGAGTCAGCCATTAACAATCAAAAGAAGTATTTCCCAAAATTAAAGAAAGATTTAAGAAATATAGAATTAAAGAATTAGTGAAACCACCATAATACTTATTCAACCTTTTAAATAAGTTCAAATGGAAAACGAACTTAAATTATAAAGAAGAAGGTGCGTAAAATGGGTAGATTGTTTAAAAGAGTAATTCTGGCTTTTATAGCAGTTTTGCTAGTTTTACATCCCCTTATTACACCAGTTGTTCATGCAGTTGGACCTTGGAGCGGTGAAGACTGGGAAGGTAATCCATGGGAGGGTGATCCGTGGGACGGTTCACAATTTCAGTGGCAAGGTGAAGATTGGGAAGGTAGTGAAACTGAAGGAACGCCTTGGGAAAGCAACCCTATAGACGGCACACCTTGGGAGGGTGAAACAGGAGAAGGGAATCCTTGGAACCAAGATGGCTTTAATAATGATGGTTCTTGGTCAGGGTATGATTGGCAGCTCTCCCCTTGGTACTTGAATGGGTGGTCACAGCCCGGAATGAACGGGGAACCTTGGTCTAATGATGGTTTTGTAGGAGATCCAACTCAAGGTTCACCATGGGCTGGCAACGATTTTTCGATGGGTGAGATGAGTGGCGATTCATGGAGGAATACAGGTTTTTCTGGCAATGAAAATAGTATCCCGCCTTGGGGGTACAATGGTTATAATCCTCAAGACACGTCTATTGACCCTAGCTCATATGATGTAGGCAAGTTTTTAGTTAATGATGTTCTAATGGGGCAAGTAGACCTAATGGGTCATCTGGACACTCATCAGAATATGACTGATAGGAATTACAATCAATCTAGGAACTATGGGATTGGTTATAGGTCAAATATATTTGTTAATGGTTTAAGGCTTGGGATAGATAACAACGTAGCGTTAGATACAGCGGATAATGTATTAAACACGTACAATGCAGCGCAAGGAATAAGGACAGCAGCTGATATTGTGTCTTATGAACAAGCTATACGAAATAGTCAAGCTTACCGTGGGAGTATAGATCGTATTGAAGATTTGGCCTCTATCTCTCAACGAACATCTAACCCAAACCCAGTTTCTGTAGGGGCTCTATCTAAACTAAATGTTGCAGCTGCAGCAGTTGGTGCAGGCTTCTCTGCTATAGACACTGGAATTAGTACAGTAGAGGCATATAATGTTCTAACTAGTGAAAACGCCTCAGGAGCGGAAATGACCTCAGCAACAGCGAGAGTAGGCGAGGGTGTTGGGAACACTCTTATGAATGCGGGGATGGTAACAGCTGTTGTTCCAGGAATGCAAGCTGCTGGTGGAATAATGATAGGAGTTGGAGCAGGTTTATGGGCAGTCTCCCGAGGAACAAGGTTTGTAGCAGATCATTGGAAAGGTAATATAAAGGACACGGGTAAAGCAATGGTAAACTCAGCTAAAGATACTGCCAAAAAGACATGGAGTACAGTTAAAGGGTGGTTTTCTTAAATTGAAAGGATGATGTACTACTTTGAAAGTAACAGATCAGTTAATAGTACAAAAAACTAAAGAGTTAAAACGCATATTTGAAAATTATAAAATATCACCAAACCATTTAAACTTTAATGGAGAAGACTTTTATGTTGTTTATTACAGTCCAAAATTTTCTAATAAAGTAAGTGCTCTCACTGTAGTATCTACAAAGAACGACTTAACAATTGATGAGCTTGAAGAAGCTTTTGAAAAATTAACATACTTACACAATTTTATAAATTCAATCTTTTATGGAAAACACAAAAAAGATAATAATATGGCAGGTTTTAAAGCCGTTCAGGATTTTATTATTAGAGTATTATCAGAGATTGAATTAACTGAATCTGATAAGAGAGTATATATACAATGTTTAGATGCTATAAAGGCTGTTCAAAAATATCAGGAAAAACATGATGACATTATGTCTGAGAGTGAAAAATACCTTTTGAACAAAGCGAATGAAGGTCAGAAGTTTTATGAAACTGATATTAATGAATTACTAGGTTTATTGGCAGAACTTGATTATGCTCAGTTTAAGCAATTAAGAAATATACTGGAAGCATCAAAACTGACCTCATTTATAAGTGAACAAATTAATGAATCAAACTCCATGAAAGAACAAGTTAATAATAGTTTACTAACATACATCAATGAATTAATTAACTTAGAAACAAAAGCAAAAGAGAACTTAAAACAAATAACACATGTGAAAAATATTGAGTATTTGTCAGAAGCAGAGCATAAAGAAGTTTTTAAAGAGTTAGCTCTAAGCAATCAAAAAGAGGCTTTGCCAGATTTAAAGAAAGACTTGAGATTACCAATCTTGGTGGACACTAGGTGATGATGTTATGGGGCTGAGAAAAATTAAGAGCTTAGTTAGAAACGACAAAGGATCAGTTACAATTGAATTTTTGGGGATCATTCCACTTGTGTTGATTTTGTTAGCTGTATTAATTCAGTTTATTGTTGGTGTGAACGGATATTTGGTTGCTCAGTCAGCTGCCAATGAGTACGCAAAGGTTTATTCAGTAACACAAAGTTCTACTGAAGCATCAAGTGCAGCTAATCGAATTTTAACATCAACGGGTGATTACTTAGAAGGTTCAGTTTCTAGTCTTAATGTAACTGGAAAGAACTTTGACGCCGACATCAATGTGAGTATAAGTCTAATATTCTTACCTGATGAGATTTTAGGTTGGAGTACACCCTCAATAAGTTTCACTACTTCAGCCCCTGGTCGGGTGATTGAGTAATGAAAAATTATCTAAATGAAAGAGGAAACATTGCCATATTCGTTCTTGGGATGCTAAGTATCATAATGGTCATGTTTATATTAGTTATAAACATGGCGAGTGCTTTAGCTACTAAAGAACAATCCTCTACTACAGTTCAACAAGCAAGCTTGGCTGCGACAAGTGTATTTTATGAAGAGGTTAGTAGGGTTATAGATGAATATGAAGATGAGACGTTGGAAGGATCCTTACTAGCATTTTTCGAGGATTTCAATGAAAAAGTCTCCGACAGAGTTGACCAACTTTCTAGTTCAGGCGGTTATACAGGTTGGTCGCAAAATGAAATTAATATAGAGGCATTTAACCAAGTGTTAACAGAAGAATTAAATGAGCCAATAGTCAGAACAACTTTAAGTGGTTTACTTCAAGACGAAGAAGTAAGAACGAGTGTAATTAATGAAGCAAGAAATACTATTCAAAGAAACAACGGAGTTTTAGATGGTGCTGTATTAACCGTAAGTGACAATCGTTTTTATGTAAGGGCTGCCAATGAGTTTGAATCAACATCTTTAGACGGTATAGTCGGTCAAATAAATGAACATGTTTACCAAGAATCAGCCGGCCCTACTATTAATTTTCTAGAATTGATTTGGCCCAGTTCTAGTTCAACTATTTCATTAGATCATTGAAAGGAGATTACGCATGTCTAAATCAGAGAAGCGTTGGCGCAGGTTTTATCTTATCTTAATGCTATTCATTTACATTATTTATGTGCCGGTGACGGTAATTGATTGGTTAGGTGGATCTGGAAGTTTCCCTTACACTGCCTTTATAGTAGGGATTGGTCTGCCATTAATAAGAAAGAATCATTTAAATTCGATACAACAAAATGAAGTGAGAATAGAATAGTGCTTTTCTAATATTTGTATAGGTTAGTTAACCAAACTCAGTTCCTGTAATAGGGCTAATATTAAAGTGGAAGTGATGTTTATGGCTGAACACAAATTAAGTTTAAAAGAAAGTAAAGTGATCCAAGTATCATTATTGATGTATCTATGTGCCGTCCTTGCAAGTGCGTTTCTAGAAACTTGGAGTATTTTGATTCTAAACTTAATTATTGCGACCGTTTGTAGCATTTCTTATTTCATTTTATGGATGTTATACAAGGACCAGCGTAGAAGGTATTTTTCATTAGCTAGCTTTGTAATGTTAAACGGATTTGCAATCTTTTTTGCAGTACCGTTTTTAGTATTTATTTATGGTTCAATTTCATTTTGGGTCGGCGTATTACTTGTTATTTCGATGTTGCTAGTTCCTTATCTTTTCTCTGAAGAGATTGCACTAAGTGTAAATAAGCCTTATAAGACGAGGCTAGGAAGGGTTTATATCATTTTATCAAGTATGTTATTGATATTTGGGTCAGGTGTTTATGCTGATAGCCTGTACTCTCAAACTACTGATCTTTTACAAGCCTCTTTATATACTTTTCTTTTCTCATTGTGTTGTTGGTTTGTTGCACCTGTTCTCTTAATCAAACCAAAGAAGATGGATGAGGTTATGGCGGAGAAGTAATTTTCTAGGTTAAACAAGCGATGAATTACGTGTATAAATTAGTAAATTGTTAGACTACAAAATAGTTGATTTTCATAACGACATAATAGACTTTACGGAAGAAAAAGGGGAAGAAAGGGATTGGTCTGCCATTAATAAGAAAGAATCATTTAAATTCGATACAGCAAAATGAAGTGAGAGTAGAATAGTGCTTTTCTAATATTTGTATAGGTTAGTTAACCAAACTCAGTTCCTGTAATAGGGCTAATATTAGAGTGGAAGTGATGTTTATGGCTGAACACAAATTAAGTTTAGTAGATAGTAGAATTATTCAAACAACATTAGTAATCTACATATGTGCCTCTACTGGAGCTCTGTTTTCCGGTAGTTGGACAGTTTTTGTTATTAATCTAATCATTGCGACACTATGTGGTGCGATTTTCGTCGTTTTATGGAAAAAGTTCAAAAATGAACATAAAAGGTATTTTTCATTATTTAGCTTTGTAATGATAAACAGTCTAGCGGTATTTTTTGCCACACCTTTCCTCAAGACTATTTATGGATCTATCTCATTCTGGGTTGGCCTATTGCTAACCATAACTATGGTAATGGTTCCTTACTTTTTTTCTGAAGAGATTGCATTTAGCGTAGGAAAACCTAACAAAACAAGGTTAGGAAGAGTTTATACAGTATTAACCACTATACTGTTTGTATTTGGAACAAGTTTATTTGTGGACAGTTTATACTCTCAAAATACTGACCTATTCCAAGCGACTCTATTTATTCTCTTTCTTGTTTTCTTTGTTGTGTTGGTTCTTAGCACCAATCATGTTGATCAAACCGAAGAGGATGGAAGAAGTTATGGCGGAGAAGTAATTATCTAGGTTAGACAAGCGATGAATTACGTGTATAAATTAGTAAATTGTTAGACTACAAAAAAATAAGAGGTGGTAATTGGAATGAAAACAATTAAAGTACTGTTAACAGGATTAATTATGGTGGCATTATTAGTAGCGTGTACAATGCCTCCGGAAGCACAGGAGTTAGTTGATTATCATAACGACATAATAGACTTTACTGAAGAAAAAGGCGAAGAAATGGATGAGATCGACAGTCAGATGACAAACATGTCGTTAGAAGAAGCGTATGAATTGCAACTTGATGAAATGTTACCAATTGCTGATGAAATTCTGGAATACGTTAATGCTCAATCACCTGAATCAGACATAGTCGTAGAATACCACGATATGAGAAGTGCGTTCGTAGAAAAGTGGTATGAGGCAGTATATGAGGAACTTGATGTATATGGTCAATTTATAAATGACGAAATAACTGAAGATGAGTTTAATATGCTATTGTCTGATGTAGAAGCAATGTATATTGAGTCAGCACAACTTCTAGAGGAAGCAGAGGACCGACTGGCTGATTTTGTAGAAGAATATGATTTAGAAGAATTAGAGTAATAGTTACACTTATTTAAAGCCCAGCTAGTTTTATAGCTGGGCTTTAGCATTACTTCGATTTCTCAAAAAGATGGGTACTATGAATGCTTAGTTTTGCTTTTGGATCAATCATCGACTTAGCATGATTAACAGCGATTGGCGCTTCGCCGAATCCAGTTGCAATCAACTTCGGTTTTCCTTCATACGTACAAATATCGCCAGCGGCAAAAATGCCTGGAATGTTCGTTTCCATTTTTGAATTAACGAAAATGCTATTCTTTTGCAACTCAAGCCCCCACGATTTTAAAGGACCTAATGAAGTGACAAAACCATAGTTAACAATGACATCGTCTACATCAATCAACTCGAGTTGTTCACCTTTTACTTCTTTTATAGCGACTTGCTCGATCCGATTACCGTCACCAATTAAACGGTCAACTTCAAAAGGTGTCATAATGTTAACGTTCGAGTTTTTTAACTGTGTGACACTATGCTCGTGAGCGCGGAATTTATCACGACGGTGAACTAACGTAACTTGTTCAGCAATAGGTTCTAATGCTAATGACCAGTCAATTGCTGAGTCACCACCCCCACATAAAAGGATGCGACGGTTTTTAAACTGATCTAATTTCTGTACGAAATAGTGAAGGTTACTGCCTTCATATTGTTCCGCTTGTTCTGCTTTAAGTTTTCGTGGTTGGAATGCTCCTGCACCTGCTGTAATAATAATCGTTTTGGAATAATGTGTCCCTTGGGTAGTAAAGATCTCGAAGTACTCGTCGTGGCGACTAATGTCTGTTACAGATTGTTCTAAGTGAATGGAAGGTGAAAACGTCTTAGCTTGTTCGTGTAAGTGGTCAACTAACTCTTGTGCTTTAACTTTCGGAAAGCCTGCAACATCGTAAATGTATTTGTCGGGGTATAGTGCAGCTAGCTGGCCTCCTACTTGTGGCATGCTGTCGATCACATTGACAGAAGCTTCCCTCATCCCTGCGTAGAAAGCGGTAAATAATCCGACTGGTCCTGCCCCAATAACGGTAATATCATATATGCGGTCATTAAACATGACCACCCTCCTTTTTATAACGTTTTAAATACGCTTTAAGTAATTTCGTTATATAAAAGAATACAAAAGTTCCTCTACACTGTCAATATATTATGAGATTATTACGCTATGATAAAAATGTGTTATATTAAACTTACAGAATAATAGGAGGGATGGTTATGATCTACCGCTACAAGAATCATACTCCACGAATAGATGAGACAGCTTTTATTGCAGATAACGCTAGAGTTATTGGTGATGTTGAGATTGGAAAGGAATCTAGCATCTGGTTCAATGTCACAGTACGAGGTGATGAAGGACCTATTCGAATTGGTAAGCGTTGCAATATACAGGAAAACTCCATGTGTCACCTGTATGAACAGTTTCCGCTTACTTTAGAAGATGAAGTGTCAGTTGGTCACAATGCAATTGTTCACGGTTGCACATTAAGAAGAGGCGTCCTTGTAGGTATGGGGGCGACTGTTTTAGACGGTGCTGAAATTGGAGAGTATTCGATTATCGGCGCTAATAGTCTAGTACCATCTGGTAAAGTGATTCCGCCACGTTCACTCGTCTTAGGATCACCAGGTCAGGTCGTACGTGAATTGACAGATGAGGACATGAAGATGATTGAAGAAACGATTGATGTTTATGCTAATAAAGGTCAAGAGTTTAACGATTCGACTATATTTGAACGTGTTTCGAGGTAGCTTTTACCTTTTAGCAATATAGTTAAGTAGTTTATTTTGGTTAATATGGCTTTGGTCAAAGGTTATAAATATTACTTTGATCGAAGCCTTTAGTATAAGAAAACCAATTAGAACGCCAAGGCCATTCATAATGAAATCGTTAATATCAAAGATACGGTGGCTATACCCTGTAGATAAACCGACTATAAGTTGTGTTACTTCTATGATAAACGGTAAAAGTAACGCCCATAACAAAATCTTCTTCATCGTAACTTGAGCAATTAGAGGAAGAAGAAAGCCAAAGGGGATAGTCAATAATACATTTAAGAACATAAACTTTAAGTTAATTTCTAAGTTTTGAAACGGGACTAAGTTGATATTATGTCTTAACACACTTAATGGGTCGTACATTTCTGGAATATACGTGATTGGGAATTGCGTATACCTAATCACTTGAGTGATGTATAAGTAGAATATTGAAAAAAAGAATAAATACATCATCCCTTTATTATGCTTAAATTTTAAATATAAAAGCAAAGCAATATAAATGATTAAGGCCACTATTATAACCGGGCCCTCAAAGTACATCCTCATAATTAACCGTCCTTACCTTAAAGCATAAATTAAATCACCGGAAATCATCCGGCGACCGGTTTCCCTATTCAAACACAGACTCAAAAAAACGTGTAGCTGGTGTTTGTAACAGCTCATGATAATCCGAGAATAACGCTGCTGCAGAGTCACCTAACCATTGATTAGGTACTAACTCTTCAGGCAAGTTTGGATCAACGAACAAAAACTTACGGTATTCATGGACAAGTGAGGCGCATTTGACGAAGCACTGGCCATCACTAATATCCCCTTTTTCTACTAAATTCTTATCGATGTAATACATTTCACTGTACTCTTTTATGAACTGTGAGTATTTAGCATTCACATCATCTAAATCCCAACACTGATCGACTAATTCTTTCGGGGAACTCATCCCTTCATAAGTCGCATTAAAAAACGTTACATACTGACTAATATCATACTTCTCAACTAAACGATGCACTTGTTCTTCAAGTGGATTTGGCGTGATCCAGCAACTATTCGTTAAGGAACCAAAACCACTCCATACTAACTCTTTACGTAATTCATCTCGTAAATGACGTTGGCTTTCAGGAATCGAATAGACAAGCATGCGCCATTGCCCATCCCACTTAGGTGACTCTGACCTATAAATTCGTTTAGAAGCTTCTTCCATGCGGGCTTTTCCTTGTTCGGTAAGAGAATAATAGCTTTTGTTCCCTCTTTTTTCAGATTGAAGCCAACCTTGTTTACTCATTCTAGAAACAGCAGCTCTAACTGATTGTTCATTATGCCCGAACTCTTCTAACAACTGAATTAAACTACCGATCCAAATAACATTTCCATAATGCCTTATGTAATCACCATATAACGTAAAGATCATAGACCGTGTTTTAAACTGTTTATCCATACTCTACCATTTCCTTCTTCGTCTAGTTCGATATTTATTTACTAGTTTACTACATGGTGGTGCAAAATTCACTTCTTTTTTAACAAAATGTACAAGCTATCCATTGATAAAACAACGAATATTAACCATAAATGTCATCATATAATAAGTTATATAACCTATATTATTTTTTGAAAATTAAAATATTTATATTGAAGTTTGTATAACGTTTTGATATTATTACGTTAAATAAACGTGATGGAGGAGAGGTGGCTGTATGTATAATTACTTGGAATACGGCGGTTCTGATCAGCCTAATGTACCAGAACATGACCAAGAAAAATACGAGCAGTTTATGGCACGGATTGAAGCGGGGGAGAAAATTGAACCGGACGATTGGATGCCAGAGGATTACAGGCAAGGTTTAGTAAAATTAATTTCCATGCACGGTATTAGTGAAATTATGGGGGCCTTACCTGAGAAAGAATGGACGCCAAAAGCACCGACGATGAAGCGTAAGCTCGGTATTATGGCGAAGGTGCAAGATGAAATGGGGCACGGTCAATTGTTGTTGCGAGTGGCTGAAGATTTATTGAAACCATACGGCAAAAACCGTGAAAACATAATGGAAGACTTGTTAAGTGGCGACCTTAAGTTTCACAACGTTTTCCATATGCCGACGAAAACGTGGGCTGATGCTGGCATGGTTGGCTGGTTAGTTGACGGTGCAGCCATCATTTCACAAACGAACATGTTAGATGCTTCTTATGGCCCCTACCAACGCGCACTTCAACGCATTTGCCAAGAAGAAGTTTTCCACGCACAGCATGGTGAAGCAATCATCATGGCATTAGCTGAAGGAACTGAGTACCAAAGAGAAATATTGCAAGAGTCACTGAACCGCTGGTGGCCAGCATTGTTAATGTTTTTTGGACCGAGCTCAGCTGACACGACTGGAACCTCCAAACAAGACACGATGATTAAATACCGCATTCGTAAAAGCTCCAACGAAGAACTACGACAAGCATTCCTTGATAAATACTTACCGCGTGTATTCTCACTAGGACTTACAGTACCAGATGAAACCGTCCACTATGACGAAGAACAAGAAAAATGGGTTTACGAGCAACCTGATTGGAATGAGTTTAAACAAATTATTAAAAATAAAGGACCACGATCTAAAGAGCGCTTGCGCTTACGTGAAGTTGCTTACGAAAACAACCGTTGGGTAAGAGAAGCACTTTCACCTGAAGCGATTGGCCAATAACGGGGAAGGAGAGGTTTTATGTCGGAGTCGAATGAAACAAACTTTTACCAAGAGTATGAAGTTTTTAGTAAGAAAAGTGTTAAATCACCCATTCAACATCAATTCAGTCTGCTTGCTCCTAATGAAGAGATGGCACTCAGCATGGCTGTTGAAAATTTTATGCGCCGTGAAGACGTGCTAGACGTTTGGGTAGTTAAGCGAAGTAATATTCGCTCAATGACGAGTGAGGAGCGCTTGAATTTAACGAAGCGTTTAGACAATAAAGACTACCGCAGAACGAAAGGTTACGGCTATTTGCGTAAGAAGTGGAAGGAAAAAGAGCAAGGCATGTTAGATGAGAAAGAGATCATGTCGTGGAAAGAGGTGAAAAAGAAATGACAAAAGTGACATCTGCACAAGAGGCAATGAATGATGATGTTTATTTAAAAGCTTTAACAGACTTACTTTATCAATTAGCTGATGATGACTTTCTCATTTCTTTTCGCGGTTCAGAATGGCTCGGCTTAGCACCGCATATAGAAGAAGACGTAGCTTTTTCTTCAATTACACAAAATACGATGGGTCACGCGTTAATGTATTACCGACTGCTTGAAGACTTAAGTGAAGGTGAAGCGGACGCTCTTGCGCACGAACGTGACCCTAGTAGTAGGCGAAACGCCGTTTATTTTGAGAAGAAAAACGGTGAAGGTGAATACTTAACAGAGCCGTACTACGACTGGGCGTTGGCTGTTGTTCGTAATTTTCTCTATGAATCTTTCAAAAAAGTAAAACTAGAAGCGTTAACAAAGAGTTCCTATACACCGTTAGCCAACATTGCTGGAAAAGTGTTAATGGAACAGCCTTATCATTTATCGCATTGGAAAATATGGTTTAAGCAACTTAACAACTCTACTGATGAGGCGAAGACGAAGTTGCAATCGCGACTGGAAGAAGCGTGGCAACAATTCGGTGATGTATTAGAGCTTGGGGAGTATGCTACTGAACTTGAGCATTTTGACATTATAAGTGGTGAGGACGACTTAAAAGAACGGTTCATTCAAGAAGTAGAATCGACTGTTAAAGATATTCGAGACATTTCGTTCGGTAAAGCATTTGGAAGTGGTAGAGAAGGTGACCATACACCGGATTTAGACCAAGCGTTAAATACGCTTGCTGAAGTATACCGCAGTGATGAGAAAGCCGTTTGGTAAGTAAAGGAGGTGTCGTTCAATGACGCGCCAGGCGAAAGAAGAAGAGGTTCGAGAGGTCTTAAAGTCAGTTGATGACCCTGAATTACCTTCTGTTAGTGTTTCAGATTTAGGGATGGTTCACACGGTGATCGTTGATGGAAGTAGCGTCTCAATTGTAATGGTTCCAACTTTTGCAGGATGTCCTGCTTTAGATTTCATTAAAGCAGATGTTCATCAAGCGGTACTTGAACTTGACTGGGTATCTGAATGTGAAGTTGAGTTCTCCTTTGAACTGAAATGGTCGACAGATGCGATTACAGATGAAGGGAAAAAGCAGCTGAAAAAGCATGGCATTGCACCTCCACCAGAGAATTACGAGCCAGGCCAGGAGTGGACGGTTAACTGTCCATATTGTGATTCTGACTATACGTCAATGGATAATGTGTTTGGACCTACGGCTTGTCGCAGCATTTTATATTGCAGCTCGTGTAAAAACCCATTTGAAGCGATGAAGCCAGTAGTGGAATATGCAATCAAATAAATTTTGAGAGGGGATTTTAAGATGGTTAAATTAGTTGCGATTTACAAGAAACCGGAAGATCAGGAGAAGTTTGATGAGCACTACTACAATGTGCACACACCACTGACGCAGAAGATTCCAGGGTTAAAAGACATGAAAGTAACTAAAATTGTAGGCTCGCCAATGGGTGAGACAGATTATTACTTACTATGTGAAATGTACTATGAGAGCCATGAAGCATTACAAGAAGCGATGAAAACAGATGAAGGAAAAGCATCTGGAAAAGACGTTATGAAGTTTGCCGGGGATATTGTCACGTTAGTCATTGGCGAGGAAGTTGCCGTTAATGTCTAATCGGTACATTGAAGCGTTTGTTGAAGACAAAATCGGGGTGATTCAATTGAATCGCCCTGAAGTGCTTAATGCATTAAACCGGCAAATGGTAGATGAAATCGTTGAGAAACTCGAGCAATATGATGAAAGCGAAGACGTTCGTGTCATCATGATCAAAGGAAGTGACAGAGCATTTGCAGCTGGTGCGGATATTGAAGAAATGATGAATGAGACGCCACTTACGATGGAGCTAGCAGATCCGTTTGCGGTGTGGGATCGGATAACACTTATTAACAAGCCGATTATTGCATCAGTTAATGGTGTTGCTTTAGGTGGAGGTTTTGAACTAGCCCTCCATTGTGACTTAATCGTTGCAGGTGAATCGTCTAAGTTTGGATTTCCTGAAGTACAGCTTGGTGTTATGCCAGGAGCAGGTGGTACTCAGTTGTTAACTAAAGCAATCGGTGAACGTAAAGCATTAGAGTGGATATGGTTAGGTGAACAAATGGAGGCTCATGAGGCGTTAAAACTTGGTGCTATTAACCGAGTGATAGCTGATGAACTCGTTTTTGAAGAGTCATTCCGTTTGGCTAAACAGTTAGCGAACCAAGCACCTATTTCATTACGGTTAATTAAAGAATCGGTTAAAGCAGCTAAAGATATGACGTTAACTGACGGCATGAAGTTAGAGCGGAAGAATTTTTACTTAACGTTTGCCTCAGAGGACCAAAAGGAAGGGATGAAAGCTTTTACTGAAAAGCGATCACCTTCTTTTAAAGGAGTGTAAGTCATGGGGATGGATTTTCAAACGATTAAATATGAAGAGTACTCAGGTGTTGCAACGATTACGCTAAATCGGCCATCAGCGTATAACGCATTTACTGAAGGAATGAATTACGAAGTCACACGGGCGTTAAAACAAGCGACGAAAAACGATGACGTCCGTTGCATCGTCTTTACAGGCGAAGGAAAAGCCTTTTGTGCTGGGCAAGACCTACAAGGTGTTGATGAAAACACGAATCATGCCACTTTTTTAAGAAAAAGGTATCACCCAATGTTAAAAGCAATTAAAGAAACTCCAAAGCCTGTAGTTGCAGCAGTTAATGGTACAGCAGCAGGTGCTGGAATGAGTTTAGCGTTGGCGTGTGATTTTAGGCTCGTACAACCGCAAGCTAAGTTCGTCAGTGCTTTTATAAACATTGGCTTAATTCCTGATTCAGGGTTTATTTACAACCTACCACGGATTGTTGGGTATGCGAAGGCGATGGAAATCTCCGTACTTGGAAAACCGATTACGGGTGAAGAAGCCTATGAATTAGGGTTAGCAACTGAAGTGATTCCGCAAGACGAGTGGGATAAGCAAGTCGAAGCATTTACGCAAAAATTAGCAAGTATGCCTACAAAAGCGATAGCGTTAGTTAAGCGTTATATGATGGATGGCATGCATTCAGATTATCAAGATGTACTAGAAAGTGAAGCACAAGCCCAGCGAATTGCTGGTTTATCTAACGACCATCAAGAAGGTGTTCAAGCATTTAAAGAAAAACGCGAACCAAATTTCATCGGAAAATAATCGAGAGGAGTGGATTTTTAATGGAATTAACGAAAGAAGCAATTGAACAAGTAGGGGAAATGAAGCGAGATCATTATGGGATGATCATTAATGGTGAAAGGGTAGATAGTAGTTCAAAAGAAACGTTCGAAACGTATAACCCAGCAACAGGAGAAGTAATTGCAACAGTAGCAAAAGCGAGTGAGGAAGATGCAGAAAAGGCTGTTCAAGCAGCGCGAGAAGCTTTTGATAACGGGAAATGGCGTAAGTATCCAGTTGGAAAACGTTCTCGTGTATTAAACAATATCGCATCGATTATGCGTTCACGTTTTAAAGAGCTAGTTGAAATGGAAGTACTAAACAGCGGTAAATCCGTTGGTGCGGCACAAGTTCAAATTAACCAGTCGATTGAGGATTTTGAATTTTACGCAGGTGCTATTGTCGGTCACCGCGGTGAAGTTAACAATATGCCATACGGATTCTTTAACTATACGCATAAAGAACCTGTTGGTGTTTGTGCTCAAATCATTCCGTGGAACTACCCAATGATGATGGCGGCGTGGAAGATTGCTCCTGCTATTGCAACTGGTTGCTCAGTCGTCATTAAGCCAGCTAGTTTAACTCCAATTACGGCTCTATTATTGAATGAAATTTGCCATGAAGCGGGCGTTCCAGAAGGTGTCGTCAATACGGTACCTGGTTCAGGAAGTGTTGTTGGTGATTACTTAGTGCAACATGAAGACGTTAATAAAGTCGCATTCACTGGTTCGACGCCAACTGGTAAAGACATTATGGAAAAAGCGTCTCAAACACTTAAGCGTGTCACTCTTGAGCTAGGTGGTAAGTCACCTAATATTGTGTTTGAAGATGCTGATCTAGAAGCGGCAGTTGCTGGCTCATTATTCGGAATCTTCTTCAACACAGGTCAATCGTGTGAAGCGCGTTCGCGTATGTTCGTGCATGAATCGATTTATGATGAGTTTATGGAGCAGTTTATTGAGAAAACGGAAAAGCTTCAATCAGGTGATCCGTTTAATAAAGGGACACACCTTGGCTCAATTATTAACCAAGAGCAATTAGATGTAATTGATGGTTACGTTCAGTCGGCTGTTAAAGATGGTGCGACGATTGCAACAGGTGGTAAACAAATTTACCCTGAAGGATTTGAAAAAGGCTATTGGTATGCACCAACTGTTATTACGGACGTGACACCTGATATGGAAGCTGTACAAGAAGAAATTTTCGGACCAGTTGTTGTTGTTGAGAAATTTACAGACGAAAAAGATGTCATTAAGCGTGCTAACGATACGAAATACGGATTAGGATCAGCGATTTGGACGACGAACCAAGGCCGTGCTACACGTGTTGCACACCAAATCCAAGCAGGAATCGTCATGGTTAATAGTCCATTCTCAGCGTTCCCTGGTACGCCATTCGGTGGTTATAAGCAGTCAGGGTTCGGCCGTGAACTAACAGTTGAAACGCTAGATTTATATATGGAAGATAAGAGTGTCCTTTCATACTATGGCTCAAAACCTCTTAATCCATTCAACGTATAAATAATAGAATGATAGAAAGGTAGAGTGTCCATGACTATTAACCGTATTACTGTCGTGGGTGCTGGTGTCATGGGGCGAGGCATAGCATATGTCTCGGCCCTTTCAGGTTATCAAACTGAGCTCGTCGACGTATCAGAAGAGCAGTTACAAGATGCCTATGAACACACTAAGCAAACCGCGGCAAAAGGGATCAAACGTGGCAAAATAACAGAATCAGAAGCTGACCAACTGATAGAGCGCCTTCATACTTCACTAGATTTAGCGAGTTCTGCTGCAAGTGCAGACTTAGTTATTGAAGCGGTACCAGAAAAGTCTGACTTAAAACAAAAAGTACTTGAAACAGCTGATCAACATGCGCCAGCACACACGATTTTAGCTTCAAACACGTCAACGATTAGCCCAACAGAACTAGGCTCTTATACGAAACGCCCTGAGAAAGTCGTGGCAATGCACTTTTTTAACCCTGTGCATGTCATGAAATTAGTTGAGATTATTAAAGGTTTAGAAACGAGTGACGGGACGGTTGAAGTCGTTCGTCAAACGGCAGAACAAATGGGGAAAGAAACCGTTGAAGTCAATGAATTCCCAGGTTTTGTGACGAGTCGAATTAGTGCCTTAGTCGGTAATGAAGCATTTCATATGTTGCAAGAAGGAGTTGCTTCAGCTGAAGATATCGACAAAGCGATTAAATTAGGGTTGAACTATCCGATGGGGCCTTTAGAGTTAGGTGACTTAGTCGGATTAGATGCGAGGCTGAACAACTTAAATTACTTATATGAGACATTAGGTGAAAAATACCGCCCTGCTCCATTACTAGAAAAGTATGTGAAAGCTGGTCGTTTAGGAAGAAAAACAGGCCGTGGTGTGTATGATTATACTAATGAAAACGAGTTGATCAAAAAATGAATGAAGTAGTCATTGTTGATGCGGTAAGGACGCCGATTGGAAGGTATAACGGTGCACTTAAAACAATTCGCCCAGATGATTTAGGGGCAGTGGTCATTGAAGCGTTATTAGAGCGCAATCCGAACTTGCCTCCAAGTGAGATTGAAGAAGTCATTTTTGGAAATGCCAATCAAGCAGGCGAAGATAATCGTAACGTGGCGCGCATGTCAACATTACTAGCTGGTTTGCCAGTTGATGTTAGTGCAACGACTGTCAATCGCCTTTGTGGCTCGGGAATGGATGCTGTGATCCAAGCAGCACGTGCGATTGCAGTTGGTGATGGCGACGTTTATATTGCTGGCGGGACAGAAAGTATGACGCGTGCACCGTTTGTCATGGCAAAACCGGAAAAAGAGTTCCCAAGAGGTAACATGGAAATGTATGACACGACAATTGGTTGGCGTTTTACAAACAAGAGATTAGAAGAGATGTACGGTGCTGACACGATGCCTCAAACAGCAGAAAATGTTGCAAAGCGCTATGAAATTACGAGAGAAGAGCAAGATGAGTTTGCCTACGCTAGTCAAATGAAAGCGAAAAAAGCGTTTGAAACTGGACGGTTCGAAGACGAAATTGTTCCTGTTAAGTACGTTGATCGTAAAGGAAATGAGTTCATCATCAATCAAGATGAACATCCACGTCCAAATACAACGAAAGAAAAGCTAGGGAAACTAAGACCAATCTTCAAAGAAGGTACAGTCACTGCTGGTAATGCATCAGGTGTTAACGACGGTGCTTCTGCATTACTTTTAATGAGCGCTGAAAAAGCAAGGCAATTAGGGTTAAAACCATTAGTTAAATACGTTGGTGGAGCAGCTGCAGGGTTAGAGCCGGCTGTTATGGGGTTAGGACCCATTTACTCAACTCAAAAACTATTAAAGCGAACAAACTATTCAATTGATGAGATCGGTTTAGTCGAATTAAACGAAGCATTTGCTTCGCAGTCTATTGAGTGTATGAAACAGCTGAACCTTGGTGAAGAAAAAGTTAACGTAAATGGTGGAGCCATTGCTTTTGGTCACCCATTAGGTGCAAGTGGGGCTAGAATATTAACGACTTTAATCCATGAAATGAAAAAACAAGACACAAATCTCGGCGTTGCAACAATGTGTGTAGGTGTCGGGCAGGGAATTTCGACTTTAGTTGAGAATATATAAGTAACAGGAAACTTTCAGGTATTAGAGGAGGAAAGCTATGAATCCAGTATGTCATCTATTAAACATTCAATACCCAATCGTTTTAGGGGGAATGGGTAATATAAGTAGCCCAGAGCTAACAGCGGCAGTCTCAGAGGCGGGAGGACTTGGTACGATCGGTTGTGGCACGATGTCACCAGAAGAGGTCGAAATGAAAATCAACCAAACAAAAGAATTAACGAAAAAGCCGTTTGCAGTCAACATTGCGATGGCTGTTGCACCAAATGTTGAGCGTCTAATTGACCTTGTGATCGATTTACAAGTGCCTGTCGTATCACTGTCTGCTGGTAATCCAGCACCTTACATTCCAAAGCTTCACGAACAAGGGATTAAAGTGATGACTTTAGTTGCTTCGGTGAAACATGCGAAGAAAGCAGAAGAAGCGGGTGCGGATCTGTTAGTTGCTGAAGGCTATGAGGCAGCAGGGATCAATTCTAATTTAGAGCTAACGACTTTTACTCTAATACCGCAAATTGTACGACACGTTAATGTACCCGTTTTGGCAGCTGGTGGCGTCGGTGATGGAAAAGGTTTAGCTGCAACGCTTATGCTTGGAGCAAGTGGCGTACAAATGGGAACGCGCTTTATTGCAACTCAAGAAGCCCCTTTCCACACACATTACAAAGAGAAGATCTTAGAAGCTAACGGTACAGGGACGACTATTGTAGGACGAACAGTCGGGCAAGTGAGGCGTATTTTAAACACGCAATACGCTAAGAAATTGACTGACCTTGAAAAGTCCGGGTTAACTGTAGAAGAATATCGCCAATTAACGTCTGAAGAGCTACATTGCAAAGGTGCATTAGAAGGCGACTTAGAAAATGGATTTTTAAATAGTGGTCAAATTACAGGTTTAATAGAAGATATTCCAACTGTTCAGGAGTTAGTTGAGGGTATGATGCAAGAGGCGTCTAATCAAGTTGAACAATCGAAGCAACAGCTTCCGTTTGTAAATGATCAATATAATTATTAGAAAATAAACACTTTTCAAATAAATTATTGTTTTATACATTACAAAATGATAAAATATCGTTATACAAACGTCATGCAATTTAAAATTGAGGAAGTCTCTAGGAGTTTATAATGGATTGCGACAAAATTTGTATAGCAATCCACACTTTTTATCGAAAAATGTAAGCGCTTTTATATAATTGTATATAATTGTATACAAGCTTGAATTCAAGGCTTACTTCTAATTATAGAATGGAAGTGATGAATGGTATGAAGCCTGGCATGGAAGTCGGTAGACAAGAGACAATTGACGTAAAAGTTACAAAGGATATGTTTGCGAGTTTTGAAGGGAATGTCGTACACCCCGTGTATTCCACCGTTTCAATGGTATATCACATGGAGTGGGTTTCGCGCAAAATTATACTACCATTTTTAGAAGAACATGAAGAAGGTATGGGAGCATCAGTTAGTGTTAAACACCTTGACGCTGCCCCGTTAAATACAAATGTCAGACTAACAGCAACTTTAACAGAATATAAGGATCATCAAGTCATTACAGAAGTAGAGGCTTACCGTGAAGAAGGTCAATTAATTGGAAAAGGGACAGTTAAACAAGTCATCCTACCTAAGGAGGTAATCGAAAAGCGTACAGGACAGTTACATGGTTAATTTGGTTGTTAATAGAATAGGAGGTTAACTATGAGTTATATTATGGCATCATCTAAAAATGATGAGATTGAAAACTTATCACTCCTTGAGAAAATGTCAGAACATGAGCAAGTCGTTTTTTGCAATGATCCATCGACTAATTTACAGGCTATTATCGCCATACATAGTACGAAATTAGGTCCAGCAATCGGTGGATGTCGCATGCAGCCATATGAATCTTTCGATGAAGCATTAGAAGACGTATTAAGATTATCAAAAGGTATGAGCTACAAATGTGCAGCAGCTGACTTAGACTTCGGTGGAGGCAAAGCTGTCATTATAGGAGATCCCCTCACAGATAAATCACCAGAATTATTCCGCGCATTCGGCCAATTTGTAGAATCCTTAAACGGCCGCTTTTACACAGGTACAGACATGGGAACAACATTAGCTGATTTCGTCCATGCAATGAAAGAAACAAACTGCATTGCAGGAATCCCAGAAGAATACGGTGGAGGTGGCGATTCATCAATACCTACTACTGAGAGTGTTATATATGGACTTAAAGCGACGAACAAAATGCTATTTGGCCATGAAAGTTTACAACCGGTTACTTACGCGATCCAAGGCTTAGGTAAAGTTGGCTTTAAAATTGCAGAGCGGTTGCTTCAAGAAGGTGCTTCGATTTACGTGACAGATATAAATAAAGACTCGATTGAAGCGATTCAAGCTAAAGCTGCCCAAACATCAGAAGGTACAGTGACGGTTGTTGAAACAAATGAGATTTACACAGTACCAGCTGACATATTTGTGCCGTGCGCTATGGGTGGCGTAATCAATGACACGACAATTGAGCAATTTCAATTTAAAGCAGTCGTTGGAGCCGCTAATAATCAATTGTTAGAAGAAAGACATGGTATTGAATTAACGAAAAGAGGCATTCTTTATGCACCTGATTACATTGTTAATGCAGGGGGTCTTATCCAAGTTGCAGATGAACTGTATGGGCCAAGTAAAGAACGAGTCTTATTAAAAACGAAAGAAATATATAATACGATTTTAGAAGTTTATAAGCAGTCTGAACTTAACGAGATATCCACTGTTGAAGCGGCTGACCAGCTTTGTGAAAAAGTAATGTCAAACCGTGAGAAGCGTAATAGTTTCTTTAACCGCACTGTTAGCCCTAAGTGGAAAATCCGTCATTAATATAAAATTGGGGGTCTTACTATGGAAGAACAATTCCCAATCAAGAAAGTAATGGATGATCAAGGGAATTTAATTGATTCATCATATGAGGAAAAGATCGATGAAGAGTTAGTTCGCACGATGTATTACAACATGCTTAGAATTCGTACGTTTGACCGTAAAGCAATCAATTTGCAAAGGCAAGGACGAATCGGTACTTACCCACCGTTTGAAGGTCAAGAAGCATCACAAGTTGGGAGTGCTTTAGCGCTTAAAGATGGCGACTGGATGTTTCCAACATACCGCGATCACGGTGCAACGTTAACGTTTGGTGCTGATATGGTTCGTACGTTTTTATACTGGAATGGTAGACATGAAGGTGTTGTGCCACCTAAAGGTAAAAATATCTTCCCAGCAGCTGTACCAATTGCAACGCAAATTCCACATGCTACAGGAACAGCGTGGGCTGAAAAACGAAAAGGAACAACGAATATCGCACTAGCCTATTTCGGTGATGGGGCAACATCAGAAGGTGACTTTCATGAAGGTTTAAACTTTGCCTCTGTTTTTCAAACGCCAACGGTTTTCTTTAATCAGAACAACGGTTACGCGATCTCAGTTCCAATTGAAAAGCAGATGAATTCAAAGACAATCGCCCAAAAAGCACTCGCTTATGATATGCCAAGTGTCAGAATCGATGGCAATGACTGTTTTAGCGTCTATTTTGAAATGGAAAAAGCAGTTAACCGAGCGCGAGAAGGTAGCGGACCAACATTAATCGAGGCAGTTACGTGGCGTACAGGTGCCCACACGACTGCAGATGACCCGACGAAGTATCGTCCAGATGGCCAAGGTGAAGAAATTGTTCACCCATTAGATCGTTTAGAGATGTTTATGAAAAACTACGGTCACTGGAATGAAGAGTGGATTAGTGAAACGAAAGAGAAAATAGAGAATGAAGTGGAAGCGGCTGTAGAAGCAATGGAAAATAGCCCGAAAGCTAACCCTGCAGATCTTTTTGATTATGTCTTTGAACAAAATCCAGAGCATCTCGAAGAACAAAAAGATCAATACTTAGCACAGCTAAAGGGGGATTAACGTGGATTTAAAGGTTGAACAGAAGCCTGAAGTAAATAGTAAAACGAAACAAATGACGATGATTCAAGCGATTAATGATGGCTTGAAGACGATGCTAGAGTTAGATGAAAAGACGATATTACTCGGAGAAGATATCGGGAAAAACGGCGGTGTATTTAGAGCAACAGAAGGGTTACAAGAAGTTTTTGGCGAGGACCGAGTTGTCGACACACCGTTATCAGAGTCTGGGATCGTTGGTACATCAGTTGGTTTGGCGGTTAACGGGTTTAAGCCAGTTGCTGAAATGCAATTTATGGGCTTTATTTACCCGGCATATGATCAAATTATGACACATGTATCACGTTTGAGAATGAAAACGTTAGGTCATTATTCTGCACCAATGGTCATTCGTGCGCCATATGGAGCTGGAATTCGTGCACCAGAAATTCATTCTGATAGTGCTGAAGCATTGTTTACCCACATGCCAGGCGTTAAAGTAGTCTGTCCTGCAACGCCTTACGATGCGAAAGGTTTATTAATTGAATCAATTGAAGACCCGGATCCTGTTATTTTCATGGAGCCAATGCGTAGTTACCGTGCAAAACGCGAAGACGTTCCTGAAGGGAAATACAATGTTGAAATTGGTAAAGGGAACAAAGTTCAAGAAGGTACAGATATTACATTAATTGCATGGGGAGCAATGGTCCCAGTAGCAGAACAAGCAGCAAAGCAGGCGGAAGAACAAGGTGTTAGTTGTGAAGTAATCGACTTAAGAACACTTTACCCACTTGATCGTGAATTAATTGCTGAATCTGTTCAAAAAACAGGGCGCGCGGTTATCGTGCATGAAGCACACGGAACTGGTGGACTTGGTAATGACATTTTATCTGTCATAAATGATACATCATTCTTATATTTAAGGTCACCAATTGAACGCGTGACAGGGTTTGATGTGCCAGTACCATTCTTTTCATTAGAAGACCACTATTTACCGACGGCCAAACGCGTTTTAGAAAGCATTTATAAATCGGTCAACTTTTAAGTAAGGGGTGAGCACATTGTTAGAAGTAAAATTACACGATATAGGAGAAGGGATGACAGAAGGGGAAATCGTCAATTACTTCGTTAAAGAAGGTGATTCGGTTTCAACTGACCAACCACTCGTTGAAGTTCAAACAGACAAAATGGTTGCTGAACTCCCTTCACCAGGAAAAGGTACTGTTAAAGAAATTGTCGTACCTGTTGGAGAAACCGTCCAAGTTGGTACAACATTACTTTATATAGAAGGGGTCGGTGCGAAACAACCTGAACAACAGTCAGATCCTGAGCCAGCAAAAGCGACGAATGAAACAAAAGGGTTGCAAAATAGGCGAATTCAAACGAAAGTAAACCGCGTATTAGCAACACCATATACGAGAAAAATTGCAAGAGACAATCAAATTGATATAGAACAAGTGACAGCTTCTGATCCATCTGGACGAGTGACAGAAGAAGATGTGTATCAATTTATAAACGGAACGAAATCAGAACCTCAAGTGCAACAAAAAGAACGATCTGAACCGGTAACATTGGAACTAGATTCAGCAAGCAAGCCAGAGCAAGAAACGATTCCATTTAGAGGGATTCGAAAAACAATTGCGAACAAAATGACTCAATCAATTTATACTATTCCTCACGTGACACACTTTGATGAAATCAATATGACAAGACTATTCCAGCTTCGTGAAGAGTTAAAAGAAACTGGAGACAAAATATCCATCCCGGCTTTCCTACTAAAAGCGCTTGTCATTACATTAAAGGACTTCCCAGTTTTTAACGCACAATTAGACGAAGAAAATGAACAAATTAATTTAAAGAAGCAATACCATATCGGTCTCGCATCAGATACAAAAGACGGTTTAATCGTCCCGGTTTTACATGACGTTGACCGTAAGTCATTGCGACAAATTCATAGTGATATGAAAGCTATAACTGAAAAGGCACAAAACGGCAATCTAGAACCTCAGTTACTAAAAGGTAGTACGTTTACGATGAGTAATGTCGGCCCATTAGGTAGTACTGGAGCAACGCCGATTATCAACTATCCAGAAACGGCGCTTATTGCCTTTCATAAAACTCGTAAACTGCCAATCTATAATGAACAAGACGAAATTGTGCCAGGTTACATGATGAACGTGTCAATGTCATTTGACCACCGCGTAGCAGATGGTGCAACGGCTGTGGCGTTTACGAACCGATTAAACGAGTTAATAGAAAATCCGAACAAACTAATGCTGGAGTTGGTATAAATGGTTGTTGGCGAAATTACAGAAGAGCGCGACTTAGTCGTCATTGGCGGCGGACCAGGTGGATATACAGCCGCCATACGCGCTGCACAACTCGGTTTAAACGTATCTTTAGTAGAACAAGCCGATCTAGGCGGCATTTGCCTAAACGAAGGGTGTATTCCTTCGAAAGTGTGGACTTACGCTAGTAAAAAGGTCAATGAAATCTCTCACATGCAAAACTTAGGAGTTGGAGTAGACTCATCTAGTACAGTGGATTTAAATCAATTGCAACAATATAAATCACAAGTGACGACACAATTAAGAAAAGGTGTTGAATCTTTACTGAAAACGAACGAAATCGAGGTCATACAAGGAACTGCAACGTTTACAGGTGATCAGCGAATTGGCGTTGAAAACGGTCATCAATTTGATCACTACATATATAAAAACGCCATCATTGCTACAGGTAGCCAAGCTATAAAACCTAATTATTTCCCAATCAATAGTGAAAAAGCTTTTCTAGCAGAAGAAGTATTTCAAATTGAAGAAATACCTGAACACCTTATTGTGGACGGCTTTGACTACTTAGCCTTAGAAGTAGCTTCTGTGTTTCATAGTTTTGGAACTAAAGTAACGTTAATAACTAAAGATGACCAGTCATCTTTAGATTCTGATTTAATAAAGGAATTAAAGCGACTATTTAAGAAGAGAAAGATTAATATTGTCAATCAAGCGACTATAAAATTAGTAGAAGAAGCTGAACAAGGACTAACAGTAACTGTTAATAAAAGTGGAGAAGAACAACAGATAGAAGCAACACACATCTATAGTAGCGGTGAGAGAAAACCAAACATAGACTCACTAGGTTTGAACCGCTTAGGTGTTAACTTAACTGATTCAGGCCATGTTGCTGTCGACCATCAAATGAAAACTTCCACACCGAACATATTCGCGATTGGTGACTTAACAGAAGGTGACCCGTTAGCTGTAAAAGCGATCAAGCAAGGGAAGGTAGCAGCCGAGGCCGTCGCAGGTGAGAATCCTGAAGCTGACTTAACGTTTTTACCTTTTATAGCTCATACGAATCCACCGATTGCGTCAGTCGGGTTAACTGAACAAGAAACACAAACCAATGAAATTAATTATAAAGTAGGTCAGTTTAACTTAGGAGCTAACGGATTTACATCAATTATCGGTATGCGTGATGGCTTTGTAAAAGTCATTAGTGATGCTGATACTGACATCATTTTAGGCGTTCATATGATTGGTGAAGGCGCAGTGGAGATGTCGAGTCACTTTGTGCAGTTGCTTGAAATGGCTGCCAAAACAGAAGACTTAACGTTCCCACATTATGCTCACCCTAGCATGAACGAAGGATTGATTGAAGCGGTTGAAGCGCTTGTTGGCCAATCGATTCATACACCACCGAAAAAACAAAAGCAATCCAAAGTATTTGAAAATAGTGTTTAAAGCTTGGCGCTTTAAAAGCCAATTATTAATTATAAGAGGGGGATACATTGGATGAAAAAGGTTTTTCAATTGTTGTTTGTCGCGTTAGTAGGGGTGTTGTTGTTAGTAGCATGTGGTGATGGTGAAGATAATGGAGGCGGAGATGAAGGGGGTGCAGAAGGTGAAACGTTCAACATTGGTGCAACACAAATTGTTCAGCACCCATCATTAGACAGAGCTTATGAAGGGTTCCAAGATGCTTTAGAGGATGCAGGGTTAAATGTTGAGTATGACTTCCAAGATGCACAAAATGACCCAAACAATGTTAAGCCGATCTCAGATGCTTTTGTAGCTGATGGCGTTGATTTAATTTTTACTAACTCAACACCAAGTACACAAGGTGCCTATGAAGCAACGAAAGACATTCCAATTGTGTTTACATCAGTAACAGATGCCGTAGGTGCAGGTGTTATTGAGTCATTGGAAGACCCAGGTACGAATGTAACAGGAGTGCAAGATCTACACCCAGGTGCAATTGAAGCTACAGTTGAATTTATCGATCAGTATTTTGAAGGTGCGGGAGTTGGTTTAATCTATAACGCTGGTGAGCCGAACTCTGTTGCACAAATTGAAGCTGTAGAAGAAGCTGCTGAAGGAACGAGTTTATCACTACACGACCGTACAGTAGCTAACGCATCAGAAGTACAACAAGCAGCAACGACGTTAGTAAGTGATATTGACGTATTCTTTATCGTGACAGATAACACTGTAGTAGAAGCACTTGATAGCGTTATTGGGGTAGCGAACAACAATGAAATTCCTTTAATAACTGGTGAGCCAGATTCAGTCGCAAAAGGTGGTTTTGCAACATTCGGTATTGATTATTACACGATTGGTTACCGCTCAGGTGAAATGGCAGCTGATATTTTAACAGGTGAGCAGGAAATTGGAGATATTCCTGCAGAGCATCCACCTGAGATCCAACTATTCATTAACGAAGAAGCAGCCGAATTACAAGGTGTAGAATGGCACGATGATTGGGATGATGAAGCACAATTTATCGAACCAGAAGAAGAGGAATAAAACTATTTAATAGACTAAGTTCGATTTTATAAAGTAACGAATGGGCGCTTGGCTTTGCATTTAAATTGCCAAGCGCTTTCATTCAAATAATAGAAAGAGCTCTACTTGAGATCGAAGGAGGACGTCATGCTAATATCGTTATTTGGTGCATTTGAATCAGGTGCAATTTACGCGTTAATGGCTTTAGGCGTATATTTGTCGTTTCGTATATTACACTTTCCTGATTTAACAGTAGACGGTAGTTTTGTAACTGGAGCTGGTGTTGCTGGTGTCGCAATCGTCGGAGGGATGTCACCTATATTAGCTACATTGTTAGGTGCATTTGCAGGTTTTATCGCAGGTTGTATTACCGGTGTCTTGCATACAAAAGGTAAAATTAATGCCTTGCTAGCCGGTATTTTAATGATGATTGCGCTTTATTCAATCAATTTACGGCTGATGGGACAGCCAACCGTCTCGATGCTTAATGAGTCGACCTTGTTTACACAGATTCAATCGTGGTGGGTTGCTTCAGGATTCGATGCTTTTTTCAATAATATCGTTTTATCCTTAGGGGCTGAACGATTTTCAGGAACTTGGCTCGTTTTCTCAGTCATGATCATTTTAACATTAATGGTTAAAGTGTTTTTAGATTACTTCTTAAAGACGGAAGTAGGACTAGCATTAAGAGCAACGGGTGATAACCAGAAGATGATCCGCAGCTTATCAGCTAATACAGATGGGCTAATTATTATTGGTATTGGGATTTCTAACGGTTTAGTTGCTTTATCAGGAGCACTGATTGGCCAATACGGTGGTTTTGCGAACGTTAACATGGGGATCGGTATGATTGTCATCGGTCTTGCATCCGTAATTATTGGTGAGGCGTTATTTGGAAAGCGTACAATTATTATTGCGACTTTAGCTGTCATTGGTGGTGCGATTGTTTACCGAATAGTAGTAACGATGGCGCTTCGTGTGGACTTTTTAGACTCGGGTGACATGAAGTTAATTACTGCTGTATTAGTCATTGCTGCATTAGTCGCACCAAGAATGATCCAAGCACGGAAAGAGAAGAAACGAAGGCTTCAGAAAAAGGCTGAACTACTCCAACGCAAGGAAGGAGAGGTCCACAGTGCTTAACTTAAAGGACGTGTCGATTACATTCAATGAAGAGACACCTGATGAAAAGAGGGCTTTACAATCCGTTGACTTGGAACTGAAAAAAGGTGAATTTGTCACGGTCATTGGTAGTAACGGTGCGGGTAAATCGACGTTAATGAACGTCGTTTCAGGAAGTTTAATTCCGGACGTAGGAGAAGTCATGATCGATGACAAACACGTTGTTCATTTACCTGAATATAAACGAGCTAGTTTTATCGGGCGAGTGTTCCAAGACCCAATGGCAGGTACAGCACCTTCAATGACAATTGAAGAAAACTTAGCTATGGCCTATTCACGTGACAAAAAGCGTAAGCTTATTCCAGGCGTCACAAAAAAACGTCGTGAAATGTACCGTGAATATTTAGAGTCATTGAACTTAGGCTTAGAAGACCGATTGAACGCGAGAGTCGGTTTACTATCAGGTGGTGAGCGCCAAGCGTTATCGTTATTAATGGCGACATTCACTGAGCCACATATTTTAATGCTTGATGAACATACAGCAGCATTAGACCCATCAAGAGCAGAGCTCATTACTGAAATTACGGCTGATGTCGTAAAGAAATTTGAGCTAACAACTTTAATGGTTACACATAATATGCAACAAGCGTTAGATTTAGGTGACCGTTTAATAATGATGGACAAAGGGCAAATTATTTTCGATGTGTCAGGAGAGGAAAAACAAGAGCTCACAATTAAAAATTTATTAGATGAATTCCACCGCATACGAGGTAAGCAAATTGAAAGTGACCGAGCGGTGTTAGGGTAACGACTAACTAGGGTGTGATCGTCGCATCCTAGTTTTTTTATGTAAAATATATGTTCAGTATTGTTGTCGATTAAGAGTTTAGCCGATAAACTGTAACTAAAGCTATGACGAGACGTAAGGAAGGTGCCCCTAATTATGTTAAATAGAGTTTCATTACGAACGAAGATCTTAACATCGATTATTTCACTCTTAATCATTGTAACGTTGTTAATTACTGCAATTTATTCTTATATAGAGTGGACGCAAACAAAAGATCAAATGGGGCAAAGAGCGTTAGATGTAGCCACTTCAATTTCATTAACGCCAGAGGTAATAGAAGCTTACGAGCTAGACAACCCATCAGAAGTTATTCAACCGATTGCAGAAGATATTCGTCAGACGGTTGGGGCTGAATTTGTTGTCGTAGGAAATGAGAATAGCATTCGTTACTCTCACCCGAATGAAGACCGAATAGGACAAGAAATGGTCGGTGGCGATAATGATCCTGCTTTAGTTCATGGGGAATACTACAAGTCTGAAGCGGTTGGTTCTCTTGGTCCTTCTTTGCGTGGGAAAGCGCCAGTGTTTAACGACAACGATGAAATAATTGGAGTCGTGTCAGTTGGTTTTTTAATTGAAGATATTCGTGGCATTATTTTTGAACGACTGCAAGTGTTGTTTATTAACTCATCAATCATATTAGCTCTCGGTGTTATTGGTAGTATATTTTTAACAAGAAGTATTCGAAGAGACATCCTTGGCCTAGAGCCACATGAAATCGTTACTTTATACCGTGAAAGAAAAGCTGTATTACGTTCTGTTAAAGAAGGAATTATTGCTATTGACCATACAGGTAAAATTTCAATCATGAACCATTCAGCTCGCAAAATGTTAGGTCTAAGTGAAGATGTAAAAAATGAGCATATTAATGATATATTACCGAGTACACGTATGATTGAAGTATTAAGCAATGGTGAACCTGAGTATGATGATGAAATGGTGTTAAAAGATCGAGTTTATATTGTAAACCGTACGCCGATTATGGAAGAAAATGACGTTGTAGGCGTTGTAGCAAGTTTCCGTGACAAGACTGAACTTCAAGATATGATTAATACGCTATCAGAAGTGAAAAGTTATTCAGAAGACTTGCGTGCTCAAACACATGAGTATACAAATAAATTGTATGTGATTTCGGGGCTGTTGCAGTTAGGTAATTATGATGAAGCAATTAATATGATTCAAGAGGAGTCGAAGCAACACCACCAACAGACGAAGACGTTGTTTTCAAATATAGAAGACCAGTCTGTTCAAGCGATTTTGCTCGGTAAGCTCGGTAAAGCTTCAGAGAAGAAAGTAGACTTAGTAATCGACCCTGATAGTATGCTATCACCATTGCCTGAGCATATAAGCACGTCGAAACTCGTTACGATTTTAGGGAACTTGTTAGACAATGCTTTTGAAGCAGTGAAAGATCATAACTATTCACAAGTGACGTTTTCAGTGACGGATTATGGACACGATGTCATTTTTGAAGTAAGTGATGAAGGGAATGGGATCCCAGAAGATGTGCAGCAGAAAATCTTTCAAAAAGGTTATTCGACTAAAGGAGAAGACGACCGAGGTTACGGCTTATCGATTGTAGCAGAAGTCGTTAAAGAGTTAGATGGAACAATAGAGTTATCAAGTGAACAAGGTAAAGGGACTATATTTACAGTTTATTTACCTAAAGAAAGAAGGTGAACTACATGACATTGAAAGTAGCCATTACAGAAGATGACTACCGTGTTGCTTCTATTCATGAAGGTTTTTTAAATAAAGTTGACGATTGTGAAGTTGTCTTTAAGTCGCTAACGGCTGAAGACACATTAAATCAGTTAAATCAACATGAAGTAGACTTAATATTATTAGATATATATATGCCGGATCGGTTAGGGATTGATTTAATTGAAGATATAAAAGCCATCCAGCCTCACATAGGCATTATTATGATTAGTGCTGGAACTGAACGAGAAATCGTCGAACAAGCACTGCATAAAGGGGTATTCGACTATATTATTAAACCCGTTACGCTTGACCGTTTCACAGAAGCTGTTGAGAAGTTTAGGCAGTTCCGAGAAGAGTTAACGAACCGCGATGAAGTTGATCAGCAGTTTCTAGATGCTTATTTCGGCCGTGACTCGAAAACAAAGGATGAACCTTTGCCACAAGATACACCAAAAGGAATCGATCCGTTAACGTTGAAAAAGGTAAAAGAAATATTGCAAAAAGAAGTTGGTGTAACCGCTGAGGAAATGGGTGTCCAAATGGGAGCATCGCGTACGACAGCGCGCCGTTATTTAGAGTACCTCATTTCAGAAGGCGAATGCCAAGCAGAATTAGAATACGGAATCGTCGGTAGACCAGAACGACGATACTATCAAAGCTAAGGTGAACTTAAAGCCTTAGCTTTTTTATTTGCTTAACCTCCTGTGAACAAAATGAACAAAAAGTTAAAAATGTAACTAATGTTGCTTATTTTGAAAACGGTTACATTTTAGAAAGTTCGGATTATCATAGGAATTACTTAAAAAGTTGTGACATTTTTATTAATAAATTTTGAACAGGGGGAAACAAAATGAAAAAACTATTAGCAGGTTCAATCTTTGCTTTTATGTTATTAGTATTAGCTGCATGTGGTGGCGACGACCAAGCAGCGGACGAAGGAGACAACGGTGAACCACAAGACTGGGAGCCGGAAGAGTCAATTGAATTAGTAGCGCCAGCGGGTGCTGGTGGTGGCTGGGATACGACAGCTCGTATGACAGCTCAAACATTAACTGAAGAAGGAATCATTGACCAAGACATTGGAGTTGTAAACCAACCAGGAGCTGGTGGTGCAGTAGGTTGGGCACACATTGCCAATCAAGGTGACAGCCCATACGACTTGTTCGTATCATCTTCACCATTATTATTAGTACCTTTAAATGGTCAATCAGATTATAACTATGAAGACTTCACACCAATTGCAAATGTCATTGCAGACTATGCATCTTTCGCAGTACGTGACGATGCTGAGTGGGACGATTTAAATGAATTATTTGAAGATATGAAAGAAGATCCATCAGAGATTACGGTAGTAGGTACTTCAGCTCCAGGAAGCATGGACCACATTCAGTTCATCCGCTTTGCACGTGAAGCTGGTGTAGACATTTCTCAAATTAGCTACGTGTCTGACCCAGATGCAGGTGGCGTTACTCAATTACTAAACGGTAGTGCAGACGTATTCTCAACAGGTGTAGGTCAAATCGTTGAACAGATCCGTTCTGAAGACATTCGTGCTTTAGCGGTTACTTCTGAAGAGCGCTTAGAAGGCGAGATCTTATCAGAAATTCCAACTGCAAAAGAACAAGGCATTGATGAAACATTCGTTAACTGGAGAGGGTTCTTCGGTCCTGGAGACATGGACGAAGCTGCAGTTGAGTATTACGAAGAAAAGTTAAAAGAAATGAGCGAGACTGAAGCATTCGCAGAAGTACGTGACAACTACGGTTGGGACGAAATGTTCATGGGTAGCGAAGAGTACCAAGAGTTCCTTGAACAAGAAAATGAAGTATTTGAAGAAATTCTAGACGAACTAGAATTATCAGCTGAATAAAATTAATGCGGAAGTCAACGGATGTTCCCGTTGGCTTCCCGTTATTTCATAGAAAGGTAGGTGCCTGACAGTGTTAAACAATGTTAATCGTAAAATCGGTTTAGTGTTATTTCTAATATCAGCTGGATACTTGTTTATGAGTTACCAATTGCCGACTTACCCTTATATCCCTGTAGACGCTGATGCGATCCCGAAAACGCTAGGTTGGATTTTACTCGTCTTATCTATTGCATTATTTTTCAGCGAAGACAAAGACTCAGAAGAACAAAAAGCGAAACGTCACATTCCGAAAAAAGATGTGAAAGCTATATCAGGCGTATTCGTCTTGGCACTAATTTTCATTACATTACTTGAGATTGTTGGCTTTCTCATTATGACGGCACTTTTCATTTTTAGTTCTTCGAAGTTTTTAGGTTACGAAAATAATTTAGTCAATGCGATTGTGTCAGTTTGTTTCCCACTATTTTTATATAGTATTTTCGTTTTCTTATTAAATATAAATCTACCACAAGGTGTAATGCCATTTTAAAGGAGGGAGATCATGGGAGCGATTGAAGGAATTTTAACAGGTTTTGAAGTTGCCTTAAGTCTTGAAGGTATTTTATTCGTACTACTTGGTGTATTTGTCGGTACTTTTATCGGTATGTTACCAGGGTTAGGGCCAATTAGTGCGATTGCCATTATGATCCCCATCACTTATGGCATGAACCCGACACTTGCACTTGTTATGATGGCCGGTGTTTATTACGGTGCTGTGTTCGGTGGTTCAACGTCATCTATTTTATTAAATGCCCCTGGTATCTCCGGAACAGTGGCATCGTCATTTGATGGGTATCCAATGGCACAGAACGGTCAAGCTGGTAAAGCGCTAGCGATTGCCGCAATATCATCATTTATCGGCGGTACGATTAGTGTTATTTTACTAATGGCTTTTGCACCGATGTTATCAAGTGTTGCCATTTCATTCGGGCCACCAGCCTATTTTGCTTTAATGTTATTAGGTCTTACCGCGATTGCGAGTCTTTCAGAGGGCTCGACAGTTAAAGCATTAATATCCGCTGTCATTGGCTTTATGGTCGCCACAATCGGGATTGACCCACAAACAGGGACAGCTCGTTACACATTCGGAAGCACTAATCTATTAGACGGAATTGATTTCTTAATTATCGCATTAGGTTTATTTGCGATTGCTGAAGTAGGTTATTTAATTATTAACCGTCATAAGAAATCAATTACAGACGCTAAGCAGTTAGGTAGCTTAAAACTATCGAAGCAAGATATGAAAGAAATCGCTGGCCCATCAGGTCGCCAGTCGATCTTAGGTTTCGTACTCGGTATTTTACCTGGTGCTGGTGCAACGATTGCATCTTTTATTAGCTATATTTCAGAAAAAAGATTGTCTAAAAACCCTGAGAAATTCGGTAAAGGTGCAGTAAAAGGACTAGCAGCACCAGAAGCGTCGAACAACGCAGCAACTAGTGGTTCATTCGTGCCGTTATTAAGTTTAGGTATTCCAGGCTCTGGTACGACAGCTGTCATGTTAGGTGCTTTCTTAGTACTAGGCGTTCAACCAGGTCCTATGTTAATGGGCGACAACCCAGAAATTTTCTGGGGGATTATTGCTAGTATGTATATCGGTAATGTCTTTCTATTAATTTTAAACTTACCGTTAATCCCTTACATTGCTAGAGTATTAACAGTACCTAGACCATTATTAATTTCTCTAGTAATCGTGTTCAGCTTAATTGGTGTTTATGCGATTAGCTTCAGTACGTTTGATTTATATCTACTACTAGCATTTGGTGTGATCGGTTTCTTAATGAGAATGTTTGCTTTCCCAGCACCGCCGTTTATTTTAGCGTTTATTTTAGGCGGTATGATGGAGCAATCATTTAGACAGGCAATGACGAGTTCAAATGGCGATATTTCAATCTTCTTTACGAACAATATTTCATTAGTGTTGATCATTTTATCTGTCTTATCATTTGCATTCCCGATCATTAAATCAATGCGTCAAAAGAAACAAGAAGCATAGAAGGTTGTTAAAATGCTACAAATATTAAAATCTAGTCGTGCTGTATTGCTTGTTTGGGGCGTGATTTTAGGGACATTTTTTGTAGGTAAAGCTACGTTTCTAACACCTTTCTCGCCTGAACAGCAATACACATTGCTAGTTCTTGTCATCGCCATTTATTTATGGACATTATCGACGATGCCACAAGGCGCTTCAAGCATTTTAGTGTTGGCACTATTAATTGGGCTTGGTGTCGTTGATGAACCAGATCAAGCCTTTCAAGGGTTTTTAACGACTGGTTTATACTTTATTGTTCTTTTATCTTTAATTAGCCAAGTCCTTGTTATTGTTGGTTTTGACCAAGTTATAGCGCGTGTGTTTCAAAAGTTTAGTGACGGCCGTGTGAGCCGGTTGGTCGTCAGTTTACCAATTATGATGGTTTTACTTCCAATCATCCTACCGTCAGCTGTTGCGCGCTATAAAATATTAGAACCTTTAATTAAACGGATGAACGATTTGAACGGCTTTTCAAACGAAAGTGTCTTTAATAAGTTCGGCTTATTTGTTATTAGTTTCTTGAATCAGAAAGGGACGTTCATCGTTTTTACCGGTGGTGGCTTTGCTGTTATCGCTTATCAGTTAATGGTAGAGTATAACGTTGCGCAAATTCAGTGGTTAGAATGGATGGGGTTAATGGCTCCACCGCTTTTTGTCATTACACTATTTTCATCAGTTTTCGTCTGGCTTTATTTTAAATGGAAAACTGGTGAGGAGAGTAATGTTCAAATAGAAGCGCCAAAACATCATTTGGAGGCAAAGCAAGTTGAGCATCCGAAGTTTTGGTATGTTGTTTTTGCCTTCCTAGCGATGGTTGTTGCCTGGATTGCAACTGATCCAACAGTTGTTCCAATTATTTTACCGCCAATGTTGATGGTTGCCTTTTTAGCGATTCCAGCAATCGGTTTGGTAAACAACCAACTCATTAGAAACTTTGATTGGGAGACGTTCTTACTATTAGGAACCTCGTTCTCATTAGGGTTTATTATGGCTGAGAATGGGACGGCTGAAATGATTGCAACAGCTCTAATTCAACTAGTGCCAGATGGAGCAAGCACTTGGATGAAAGTGATTTTTATTATTTTATTTATTGGAATCATGCGCTGGATGTTCACGAACTCAACATCAGCGATCGTCGTGATTTTTCCAATTATGATGTCGTATGCAAGCCTAATTGACCTCTCCCCTGTAGCATTAGCATTGTTAATTATGACGGTAATTGGAGGGACGATCTTAATTCCAATTCACGCTCCGACGACTTATTATGCTAGCTTAGCAGGTGTTTATACGAAAGGTGAACAGTTTGTCGTTGGGATTATTTCAAGTTCAGTAGCAACAGTAGTCGCTTTGTTGGCGGTGTTTTTATACTGGTAGTGGTATGTGAAGTTCTAAAGTTAATAAGTTAAATTTAAGGGTATAACATTTTGTGTTATACCCTCTCTTTTTTATTTTATCTGATTCGAACTTTAACTTTCCTCTCTTGAGTGTCTTTCTTTGGCTTTGGTTTTTCTTTTGCTTTTAAAAGGTCTCTAATCTCAGTTAAAACTTCTTGGTTAGGGTGGGGTGGTTCTTTTAATGAGACACTCTCATCACCTCTTATGTAGTTAAACAGTTTAATGAAGAGGTAAATAGAGAATGAGATAACTAAGAAATCAACCATCGTTTGGAAAAATGAGCCGTACCTTATGATCACGCCATTTATATTTAACGCAAGAAATTTAAAGCTCGTCCCGCCAGCTAACACCCCAAGAACAGGCATGAGAATATCGTTGACGAGTGAATCGACAATTTTGCTGAAAGCTGTTCCGATCACAACCGCAATGGCTAATTCAAAAACATTGCCTCGCAACGCAAACTGTTTAAACTCTTTCCACATACAATCCATCCTTGTTAATTGCTTTTACTCAATCTTATTCAAAGGAGGAGCTAACATATTCAAGATTCACCTAATTTTAAACTAGTAACGGCATACACCTTCTAATACAGGCATATTTATGTATTGGGGGGTCTATATGAATAAATTGATAGCTGGTTCTATAATTATTGCGGTAGTAATTTGTATAGTGACGATCTTCGTGAGTATGTCACAGTATGGGTGGTAGCTTAGGTAGCACCTCTCGTTAAGAGGCTCATAGAACGGTCCGAGAGGCTCATAGAATGGCCCGAGAAGCTCAAAGAACGGTCCGAGAGGCTCATAGAATAGCCCAAGAAGCTCATAGGCGACTTTTTTCGACAACTACAAATAAAAATAACGACTAAACATCACAATTTTATTTGTGGTGTTTTATTTTTTGTTATGATTTAGTAAAAGGCTAACAATAAAGTGTGAGAAGTTTTCCTAAGCAGTTTAATCTGAACTTATTCAGGGGGGGGAACAGATGTTTATTATTAATGAAATTGTGATTATTGTCGTTTTACTTGGTTTTGCAGTTTTGGTTGCTTATGTGCTAAAAGATGTCATCAAAAGTGAGAAAAAAGGTTATTCCTATTTTCTAATCGTCCTTGTTATTTTAATATTTGTTATGATTGGCGTCGTGTTGATGGAATTAGTGTGAAAAAGAATTAGTTTGCTCTAGAGTGGGGGAGTATCGTGAAAGGCTTTTGGTATTGGATCGTTTTACATTTACTGATTTGGAGTGGATTAGTTTATCCACTGTTTATGGATTTGAATGATCATGTATGGCGGTTGCTTGGTGTAGCCGTGTACTTTGCTTTATTTTTTGTCATACCACTATTTTATAAAAGGCCAGTTTATTTAAGTGTAATCTTTTGTTTGAAAATAGTTACGTTAACTTTGACTTTTTTTCCGATTGGATCGATAGACTATCACCTGTTAGTTTGGCTTGCTCTTACGTTATTACTAGCTGAAGCATCTGAAAAGTTATCGGTCATCCCACTTACTGTTGTCATGTCGTTTAGTTTATTGCCAGTCAGTACATTCATCTTATTTGGTGGTGCATCCTCACCCATAATCCTGTTTGTTGTATTGTATATGGTCGTTATGATATCTGGAATCATTTATTATAATATTAGACATCATCAGTATGAGGATCTGTCGGCTCAATATGAGGAGTTGTATGGCGAGTATCGCAGTCTAAGAAGGCGAATTACTGATCATGAAGAGACAGTACGTCAAGAAGAAAGACATATGATTGGTCAAGAGATTCATGATTCTGTTGGGCATAAGCTTACGTCTATCATTATGCAAACTGAAGCGCTTCGCTTAACTTCTGGAACTGAAGAAATACAACAGATTGAGCAGCTTAAGACACTAGCAAATGAAAGTTTGGACGAAACACGAAAAGCTGTGAAAACTTTTAAACAAAAGGAAATCGGTGGGCTGCAAGGTGTCATGCGATTAATTCGAAAGCTTGAGATGGAAAGTTTTCTTCAAATACATTTTTCCGTAAAACATGGGGCGTTTGCTGCTCCTTTAACTGGTGAGCAATCGTTTGTCATTTATCGATGTGTACAAGAAGGACTAACTAATATTATGAAACATAGTCAGGCAAGAGAAGCTCAAATTACGTTCGATTCACCAGGTGGAAGTATTTTTCGCTTTGAAATAGTTAATCCGATTCACTCTAACCAACCTTTTAAAAAGGGTTATGGCCTAACATCAATGCAGGAGCGGTTAGAAAAAGTAGGTGGTGGCGTCGAAGCTCAAAAAGGCGACCAACAATTTGTTTTACGAGCTTGGATCAGACTGAATGAACAGGGGGGAACTGAATGATCAACATCCTGTTGGCTGAAGATCAAACGATGGTTCGACAAGGTTTAAAAGTAATGGTTGAATCTGACCCTGAGATCCGTGTAACGGGTGAGGCTAACCATGGTAAAGAGGCGATTGAACTGTGCGAGAAGCAACTGTTTGATATTGCCGTTTTAGATATACGTATGCCTGAAATGGATGGTATTGACACAGCTAGGGTAATTCGCTCGAGATGGCCTATGATGAAAATTCTCATGCTAACGACGTTTGATGATGACCATTATGTCATGGAATCGTTAAAGCTTGGGGTGAATGGCTATATGCTAAAAAATGGTGATACAGATTCTTTGATTCGCTCGATTAAAAGTGCCTTATCAGGTGGCTTAACAATCGAGGATCAAGTCGCAGCGAAAGTTGTCCCGACTCTTGTTAACGACCAATCTAAGCTTGAAAAAGTTGATGAACAGATAACCCCTCGTGAACGTGCTATTTTGAAATGTATTGGTGAAGGGCTAAGCAATCGGGAAATAGCTGATCAATTAGGGTTATCAGTCGGGACGGTGAAAAACAACACGAGCACCATTTTAGACAAACTCGATTTACGAGACCGAACCCAACTTGCCATTTATGCAATTAGACATAATCTTGTTTAAAATAAAAATGACTGAAGTCACGGTTTAATGTCATTTAATGACTAGAGTCAGTATTGGCTCTAGTTTTTTTTCGTTTAAGATAAAACTAAGAATTAATGAAAGACGTGAAGAAAGGGGTAATTCCATGTTAGAAACTGTTCAGTTAACGAAGGCATTCAAAGGGAAAACCGTCGTTGACGAAGTTGAATTATATTTAGATCAAGGGGAATCAGTCGGTTTACTTGGCCCAAATGGAGCAGGTAAGTCTACAACAATTTCGATGATTTCATCATTGTTAAAACCTACATCTGGGGATGTGAAATTAAACCAAAAGAGTACGATTAAAAATCCAGTCGATTTACGAAAAGTCCTTGGCGTTGTTCCACAAGAAATTGCATTATATGAAGAGCTGTCCGCTTATGAAAACTTAAAGTTTTTTGGCCGCATATATCGTGTGCCTAAAAGTGAACTGGAATCACGAATACAGGATACGCTTGAAATCGTTGGCCTTAAAGAAAGGCAAAAAGATCTAATCAAAACATTCTCAGGCGGAATGAAGAGGCGTGTTAATATTGCAACGGCTTTATTGCATAACCCAAAAATCCTCATTTTAGATGAGCCGACTGTCGGGATCGACCCACAATCGAGAAATTACATTTTAGAAATGGTTCGTCAGCTAAATGAACAAAAAGGTACAACAGTTCTTTACACGAGTCACTATATGGAAGAAGTAGAGCAGTTATGTAATCGTGTCTACATTATGGACCATGGTAAAGTCATTGCCAAAGGTACAAAATCAGAACTGTTAAGCATTCTTTCTAATGAAGATACAATTAGTGTTCAGCCCAATAGAATAGATGAAGAATTTCTTGCAGCTGTTAAAGAAATTGAAGGTGTAAGAAAAGTTGAAGTATCTGGTGAAGAAATTAACATTATAGCGAAAAAGGCAAGTAACATTGTGAGTGAACTAGTGAATGTTGGTGAACGTCACCAAGTTCAAATCTTGAATTTTCAAATGGAAAACCCTAGTTTAGAAAATGTATTCCTTCATCTAACTGGCAGAACTTTGAGGGACTAGGAGGTGGTATGAATGTGGACGTTTCTTATAAAAGATTTACTGTTGTTTTGGCGTGATCGAAAAGAAGTTGCAATCATTATCTTATTACCACTTGCTTTAGTTGTTATATTAAGCCTCGTGATGCCAGGGATGTTTGGCGAGGAAAATGATGAAGAATACGATTTGAATCTAGGACTTGTTATAGAAGATGAGCAAGAACAAGGTTTAGAGCGCTTTGAAGAACAATCGAGGCAAACTTCTGATTTCTCAAGTAATGAATTAGAAGAGTTGCTAATAGGTGTTCATGCTCTTCCACCTGTCGAAGGTTTAATTGAATATTTGAATAGTCCAGAATTAGCAGAATGGGTGTCAGTAGAAACAATGGTGAAAGAAGAAGCACAGGAGGAAGTCGAGCAAGGTAATCTTGACGCAAGTTTAATTATACCTGAAGACTACACCTTTCATTTATTAGCTGACATGTATTTAAATGAACCGGCTGAACAATCATTAATCTTTCAAGCTGATGATCAGACGATGGAAGTTGAAATATTATCAAATGTCATTCAAAGTTATTTAGATCATATGAATTTGCACCACGCTATTTCTAGCGCTGGTGGCGATGTTGAAGTTCCTAGCGATGCATTACCTCAAGGGGAAGTTGAAAATGTAGAAGGCCAACAACCTTTTAGTATGGATCAATACTTTACGATATCTATGGGGGCATTGTTCGTCTTATTTTTAGCTGCCACAGTTGCTACTCGAACGGGTATAGAGAAGCGGGAGAATACGTTTAAACGTATTGTTTTAACCAATTCGCCACCACTATATTACTTGTTCGGTAAAACGATGGGGACATTTATTTTAGCATGGTGCCAAATGATGCTCATTTTCATAGGTTCGCATTTCATTTTAGGTGTTTTTTCTGACCATGGTGCCGCAGTTTGGGTTGGGCTTATTTTAATGGTTACGATTTACACATTAGCTATTGCTGCGATTTCTGCTGTTATGACCTCGGTTATGCTTCGATTGAAAAAGCCGGAAACAGGAGATGGAATCTTTATGTTAGTCATCATGGTCTTTGGTGTTATTGGTGGTAATTTTGTACCGATTTACTTACTACCAAATTGGCTTCAACAAATTGGAGAAATGACACCGAATGGATTGGTATTAGCAACGTTAATTGAGTGGATTCAGTATGAAGACTTTTCAATTTTAGTTATGCCAAGTATTATATTATCGATTATTGTGATCGTTTCGTTATTTATAGGAATAAAGTTGTATCCGAAAAGAGGTGATGTCTCATGATGCCTGTCTTTTTAGCACAATTGGCAAAGGATCGACGAAGCCCTGCTTTAATCATTTTATTTATCGTAGGAAGTGTCTTGGCAACAGTTTTATTTACAGGAGGGACACAAGCTCCGGTTACCGTTCAAATCTTTAGTGAAGAAGAACAAACTGAAGAAATAGAAGCAAAATGGGAACAGTTATTGAATCAAGAAGGTAACATGGAATTTGTTGTGACAGAAGAAGAAGAAGCTAGAGACAATGTTCGTCAAGGGCGTTCGGATTTAGCGATTAAGTTGTTTGAAGACGATTATGAAATTGTCACTTCCTCCAACCTTCCGACGGTCCAATATGTTGATCAACATGTGAGGACAGTTTTTGAAAGGGAAGCGCGAATTCAAGTAGCTACTGAAGAAGCAAGTAATCCAGAGGAGTTGCGTCAAGAAATTAAATCGCAATTGGAAGACCCATTATTCGCTATGGAAGTAGAGTCTACGACAGGTGAAGAATTATCAGCCCATGACATGGGGATTCAATTAATGTATGCATTTACGTTACTTGTTGCCATGTTTATTATCGGTTTTCGGGTAAATAATGTATCAAAGGATAAAGTTGACTGTATTTGGGACAGAGTCATTCTTTCACCAGTAGGAAAAACGAGTATGTATACTGGGTATATTGCTTACGCATTTTTTATAGGGTTTGTTCAGACTGTCATTGTCTTAATGGTTTTCAACTATGTTTTGCAATATGATCTTGGTGAACGGTTTGATTTGTTAGTAGTGGTTGTTGCGGTATTTACGTTTAGTATGGTAAGTATTGCGATGTTGTTTACAGGAATCGTGAAAGGGCCTGAGCAGTTTTATGCTCTTTACCCGTCGGTCATACCACTTATTCCGTTAATTAGTGGAGCCTATATGATGCCAGGAACGATTACTCATCCTGTTATGACCTTTATTGGCGACCTGTTTCCTGTGTCTCACGCAATAGAAGCCATGATTGGTGTCACGCTGTATGATGCTACGTGGCAAGACATCACCCAGCCGATTATTATCATGATCTTAATTGGTGTCGTCTCCATGGGAATTGGCATTAACTTAGTTGAACGTCGAAGAGGGTGAGTGTTTCAAGTGCATGAGTAATTTATTAGTATACCTAAATTTAGTAGGTATAAGGTCTGCTATTTGGGTATACTTTTGCTTTTTAAAGAGTCTAAATGTTAACTTATAGAATATAATATAATATAATAAAAGTTTTCAATTTTTCTTAATTTTGAGTAAAATGATAGTGTACTAATCAAAAAAGGGGAGATTTGATGGAGGAGTATAGTATTACGCTTGGTACATATTTTTGGTTGTTTGTGCCAATGTCATTAGTCGTCATTCTATCATTTGTTTCATGGGTAAAGGAGCGTGATCAATAATGGATACAGCGACTCTAGTTACCTTTTTTATCTACATTTTGGGGATGCTTGTTTTAGGTATTATTGGTTATCGTTTAACGAACAACCTATCAGACTACTTTTTAGGTGGTCGTAAGTTAGGGCCAGGAGTAGCAGCATTAAGTGCAGGCGCTTCTGACATGAGTAGTTGGTTAATTCTCGGTTTGCCTGGTGCTATTTATTTAGCAGGGTTTGGCGAAGCTTGGATTGCTGTCGGTTTAACGATTGGTGCTTATTTAAACTGGCAATTCGTTGCAAGAAGATTACGTGTTTATACGGAAGTTTCGAACAATGCGATCACGTTACCGGACTTTTTAGAAAACCGATTCCGTGATAACTCTCGTTTACTACGAAGTGCATCGGCTGTTGTTATTTTGGTTTTCTTCACAGTCTATGTGGCATCAGGTTTAGTTGGTGGTGCTGTATTATTCAGTAGTACGTTTGGTTATGATTACATGGTTGCTTTATTAATTGGTGGAGCAGTCATTATTATTTACACATTTTTAGGTGGATTTATTGCGGTTAGTTGGACTGACTTTATTCAAGGTTCATTAATGTTTCTTGCTTTAATTGTATTACCAATCATTACAATTACTGAGCTGGGTGGTTGGAATGAGACAGTTAACATTATCGGCGATTTAGCTGGTGGCGACCACCTTCACATGGTGCAAGGTGTAGGAATGCTAGCGATTATTTCTTCACTGGCTTGGGGGTTAGGTTACTTCGGCCAGCCACATATTTTAGCTCGTTTCATGGCGATTCGTTCGCATAAAGATGTACCAACTGCTCGTTTTATCGGTATGACTTGGATGGTGTTATCACTATTCGGTGCGATCTTCGTCGGTATTGCAGGTCTTGCGTATATCGCAACAGAGTCTGTCCAATCAGAGTTAGCTGAACGCGGAATTGAAACAGTGCAGGAAAATGGCCTGCTGATGCTAGCGAATGAAGAAGCTATTTTCATTGCGATGACACAACTGTTAACACATCCAATAGTAGCCGGTATTTTACTAGCTGCCATTCTAGCTGCGATTATGAGTACAGTTGACTCTCAGCTACTTGTATCGTCTTCAGCTGTAGCAGAAGACTTCTACAAAGGTTTCTTTAGAAAGAACGCTTCAAACCAAGAGCTTGTATGGGTAGCACGTATTTCCGTTATCGTCATTGCATTAATTGCACTAGTGATAGCAAGCGATGATACGAGTCGAGTGCTCGATCTCGTCGCCTATGCGTGGGCCGGATTCGGTGCCTCATTTGGACCAATCATTTTACTATCACTATTCTGGAAGCGCCTAACTAGAAATGGTGCATTAGTCGGTATTCTGCTTGGTGCAATCACTGTAATCACTTGGGAGTACATTGACCCATTCGGTGGATTATACGAAATGGTTCCAGGCTTCTTACTCGCGACAGTTGGTGCTGTAGTTGTAAGTTTAATCGGCTCTGGACCTAAGCGAGAAGTTCAAGAAGAGTTTGATAAAGCGCGTGACATCGCGAATTCATAATTGTATAAGCGAAAATCCTTCCTGCCTATCATAGCGGGGAGGATTTTTTTACGTTCAATAAAATTAATTCGGCGATTTTTATGATATTCCGGCGAAATTTTCAATAATCCGGCGAAATCCTCATTTTTCCGGCGAAACAACCGATTAATTCGGCGAACGCCGGATTCTGAAACTTCTTAAGAACAAAGACCGATGTGAACAGTGCTAATTAATGGTAATATAAAAATCTATTAAAACAACATGAGAAAGGAAATCAACATCATGATGGCAAGTGGACATCAAGCTATGGGATTAACTTGGGGAGTGGCAGCGATTACTTTTTCGCACCTTCTTCCAATTGAAATAATCGGCATCAATGAAACGATTCTTTTTATCATCATCGTCATGATCGGCGCACTGCTTCCTGATATGGACTCGAAATCGTCAAAACTCGGTCGTTATGCATACCCAATCGCTATCAGTGTCACGGCATTAGCAGGAGCGCTCTACATATGGCAACCAGAACAATTTTGGACATTCATTGATGAAGAGATGACATTCGTATTAGCAACGATCGTACTCGTCTTTTTCATATTGAGTAGCCACCGCACGTGGACACATTCATTACTGTTTATAGCTCTCATGACAGTTTACCTATCATTGGTGAGCACGTGGTTCGTCATCCCAGACTATTTACAATACGGCTTAGTACTCGGTGTAGCATCCCACATTTTTGGTGACTTTTTAACGAAGCGAGGCGTACCGTTACTACACCCAATCACGAAGCGCAATTTCCGGTTCCCCCTTTCATTTAGGACAGGCTCATCAGCAGAAAGAATCGTTGTAGTAGCGCTGATCGTTATAAATGTTTGGTTGATTAGTAGTAGGAATGGATGGATTTAAAGAAGGATAAGACAAAAAGTAAAGAGAATATAAAGGTAATAGACTTTATGAAGGAGCTGCCATTTTGAGTATGGATTATTTAAAACATAAAGACAGAGACTTAGAGCTACCAGCCTATCAAAAAATATTAAAAGACTCGATCGAGCAAGATTTACTGAAAGATGATCGTGTACTTGGTCTGTTTTATGGTGGTTCGATTGGGAGTGAAAGTACGGATTTATACTCTGATATAGACCTACGAGTAGTAGTATCACCTGAATACTTTGAGGAGTGTATATCCAATAAAAAGGTTCGTCCTCAAAACTGGGGCCATGTCTTGTTTTATGAGGATCCAGGCCCAAGTGTGCCATACACAATCGCTCACTTTGATTGCTTCGTGAAAGTCGATGTCTTCTATTTTACACCTGAACAAATTAAACCATCTATTTGGTTAAAAGATATTCACATTGTAAAAGATCTAAAAGGAGATCTTACAGAGGTATTGAATGAATCTATCAATCTCGTTTATAAACCAACGAAAGAAGATGTGGAAAGTTGGCGCAATAAGTTTTTAGCTCACTTTCACGAGTCATATCGCCGAGTAATGAGGGGTGAGTACTATTACGCTTTGAACTGTGTTGATTCAATGCGTCATATGATTGTTTCTGGATGGTATATGAAACAAGGCGTGCAACCCAATACGTTAGGTGATTGGGCGAAATACGAAGGCGAAAGAAGTGAACTAGATAGCTGGCAACAATCGTTATTGGAAGGTTGGGAATGTGGCCGTAGTAAAAAAGAAATTATGACAGTAAGAAGAAGTTTGGCTGAAGAGTTTAAAGTAGTTCATAGAGCTCTTTTTGATCAAGTAGGGGTTATAGAGGAATCTGAGTTAATAGATCAAGCGATTAATATAGCAATTTAGCTAGCACACCATCAACTTCTTCCCGGCTTTTAAAACTTATAAGATTAAGAAGGTCTATGGCGACGGTGGCCGTTTACACGTGTTCCATCTGACCGTCTGTATGTTTTGACATGAACAGTCATTGGGCCACGACGACGAGGGGTACAAGAACAATTACCGCGACGTTTTGCCATATTGACCACCTCCAAACTCATTAAGATTAGAAGTGAGCGGTTGATGGGTGCTTTAATTTAATAGATTCTATATATTTATGTTTTTTCCTTTATAATTGCACTAGCAATTAATGTATAACAGTCTTAAAGATAAGCTTCAAATTCATTTTATAAGAGAAAAAGCCCTCCTAGAGGACTTTCTATTTAAATAGGTCTTTTATGTCATTAATACTTACTGTAGGCATAATATTAACTCCATCAGAGTCAATTGCTGCTAGCATAGTCTCCTCTTTTTCTGCTAATCTTTGATAAATTTTATCATCGATTGTTGACCTATTACCTTGTTCACTTTCTAAGAAATAAAAATAATAATTCGTCTCCTGATCTTTACTTAGTCCGAGCCTGTGGATTCGATCTCTTGATTGTAATAGGTGAGTTAAATTAAATGAACACTCCAAATAAATAGCATTGTGGCAGTGTTTGTGTAATGAAACTGATTCTCCTAATGTGTGTGGGTTAGTAATTAGAACATCAATCTCACCTGACTTAAATCGATTAATAATAACTTGCCTATCGGCATGAACAGTTGACCCAAAAATCTTTTCTGCATTAATACCTGCACTTATCAAATCGTCTTGCACCATATTAATGGTATCTACAAATATACACCACACAATGACTCTTTTGCCTGAACTAGCCAAACTCAATAAATCTTCAAGCATTAACTTATACTTAGAAGAAACCCCTATGTTATTAATTAATTCATTTTCTTTTTCAGTCCATGAATAGTCATGAAAATCTTCGTAAGATAATATGTGATTGAAATTAATATTGGATTCTTCCTCTGTTTCTATCAATTCTGAAAAATTGCCTTTCAATAATAGTTTAGGGTTGCTAGATAGTTGAATTAGGCGTATATACAAACTGAAAGGAGAGTGTCCAAATTTTTCATAAAGCAAATCAATCAATGTTTGTTCTTCTTCAGTAGGCTGTATACTTTTAATAATGTCCGGATTAGCATCAGGTACACCTAACTCTTTTTTATTAGTTCTCCAATAAAATGGGTACAATTTGTTGTTTATCTCTTCAATTCGAGTCTGATTCGGTTTTTTTAGATCATGTACATCATAGTTAAAAAAGTAATCATAATCCTCACCGAATAAAATATTTAAGAAATTATAAACATCAGTGTATGAATTAGGAATTGGAGTTCCAGTTAGGACAAACCTAAAATTAGTCTTTAATGAAATCTTCTTAGCCGCGTATGCTCTTTCGCTCTCATAGTTTTTAATTCTGTGCACTTCATCAAAAACAAGCATCGTACTTGAATCAAGCTTGTCCAGCAATATATGATAATACTTTAATAGTGACTCATAATTAATTAATATTAGGTTTTTCTTGTCCCACTTACTGTATAGTTCCAAATCCGCGTTCTCTACTTCATGAATATCTAAATAATCTAACTGTCTTTTGTGTCCAAAATTCTCTTTGAATTCTATTTTCCATGAATCAAATGAGTTTTTGGGACCAATCATTAAAATCCTCTTTATAGGGTTTCTTACTTCCGTCGATGATAAATAGGCAAAAGCACCATAAACCATACTAGTTTTACCCGAACCGGGAACTGAGAAGTTTGCAACACGTTTCATCTCAGTCATGTAAAAGGCACTGTGCATTTGTTGTGTCCTTAACTCCCTCACCAATTCCGAGTTCACAATCTCCTTAAAATTTCCAAATTCACTTTTTAGATAACTCATTTCTTTTTTTAAATAGATACCGTAATCGCTTCTCTCATTAATCATCAAATTCTGTTTCTCAATAAAACTCTCCAATTCTTTTGAAACGACAAGATTGTAATTGAATTTCTTAGAGTGTTTTTTGAATTCCTCTATAATACTAATTAATTGTCTATAGTCTAAGTTATTTTTAAATTCAGGGAATGGCCCTGATAAATATTTATCGATTTTTCTTTTAATGAACCGTTTATTAGGATCAAACATAGACCGGTCCTTTAGATGATTAATAAGGTGTAACTGTGAGTTATCTAAGGTTAAAATTACAGTATTTTCGGGTGTTTTAGTCAAATAATATATCCCTCCGTTAAATTCCAACAACCGTTCTTTAATTACTTCATCGATTTCTTTTACATGAATATAAGACTCTTTCTTTTTATCATTCCATAGTAAATCAAATTCTCTTTGAGCCCTGGGAATTTTTTCTCTATAGAAATCATTCTCAATCCAAGAAAGTGTTACATCGAAAGCTTCATAATTATTTTCGTAACCCGCTATTGTTTCATTGTTGGACCCTTTTGTGTGGATAATATTTTCTGCCTCGTCGTAGAACAAACTAAACTTAGAGTGAAACTTGCCTTGCTCCTTAAATCCAAACTTTATATCCAAATTACCATTTGCGATTAGATAAGCAATATTATTTAGAGTAACTTCATCATTTTTGGAAATCATTTCTATTTCTTTACTAAGATTATCTATTAACTCTTGCCTTTTCTGATAGCCTAGTTTTATTGCCTCATAATCTGAGGGGGAAATTTCCTCAGATATTATCAACCTTATCTTTATTGAACTTAAAACCTCTTCACTAAGACTTTTAGTAATATTTCTAAAAAGTTTGCCGCTAAAATATCCGCTAACTCTATCATATCTAACAGTTCTGGTTAATACGGGTTCATAAAAGTCATAAAGAAGGTTTTCCTCACTTGAATAATAATCGGCTTTCAGATTCAATGATTTAAACATTTTAATACTCCAATAAATGATTCATTCTGTCTATTGTTTTAGAAAGTTGGTTTTCAAATTTTTCTTTGTTTTCATCATCCATATACTTAATCTGGTTCACATCTAGACTATCTAACTCTCGATTTATCTTATTCAAGTAGTTCAAAGGCGCTGACTTTTCATCTTCAATACCCTTATTTCTTAAAAGGTTTTCAATATTTTCACTCATACCCATGTGGTCAACACTTGTCTTATTATTAATAGTTGTTACAATTGATTCTATACCAGTCTGGCTTTCCTCATTTAAAGAGTCGTGTATTTCATCGGTGTAATCTTCGACTTTTTCTAAAAAATCTTCTCTATACTCAGTTTTTATCAGTTTATTTCCTATTTCTCTTATTTTTCTCGTTTTATCATCAAGCTCGTCATTAAGGAGTAATGCAAATAGAGATTCCTTAACAGTTTGCTCTTCACCCTCTTTTTTTACTTTCTTTAAAATACTATTAATTTCTTCTAAAGGTCCATCAATCTTTAAGTTTTTTGCTATATGAAACTTTTCATTTGCATTTATAAACTCTAAGAACTCAATCATCAACTGGGCTTTATCTCTTACTTTGGTAACTTCTCTTTTAGTTTTTCCAGTTGAATTCGAGTACTCTTCAATTGTGAAATGTTTACTTTTGATTATGTCTCTATAGACATCTACTAAGTAATCAATTGGGTTATAATCTTCCGGGCGTTCCTTCGCATGTTGTAACTGTAGTTCTAACTTTTTAATGTCCTTATCTGTGATACCTTCTGTCGCATCCAATATTACTGCTTCTAGGTAACTAGTAATACCCTCTTTATTTAACTCTCTTAAGCAAGTAAATCTTCTGTTCCCATCTACCACTCTACCGTCTTGTAATACAACTGCTGGTTCTTCTTGACCAAATGTTTTGATGTTCGATTTTGTTCTTTTAAAGGCTTTCTCATCTGATTTTACTATAAACTCATGAAAAATTTCGTTGTATTTTTCTAAATCATCTTGGTAATTTAACTCTGGTTTATTTTCTAAATACTGACTGTATGCAGTAGCAATTCGACCATTTTGGTTATTATAAAATAGTAATTCAAGAGGTATTTTATAAACAGTATAATTATCTGTATGACCACGAACCGTTAGCTTTTTTGTGACACCAGTTTCTGTGATTCCGTAACTCGATCGATTTTTTAACAAATTTTTTGTTTGATCCATAAATTAACCTCCATATATTGTTTTATAGAATTGATTTTTCGACTTAAATACAGCATTAATATGTGAAGAGTAGTAGTAACTTGATCTTCTAACTATTTCTAATACGTCTTCTCTATAAAATATATTTGATATATTTGAGTTTACTAATGCTACAAGTCTATCTAAATTCAATTCAAACTCACTATTTGTTACTATATCAAGGAAATCATCATATGTACTATCAAAGTTTGAAAATATGAATTTGTTATTAACCTTTAAGTAATGAAATAAATGAGAGTCTAGTAATACATCTTCTATGAATTCATCGCTCATCCCTGCTTCAATAACGATATTACCATCAAGCAGATCTCTTACTTTATTAATTGTAAAGAATGACTTACTGTTAAAATCTTTTAGCTTATAATCAAGTTCTAATGAAAGCCGTTCCATTTCTGAAGAATTAATTCCTTTTTCAGCTAAATACTCGCTTGTAATGAATTTTTCACTATTAAATCTATAAAGAATTCGATTTTTGTGCAAATCATTTATAATGCTCTTATACTCAGGTTTTAAATAAACTACTGAATTTTTATTTATTATTTTATTCTTATTTATATAATCTATAATCAATTCCCTTGTTGGAATTCCATTTCCATTATATACAATAACTTCTTCATTCAGTTGATATAAGGAATCATGATTAGAATAGCGACTACTGGCCAACAATTTAAATTCATTTGAATTTGTATCATAAATTCCGTCTTTAACATTAATCTTATTTGAACCATTATTTAATATCTGGCGATTGTTTTCTTTTTGAAAGTTAATTTCAGCAGCAAATTCTCTTCCAATTTTTGAAATATAGGAATTATTAATCCAGAACCCTTGTTTTGTAATATACTTGCCATCAGGTAACTGGTACTTGTCTTGTGAGTCTTTAGCTTTAGGCCTAACATGTAAAATTCTATGTTCGTTTGATTTTGGTAAATTATTTTTTATTTTATTGTTTTCTTGTTTAAGCTCTACTCCATTTTCTACTATTTTTATTGTTCGCTCCCAAAACTTTTTAATTTCTAATTCCACAAGAGCCGGGTTCATTTTCCACAATTTACAACCAACAAAGTGTAGACCATTACTTTTCATAAAGACCAAGAAAACAAAAATGGTATTCTTGAACTTTTTATTTAAATAGCTTGAACTCCATGGTTTTTCAATCAAATCATTAAAATCTACTTGCTCTAGAACCATGTTCTCTTTTTGTTTATAATTTTTATTTAATTGAATGGTCCTAATCTGGAGCTTAACTACATTTTTTTTATTATTTTCATTTATTAATTCTATTAACTTTTTAGATAATACTTTATTCTTTATGACTTGTATATTAGGGTTGTCAGTCTTTACACCGGTAAGAGTATCCACATCATATCCTGAGTAAAAATTCAGTTTCTCAACTTCATATGCTATTTGTTGGTGGTTTTTCAGATTATAATTAAGTAATTCTCTTTGTTTGTTATTTAATGCTTGTAAATCTTTATTGTATTTTTCCTCTGGTTTCAATCTTACACCTCCTATATCCCTTGGACTTTATCTAAACACCCTTGTGCATTGTGGAAGAATAATAAAATTTTGTTATTCACACAAAAGTCCACAGTTTTCAAAAAATGTATTTGTATCTACTTATTATCATTTTAAACATTTTATTCAGTAAGTTAAAGAAAAAACAAAATTTGTCAACGTGTCAGCCGGTTTGTTAGAGCAAATGTCAAGCCGGAGTAGTATTTAAAATATCTAAATTTTTTTGGGGAGCTAGAGTAATAGATATATATCCAAAGATGAAGTGGAAGAAATGGTATACAATCACATAGTAAAGGTGTTTGCATTAAAAGGAGAACCAATAAAATGAAAAAAGTAGCCGGCTACAATCGGCTACTTTTTCTACAGAATCGACATCTGTTGTACTTCGTTATTCTTTTCTTGGTAGATTGTTGTTTCTTTTGTATATAGGTCAACAATCTGATTACCCATCTTTTCTATTAAATCAACAACTAATGCATTACCCATACAGAAATATCTCGTTCTTTCAGGCATCCCAGAATTAGTCCAGTCTGGATCAAATCCATTTAGAAGTTCACATTCTATTGGAGTTAGAAATCTTAGCCTACTAGTGTCTAAATCCTTAACAACATGTGAGCTTCTATTTTTGGTACCTTCACTAGTTAGCATTGTTCTACTTGGCATATCTAATCTTTCAGGGAAAGCCATTGATCCCTCAGTGTAGTAATACTCATGCCCAGTTTTAGAAACTCTCTTTTCTTTTTTGGCACCTTTTTGATATTCCATTTCTTCATACTCGGTTCTACCTTTTTTGTTTTTCTTATCATTTTTCAGGTAGTATTTCTCATCAACTTGTCCCTGGAACTCTCTGGCTTGTTCTAAAATTTCGCCTAAGGTAGTTGGAGTAGTTTCAACAGGGAGAGTTTCAGCAGTATATACAACTCCATTAACAATTACACCACTGTTATTATACTTTGCGCTAAAGTTGTCAGACACATCCAGTAGATTACTAGGTAATTCAAACTCCTTGTCTGGGTGCTTCTCATTGTGCTCATCTTTAACAGGGAACTCTTTAGCAAAGAATCCTTTTTGGTGAATAATGTCTTGGAAGTTATGCTTCTGTTGCTCTTTATAAAAGTTAGTATCTTCACGATATGCGAATATGAACACTCTTCTTCTTCGCTGGGCAAATCCATACTCTGCTGCATTAATTACACGCCACTCTATTCCATAACCTTGTTTCTGAAGACTAGCTAACATAACAGAGAAGTCTCTACCTCGTTGTGTTGAGGGTGATTTTAATAGACGATCAACATTTTCTAGTAGAATAAATTTTGGTTTTGTTCTATTTATAACTTTCATGATTTCGAAAAATAGTACACCTTTATGCCCTTCAATCCCCATCTCACCAGCTAGTGTTCTAGCGACTGAATAGTCTTGGCAAGGGAACCCACCAACTAACAGGTCATGTTCCGGTATTAATCCAATAATATCTGCAATATCTTCATTTATTGCTTCATCATCAGTTGAATTAAAATTCTTTTTATAACAATCAAAAGCAGGTTGAGACTTTGTAGATGGTTCCCACTGATTAGCTAAAGTAATATTATACTTTTTACTAGATTTTTCTAAACCTAGGCGAAAGCCGCCAACTCCTGCAAATAGTTCAACAACATTTATCATCACCGAACATCCTTTCGGTTTTAATTCTACTCCTATTATAGTAAATTTTTATATAAAGATCAACTGTTATGACCAAATTTATTTTAAGGTGTGATTTTATGTATAAAGGTTACGATATATATAGCCCAAAATCAATTGAAATGTATGGAAAAGAGCTAGAGAGTAAAACATTCAGAGACATTCTAAAAACAAGTGATATGGTAGTTAAAGAGGAAGACTATGAGTACTTAACATCAACTTTTTCAAAAGGTAGTTTGGGCCAGTTGGTAGAAAAGTATCACTTTAAATATGAACCTAATAGTGATAGAAACCCTGATTTTGAAGAAGCGGGAGTAGAGTTAAAAGTAACACCACATAAACATTTGAAAAGTGGAAAGTTATCTGCAAAAGAAAGATTAGTACTAAATATTATTAACTATGAGAAGATAGTTGAAGAAGACTTTGAAACAAGTTCATTTTGGTTAAAAAATCAACTAGTACTCTTAATTCATTATTTATATGAGAATGACAAAGATAAACTAGATTACCTCATCCAGAAAGTCCACTTATATGAATTCCCAGAAAAAGATTTAAAAGTTATAAAAAAAGACTGGAACACTATCAAAAAGAAGGTCCTTGAAGGAAAGGCTCATGAACTATCTGAGGGTGATACTAACTACTTAGGTGCCTGTACAAAGGGTGCATCAAAGAGTTCTTTAAGAACCCAGCCATTTTCTGAACAAATGGCAATGCAAAGAGCTTTTTCATTAAAGTCATCTTATATGACAACTTTACTACGTAAAATTATCAATGAAGACGATATGGTCTCCTTTTCTAACCGGGAGGAGTTAGAAACTCAGTCATTAGAAGAGTTACTAATGGAAAAGTTTAAACCTTATATAGGTTTAACCCCTAAAGAAATAGCAAAACAAGTGAATATAAAATATAGCAAGAATTCAAAACACATGATCCCTCAGCTAATAAGTGCAACGTTAGGGATTAGCGGAACACGTTTAAATCAAATAGATGAATTTGCAAAAGCAAACATTGAGTATAAGACAGTACGGTTAGAGCCAAACGGTACACCTAAGGAGCATATGTCTTTTGAACAAATTAGGTTTGATGAGGTCTATCATGAGACTTGGGAAGATAGTCACTTAAGAAATAGGTTTATAGATACGAAATTCTTATTTGTAGTTTTCCAGTACAATGAGACTAAGTCTGAAAATGAAAATAGAGAACCATATTTTAGAGGGATTAAGTTATGGAATATGCCTGAGGTAGTTCTAGATACAAAAATTAAAGAAGTGTGGGAAGAGATCCACAGATTAGTTCGAGATGGTGTCACCATTGAGTATAAAGTGCGTGGTAAGAACAGAGTTGAAGCGAATAACTTCCCAGGAAAAGACTTTAATGGAGTTTCTCATGTAAGGCCAAAGGCAAGGGATGGGAAAGATAAGGTTAAGCTACCTGATGGCCAGATGGTTACGAAACAGTGTTATTGGTTAGATAAAGATTTTATAGGTAAGGTGTTAAAAGGGAAATAATTATTGAATTATTTTTTACCAATCATTAACAAATATCTTTTTTGTCCGAAATTATACTTAAGAGGAGACTTTCTACTCGACCAAAGGCTATTCACCTTTGGTATTCTAATTACTTGAAAAAATATGATTCCGTAACGGAATATAAACTATTCAAACTCCTGGAGTCTCCTCTTACTCTTTATCTAAGGTAGGGTGAAAAGATGGATAACTATAAAAAAATAGAAGGTTTTATTGATAAAAATATATGGGTTACTAGGAAAAGTAGAATAGAGGCTGAAGCCAGAATGATTAGAAATCATAACTTTCTACAATTCACCCTAGTTTATTACACGTTTTTCATCTTGGCTTTTTCAATATGGTTACTTGTCACAGAAAACTATAACATTAGCATATTTACAGTAATCCTTTCTGTTGGATTATTTGGCTTTAACATTTATTTTAACTCAATAGGCTTTAATGAAAAAGCTCTAAAGTATAAAGAATCCTATTTAGAATTAACACAATTACAATATAAAATGGAGCAACTTTTAGATGAAGAAGAAGGGATAAAAACAGAGGAATTTCACGATTTAAAGTCTGATTATCAACAAATTCTATCCAAGACAGATAACCACTCAGAGCTGGATTACTTGAAAGTTTTAATAAAGCATAATAATTTAACTTCAATAAGGTCGCTTCTCTATTTTTATACATTTAACTTTATAAAATACGCTGTTTTTACTTGTATACTTGTCTTACCGCTTATATTAATAATTTTTGTGATTTAGGTGATTACATGTCTGCATCAAATTTATTCAGAAAATATTTCTCGATAAAACATCTAGAAATCACACTTGATAAATACTTTGATTTTACAAGCGCTACGGGTATAGATCAAATGAATTTCGATAGGTTTTATCACCATAGAGTAGAAAATATATGTAAAATAAAAGAAAAAGTGAAAAATAACACTTATCAATTTACCCCTTATAAGGAAAAGTTAATTGTTAAAGATAGATATTCTCCTCCACGTCTAATTTCAATACCGACTTTAAGGGATAAATTAGTGTTAAAATCATTAAGTCTAATTTTATCTGAAACATATCACCATTTAACCCAGCCTTTACCACAATTGTGTATTAGTCAAATAAAAGAATCTGTGTACCAATATGACTCATTTATAAAGTTGGATGTTTCCGATTTTTACGGAACTATTAAGCATGGTATACTTTTTAATTTGCTGGAAAAGAGAATTAAAAAGGAAGAAATATTAACCCTAATTAAGAAGTCAATAACAACTCCTACTGTTAAGTCTGGTGAAAAGTCATCGGAGTTAATAACCGAAGGGATACCACAAGGTTTACCTATTTCAAATATACTATCCCATATTTACTTAGAAGACTTTGACAATAAATTTGAGAATCAACAAGACTATCAATTTATTAGGTATGTTGATGATGTTCTTGTGCTATGTAACTCAAAAGATTTGCCGAGGATTTATTCCAAAATTAAGTATGAACTAGAAGGTTTATATAGTCTGAGATTAAACGATAGCAAAACAGAATTAGGAAAAGTAAATGAAGGGTTTAGCTTTTTAGGGTATCAGGTGATGTCTAATCACCATGGCGAACTTAAACTCACAATCAAAAAGGCAAATCAGGCTAAGTTTGAAAACTCACTTGTTGATATTTTTACAAGTTATAAATATAACTCTGATAATATTAACCCTAAACAATTTGTTTTCAGGCTCAATAATAAGATTACTGGTTCTATAAGTAAAAAAGTAGACGGCGATAAAGGTAGAGAGTTTAATTATGGTTGGCTATTTTATTTTTCTCAAATGAATGATACAAGTGTTCTCTATCATTTAGATTGGTTAATACAGAAGCTACTAGTTAAATTTGAATTTGATCATATAAACAAGGATGAAATCAAAAGTTTTGTTAAGGCATTTTATGAAGTCAGGTATAATTATGAAAACAGTACTTATATACATAGGCCTGATGAATTAAATGAACAACAAAAAAAGGAACTCCTCATAGATGTATTTAATGTTAACGTTAAGAATTTAAAGAGTAAAGAAGGTATTAATTATTGGTATCAAAAGTATGTATATCGACCAATAAAAATGGATGAAAAAGATATCAAAAGTAAAATTTCTTGAGTAAAGATACGGTTATACTATTGGTTAGTTTATATTTTGTGAACCAATCGATTTCGTGTGGCAACTACGTGAAGAAATGCCAGCTTACTTAGTACCCAAGGCGAATAAAAATATATTGTAATGACTTAATCGTAGATGATCTCCACCTTATCAACACCACCAGGAATATACAATGTCATAGAAAACAAGATTAACAAAGAAACGCCAATGAAAGTAGTCGATAGGAAATAGGCAAAGGACTTTTTCGCTTTGTCTTGCAGTTTTCTACCTTCAACAAAAGCTGTATAGGCCATGTATACATTGATTATGATAATGGCTAAAAACAACATAAAAGCTCACCCCTATCAGTGTTTATATAACTCTATGTTAACTGGTGGAGCAATAGAATAGGAGAATAACATGAACTCAAAACACATCATTTTCGACATGGACGGAACTTTATTTCAAACAGACAAAATATTAGAGCTCGCACTTGATAATACTTTTGATGAATTGCGCTTGCGGGGATTATGGGCAGGGGATACGCCAATAGAACAATATCGTTCGATTATGGGTGTGCCTCTACCTAAAGTGTGGGAGGCGTTGCTTCCGAACCAACCAGAGAGCATAAGGCACGAAGTTGATCAAATGTTTCTTGAGAAGCTTTTGGTCAATATTAGAGCTGGCAATGGTGCATTATATCCTAATGTAATCGAGACGTTGAGTTGTTTAAAAGAACAGGGGTATTCTATCTTCATCGCAAGTAATGGATTAGTAGATTACTTGAATACAATTGTGGACTTTTATGAGCTTGGTCGATTTTTTACTGAAGTTTTCAGCATTGAACAGATCAATTCTCTAGACAAGGTAGATTTGGTACAGGAAATAGTATCGAAGTATAACATTCAAAGTGGTGTATTCGTTGGTGATCGCTTATCAGATTTTAAGGCTGCCAAAGCTAATGGGTTATATTCTGTAGGCTGTCGGTTTGACTTTGCTCAAGAGGAAGAATTAGATCAGGCAGATGTTGTGATAGAAGACATGAAGGATGTATTAAAAAATCTCCCTGCAGACTATTAGACAAAAAGTGCCAACCAGGTATTTTTATGGTAAAATAATAATAGACAGATAGTTGCAGAGGGAGTGGTTCATGTGAAGTTTTTGAAAAACATCGACTCTAATGATATTTTGCCTTACATTAGCACAACTGGTCTTATTTTAATTATTTGTTCTGTGATTCTTCCTGTTCCAGTCATTATGATGGTTCAAGATTTATTGTTTTTCTCTTATAACCAAACGTCTTTCATTCGTCCACAAGAGGCTTATTTAGGTTTTGGGGGCGCGATGCTTTTAATTGCTCTTATTCTTTTCTCGTTTTTATTTACGAAAATGTATTATGACAAAAAAGATAAAGAGTACAATTTGACGGCTGTGCATTTAGTTTTGTTTGTGTTCAGTCTCGTTCTTTTAATTCTACCAATCTATCATTATCACTATTTCGACGACCAAGGTGTTCATAGTAATACGTATTGGACGTTTTCTGAAGAAAGTATTGCTTGGGATGACATAACGGAAGTTTCTCGTGAAGTTAGAGAAGAAGATTACGCTGTGTTGTCTTATACGTTTTCAAGCGATGAACAATCTATAACGATTCCTTTTGATTACTCAGACAGCGATACGAACCGGACGATTAATTATGCTGTTGAAGCTTTGAATTGGGACGTTGAAGATGAATTTGTAGAAGGTTAATCGGTATTTTAGAAAGCTCTAAACTGTGTAATCATGTTTAGGGCTTTTTCTGTATAAAGGAAGGTTCTTCTAAATTTGATAACGAATACTATTTACCATGGGGGTGTAACGACAATGTTAAAGTTGTTACTTGTGACGGTGTTTTTGCTGCTGACTGCTTGTGGAGTTGGGACGACAGGTGCTCACCCGTATGCTGGAGAATTAGAGAAAGCTGAAGGGTACGATGAAGAGGTTCCGTTTGATTTTAAACTGCCAACGTCACTTCCATTCGAGTTAGATGACGTCTTTATTATGGAAATGGGTGAGGATGAGATCGAAATCGTGTCATCTGATCGGTACATGTTTGAAGTCCTTCTACGTGGGGAGGATCCTGAAGAAGAGCATATAACCGTGATGATTCATAACCATGGAAGTGTTGAAAATACACAAGGTCAAAATGAGGAGCGTTTTACATTAAGTGATGGAGAGGACGCAAAGTATTTCTATAATGGAGCGTCACAAATATTAGTTTGGGACGATGACGATTTAAAGTATGAAATAGCTATTTACGTAGATGGTGAAGAAAGGTATTCGGTGGAAGAGTTAGTTGAAATTGCGGATTCGTTTGAGGCATATTAAATAAATTTTTAACTGTTTTGCGGAGGTATTACTATCAAATTAAAGCTGTTGTTATTCGTGATGTTATTGTTAATAATGAGCGCTTGTGTCGGTGGGACAACAAACTCTCATCCGTACGCAGGAGAATTAGAGAAAGCTGAAGGGTACGATGAAGAGGCACCGTTTGATTTCAAACTGCCAACGTCACTACCATTTGAGGTGGATGAAACGTATATTAGAAAAATGGGAGAAGATGAAAGTGCAGGTGCTTCAACCGATCGTTATGTCTTAATAGCCGGCTTTCAAGGCAATGATTCTGAAGCAGAGCACGTCATGGTCGGTGTTCAAAATGAGGGAGAGGTAGAAGATACACAAGGTTTAACGGAAGAGCAGGTCACGTTAAGTGATGGAAAAGAAGCGCAGTATTTCTATGATGAGTCGTCACAAGTTTTACTGTGGGATGAAGATGACTTAACGTATCAAGTTTCGGTTTCGACGGGTGATGAGTATTCGGTGGAAGAATTAATAGACGTAGCGGATTCGTTTGAGACTTATTAAGTAGAAAGAGGTGCGGTGATGCACCTCTTTTGTAGTCTGTAAACCTTTAGCTTTGTTCAACTTCAGGTTGTTGGCTAATGTTCTCTTTCTCATTTAACGAAACTTTTAACTCCAACGCGCCAACTTTCGGGGAAAATTTATTGTACACCAAGGCGAACAGTACAGCTAGAAGTCCGTGAATTACAGCATAAACAACTAACATGATTATCGCAGGAATAAAAATGAAGATTTCACCGATACTTCCTTGAACGACTCCTGTAAGCGATATAAAGAAGATGATTACGCCCATTAATAATGCCGGAATACTAAATAAAATGAGTACAAACTTAAAAACACTCATAAGTCCAAATTCTTTGATCTCTACCTTTTGCATAGTATCACTCCTTTCTGATGGATTGATTCTATTCTTTTATCGACTTAAAAATTATAAATTTTAACACAAATTTTCTTTTTAAGTTAGAGGACTTAATTGATGTAGCTGGGTCGTTTGAGAAGTATTAATTAAAAAAAGAGATGCAGATTTGCACCTCTTTAGTTATGCTAGTCGATTTTATTTCCGTTTCGATCCAGAATGTGGACCTCTTTTGAGAAATTTAATTCTTCAAGGATATCTTCATGATCTTTAAAAATGTCGGTAACCATTTCGTTAATTGTGTAGGCTAACATAACATCCTTGTGTTCAGATGTGTTGATCGTAGTCGGTATTGTCATGCCCTCTGAAGAATCATACACAATATCTTCACCAGCTTCTGCAAAAACCTTAAAGTTCTGCAGTTGTTTACCTATATCGATCATCATTTGGTTAACTTGCTGATAAGCTTCATCCTGGCTAATACTTGTTGTGGCGGTCTCTTCAGCTTCTTGAGAGTTGAGTGTGATTGATAGTGTAATTACAAGAAAAGCTATAATAGTTAAGCCTGTAATTCCTTTTTTCATGCTGTATCCCCCCTTATTAAGAACAGTATGTCCATTTAAAAGTTTTATGAACATTAAACTAAGTGCTATAGTTTTGATTGAATTCTTATAGTGATAAAATAATATATACGCATTAACAGAATGAGGGATTCGATGAAACAAACGGGTTTAGTTTTAGAAGGTGGCGGCAGTCGTGGGACGTATACGGCTGGGGTGCTGCGTTATATGATGGAACATGATTTATATATTCCTTATACGATTGGGGTTTCCGCTGGGGCGTGTAATGGCTCTTCGTATATTGCGCGTCAAATGGATCGTAATCGTCAAGTGAACATCGATTTTGTTGACCATCCAGACTATTTGTCACTTCGCAATTATATTAAGAAGCGCCAGTTGTTTGGGATGGATTTTCTCTTTGATACGCTTCCGAATCAGCTTGCTCCGTTTGATTATGGGACGTTTAATACGGCTGAAGAGGATTTCGTTGCTGGTGTGACAGATTGTATGACAGGTGAAGCGCTGTACTATAACAAATCAGATTATGCTGATGACATGGTGACATTGCTTCGAGCATCAAGCTCACTCCCGTTAGTGGCGCCTGTTGTCGAGTATGAAGGTCGACCACTTATGGATGGTGGAATTGCTGATCCAATTCCGGTGCGCCAGTCAGAGCGTGACGGCAATACGAAGAATGTTGTTGTTCTAACAAAAGCTCGTGGTTATTATAAGAAGCCGCAATCATTTAGTTGGTATATACGTCGAAAGTATCGGGATTATCCTGGATTGCTCAAGGCATTAGATAGGCGTCATGAAGTGTACAATGACACGTTGCAATACATTTTTGATGAAGAAAAAAAAGGAAATGTATTGGTAATCAGTCCTTCTGAAGAGATGAAAGTTGGGCGTGTGGAACGTAATAAAGATAAATTAACAGCCTTATATAACTTAGGTTATGAAGATGCGAAAAGCGTCATCAGCCCGTTGAAAGAGTTTGTAGCTACGCCTTAACTGGTGTAGCTTTTTATTTTCTCCCAAAAAATTCTGAAAAAAGTGTTGCAATTTTTAAAATAATCACATAAACTGTTTTATAACAGAACAACAAAACACAAAACTGTTATATATAAGGAGGGTGAAACATGAACAGACCTTATTGCCCGGAGTGTGGAAAGCAAGTGGATGAAAGAAGTTATTCGTTAGAGTGTGCTTACTGCTTATCTAAAAAAGATGAGTAATTTTTTTGGAGTTACTGTTATATAACAAGAGATAATTTTATGAATTGTATTAATACAGGAGAAAGGGAGGCTTCTCAATTTGGTTACAAAAGTCGATGGTTTTGATGTAAGGGGCGATCGTGTTGATCGGATCGAAGAAATTTTAACAGATGAAGCGGTTGAATTTCTAGTGAAGTTGCATCGCCATTTTGATGAGCGAAGGCAGAACTTATTGAACTTAAGGAAAGAAAGGCAAAAACAGCTAAACGAAGGGCAGTCGCTGAACTTTTTGTGTGATACAGATGAAATTCGCCAAGGCGACTGGACGGTCAATCCGATTCCTGAAGACTTACAAGACCGACGCGTAGAAATTACAGGTCCGGTTGATCGAAAAATGGTTATAAACGCCTTGAATTCAGGGGCAAAGACGTTTATGGCTGACTTTGAAGATGCAACTGCACCAACGTGGGAGAACGTCGTAAACGGTCAAGTTAACTTGAAAGATGCGATTCGTCGTGAGATTGATTTTACAGGAGATAATGGCAAGCAGTATCAATTAGCTGACGACCCAGCTGTTTTAATTGTAAGGCCGCGTGGTTGGCATTTAAATGAAGCGCATGTCGAAGTGGAAGGAAAGCCAATGTCAGGTAGTTTATTCGATTTTGGACTATATTTATTCCACAACGCTAGTGAGTTGATAAGTCGTGGCTCTGGCCCATACTTTTATTTACCGAAGTTAGAAAATCATCTTGAGGCGAAGCTTTGGAACGATGTGTTTGTTTTCGCTCAAGGGTACCTTGGAATTCCTAAGGGGACGGTAAAGGCGACGGTCTTAATCGAGACGCTTACAGCTGCTTTTGAAATGGATGAAATTTTATATGAGTTGCGTGAGCATTCAGCAGGGTTAAACTGCGGGCGTTGGGATTACATTTTTAGTGCGATTAAAAATTTCCAAAATCATGAAAGCGTTCTTTTACCAGATCGAGTAGATGTCACGATGGAAGTACCGTTTATGCGCGCTTATTCTTTACTAACGATTCAAACGTGTCATAAGCGCAATGCACCTGCGATTGGTGGTATGGCGGCACAAATTCCAGTTAAAGGTGACGATGCGAAAAATGAAGCGGCTTTTAACAAAGTGCAAGCTGATAAATTGCGTGAAGTAAAAGATGGTCATGACGGTACGTGGGTGGCGCATCCAGCGATGGTGCCACTGGCGAAAGAAGTTTTCGATAAGCATATGAAAACGCCGAATCAGATTCATGTGAAACGTGAAGATGTCAATGTATCGCGTGATGATCTGCTTGAGTTTCCAGAAGGCGACATTACGTTAGATGGCTTAATGACGAACATTACAGTTGGCATTCAGTATATCGCTGCTTGGTTGAATGGTCGTGGAGCTGCACCGTTAAATCATTTAATGGAAGATGCGGCAACAGCAGAGATTTCACGAGCGCAAGTGTGGCAGTGGATTAATCACCCTGAAGGAAAGCTTCGAGACGGCGAGAACATTACAGCTCAGTTTGTTGAAAGTTTAGTTCCTGAACAGTTACGAAATGAAGAGCCAGAAGCGACAGACATTTTCTTAAGTTTAATTAAAGATGAACGTTTTGTTGAGTTTTTAACTATTCCAGCTTATGAGTATATTTTAAAAGGAGGCGTCAAACATGACGGATAATCGAGTAGATCAAATTAAGAAGGATTGGGAAGAGAATTTAAGGTGGGTAGGTGTTGAACGTCCATACTCAGCAGAAGAAGTCGTGAAGCTAAAAGGGAGCCTTGATATTGAACATACTTTAGCAAAACGTGGTTCAGAGAAGTTGTGGAAGCTCATCAATGAAGAAGATTACATTAATGCTTTAGGCGCGCTTACAGGTAATCAGGCCGTGCAACAAGTAAAAGCAGGACTTAAAGCAATCTACTTAAGTGGTTGGCAAGTCGCAGCTGATGCGAACTTATCGGGGCAAATGTATCCTGACCAAAGCTTGTATCCTGCGAATAGTGTGCCGAATGTTGTAAAGCGTATTAATCAAGCGCTTCAGCGTGCCGATCAAATTCACCATGCAGAAGGTGATGATTCAATCGATTGGTTTGCGCCAATTGTAGCGGATGCAGAAGCTGGTTTTGGTGGTCAACTGAATGTATTCGAGCTCATGAAAGGTATGATTGAATCAGGTGCTTCCGCTGTACACTTTGAAGATCAGCTTTCTTCAGAAAAGAAATGCGGTCACTTAGGCGGTAAAGTGTTGTTGCCGACACAAAATGCCGTTCGTAACTTAGTCTCAGCACGTCTAGCAGCAGATGTGATGGGCACACCAACAGTCATTATCGCACGTACGGATGCGAATGCGGCAGACTTAATTACGAGTGATGTTGACCCTTACGATGAGCCGTTCTTAACGGGTGAGAGAACAGTGGAAGGTTTCTATCGTACAAAGCCAGGCATTGATCAAGCGATTTCTAGAGGTTTAGCTTACGCGCCATATGCAGACTTATTATGGTGTGAGACTGCCGAGCCTGATTTAGAAGAGGCGAAGCGCTTTGCAGATGCGATTCATGAGAAATATCCGAATAAACTACTCGCTTACAATTGCTCACCGTCATTTAACTGGAAGAAAAAACTGAATGACGAAAAGATCGCCAACTTCCAAAAAGAGCTCGGAAAAATGGGCTACAAGTTCCAGTTCGTCACATTAGCTGGCTTCCACGCGCTAAACAACAGCATGTTCGACCTAGCGCGTAAGTATAAAGATGAAGGTATGAAAGCTTACTCAGAGCTACAACAAGAAGAGTTCGCTGCAGAACAATACGGCTACACAGCAACTCGTCACCAACGCGAAGTCGGTACAGGTTACTTTGACGAAGTCGCACAAGTCATCTCAGGCGGAACTTCGTCTACAACAGCACTGAGTGGATCGACAGAAGAGGAGCAGTTTACGAGTTAAGGGTGCGCTGGGTGTTGCAGTAGGGCGATTTTTGTCGAATTTTGGAGTTCGCCGGAAAATCAATGTACTTCGCCGGAATATAGAAATTTTCGCCGGATTATAATTTTTTTCGCCGGAATATCGACCCATTTCGCCGGAAAAATGAAAAAATCGCCGGAAAATCAACCGAAGAAGTTGAAAAAATCCAGCCATCACAGCTGGATTTTTCCTTTTGACTATTCAATCTCAATAACAATTTTCCCTTTAGCATGGTGCGTTTCGCTTAGTTCGTGTGCTTCTTTTAGCCCTTGCTCTGAAAAAGGGAACGTATGACCAACTATTGGCTTAAGCTTCCCTTTTTCCATCAATTGAGCGAGGCTACGCATTTGGTTACCATCTGGCTCGATAAAGACGAAGCCCACTTTAACGTTATGCTCATGACCTTTTTCCTCACTAGGTGGTTGAGCGATCGATACTAACGTGCCACCATCTTTTAACACGTCGAAGCTTCTCTCTTGAATGTCGCCACCTAATGCATCAAGCACGACATCATAATCTTCTAACACGTCATAAAAGTTTTCCTTCTTATAATCAATGACTTGATCAGCACCTAGTGACTGTAAAAATTCCACGTTCTTCGTGCTTGCTGTCGTTGCAACGTAAGCACCAGCATTTTTTGCAATTTGAATCGCCATCACGCCAACACCACCAGCGCCAGCGTGAATTAACACTTTCTGCCCTTCTTGAAGATCAGCAAAATCAAACAGACATTGCCAAGCTGTTAATGCCGTTAGCGGTACTGAAGCGGCTTCGTTAAAACTAATATTTTCAGGAATATGCGCTAGAATGTCAGCCTCCGTTACAATGTATTCAGCGTATGTGCCGCGATTTGTAAGTTGCGGTCGAGTAAATACACGATCGCCTACTTTAAAGTCTGTTACACCTTCACCGACTTCTTCAACAACACCCGCTGAATCCCAACCTAAAATAAGCGGGAATTCCATAGGTACCATCTCTTTTAAATACCCTTCACGCAGCTTCCAATCGATTGGGTTGATTGACGTAGCATGCTGCTTAACCAATACTTGGCCAGCACCTGGAGTAGGCTTCGTGACCTCTTGTTCTTGTAATTGTTCTTTTCCACCATATTCATTAATGACGATTGCTTTCATCATAATCACCTCTTTTAAAAGTTGGTACATACTTATTGTAAGGTCGATTTATTATGTTAAACAAATAATATGATTGAGTAGATTCGGTGCGAGCGCTGATAAAATTGATCGAACGCTGATAAAAGTTGTGCGAGCGCTGATAAAATCTCGTGAACGCTGATAAAAATTATGCGAACGCTGATAAATTTACGTGAGCGAACGCCAAAAAAATCTCGTGAACGCCAGAATCGCATGCCCGAGCGCCAAAAAAATTGAGCGAGCGCCAGAATCGCATGCCCGAGCGCCAGAAAAAATCCGTGAACGCCAAAAACCCCTACCCGAACGCCAAATCCTCAACCAAACTTAATAGAATTCCAAATTCCTATTTACTAAAAATTCAAATTACTTTATGATATTATTTTAATAAAGGAGTGATTCGATGAAGCATGGAAACCATACCATTCATAAGCATTGCCACCATACAGTGTGGGACAACAGCTTAGAGCCGGTCATGTCGGTCAAGCCGGGTGTGAGTGTGAATTTCGAGGTGCATGATGCATCAGGTGGGCAGCTGTCTCCGAAGTCCACTTCACAAGATGTACCAAACTTAGATTTTAGTAAAGTAAATCCTGTGACGGGTCCTGTTTACGTTGAAGGGGCTGAGCCTGGCGATACATTAGAAGTGGAGATCGAGCACTTTGGCACGTTGAGCTGGGGCTGGACCGCAATTATCCCGGGTTTCGGCTTGCTCAATGAACAATTTGAAGATCCTTACTTAAAAGTGTGGGATTTAAATAACCAGAACATCGCGCAGTTTGCAGATGGCATTGAGATTCCGACGAAGCCATTCCCGGGAACGATTGGCGTTGCCCTACCTGAAGCGGGTGAGCATAGCGTCGTACCTCCACGAAAAAACGGCGGTAACATGGATATTCGCCATTTAACAAAAGGGACGCGTCTACTCTTACCAGTTTGGGTAGAAGGTGCGCTGTTTTCAGTCGGTGATACACACGCTGCACAAGGTGATGGGGAAGTGTGCGGTACAGCAATCGAAGCACCAATGGAAATCCAGTTAAAATTTAAACTACACAAAGGAAAAACGATTCAAGAGCCACGCTTCATTACACCAGGTCCACTGACAACTGGGCTAGATGAACAAGGATATTACGTAACAACAGGTCATAGTGACGATCTCATGGTCGCGTCAAAAAAAGCGGTTGAATACATGATCGAACATTTAAGTGAAACGTATGGGCTGAGTGACCAAGAAGCCTACGCCTTATCAAGTGTTGCGGTCGATTTGAAGATTAGCGAGATCGTCGACGTACCGAACTATTTAGTGTCAGCTTACTTGCCGCAAAAGATATTTAAGTAACTTTAGAGGGTGAAAAAATGAGCGTTCTGTTTCGAGTGGAGTTGTATGCAAAAGATATTAAGAAGTCACTAACATTTTATCAAGACATTGTCGGTTTAGAACTTTTTGGTAGGAACGAGCAATGTCTCAGGTTCAATTACGACTGCTTCTCACTATTAGTTACATCTGAAGCTGTCTTGGATGACGACCATTATTTTAACAGTCGAGCCAAAAGTGACGTTAAAGGGAATGGCTTTGAGTTAATAGTCGTTGTTGACCGATTGGAAGAAGTCTATCAGCGCTGTTTGGATCATGACCTTTTGATTGAGGAAGAGGTTGAAACTTATCCGTGGGGGATGAGAGGGTTTAAAGTAGCAGACCCTGATGGTTATTTTATTCGAATAACATCTGAATAATCAAAACGCCTCGATTATAATTTCGAGGCGTTTTTACAAAAGCTTAGACATATAATATTCATCCACATATGCTCCATCAATAAACAACGAATCTCTCTTCGTCCCTTCGATTTCAAAACCCATCTTCTTATACAAGGATACGCCTGCTTCATTATTAATGACTGTGGTTAACTCTAATCGATGGATCTCGCTCTTAGTAGCCCAACGTTCTAATTCACTTAAGAGACCTGTACCAATCCCATGCCCTCTATAACCTTGCAGCACGCCTAGAACGATGTATGCAGAGTGTTTATTCCTTCTCGCATTTCCACCCATAGCAAGTAGGTAACCAACGAGTTCATCGTCAACTTCCGCAACAAGAATCGTAGAGTTGGCCTTTTCTAGGAAACTTTCAATCATCTTTTCTTGATGGTCTTGGCTAATTTTTCGCTCACCAGGCTCCCACAACATATACTCGGAAGATTCGTCGACAAGTTGTATGAGTGTGGATAAGTCTTTTGCGTCACTTAAATGCACTTCCCGAATGTTCATGCCACTACACCTCACTATAACTCAAACTGTTCTTTCACACGCTTAGCCACGTCCTCAGCGCTCAAATGTGTGTTATTAATGCGTATATAGTTAGGGCGCGTAATTTCGCCTTCATCAGTATTTAACCTTATTGACTCAGCAGTTGATAGTAAATCTTGCTCAGATTGTTCGATATTTCTTTTCGTCGGCTTTTGTTCTAAACGATGAGAAGAACTATTACGTTGCAATCTTTCTTCTGTATCAGCCTCTAATTCGACGATGCAAACGTCACAACCTTTTGACTCAAACCTTTGAAAAAGTCGCTCGATGCCCTCACATTCCTTTTCAGAACTTAAATTCCATACTTTCGTGAAAATTAACCCGTAAGCATCACTATTAGCGAATGAATCGAAAATCTCGTTACGTATTAATGAAGTAAGTCGCCACATTTCAGGTGTGAACCCATATAACGGCTCAAGCATTTCAATAGCCATATGGTTGTGGAAAAGTTTAAGTTCAGTTATTTTAGCTAGTTCTTCTCCAACAGTCATTTTCCCAACTGCTTGTGGTCCGAAGATGAAGACGAATTTGTTCATAACTCCCCTCCTATGTCATTTTGATTTTACCTCAATAAGCTCAAAGCCTAGTAACTAGTGTATGTAGCCTTTCTAATAGTGAAAGGTATGAGGATGTAAGTTGTGAGATGTGGTGCTCGATTTCTGACCTATTCATATTCGGGTTGTTCGTGACTTCAATCAGTTGTTTTTCGGTTAATCGAATGGAGTCGATTAATACGTGAAGTTCAGTTTTGTCATCCTCACTTAGTCCGTAGTGACGATCAATAGTCATAAGGTGATCAAACTCTTCTTGTAGTTGGGTTTGCATATGTATAATTGAGTTCATTTGAACACTGTTATTTAGTGTGTCCCAACCTTCTTCTAATGTTTCAAGTGTGTACAGAAAGTTCGTGTACGGACTATCATCTTGGTTTTGGTCAATTACATCTTTGATTTCACCTTTAGTCTGTTCAAACTCTGCATTCATATGGTTTGTTGCTTCGTCTTTGGCTGAGTTGAAAATGGTAAGTGAATGATAAGGGAAAAACCAACTCACTAATAAATAAATCAAGAGGGATGATACAACAGTAATGAGTACTCTTTTTTTCATCTACAGTCACTCCTTTTTGAAACCCCTTAACTCACCGTCTCTAAAAACCTTTCAAGCTGGTTCAATAGATTAAAGTAAGTGTTTGTCATGTCAAGTATTTGGCTATCAATAGAACCTTTTGTTGAAAACATTGTTGCGTTGTAGAGTGGTTCTTGGAGTTTTGTTTCAGCTATTCTAAAATAATCTTTTAAGTTGTTAAACTCAGTTTCTTGCTCTTCTGTAAGTTCAATCTCAAAGTCACGTTCAATATTAATGAGTGCATCATAGCCCCGACTTATTCGGTCATGCAGTTCTGCAAAATCAGTTCGGGTAATCTTATCATCTGTTATAATCGTCCAGCCTCGTTCGATTGTGTATAAAGGTGTGTAAAAACTAGTAATGTAGTTGTCGTCGTTGTTAGCTTCTAAAATGTCATTTATGTTTGCGTGCTTTTCTTCATATTGATCATCCAAATAATCTGCAATGCCTAAAGCTCCTGAGGGATGGTGAATCGTCACAGGTGCAAAGGGGAAAAACGCGCTATAAGTAAAGTAAACGAAAAAAGCTACTAAACTATATAAAATTGGCTTCTTTTTAACTTCCATTAACTCCCCATTCCTTTCAATGAACTTAATTCTATCATAACTTTTTTACTAATAATTTACAAAAACAGTTTTATTAACAACTTGGTCAGTCCCCAATTCGCTGTTATTACTTGCTAGATTGTAATTGTTTTGTGAATAAGTCTACTTTATCAACACAAATCTGTGCATAACTTTACTAAAATGTGGATGAAATGAAGTGAATGCGGGCGTTATCCACAAATGGGAGGGCTTCCATAATAATTTTCCACACCATTTGTTCACTTTTCCCAAAGTTACTCACAGGAAATATGGAATTATCCACTAAATTGTTAAGAGCATGTTGAGAGATATTCGGGTGAACGTCGAATTAACTGTTGACTTTCACGTAACGTGAGAGCTTATAGTTTATGTGTGGGGAGGTTGGTCATATGAAAGTAAATGAAGTTGCAAAGCTCGTAGGAATTAGTGTGCGCACACTGCATCATTATGATGAAATAGGCCTTTTAAGACCAAGTAAAAATCCATATACAGGTTATAGAACATATTCAGACTCAGACCTAACCATGCTGCAGCAAATTTTATTTTTCAAAGAGTTAGGTTTTTCACTTAAGAAAATTAAAGAAATAATCAACAGTCCAGAGTATGACCAACTTGAAGCACTTAAGATGCATCGAAAAATGCTTGTTGATAAGCGTGAAAAATTCGATTTAATGCTACAGACAGTTGATCAAACAATTGAAGCGAAGGAAGGAGGGTTTGAAATGTCCAACCAAGATAAGTTTAAAGGCTTTGACTTTAGCGAAAATCCTTACGAAGATGAAGCTCGGGAGCGTTGGGGTGATGCTAAAGTAGATGAGGCGAAGGAAAATGCGATGGGAATTAATGACGCAGAACAAAAACGCATGAATGACATTTATCGTAAGCTTGCAGAACTTCGTCAAGGCGACCCGAAGTCTGACGAAGCACAAACAGCGATTAAAGAATGGTACGACTTTTTAAATAAAAATTTCACGACTTACACACCAGAAATGTTCCAAGGGCTTGGAATGATGTATGTTCAAGACGAGCGATTTCAGAAAAACATCGATCAATTTGGAGAAGGTCTAGCTCAGTTTATGAGTGAGGCAATGGTTGAGTTTGGCGAACGGAATAAATAAAGGATGGAGCACCGAAAATAGCATTTTGGTGCTCATTTAAATTCTAATATATATAGATTGCCATAAGACCAAGCATAACTAGTAAACTTATTCTAAGAATCGCCTTATTGATTTTCGTAGCACCTATTTTTGTATCAGCGAATAGAAAGTATTGAGCAAGAAGTAAGTAGCCCAACATGGTTAAGGCGTATCCTACTGTGTCTTGGGTAACGGACAAGCTTCTTAATACGGCCAAACCGATCAAAAGAAGACCGCTATAACCTATAATTAAGTGGATATATTTTTTGGAGTTTTCGCTGCTCATGTTTCATCCTCCTCAGAGTTAAAGAAGATCGTCCTCAATTCTTTTGCTGCATCTTCATTTAATGTCCCATAACCTTCTTTTTCATTATTGCTAATAATGGTTGCGCCTCCTGAATCTTCAAACCAAAAACGATATTCGTAAAGTCGCTCAGGTTCACCATGATTTAATTGATAGAAAAATGTAGCGAAAACATCTTCTCCTCTTTCCATTTCAACTTGTACGTTTGGAGTCCATTCAATCTGTTTGAAAATATTCTTAATTTCATCAATCGTTTGGTCGTCAGTAATCATGTTCGTTTCTTCATAATCTTTGCCTGAATCCACCTTCTGAACATCAACTCTTGTTAATTGTTCATAATTACTAGAACAAGCTGTGACCAATATTAAAATGAAAAGCACCAAGTAGTGTTTCTTCCACGTTTGAACTTTAATAATACCCCTCCTGTAATCTCACCTCTACAAATTAGACGAAAACGAATGAATTGTGTTTCAACCTTTTAATCTCACGCTACAGCAATAATCCACATTAATTAAGTAAATGAAAAAATGATCCAAAACGTATTTTCAGTTGTCTTTTCGTTATTGTGAGTTTTTTTAATGACGGCAACTAAGTTGAAACTAAACAGAACGGCTAGAATTGGTGTGAGGAATAGGGCTGCTAAAATGGCTACAGCTTCTATGTACATCATGCTCCTCCTGATAATCAGTCTTTGTAAAAAAGTACCATCAAAGAATTGTTATGACAAGACAATTTTCCACAATCTCTCTCAAAACCTCCTATAGTAGGCGACAAGGGTTTTACATACGATAGTTAGAAATTAATTGTAATGATGATAGGTGAGGAGGATGACTGTGGAAAAATGCCGCTTTTGTCTTACGAAGGCTGTGAGTAAGTGTCGTTCATGTTACAAACCACTCTGTTCGAAATGCAAAATCTCTCAAGATGGGATGGCTTACTGTAATACAGAGTGTAAAAATCTAGATTAATAGGTTTATTTAATCCACAGATTAGATCTGTGGTTTTATTTTTGTGTTGGGGGAGGGAGTTTTGAAGTGATTATTTGGCGTTCGCGCATAGTATTCTGGCGTTCGTGACTAGTAATCTGGCGTTCACAGAAATATTTTGGCGCTCACAAGATCAATCGCACTCGAAAATTTGTCAGTGTTTAGCCAATTTTATCAGCGCTCGCTCCATGTTTATCAGCGTTCACGGAAATTTATCAGCGCTCGCTCCATGTTTATCAGCGTTCACAGAAATTTATCAGCGCTCACCTCGGTTTTATCAGCGCTCAGAAAAATTCAGACTTCACACAATTTTTGTTCAAAAACTATCGAATAACTTTACTAAATGTGGTAGGATTATTAAAAATGTTTAATTAATGTTAGCGGTAGGAAGGGAGAAGGGGACAATATGGTAAGTTATGATGCTTTAAATTATCCTTATGCTTCGCGTCGAAATGTTGTATACGGTAAAAAAGGAATGGTGGCAACGTCTCAGCCACTAGCGGCGCAGGCTGGTTTAGATATTATGAAACAAGGTGGTAATGCGATTGATGCAGCGATCGCGACGGCTGCTGCTTTAACGGTGTTAGAGCCGACTTCAAATGGGATTGGTTCTGATGCGTTTGCGCTTGTGTGGGTCGATGGAAAGATTCACGGGCTAAACGGAAGTGGCTATGCACCTCAAAACATTTCTGTGGAAAAGCTAAAAGAAGCAGGTTATGAGGAGATGCCGACGTTCGGTAAGGTGCCTGTGACAGTACCAGGTACACCAGCTGCTTGGGTGGAGTTATCCGAGCGTTTTGGAAAACTTCCACTAACAGATGTATTAGCGCCTGCCATTGAGTATGCTGAGGAAGGTTATCCGCTATCGCCAACGTTAGCATTCCATTGGAAATCGGCATACAACAAGTTTAAAGAAACGTTTAAAGATGACATTTTCCAAAATTGGTTTAACACCTTTGCACCTGATGGTCGTTCGCCTGAAGTCGGTGAAATGTGGAAATCGCCAGATCATGCGCGTACACTACGTGAAATTGCCGAGACGAAAGCGGAGTCATTTTATCGCGGTCAATTAGCTGATGAAATTGACGCCTTTTTCAAAGAGCATGACGGCTACTTAACGAAAGAGGACTTAGCGGCGTATAAGCCAGAGTGGGTCGATCCGATTAAAGTGAACTATCGTGGTTATGACGTGTGGGAGATTCCGCCGAATGGACAAGGGTTAATCGCACTTATGGCGTTAAACATGTTAGAAGGTTATGAGTTTACTGATCGTGAAAATGTCGATAGTTATCATAAGCAAATTGAAGCGATGAAGCTTGCGTTTACAGATGGTTTAGAGTACATCACGCAAGAAGACCATATGAATGTTTCGGTTGAAGATTTATTATCAGATGAATATGCTGAACAACGCCGTACGTTAATTAGTGATGAAGCATTACAACCAGAACCAGGTGAGCCGCCACGTGGTGGTACGGTTTATTTATCAACAGCTGATGGTGAAGGTAACATGGTCTCGTTCATTCAAAGTAACTACATGGGCTTTGGTTCAGGTGTTGTCGTACCTGGGACAGGCATTGCGATGCAAAACCGTGGTCATACGTTCTCGTTCGATGAAAACCATGCGAATGTGTTGAAACCTGGTAAGCAGACGTTCCATACGATTATTCCTGGATTTTTATCAAAAGGTGATCAGCCGGTTGGGCCATTTGGTGTCATGGGCGGATTTATGCAGCCACAAGGCCATGCGCAAGTCGTCATGAATACAGTCGACTTTCATTTAAATCCACAAGCAGCACTTGATGCACCAAGGTGGCAATGGGTTCAAGATAAAGTCGTAAAAGTTGAACCAACATTCCCTGATCATATCGCTCAAGCGTTACAGCGAAAAGGTCATCACATTCAGCGCACCCTTTATCCGAATGAATTCGGTCGTGGACAAATTATTTGGCGCGATCCTGAAACAGGCGTACTTTGCGGAGGTACGGAACCGCGAACTGACGGTGAAGTCGCAGCTTGGTAATGAATTTAAAAAATCAGGCTGATCTCTCAGCCTGATTTTTACAGTTTAAGTCCGGTTCTGCTTTTGAAGCGGCGTAGTAAAATGTGGCTTTCCACACGCGTAATGCCGTCTAAAGCATACAGTTCTTCGTTAATAAATTTTTCTAATGCATGGAAGTCTTCTACTAATACGTGTGTATGTAGAGTGCTTGGGCCTGTCATTTGGTAACAGCTTGCTACGCTAGGATGCTCGGCCAATTTTTCGGCAACGTGAATAAGTGTGTTCGGCTCACAATCAACGTTGAAAAATGCTGAGACTCCTTTACCGACTTGTTCTGAGTTAATGACGACACTGAACTTCTCAATGACACCAGCTTCTTGCATTTGATTAATGCGATCGCGAACAGCTACACGGGATAGACCAAGCTCTTTAGCTAAGTCAACGTAAGACATACGTCCTTGTTCGCTTAAAATATTTAAAATCTTAAAATCCGTATCCGTTAATTTCATCAAGACACCACGCTTATGAGATTTGATTTCTAGTTTCATTATAAAAGAAAGTAGTCAAAATGTCATATTAACTGTCGAAAATTTAGTGAATTTGAAGTGACACTTAAGCGTGGAAGGACAGAAAGGGTGACAACATTGGATCTTGCTTTACAGAAAGATATATTTATAAGCTTCTTCCGTGCCGGTATGCTAGGTTATGGTGGTGGACCAGCGACGATTCCTTTAGTGCATAAAGAAGTCGTCGAAACTTACGGCTGGATGGATGATGAAGAGTTCTCTGATATATTAGCTATTGGCAATACACTCCCGGGGCCGATTATGACGAAAATGGCCGGCTATATCGGCTATCGTGTCGGAGGTAAAACAGGCCTTCTTACCGCATTAGCGGCCACTATTTTACCGACTGTTATTATTATGATCGCCCTTATTAGCGTGTTAATTAATTACCGTGAACATGCAGTAGTACAAGGGATGACGAGTGCGATTGCGCCAGTTGTAGGTGTTATGTTGTTTATGTTAGCTTTTAATTTTTTACGCCATTCTAAACGCGATCTCGGTTGGCCAGTGGCAATTGCGCTAGGTGTTATCAGCTTAATTACATTTGAATTATTTAATTTACACCCAGCAATTTTAATTGGTGCACTGATCCTATATGCCTTATTGAAGAAATCACCTTCAAAAAAGGAAGGTGAAGCAGCATGATTGAGTATTGGCATTTATTTATCGCATTTTTAATTCCAGGCATTGTCGGCTATGGTGGTGGACCTGCGTCTATTCCACTAATTGAATATGAAGTCGTTCAACGTTTTGAATGGATGACGACTCAAGAATTTGGTGAAGTGCTCGCCTTAGGTAACGCACTGCCAGGCCCCATTGCGACGAAAATGGCTGGTTATATTGGTTATGAAGTCGGTGGCGTAATTGGTGCCACTGTTGCAATCTCAGCAACAGTCATTCCATCTTTAATAGCGATGATTGTCTTGTTGAAGCTATTATTGAAGTTTAAAAACTCACCGAAAGTAAAACGTATGACAGCTCTTATTCGTCCGGCGATAGCGATTTTACTAGCTGTTTTAGCTTACCAATTTTTCGCTACATCATATGAAGGAGCAGGGTTAGTTCAAACCATGATCTTAGTTACGTTAAGCTTCTTAGCACTAGAGAAGTGGAATATCCACCCGGCTTACGTGATTATTGGCGCTCTTACTTATGGAGCGGTAATCTTATCATAAAATAACCCCACCTATTTATGACTTTTGCATAAATAGGTGGGGTTTTCCTTATTAAAGGATGTTTAGTCGTGCAACAATTGCAAGTAATACTTGTAATAAGATTTGTGCGTTAACTGCGATATCTGTATCCGTTGTTGTCACTTGTACGCCACGAGAGTTTTCAATATAAGTCTGCTGGTGGTTAACTTGCGTTGTTTTAATCTTCTCATATAAGTCTTGTGTGATCTCTTCAGCACGGTCACTATCAGCTACTGAAATACTAATGATCAGCGCAATCGCTGCTTGTAGTCCGATTTGAACGTTAACAGCAGCTTGTGTGTTAGTTGTTGTTACTTCAACGTCACATGAATCTTTGACGACGATTGATTCAAAAGATTGCTGAGTTGTTTTAATAGACTGATTAGCTTGTTGAGTGTCTTCATCAAATGAGTGACAAGATTTAGGGTCTAATGCATTAAACCTTTTTGGGGCACGCGCACGTTGGTTTGTATGAGCATTGTTGTATGCACCAGGAGCTGATGCAAAGTATTGCTTCTTTGCCATTCTATTTCCCTCCTCTATTATTTCGTACACTACTTACATATGAAAATAGTTTACTACTAGGAAAGGCCAATCCATTATTTTACTAACATATAGGCTTAGTAGAATTCATTAATTATCACCGTTATTGTGCTCTTGAAGCGATTTAACCGACTTTTGTAGGTCTTCTACTAACTCTCTCAATTGACTTCTAGTTTCTTCGTCTACTTGTGTTTCTTGTGGGTTCACGCCGTGTTTTTTAAATGTTGTATCTACTAGTAGATCAATTACCTTATCTGATACCACTTGTAAGTCTTCTGGCATTCTATTGTTTTGATCACTCATACCTGTCACCTCCGTTATGAAATTAATATATTTCTGGTAGGGTAACTGGTTTATTTAAATCTATAATCCTACCTTCTCACATTTACATTATGAGTTTTGAAAGAGAAACGGAGGGGCTCCAATCTTATGGAAGCAAAACTAACTGATTTTAAGTCGCCCTTTTTTGGAGCTTGTACAAAATTTAGAGGCGGAAATAATGGTAAAAAAGCGAATTCTGCCTAGAAATAAAGAGGTTAACGCATTTAGGAAGCGCTTACAATGCCGTTAAGAGCGCATTCTTGACACTCGATACAAATTCCGAGCATTTGATAGCATTTATAAGGATTTAAAAGTTTTTAAAAGAATGATACTTATAACTTGAAATTAGAATAAAATGTGGTACTATATAGTAGGAAATACTGTTAAACAGTAAAATTTGCTGGAAAGGGGTAGATGGTTATGACAACATCTTTAATTCTTGTTTCAACGATCGTGTTTTTCTTTTTAGCGACAGTTTATTTTGTCGACAGCATTGTGACGCGCATCAAGAAGAAGAAATCAGATCTACGCCTAGAACCAGTTCAAGCTGAAGCTGAAATGGATCTAGCACACCGCTAAATTAGTTAGATAGATAATCAGTTCATACTATATAAATAGATGAAACGCCTAAGCCGGTTAGTATTCGCACTGACCGGCATATTTTTTATTTCAAACGAAGGTCATAAAGGTCACTTCTTATATCGTTATAAACAGGCACTAAACTGCGCGCTTTAGCAACTTGGTCCAGATCTAACATTGCTGTTAAAATACCTTCTTCATCACCGCCCTCAACAATCAATTCACCCATTGGACCGACAACCATTGAATGACCACCAAATGAAAAATTCGGATCATCCCCTACACGATTACACGCCACAACGAAACACTGGTTTTCTATCGCACGAGCTTGAATTAGCGTACGCCAATGGTTGATTCGCTCTTTAGGCCATTGAGCGACAATATAAATGACTTTTGCTCCTTGAACCGCATGCCAGCGCACCCATTCAGGAAATCTTAAATCATAACAAATGAGTCCAGCACTTGGAATGCCGCCTACTTCAAATAAACCATCACGATCACCAGCTTTAAAATATTTTTGTTCATGCATTAGTGGAATAAGGTGAGCCTTACTGTATTCTTTAATGAAATGACCTTTTTTATTGTAAATGTACATCGTATTCGTAAACCCTTGCTCGCCAACTTTTGCGACAGAACCACCAACTATAGCCGCCTCGTGTCGGTAGGCTAAATGACTTAAGAAAGCACGAGAGTCCCAACCATCATAATCCGCTAGCTGATCGAGCCGTTTCAAGTCATAACAAGTATTCCAAAGCTCAGGCAAAACAATGACATCAGTTTCATCTGGAATTTTATGAATCATATGATTAATTTTCTCCTTATTCACTTCAACATCACCAAAAGCTAAATCAAGCTGTAATAAAGCAACTTGCATGAAAGCACCTCCAATCAATATATAAGAATTTTCTGTCTTTACAAAAGGTGAAAAAGCATATAACCTTCAAAGTAATGAGTGAATTCGGTAAGGAGGACGAAAGATGCGATTTGAACAGTCAGAAGCGTTGAAGCGCCTGCCTGAGCAGTTTTTTGCTAGTTTAGTTGGTAAAACGCAGGCGTTAAAACGTGAAGGGCATGATGTGATTAACTTAGGACAAGGAAATCCGGATCAGCCTACACCTCAAAATATTGTTAAAGCGGTGCAACAAGCAGCAGAAAATCCTGATTATCATAAATACTCACCTTTTCGCGGGCATTCGTTTTTAAAAGAAGCGGTCGCGAAATTTTATATGCGCGAATACGGTGTTGGCGTCGACCCTGAGACAGAAGTCGCTGTTTTGTTTGGTACGAAAACAGGCTTAGTCGAGATCAGTCAATGCATATTAAATGCTGGTGACTCGGCATTACTACCTGACCCAGGGTACCCAGACTATATGTCAGGAATCGCATTAGCTGATGCCAAGCCACACTTCTTCCCGCTTTTAGAAAAGAATCACTTTCTACCAGATTATGATGGAATTAGTGATGAAGCGCTTAATTTATCGAAATTAATGTTTTTAAATTATCCGAACAACCCAACATCAGCAGTCGCGACACGTGAATTTTTTGATGAGACAGTAAACGTGGCGAAAAAGCATAACATTTGTGTCGTCCATGATTTTGCTTATGGGGCGATTGGCTTTGATGGTAAGAAACCGACAAGCTTTCTTGAATCAGAAGGGGCAAAAGACGTCGGTATTGAAATGTACACATTGTCCAAAACGTATAATATGGCTGGATGGCGTGTTGGCTTTGCGGTAGGCAACCCGTCAGTGATTGACAGCTTAAATTTAATTCAAGATCATTTGTATGTCAGTTTATTTGGCGCGGTACAAGAAGCGGCAGCAGAAGCACTGTTAGGTGATCAGTCTGCAGTAAATGAGTTAGTTGAGACATATGAAACGAGGCGAAACGCATTAGTGAATGCAGCACAATCAGTTGGTTGGGACGTGACAGCACCTAAAGGAACTTTTTTCGCTTGGTTTAAAGTACCTGATGGCTATACGTCAGAGGAGTTTGCGGACCTTCTATTGAATGAAGCTCACGTTGTTGTCGCACCAGGAAAAGGGTTTGGCGAAACTGGTGAAGGCTATGTGAGAATTGGCTTACTCGATGAACCAGAGCGGTTGGAAGAAGCGATGGAGCGTATTGGACGGTTAGGTGTTTTTAAATAATAAAAGCTCGCTAATAGTAGCGAGCTTTAGATGAATAAAACAATAAATGAAGATAATAGCGTTAAGATTGAACCGAGAAAAGACGGTGAAATAACAAAGTTGTCATCCATTTGTTGCTTGGCCGCATTACCTCTAGTTGCAACATCAAAGACCTTTGTCGAAAGCGGCGATGACCCGCTGTAAGTAAAAACACAAGAGACAATACCGACGACAAAAGCAATACTCATAAGATGGAAGTCAGTAAAGTAATGAATCGCGTAAATGATGAGGTACAAAACAGCGATTGTAATCACGACTGATAAAATAAACCTTTTCATTCAATCACTCCTTATAAATTATATCAGTATAGTCATATTTTATCATATTTTGTTAAAATTTCGAATATTTAAGTTTTAGGAAGGGGATGCTTAATGAAAACGATTAAACACGCTATACAAGATTATTATGCAGAGGATCTTGCTCATTGTTATGGCTGTGGTAAAAATAACGAGTTAGGCCACGGATTTCGGACAGGTTGGAATGGTGACGAGACGTTAACACTTTATAAGCCTCAACCTGAACATACAGCCATACCAGGATTCGTTTACGGCGGTTTGTTAGCATCACTTATTGACTGTCACGGCACAGGTTCAGCTTCATTAGCTTTGCATCGTAAAAATGGCCACGAGCCAGAGGACGGCGCAGAACCACCACGGTTTGTCACGGCAAAACTTGAAGTCCAATACTTAAAGCCAACACCTCAACATGTGGAACTACGAGCGACAGGACAAGTTGAAGAAGTTCATCCGAAAAAATTTAACGTCCATACAGAGGTGTACGCTGGAGAAGAGCTTGTGGCAAAAGGACTTGTCGTCGCAGCCGTGATGCCAGAAGGATTTGGCGCTTAGGTGAAGGGAGAGCTGCGTGATAATTACCGAATAGGTGGGGTTTAATACCGAATAGAGCGGATAATTACCGAATAGGCGGTGCTTAATACCGAATAAGAGGAATAATTACCGAATAGGTGGGTGTTAATACCGAATAGAAGGAATAATTACCGAATAGGTGGGGTTTAATACCGAATAGAAGGGATAATTACCGAATAGGCGGGGTTTAATACCGAATAGAGCGGATAGTTACCGAATAAGCAGTGGTTAATACCGAATAGAGCGGATAGTTACCGAATACGCAGTGGTTAATACCGAACAGAAACAATTAATCCCCGAATAAATTCTACCTTCGACATGTATAAAAGTTCTACTTTAACTAAAATTAAGTAAGTAGAGATTTTTACAAGTTCGGGGGTTAATTTTGTGACGTATGAAGAGTATTGGAATCGGATTTTCGAACTGACCGAACGGCTGACTCAACTAACAGAGAGTTACTGGCATGAGTATTCATCATGGGATACATGGCAGTTTTGGCTTAATATTATTTTGCTTATTGTACCTCTAATTATTTTGTATTTTGCTATTGATCGCACGCGAATGTTTGAGATTTTGTTTTTTGGCCTTGTGATCCATATGCTGTGGAATTACTCGAGCAATTACTTAGAATCACAAGTGTATTTTAGAACTTTGTACTTTATTACAACGATGTTGCCTTCAGCTTTTACGATGGTGGCTTCAGCATTGCCCGTGGCTTTTATGCTCGTCTATCAATACTGTACGAATCATGGTAAAAATTATTATATTTGGGCAGTTGTATTAAGTGCAACCTTCGCATTTGGAGTAGGATCGTTAGAAATAATGTTCGGCATCACACATATGGGCGGTGGCTTCCACTACTTCTACCTGTTTTTAATTGATATAGTAATCGCTTTTACGACTTATTGGTTTGTGAAAGCATTGTTAAAAGCACAGGACCGAGCAAAAAATCACGCTTAGAGCATCCATCACGGGTGCTCTTTTTACAATGAACTAGATGTTCTACCTCCATTCTTATACAATAAAATAAAGGGGTGGGGGAATGGATCTACTAATTGTAAGACACGGCCAGTCAGTAGCAGACATTGAGGGTAGGCATGAAGGGCGAGCAGACTTTCCTTTAACTGATTTAGGGAAAGAGCAAGCTGATAAACTTGCCACATGGGTGAGCGCCCATTACGAAGTCGACCGTATTATTTCAAGTCCGTTAAAGCGAGCTTTGACAACTGCTGAGTCCATTGCTGAAAGTGTTGGCGTCTCGGTCGAGCAAGATCGTGCATTAATGGAATGGAACAACGGCCAGTTAGCAGGCGAGTTAAAATCCGAAGCCAAAGAAAAATACCCTCTTCCTAAAGAGGGGCGCAAACTTCATGATGAATTATATGACTGTGAATCAATGATCAATTTCAGAGCAAGAGTTGAAACATTTTGGTCAAAATTAATGGAAGCAGAAGCGGAAAGAATAGTCATAGTTGCGCATGGCGGCACAATCAATATGCTATATCAAAGCTTTTTGAACTTACCAATGGATACGAATGTAGCCTTACATACAGGTGATACAGGCGTTCACCTATGGCAAGTTAAGGACGGTAAAAAAATCATTAAGTTTTCTAACTCTCAAGTTCATTTGTAGTTTGAGAAAAATAACGGGTCTACGTCAAAGGCAACGTAGACCCAATTCGTAATACATATATTCTTGTTAACTAGCCTCTTCTTCAACTTTTAGCTTCTCTTCTAACTCAGCAACCCGCTTTTCGAGGTTACGTTCACTTGACCCTTTCGAAAACGTTAACAAAACACTAATTAACATCCCTAAACCAATCCCGATAAACATACCAGCACCAGTCTCGCCAAAAAGCATCCCAATACCCATCCCTAGCAACAAACCACCAGGAATGATCAACTGTCTCGATGCCATAAAAAACCCCTCCAACTAAAGACGTATACTCTATACTATTACGACAAAGTTTGGGGAATTCCTTTTTCATATTTATGTATGTTATTATAGAGTGAAATTAAATCGTTTACATTTATTGGATTTGGTGGTGCTTTAGTTGGGACACAAGTTAAAAGTTGGGGAATTAAATGAAAGCTACTTAACAGATGAGGACATATGGCGTGTATTTACTAATGTTCTATCCAATAAGTCAGCTAAATCATCTACATACAAATATGCATTAATTAAATCACTAATCGAAAATTTATATCAAGTAAATGATGATCTGGAACTCGGCTATGATCAGCTAGCCTACGCATTTGCTAAAATATATTGGAATTTAATTATCCACCACGACTTGGTTAAACAGAACAGAGGTCCCAAAAATGCTAAAGTTGTGACTGAAATGAAAAAGTTCCAGAGTGAACATGGTATACCAAAAGACTTTAGTTTCGATAAAATTAACGATGATCTACAGTTAAAGCTTGTGTTAAAAGTTAAAAGTGCTATGAAGGAAAATGTATTTGGTGCTTTATGGGGAGATACTAAAGGGTTATTTTATGAGTTTGATCATAAAAGAGAGTATTTTAGATTTCACCCGGCTGTACGTGAATTCATGATGAAATATCAAAGGTTGTTAGTTAATCTTACAAACTATCATATGGCAAAAATGGTGGAAGAATTGAATGAGTATCCTTCTACACAATATTTATTAGATAAGGTGGAAAGTATTGCGAAGAGGGGGACATTGAAACCTTTCGAACGCATTTTGTTAAGCTATTTTGAAGCAGAGTGTTTTTATTGCGGAAAAGACTTAACTAAAAGTAACCGTAGTAGCCATGTTGACCACTTTATCCCATGGTCTTTTGTTCAGTCTGATCAAATATGGAATCTAGTTGTGGCTTGTGGTGGTTGTAACACTTCAAAGAGTGATAAACTCCCAGAACGAGGTTATTTAGAAACAATAATTGATCGAAATGATCGTTTGAAGAAAAGTTCTAATGAAGAATCAAACTCACTACTTAGAAATTACCATGAGCAAAAAATTATACTTCTTTATGATTACTCGATAAAAAATGGCTTTGATGATATTTGGGTACCTAAATAATAGCTTGGGATGATTCCTAGGCTATTTTTTAATCCTTAATCTCTTTTAAATAGATTCTCTCATTAAATCCACCACGTTTTTGTGCTTTTTCTTGTCTAATGTTTTCTAACTGCTCAAAGGTCGAGCCGTGAACTTTTGTTAGGCTGTGGATTAACTCTAAAACATCTGCTAATTCTTCCAATGCTTCATTATCCCCAACAGATTGTAAGTACTCACCAAATTCTTCACCGAGTTTCGTTTTTAACTCTTTTATGTATTTTTCTTCTGATAATGTTTCGGTTGTATAACTCTTACCTGATGCTTCAATTATTTGAGGAATTTTATCTCTGACAAGTTTGTTATATGTTGGCATAATTTCACTCCTTTCCTCCATTGTAATCAATTTATCTGACAGCTTCAATTTCATATCTAGACTTTATTCCTATTTTGGAAAAATAACCCTATGAAAGAGCATAAAAATGCGAATAATTGGGTAAGCAAATATTGTGGCATAAAATGAGACAACAAGGAGTGTAATGAGATGAAGTTATTGATGACGTTGCTGTTGAGTTCGATGTTAGTCATAGCGGCTTGTGGAACTACAGATGAGCCTGATGACGGTTTAGGAATGGAAGATCCGGCTCCTGAAGATCAGGAAGGTGATATGGAAGCTGGGGAAGATACAAGTGAGTCACAGAACCGTGATGATGAAGAGGGTACAGGACTAGAGGATCAAGATGAGGATTTGCATGAGGAATCTGAGGAAATGGAAGAAGAGGCAGAAGAAGGCCGCAATTATGGGATTAAAGAATTTGAATTAGAGCTTGAGTTTGAAGACGGCGGTGAGTGGAGCTTTGAATATGAGCTTGGTGATAATGGAGATAAAGAAGCTGAAGTTGAAGTAGATAACGGTCAAGAGTCTGATCGTGACGGGCAACAGGCGATAGAAGAGCTTGAAAGCATGTTTGAAGCGGTTCAGTTCTCACCGAATATGTCTAAAGATGAAGTGTTCCAAAGAATTTATGACCACCTTGAGATCATGGAAGGTGAAGTTAAAGAAATAGAGTTAGATGTTGAGTTTGAAGATGGCGAGACGTTGCAAATTGAAGAAGATTATTAATCGTTCTAACACGTGAGTTCTTTTGAATTCGCGTGTTTTTTGTTGAAGGAATACCACTTTCCTCTATAGAATCATAGTTATAGGGGTGATCATATGAGTCGTAATCAAGAATCTCCAGAAGAACGCCAAGAAAGAATGAAGCAAGAAGAGTTGAGGAATAACCCGGTTGGCAATTTAAGCGACTCATTAAACCGAGCTAGCCACGGTAATACGTCTGACTTAGCGAGTGGTCTTGGTTGGAAAGGGACTGGAATATTAATCATTGTTCTTGTTGTTGCATTTTTCGCATATGCGTTGTTTTTCAATTAAAGGTGACGACATAAATGAAGCTCTTGGAGTTAGATCCAAGAGCTTTTGTTACGTTTACCAGTCTTCCTTTTCTTCGACTTTATGCTTCTCAAGGCCTTCACGTTTTAATGATTTATAGATGGCATACATTAATAAAATCATTAAGAAGGTAAATGGGAAAGCTGTAATGGTTGCGGTTGCTTGTAATCCATCTAAACCACCGCTTAGAAGCAAGACTGTCGCAATGGATGAGATGAGCAGACCCCAAACGATTAAGGTTGAGCTTTTCGGATTTAAGTCACCTTCTGATGAGAATACACCGAGAACATAGGTTGCTGAGTTGGCTGACGTAATAAAGAAGATCGTAATCAGTATTAACGCTCCGATACTTAGCAGTAAACTTCCTGGTAGGTGTTCAAGGACTAAGAACATCCCGACTTCAGGTGTTTCTGCGGTTGTTTCAGCTATGCCTAAGTCATTGTTTAACTCTAAATGTAATCCAGTCCCGCCAAAAGTGACAAACCATAAAATAGTAATAATTGTTGGGACAAATAGAACGCCAATAATAAATTCTTGTAGTGAGCGTCCTTTTGACACACGCGCGATGAAAGTACCGACAAATGGACTCCAAGAGATCACCCAAGCCCAGTAGAATAACGTCCAGTCTCCCATCCATTCGTTATCGGTATAAGGTGTTGTCATAAAGCTTAGCTCTGGTAGGCTTGTAGCATATTGACCGAATGCTCGAACTAAATGTTCAAAGATAAAAATCGTTGGCCCTAAAACAACACCAGCGAGAAGAAGAATGCCTGCTAAGCCTAAGTTAGAAACACTTAAATAGCGCATCCCTTTATTTAAACCGGTGACCGCGGATAATAAGAAAATAAATGTCACGGTTGTAATAATCATTAAATAAACCATGTTACCACTTTCAATGCCGAATACGTGGGATAAACCACTGCCGACTTGAAGGGTACTCATACCAAATGATGTCGCAATTCCTACCGTTGTAGCGATAATAACGATAATATCAATCGTTTTACCTGGCCAACGATAGATTTGATCGCCAATGACATTATAAAAAGCAGAGCTAATAAGCCCAGGTAAATTTTTACGGAATTTAGCAAAGGCTAGTCCAAGAGCAACGATGGCATAAATGCTCCATGGGTGAACTCCCCAGTGGAAAATACCATAAAGTAACCCGTAGTTAGCAGCTTCCTGACTGCCTGGTTCAATACCTTCAGGTGGATTGTGGAAATGGGATAGTGGCTCACCTACACCCCAGAACACCAGACCAACCCCCATGCCTGCAGCAAATAACATGCCTAACCAAGTGAAGTATGTATACTCAGGCTTTTCACCTTTAAGACCTAACTTCATATGACGATACGGTCCAAACCCTAAAAATAAACAGTAACCTACAAATAAGGCTGTGGCTAGTACGTAAAACCAGCCGAACTGCTCGATCATCATCGTCATCATAGCTTCCATTGTGGATGTCATCCCCTCTGGAGCGGCAACACCCCAAACGACAATAGCTAACACAACAATTGCTGAGACGATAAAAACACTGTAATGATTCAATTTTTCACTCCACTTCATTGGCATCTTCCTTTCAAACAACTCTACTTATATATTTCACAAAACTTTATTACAAAAACATATTTTTGGAAAAGAGATTAATTTCTATCAAATTTTAAATGGAAAATTTATGTTAAAATAGAAAAAACAACTACAGTTTCATTAGTGTCTTGTGACAGAGAGGATTATATAGTTCGCTTAAAACTAATTACACATTTTGTTAATAACACTTGATATTGACATTTTTTTATTATTATGTATTTTTTATGTAAGTAGATGAATAAATCTAAAAAACTAGTTTCAGCTTGTCACAGTTTTTTGCTATTTGTTTGATAAGTTTTCAACGCCTTCGAACCTATTAATAATGGTGGTGGAAGATTATGAATTTACACAGTAATCGTATCTTATTTATAGTAGCTGGTGCACTACTAATTATCATTTGTACGCTGGCTTACAGCTTTTCAATCATGAAACAGGCGAATGAGGAAGTGACTCAAAATATTACAGATTTCTCAAGAGGTAGTTATGATATTCTGGTTCGTCCTGAAGATGCTCGAACGGAATTGGAACGTCAACTAAATCTTGTGGAGGAAAATTATTTAGGTGTTGGACAAGGCGGTATCAGTTTAGAAGAATGGTCCGATATTAAAGATCATGTGGATGTGGAAATTGCTGCCCCGGTCGCCTCGATTGGTCTGTTTACGGCTCTTGACAGAACATGGATGATGGAAAAGGATCCTGTTGAACCCGTTTATTATGAAGTGGAATACAGTACTTCGGACGGGTATCAAGATTATACCGCTCAAGAAAAGACGTTTATGTATGATTTTGGTGAACCCCAGCTCAGATTTGGTTCAGATTTTGACGTAAGCAGCGCTTATTTTGGAGAGGATATTGCGACTTTTAATTTTCCTGTTTCTTATCATCAAGTTGTTGCTGTTGACCCGGTGGAAGAAGGGGAATTAATTGGACAAGATTTTTCTCCTCTAGAAGAAAAGGCATTTGATCCTACCACTGGTTATTCTGAGGGAGAAGAAGGATATGCATCCATCATGACACTGTCTGATGTTTCTGTTCCTGTGGAAATGCGAGTAACTGTTGATACATTAGAACCATTGACCGATGCGGATTTGACGGAAATCTACGATCAGTCTGTTGAAGGGAATCCAATGTTAACAATGGCAGAGTTCCCTGAAGAATATTCTGAATTAGTTGAGGAACATCTATTGCCTCAAAGACTACATAATCCTAAGACGCTAGAACTGCACCCAAGTGACAATCATTACCCTTTTTCTGAAGGTGTATTATATGTAACAGAAGACGGAAATTTATCTATTGGTGATCCAGATGATATTCCTAATTATGGTCAAGTATCTCATTATACTGCTCAACAAATAAAATTTAACCTGGAGCCTGTAGACTATAATATACGGGAAGATGGATCATTGGCAGTGGAACAAGTTGGGGTAGATGATTATTATCAAGCACCGATTTATCGAGAAATGCATGAAGAAGCAATTTACGAGGTAGATGAAGAAAATAGACCGCTGAACGATAGTGAATTTTTTGCATTTGTGGAAAATGGCACCTACTCGATTACAGAACATGAAAACCAATTAGCATCTTCCCCTTTAGGGATTTATGGTGGCGAGACACCTTACCTAAAAAGTGATGAATCCGTTACCTTGCATCCATCTGCTATTGCAGGTAGCTATATAACAACACCTGCACATGGATTAATTTCACTGGAATGGGCTGAAAGGGTGAAAGGAGAAGAACCAATTGATGCAATTCGTGTCAGAGTAGCGGGCATTGATGGATACGACCAAGCTGCTGCAGAATTAGTTGAGTCGCTTGCCAATGAATGGGAAGCACAGGGTTATACTGTAGATATTGTTGCTGGAGCATCTTTAACCGAAATGACTGTCGAGGTAGAGGGTGTTGGTCAGGTGATTCAGCCTTTTACAACACTAGGTGCTGCCGATCAAATTCTGCATAGCTGGAATGCCTTGCAATTATTAATCACGATTCTTTTCTTTTTCGTTGCATTTACATTTATCCTGTTTACTTTTCATCAAATGCTTAAAGCAAGACAGAAGGATGAAGCTTTATTAGCACAACTTGGCTGGTCAGCTAAACATATCCGTAAATTGCAATTAAAAGAATGGTCGAGACTGCTTTTGATTCCCATTGTGATTGCATTACTTATAAGCAGTTTTATTGGTATTAGAACAGGAAATAACACGATGTTAATCTACAGTGTTATTCTCAGTATATTAGTGTTGATAAGCTATGTAATTGCGTTGGGGTTAGTGAAGAAGAAAAACAGTCAAGTTGTGTTACTTGGGAAAAGTATACTGACTCAAAACATCTTTTTCCATTATCCGCTGATTCTTGCTGCATCTATACAGATCTTTATCATTACGTTGATGACTTGCTTTCTACCATTTTTCCTTCTGCAATTCATAGGAAATGTTACGGAAACAAGACTTGGTGTGTATGTACATGGAAATATTGAAGGAATATTTCTAGTGATGGTAGTTCTCTTATATATAGTGGGGATAATCACTGTTATTCAGTCGTTGTCCAATTTGTGGAGAGTGCGAAAGAAAGAAATTTCTTTATTTAATACCATTGGCTGGAGTAAAAAGAAAATAAAACAATATTTTTTGAAAGAAGTTTTGATTTGGGGAAGTATAGCGACTGGTTTAGGTTGTGTGATCAGTCTTATTGCTCTAGCATTCTTAGTAGAATTATCTTCCCATGTCATTGTAGGTAGTATTATTCCGATACTGCTTATATTAGGACTTACTTTACTAATTGCAAATCAATCTATGAATTGGTTCTTTTTTAGAGGGGGAGATGACCATGCTTATTAAGATTAAGAATGTAACAAAATCATATCAAATAAATAAGGAAAATGTGCACGTGTTAAAAGGGATTGATTTTGAAGTTGCATCAGGTGATTGGCTGACGATCACTGGACCGTCTGGCTCAGGAAAGACAACGTTATTGAAAGTCTTATCTGGCATTGAACAACCTGATGATGGATCTATTATGATTGGTGATTTTCATATTTCTGATGGGTCAGAAGAGGAAAAAAGAAATTTCCGAAGAAACAATATAGGCTATATATTTCAAGATTTTAAGTTATTTGATCAGTTTAATATATTATTAAATGTGATGATACCTATATTGCCGTATGAGAAGAAGGAGCAGGTTGAGAACAATGCCAAGGAAATTCTGGCCAAAGTAAATCTTTCACATCGAGAGAATCATCAGCCGGCTATGGTATCAGGTGGAGAAAAACAACGAACAGCGATTGCAAGATCCTTAATGAATCGGCCTAACATATTGCTTTGTGATGAACCAACGGGAAATTTAGATGTAGACAGCAGAAATCATGTTATGTCTATACTCAAAGACCTGCAAAAAGAAGGGATTACAATTATTCTTGTAACCCATGATACAGAGTTAAGCACTTACGGAAATCATTTGTTTGAAATGCGAGACGGACTTTTAACAAGAAAGCAACACTCTTAATAATTGAAGCGAAACGATAAAGTAATCACTTCAGAGCTCGTTTGAGGTGATTACTTTTTATTGTGTGCTAACCATGGCAACGATCTATGCGGTGGATGTTCATTGCTAAGTACACATCAACCAACCACTAGAGAAGCGTAAGGTAAAGGTTAAAGGAAATGTGTATCAAACACGCGTCGTATAAGGCTTAATGCTAAGAAAAATCTTTTGATAGATCGGGCTTTGAATCAGCGTGAAAATAAATGTGAAAACAAAGACAGGTCCACCTAAAATTAATCCAATTAGAAGCACACACGATTCGACATAAATACGAATTCTTTGAATCGATTTACCGGTTATATCAGCGATTGAAAGCATGAAGCCATCACGAGGGCCAAGACCGATTTGTGCAGCAGAATAGGTTCCGCCTCCAACGCCCATCGCGACGATCGCTAACAGCATAATAGCGATATCCTCAACTAACGAACGTCCTACAGGGAACCATTGTAAAAATAAAAACATATCAACAAATACACCGACTAAAAAGGCGTTAAGGAATGTCCCGACGTTGATATACTGACGTCTTGTGAAAAATGTAAAAATCATGATCACGAGGCCAATGATGATTGTCCACGTTCCAACCGTTAACCCGATTAAGTCAAAAAGAGCAATGCTTAACACATCCCAAGGGTGAATACCAAGGTATTGCACTTGAATGGCAAGTGATATGCCGTATGCAAATATAACTAGACCGGTGAAGAAGATGATCAATTGTTTAAAAATCATATGGAACATCCCTTTTTGCTTTTTATAAATAAATTATATTGTAACACGGAATACTGACTGGTGATATATGGAATTTAGTGTGCTAAAATAGTAAGTAGAACAAGTCGAATGGAGTGTTTGGATGGCAGTTGTGACAGTTGATTTTGATGGAACATTGTATCAAGGCAATTCGTTTAAAGTGATGTTTCAAGTTGCTAAAAAAGAGTACGGTGTAAATGAGTGGGCTGTAGTTAGTGCTGGGTTAGTTAAGAGTGTTTTCGTCGGAATTTTTAAAGGGAAAGAAGCGTTTAAGCACCAGTTTTTCCATGGTTTTGTGAAGTCGTTTAAAGGTAAGACACAAGAAGATTTAGCATCGTTTTTTGATGAGTTAGCTAGAGGAGATCTAGAAAAAGTAAACCGTGAGTTAGTGGACAAGGTTAAGCGTCACCAAGAAGATGGAGATGACATTGTCATTTTATCTGGTGCATTAATGCCGTTTTTAAATGCGTTCGTTCGTGAAGTCGGGTTAGAAAACGTCGCGACGATTGGTACGCAACTTGTTTTCGATGATGAAGGTGTCTGTGTTGGTAAGATGGGACGTATTGTAAACGGTGATGAAAAAGTTAACCAACTGCGTGCTTGGCTTGAAAGAAATGAGAAGGACGAGGAGTCTGAAACACTTTATGCCTATGCGGATAGCGAATCGGACGCGCCGTTATTGGATTTAGTCGACTACCCAATTGTTGTGAACCCTGATGAAAATATGGCGAAGTTAGCGACGCAAAAAAGTTGGCCGGTGTTTTAAATGGTTTCCGTGTAGGGATTAAATCTTAAAGTAGGTGATTTTCTTTGAGTAACAAAGTGTTGGTTATTGTCTCCGTTAGTGTGCTTATTGCTATTACATCTATAATATTGTTGTTATATCCAAATCTCGCATCTAACGCTAACGAAGAAAGTGGTATAGGAGGGTCACACCATGAAAATATTGAGCGTTTCACAACTAGTTTAGTTGAGTTGGAAGAGGAGTATGACATTGATTTTGAAAGTAAAACAACTGACGACCCAGCTGGTTATGCTCAAGCTCGTGCACATCGCATCATTGATCTACTTGAAACGGATGTTTTAAGCGAAGATGAATTGGATGAAATAACTGAAGAGGAATGGAGCTATGTATTTAGTGTGTTGAGCGATCAAACATCAAGGGTAGTAGTTCTAACATACCATGTTATAACTTTTAGTGAAGAAGAGCGGTATATAGAAGATCTTATAGTTGAATTGGATTTGTTGAGTGATGTATTGGCGTGGACTGTGTATGACCTTCATTAAAGAGGCTCGCGTTTGAACGGGCTTCTTTTTGTTTGTCGTGAATTGTAGGACTTTTTGTGAGGAAATACCAGAAAAACACCTGTAAAAAACATGGATAAAATTGTATGATAATGGTACGGAGTGATGACTATGACAATATATAAATGGATTGTAGGAACTTTATTAACGATTCTTCTATCAATTGTTATTTTCTTTGCTGTCGTTGTTTTGTTAGACCGTGCAGAGGCATCGAGTGAAGACGAGGAACGAGAAGCTTTACCTGTTGGGCGAATTGTAGATGCAGAGGAAGAAGATGATGAAGAAGAGATTGATCGAGGGGAAGTACATACAGTAGAGTTAAACCCTTTTGGAGAACCTGTTAGTCAGTCTGAGTTAACTAAACATGAAGTAAGAGACTACATTCATAAGATGTCGCATCAAAAGATCGAAGCAGATATTAAGAGGGGATTCTATTTAATTACGGATGAAAGAATCCAGTGGCTTATTGACGGTGTAGAACAAGCGCGTGGAGAAATGCCTGGTGATGACGTATATCTTGATATACTAAGTCGCTGGGCGCAAGATGACTTCTCTCGTGTTGATGAAGATCATAATGTGATATGGAATATGCAAAATGGTGAAATTGGCGAAGCGACAGGAATTTTAAATGAAGAGGAAGAGCGAGCTTATATTGAAGCGAACTTAAGCCAAGATAGAGCTGCCTATGAAGAGTATCGCGATGTTTATTTGGATGAAGAGTAGTGTTTACTAGAATAAAAGCCTGGAGAAATCTTTAATTTTAGTAGATTTAATTGCAATCTGGCTTGTGAAATCGCCTAATTATTTAACAATTAGGCGATTTTTTAATTTATTAGGCGAAAATCTAAATAATTGGGCGAACTACTTAAGAATTAGGCGAACGCTTAATTAATTGGGCGTTCGCCTGAAAAACACCCTTCACAACAATGAAAAATGAAATAAATTTTTCATTTCCCTTGAAATTACCTACATAATGAAATAACATTATCATATAAATAATTATATGAAATAAATATTTCACAAAAGGGTGTGGAAAATGAGTGCACATGTTGTGCGAGAGATGAATTTTGAAGATAAGACGAGAGGTTCGAAGCAGGCTTATGAGCAAGCGAAGTCTGTTATTCCAGGTGGGGTGACGGCTAATATTAAACACTTTGCGCCGCATCCGATTATTATGGATCAAGCAACAGGAAGTCAGTTAACAGATGTTGATGGCAATCATTATATAGACTATTTATTATGTTATGGCGCTTTAATTCTAGGGCATGGTCATGAAGCGGTTAAAGGCGCAGTGTATAAACAAATGGAACAGTGTGGTTCGTTTGTCTTTGGTGCTCCTCACAATTTAGAGTACCAAATGGCCAAAAAGCTAGTCGACCTCTTCCCAGCAATGGATCAAATTCGCTTTACCAACTCAGGACTTGAGGCGACGCTTTTAAGCATTCGCCTTGCTCAAGCGTACAATGGAAAGCATAAAGTCGCGAAATTTGAAGGGCATTATCACGGTGGTTATGACCAAATGCTTGTCAGTGTTAACCCAGATATGGAGCAAGCAGGTGAAGTGAATCAACCGAATGCAGTTGCTGAATCGAGTGGAATGTCAGACTATCATTTAGAGCATACCGTTGTGTTACCGTTTAACGACTTAGAAGCAACGGCGAAAATTTTAAAAGCTAGACAGGATGAGATCTCAGCGGTCATTTTAGAGCCGGTTCAAGGTGGCTTTATCCCAGCAGATGAGTCATTTATGAAAGGTTTAAGAGAAGTTACTGAAGAGTTAGGGATTGTCTTAATTTTTGATGAAGTGAAAACAGGCTTCCGCTTAAACGTTGGAGGTGCCCAATCGTTATACGGTGTAGAACCTGACTTAACAGCGTTAGGAAAAGTGTTAGGTGGAGGTTTCCCTGTCGGTGCGCTTGGTGGTAAGATTGAGTTAATGGATTTAATGTCGCCAGAAAGAGGTCAAGACATTTTAACTTCAGGTGGAAATCAGCAAGTGACAGATCGTGCTTTATTCCATAGTGGCACATATAATGGTCACCCAACTGTATTAGCTGCCGGACTTGCAACAATTGATGAATTAGAAAAGCCTGGCGTTATGGAAGACTTACTGAAAAAAACAGAGTATCTACGTAATGAGCTTGAGAACTTATATAATCGTTATTCAATCCCGATGCAAACAATTGGTATGGGAAGCATCTTTAATATAGTATTTACTAATGAAATTATAAAAAATTACCGTGACTTAAGCCAAGCGGATATGGACTTAAGGAAACAGTTAGATTATGAGTTACTAGACCTTGGCGTTTATACTAAGCCTGGAAACCGTTATTCAATGAGCACGGTTCACAGTGATGAAGATATTCAAGCAACAATTGATGCCCATGAACAAGCAATTCAACGTTTAAGATAAAAATTAAAGGGGTGGAGTTTTATGGCTGATTTGTATCAAGTAATAACGAATAAACTTCCTGACATGAGTAAGTCACAGCGTGAGATTGCGCGGTATGTGTTGAGCCATATGAACTCTGTCCCGTTTTTGACGGTTGGACAATTAGCAAAGCAAGTAGGAGTTGGTGAAGCGACAGTGTATCGCTTCGCCACTTATTTAGGTTATAGTGGTTATCCAGAGTTTCAAAAGTCACTTCAAGATGCAATGAAAAAACAATTAACGACTGTTGAGCAATTAAAAATCTCTGAAGACATTTATGATGAAGAGGGACAAGCAACGGTCGAGATGTTTGAAGAAGATATGGACCGCATTCGCGAAATGACCCAGCAATTAAATATGGACGACTTTAATCAAGCGGTTGATTTAATTGTGAATGCGAAGCGGATCTTCATAGTAGCGAACCGAAGTGCCGTTTCGCTCGGTTCTTTTCTAGAATTTTATTTTGATGTCATGTTAGAAAACGCCGAACTCATTCGTAATCCACACGGTGTGTCAGAGAAATTGTTCCGTCTTGATGAAGATGATGTTGTCATTGGATTAAGCTTTGCCCGTTATACAAAAAATACAGTTGAGGCTGTATCTTTTGCTCATGATCGTGGCACGAAAGTTGTAGCGATTACAGACAATAGAATGTCACCACTTATTCCTTATGCAGATGTGTCATTGTGTGCTAGAAGTGACATGTCCTCATTAATTGATTCATTTGTCGCTCCGCTAAGTTTAATTAACGCATTAATTACAGCAGTTGGGCGTCGGAAGAGAAAAGAAATCGAACAGCATTTAGAAGAGTTAGAAGTCGTGTGGGACCGTTTTAACATCTTTAGTGATGATTTAGACAATTAAAGACAATATTTCCGAGGAAATGTCGAAATGAAAAACTCCGCAAATTAATTTTGCGGAGTTTTTCCATTAAGCAATATATATTTTAGGGGAATTGCTCACAAATTTAGTTAATCCACTCATCAACAGTGTCGCGGTTCTCTTCAATCCACTCTGCTGCTGAGTCTTCGAAGTCAACGTCGTTGTTTTCATAGTCATACATCATTTCTTCTAAATCATCAACGTCGATGTTCCACTGAGATAAGATGTCGTATGCTTCTTCGTATTCTGGTTGATCTTCAATACCTTGATAAGAAAGTACATACACATTGTCATACTGGAAGTGACCTTCTGTGTCTTCTAAGAATTTAAGATCATGTTGTGCGAACATAGAGTGTGGTCTCCAACCCGTAATAATAAATGGCTCTTCGTTATCAATTTTTGAATTCATAACACCTAACATAGCTGCTTCACTAGTTGGCGTCACTTCGAAGCCATCTAGGTTATAGTTTTCCTCTTCCATAACGTCATACGTTAATTCAACAATGCCTGCACCTTCACCGATTGTTACGATTTCGCCATCGAATTCATCAGCGCGGCCTTCTAAGTCACCAATTGTTTCCGCGTCAACATATTCTGGAACAACCCAGCCTAGTGGAACTTCCTCATAGCTTGTTGCTACTTGTTGTAGTGAATCTTGGTAGTCTTCCCATAATGCAGCTTCAGTGTATGGAAGCCAAGCATCCATAAAGAAGTGGATCTCTTCATTCTCTAAACCTTCCCAAATAACTGGTTGATCTAGTAAAGTAATCTCAACATCGTAACCAACTTCTTCTAAAATTTGTTTTGCAATTTGTGTTGGTGCTTCTGTACTTGTCCAAGAAGTTTGGCCAAATACGATTTCTCCCTTTTCTTCCGAAGCTTCTTCTGTACCTTCTTCACCGTTCTCTCCGCCACATGCTGCAAGAATAAGCATAGTGATCATTGCAGTAATTGCAAATAGTTTCTTCATGTTAACAAAAACTCCCTTTCTGTTAATTTGAATAAAGTGATTTTAAAGTGATTCCAACTAAGTGATTGTTTCTTTATATTTAGAAACTAACTATTCAGCTAGTTTGCTAACGATTTTATTAAATTGATCTTGCATTGTTTCTGGTGTGAATTGCATCGCATCTGCGCGATCTGTTTCAAAGTAATTGTGTGATTGTCCATTTAACTTTTTAACTAATTCATCTGTGTTGTAAATCTTCATGTTGTAAACCCAATTCGTCATCGTTAGAATCGCAGACTTATGGGCACCTTCATTACTTGCTGAAGTAATATCATGAATTAAATTAATTTGATAATCTCTAAAATATGCATCAAAGACAGAGGTCATTAAGCAACCATCTGTTACAACGCCGCCGATATATAAGTGCTTTACACCTAGGCTTTTTAGCATTAGATCTAAGCTTGTATCGTAAAAAGCACTCCAACGGTATTTATCAATGACGATTTCGTCTTTTTCTGGTTTAATTTCGTCAAAGATCTCAATTTGATCTGTTCCGTCATGATAATAGAAAGGTGATCCATCTTCGTTTAATGGTTCGCCTTCTGATAAGCCGACCGCGTCAGCTCTATTAATATGACGTGTATATATAACAGGTATATTAGACGCTCGAAAAGCTGGTAATAGCTTTTCTGTATTTTTAATGACTTCTTCCATGTTGTCTAAGCCAAAGTTTGATTCTTTCTGTATATCAATTAATACTAAGGCTGAATCGCTCTTCTTCATAAAATGTCTCCTTTTAAGTCTATTTCTTTGGTAGATGTTCAAAGATTTTGCCTGATTCTAAAGAGTTTGCTAGACGCATTAACCAATCTAGGTAGTCTTTTGATTCTTGGATCAGTTCTAAATCTCGTTTAGCGATTCGCTCAGCTTCTTCATCTGCGGACTGTTCAGCAACTTCTGTAATCGTTGGTTCTGTTTGTTCGATTGCTTTGTTAATTAAGTTACGTTCGACACGTAACGTTTTAACGAAGAAGTTAATGAAGTTTCTTAGGAAGTCTTTTTCGGCGATAAAATGATCTTTACGTTCGCCCTTCTTCCAAACTTTCGTTACCATTTCGGTTTCGATTAACTCTCGAATGCCATTACTGACACTGGCTTTACTCATGGCAACTTGGTCTTTAATCTCATCTAGTGTTAATGGTTCTTCTGAGAAATAAAGGACACCATAAATTCGACCAACGGAAGCTGACACACCGTAGACTGTCATCGACTGAGCAATTGCGCTAATCATGACGTCTTCAGACTCATGTATGCGCGTTAAGTCTTCACTCATTTAGAAATCCACCTTTCGAAAAGGTTATTAAATTATTTAATTCATATTATACATTTTAAACAAATAATATAAAATGTCAAGAGGGAGTCTGTTTATTGTTGTCTTGTTTTGTAGAAAAGATGTAATAAACAGTCGATATTTATCGGTATTTGTTGTATATTGCAATTATTAAACTTAAATAAAATTAACTTATATATAGAGGTGTTGTAAAAATGGACATAAAGGTGAAGTTTATTGCACCTTATGAATCAATGGTTCCAGTGATTGAAGAGTGTCGTGATGAGCTCATCGGCGTTGACTTATCTGTTGAGGTCGGAAATATGGAAGAAGGTGCGAAGGTTGGTAAGCGTTCCGAAGAAGAAGGCTATGATGTCATTATTAGTCGTGCAGCAACAGCACACTTAATTCGTGAGGTGACGAATATACCTGTTATAGATGTTTCAATGTCTGGTTATGATTTACTTCGTGTTTTAACTATGACAAGTAATTTCGATCAGAAGAAAGTCTTAGTATGTTATCCGACGATGACTTTAGGTGCCCAAGCAATTATAGACATTTTAGATTTAAACGTTGATGTTTTTACAATTGAACATGCCGATGAAATTAAATCGACGGTTATTGAGTTAAAAGAGATGGGTTATCAATTGATCATCGGCGATGTAGGGACTACAGAAGCTGCTATAAATTATGGGTTAGAAAGCTTTCTTATTCAAACAGGGCGCGAAACGGTTATGGATGCTATTGATCTAGCAAAAAAACAGTATGAGTTTTATGAATGGAATTTATCAAAAATCGAACTTCTATCTGAAGTGATCCATAAAAAATACGATGACTTCATGATTGTTAACGAAAAAGGTGAAGCGTTAATTGACGTGTGGGATACTTTCTCTAATTGTCCAATCGAAGAAGATAAGGTTGTTAATATAACGAAAGAAGTTCCGATCACAAACAAAATTAATTGGCGTTATTATGTAAAAGAAAATGAACAAGTCGATATAAAAATAGAGACGTTAGAAAATAATGGTGAAAATTATTTTCTTTTAAGTTTCTTTAGAAATAATGACTTATTAAGCCAACTTCCTTGGGTTCAGAAGGTCGAAATTAAACAAAAGCCAAATGTGATTGCTGAGAGTGAAGCTATGAATGCTGTGATGCGTGTGATTCATAGTGGTTTAGAGACACATAATTTATTTTTCTTAGTTGGTGACCCTGGAACAGGTAGAGGGTTGTTAGCTCAATATATGCATGACTTAAGTCAAACGGGTAAAACATTTCTCGAAGTTGACTTAAATCGTTGTCAATATGAGTATTTAGACGAATTGTTAGCGTCACATGTTGGCACAATTTACTTACGTCATGCTTCTCAGCTTGCTAAAGAACGTTTTGATATATTAAGCCGATTTTTAAATAAAGCTATTGAAGCGAATATAAAGGTTGTTATTTCTGTAACGGAGTCTTTATTGCACCGTTTCGATTCTAAGTTATCTTATAAAGCGTTAGAAATTTTTGTTCCTTCTATAAATGAGCGTGAAGAAGACTTGAAGGGATTATTAGCATTATTTGTTGCTCATTTTCATCAAAATTTAGGGACCAGTGTAATTAAAGTTCAAAGTGATGTTGCCTTAGAGTTAGCCAAATATGATTGGCCTGGACAAGTGAGAGAGTTAAGGTCATTCATTCAAACCGTTGTGTTAGCTGAAAAGGGATATGTCCTAAAAGCCGACCAGGTTAACAGGTACTTGAAAGAAAAGCGTGAGTCACGCTCTAAGTCAATTTATCAATTAGAAGGTACTTTGGAAGATATAGAAATTCAAGTCATCGAATCAGTTTTAGAAGAAGAGAATTATAATCAGTCAAAAGCTGCCAAAAGATTAGGGATCAACCGATCGACGTTATGGCGCAAATTGAAGAAAGCTTAACTGTTCAGAATATGTTACACTGGAAAACATGTGGTTTTTAATTAGATAATTAGTTCTATTTCTAAAGTCTTTGTTCGGTAGTAGAATTTGTATATAGAAATAAAAAATGTCGAAGTTTTAATAATTATGCGTTTAATCTGAGCCAAAAGTAATGTTAGGAGGCCCGTAACATGAGTGGTTATGATCGGGATCAAAATCAGTTGATATTAACCCCTGAAGAGTTTGTGGAAGGGTATCAATATATAACAGAGTATATAAGTGATGGAGTACCGTTAAGAGATGTATTAATTAAAGCGATAAAATTTTTCGAACTGCGTTTTGAATCGTCTAAAGGTACGATCATGTTGTTAGATGAAATGGGTACGCACTTTTCTGGTGGCGTGACTCATAGTTTACCTGAAGAAATGATGAACCATTATACAGGAATCGAGCTGTATGAAGGTATGGGTACTTGTGGTACGGCGGCTTGCCGTAAAGAACTTGTCGTTACGACAGATATTAGTCAAGATGAGAAGTGGGACCCTTTCCGAACTGCTGTTGAAGAGTTAGGACTTAAATCGTGTTGGTCCGTTCCAATTTTTGCACCTGAAAGCAATAATGTTGCAGGCGTATTTGCGATGTATTCAACAGAAGTAAGAGAACCGACTCAAGCGGAATTAGAGACTATTGAATCTTTTAAAGAATTAATTAGTTTAATTGTGACTAACTATATTGAAGTTAATCAACGTCATGTAAATTTACAAGATTCATATAAAGATCCAGAGAAAGTTAATTGGCCTTCAACGCTATCAGATCGTGAGAAGTATATGTTTATGATTCGTCGCGGTATTGAAGAAGGCCAAATTCGTCCGAACTATCAACCGTTAATGAGTACATATGATGAAGTGTATGGCTTTGAAGTGCTCGTTCGTTGGCCGCATCCTGAACAAGGGACGATTCCGCCGAATAAGTTCATTCCTTTTGCGGAAGAAGAAGGCTTTGTCGATGAAATTGATCGCTACGTCTGTGAGTATGCATGTAGAGAAATGAAACAGTTGATGGACGCGTTAGGGCAGAAGTTTATTTTGTCGGTGAACGTATCGGCTAAACATATCGTCAAAGGTCATTATGTGGAAGAGCTGAAGGCAACATTAGAGAGAACGGGATTCCCTGCAGATTTGTTAGCAGTAGAGATCACGGAATCGTCTTTAGTTATTAATTTAAAAGAAGCAGCGCAAGTCATTGAGCAATTACGAGAGTTAGGCATTCAAGTGTGGGTTGATGACTTTGGAACGGTCTATTCGTCTTTAAATTATTTAAGAAACTTGCCGTTAGATTTAATAAAGTTAGACGGTTCTTTTGTGAAAAATATTCATGAAAGTCATGTCGACAGAACGATTTGTGAGACGATTATTAATTTGGCTCATGATCTAGATTTGCAAGTTGTTTCTGAAGGTATTGAGTATGAAGAGCAGTTTAATACGTTAAAAGCTATGGGGTGTGAGTACTTCCAAGGTTATCACTTCAAGAAGCCGATGAGTTTAGATGAAGTAAAAGAATATCTTGCCACTGTTAAAGTACTCGATCAAGAAAGTTTAGCTTAATAAAAAGCAGTTCAATGTAGGGGTATCCTTCATTGGACTGCTTTTATTTATAACTCTTTAATAAACCATGTATCCATTGTGCCGTGGTCTGATCCGTCTAATGGTTGTTGGAGTTGTTCAAAGCCGAAGTTAGAATACAACTGATTGGCGACGTGTAAAATTTCCATCGTCTCTAAATAACAATGCGTATAATGTTCCTTTGCGAATTCAAGTGCCACTTCCATTAGCTTTTTAGAGAGCCCGAGGCCTTGCGCATCTCGTTTAATGTATAGCTTTTGTAATTCACCAATGTTGTCATGGAAAGGCCCGATGCCGACACCGCCTAATACGTCATTTTCGTCATTAACGACAACCCAATATTGTGCATTTTGTTGTTTAGCGTAATGTTCTGTTAAGTTGCTTAACTCTGGGTCATAGTATGCAGTGCCTGGAATATCTAAATTAAATTGTTCTAATGATTGTTTTATAATATGCTCCATCGCCTTGTTATCTCGGTTTTCAATCTCTCTTATATGCATGACTTCATCACCTAGCTCATTACTTTAGTTTTATTTTACTCTTACGTTTTACTGACGACAATAGAATTTGGGAATATTTTTTCTATTATGAAAGTTACAGTTCGGTTATGTTAAAATAGTCATAAGAAATAGAGGGAGTTCTAGGGGGACTGAGCTATGAGTTTTACAAGATCGATTACAATAGATGCGCCAGTTGATCAAGTTTTTCGCGTTGTTTCAAAATATGAGTATGCCGTTTCAAAGCTAGATTATATTATGGATTTAAAGCTTGATCAAGAGGAAGTGACAGAAGGGACGAAAATTACTGAAACACGTCATATTAAAGGGCAAAACATTAATAACACGTGGGAAGTAACAGAGTATGAGTCGAATCAACGGTTTGTCGTTAAAAGTGAGCAAAATAAGCTGCATTTAACGTATCGTTATACATTCACTGAGGAAGATGGACAGACGACGGTTAATTTCGATGGGAATATTGCAACATCAGGTTTAAGAAATCTAATTTACAAACCTTTAATTAAAAAGATTATAATTAAAGAAGATGGGGAACATTTAAATAAAGTAAAAGCATATATTGAAGAATTGAATGAATCAAATTAAGGAGGCAATATCTTGGCAAAACTGTCAGATGCTGATGTTCAAAGTTCGTTGGAAAAGTTAACGGAATGGGAGCTTGAAGAAGGTAGGACGTTGAAGCGGCAATACCAGTTCGATGATTATTTAGTTGGTATTGATTTCGTAAGGCAAGTCGCAAATCAAGCAGAGGCTAAAGACCACCACCCACACATTGTTATTGATTATAAGAAGGTAACAGTGAAATGGACGTCGTGGGATGAAGGTGGCATTACGGAGAAAGACATCTCATTAGCAAAATATTGTGATGAGCTATATGGCTATAAGTAATAATCACCGCTGAAGGTTAGATTTTAATTTCTAACTTTCAGCGGTGATTTATTTTATATGAACAAGTAAGCAATCGCGATTCCGACTGTGCCGAAGATCAATGCATAACCAATGTTCCATAAGGTCAGTTGATAAGGGTTTCGTTTAAAGTATTGATTAAGCATCGTAATTGGTATGTTGAATGTACCTGTCATGTCATTTAATACAACAGAAATAATCATGACAATCGAAATACTGAGTGGGCTAATCGTGTCTAAAAAGGGTGTTACAAACAACCCAATCAAACTTAACGTCACTAATGGATGGAATCCGAAAAATGCGAGTGTCATAGAGCTGAACATAATGAATATGAACAGGAGTAATGGCTGGTGTTCTAACCACGATAAGCTTTCGAGCAGATGGTAAAACACGCCGGTATCCGTAACGACTTCATTGAAAAAACCAACCGGTAATAATAACATCATGAAGTTTTGCATCGTCCATAACTGACCATCCCATACTTTTTGGTTGTAGCGAATCAATGTCGTCAATCGCTTTGTCGCCAGTGCCCATAGGAGCGTATATGGAATAATAATTAAGACAATAGCGTCAAAAAACTCGAGATTTAATGACCGGTGTGTCACTGTCGCCGTCGTAACAAACAACACTAGAAATACAACTAGTAAAATCAGTTTTCGAATCGTTTCTCGACTTAATGGGTTGGAATCACCCTCAGTAGAAATGGTGTAACCTTTGTAACGGTTATAGTTAATTAAAAGGTCGATGATCACCATAATAATTGAAAAAGCTAATAAAACCGGTAGTAATTGTAAGTAATAGGCACCTGTTATAGCAACGACAAGAGCTGTGTATACTTCAATAGGACTCCACACATTGGCGGTCGCTAACGGTCTTAAAATAGAACGAGTCGCAAACTGGTGTGTCACATGGTCGTTAAACTCTTTCGTTCGATCTTTAATAAACTGATAAGACATCGGGATCATAGATATAAAAATAAATAACGTTAACGCATAACTCGTTAAATATGACTTCGTATAAAACTTCCCGAGGTTCGGTGTGTTAGATTGTAAGATTTTGTACAGTGACTGGTCAAACCGGCCAACAATCATGTAATGGTTTATAAAAGGTATAACGTATAGTAACGATATTAACAGTCCCATGGATGTGAAATAAGGGACGATATTAGTAAGTGGAAGGTCATGTGTCAAAAACAATAGAGTCGCAATGATCGTGAAAACGACACCAATGATTTGATACGTTTTACTAGCGCCATATATAGATACGGCAAGCGCGATTATTCCAATAATACCTTGAATGTAAGTGACCATCACGCTGTTAGCAAACAAGTTAACCATGTATAACACAACGAATGAAGTATATAAGTGAAATTTAAGTCTTGTCATAGTTTCATCTCGCTTTTTTAAGTCTAACTTTCATTGTAACAAACTATGATTTTAATGAAAGGTTAGTTCAATTAGCATATTTTAATAAAAAACGGACAGAAAAATGTAAAAAAATACGAAAGATAAAAACAAGGTATTTAAGACTAGTAATTTTATATATTTTTCTATAGAAACACAAGTTTCGACAATTTTCAGACATTTTAGTCTGTAAAATGGACTATGAGTTTAGAATGAATTCGCTGTTTTGTTACTAAACACAATGACGAAAATAGTCGCATTTCCTTATTTATCCTTTGTTTCTTTTTATCTATTATTTAGATTAAGAGATAAGCAAGAAACCGAATAATTGCTGTATCTCGATAAAGGCAAAGCTGGTGAAAGCCAGTGACGCAAAGCTATAGGGGCTTCCGTGCATGGACACGATGCCAGCCAGTTACCGAAGGATCAGGGAAGTGCGATAGAGATTAATAGATATGTTTAGCAAATTCCGACGCATTTGCTAGTATGTCGTTTATTCTCTTCCACGAGTCAAACCCCGCCTTTTGGTATTGGCGGGGTTTAATTTGTATTCACGGAGGTGAAGTCGTGAAAGTAACCAACCTGAGAAATGGTGCGGAAATTGCCAGTGAGTTAAAGGCTGCGGATACGTTTTTGAAACGGTTAAAAGGCCTAATGTTTCAAAAGAGTCTTAACTCAGGTTGTGGATTGCACATTATACCCTGCCAGTCGGTACACACGTTTTTTATGAGATTTTCGATTGATGTCATTTACGTTAATGAATCCCTTGAAGTCGTCGGTCTCGATCAACGGTTGTCCCCTTACCGTTTCGGGAAATTCAGAAAACAAGCGAAGTCAGTCATAGAAGTCGAATCAGGCGTCATTGAGAAAACCGATACACAAATCGGTGACAAACTCGAAATACAAAAATTTTAAAGGAGTGTTTAGTAATGAAACAGTTTTTCAAAGAATTCTTATTAGAAGAAGAAGGACAAGGTATGGCGGAATACGCGCTAGTACTTGGTGTTATTGCAGTGGGTGTAGTTGGTGTTTTAGCACTTTTTGGAGAGCAGATCATTGAAGCGTTCTACGATGTAATTGATAACTTTAATGACCGTGAACCTGCAGAAGAACGTACTACTTAATCACTAACACTTATAGGTTTCTTACTGATTGGAGGCAGAGCACATGACGGTTATAAATACGCTATTATTAATTGTTTTACTTATTTGTTTAGTGACAGATTTAAAAGAACGTAAGATTTATAATAAAGTTCTTTTACCTTCATTTGTCGCGGCTCTGCTTCTCAATTCCTTTTTTTACGGCCTTAGCGGCTTAGGTGATGCGTTGCTTGGTAGTTTAATAGGTTTCGCAATTCTATTAATTCCATATTTGATGGGTGGAATGGGAGCTGGTGATGTCAAGCTTCTAGCGGTCATTGGTGCTTTTCAAGGTCCAATGTTCGTTGTCGCAACAGCGATCTATATGGCGTTACTTGGTGGTTTAGTTGGATTAGGGATGATTATTTTCCGTAAAGGATTAATCCAACGTGTACGCGGCATATTTGGAGCCATTTTAAACATGAGGTATGGAATTAAACCGAAGTTCAGTCAACAAAGCACCTTAAAGATGACGTTTCCATACGGTGTAGCGATTGTCGGTGGAGCAGTCGCTTCATTTCTGTTAGATGGAGTGGTGATGTAATGAGACGTAATGAGAAAGGGCAATCGATGGTTGAGTTTGCGCTAATCATTCCGTTGCTCTTGTTCATGCTAGTCGGTGTCTTTGATATTGGACGGATGCTTTATACGTATACAGGCTTACACTTTACTGCACAAGAGACGGTACGGTTAGGTGGATTTGGGTACGAAGATGAGGCAATTATGGAATTTGCGAAAGAGAATTTCCAGACAGGTAGTAGTGACCAATTAGTTGTTGAAATATCCCCTAGTGAAGATCTACGAAGTCCAGGTGAGTACGTAACGGTCACATTAAACTATCCGATTGAACCATTTACGCCATTTGCGAGTCAAATTTTTTCCGATGCGGTGACATTGTCATCTGATTCGACCATTCGCATTGAGTGAGAGGAGAACAAGTGATGTTAAAGCAATTTAGACGGAAAGAAGAAGGTTCAACAATCGTCATTGCGGCTGTTTCTTTAACAGCTTTAATTGCTTTATTAGGTTTAGTTATCGATGGTGGCATGTATTTTTCTGAACGGACGCATTTACAAAAGACAGCTAATGCAGCTGCGATCTCTAGTGCTCAAGAGTTAACGGGTGAGGATGAAAGTCAGGTTTTAAATATTCTAGAAGAAACTCTAGACCATCACCATGAGCTTGATTCAAAAGTCGGTCATATCATTAATATGGGTGAGAAAGTGACTGTCGAGCTTGGGCGAACGTATGATACGACGTTTATGAGTTTGTTTGGTATTGATTCAATCGATGTTGGTGCTCGTGCGACAGCCAGTCTTGGTAGTATGGGACGTGCGGTAGGTGCTGCGCCACTTGGGATCGATGAGTCAATTGAACTTAACTATGGTGAGGAGTATGAATTGAAAGTAGATGAAGAAGATGTGGACACTGGTAACTTTGGTGTTTTGGCATTAGAAGGGCCGGGTGCTAGTACTTACAAGGATAACCTTATAAATGGCTTCCAAGAAGAACTAGAGATTGGTGAAGTCGTTGACACTCAAACGGGTAATATCGCAGGTCCGACGCAAGAAGCAGTTGATATTTTAATCAATAGTTGTGACAACATGTATGAAAGGAACTGCCCACGCATTTTGCTTGTGCCGGTTTATCGTCCGCATAACCATAACCAAAACCAAATGAAAGAAGTTGAAATTACCGGTTTTGCTTACTTTTACATTACAGAACCAATGGATCGTCAGGAGAAGTCGATCAAAGGTGAATTTATAGAAAGAACAGGTAGTGGTTACGAGTTAGATGAAGCACCAAATAAAGGAGCATTTACAGTTAGACTTTCAGAGTAGGTGATGATTAATATGCAATCAAGGATGTTATTTTTAGTAGCGATCTTAATGGGAATCATTACGACCGCTATCTTTTTTTATTCTACGCAAGTAAGTGAACCAGAAGTAGTTGAGGAAGAAGTCGAGTTAGTCAGTGTTGTTCAAGCAACTCAAGTCATTTCAGAGAACCAAATCATTTCTGAAGAGGATGTTGAAGTTGTCTCAGTGCCAGCTGAACAAGTTCACTCAACAGCTATGCAGTCGACTGATGAGATTGTCGGTCAAATTGCCACGACAACAATTGAAGCTGGTGAGGTTATGTTAGAACACCGCCTTCGTTCTGAAATGGATGAAACACAGCTTGTTTCAAAGAAAGTACAAGAAGGTTATCGCGGTGTATCAGTTGGCGTTGATATTGTTAGATCGGTATCCAACTTAATCGATCCTGAAGATTATGTCGATGTTATTTTGACGTATGAAGATGATGAAGAAGAGGATGTTTCCGAAGTATTATTGGAAGAAGTTCGCGTGTTAGCTGTTGGGCGTGAATTAGTGGCCAACGCAGCGGGGGAGCAGTTCGTTGAATATAGTTCAATGACATTAGAGTTAGACCAAAGTGATTCTGTCGAGTTAGTTAATGCTGATGAGCGTGGTTCAATCCATTTCATCGTTCACTCACGTAATACATCAAACCATGAAGATGAGTAGTGCAGTGATTGTAGGGAGGGGTAAAAATGGCGCACGAAACGGAAGAACAACATAGTCAAGGGGAAGTAATATCAGTTTGTAGTGCTAAAGGTGGAATTGGCAAGACATTGATCGCGGTGAATTTAGCCGTTGCTTTAAATAAGAAAAACGTCAAAGTATGTGTCGTTGATGGTGACTTTCAATTCGGTGATATTGGTCTAGCATTTGATGTGAAGTCTCCTTTAACAGTTAAAGACCTTGCAGAAGAAGTAGACCAACTAGATTCTTATAATATTGGTAATTACATAACGAAACATCAGTCAGGTGTCGATCTTCTGTTAGCGCCTGAACAACCGCAGTATGCCGAGTTAGTTACAACCGAAGTAATTGAAAGGTTTCTGTCGTTATTAAAAGAACAGTATGACTATATAATCGTCGATGCTGGTCAAGGTTTAACAGGACAAATGGTCGATCTCATTGAAAATGCGGATCGGATTTTAACAGTGTCCACGTTAGAAGTCGCTTCTTTACGTCATACGAAGAAGTTACTCGAGACAGTTGGTCAATTAGGCTTAACGGAAAGAACTGAACTTATTATTAATAGGCACAACATGGAAAGTCTTATTAAGGCGGATGAAGTGCCAGATATGTTAAAGGTCGATTCAGCCTATTACATTCCAAATAACTTTAAGGTTGCAGCTCAATCATTGAATTTAGGTGTGCCTGTTGCGGTCAGTCATAGTAAGACGGACGTGTCGAAGAGTATTTTTAAATTAGCACAAAGTTTAACGGTAACTGACAGGACGAAAAGTGAAAAGAAAAAAGGCTCACTATTATCGAAAGTCTTTTCAAAGTCATAAAGGAGGTGTCAAAAGTTGAGTTTACTCGAACGCTTGCAGCAAAAACAACAGAATAACGAGCAGCCACCTAAACAAGAACGGGAGCTTCAAAGTGATGTAGCCGTGAAAGAGCAAGAACCTTCAATTGAAGAAGTATATGAAGAACAACTAGCTGTTACAGAAGCACCAGCTAAAACGAAGGCGAAACAAGTCGTTACAACACAAGGTGAAAACCCTGAGAAGCAGAAGCAACATCAAGAATTTAAAAACTACATCCACCGTGAAATTTTAAAGGAAGTAAAAGGTGATGAAGAGTTAGAAGACTTAAAATCGATCGTCGAAGAAATTACAATCGAAGCGATTCAAGAGTATGACGCGTATCGCAATGTTGACCGAAAAAAAGCGATTGAAGAGCTGTTAAACGACTTAACAGGCTTCGGGCCGATTAATCCACTATTACATGATGAATCAGTTAGTGAAGTAATGGTTAATGGGCCAAATCAAGTTTATTGCGAGCGTAATGGTAAGCTTGAACTTACTGACATTAAGTTCCGTGATGATGACCACGTTTTACACGTAATTGAAAAGATCGTCGCACCGATTGGAAGACGTATTGATGAGACGAGCCCAATGGTCGATGCGCGACTTCCAGATGGATCACGTGTTAATGCGATCATTCCTCCACTTGCTTTAAATGGACCGACGATAACCATTCGTAAATTTGCGGCTGATCCATTTACAATAGAAGATTTAATTAACTTCGGGACGTTAACGCGGGAGATGGCGACGTTTATTGATGCGTGTGTTAAGGCTCGTTTAAACATGTTTGTTAGTGGTGGTACAGGTTCAGGTAAAACAACGACATTAAACGTGTTATCGAATTTTATTCCAAATGATGAACGAATTGTAACGATTGAAGATGCAGCTGAATTGCAACTAGGGCAAGACCATATCATATCACTTGAATCACGCCCGCCGAACATTGAAGGAAAGGGAGCCATTACAATTCGTGACCTCGTTCGTAACTCGCTACGTATGCGACCGGACCGTATTGTCATTGGTGAGGTGCGTGGAGCTGAGGCGCTAGACATGCTTCAAGCGATGAATACTGGTCATGACGGTTCACTTGCAACCGGTCACTCCAACAGTCCGCGTGATATGTTATCACGTCTTGAGACGATGGTGTTGTTAGCGGGAGTTGAGCTGCCGATCAAAGCGATTCGTGACCAAATTTCAGGAGCGATTGATGTCATTGTTCAGCAATCACGTTTTAAAGATGGTACTCGCCGGATTGAAAAGATCACTGAAGTGCAAGGCATGGAAGGCGATGTCATCGTTTTACAAGATATTTTTGAATTTAAACAAGATGGTGTCGATGAACAAGGAAAAATCATCGGTCATTTAGCTCCAACTGGAGTACGACCGAAGTTTTATGAACAACTTGAACGTTCTGGAATTAAAATCCCTGCTAATGTTTTTGTTGAGCAAGAGGAGTGGGGCGTATGATCGATGCGCTTTTATTCGGCTCTTTCTTTTTAACTGTTACGTTACTTATTATGGCGTTGTTTTCAAAAGTGCTTTTAAGAAATGACCAAATGAAAAAACGCGTTAACCAATACTTGTTTGAAGAAGAAGAGAGTACGAACAAAGGTGAGCGCGAAAAACAGCGGAAAGTGCTAGTTGAATTCCGCTTAACGAAAGAGAGAATTCGTAAAAGTTTAAAGAAAAAAGATAAAGGTGCTAAGTTAGCAATGGATTTGCACCAGGCGGGAATCCCACTTAAACCAGAAGAGTTCATTATGTTTAAGTGGATCTCCATTTTGTTAACGGGTGGTATTGCTTATCTCATTTTTAATCACGTCCTCTTCCTCATTATTGGTTTGGTTGTCGGGCGTAATATACCAAAAGTGGTTGTATCGTATAAAAAGAAAAAGCGAATCAAACAGTTTAATGACCATTTAGCCGAGATGATCTCATCTATTGTTAGCGCACTTAAGGCAGGTTTTAGTTTTCCACAGGCGTTACAAAACGTCCGTAATGAATCGCCTTACCCGGTTAAAGATGAGCTAGAGTTGATGTTGCGAGAAATGCAATACGGTACGTCTTTAGAAGAAAGCTTGAATCGGTTAAAAGAACGTGTTCCGAGTGATGATTTAGACTTAATGATTCAAGCCATTGTCATTCAACGACAAGTCGGCGGTAATTTAGCTGTCGTGCTTGAACAGATCGTCTTTACAATCCGCGAACGTGTAAAAATTCAAGGCCAAATTCAAACCTTAACAGCACAAGGTCGCATGTCTGGCCTTGTCGTTGGCTTATTACCTGTCATTTTGATGGGCATGCTTTATGTCGTGAACCCAGATTATATGACGGTTATGTTTATTGAGCCGATCGGTGTCATTTTATTAATATTAGCAGCAATTTCTGCGACAATCGGGTTTCTATTAGTTCGGCGAATTACGTCAATTGAGGTGTAGTAGATGGAGGTTCTATTATTTGTATTAACGATGACTTTATTTACCTTAGGCGTAGTCCTGTACAGTAAGGAACGAAAAGAGAAGTACAGCCGACGCCGCGCCTGGGTCATTGACGAAGGTGCACAAGAAGAAGGCGAAAAAACAGCGAAAGAAAAAGCTCCATCTTTATACCAACGCCTTCTCGCTCCGAAGTTAAAACAGTTTCGTAAAAGTTTTAGACGTAATATATCAAGTGCGAAAGAAGAAGAGATGGAATTGAAGCTACTCCGAGCGGGCAGTCCATTTGGCATGTCTCCTTTTGAGTATCGTCTCGTCCAACTCATCCTAGTCGCCTTGTTTCCACTGCTCGCTATTGGACTATCAATCGTTGGTAACGTATCATTCGGTCGAAGCTTGTTTATGATCATATTGGCTTTAGTATTTGCAGTTTATTTACCTTATGCCTATTTGAAGTGGAAAACAGCCGTCCGAAGTGATCGAGCGATAAAAGAATTGCCGGACTTTATTGATTTATTAGCTGTTAGCATGGAAGCAGGCTTAGGCTTTGACTCGGCTTTAAGTAAAGTGATTTCAAAACAAGAAGGTGTATTAGCCAACGAATTTCGCCGCTGTTTAGAAGAGTTGAAACTAGGCAAAACGCGAAAAGAAGCTTTAGCTGGCGTGCGGGACCGACTTGAAGCGGATGATATTAAATTACTAGTCGGAAGCGTCATCCAAGCCGAACAACTCGGTGTCGGCATGGTACAGATCCTCCGCGTCCAGTCAGAAGAAGTAAGACAAAGACGAAAGCAACGAGCGGAAGAAGCGGCGATGAAAGCCCCAATCAAAATGATGTTCCCACTCGTCCTTTTCATTTTCCCAACGATCTTTATCGTGTTGTTAGGCCCAGCTGTTATTCAGATATTGGAAGTGTTTTAAGCTGCGGCGTGAGCGCTGATAAAATGGCTCGAACGCTGATAAAATGGGGTTGAGCGCTGATAAAAATGCGTGAACGCTGATAAATTTTTCTGAACGCTGATAAAAGGTGTGCGAGCGCTGATAAAAATGGCCGAGCGCTGATAAACTTTCGTGACCGCTGATAAATTGTCAGAGCTGAAATGAGTTTTGAACGCCAAATAATGTCCTCGAGCGCCAAAAAAGGTGACGCGAGCGCCAAAATAATTCCATGAGCGCCAAAAAAGGTGACGCGAGCGCCAAAATAATTCCGTGAGCGCCAAAAAAGGTGACACGAACGCCAAATAAAATCTGTGAGCGCCAGAAAAGTTGATGCGAATGCCAAATAAAATCTGTGAGCGCCAGAAAAGATCACACGAATGCCAAATAAATTTCACGAGCGCCAAATAACACCCCACGAACGCCAAATCATTCCCTGCCCACGCCTCCCCACAACGAAAGCAACAAAACAAACCCCCTCAGCTCACATTAGCTAAGGGGTATAATTTTACTCTTTATATAGTAGTTCAAACTGTTCGCAAACAACTGGTAAGTCGTCTTCAAATTCTTCGTTAATGCTTTTTAACTCTTCAGTAAAGAATTCAACGTGAGCGTCGTGCCAGTATTCGTAGCTTTTGTCGCCTTCACCTTCTTTTTCAGCAAAGTCTTCTGGTACAGCTAGGAAAGGAATGATATCTAAATCTGTTGTACGTGTGACAGCTTCTGGATTACCGCTCCAGTCTGTAATGACGTTAAATTCACCTTCTGTAGGTAGTGGTGCATCTTCGACTTCGTACATTCTATATAATGAGCAAGTTGCTGTTTTGTCGCCTGACTTGACTAAGTCTAACAGCTCACGTGCTTGTTCTTCATTTGAGCCAAATGCCCAACTAGTGTAGGGTGTATTTTCGTCTGCTAGTTGTGGGTTCTCTTGAACAAATTTATGCCAAAAGTTTTTCACTAAATCTTCATTCATTTTAATACCTCCGAGTGTTCATGTATGATACGTTAATTATTAGCATAGCATGAATTTAGTATATTAACAGTATTTTGATTAAAGTTTAACTTTTCTTAATGATTTTTATAAATGCGATCTTAAAAGGAGGAGAAACATTGAACTATAGTAAAACATTATTAAGGTTGTCTGCGATCTTTGCGGCTGTTGGTGCGTTTATCGGATCGCACATGGCTGGTTCAGGGGGATATGAATTCCAGACGGTTCACGCACACATTTTACTCGTCGGTTGGTTAACGTTATTTGCGTGGGCAATCTTTTACAAAGTATATGATCCATCTCCATCACTCTTAACGACATCTCATGTTTGGACAGGTATTATCGGTGCTTTTGGCTTAACGATCGGGATGTGGCTTTATTACGTTCGCCCATTTCCGCTGCCAGATTTGTTCGTCACTATATTTTTTATTGCCGGTGGAACGATCTTACTCATTAGCTTCTTCTTATTTGTCCTTGTAACGTTTCGAAAAGTGGATTAATGAATAGGCCTGTTGCTAAGACAGGCCTTACTTTTCCCCAATCAAAATCTCTAAATCTAACGTAATCGACTCAACAAACTTAAGCTGACCTAATTCCACATCTTGTGTAAGTGGTGTCATTTGAATTAAGTCATGGAATTGATCTTCTGTTAATGTCACTTCATGATACACTTTCTCACGGTCTGTTATATCGAAAAATTGCTTGAAACGTGCAACGGTCTCTTCATTTGAATATCCTTCTTGGTTAGTACCTGCAAAAATTTGCTCACGTAATTCTTTTAAATACTCCGGACCAGGAACGACTTTCATAACGATCCCATCGTCTTTCATTATACGGGTGAATTCTTGATAGTTTGATGGTGATAAAATGTTCAGAATGACATCGAATGCATTGTCGGTAAACGGTGTATTAGCTAAATCGCTGACAATCCACTGGCCACTCTCATAAGCTTTGGCAGCTGTTTGAATGCCTTCTTTGGCAATGTCTATTCCAACACCGAGTTGATGTTCAACCCCACGTAGTATTTGGGCTAAATGGGAGCCTTCTCCACATCCAGCATCTAATAAAAATTCAGTGTCTCTACTTTGCAGTAATGATTCAATTGCTAAAATTAGCTCTCTGTAAAAACCTGATTGAATTAACCGTTGGCGTGCTTCAAAAAGTGATTGGTCGTATTGCGTCTTCTTTGACTGCTGGACCATATTGATATAACCTTGTTTAGCCAAGTCGAACATATGTCGATTTGGACAAGTGAGTTTTCCGTCGCCGGTTGCCATCTTCTCATGGCAGATTGGGCATTGAAAGAGGTCGATCTGCTGTTCGAGCCGGTGTGTCGCAAGCTCTTTTTTACTTAACTTCTTCAATTGTTTCACTCCAATTAAACTTACTGCCAATAGAATAACGTGAAAAAGTGTAAAAGTCACTTATGATTGTCATATTATTTAGTCTTTAGAAATAGTATGTGAACCTATATAATGTTAATTAAACGAATTACCGTGTTAAAGTCTTTAGTCACGGTCGGGAGGATTGAAAATGGCAGAGCAAATCACGCAACAAGTACAAGTGTTTTATGACCGATTAATGAAAGATTATGATGTTAACAATAATCATTCTGGAATTGATGGAGAGCGTGTAGCGAAGCGTTTAACTGCTATAGCAGAGCTTGGTATGACAGAAGAGGGAGGTTGTCGACGTATTTCCTTTTCACAAGAGGAAAAGCGAGCGAAGGAACTTGTGAAACAGTGGATGGAAGAAGACGGCCTAGCCGTAACAGTTGATGGGGCTGGGAATGTGTTTGGTCGCGTAGAAGGGCTAGTCGCCGGGCCAGCAGTTATGTCAGGTTCCCATTTAGATAGTGTCATGCACGGTGGCCATTTTGACGGACCACTAGGTGTCATAAGCGCATTAGAAGTCGCATCAGCGTGGAAAAACACAGATGAAAAGCCTAGCATTCCTTTTGAAGTCGTTGTGTTCACTGATGAGGAAGGTGCGCGGTTTAATGGTGGGCTTTTAGGTAGTCAATCTGTAGTAGGTGAGTTAAACCTTGAAGAAGAAAAAAGACGCGTAGATTTTAACGGCAAACCATTTGAAGACGTGTTAGCTAATGTTGGTTTAACGCCAGAAGGCTTTATAGAAGCTAAACGCGATCTATCTCAAGTTAAGGCGTTTGTCGAAGTGCATATTGAACAAGGAAAACAACTAGAGAAGCGAAACCAACCAGTTGGCGTTGTAACTGGAATTGCCGGTCCAACGTGGCTTAAAGTAACATTTAAAGGTGTAGCTGGTCATGCAGGAAATACGCCGATGAATGACCGTACGGATGCGTTAGTTGCAGCGAGTGAATTTGTCACGAATGTGAAAGACTTCCCAGTGCAAGTGAGTGACTCAGGTGTTGCAACAGTCGGAAAGCTAGAAGTCGAGCCTAATGGTGTGAATGTCATTCCTGGTGAAGTGACGTTAACTGTAGATATTCGAGACATTAAAGAAGAATGGAAAAGTGAAATTACTAGACGAGTGAAAGAGTATGCACAAACTGTAAGTGAACAACATGGCACAGTTGTTGAAGTAGAAGAGAGTATGAATGTCTCACCTGTTCAAGTACCAGAAAAAATGCAGAAGCAGGCTGGGGAAGCAGTGGAAGAAGCGCTCGGTTTAGACCCGTTTTACTTACCGAGTGGAGCAGGTCATGATGCGATGATATTAGGGAGATACGTTCCTATGGCGATGTTGTTTACACAAAGTTTAGACGGTGTCAGTCACAATCCGAAAGAATGGTCTTCTCTAAATGACTGTGTGCAAACCATCCATGTACTGAAACGGTTTGTTGAAAAGATTGGGGAAGAGTCGTAAGTGGTTGGATTCTTCATTATTTTGTAAAATGATAAGTGTTAACGAAAGTCTCTTAATCTGTTAAAATTAATACTTGTGCAAACTATAATAGAATAGCAGTTCGCGAAATCCTGCTTAATCAAAACTAAGGAGAGATGATGAATATGTCAGAGAATTATTATTTACCAAGGTCAGGCCCAATGCCGAGACCTGATAGTGTTAAAGAGGGCCGTGAAATCCTCAAAGATGAAGCTTTCGAAGCGCCGAATGTACAAACAATTACATTCAAGGCGTTAGAGTTTACAGCAGTATGTCCAAAGACTGGCCAACCTGACTTCGGTCAAGTTGAGATCACATATACACCAAACGAAAAGTGTATTGAGTCAAAGTCGCTTAAGTTCTATTTATGGTCTTATCGTGACGAAGGTGCTTACTGTGAATCGTTAGCAGCGCAAATTGCTGATGACTTCGTTTATGCGATTGATCCGTTAAACGTTGAAGTAACAGTCTACCAGTCAGCGCGTGGTGGTATTGAACTAACAACGAAAGCTGTGCGTAACCGTGACGAGTAAAGAACAGAAGCTCATATTTTTAAATGTTATTTTTGCGACGTCACTCGTTATTGCTAACGTATTAGCTGGAAAGTTAGTCGCATTTAGTGATAACTTCGTTGTACCTGCTGCGGTAGTTGTCTATGCTGTTACGTTCCTAATTACCGACATCGTACACGAAGAGTATGGTAAGAAACAGGCTAAACAAACGATTCTATTCGGTTTTGCTGCACAAATTTTCGCAAGTATTATGATTTATTTAGGGTATCTGTTACCAGTTGCCCCGTTTGCACAAGAATCACAAGCAGCATACGAAGAATTGCTTGGTCAAAATGCCCGTTTCGTATTAGCATCAGCAGCGGCGTATTTAACGTCACAGTTTGTTGACGTCTATATTTTCGCAACGATTAAAAAGATAACTAGAAATCGATTTAAGTGGTTAAGAAACAACTTAAGTACAGCGACATCACAGTTTTTTGATACGTCGATCTTTATTACGATTGCGTTCATTGGTACAGTCCCGAACATTTGGATGATGATTGTAAGCCAATATGTTATTAAGCTAGCTATTGCTGTAATCGATACACCGTTATTCTATTTATTTACGCGAAAACACAGACGAGAGCAAGCACAACAAGAAGAACATCAACAGTCTGCCTAGTACTACTAGGTAGGCTGTTTTTTTAGGGGTTAGAATCAGAGCGGATTTTTACCGAAGTCGAACGAAAAACCGCCTAACTAGGGGGTTAGTTAGACGGTTAGGGACGTTCTATATTCAATATTTAAGGGAAGGTTCACACAAGCAATCTCTTGCTTACAATTTAATCATACTACTTACTACTAAAAATGTCTGTGAATGGACTGTGAATATTTGGTTAAGAAAATGTTAATTTCCGCTAGCTTCTTTTAGTTCTTCGTCGTATTGCTCCTGTTCGTCCTCAATCCGCCTTTGCAACTTACCTAAGACAAAGATTGAAGCGTAGGGAACGATTAATAGAATAATTAATAGACCGAATAAAGTCACCATCGGGAAGTGGTCGGCAATCAACCCACCGAACAACGGCCCGACCATTCGTCCACCAGTTCCAACGCTATTAATGATCCCTTGATAAAACCCTTCTCGTCCTTTAGGGGCAAGACTGGCTGCAATAGTTGGAACTGCTGGCCAGACGAGCATTTCACCGAGTGTTAAGATGACCATTCCTGTAGCAAAGTCTAAAAACGTTTCAGCTTGAAGCAAATATGAAAACGAAATAATAAAAATCGTATTTCCGAGTAAAATTTGCACTTTCGGCGATGTAATATATTTTGTCACGATTTTAATTAAAGGCTGACCGCTAATAATGAGTAAGCCGTTAATAACCCAAATCCACGTATATTGATCGACGGGAATGCCGAGATCGATCGTATAAGTCGCGATTGTCGATTGCCACTGCACGTAAGCAACCCAAGCGATGAAAAAGCCGATACTTAAAATAATTAAAGCAACAAACGACTTTCTATTATGAATTTTGAATCCTTGGCTGGCCACAGTTGAATATTTACTCGTGTCGGTCTTTTTCCCTAACGGTTTAAACGTGAAGAAGACGAGGAAGTAAAAGGCCGAGAACAAAATCGCATTAGATAAAAAGGCATATGAGAACGAATACGATGCGACAAGTCCGCCAGTTGCTGTACCGACAGCGACACCGATATTTTGAGCGACGTAAATCGCGTTAAACGGGCGACGACCACCTTCTGGCCAGACAGAAGCTGCTAAAGCATACATCGCTGGGACGACAACGCCTGTTCCGAACCCGATACAAACAAGTAATATAGCATAAGGAATAAGCGAATGGAACATCGATAGCGTGATCGCTGAGACGATGGTAACAGCTCCACCTAAAAGAATCGTTCGATAACCACCAAGCTTATCAAACAGCGTGCCACCAACTAAGTTACCAATAATGGCAGCCCCTTGGTTTAAAAATAAAATGACACCTGCAAACGCTAAAGTTGTCCCTAATTCATAGTGCATATAAATCATATTTAACGGCCATAGAAATGAAGCGGCCGTGACATTAATCGCCATTGCTAAAATAAGTAGCCAAATTTGTTTAGGCATTGTGATTGTGCCACCTTCTTAAGTAATTAACTTCAATCCAATTGTAGCCGAGATAATGCAAAAAATAAACAATATTCGAAGTCTTGTGGCAGGTTCTTTGAAAAAGATGATCCCCATAATCGCACTTCCTGCAGCACCTATTCCAGTCCAGATTGCATAAGCGACACTCATCGTAATTTCATTCATGGAATAAGAAAGCAATACAAAGCTAATCGAAAACATAATAATCATAAACGCAATAGACTTCCAATTTTTATATTTGTTAATAAAGTTAATTCCTAAAACACCGAGCATTTCGAACAATCCTGCTACTAACAAAGCTGTCCAATACATTAAGCATCACTTCCTTCTTCTGTTACATACTTAAGCCCGATAATTCCGAGTAAAAGAAGCGAAATTAATACGACTTTGAGAATCATGAATGGTTCGTTGAAGAAGACGATGTCGACAACGACCGTTCCAGAAGTTCCAAGACCTGCAAACACCGCATAAACCGTTCCTACGGGTAATTTTTGCGCTGCTAACACTAAGAAGAAAAAGCTTAAGAAGATCGCGACGACTGTTCCTGTCCACGTGATCCAATTATAGGCATGACTTAAACCAACTACCCAAAACACTTCAAAAAAAGCACCAAGAAAAACTTTATACCAATGAGAATTCATGTTGGGAACCTCCTATATTAAACCAAGAAAAAAGCCCAGAAGATGAATGAACATCTCCCGGGCTTTTGTCCCTCCGTGTCACAGCACTTGCTGTGTGTTTTCTCTCGGACCTGACCGACAGTAGTCGCGGAACCCTAGAAAACTAAAGGTGTGTGGTTTTAATTAATAATTGTTCAGTTCATATTTTAACACGAGTGTAACTTATTTGCCATGTAGAAAGGTTTTTTATATGAACAAAACAGTTCAGTGTGTGTAGTCCCCATTTGCTTTTAATTTATGATAGAATTTATAGGGTGTAAGATTTAGAGAGAAAAATGGGGGAGCAGACATGAATCAACTGCGTCAGTGGAGTTCGCAAATTGTTGAGCATAGAGCCTTTCAACCGACCATTATAACGTTGATTGTCCTTAATGCGATCATCGTCGGTTTGGAAAGTTACCGTGGTTTATATGATACTTACGGTAACTGGTTTTTACGAATAGATACAATTATTTTAACGATTTTTGCGTTAGAAATTGTTATAAAGTTAATAGCAGCTAGGCCAACGACCAACTTCTTTAAAGATGGTTGGAACGTTTTTGACTTTTTAATTGTAGCAAGTAGCTTTATTTTTATGGGATCACCGTTTGTAACCGTGCTACGTATTTTACGTGTCATACGTGTATTCCGTACGATTTCGATGATTCCATCACTTAAGAAAATCGTAAACGCGCTAATTATGACACTACCATCACTTGGGACAATCTTAATTTTATTGAGTATTATGTTTTACGTCTTTAGTGTTATGGGGACATTCTTATTTAGAGATGTCGCACCAGAGTATTTTGGCAATTTACAATTAACATTATTAAGCTTATTCCAGATTATTACGCTCGAATCATGGGCGAGTAATATTATGCGACCGATCCAAGAAGAGTTCTGGTGGTCGTGGATTTATTTCGTCACGTTCATCTTATCAGGCGTTTTCATCGTACTGAACTTATTCGTCGGTGTAATCGTCAATAACTTTGAAAAGATTGAAAAGATGGAAAATGATGAACTTCCTGAAGGCGATGATCTTCAAGAAGAAGTGTATTTACTAAGGCAAGAAATTAAAGATTTGAAAGATGCCGTTAAAGAAAAATAAGGCAATCGCCAGGTTGGACACTCCGATCTGGCGGTTTTCTTTATGGTTAGTGAGTGGAAAAATATGGATTATTGGCGATTTTTAAATTTTTCCGGCGAAATTTTCAATAATCCGGCGAAAATCTCATTTTTCCGGCGAAACGCCCGCATAATCCGGCGAAATTTTAAAAATTTAAGCGAACGCCTGAATAATCAAGCGTTCGCCTAATGGTTAGTGCTGTTGTTGAGTCATTGGTGCGTAGCTATTTAATAGCTGAGTCATCGTTTGATCGTCGAATTGCGGTACTTGGTAATAGCTCTTATCGTTTTGATATAAGAAGATTTCGTAAGCCATCTCAGAAAAGTTGGCTACGCTATCTTGTAGAACACGACGCATAACAGGGTTTGTTGCCTCTAAAGCGGCTGTTGTTGCCCCTGTAGCACAAGCTTTTAAATGACCTAGCATGAAGCTTGAATAACATTGATCATTTAATTGCTGAGGATTTTGCTCTGGTTGTTTCGGTTGGCTCGGTTGCATACCATACGTGACATCATTTGAGATTTCCATATTGTATAACGTTGTCGGTTGCGTTGGTTTTTGACCAGATTGATACGCATCAACCATCGTGTTATACGTTTGGCTTAAATAGTTATATTGGTTCGTTAAAATCCCTTGTAATTGCTGACATTGAATATTTGTTTCATACATTTTATAGTGCTCCATCGCACCAATTACAGTTGAGATTGCTTCATGTGCGTCAAAAATAGCATGTGCACCATGGCTTTTATCTTTTGGTAATGATTCAGATTGTTTCATTTGGCTGTTTGGGTTTTGTTGCTGTTGCATAAAAAATCCTCCTTGTAGTCTGTTCTACAGTTTTAGGTTGGATTATTTAAGCTTGTTTATGCACAATTGAAACAAAAAAGACCCCACCAAAAAGTGGAGCCAATCAGCATTATCCTAATGCATTTTTTAAATCATCAATTAAGTCTTCTTTATCCTCAATACCTACAGAAACACGAATCAACCCGTCAGTAATACCAAGTTCAAGACGACGCTCACGAGGAATTGACGCGTGAGTCATTTTAGCTGGCACTGAAATTAAGCTTTCAACAGCGCCTAAGCTTTCGGCTAAAGTAAAGTAGCGCACTTTGCTTAACAGTTCATTTGCTTTTTCTTCTGACCCAACATCAAAAGAAAGCATCGCACCAAAGCCTGTGCATTGCTTCTGCGCAACTTCATAGCCTGAATGATCCTCTAAGCCAGGGTAATAAATCTTTTCAACAATCGGATGGTCTTTTAAGAATTCGATTACCGCTTGAGTATTCACTTCATGCTCTTCCATGCGAATGCCTAACGTTTTAATTCCGCGCATCAGTAACCATGAATCATGTGGCCCTAAAATGGCACCTGAAGAGTTTTGAATGTAGTGTAAATCTTCGCCAAGCTGATCATCATTCACGACAACTAAGCCAGCAACAACATCACTATGCCCACCTAAATATTTCGTTGCACTATGAAGTACGATGTCTGCTCCGTGTTTAATTGGATTTTGGAAATACGGTGTTGTAAACGTGTTATCAACGATTGTTAGAAGTCCACGTTCTTTAGCGAAATCAGAAACAACTTCTAAATCAGTCACTTTAAGTAGTGGATTAGTTGGTGTTTCGATAAAAATAGCTTTCGTATTATCTTGCATCGCACCTTCAATTTGACTTAGATCACTCGTATCTACAAACGTTGAATCGATCCCTAATCGGTTCATCACGTTTGTCATAACACGATACGTACCGCCGTAGACGTCATCAGTAAAAATAACGTGATCGCCACTATTTAAAAGCATCATTGTTGACGTAATCGCAGCCATTCCTGACCCAAAGGCAAAACCACGTGTGCCGCCTTCAATATCTTTGATGAGTTCTTCTAAAGCGTGACGTGTCGGGTTACCTGTACGTGAATATTCATACCCGGAATGCTGTCCAGGTGCTTCTTGTTGATATGTGCTCACTTGGTAGATCGGTGTAGAAACAGCACCCGTTTCTTTGTCACCGAAAATGCCACCATGAATGAGCTGTGTTTTTTTACGCATTATGATTCCCATCCTTCATAAATATTTTGACTTAAGTATCGTTCGCTACTGTCAGGAAATACAGTGACAATATGGCTTCCTTCTTCAGCCACCTCAGCTTCTTGAATGGCCGCTTGAAAAGCAGCGCCAGAAGAGCTTGCCACGAGCAGTCCTTCTTTAATAGCGATCTCTTTCATGCGATTAAAAGCGACCTCATCTGTAATCGTATGAACAGCATCAAAAAGACGTTCTTCCATATAATCGGGGATAAATTCCATACCGATTCCTTCTGTCGCATGAGGTCCTGGTTCACCACCATTTAAAATCGATCCTTCTGGTTCAACAATCACGGTTTTAATCGACTCGTTTTGTTCTTTTAAGTATTTTGCTGTTCCTTGAAAAGTACCACCCGTACCAGCTCCGGCTACAAACACGTCAATTCGCCCATCAAGGTCACGGTAAAGCTCTGGACCTAACGTTTTGTAATACGTATTTGGATTCGCTGGATTGGCGAATTGAGCAGGGGAGAAAGCGTCATCTGTCTCAGCAACTAACTCATCAGCCTTTTCAATCGCGCCTTTCATTCCTAATTCAGTTGGTGTATTAATAACGGTTGCGCCTAGTGCTCGCATTAACGTTTGCTTCTCTAGGCTGAATTTTTGCGGAACGACAAAGATGACATTAAATCCTTCGTTAATTGCAGCTAGTGCTAGGCCGATCCCAGTGTTTCCAGCAGTAGGCTCAATAATCGTCCCGCCAGGCTTCAGTACACGACGATTTAAAGCATCGTCTAAAAGCTCTAACCCTAGACGGTCTTTCACACTACCGCCAGGGTTCATAAATTCTAATTTCGCAAATAGCCGGCATTGATTCGGAATGTGAACGTTTGTTAATTCAATTAAAGGCGTGTTCCCGACTAAGTCTTGCACGCGACTGACGTAATTCATATTAGGCTTCCTCTCCAAACACATCTTTCCATTCGTCTTTACGGTCTAAAATCTCTTGTGCAAGCTGTTTAGCACCTTCTAAACTATGGTTTGCAGCCCAACCGCACTGGACTTCATTACAAGCAGGCACTTCATCAGCCTCTAACACATCTTGGAACGTTTTTTCTAACGCCTTTAAAATTTCATCGTAGTCATCATGGTTTAAAACGGCTAAGTAAAATCCTGTTTGGCACCCCATTGGCCCAATATCAATAACATTGTCTAAATGATTACGGCTTTTCTCTGCCATTAAGTGTTCGATTGAGTGTAGAGCATCCATTTCCATATGCGCTTTATTCGGTTGTTTAAAGCGAATGTCATACTTATGAATTTTGTCCCCGTTTTTCCCTTCTGTAATGCCAACTAGACGTACATATGGCGCTCTTACTTTCGTATGGTCTAAATTAAAACTTTCAACGTTCATTTTTTCCGTCATAATAAAACTCCTCCTAAAAAGTACTGAATATTCTATTTATTTATATGATAACGCAATTAGCTCTTTTTAGCATGCGTTAACCAAACGAAATCATTAAGCTTTTCGAACTGAACTTGATAACCTGTTTCGTGAAGAATCTTTTTCATGTTAGGTACTGTCGTATAATATTCTCGGTTTAAGTCTTCAGCAAGGTCAAAAAACTGCTTCGCCTTTGCCGTAGTAATCATTTCTTCATGCGCTTGCTCATTAACAAACATCGTATCAGCGAAAACGATCTCGCCAGACTCACTTAATAGCGAATAATAAAGCTCAAATGCTCGCTTTTTTTCCTCGTCTGTTAAGTGATGAAAAGCATAAGAGCTAATAATTGAATCCACCTTCCCTAGCTTTGGGAAACTTAAAAAGTCACCATCGTGAATGGTGAGGTAGGGGAACCGTTTTTCAGCAACGAGACGCATACTTTTATTCGGTTCTACAGCAACTAATTCAACGCCTTTTTGTAAAACTTTTTCTGTTAGATTGCCAGTGCCAATGCCGAATTCTATTGTTATGCCGTTTGTTCTTTTAGCGACTTCTTCAAGAATGTCGTCGTAATGTTCGAAGACAGCTTTATATTGCTCATCTCTACCTTGTACGGTCGTTTCATATGAATCTGCCCACTCATCAAATATATGCATAAACTCACGACCCATGTCGTCCACCTCTTATTGTTTATTTAACCTACCTGTTTAGTAGGGATTAAAAAGATTATACCATAGCTTATGTTTGAAAGGCAAAAAGTGAGAGCCTATTTGTACACAAAAAAAGAAAGCCCATATGAAATGGACTTTCTTGCTGCAATTATATAGTCTTCGTGTGGGAATATTTCCTCTCTCGCGGAAAATAGGGTCAAACGGACGAGGTGGAGAAAATAAGAGCCTATAACACGCTTATCGCTGTAATGTTGTTGCATCACGGTTAGCAAATTGGTTAACCGGACCAACATATTCATTCAATTTCCAAGATTGTTCGATCGCATTCGTAATGAATTGCTTTGCAAATCGTACAGCCTCTTCAGGTGATTGACCTTTTACAATCGATGCTGTGACAGCTGATGCGAATGTACAGCCAGCGCCGTGATTATAAGGTGTATCGATGACGTCATTTTCGATTGTGATCATGTCACCACCGTTATAAAACACGTCAATCGCCTTATTACCTTCGACTTCAGAGCCACCTTTAACGATGACATTTTTTGCACCTAAGTCGTAAATTCGCTTAGCAGCTTCTTTCATTTCATCAACTGTTGTAATGTTCTCCATTTCAGCTAGCTGACCTGCTTCAAATAAGTTAGGTGTTGTAATAAGTGCTTTCGGAACGAGAAGTTCGCGTAAAGCTTTCGCATTTTCAGGATATAAAGGTTCATCTTGGCCTTTACAAGCTAAAACAGGGTCAACAACAGCATCTAAGTTATACTTTTCAATCGTGTCAGCGGCAAGTTGAATAATTTCTGTCGTTGGCAACATGCCTGTTTTCATAATATCCACGCCAATACCATCCAGAATAGTTGAAACTTGTGCTTTTACCGTGTTAATCTCCATAGGATAAACATCGTGAGCCCAACTGTTGGTAGGGTTTTGAGCAACAATTGTTGTTAAAGCTGTCATTCCGTAAACGCCTAATTCTTGATAAGTCTTCAAGTCAGCTTGAATACCAGCGCCACCGCTCGTATCTGAACCAGCTAGTACAAAAACTTTTTTCATCGGTGAGACCTCACTTTCGTATTTCTTTCCATAAGCATTTTAACGTTATTTTAGTCATTTGCCAATCTATTAATTCGATGTATTAGCAGGGTCTTTACTAATTACACTTTTGTCTATTTTAGTTGATTCTGTTTCTTTCCATTTAGTAATAAGTAAGGCGATCCCTGAAGCTAATAAAAGGGCGCTTGTAACATAGAAAACAGAACCTATGCCATAATAACCAGCGACAATACCTCCCATTACAGGGCCAATGACGTTACCTAAAAACCTTAAGCTTGTATTGTAACCTAAAACTTCACCTTGAATAGCAATCGGTGCATTTTGACGAATGTAAGCCATTCTAATTGGAATAATCCCACCTAATGTAACACCAAGTAAGAAACGTAAAATAACGAGTTGCCATACTTCCGTAACCATACCACCAGGGAAGTAGACGATCGCTGCTAATATAACGAGCAGTATTAAAATTTTGTCATAGCCGACTTTATCAGCAATAATTCCCCAACGCCGAGTCATTAGCAAGTTTCCTAACCCAGTGATGGAAAAGGCGATTCCAGATATTAAGGCTAAGTTCGCTGGTCCGTTTAATTCGGCGACATATAAAGCTAAGATCGGTTGGATCGAGAAGTGAGCAATTTGTACGAACATCGAGATGATTAATACCATTAATAACATCGGGTGGCGTACGATATGTTGAATCACTTCTTTTTTAGAGTAATATTCTTTATCATCTTTTTCTGCAGGCAATCTAACTTCTTTAACACCAATGGAAACAAGGACTGCTGCGATAAATAGAGCAACCGCTGTGTATTGAAACGCTTCAGCAAAACCAATCCAGTCAGCTAAAACACCACCTAATAGTGGTCCCATTAATGTTCCGGTTACAGTACCTGTTTGTAAAGTTCCGAGTATACGGCCTGATATTTTCTTAGGTGTCTGGGTAGATATGAGTGCTTGTGAAGTTGATATGAAACCGGCGAAAATCCCCATCAGGAGTCGTAAAATGAAAAGTTGAATAACTGAATTGACATACCCCATCGTGAAAACACTAATTGCTAGTCCAAATCCCATTGCGACTAGAATCGGTTTTCGTCCGAAACGGTCACCAATTCGTCCCCAAATAGGTGAGAAAATAATAGCTGTTACAAATGTAATAGCAAACGTCCAGCCTGCCCATGTTGTCACATATTCTTTTGAAAAGTCTCCAAATGTTTCAATATAAAGCGACAAAAATGGCATTACCATCGTCATGCTACCAGCTATAAAAAAGTTGGCAAACCACATGATTGCCAAGTTGCGTTTTGCGAGTCGTTCGTGGTCCAAATCGTACCCTTCTTTCTAATATTTCGTATTACGATTATTTCGGCAGTCTAAATATAACAAATAATTTTAGCACTGTCGAGTTAATGGCTTTCAAGCGGTGGGTGAGAAGGGAGGACAAGCTTAGTCATACCAACGGTTTTTGAAAATTATAAAATTTTTTTGGACAAAAAATAATCCCAATTCCTATTGTCACAACGGAATTGGGAGTTCATACATTATATATGATTAACTTTTAGACACGAGAAAGGACACGAGGCTTAACAGGCATACGATCAGCAAAGTTACAGTCTGTGCCAAGGATTTCTTGTGCAGTGCCAACTTGAGCAACTTCACCTTCACGTAAAACGACAATGCGATCAGCTAAAGCTTGTGAGTCATCTTGGTCGTGCGTTACGAAGATCGACGTAACACCAGTTGACTTAATAATACGTCTTAGCTCTTCACGAATACGGATTTGCAAGTCAGCATCTAAGTTACTAAACGGTTCGTCAAACAGTAACAGCTTAGGCTTAGGTGCTAAAGCTCTCGCAAGGGCTATACGCTGTTGTTGACCACCACTTAATTCAAACGGATAACGTTTACGGTAGTCCTCTAAGTTTACAAGTTCAAGCACTTCACCAACGCGGTTTTTCTTATCTTTACGTGACCACTTTTGAAGACCGAACTTAATGTTATCTTCAACCGTCATGTGAGGGAAGAGGGCATAATCTTGAAACACCATGCCAACTCCGCGTTTTTCAGGCTGTGTAAAAGTTGAATTACTGCACATACAATGGTCGCCAACCATAATGTTTCCGTTCGTTGGCATTTCTAAGCCAGCAATTAAACGTAAAATCGTACTTTTACCACTACCTGATTCACCAAGAATTGAAATAATTTCACCTTGATCAATTGTTAAGTTAAAGTCATTTATTGTATTGTCCTTTGAATTCGGGTATTTAAAAGCTAAGTTTCGAATGTGAACAAACATAACTCATTACTCCTTTTCTAAGACGTGATGAAACACATAAATCGCAATACCACTTACTAAAATAATAAAGATTGAAGGGATCGCGGCCTGTTGAATCATTTCATCTACTGCATATTGATAAGCCTTAGTCGCTAACGTGTCAAAGTTAAACGGACGTAAAATTAACGTTAATGGCAATTCCTTCATAATATCGATGAAAGCTAAAATAAAACCACCGAATATCGCGCCACGTATTAATTTCATATCGACTTTAAAGAATGATTTCGTAACACTCATACCGAGCATACGTGATGCTTCGGTGAAGTTCGTGCCAATCCGGTCAAAGCCAGATTCAATTGAGTTGTAGCCAACCGCTAAATAACGAATGACGTAAGCAAAGACTAACATAAATAAGCTTGTGCTTATAAGTAATGTCGGCTCTAAACCAAGCCACTCATAGAAGCCAAATAATTGACGGTCTAAAGCGGTAAATAGTGTGACAACACCAACTGCAATAACGGCACCAGGTATAGAATAACCTAAAATCGTAATTTTTGGAAACGTTTTGGCTAACATGCCTCGGTTCAAACGGGCGAAGTTACTAATGACAACAGCCATAATAACAATTATTGTTGAGGCGGTAAACGCCACGCTTACAGAGTTCCATATGAGCTGCCAAAAATCATGCGAGAATAATTGTTCATAAGTCATTGTTGCCCAATAAATTAATTGAATCACCGGTATGATGAAACCGATTGAAAAAATGAACATACAAAAGCTGAACGCATACCATTTTTTTCGCCCTTCAAGCTTAACAGGCTGCAACAACTTAACTTTCGTCGTAGTAAAACTAAATTGACGCCTACCACGAGCAATTCTTTCTACTACTAGTATACCAAGAACAATGACCATTAATGTACCGGAAAGTTTTACTGCTGATTGTAAGTCACCCATGCCAAACCAAGTTTGGAATATAGCAGTCGTAAACGTTTGTATACCGTAGTAACTAACAACACCGTAGTCATTGAGCACTTCAAGAATAACTAAACTAACACCCGCGATAATTGCTGCTCGCGAGATCGGAAGAACAACGCGGAAATAAATACGCCATGAGCTGCTTCCTAAAATACGAGCATTCTCCACGAGGGCTGTAGACTGACGCGCCAAAAAAGCTTTCGTAATAGTATATACATAAGGAAATAAAAATATGGTTAAAATAAAGATTGCACCAGGCATGTTCATAATGTTGAAATACTGCTGGTTAACAGTAACATCAAATTGGTTTCTAAGTGATGTTTGAATAACACCAGTATAATTTAGTATGCCATGATAAGTATAGGCACCTATATATGGGGGAATAGCTAAAGGTAGAATCATTCCCCATTGGAAAAATCGGCGCATCGGGAAATCATAAGCCGAAATGATCCAAGCTAAACTTGTGCCGATAAACAAGGTCAAAATACCTACGAAGAACACAAGGATTAGCGTGTTTTGTATATAATTTTGTAACATATATTCGCGTATATGAAGCCAGTTTTCATTTGGTTCTGCGAAAAACTGTACGATGATTGAAAGGTTTGGTAATAATACGAGTAAAACGAATATTACGCTAAATACTGTCCATAGATTCATCGTTGTTTTAAGAGATCTAAACCATTTCAAAAAGACACGCCCTTTACTAACTAAGCAACCTTTCCTATCATACTAAAAATAATACTAAAACAAAAGGCATAATACCGCCCCAAATACTGGGGCGGTTTAAATTTTTAGTTTTTCGTCACATTCAGTTTTTTTTAGAGTTTGTATTACTCAAAGCCTACCTCATTGAAAATGAGTGTCGCTTCTGCACTGTTTTCACCTAAAATTGAAAGGTTAATATCTTGTGAATCAAATTCGCCCCACTCTTGAATCGTTGAAGCTGCTTCAACATTAGGGTTTACAGGGTACTCATAGTTTGCAGCTGCGAAAGTTTCTTGAACTTCTTCAGTCGTTAAATACTCAATTAATTTAACTGCATTTTCAGGGTTTGGAGCGTTTTCTGCCAAGCCAACACCACTTACGTTGATGTGTGTACCAGTTGTTTCTTGGTTAGGGAAGAAAATACCTAACTGCTCTGCGACGTTCACTTCTTCATCATCAGGTGAATTTAACATACCACCTAAGTAGTAAGTGTTCATAATTGCTACGTCACCTTCACCTGCAACAACAGCACGTGCTTGGTCACGGTCCCCACCTTGAGGTGAACGTGCTAAGTTATTGTAAATTCCTTCTGCCCAATCTTTTGCTTCCTCGCGTCCATGTAATTCAATAAATGAAGCCAGTAATGATTGGTTATAAACGTTTTCTGATGAACGCATTAACACGCGACCTTCCCATTCAGGTTCTGTTAATGCTTCGTAAGTTGATAGCTCTTCAGGGTCAACACGATCTTTATGGTATGCAATAATACGTGCACGCTGAGTTAAACCAACCCACTCGCTATCACGATCGCGCATATTTTCTGGTACGTTCTCATTTATAATGTCACTTTCAATTGATTGTAATAATCCTTGATCTTTAGCGCGGTGTAGGCGACCAGCGTCAGCTGTGTAGAATAAGTCAGCTTCAGATGCTTCACCTTCACGGTTCATGCGTTCGATTAATTCATCTGCAGCACCGTTAATAATATTAACTTCAATACCTGTTTCTTCAGTGAAATCAGCATAGATTTCATCATCTATATCATAGTGACGGCTCGTGTAGATATTTACTTCACCAGCATCCTCTCCACCTTGACCAGCTGTACCTTCAGGCTGTTCTTCATTTTGTGGTTCTTCATCTCCGCCACCACAAGCGACTAAGACGACAGCTGTCATGATTAAAGCCATCATCATGAATACGTATTTTCTATTTAACATATTTGAAACTCCCTTTCTATGTAGTTTATATAGATAGTTGAGAATGATTATCAACCTCACACATTCTATTTTACTGATAATCATTCTCAAGTCAATTACTTTTTGATAAAAAACTTATTTTTTTATTACATGACTTTAGAAAATGCGGATATATACTCCCTTATCTATACGAGCTGAGAAGTCTCCTTACTCAATATGAGGACGATCAAATACAAATGTTTTGTCAGTTTGTTCCTGCTCATCGATTAACTGAATCGATTCTAATTGAAAATCTAAAGCGGTTAGCTGTAAAACAACCTCAAGTTCCTCAATAGACTCTCTATTTTCTTCGTGGTCAAGCACAACCGTTGCGTGACGATCTTCAACTGAAACTTCTATAATTTGAATAGATTCACCAATAGCTGAACGATAGCCTTCTGCATCTTGATTGGAATAGCTTATTGCTTCAATTGTTTCTTCAAAATTAAACAGAGTCTCATCTTTTACTTCTTCTCCTACCGTTTGAGCGTTGAGAAACAGTGGCTCAGGAGGTTGTTCAACTGGATCCTCATAGACATAATAGCCTCTATTTTCTTCTAACTCTACTTCCATCGTTTCTAAATCACCGTATTGACCGTAAATAACACCCTGATCATCTTCTACATAAAAGTTAATCGTAGAAAATCCGTATAAGTCGCTGAATTCATGAAGCATTTCAGTTAGAAAGTACTGTTCGGCAGAAGTCAAAATCCTTAATTTGTGATCTTCATTAAAGATAAGGTCAATAGTAGAATCATCAACCAAACGCACATCTTCTAAGTCAGCAAGCACGTCAATCGATGTAAAATCACTTTCTTGAAGCGATTGTAATAAACGTTCCTCTCTTGATTGATCGGCATCTTGTCTTTGAAAGTGGAAACCTAATGCTTCTGAATTTTCACCTAACATAACGATTCGACCTGTTATATAGTATGGAGAGTCAATTGTTTCCTCGGTATAGACATCTTCTTCATTCTCTTGGTCGTCGTTTGAATCTTCTACTTCTTCGGACTGATCGTTATCCTCTGAGTCTTGTTCGATATCATCCCCTAGACCGTTTTCTTCATTCGCGTCCTCACTATTATCTGAACATGCAATCAAACCGACTAACAAAATAAGAGACCCAATTAAAAATAGTAACTTTCTCATTATTTTACCCCTTTTCTAATTTAGAATGTGTATGTCTTTCTTTACCCTTTATTTGATATTTATAACTAATACAGAAAAGCCACATCATTCGTTCAGGTTACTATAATATGTACAACAATTATAAACAGCGTCCCTTATTAGAAATTTAAAAACAGCTTGCCATAATAGTATGGCAAGCTGTAAGGGGATTAATGCTGAATAACTTTGTATGATTTTTTGGCGTTCATTCGAATGATTTGGCGTTCGCAGCCGGTTTTCTGGCGCACGTGAAATTAATTTGGCGTTCGCGGTCAACATTCTGGCGCTCGTGAAATTAATTTGGCGCTCGCGGACGATTTATAAGCGTTTGCAGCCAACTTATCAGCGCTCAGGAAAATTTATCAGCGTTCGCAGCTAACTTATCAGCGTTCGCAGCTAACTTATCAGCGTTCGCAGCTAACTTATCAGCGCTCAGATAATTTTATCGGCGCTCACGCAATCTTCACTTAAAAATCAAACAAGTCACCTGATAAGTAACGTTCACCGGAGTCTGGAATGATTGCGACAACGACTTCACCTGGTTGTTTGCGCTTAGCGACTTCAATAGCCGCGTAGCATGATGCACCTGCAGATGTTCCGACTAAGATTCCTTCTTCACGAGCGAGGCGACGTGCGATATCGTAAGCTTGATCGTCTTCGATACGGAAGATTTCGTCATAAATATCTTGGTTCAAAATGTCAGGGACAAAGCCAGGGCTTGTTCCGACTAGTTTGTGTTTACCGGGTTTACCACCTGATAAGACAGGGCTTCCGGCCGGTTCAACAACGTGAACGGACATATCCTCATACACTTTCTTAAGCTCTTCGCCTGTTCCAGTAATTGTACCCCCCGTTCCAGCTGTTGCGACGAAAGCTGAAAGTGGCTTGTCAATTTGCTCCATCGCTTCAACAATTTCTTTTGCTGTTGTGTGGCGGTGGGCATCAGAGTTAGCTTCATTTTCGAACTGCATCGGCATGAAGCTGTTTGGAATTTCATCCATTAATTCTTTTGCTCGACGAATAGCACCTGGCATTTTCTCATCGCCTGGAGTTAATTCAACTTTTGCCCCGTAGGCTTTTAATAGGTTGATTCTTTCTTTCGTCATCGTATCAGGCATCACGAGAATCGCTTTATATCCGCGAGCAGCAGCATTCATCGCAAGTCCAATGCCTGTATTGCCGCTTGTAGGCTCAATAATGGTAGAGCCTTCCTTCAGAAGTCCAGCATTTTCAGCTTCTACCATCATATTGTAAGCTGCGCGGTCTTTTACACTTCCACTTGGATTATAAAATTCTAATTTTAAATAAATGTCAGCACCGTTAGCTGGATTTAACTTGTTTAGTTTCACTAACGGCGTATCACCAATTAATTCTGCGATATTGTTTACAACACGCATGTATGTCACATCCTTCGTTAATCTAAAATCCATTCCCTAGTTTACCAATAGGCTTTAACTAAATTCAACAAATGAATATGAGATCCTTTTATTTATTTTATCACAATTTCATTTTATACATTTGTCATATGTTAAGATAAAAGAAAAAAGGAGCGTTTCATCATGACGTTTGAGAATGAGAAGGGGATCCATACTGATTTTAAAGATCGAATGACTTACGGCGATTATTTAGATTTAGATTCGATTTTAAATAGCCAAAACAGACTTTCTGATCATCACGATGAAATGTTGTTTATTATCATCCACCAAGTAAGTGAGTTGTGGATGAAGTTAACGTTGCATGAGTTACAAGCTGCGATTAATGCTATTCAAGAAGAGTCGTATCAGCCAGCATTTAAAATGTTAGCGCGCGTTTCCAGTATTCAAAACCAAATCATTAAAGCTTGGGATGTTTTATCAACGATGACCCCAAGTGAGTATTTAGGTTTCCGCGACCAGTTAGGTAATGCTTCAGGCTTTCAATCTTATCAATACCGCATGGTCGAGTTTGCATTAGGATATAAGACGCCGCACGTCATTAAAATATATGAAAAAGAACCAGAGCTACAAAAGCAGTTAATCGAAGCTTACGAAGCACCAGGGCTTTATGATGTAGCCATTCAAGCACTAGCAAAAGAGGGATTTGAAATTGATGAAGACGTGTTAAACCGTGACTTAACCAAAACATATGAAGTTAACGAAAGTGTTGAACAAGCTTGGATTGAAGTGTATAAAGACACCGAGCGTTACTGGAACCTTTATCAATTAGCGGAAAAATTAGTGGACATTGAAGACTGGATGCAACAGTGGCGCTTCCGTCATATGAAAACGGTCGAACGGATCATCGGACATAAAAAAGGAACAGGTGGCTCATCAGGTGTCGGTTACTTAAAGCAAGTGCTAGACCACTATTTCTTCCCAGAGCTATGGAATGTGAGATCGAGGTTGTAATTAAAATAGAAAGACGTGCAAAAGGTAGGTGCTAAAATGGTTATACAACCTAGTATGTCACCAAGTGCCGTTGTTGAAGTTTGGGCAGAGACAGAAGAGGTCTTCAACAAATACAATACACCTATTAACAACAGGCACGCCTTAGAAACTTTAGTGAAAAAAGAAATTCTCCCATCGCTAATTGAAGAGTTGAATTCTATTGTTGGAAGTTCTAATGCCACGTGTATAGAAGGTGGCTGACAAATGCCTTCCAAAAAGGAGTAGGTTACTCCTGTTAAATATAAGGAGCGTTGTTTAAAACATTTAGATTGGTAAAAAGCTGGGAGTGTTGTGAAAAAAATATTGCAGCTTAGTAGCGCAGACACTTAGCGGAATCAAAATGCGTAGACTCCTGCGGGAGCATAGGCCAGGGTGAGACCCCGTAGTGCAAAGCACACGGAGGCTCACCAGCCGCCCGCGGAAAGCGAAGCATTTTGATGGAGCGGAGGTTATATAAATATAGATCTTATTTAGTCTCTAAAATAGCACGCACCGGCGATCCATCAGCACCTTCAATCTTCAGAGGTAAGGCAGTCAGACGATACTCTCCAGGCTCGACACCTTCTAAATTAAGCCCTTCTAAAATGTGGATGCTATTTTTTTCAAAGGCATGGTGCGCATCTAATGTCTTACTTTCAAGTGGATCGACAGAAGGTAGGTCAACCCCGATTAATTCCACACCATTTTCTCTTAAAAACTTACCTAAACTAGGATCCAAAATTGGAATTTCAGTTGGAAAATATGAAGGATCTTTCCAAGCTGACGTTTTTAAAATAACACGTCTAACATTCGATAGATTGACTAACTTTAAATCATATGGACTAATGCGCCCTTTAGTAGACACATCAATGACAAGAACGTCACCAACATATAAATCTAACGGTAATTGCTCGACCGTTAAGCCGCTATCATTGAAATGATACGGTGCATCAATATGAGTGGCGGTATGGCAGCTTGTCGTTAGTTGACCGACATTGACTGAGCCCGTTTCTTCTTTTGACCATGACAACTCGTATGAAAAGGGCGTATCACCTGGCCAAGTCGGTGTGTCTTGATTTAAAGTGCGAGATATATCAATGATCATATTTTGCCTCCTAAGCGATGACGTCGCGTTCGTTTTTATACTTTTTATAAATTTTGTTTTCCATAATTTCTTTTAATATTTGAACCGTACGGTATACGTCGTGATAAGTGACATAAAACGCAACAGGTGCTAGTCGAATGACGTTCGGTGAGCGGAAATCGGGTGTCACGTCGTAATCTTTGAGCGCTTTGCAGATGCTTGCTGCTTCGTCATGTTCTAAACAGACGTGCCCGCCACGGCGTTCATCTTCTTTAGGATTACCAATTGTAAAGCCGTAATCACCTAAAAATTCTTCGACTAAATACATTAAATAACCTGTTTTATGGAGCGATTTTTCACGAATATTTTCAATACCTGCTTCTTCAAACAACTCAAGAGAACCGATTAACGGTGCCACGCTTAAGACGTGTGGTGTACCGATCTGGTAAGCTCCCGCATCTTCAGCTGGCGTAAAAGTATGCTCCATATCGAATTGCTTTTCCTTATCTGAACCGAACCAGCCAGTTAATCCTGGTGTTTTACCGAAATGCTTTTCATGCACGAAAAGGCCAGCAACGCCGCCTGGGCCACTGTTGACATACTTATAATGACACCAATAAGCGAAATCAACACCAGCATTATGGAAATTGTGTGGAATAACCCCGACAGAATGACAGCCGTCAAAACCAATTGGAATGCCACGCTCATGAGCCGCTTTCGTTAATTTTTCAATGTTAAGTAATTGCCCGCTTCGATACAAAACAGTTGGTAAAATGACGAGTGCGACATCGTCAGTCATCGCTGCAATGATGTCATCTTCTTCAATGGTGCGCCCGTCACGGCTTTTTACCCGAACAAGGTGTTCATCAGGGTCATACCCGTGCAGTTTTAACTGGCTTTGTAAGGCATAAATGTCTGATGGAAAGTTTAACTCATCAGCTAAAATTTTCGTTCGACCTTCTTCAGGTTGATAAAAGCTACTAACAAGTTGATGTAAGTTAGTCGTCGTAGAGCCTGTAACGATGACTTCTTCAGGTTTTCCGCCAACTAATGGTGCGATACGTTTGCCTAAGTCTTCAGATAAGTAAAACCACGGGTGATCACCACTCATCCAGCCACCAATCGCATAATTTTTCCATGCTTCAGTCACGTTATGTAACGATTGTTCAGCGCGCTTAGACATTAATCCAAGAGAGTTTCCGTCCATGTATATATGGTTGTCGTTTATATAAAATTCATTTTTAAAATGCTTTAGTTCATCTTGTTGGTCAAGTTCGTGTGCGAATTGTTCATCTTGTTTAAACAAAGCAATCCCTCCTTGTACTTCAATATATCATAATTGAGGTCATTCTGGACGATTTTCTGTTAAACTAAAATAAGATAAATGAGCAGGAGGGGAAGTTAATGAGAAAGCCGACAGATCGCACAGTAATGCATAGTTACCCAGGGATGGTAGCCATTGTGACAGCATCTTATAATGGACAAGATAACGTCATGGCAGCAGGGTGGCATTCGTATATTTCATTTGATCCACCAATCTATGGTGTAGCAATTGGTCATGAGCGCCATACATATGAGTTGATGAAGCAGTCAGGGCAATTTGCCGTTCATTTTCTACCGATGGAAAAGGCACAATTCATTCAACAAGCAGGCGTCTATACAGGAGCTAGTACGGATAAGTTTCTGTTAGGTGAAATGGCGTATGATCGTGGGATTACAATTGATGCACCAATTTTAGAAGATGCTTACGTTGCTTATGAATGTAAAGTGATTGATGTCAATAAATATGGTGATCACGATTGGTTTGTCGGGGACATTACCCAATTTTACCGTGATGATGATATGTTTTTAGACAATGGTTTACCTGACGATGAGAAGTTGACGATTCCGCTTTACCTTGGCCGTTCAACTTATACGTCACCAGGTGAGCGTAAAGAATATCGAGTACGTCGAGACTAATGAATGATGGCAGGGATGTAAGATGATAGTCATGATCGATCATTATGATTCTTTTACATATAATTTAGTTGACTATTTTGAGCAAACGGGTGTAGAGGTTAAAGTCGTTAAACACGATGAAGTCACGGTAAAAGAGCTTCAACAACTTAACGTTGAAGCGGTTGTGTTCTCACCAGGACCCGGACAGCCGAATGATGTGCCAAATAGTATGGAAATTTTACGAGCAGTACAAGGTGAAATTCCTGTATTAGGCGTTTGCCTTGGCTTTCAAATCATCGTTCAATCTTTTGGCGGCACGATTGAAAAAGCGGATGCACCTATGCACGGAAAAGTCGAGTGGGTAACTCATGATAGTCAAGGTGTTTATGAAGACTTACAATCACCAACGGCTGTAACGCGTTATCATTCATTAATTGCGCGTAAAGATAACATACCTAATGAACTACAAATTACAGGGGATACTGACGACGGTGAAGTAATGAGTGTTAGACATAAACATTGGCCAATTGAAGCAGTGCAATTCCACCCTGAGGCGATCCTAACGACATACGGGCTGAAAATGGTCGAAAACTTTGTTGTCGCTAATCGTTTAACGAGGCAGGTGAAGCAGTCGTGAGTGATGTGAAGTTAACGTTTCAATTTAACCATCGTTGGCTTGAAAGTGATTCATTACATTTTCGTGAACCGGTTAATATTTTACAAGCCAATACAATTGAGGAAGTCGAAGGAACGATTAAACAAGCTGAAGCGTACGCGCAAAGTGGCTATTACGTCGGTGGTTTTGTCAGTTATGAAGCGGCACAAGCCTTTTTACCTCATTTGCCTTTTCATAACGTTAACGAACTTCCTTACGTTTGGTTCGGTGTGTTTGAAAAGCCTGTCGAACAAGAAGGTCTATCTAATGAAACATTTGTTCAGACAGATTGGAAGCCGGATACGAGTAAACAAGCTTATGAACAAGCGATTCAAACGATTCATCACTTGATTTCTCAAGGGATTACTTATCAAGTTAACTATACGCTACGACTTTTAGCAGAGTTAGAAGGTGTTGATTCAGAAGCTTGGTACAACCAGCTTGCTCAAGCTCAACAAGCTAATTATACGGCACTATTACAGATCGGTTCGCATGACATTCTATCAATCTCACCGGAATTATTTTTCGCATCGAATGGTCATACAATTGAAACAAGGCCGATGAAAGGAACGATGCGAAGAGGGTTAACGGTTGAAGAAGATGACCAGCTTAAAGTGCAACTATCTGAGTCGACGAAAGACCGTGCTGAAAATGTCATGATCGTTGACTTACTTAGAAACGACGTGTCACAAGTAGCGAAAGCAGGTACGGTTCAAGTGCCTGAGTTATTTACGATTGAACATTATCCAACTGTTCATCAAATGACTTCAACTGTGAAAGCAGAGTTGAAAGAAGGTGCGGGTTTAGTCGATCTATTTAAAGCATTATTTCCATGCGGTTCGATTACAGGGGCACCGAAACAAAGCACGATGGAACAAATCTATCATTTAGAAAATAGTCCCCGTGAAGTGTACTGCGGTGCTATAGGTTTATTAACCCCTCATGGTGAAGCAGTCTTTAACGTTCCAATCCGAACCGTTTTATACAATAGAGAGACGAATCAGGCCGTCTATGGCGTCGGTGGTGGCATTACATGGGATTCTTCTGCAGAAGGGGAGTATGAAGAAACAGTGGATAAAGCACGCGTCTTATACCGAAAAGCAAAGCCGTTTCAACTGCTAGAGACGATGCTTTTAAAAGACGGTGTTATTGAACTGGAACTTGAGCATATGAACAGACTTAAGCGCTCAGCTAAATATTTTAATATAAACTTGAATGATCAAACTTTGACAGAAACAATCGATCAAATTAAAGCCAACAACCAAGGCGAATACAAAGTACGTCTACTAATCGACCAACAAGGGCAAATAACTTACGAGCTTCACCCGACTAGTAAAACACCAACACAACTACAAGTCGCTCTAGCATATGAGCCAATCCGAAAAGGTAATGCTTTTTTATATCATAAAACAACGAATCGATCCGTCTACAATGAACGAACGCACGCAAATGTTGATGAGACGTTACTATGGAATGAAGAAGGATTGATTACTGAATTCACGACAGGAAATGTCGCTTACAAGCTAGAAGGTAAATGGTATACACCACCAGTTAAAGACGGTCTATTACGTGGAACTTATCGCGAGAGATTGTTAAAAGAACAACAAATCATAGAGCGAAGTCTAGCAAAAGATGACCTAGCCACAGTTGAAGGTCTAGCCTTTTTTAATAGTGTTCGAGGGTGGAAGACAGTCCACTTGATTACTGAATAAAGGGGGATACAAAGTGAAAAAGAAATTACTCATTATATTAGGTAGTTTGTTTGTCGTTGTAATCGTTGGGTTAGCTTTTGCGGGGAATTACTTTTATGACCAAGGTATTAAAAGAGGAACTGAAGTTGAGCTTCACCGTGAAGATGAAGCGGTTAATGTTGTTGCGACCGATGAAAGCCAGATGCTGATCGATGAAGCGAATGATTGGTATGACGAACAAGAAACAGAAATCATTGAAATGACGGCTTATGATGATTTGAATTTAGTGGCGCAATTCATTGAGGGTGATTCCGATGAGCAGAAGGCTGTTATTTTAGCACACGGCTTTAGAAATACGAGTGATAACATGGGGCAGTTAGCTAAGTTTTATTACGACAAAGGCTTTGATATCCTCATTCCTGATGCGCGAGGTCACGGTGAGAGTGAAGGGGATTATATAGGCTACGGCTGGCATGATCGTCATGATTATGTTGATTGGATTGATGTGTTAGTTGAAGAGTATAGGGCTGAAGACATTATATTGCACGGGAATTCAATGGGGGCGGCGACCGTTCTTATGACAAGTGGTGAAGAGCTACCTGAACAAGTGAAAGGAATTATTGCTGATAGTGGTTATAGTTCAGTGAAAGATGAATTGGCTCATCAGTTAAATCATATATATGGCTTACCAGCATTTCCTTTACTTGAAGTAACGAGTGTCGTGACGAATATACGCGCCGGATATACGTTAGGTGAAGCGTCTGCCATTGATCAACTTAAACAAAATGAGCTTCCATTGTTCATTATTCATGGTGATGATGATGACCTAGTCCCAACTGAAATGGCTTATGAAATTGCAGAAGCAACAGCTGGAGATTACGAAATGTGGATTGTACCTGGTGCAGGTCATACTAAAGCCTTTGATAATGTAACTGAGGAGTTTTATGAACGGGTGAGTGGTTTTATCAATACTGTTTTAGACGAGTAGAAAGTAAGAGTAAAGGGTATATTGATTAAGACTTTAACGAAAAGGTATTCTGAAGATCCAACTTTATGGAACTATGTTTACGACAGCTTTAAAGAGACACTTCACAACATATCTATTAAGAAATAATCACCGTCTACTATTTTTGCAATTAGCCGTATTGTATAATAAATTCAACGACTTAAGTTTATGAATCTATGAAGTAGTGAGGTGGCTCTTATGATCGATTTACGAAGTGATACAGTTACGAAACCGACTCAAGAGATGCGAGAAGCTAGCTTTCACGCTGAAGTTGGTGACGATGTTTACGTTGAAGACCCAACCGTTCAACTATTAGAAGAAAAAGCAGCAGAAATGTTAGGAAAAGAAGCTGCATTGTTTGTGACTAGTGGTGTTCAAGGTAATCAGATCGCTGTATTAACGCATACGAACCCAGGTAATGAAGTGATCTTGGAAGAAGAATCCCATTTGTTTTATTATGAAGGAGCTGCGATTTCAGCGTTTGCTGGTGTGCAACCGCGTACCGTGAAGGGTAATCGTGGAGCAATACATCCAGCTGATGTTGAAGCGGCGATTCGACCAGAGGATGTTCACTTACCTGAAACAGGACTAATTGTCTTAGAAAACACGCATAACCGTGCTGGTGGAGCTGTTATTCCACTTGAAACGATGCGCGCGACATATGATGTAGCCAGCCGTCATGGTATTCCAGTTCATTTAGACGGTGCAAGGTTGTTTAATGCAGTCGCAGCAACAGGTATTTCAGCTAAAGAGTACGCACAGTTTACTGATACGGTTCAAATTTGCCTATCAAAAGGACTCGGTGCACCAGTTGGGTCGATCATTGCTGGTTCACAAGAATTTATTAACCATGCACGCAAATGGCGTAAACGTCTAGGTGGAGGTTTAAGACAAGTAGGTGTCATTGCAGCACCAGCTATGATTGCATTAACCGAGATGTCTAAGCGACTTCACGAAGACCATGAATTAGCTAAAGAAATTGAAGAAGGCATTAAAGAAGCTGGATTTGAATTAGCTTATCCAGTAGAGACGAACATTGTTATTATGGATGTTGCCAAGACAGAAATGAATGCCGAACAGATGGTAGAGAAGCTTGAAGCCTCTGGTATACAGGCTGTTCCGTTCGGTCCAACGCTAGTTCGATTCGTCACACATTATGACGTTACAAAAAAAGATATAAAAATTTTAAAAAAAGTCTTTAAATCTATAAAAAATACGTTATAATAGTAAGTGGAAAATCGTAGGGGAACGTCTGAGCTGTCCGAGAAGTTATTTGGGGAAATAATTTCTATATATCAGGTATTTCCTTACCTCATGTTGCTCCTGGTTGATTCGATATCAACCAGGATTTTTTTGTTTAATAGGTGACTTCTGCAAGTTTAATTAAAAATCTTGTCAAATTGTGGTATAATTTAAATAGATATTGTCTTATATATAATGGGGTGGATATAGTGATCGATTCACGTATGTTAGAAGTGCTAATGAACTATAGACGGTCAGTTCAGAGTACTCCTCTACTAAATGATAACCAAAAACAGAAGCTTGAAGGAGCTTCGTTTGAAACGCTTTTTATGAATCAGTTAGGGTTAAACAATAATCCAGCGACACCTTTTGCTTCTAGTGAAAGTGAGCTGGGCATTCAGCCAAGTATACAAGTTAATCAAGCTTTAAATAGTGGTGATTCAAGCTTTGATGACATTATTGAAGATGTAGCTTCTCGTTTTAATCTCGACACTGACTTAATTCGTTCTGTTATTCAAGTTGAGTCAGGTTTTAACCCACAAGCTGTTAGTCATGCAGGTGCCCAAGGCCTTATGCAGCTTATGCCAGCTACAGCTGATTCATTAGGTGTTCAAAATGCATTTGACCCAGCACAAAATATAGAAGGTGGTGCGCGCTACTTAAGAGATATGTTAGATCGGTATAATGGAGATCAAGAACTCGCATTAGCAGCCTATAACGCCGGACCAGGTAATGTAGACTATTACGGTGGAGTGCCGCCATTTGAAGAAACTCAAAACTACGTTAATCGGATTTTAGGTTAAAAAAAGTTCAAGCGACTACAAATCGCTTGAACTTTTTTAGTTATATTACATCTGATCTAAGGCTTGTTTTAAATCATTCCAAATATCTTCCCAAGCTTCTAAACCACACGACATACGAATTAATGAATCTGTAATGCCCATGTTTAGGCGGCTTTCTTCTGGCACAACGGCATGTGTCATCGTCGCAGGGTGTTGAATAATAGATTCCGCATCTCCTAAACTAACAGCTAGCTTAATAAATGATAGACGGTTTAAAAAGGCTTGCGCTTCTTTTTTACCACCTTCAACTTCAAAGGCAATAACACCAGCTCCAAGTTTCATCTGCTTTTTAGCCACTTCATAATCTGGGTTGTTGTGATCAAATGGGTAGTGGACACTTTTAATTTTCGGGTGTTGTTTTAACTGTTCAACGACATTTTCTGCATTTTGTGAGTGACGGTCCATGCGAATAGGAAGCGTCTTTAGACCTCTTAGTAATAACCATGCATCAAATGGTGAAAGAATTCCACCAATATCTTTTTGTGTCGTCATCGCGACTTCTGAAATAAAGTCCTCTTTACCGACTAATAAACCAGCGACAACGTCACCATGACCGCCGATATATTTAGTCGCACTATGAAGAACAATATCACAACCTAAGTCGATTGGTCGCTGTAAATAAGGTGAAGAAAATGTGTTGTCCACAACAACTGGAATGTTAAACTCTTTTGCGACTCGTGCAACCATTTCTAAATCAATAATTTTCATCGTTGGATTAATCGGAGTCTCAACATAAATTAAAGATGTATTGTCTTTAATTTGTTTACGTAAAATATCTTCTGACTCCATTAAGCTATAATCAGATTGGATATTATATTTTTCACTCATTAGTTCTAGTAAACCAAACGTACAACCGTAAAGTCCTTGTGAGCATAATATGTGATCATTAGCTTTCGTTAAGGCGATTAACGTTGCTGAAACAGCAGCCATCCCTGAAGAAAAAGCTAAACCAGCTTCAGCGTTTTCTAAACTAGCAATACGCTCTTCTAAGTGGCGAACAGTAGGGTTTCCTAGGCGAGAGTATATAAAGCCATTGTCTTCGCCTGCAAAGCGTTTTTCCCCTTGTTCAGCATTGGCAAATGTGTAAGTTGAAGTTTGATAGATTGGTGTTGATAAACTATCGAAATGTTCTTTTGAGTCATAGCCGTGGTGAATAACATCAGTTTCAAATCTTTTCGTCATGAAATGTCCTCCTCTTACCCCTTTTTGTATTATTGTAACACAAAATATGAAAGCGCTTTCTAAAATGGAGGAAATTTTAGTGAAAAAAGCAGAGGTTGGGACAAAAGGTTTGGAGTGTGATGAAAACACGAACGATTGGCTAATTAGCTTAGTTTAGCAGTCTCTTAGCGGAATCAAAATGCGTAGACTCCTGTGGGAGCAAAGGCCAGGGTGAGACCCCGCAGTGCGTAGCACGAGGAGGCTCACCAGCCGCCCACGGAAAGCGAAGCATTTTGATGGAGCGGTGATACAAGATAAACCCGAACGAATTCAAAGTATGATTTCGTTCGGGTTTTGTATATTAACAATTATTTCTGTCTCGACCTCTACTTTTGAACTTGAGCTATTTGTTTTAACTGTTTCACGCGTTCATAGGTGTATAAGGTTAAACCGATCCAAATTAGGGTAAATGTAATAGCATGAACCGATGTAAATGGTTCGTTAAATAAGAATACGCCTAAAAGGAGCATAATCGTTGGTGCAATGTATTGTAGGAAACCAACTAATGATAACGGAATGCGTTTAGCGCCTTGAGCAAATAGTAATAAAGGAATAGCCGTTGCAAGACCTGTTCCGATTAACAAAACACCAGTCCAAGACAGGCTCATAGCTCCAACTTGTACCCATTCCAGGTGAATAATATAAATAAGCGCAACGGGTAAGACAATGACCGTTTCAATTGCCAAGCCAAATATCGCATTTAAATTGACGATTTTTTTCAATAAGCCGTAAATAGCAAAAGACACAGCGAGCAATAAAGCAGCCCAAGGGACATCACCGAAGTTATACGTCATATATCCTACACCAGTTAATGCAAGAACAATTGCGATCCACTGTAATTTTGAGAAACGTTCTTTCAGAAAGATAAAGCCAAATAAGACGCTAATCAGCGGATTAATGTAATAACCGAGACTTGCATCTAACACACGTTCAGAGTTAACAGCCCATATGTAAGTCACCCAGTTTATACTGATCACGATTGAAGCAGCAGAAATGCCAAGAGCTGTTCTCCAGTCAGTAAAAAGAGTGCGGCATTCTGTCATAAATAAGTGCCATCTACGAATGACGAATATAAACACCATCATGAACGCAAAAGACCAAAGAATTCTGTGGGCTAGAATTTCCCATGCTGGAACGTACTCGAGTATTTTCCAATAAAGCGGGAGAAATCCCCATAGTATGTAAGCGAATGTTGCATATAATGTGCCAACTTTTTCTTCGTTCAATCGATTTCCCCCTTTACTTCTCTAAAGCATGAATAACGTTTTTAAAATTTTACGACACCCGAAAGGTTTTTGCAATATGAAGTTAGAAACTTTTGAGTTGTTGTTCACAGTTATGTTAGATAAACTGAAATTATAAGGAGGCCTTTAATTATGGAAATACACGTAACAGAGCAAGCAGTAGACTGGTTTTATGACGAAATGGACCTGGAAACAGGAGATGCGGTGAATTTCTTCCCGAAGTATGGAGGCACTTGTTCATTTCAAAAAGGCTTTTCGATTGGAATGGCAATCGGAAGAGCACATGAGCCAGAGATTGAAACAGAGAAAAAAGGAGTCACCTTCCAAATCGATGAAAAGGACGTATGGTTCTTCGATGGAAAAGATTTATATATAGGCCTAAAAGACGGAGAAGTAGAGTATTCAGACGGACCAATTGAGTAAAGAGGGGATTGCGTAATGGGATGGACGAGAGAGGAAGCATTTGATTTTTTAAAAACTGTTTATACTGATGATGTCATGCAACAAGAAAAGCGTCGTGTTTTTAAACAGGTGAATCGTCAGTTGTATGAACGTCTCGATGACTTAGCCATTAATAATGCTTTATCTGAACAAGTAGAAAAGCAGTTAAAGCTTTTTAAAGATTTCACCTTTATGCCAGGCGACAACATTTTTCAATCAATGCGCTACTTATTTTTATTAGCACGAGGTGAGAAAGAAATTGATCGGCTTACAACGAGAAAGCATTTAGACCGTGTTTATAACGCGTTATTTAAAGCCGCTGGTATGCAAAACCCCATCATTCCGGTTCATTTTTGGGAGACGCCAATCGGGATTGCTTGCCAAATTGCAGAAGACGGTGTTGAAGCGGTTTATCCAGTATTAGATGAAATGGTTGACTAACACTTCCTTAATTAGGGAGTGTTTTATTTTTTATATATGATTCGATATTTATCGAAATAGTGTATTGATTAATTTTGAATATAGTTGTAAACTTTTTAATAACAGAACATACAATATTTATCGAAAGGGTGTTTTGATGAAGGTAGAATATAAATTCGATCAGTATATAATGGCAGATTTCATTGCGTTTACGTTTCGTGTAGCTAATGTAGGAGAAGGTGAGGAAGAAGAGAAATACAAAGCGTTAATGCGAGGGAGTGAAGTTGAGAAATGGATCGAAGAAGCACATGAAAACTTGTCATCTGATGATTTAAAAGAGCTACAAGTCTTCTTTCAAAAAGACAGTCATATAGCTATTTCCCTCATTCCCTATTGGTATCGTCGTAACGCGTTTTCTTCGATTGATGCATTACTTGATTCAATTCGTACGATTGAAGAGAAACAATTAGTTGAGGGAATCGTAAATACGAGTTTTGTAGATGATTCAGTTAAACAATTACCGGTCGAGAAAAGGATTAAGTCTTTACCAATACCAGAAGAAGAGAAATGGAAGTTGCTGTATTTCGTTCAACACCCTAATGAAGTAAAAGAGCGTTTATGCAAACTGTTAAAACGCATTTATGAACAATACTATGCTGACTTTGAATCGTTATTATTAACGAAAATTAAAGATAAAGTCGAGCACTTAAATGAACAAGAATACGACCAGTTCATTAAAGAGATGGCTTCACAATATACAAATTGGGACGGAAATAAGAAACTTGTTGTCATGCCTTCTTACTCGATGAGTGTTGGGTTTATAAGTTTTGATGAAGAAGAGGTTAGTTTGCTCGTTGTGGGATTAGATCGGTTTAACCTTAGCCAGAAAATGCGTGATGAGAAAGAAGTATTGGAATTGCTGAAAATCTTAACAGATGAAAGGCGATTTAATATGTTAAGGCTTTTAAAACAACGCGCACACTACGGTTATGAGATTGCACAAGAACTAGGTGTATCAAACTCAACCGTTTCACACCACTTAGCAATACTGCTTAATCATGGTTTTGTACAGTCCAACAGAGATGAAAATAAAGTCTATTATGCAATTGATCAAGATGAGGTGAAATCGGTAATTAAAGAGTTAGAAGAGTTGTTTCTGAAATAAGAGAGGATGGAAGTTGTGACCAATAACACTGGGGAAAGTCGTCTGCCTTTGTATCGCAATCGATCGTTTGTTTTGTATTTTTTCACTTTTTTAGCTTCAAGTTTAAGTGTTGCGTTCTTTTTATTTACAGTTAATTGGTATGTAGTTGATTACTTAAGGTTAGAAGCAATGCTAGGGCTTGTCTTTTTCGCAAGCTCGGTCCCTAGACTTCTTTTTATGCTAATTGGTGGTGCCATTGCTGATCGTGTAAATAAAGCGACGATTATGTTGTTATCTGATTTCACAAAGGCAGTTTTATTAATACTTGTCATTGGTTTGCTTGTTTTTGATTTAGTTTCGATATGGGTATTAGTAGGTTTAGCATTTTTGTTTGGTTTGTTAGATGCATTCTTTTGGCCAGCAAGTTCTTCGTTACTCCCAAAATTAGTAGATAGAGAACAGCTAACTCGAGCAAATTCAATTGTCCATACGACACAGCGTTTTTCAGTCATTGCTGGTCCATTAATTGCAGGTGTCGTTATTGGGTTTGGAAGCTATGAGTTGATGTTTGGTCTTGTCAGTTTGATGCTTCTGTTGGCTGCTATAGTCGATCTATATTTAAGAAAAAGGGTTGGTTTGGATGAAGAGGAGCAGCAAACACATCCGTCTGTTTGGCGTTCGGTAATGGATGGGATTCGTTATGTAAAGGAATCGCCCTTTTTATTAACTTTAATGTTAACATCTGTCTCACTCAATTTATTTTTAAGTGGACCACTTCAAGTTGGCTTGCCAATCTTCGCCCGTAATGTGATTGGTGGAGGCGAATTTACTTACAGCTTACTTAGTGGTGTGTTAGGTGCCGGGATGTTAATCGGCGCAGTTATTGTTGGAGTTATTAATGTCAACAGGCGGCGTGGCCTTGTTTCGTTAATTAGTATTGTTGCACTTGGTGTATTTATGATTGCTTTTAGTTTAACAGGAGAATTATGGGTTAGTTTATTAGTCATTAGTTTAGTTGGTTTAACTTTGTCTATTATAGATGTGCCAATACTATCAGCTATTCAAGCGCATACGGATGAAAAGTATATCGGTAGAATGATGAGTTTAATTTCTTTCGCATCTATGGGATTACTTCCTGTTTCCTTCCTATTAACGTCACTATTTATATCTATAGGGTTTTCGATTGATGAAATTATTTTTGTTGCTTCATGCTGTTTATTAACGGTCGGGTTGATTGTCATCACTTTTGCTAAATCAATCAGATATGTTGATTAATTTAGATACTTTCGTTAAAAACTATACAGTATAGCTCAACTGATATATAATAACAAAGGCAGGAAATTTTAGTTATAGAAATGGAGCGTTTTTATGCAAGAGCACAAAGATATTCGTAATATCGCCATTATTGCGCACGTTGACCATGGTAAGACAACGTTAGTAGACCAAATGTTACACTATTCAGGGACGTTTCGCGATAATGAAAATGTCGATGATCGTGCGATGGATACGGATGATATAGAGAAGGAACGCGGAATTACGATTCTCGCAAAGAACACAGCAATTAACTACGGTGACACGCGTATTAACATATTAGATACACCAGGCCACGCTGACTTCGGTGGCGAAGTTGAGCGTATTATGAAAATGGTTGATGGTGTGTTACTAGTTGTCGATGCATATGAAGGGTGTATGCCACAGACAAGATTCGTATTAAAGAAAGCATTAGAACAAAATCTGAAGCCAATGGTTGTTTTAAATAAAATTGACCGTCCGAATGCTCGTCCACAAGAAGTTGTTGATGAAGTATTAGATCTATTTATCGAACTTGGAGCTGACGATGATCAGTTAGAGTTCCCTGTAGCGTATGCATCAGCACTTCAAGGAACTTCTGGGTATGAATCAGAAGAACAAGATGAGACGATGGATCCGATTTTTGAAACGATTTTAAAACACATCCCAGCACCAGAAGAGCAAACTGATGAACCGTTACAATTCCAAGTAACGCTACTTGATTACAACGATTATGTCGGGCGTATTGGTGTCGGCCGCGTCTACCGCGGAAAAATGAAAGTCGGCGATCAAGTTGCTTTAATGAAGAAAGATGGTTCAGTTAAAAACCACCGTATTACGAAGTTGTTCGGTTTTATCGGATTGAAACGTGTTGAAATCGAAGAAGCTGAAGCCGGTGATATCGTTGCCGTTTCAGGTATGGAAGATTTAAACGTTGGTGAGACAGTTTGTGATGTTAATCATCATGACCCATTACCAATCCCAAGAATCGATGAGCCGACTTTACAAATGCGTTTTGTTGTTAACAATAGTCCATTTGCTGGTAAAGAAGGAGACTACATTACAGCTAGAAAAATTGAAGAACGTCTATTAACTCAGCTTGAAACAGATGTGAGTTTGCGTGTGGACGAAACTGAAACACCAGATGCGTGGATCGTATCGGGTCGTGGTGAGCTTCACTTATCAATTTTAATTGAAAATATGCGTCGTGAAGGATATGAACTACAAATATCTAAACCTCAAGTTATTATTCAAGAAATTGATGGTGTGAAATGTGAGCCGTATGAGCGTGTTCAAATCGATGTACCTGAAGATTATACAGGTCCAGTGATGGAATCATTAGGAGCACGTAAGGGTGAAATGCTCGATATGGTTAACCACGGAAACGGTCAAGTGAGACTAGAATTCAAAGTACCATCTCGTGGCCTGATCGGTTATTCAACAGAGTTCATGTCTCAAACGCGTGGTTACGGTATTTTAAACCATTCATTTGATGCTTATGAGCCATTAGCTCAAGGCTCAGTTGGTGGTCGTCGTCAAGGTGTATTAGTATCTCAAGAAAAAGGTAAAGCAACACCATATAGTATTATGGCACTTGAAGACCGTGGTGTTATTTTTGTTGAACCTGGTACTGAAGTTTATGAAGGAATGATCGTTGGTGAACACAATCGTGATAACGACTTAACAGTTAATATTACGAAAGAGAAGGCACTTACTAACGTCCGTTCAGCTACAAAAGATAATACTGTTACATTGAAAGGTACTCGTAAGCTAACATTAGAAGAAGCAATTGAGTATTTGGATGATGATGAGTATTGTGAAGTAACTCCTGAGTCAATCCGTTTACGTAAAAAGATCTTAAACAAGAGTGAACGTGAACGCTCTCAGAAAAAAGCGAAGAATTTATAATAAAAAAGCTATGAGGTAGTTTAACCTCATAGCTTTTTTAAATATTTTGGCGTAGAGGCTCATTGGAACAGTCGAGAAGCTCATAGATCGATTCGAGAGGCTCATAGACCGGTTCAAGAAGCTCATTGGAACAGTCGAGAAGCTCATAGATCGGTTCGAGAGGCTCATAGAATGGCTCAAGAGGCTCATTGGAGCAGTCAAGAAGCTCCATAGACCGGTTCGAGAGGCTCATTGGAGCAGTCAAGAAGCTCATAGACCGGTTCAAGAAGCTCAATCAGCCATTCCTCGATCTTAAAATAAGACAAACAAAAAAGGCTGGCGCAAAGCCAGCCTTTTTATGATTGCCTAAAGATTAATCGTTAATTGTAACATCTTTAAGCTGATAAATACCTAATGCGTCTACCCAGAAGCCATCAACTTCTTCTCTTACACCAGTTAGGTAGTTCTGGTGGTGAACGTAAAGCATAGGAGCAATTTCAGTTAATAGCTCTTGTGCTTCAGAGTAGATCTCTTGACGTGCTTCAGGGTCACCTTCACGACGACCAGCATCTAGAAGTTCATCTAGTTCTGGGTCATCAACGAATGAACGGTTACCAGTTGCACCATGAGCGCTTGAGTGGAATAGTGCGTATAGGCCGTAGTCAGCGTCAGCTGTTACAGTAGACCAACCTAGTACGAACATGTCATGCTCACCGTTAGCTGTACGGTCTAGGAAAGCACCCCATTCTAGCTCTTCGATTTCAACATCGATTCCGTAATCACCTAATTGGTCTTGAACGTAAAGAGCAGTTTCTACACGCTGCTCGTTATCGTTAGTCCAAATAGTTGTTTCAAAACCATCACCGTACCCTGCTTCTTCTAGAAGCTCTTGAGCACGCTCAGGCTCATAACCTAAACCAGATACATCTTCGTCATAACCGAAAACGTCTGGAGCTAATGGACCAAGTGCAGGAATACCATTACCATCATAGATACCTTCGATGATTTCCTCTTGGTTTACAGCTAAGTTAATAGCTTGACGTACACGAGCATCATCAAATGGTTCTTTTTCCATGTTGAATCCAATGTAAGATAAACTTACAGAATCTTGAGTATTAACATAAGCGTCTTCTAACGCTTCAACGTTGCTTACATCAGTTGGCTGAATTGGATCAGCAATGTGAGAGTTATAAGTTTCTAACTCTGCTAAACGAGCACCAGGCTCAGGAATAACCTTGAACGTTACAGCACCTGGAAGTGCATTTTCACCCCAGTAGTCTTCGAAACGCTCTAGAGTCGTTTCTTCACCAGAAGTACGCTCTAATAATTGGAAGAAGCCAGTACCGTGTGGGTTGCTTGCTACATAAGTACCAACATACTCAGCGATATCACCTGAAACTTCTTCAAACTCTTCGCCACCTTCAGCGCGAAGTTCATAGTACTCTTCTACTGACATGTCATGACCAGCTTCTTCTAAAGCTTGCTCATAATCAGTTGTGATTGCTTCTTCACTAATCATACCACCAGCATCGTGTGCTAAGTGAGCTAATAGTGGAGCAAATGGGTATTCAGTTGTAATGTGAACTTCGTAGTCACCTTCAACTGAAACTTCTTCAATCATCTCGTATAGGAAAGTACGTGGAGACGCCATTGCTGGGTCTAGTACACGCTCTAGGTTAGCTTTTACTGCAGATGCAGTAAACTCTGTGCCATCGTGGAACTGTACTCCTTCACGTAAAGTGAAAGCCCAAGTAGTATCGTCTACTTCTTCCCAATCAGTTGCAAGACCTTCAACGATTTCCATATCTTCGTCTTGCTTAACTAGTGTTTCATAAATGTTATTACGAACGTTACTAGAAGGAACGTCGTTGTCCCCGTGTGGATCTAATGAAACTAAGTCTGAAGATACTGCAAGGATTAGATGGTCGCCATCAACGTCGACATCTGCCTCTACATCATCACCAGCTTCTTCGTCATCTCCACCAGCTTCTTCTTCGCTTGTATCTGGATCATCATCAGTACCAGGATCATCTTCTCCAGTACCATCACCAGCACAAGCTGCTAGAAATAGTGAGAAAACTAGCATTACGGCTAAAAGCCAAAATGTTTTGTTTGATTTCATGCTTGTGTTACCCCCTTGGTAATTTATAAGTATTTGAGTAGCCTAAAATATTAGGCATGCCCTCAACCATAATATAAATCATTTTCAAACTATTAGCAAGGTTATATTTTGTCTAAATTTATTATAAGTTGTTAATATAGTGACAATATATAATGAAGAAACTATATTTTTTCATTTTATATTCAATATTATCCGCAAATTCTGAATAGACTTAATTTGGGGCAAATTGTTGTATTATTATAAATGTGCGTTTATGATAGTCTAGAAAGTAGACTCGCTAAAATAATTTTACCAAGAAACAACATAAAATAGCGCTTACATTTGTGGTAAAATATTTAATGTGAGGGTTCACAAATTGAATTTTCAAAAATTTGCGATGTTTTAAAAAGGGGGTATAAGCTGTGTCAAATCAACAAGTAGAAGAAGGCGTTCAAGAAAAAGTGGAAAATCCAAGAGTTAAATCAATAAAAGATTTCTACAAACGCCTAGCAAAAAATAAAGCAGCCTTGATTGGTTTTTACACCATTTTATTTCTAATAGTTGTATCAATAATTGGTCCTTTGCTAACGTCGAACCATCCAAATGATACGGACGTTATGAACAGATTCGAAGGTCCTTCAGCAGAGTTTTGGTTCGGTACAGACCATATGGGGCGTGACATCTTTACAAGAATCATTCATGGTATGTCACTAACCCTAGGGATCGGTTTTGCTTCAGTTATTATGGGAGCGCTAGTCGGTATTCCAATTGGTATTATTTCGGGTTACTACGGTGGCCGCATTGATAACATTATTATGAGGTTTATCGATATTCTCTTAGCCTTCCCAGGTATTTTACTAGCTTTAGCAATTGTAAGTATTTTAGGTGGAAGCTTAGTGAACGTAACGATTGCCGTAGCTATTTACGCTGTACCAGGTTTCGCTCGTATTATTCGTGGTTCAACGTTAGCAGCGAAAAAGCTTGAGTACGTCGATGCAATCCGAGCATTAGGTGCTGGCGATGGACGAATCATCTTTAAGCACATTTTACCGAACGTATTATCACCCGTTATTGTTAACGCAACGCTTTATATTGCAACAGCAATTTTAACAGCGGCTGGTCTATCCTTCTTAGGTATGGGTGCACAACCACCTACGCCAGAGTGGGGTGCGATGTTAAACGATGGTAGAGGTTATATGAGAGATGCTGGTTATATCGCATTCTTCCCAGGTGCATTTATCGTTGTAGTCGTATTAGCGTTTAACATCTTTGGTGATGGTTTACGTGATGCGTTAGATCCGAAAATGAAAAAGTAGAAAAGAGGTGCAAAATAGATGACTGTATATATAATCCGTCGTATCCTGCAACTGATTCCGGTATTATTAGGTGTTACAGTTTTAGTATTCTTACTAATGCACTTAACGCCTGGTAACCCGGCACAGTTGATGGCAGGGGAGAACGCTCCTCCTGAGATGGTTGAACAAATAGAAAACCGTTTAGGGTTAAATGATCCTTTGCCGGTACAGTATTTTGATTATGTTGCAGGTGTTGTCCAAGGTGACCTTGGAACGTCCATGCGTTACAACACACCAGTAATCGATGAGGTAGGTCCCCGTTTCTGGGTAACAATTGAGTTAGCATTATATGCTACGGTATTAAGTATTTTCTTAGGTTTAATTGCAGGTATTATTTCTGCGGTACGCCAGTATTCAATAGCTGACGTATCCATTATGATTGTTGCATTATTCGGTTTATCCATGCCGAACTTCTGGTTAGGCTTAATGTTAATGCAGTGGTTCTCTATTAACTTAGGTTGGTTCCCGCCAACAGGTTGGGGTTCACCAGAGCAAGTCTTACTACCAGTGATAACCTTAGGTACAGCCGGTGCAGCTATTATTGCACGTATGACTCGTTCTAGTATGCTTGAGGTTATATCACAAGACTATATTCGTACAGCACGTGCTAAAGGTGTTAAAGAGCGTATTATTATTTATAAGCACGCGCTTAAAAACGCACTGATCCCAGTTGTAACGGTTGTCGGTCTACAATTCGGTGCATTACTTGCAGGTGCAGTTTTAACTGAGGAAGTATTCGCGATTAACGGAATGGGTAGATTATTAGTTGACTCCATTATGAACCGTGACTTCCCAGTTGTTCAGGCGTGTATTCTAATTATTTCAGTAGTATTCGTTGTCGTTAACTTATTAGTCGATATTTCTTATAAATTCCTTAACAAGCGTATTGATCTTAACGATTAATTGATAGAAAGCGAGGTGTAGGATCATGAGTGATGAGAAGATTTTAGAAGTCAAAGACTTAAGAACGTCCTTCTTTATTGAAGGAAATGAAATTAAAGCTGTAGACGGTGTTACTTTTGATGTTCCTAAAGGTAAAACATTAGGAATTGTAGGTGAATCAGGTTCTGGTAAAAGTATTAGTGCTTTATCAATCCTTCAATTAATCGATTCGCCAGGTGAAATCGTCGGTGGAGAAATCAATTTCAAAGGTCAAAACCTTTTAGATTATAGTGAAGCACAAATGCGTAAAGTGCGTGGTAACCAAATTTCAATGATCTTCCAGGAGCCAATGACGTCATTAAACCCTGTTTACACAATTGGCCAACAAATTCGTGAAGCATTGAAAATCCACCGCGGTCTTGATAAAAAAGACGGCACGGAAAAATCGGTTGAATTACTAGAATTAGTAGGAATCCCGTCACCAAGAAAGCGTGTGACGCAATATCCGTTCGAATTATCAGGTGGTATGCGCCAGCGTGTTATGATTGCAATGGCATTAGCTTGTAACCCTGAGCTATTAATTGCAGACGAGCCTACAACAGCGCTAGACGTTACAATTCAGGCGCAAATTTTAGAGTTAATTAAAGAATTACAAGAAGAAATGGGTATGTCTGTTGTTATGATCACGCACGACTTAGGTGTTGTAGCTGAAACGTGTGATTATGTCGCCGTTATGTATTGCGGTAAAGTTGTTGAATATGCAGACGTTAAGACGTTATTCAAAAACCCTAGACACCCATATACAGTAGGCCTATTAAATTCACTACCACGTAGTGATGTGGACCAAGAGGAGCTAATTCCTATTAAAGGTACAGTTCCAGCGCCGCATGAGATGCCTGATGGTTGTCGATTCGCGCCACGTTGCCCGTTCGCAACAGATTTATGCCACAGCGAACTACCAAGCCTAGATGATGTTGGTGAAGGTGAACAAGTTCGTTGCTGGATCTACACAGATGAATGGGATGGCGATCCGGAGGTGAAAGTGTATGAGCCAGAAAAAAGAACTTCTGAAGATTAATAATTTAAAGCAATATTTCCCGATTAAAGGTGGAATTTTAGGTCGCACGGTAAATAACGTTAAAGCTGTTGACGACGTTTCATTCACAATTTATGAAGGTGAAACAGTAAGTGTTGTTGGTGAGTCCGGTTGTGGTAAATCAACGACAGGTCGTGCTATTTTACGTTTAGATGATCCAACTGACGGGACGATTGAATTCGACGGTATGGATTTACTTTCTTTAAATAAGAAAGAAATGCGTAAAATGCGTAAAGACTTACAAATTATTTTCCAAGACCCTTACGCATCATTAAACCCACGTATGACTGTACGTCAAACGTTAAATGAAGCGATGGAAATTCAAAATGCAGTGCCACGCAACGAGCGTAATGACCGTATTGCAGAATTAATGGAAACAGTTGGCCTGCAGCCACACCAAGCTGACCGTTTCCCACACGAATTCTCAGGTGGTCAGCGTCAGCGTATCGGTATTGCTCGTGCACTTTCAGTTGACCCGAAGTTAATTGTTTGTGATGAAGCAGTCTCTGCATTGGACGTATCGATTCAAGCACAAGTATTAAACTTGTTAAAGAAATTCCAAGATGAGTGGAATTTAACGTATTTATTTATCGCACACGACTTAGGTGTTGTTCGTCACATCTCAGATCGTATTATCGTAATGTATTTAGGTAAAATTGTTGAGATTGGTGACACGAAGTCAATCTTCGAAAACCCACAACACCCTTATACAAAAGCTTTATTATCAGCAATTCCAGTACCGGATCCAGAAAAGAAAACAGAGCGTATCTTCTTACAAGGTGATGTCCCTTCACCAATCGATCCGCCTTCTGGTTGCCGCTTCCACACAAGGTGTCCATTTGCGACAGACAAGTGTGCTGAAGAAGTACCAGAATTGCGTAATGAAGACTACATGACTGATGGCCACGCAGCAGCTTGTCACTATATTAAAGCTATTGAATCTGGTGAACATCAGCCAACGAAAGAAACATCAAAAGTAAGAGATGTGTAAACTATGTTAACAGGGAGAGTCTATCTCCCTGTTTTCTTTTATGCTTTAAAGTGTTTTGCCTGTAAGAAACTTATATAACGTGAATTCCCCATAACAGCTTAAATCATGTTATGATACATATTGGGAAAACTAGATTATGACAACTTTTTTAGGAGGTAACGTAATGCCTAGTGAAACTTTAGATCGCTTTTTAAATGAAAATCTACAAGAATTAAAAGATCAAGGACTTTATAACGAAATTGACCCTGTAGAAGGTGCTAATGGACCTGAAATTACAATCAATGGTCAGAAATTAATTAACCTTTCATCAAATAACTATCTTGGACTAGCAACTGACGAAAGACTTAAAGAAGTTGCTAAACAAGCAGTCGATTCTCACGGTGTAGGGGCAGGTGCAGTTCGTACAATTAACGGTACATTAGATCTACACGTGAAATTAGAAGAGAAAATTGCTGAGTTCAAAGGGACTGAAAGCGCAATTGCTTACCAGTCTGGGTTTAACTGCAATATGGCTGCAATTTCAGCGGTAATGGATAAAAATGATGCTATATTATCGGATTCTTTAAACCACGCATCAATTATTGATGGTTGCCGTTTGTCAAAAGCGAAAATTATTCCTTACGGTCACAACGACATGGAAGACCTTCGCCAAAAAGCAAAAGAAGCAACAGAGTCTGGCCAGTACAATAAAGTTATGGTGATTACAGACGGCGTCTTCTCAATGGACGGTGACGTTGCTAAGTTACCTGAAATTGTTGAGGTTGCGGAAGAATTTGACTTAATTACTTACGTCGATGATGCTCACGGTTCAGGTGTATTAGGTAAAGGTGCTGGTACAGTTAAACATTTCGGACTTCAAGACAAAATTGACTTCCAAATGGGTACTTTATCTAAGGCGATTGGCGTTGTCGGTGGTTATGTAGCAGGTAAACAAGAATTAGTCGATTGGTTAAAAGTACGCTCAAGACCTTTCTTATTCTCAACTTCTTTATCACCTGCAGATGTAACAGCAGCGACAAAAGCTATTGACCTACTAATGGAGTCAACTGAGCTTTACGATCAGATGTGGGAAAACGGTAACTACTTAAAAGAAGGCTTAAAAGGTATAGGTTTTGATATCGGGGATAGTGAAACACCGATTACACCTTGTATTATTGGTGATGAGAAAACCACACAACAGTTTAGTAAGCGCCTTAATGAAGAAGGTGTCTATGCTAAAGCGATTGTTTTCCCAACTGTTCCACGTGGTACGGGCCGTGTTAGAAATATGCCAACAGCAGCACATACAAAAGAGATGTTAGATGATGCCATTAAGATTTATGAAAAAGTCGGTAAAGAAATGGGCGTTATCTAAAAGCATACAAGGGGATAGGAGGAACTATTACGATGAAGAAGATTTTAGTAACCGGCTCACTTGGCCAAATCGGTTCAGAGCTAACGATGGCTTTGCGTAATCAGTATGGTACAGACAATGTAATCGCAACAGACATTCGCGAAGCTGATAGCCCAGTTGTAACGGAAGGTCCTTTTGAAACTTTGGATGTTATGCAAGGTAAAGAAATGCATGATATTGCCAACAAGTACCAAGTTGATACAGTGATCCATTTAGCTGCGTTACTGTCAGCTAAAGCTGAAAGTAACCCACAATTAGCTTGGAATTTAAATATGAACGGCCTTATGAATGCACTAGAAGTCGCACGCGAACTAGATGCCAAGTTCTTTACGCCAAGTTCAATCGGTGCGTTTGGTCCAACAACACCTAAAGATTTAACACCACAATTAACAATCCAACGCCCAACAACGATGTACGGTGTTAATAAAGTAGCTGGTGAACTTTTATCAGATTATTACTTCCAACGCTTCGGCGTCGATACACGTGGTGTACGCTTCCCAGGCTTAATCTCGTATGTTACTGAACCAGGCGGTGGAACAACAGACTATGCGGTTGAAGTCTATTACGAAGCGTTAAAAAATAAACAATATACATCTTACATTGGACAAGGCACACATATGGATATGATGTATATGCCAGATGCAGTTAAGGCAATCATCGATTTAATGGAAGCTGACCCTTCTAAACTTATAAATCGTAATGCGTACAACGTTACAGCCATGAGCGCTGCACCTGAACATTTCGAGCAGGCGATCCAAAAGCATATCCCTGAGTTCTCACTTGATTACGAAGTAGACCCAGTAAGACAACAAATTGCTGACAGCTGGCCGAACTCAATCGATGCCTCTAAAGCAAAAGAAGAATGGGGCTTCTCAATCGATTATGATATCGACAGAATGAGTGAGGATATGTTAGAAAAACTAAAAGCTAAATTAAATGTTTCTTTGTAAATTTTAAAGCCCCAGTTCTCTGGGGCTTTAATTAGTTAAATGTCTCATCTAAACTACTAGCATAAAACTCAATAAGCTGTTGTTGCTTAACTAAATCTTCATCATTCGTTGTTTCTAACAACTTTTGTGCCATAATCTCCATCGCCAAGTCATAATCCCCTTTATTGTACAACGTAAACGCAAAATAAACATACATCGGGTTATAACTTGGAAATTCACTCATACCAACCTCTAACGTTTCTTTCGCTTTATCATACAACCCAACAGCACGATAGCTAATTCCAAGGCGAAGTAAAGCTTCCTTTCGTTCCTCTTCACTTAACTTAAGATCTAATGCCTGTTGATAAAACGTTATAGCCTGAGGAAACATCTCCAACTGCTCATGTACATAAGCAGCCGCTATTAAAATTTGATGATCGTCTGGATAGTTTTGTACTAACTCTGCGAAAATAGATTGTGCTTCAGAAAATTTCCCTTCTTCTTTTAACCGAAATGCTTCTTGTCGTAGTGTCATTTATAAAATCTCCTTTTGAAATCTCTTCTTTAGTTTAAGCAAAACGCACTAATTATTTCAAACAATTGTTTTTTTCAATACCAACTATAATAATTTTTAAAAAGTAGCAAATAACATGATTAGAAGGTAAATAACTTTACCTATATTAGGTCAGCGTAAAATGGCTTTAAAATTCGCCAAATTTTAGCACTTTCTAGCCAAACAAAAATTTTGACGAATTATGTCTTTTTAAACTACAATTTAGAACTAATTGCGCGAAAACCTTATAAGCGGAGAGGAGCTGGAGGTAAACAACATTCGAGCAATTATATAACAGCTTTTTACAGGAGGAAAAGGATGAAGAAAAAGTATTATACCGAGGAGTATTTAGGAACAGGCACACAATGGGGCCCGTTTGCGATTAGTGGAGGGTTCTTGCTTTTATTCTTATTATTAGCTTTCTTTACACCAGATTTCGCATCTGAGGCTGTAAGTGCATCATTCGATTTTTCAGCTAAGTACTTCGGTTTATTTTGGCAATTATTAATGCTTGCAACATTGATTGTCAGTTTGATTTTAATGTTTTCACGTTATGGACGTGTTCGTTTAGGTAATAAAGAAGAGCCACAATACGGTAACTTCCGTTGGGTGGCGATGATTTTAACGACGTTATTAGCAGCGGGTGGTGTGTTTTGGGCAGCAAGTGAACCAATCCAACACTATATGGATACACCTCCTCTGTTTAATTCAGAAGGAATGAGTGAATGGGAACGCGTAGTACCAGGTTTGTCACAAGCTTTCTTCCACTGGGGATTCTCAGCTTGGGCTGTATTAGGTACAGTCGCTACGATTGTTATTATGTATGCGCACTACCATAAAGGAATGCCGTTAAAGCCAAGAACGATGCTTTATCCGTTATTAGGCGATAAAGTGTTCAAACGCTTTAATTTTTGGGGTGTATTAGCAGACGTAACATCAATTATTGCGGTAGCTGCTGGTACAATTGGTGCAATTGGATTTTTAGGATTGCAAGGAGCTTATGCGTTTGAAGACATATTTGGTGTTGAAAGTACCTTGTTTACACAAATAGCCTTTATCGTTATTTTAGTTGTAATTGCGACGATATCGGCAATTACAGGTGTGGACCGTGGTATTCAAATTTTAAGTCGATTTAATGTTAGCTTTGCGGTTATTTTAATGATTATTATCTTAATTGTTGGTCCAACGATGTTCATTTTAGATGCATTCGTTGCCGCAGAAGCTTTCCAGTTACAAAATTATTTAATGATGAGCTTAACGCGTGGCGATGAAGTCTGGTTAGCATGGTGGACAGTCTTCTTCTGGGGTTGGTTTATTGGTTTCGGACCGATGATGGCGATCTTCATTAGTCGTATTTCAAGAGGACGTACGATTCGTGAGCTTGTCGTTGCAGTAGCAATTATGGCTCCGATTGTAAGTAACTTCTGGTTTGCAACGATTGGGGGTACAGGAATTTGGTTTGAAATCCAAAACCCTGAAAGTATCTCTGTTCCGCTGGCCGAAGTCGGACAGGAAGCTGCGGTTGCATCCATTCTAGAGCAGTTGCCATTAGGAACGTTATTAGCATTTGGTTTCTTAATTGTAACGGTTATCTTCGTTGCTACAACAACAGACTCGATGTCCTACGCATCAGCAGTTGCCGTAACAGGTAATGATGAACCAAGCACATATGTCCGTGTATTCTGGGCGATCATCTTTGGTGCTACAGCAATTGCCCTAATTTCAATTGGTGAAGGTAGCGGTGATAGTATCGGTATGTTACAAAACTTTATCGTTGTAACCGCCGTACCAGTGTCACTCTTATTGCTCCCACCAGTATGGGATTCAGTTAAAGTAGCCAAAAAGCTTGCTGAAGAACAAGGAATTAAAAAGAAAGATGATTAATTTAAAGCTTACTGGCGTCAGCCAGTAAGCTTTTTTCTTTGAGTATTTCTTTATGTATTCAAGCACTTGAGGTGGTATACTAAGTTCGTAATAAACAAAGATTAATGTTAAGTAAATTGTCTTAACTTAATAAAGACTTAAAAGGTAGGGTGACACGATGGAAGCAAAACCGTGTATTCATTCATTAACAGTAAAAAACTCACACGTATTACCTCCAGATACGAATAGTCATGGGACGTTATTTGGGGGTAAATTAATGGCTTATATGGACGATGTAGCAGCAATCGCCTCAACACGTCATGCACGAACACCAGTTGTAACAGCCTCAACTGATTCTGTAGACTTTTTAGCACCAGTACAAGAAGGAAGTACAATTTGTTTAGAAGCGTTTGTCACGTGGACGCACAATACATCGATGGAAGTATTCGTTAAAGCAATCACAGAAAACTTACTTACTGGTGAACGTCATGTCTGCACGACAGCTTTCTTAACGATGGTTGCCATTGATGAAAACGGCAAACCAACTCAAGTGCCTTCAGTGTATCCTGAATCAGAGGAAGAAAAGTGGTTACACGAAGGGGCGAAAGAGCGTGCGGACTATCGTAAGAAGCGCCGTGAAGAATCAAAGACATTGGCTGAGAAGTTCGGAGCAGATTTCCCTTGGGATCCAACATCTAACCGAAAAGCATAACTTAAATTGAAGGGCATACAATCATAGTGACCGATATTGACACTTTTTCAAAATTGTTTTACAATTTTGATTAGTGATGAGAATTGTGGTGTTAATATGACTCAACAAAATATCGGAATCGGAAAGTGTGCCCTTCAGTTAGTATTAGCTAATAGTGATGAGATCGAAGGGTTAAAGTCCGAGATGAACGAATCAACATTTCAATATTGTTTAGGTAAAACTGGATCAATGGATTTGCAAAAAGTTGTATCAGCCATTGAGACAGCAGCTAAGCGTAACCACATGATCCAAGAAGGAGTATACCGTGAGATGCACGCGCTTTATCATGCTATTTTAGAAGCAGTGCAAGGTGTGACGAGAGGTCAAGTGCAACTTGGAGATGTGATGCGTACAGTTGGATTGAGATTTGCTGTCGTTCGAGGGAAACCTTACGAAAACGAACAAGAAGGTGAATGGATTGCTGTTGCGCTTTATGGAACCATTGGTGCACCAATTCGTGGACTCGAGCATGAGACGGCAGGCTTAGGAATTAATCATATATAACGAAATGCCCATGAGTAATGAGATATTAGGGGGCTTATTCTTGAATGTAATCAAGGATAAGTCCCTTTTTTATGTTTAATGGAGGTGGTCGTTTGGAGATTAATGGACATTCGTTAACGTTAAATGAACTGCATCGTGTTGTTCACCATTTTGAAACCGTTACCATATCAGAAGCTTCACTTCATCATGTAGTTGAAAGTCGCAAAATGATAGAAACGGCTGTTGAGCAACACGACGTTATTTACGGCATTAATACAGGCTTTGGTAAGTTTAGTGATGTCGAGATCGATGAACAAGATTTAGATGAACTACAAATGAATTTAATTTACTCACATGCTTGTGGTGTTGGAGACCCTTTATCAAAAGAAGTCAGTCGGGCGATGGTGTTACTTCGAGCTAATGCTTTATTAAAAGGTTACTCAGGAGTACGGCCGATTGTCATTGAAAAGTTAGTTGAGTTGTTGAACAAAGACATTATCCCGGTCATTCCGTCACAAGGTTCTCTTGGAGCGAGCGGAGACTTAGCACCACTTGCTCATTTGGCTCTCGTTTTACTCGGTGATGGTGAAGTCTATCATCGTGGTGAGATTAAGCCAGCTCAAGAGGTATTAGGAGAGAAAGGGTTCACCCCGATTCAATTAAAAGCAAAAGAAGGTTTAGCACTCATTAACGGAACACAGGCGATGACAGCTGTAGGAGCGTTAACGTATTTACAAGCAGAAGAAACGTTAAAACAATCCGAACAAATTGCTGCTATGACGATGGAAGGGTTAGAAAGTATTATTTGTGCTTTTGATGCAAAAATCCATGAAGTGCGAGGGCATAAAGAACAAATTGAAGTAGCTGAGCGTATTAGAGAGCTTTTGCGTGATAGCCAACTCATCACAAAACAAGGTGAAAAACGTGTCCAAGACGCTTATACAATACGGTGCATACCACAAGTGTTAGGTGCATCATGGCAAACGTTAAATTACGTTAAAGAAAAGTTAGAAGTCGAGATCAATGCCGCAACAGACAACCCGTTAATTTTCACAGATGAGGGAGAAGTACTTTCAGGCGGTAATTTTCACGGACAACCGATCGCCATTGCAATGGACTTACTCAAAATTGGCATGGCTGAAGTAGCGAATATGTCAGAGCGGCGAATCGAACGACTCGTTAACCCACAACTAAATGATTTACCGCCATTTTTAAGCCCTGAGCCAGGCCTGCAATCAGGTGCGATGATTATGCAATATACAGCAGCATCACTCGTATCAGAAAACAAAACGTTAGCACACCCAGCAACGGTTGACTCAATCCCATCATCCGCTAACCAAGAAGACCACGTCAGTATGGGCACAATTGGAGCAAGACACGCGAGCCAAATCGTTCAAAACGCTCATCGAGTCATCGCAATCGAGCTCATATGCGCCATGCAAGCAGTAGAAATAAGAGGCACTGAAAAAATGGCGCAATCGACAAGAGAACTATACACACAAGCACGAGGTGTTGTACCGAGTATTAAGCACGACCGAGCCTTTTCAAAAGATATCGAAGCGTTAGTAGAGTGGCTACAAGAGGTGGATGTAAAGCCTGTATCACAAAGCTAACGAAACAAACATGAAGGTCCTAGGGAAAAGCATATAGTCATTATAAAAAGGAGGAACTCATAATGGTAGAAGGAACTAAAAAAATCCGCGCACCACGAGGGAGTGAACTGAATACGAAAGGGTGGGTTCAAGAAGCGGCTTTACGAATGCTTATGAACAATTTAGACCCTGAAGTGGCTGAAAATCCTGACGAACTAGTTGTCTATGGTGGGATTGGTAAGGCAGCACGTAATTGGGAGAGTTACGAGGCGATTATTAAAACGTTAAAAGATTTAGAAGAGGACGAGACATTACTCGTTCAATCGGGTAAGCCAGTGGCGGTTTTTAAATCGCATAAAGACGCTCCACGTGTTTTGCTGGCTAACTCTAATTTAGTTCCGGCGTGGGCGAATTGGGAACATTTCCGCGAATTAGAGAAGAAGGGTCTCATGATGTATGGCCAGATGACAGCCGGAAGCTGGATTTATATTGGTACACAAGGCATTTTACAAGGGACGTATGAAACATTCGCTGAAGCGGCCCGCCAACATTTTAACAGTTCGCTTAAAGGGACACTTACTGTAACAGCTGGGTTAGGTGGTATGGGTGGTGCGCAACCTTTAGCTGTTACGATGAATGACGGTGTTGTGATCGCCATTGAAGTAGACGAAGAAAGAATTAAACGCCGAATTGAGCACCGTTATTTACACAAAATGACGGACTCACTTGATGAAGCATTAGAAATGGCACGCGAAGCTCAAGCGAAAGGTGAGCCTTTATCAATCGGACTTTTAGGGAATGCAGCCGACGTGTTACCTGAATTAGTGAAACGCGGCGTAACACCAGACTTAGTGACTGACCAAACATCTGCACACGACCCGTTAAACGGATATTTACCTACAGACTACTCATTAGAAGAAGGGGCCGACTTACGTGAGTCGAATCCAGATGAGTACTTAGCGTTATCGCGTCAATCGATCAAAAAACACGTTCAATCGATGCTCGATTTACAAAAGGCAGGCGCTGTCACATTCGATTACGGTAACAACATTCGTCAGGAAGCTTATGATGAAGGGTTAACAGATGCGTTTGATTTTCCTGGCTTTGTACCAGCATTTATTCGCCCACAATTTTGTGAAGGAAAAGGCCCTTTCCGTTGGGCAGCGTTATCAGGAGACCCAGAAGATATTTATAAAATTGATGAAGTGCTATTACGCGAGTTTTCGTATAATGAGCATTTGTGTAAATGGATTCGGATGGCGCGTGAACAAGTCGCTTTCCAAGGCTTGCCATCACGCATTTGCTGGTTAGGTTATGGCGAGCGTGCTCGTTTTGGAAAAATTATTAACGACATGGTCGCTTCAGGTGAGCTTTCCGCACCAATCGTCATCGGGCGTGACCATCTAGATGCTGGTTCAGTCGCTTCACCAAATCGCGAGACAGAGTCGATGAAAGATGGAAGTGACGCAGTTGCAGACTGGCCGATCTTAAATGCATTAATTAATAGCGTGAACGGCGCTAGCTGGGTATCGGTCCACCACGGTGGCGGCGTTGGTATGGGGTATTCGTTACATGCTGGTATGGTCATCGTCGCTGACGGTACGGAAGATGCGCATGAGCGTCTCGAGCGCGTCTTAACGTCTGACCCTGGCTTGGGAGTCGCGCGCCACGTCGATGCGGGCTATGAACTAGCTGAAGAAACCGCTCGGGAAAAAGGCGTCGACATTCCGTTGCTAGATTAATATAGTTCGCTTAAATTTTAGAGAATTAAGCGAAATCGAGATTTATTGGGCGAAATCCATGATATTTAAGCGAAATTAAAAATAATTAGGCGAAATTCTATTTTTTTAGGCGAACGCCCAATCAATTAAGCGTTCGCCTAATCCCAACGCAAGAAAACTATGAGGAGGCAATGTACATGGCAACACTTTTATATAATATCGGACAACTATTAACGATGGATCAATACGACGGTCAAGTGCGCGGCAAAGATATGAACAATCTACCAGTCTATGAAAATTACGCCGTGCTAATTGAAGACGGGAAGATCAGTAAAGTCGGTCCATCTTCACAGTTAGAAAACGAGCCTGCAGATGAAAAGGTCGATTGTGAAGGACGCCTTGTCACACCTGGTATCGTCGAGCCGCATACGCATCTTGTATTCGGTGGTTCGCGCGAGCACGAAATGGCACTAAAGCAACAAGGTGTTCCGTATCTAGACATTTTAAAACAAGGTGGCGGCATTCTATCAACTGTTAGAGCAACACGCGAAACGTCAGAACAAGATCTTTATAAAAAAGCGATGTTCCACCTTGATCGTATGGCAAGTTACGGTATTACGACCGTGGAGGCGAAGAGTGGTTACGGAATGGACCGTGAAACAGAGTTAAAGCAGCTCCGCGTTGCCAACCAAGTTGGAAAGGACCACCCACTTGAAGTCGTCTCAACCTTTTTAGGCGCGCATGCGATTACAGAAGATTATAAAGATAACCCTGAGGGACTACTCGATGAAATGGCTGCAATGTTCCCACAAATTAAAGAAGAAGGCCTAGCTGAGTTTGTTGATATTTTTACAGAAAAAGGTGTGTTCACAGTCGAACAGTCGCGTCGCTATTTAAACAAAGCGAAGGAGTGTGGATTTGATGTAAAATTACACGCCGATGAAATTGAGCCTTTAGGTGGCACACAGCTTGCAGTTGAATTAGGAGCACGATCCGGTGACCACTTAGCCGTTGCAACAGATGAAGGAATTGAACAACTAGCCAACTCTGATACAATCGGTGTTTTACTACCAGGGACGATTTTTTACTTAGGTAAAGGCGACTTTGCACGTGCACGGGACATGATTGAAGCGGGGGCTACCGTTGCGATCTCAACAGACTTCAATCCGGGAAGCTCTGTTACTGAAAACATCCAGCTCATTATGTCACTCGCCGCATTAAAGATGCGCATGACACCAGAAGAGATCTGGTATGCGGTCACGACGAATGCTGCTCACGCGATCAACCGCGGTGATGTAGCTGGTAAAATTAAAGAAGGACGCCAAGCAGACATTGTCATTTGGGATGCGCCAAATTATAAATACATTCCATATCATTACGGCGTCAACCATGTGAACACCGTGTTTAAAGCTGGTAAAAAGCTCTACACGCGAGGTGGTCTTCATGTCTAATTATTTAAAACCCGCTGGAAAAGCGATTTTCAAAGATTCATATACAACGAAAATGAATGAGTTGCTTGTCGAACCAGATGGTAGTAAAAGTCAATACGGCATAATAGGCGCGCCACTTTCAAAACCATCGATCAGCCACTCTGGTGCAGCCTTTGCACCAGGGGCTATTCGCCAAGCGATGGGTAGTTACTCGACATTTTCAAAAGAGATTAGTCACGACTTTCAAGGTGAAACTATGATCGACTTCGGTGACGTTGACATGAATCCAACTGACATTTTAGATTCACAAGATAGAATCTATCAGGCAACGAAGTCTGTTTTAGGTCAGGAAGAAGCGGAACAGTTAATTGTGTTGGGTGGCGATCACTCAGTGAGTTTCCCATCAATAAAAGCTCACCATGAAAAATACGGGACAATCGGTGTCATCCAATTTGATGCCCACCATGACCTTCGCAACTTAGACGATGGTGGCCCGACAAATGGCACGCCATTTCGTCGTTCCATTGAAAATGGCGTGTTAAAAGGTGAACACATCGTCCAAATTGGTATTCGTGATTTTACGAATGCGAAAGGCTATGATGACTATGCTGAACAACAGGATGTCACCGTTTATACGATGGAAGATGTGATGACGAACAAAATAAATGAAATAATCCAACAAGCCCTTCAAAAGCTGGAAAACAAAGTCGACCTTATTTATCTATCAGTTGATATGGATGTGTTAGATCAAGCCTTTGCACCAGGATGTCCAGCGATTGGCCCAGGCGGAATGGACAGTTATTCGTTAATGAAAGCAGTCGAAACAGCTGCCAAACATTACAAAGTCCAAGCGATGGACATCGTTGAAATCGACCCGACGATTGATTTTCGTAATATGACGAGTCGAGTAGCCGCTCACGTCATCTTTTCATATTGGAAAGGAAAAGTACTAGGAAAATAGAAGGATATTTTGCTAGATGTATAGAATTTAAATAATAACCGTATAATAGAGAAAAAGATTATTAGTCTAAAATTCGAGGTGTCAAAGGTGAATAAAATAAGGTGGCTACTGCTAACAACTTTTTTGATCGGGTCAGGAACAGCAGGCTATTTCGCTGTTGAAGCAAATAGTGAAAGTGGAGAGTTCCTCGACATCTCTCATACAGGCGCTCATGCGAGTTTGTTTGAGGAGTACCATGATATTTATATTGGTAAGCAGTTAAGGTGGACGGGTGACCAAATGCCAACCGTTCAAGACATTAACATTATAAAAGATGATGGCACGGTCTTAGACCAAGGTGACGATTCAATACACATCGAGTTATTTTTTGACCCACATAATGAAACAGACTTGTTTTACGGCTTTAGCCCAGACATGCGCGAAATAGTAGGTGACTACGAACGTCCTAATGACTTTAAACTTTCAGAACGCACAACGACGATCGTTTTTAAAGTGACACTCCATGAGACAAATTATCAGTTCGACTTAGACTATTTACAAATTGAATATGAAGTGAATGATCAGGAAGAGGCCCAAGAAATTCCGCTAAGAAGCTTCGTCTTTCATCATTAATTCTATAAGCAAAAAAGACTAAGAGAATTCTCTTAGTCTTTTCTAATTGAACGCTTTCTAAGTAGCAAAGGCCTGTTTGCCTCCTAATTGCATTCTATACATCATATAATATTCACCTTGTGTTTGTAAAAGCGAATCATGCGTGCCTTTCTCAATTAGTTCACCTTGCTTTAACACGAATATTTGATCCGCATCTTGAATCGTTGAAAGACGGTGAGCAATGACTAATGTTGTTCGGCCTTTTTTCAATACTTTTAAAGCCTCTTGAATCATAGCTTCTGTCTCAGTGTCGATATTAGCTGTCGCCTCATCAAGAATTAAAATAGCTGGATCAAAAGCTAATGCTCTAGCAAACGATAATAACTGTCTTTGGCCAGTTGAAAACTCAGCCCCTTTTTCTTTAACAGGTTCATCATACTGGTTAGGCAACTGCTCAATGAAGCGGTCAGCACCGACTGCTTTTAAAGCATTAATCGCATCTTCACGACTAACGCGAGGGTCATTCATCGTGATATTTGAGATGATAGTGCCCGTAAATATAAAAGGATCTTGAAGCACAATACCGATATGACTTCGAGCTTGTTGTCTCGATAACTCATTAATTGGTTTACCATCTATCAATATACGTCCTTTTGACGGGTCGTAAAATCTAAATAATAGATTCATAACCGTACTTTTACCAGAGCCTGTATGCCCGACAAAAGCAGCTGTTTCACCAGGTTGTATTGAAAAAGATAAATCTTCTAAGACATAATCATCTTTTTCATAAGCAAAGGAAACCTGTTCAAATTCCACATAACCATCGTATCTCGTAATCGGTTTTTCTTCGACTTCTTCTCCATCTTCATCCAACAGTTCAAACACTCTTTTACCAGCAACCCTAGATTGTTCTAGCTGAGCTAACTGACTGACGATTTGGTTGACTGGCTCGAATAATCGAGTTAAATAATCAACAAAAGCGTATAGTACACCTGCTGTCACAATTCCGGTACCATCTAGCGAAATTCCGCCGAAGTACATAATAAACGCTACAAAGGCAACATTTCGTAAAAAGTCGACTAAATTAAACGACGTTAATGCTGTAAACGTATTCATCTTTCGTTGATAACGATAGTGATATCGATTTAAATTTTCAAACTCACCTGTCATTCGGTCAACTTGGTTGTATGCTTGAATAATGGACATCCCTTGAATTGATTCATTAATGTTAGCATTAATGCGACTGTTCGTTTCACGAATTTCATGGTTATAATGTCCAGCAATTTTCCTGTAAACTAACATCCATAACACCATAAGTGGCACAAGCACTAAGCAGATCGCTGCCAAGCGTGCATCTAAAATAAATAATGCAATAAAAATACCGAACATATAAATAAAGCCCGATGTGAATACTTCTAAAACCTTCTCATATAGCTCTTTAATCGCTTCTGTATCGTTTGTTACGCGTGCGACAACCTTACCAGCTGGTTGATCAACAAAATAAGGGATCGGAATGCGTTGAATATGACTGAACACATCTTGTCGCATTGTTTGAATAATTCGATTTGAAGCGTACTGTAATAAATAAGTTTTATAGTATAGAAATACTGATGAAGCAAGAATCAAACCTAAATATAGCCCTAACCAAGCTGCAATAGAGCTCACTTCAGGTTGGAAGAAATGAAATAACTCATGAGTCTCTAGTGTTTGACCACTAACCGTTACTTCAGTTTGATCTACCTCAAGGACGAAAGTATAACCATCACCTTCTACAAACCTCGCATTAAGTGGCACTTCTTCATCTAACAAGAAAAAGGACAACCCATCTTGGAATAACGTCACCACTTTTTCATCATCAATCGAATCATAACGTTCAACTCTAATGTAATGTTCGCCGTTAAATTCGATTGCACCCGTTTGTTTATCGGTAACAACATAGTGATTGGCCACCCCAACAATATGGTCATCAATTACCTTTTTTGCTATTAACGGACCGCTTAACTCCATCGCAACAGCAATCATTAAACAAACAATACCAATCATAATCGTCTTCTTATAATTTAAAGCATAATGAAAAAGGCGTTTTTCAGTCGTTTTTGATTTCATCTTATTCGCCTCCTTCCATTTGCTGTTTGACATATTGCTTAAAGTACCAGTTTCGTTGTTCCATTAATTGTTCATGAGTTCCGTGTTCAACCATTTTACCTTCATCTAATACGATAATTTGATCAGCATGTTTAACAGCCGATAGACGGTGAGCAACAATAATCGTCGTCTTATGAGAACGCTCTTCTTTTAAATGTTGAATAATTTTCGTCTCAGTTTGACCGTCGACGGCTGATAGTGAGTCATCTAGAATTAGACATTCAGGGTCTTTAATGAGTGCTCTTGCTAAGGAGACACGTTGTTTTTGCCCTCCTGATAACGTAACTCCACTTTCACCAACAATCGTATTTAATCCGTCTGGTAAATGTTCAATATCTTCACGTAAAGAAGCTAACTCTAAAATCCGAAATATTTCTTCGTCCGATGCATTGGCATCCCCGAACAAAATATTTTGACGAACCGTTTTAGAAAACAAAGTATGATCTTGTGGCACGTAACCAATCCACCCTCGTGTCATAGATAATGGAATTTGATCAATCGGGACATCATTAATGGTTACAACACCATGCTCTGCAGGTGGGTATTCTCTTAATAATTGTCTAATTAAAGTCGTTTTTCCAGCACCAGTTTTTCCGACAACACCAATCGTTTCACCTTGTTTAATATTTAAAATGATTCCGTTTAACTGATACGATTCAGCTTGAGGATACTTAAAGCTAACTTGGTTAAATTCAATTTTCTTAGGTGTGGGTATACTTACTTCGTCATTAGGATCTTGAACGTCTGGTTCATGTGAAAGCACTTCACCTGTACGATCAAGTGATGCATTTCCTCTTTGCATGACGTTAATGAGCTCACCAACCGCAAACATCGGCCAAATGAGCATCCCTAAATAAACGTTAAAAGTAACTAATTGCCCAATCGTAATGACACCTTGCATGACTAAATACGAACCATAACCTAACCCAATCGTATAAGCCATCCCGACTAAAACTTTAATCGTCGGTTCAAATAAAGCGTCCATTTTAGCCACTTCAATATTTTTCTGAAACACTTCTTCTGTTTGAGCATTAAATTGCTCTTCATCTCGCTTCTCCTGTACAAAAGCACGAATAACTCTAACCCCTTGAATCGATTCAAGCGAGTCGTTATTCAAATCACTAAAAGCAGATTGAGCTTTTGTAAAACGCTCATGAATCGCTCGACCATACTTTTGCATTAATAAAGCCATGATTGGTAACGGTATTAAAGCCGCCAACGTTAAATGCCAATTAATCATAATCGCCATAACCATTACAATTAAAAACATAAAAATCGTCGCATCGACTAAAGTTAAAATCCCAAAACCCGCTGTCAACATGATTGCTCGTAAATCATTCGTACTTCTAGCCATTAAGTCGCCTGTTCGATAATGCCCGAAAAAAGTAGGCGTCATTCGCATAAAGTGATTCATTAACTTTGAACGCATCTTTTTCTCAAGTAAAAATGCACGACCAAACAGCGTATAGTCCCAAAAAAATGAAACGATATAAATAACGATTGTTAGGCCGATAAATATCGCTAATAATTCATAAAACCTTTCAGCAGTTACTTGATTGTATTGAATAAGATCAATGACCTCACCGAGTAACATTGGTGGAATAACACCAAGAATGTTTACAATAATAAGTGCGGTTACCGCCAAAGTGTAGCGAATCCATTGTTCCTTAAAATACCAAGATAATTTTCTAAATACAGATATCATATATTACACCTCATTTCCTCTCTCTTTAGCTAACCACCGTCAATCCGGTAACATTTATTTGATCGTTGAAGTATTAGCTGAACCATCTTCATCACTCCTTTCACATTAGTCAAACAACCAACCGAAACTTGTATCATGCTTATCACCTCCTTAAACAACAATAAGCACACTTAGCCCTTAAAAGCCTAAGTGTGCTTATCATAAAAAATAAAAAAGCCGCAACATGTATAACATGCGCGACTTTGCGATCACTCAATTAATGTAACAATTAATTAAAGGCAGACTTCGGCAAGGTCACGACAAATGGAAAGTATAAAATTGTATTAGTTAATGTGTTGTTATAGTTCAACATTTTCGTGACCTCCTTTTCCTTTAATTTCCTTTCAAATTATATACTTCTTTTCAGAAAATTACAACGGCTATTTAAGAAAAACTTGAAATTAGTTAAATGTGTTTAAGTATAAGTAACTGCTTCATGTAGATAAAGGGTGAGGGTTAGTTATTATATTTTTGTGACAAAAATCCTCATGAATTGCAAGAAAACTCTTAAAAGGTTTACAATGAAGTTGATCTTTTAAATGGAGTGATTCAAATGACAAAAGAAGAAATCCAAGCACAAATTGATCAATTAAAGATGGATTACATTCGAATTCAAGGTGATCTAGATAAATTAGAAGCAAACGGTGGTAACGTGGCGATGTTAGAGAAATCGTTAAACCGTATCGAGGACGAACTAGCTTCGTTAAGACAGCAAAAGAATCGAGCTGATTAACCATAGCTTGTACTAAAGGCCTAGTGGGGAAAGTGAAAAAACTTTCCTCACTAGGTCTTTTTTAGTCCGTAAAAGAGAAAGAATTTATTATTTTTTGCATTGTTGTTCGTTAAATAGAATAAAATCAAGAAAAAGTAAGATAAATGTGCATTTTAAAGAACTGAGCAACTTATTTGTTCTTTATTAAGAATATTTAGTCAAATTTGAAGTTTTGCAAAATTAGGAAACAAGTCTATAATTTGAAATGTATTCTCAATAACGAACATAAAATACCGAGTCGTTCTATATATATTATTTGAGTGCCAACTCCCTAAGGAGGGATTCTGATTGAGAAAGTCTAGGTTAACGCAAAGAAGAAAGCGAGAGCTTATGAGAACGTTGTACATGAAACCACTTATTGCAATCTACATCTTATTCCTCATCATTGCAATGACTGCCGGTGGAACACAAGCCGCGTTTAATGACCTTGAGAGAGAGAATGTGAATTTTCAAGCTGGTGAGTGGGATTATGAAGATGATGACGATAGTGAAGATGATGAATGGGATAAAAGTTCCCTAACGTTCGTTGATCCATCAGGTGTTGACGCAGAAGAGGGTTATATTTTTTCAACAGTTAAGAACACTGGTGATGACATGGAAGGAACGTCAGAGTATGAGATTTATTATATCTTAAAAATCAATCAAGGCAACGGTAACAATAATGAAAATATAATTACAGAATTCTATGAACAGTTTGGTGAAGAGAACGTAAAACCACGAGAAACTGGTCAATGTAAAAATGAGGAGGGTGAAGACGAAGGTCAGCATCCACAACACATGCAAGTATTAATCCATGAAGGTGAGATACCTGCAATAAACTCTGGTGAAACTACTAATCTTGAATACGATTTCAATGATTTAACAACAGAACAAAAGCAGCTTTTGCAGGCTGAAATAGGTGATTTTGAGTTCCGAGGTTACCATAGACCAGGTCACGGACACGATGATGAAAACAGAAAATGCATTAGAGAGAACATTGATTTTGAAGAAGATGACTTTTTAATGACCGATGATTCAAAAGTAGAGAATGTAGAACAAGAAGGTAACAAGAGTGAATCTTCAACTAAGTCAGAGGGCGAAGAAGAAACACAAGAAGTTGAAGAGAAAGGCAGAGAGAATGATGACCAAGTAGATGATAGTTCTGAAAGTGAAGAAGATGAAAGCGATAAACAAAGTGATTCCAAGGAAAGTTATGATGATGAAGAAGTTCAAGATAGTGAAGAAACAGCGGAATCTGATAAAGAGATTAAAGAAGAGAAAGATCATGATGAAGATAAGGGCGTAAAAGACGATTCAGGTGAAGAAAAAGAAGATCAAGATGCTAAAGAAAATGAAGAAGAAACGGGTGAGCTTGATGAAAGTGAAGACAATGAAATGGATTAGTCGGTCAGTAAATATTGTTTTAATTGCATTGTTTTTCATTACACTAGGTCTTGTTTTTACAAATGTAACATCAGATGGTGCCCCCAAGATATTAGGCCAAGAATTGAATGTCGTTTACTCAGGGTCGATGGAACCTGAAATAAGCACTGGTTCTGTAATAGGAATTGATACTAATATCAATCCTGAAGCATTGTCAGAAGGCGATGTAGTTATGTTCCAATCCGAGCCTGGAGTATTTGTTACACATAGAGTTATTGATGTAGTCGAGAATAACAACCAAGTCATGTATCGAACTAAAGGTGATAACAATGAAGCTGCAGATTCTAGTTTGTTATTACCTGAGAATATACATGGCGTACACTCATCAATCAACATCCCATTTTTAGGATACGTAATGGACTTTGCGAATTCTTCATTAGGGATTGCTTTATTAATGATCATCCCAGGAATTCTGTTGGTTGTAAGTTCAGGAAAAACAATTTATAAAGCTTTGAAAGAACAACGAAACTTGAAAGAAGAATCTAGTACTGAAGAGGTAGCTTTGTAGAAATTGATTTTATCGTGCAGCGATCACGGTGGAATATAAATTATTACAATCTCTCTTGTTGGGGAGGAGAAGGAGGAGTTAGTTTGAATTTTAAAAAGAAAGTCGGAGTAGGGGTTCTAACCGGTGTTATGGGCCTCTCATTAATTGGTGGAGGAACTTATGCAGCATTTAACGACATCGAGACTGTAAACAATAGTTTTGCTAGTGGAACTTTGGATTTAGGTGTTGTTGACGGGCTAGATGATGATGGTAAGTTATTTTCTCTTCAAAACCTAAAGCCTGGTGACACTATGACAAGGACTTTTGAGTTAGAAAACTTGGGGTCTTTAGCAATTAAGGAAGTGCTTCTACATATGGAAGCAAAGAATTTCGATAAAGAAGAATTGGCTGATGGGGATATAGCAGCAATGCAAGCAGATGCTGATTATAAAGGGTTCTTAGATCAGTTCCAGATTGAAGTTTTAAGAGTTGATGAAGATTTAGGTGAAGATTGGGAAGACGGTAAAATTACAGATGAAAGGTTATTTTACCCGATACAAGAAGACGATAACTTTACGTTAAAAGACTTGTATGAGAGCAATTTTGAAAAGATACAAGAATATGACATTTTAAAGGACTTCCTTGTTGATTCAGATTGGGATGAGTTTGAAGGTAAGAAACTGAATTTAGCACCTAACAGAACTGCTTCTGATCCAAAGACTGGAGAAGATGTTGAGTGGGATGGTTTACCAGCTGATAGAGGAGATACAAGTGAAGTTCAAATTTCAATTAAGTTTGTAGATGATGATGAGCGTAATGACGATGGTTACTACAAGCAAAACAAGTACCAAGGTAATAGCATTGATGTGAACTTCTACCTAGAAGCAACTCAGTGGCATGGTATTGATGTTGGTTCCGAGAATGGTTACGTAGATGAAAACGAAAGAGCTAATCCAGAAGACCAAAACTAATAGAATTTATTAAATTAAGGGAGGATTACCTCCCTTTTTTAAAAAGGAGTGCGAAGTTAATGAGTATAAAAAAGAAAATAGGCTTAGCGGTTATTACTGGAGCTATGGGCTTAACTTTAATAGGTGGCGGTACCTATGCAGCATTTAACGATATTGAAACAGTAAATAACTCATTCGCTGCTGGTACATTAGACTTAACGGTTGAAGCTGGCGAATCTAGTGCTAAAGGTTTCACACTGGAGAACTTAAAGCCTGGTGATACCATGACTCGATCTTTTGAGCTAGGTAATGAAGGTTCATTAGCTATTCAAAATGTGTTGTTACACTTAGAAAAGGTTAGCTTTTCTAATGAAGTAAATGATGAGAACGATTTTGTTGGTTCGAATGACGCTTATAAAGAATTTCTGAAGCAGTTTGCGATCACATCATTCAATGTTGAAGGGACTTCATTGTTAACAGATAACATTAGTACTTTAGGTGTTCCGGCTTGTGAGGAAGGTAATCCACAAGGTAACCCGCATTGTGAAGATGATGAAGGTGACAATGGTGAAGGTGGCCCAGGTGACGGTAACGGCAGTGATCCCGAACCGACTCCATCAGAAGTTTTTACTCTTTATGATTTATATAACGGAGAAGGTTTAGGTCAGTGGGTTGATTCGACATATGTGTTTACTGAAAGTGATTATGATGGCGACAATCCATTAGTAGACAACAAGGATCGTGTAGACCTTTCTGCGCTTAATGGTCTGGACTCCCAAGAAAACTTAAACTTTGAAATAGGGATCAAGTTTATTAATGATAAAGAAAATAGAAATGATGATGGTTTATATATGCAAAATAAATTCCAAAATAACAGTGTTAGTTTAGATTTTGTATTTGAAGCAACTCAGTGGCCTGGAATAGACATAGATTCTAATGGTTATGTAGAAGACAATGGAGTAGGTCAACAAGACAAATAGAAGATTAGAAGGAGATTTAAGCTCTTTTTAATAGATAATTGTTGGAGAGGGGATTTAGAAAGATGGATTTTAAAAAGAAGTTAGGAGTAGGTATTGTAACAGGGGTTATGGGTCTTTCATTAGTTGGTGGAGGCACATACGCAGCATTTAACGACATTGAGGTAATTGATAACCAATTTGCAGCAGGTGAGCTAAACTTGGATGTTAGCAATTTAGATGATGAGGGTCATTTATTTAGACTGAGCAACCTAAAGCCTGGTGATACAATGACTCGTGAATTTACAATCACAAACGGTGGTTCGCTAGCAATTCAGCATGTATTAATGCACATGGATGTAGATGGTTTTCAAGAAGGTGAAGTTAATGGAAATGGATTCTCAGGTTCAAATGACGATTATAAAGAGTTTTTAAAGCAGTTTGAGATACAGTTCTTTGAAGTGGTTGACCATGATAAGTATTTACCTCTATTCAAATCAGTATTAGATTATGAGCATGAGTGGTTCATACCTAAACCATGGGATGATACAGCGAGCTTAAGTTTATATGACTTTTATGAAGGTAATTTAGATACAGTTCGTGATCAACATGTATATACAAAAGAAGATCATGAACAGAACTTTGAAGGTACTGAAGCTTGGATTAACAAGGATCGCATCAACCTAGCGCCAGAGATTAAGGATTATTTAAAAGGATGGATAACGGTCGAAGAAGCTGGACTGCATGCTATCGAGGCTGGTCAATCAAAAGATATTGTCATGACAATTAAGTTCATTGATGATAGAGAGCGTCAAGATGGCGATGGTAATGACGGCCTATACACTCAAAATAAATTCCAAAATAATAGTATTGATGTAGACTTCTATTTAGAAGCAACTCAGTGGCATGGTATTGATGTTGGTTCAGAGAACGGTTATGTAGGAGAAAACGAAAAAAATAATCCAGAAGATCAAGACTAATATGAATAAGGCGGGGATTTCCCCGCCTTTTAAATGATTAAAGTGTGGTGAAAATATGAAGAAGTTTAGTATTGTTATAGCTTTAATCTATACATGTATAATGCTAGCTTTTGTTACTCTTTACAACCCAACTGGCACATTGGCAAGTGAAGAGAACTCAGACTCAGAGGTTAGTATCGATACAACGCCTCAGTCAGTTATGTTTGATTTATCCAATATAAAGCCAGGTGACACAGCAGAGCGAACTTTGACGATTGAAAACTATGGAAATATGGATTATAACTATCATTCTTCTGTTGAACATACTGGAGGCTCTGAAAAATTATTTGAGCAACTTCAGTTAGTTGTATCAGATGAAAGTGGAGTGCTTTATGAAGGAAGTTTATCCGGTTTCGAAGGTTTTGAATCGCGTCCATTAGAAGTGCAAGAAAGTGAAGAAGTTGTTTTTGGAATAAAGTTTCCATGGGAGTCAGGCAATGAGTTTCAAGGTTTAGAAACGGCTTTTGACTTGCAAGTATGGGCAAGTGGTGAAGAGGTAGCATCTTCTACTCCTGAAGAAGAGGAAGAAGGCACTTTACCAAGCACCGGCGGAGGTCTAGGAATCCTCCCACAAACAGGTGAATCCATTCCATACCTTTACTACATCATCGGTGGTGTGATTGCTTTATCTGGTTTAGGATTAATCCTTGCTAAGCGCCGAAGTAAACTAGTTGGGGAAGGGTAGTTATGCTTCGTATATTCGGATTACTACTCATCATAATAGGCACAGCCGTCATTCTCTTCCCTTACTTTCAAAATCAATATTATACCCACCAAGAGGGAGAGCTTGTTGATTCTTTCAGAGAGCTCGATCAGTTGTTTAATGATGAACAAAATCGGGTTCATGCAGCTGAGGTAGGGGTGGACGACACTTCAGGTGACAACATCCACCATAATGAAGAAGTCCAAGGGCTCATCCATATTGATAAGATTGGCTTAACTCTCCCCATGTTAGAGGGGGCAACGGTAGAGAATCTAGATGTCGGGGCAGGGTTAATGTCACAAGGTTTTACTTTTGGTGAGGTAGGCAATATCGGTATTGCAGCTCACCGTAGCCGAACGTCGGGCCGCCTTTTCAATCGATTAGATGAGGTTGAGGTTGGTGATCGTGTGACGGTTGAAACGCACGATTCGGAATATGAATATGAAGTGGTCGATACGTTCATCGTTGAACCAGAGGATATTTCGGTACTGGATGTGCAAGAGGATAAATCAATGATAACCCTCATTACATGCACGATCGACTCGACGCAACGTGTGATTGTTCAAGCAAAATTATTATAAAAAAGCTGGTCGTAAGGTTTTACACTTACAACCAGCTTTCTTTTAGTGGCCTTGATTCTTTTTCCATTTATTAAATTCGAGAAATTCGCGGAATTCATCTTTAGACACGCCAGAGTCCATTGCATCTTTAACGAGCTTTTCCCACTCGCGGTCTAACGGTTCATCACTCATTTCTTCAGGGTCTTTAATTAAATGGTCAACGTCAACATTTAATACATTAGCGACTTTTTCAAGAAATTGAATAGAAGGGTTTTGTTGTATATTTCGTTCAATAGCGCTTAAATATGACTTGGCAATCCCAGCCTCTTCAGCCAACTGTGTTAGCGTCATCCCTGCCTCTTTACGATAATTTTTTACACGCTCACCGATCATTTGCGAAAACTCCTTAGTTTATTCATATTGAGCTAATTCGTGTTATTTCTACAAATAATATAGCATATATTAATAAATTTTTCTTCAATTTTAAGCAATTTGCTGAAAATTGCAATGATTTTCGTACAAATGTCATGGTTCGTATATTAAAAGTCCTATTTGTTAACGTTATAGTTGTCACCAATTTACAGCCCTCGAGATTATTGATATGATGTAGATGTTTAAAATAGGTAAAAAATTCTAAGCTTCGTTTAGTTTTTTATCAACTTATTTTGTAATTTTCAAACAGAATAGTCTAGAAAGTGTGACTCTTAAAATGAGTGAAACGTGGTATTTTATTAATTCAAAAGCGAACTCAGCTGCTTACAACATGGCTTTAGATGATTGTTTGTTGAAGTGGCATAGCGAGGGCAAGATTCCTCCGACATTACGGTTTTACACGTGGGAGCCAGCTGGTTTGTCTTTAGGTTATTTTCAAAAGGTTGAAGGCAAAATACATACAGAAAACGTGAAAAAGTATGGCTTTGATCTCGTTCGACGTTTAACAGGTGGTCGGGCTGTATTGCATGATGATGAATTAACTTATAGCATCATCGTTTCTGAAGATCACCCAAGTATGCCAAAAACGGTAACTGAAGCGTACAAAGTCATTTCACAAGGCTTGTTAGAAGGCTATCGATTGCTAGGGCTTGAGGCAGAGTTTTCAATCCCAGAAGGTAAACTGAATCAGACAGGCTCTGCGGTCTGCTTTGATGAGCCGTCGTGGTATGAACTCGTACTTAATGGAAAGAAAGCAGCAGGTAGTGCGCAAACGAGGCAGCGTGGTGTCATTTTACAGCACGGTTCAGTACCGATCAGTATGAATTTCGATGAGCTGTTTGATATGTTTGTCTATCCTGATGAAACTAAGAAAGAAAGAGCAAAACAAGTACTTAAGAGAAAAGCAACTTCAATGGAAGTAGAAATGGGGCGAAAACCTGCTATTCGAGAAGTGGAGAAAGCTTTCTCCCACGGGTTTGAAAAAGGGTTAGGTGTCCATTTTGAACCATATATGCTAACTGATGAACAAGAAGAAGAGGTTCAACAGTTAATGAAAGAACAATATGAGTCAGATGAGTGGAATTACTCAAGATAATCTTTCGTGAAGGGGTGGCACATGTGAGCAAAAAAGAAGAATACGTAAGAAAACCGGAATGGCTTAAAATTAAGCTCAACACGAACAAAAACTATATCGGACTTAAGAAGATGATGCGTGAGAAAAACTTGAACACGGTATGTGAAGAAGCGCGTTGTCCGAATATCCACGAATGTTGGGCTGTTCGTAAGACTGCGACGTTTATGATTTTAGGTAAGACATGTACACGTGGTTGCCGTTTTTGCGCGGTTAACACAGGTCTCCCTACTGAATTAGACTGGGGCGAGCCTGAGCGCGTTGCAGAGTCTGTTGAAATTATGGGCTTACGCCATGCAGTTGTCACAGCTGTTGCACGTGACGACTTGAAAGATGGCGGTGCAGCAATTTTCGCTGAAACGGTAAAAGCGATCCGCGAGCGTAACCCAGGGACTACAGTAGAAGTATTACCTTCTGATATGAAAGGTGATTACGAAAACATTAAAATGTTAATGGATGCAGGACCGGATATTTTCAACCATAACGTTGAAACTGTTCGTCGCTTAACACCAACTGTCCGTTCACGTGCAACGTATGACCGTTCATTAACATTATTAAAGCGTGTTAAAGAGATTGCGCCGGATACACCAACAAAATCAAGTATTATGGTTGGCCTAGGTGAAACGAAAGAAGAGATTATCGAAACAATGGATGACTTATTAGCACACGATGTTGATATTTTAACAATCGGGCAATATTTACAACCGACGCGTAACCACTTAAAAGTAGAACGTTACTATGAGCCAAGAGAATTTGCAGAACTACGCAAAATCGCGTTCCAAAAAGGCTTCCAGCATTGCCAAGCTGGTCCATTAGTTCGCTCTTCTTACCACGCAGACGAACAAGTAAGCGAAGCATCAAAACGTCGCCGCGAACAATATGAAGAACAATACATTAAGAACCAACCTGTATCGTAATATAGTAGGTTTCCGCTATTCTCGGATTAGAGAATAGCGGATTTTTTCGGTTGAGCGCTGATAAAACTTCGTGAGCGCTGATAAATAATGTGCGAACGCCGATAAACCGGGACCGAGCGCTGATAAAAAAGGTTGAGCACCGATAAAATTGGTGAGTGCTAATTGATGCGAGTGCCAATGAATATGATCGAACGCCAAAAAGTGGCCCGCGAACGCCAAAATAGTATGACCTAACGCCAAATAAACTTAGTGAGCGCCAAAATAGTGTGACCGAACGCCAAATAAACTTCGTGAGCGCCAAAATAGTGTGACCGAGCGCCAAATAAACTTCATGAGCGCCAAAAAGCAGTGCGCGAACGCCAAATAAACTTCACGAACGCCAAAAAGCACTCCGCAAACGCCAAAAAACTACACCAACTCCAAACCCGACGCAACCACCAATTAAACCACAACAAACTAACCTCTAACCCCCACCAAACACCACCAAAACAGCAATTGAAAATTTATGATTGACGGGCTATTTTTCCAAAATTATAATGGCATGGTGTCTTGTGTGAAAAATAGAATTGCCCTATTGAATTATCTAATAAACATTTTCAATATGTGTAAATTAATATAGAAGCGTTAGGAGGAACAGTGTTGGAAAACTTATTAATGATTATGATGATCATCGGTGCTTTAGGGGTGCTGTCACAGTGGATTGCTTGGCGCACACGCTTGCCAGCAATTGTAGTTATGGCGATTGTTGGTTTACTAGCTGGTCCTGTATTCGGTATTATCAATCCTGAAGCAGACTTAGGCGACCTTTATGGGCCGTTAATCTCGATTGCTGTTGGTATCATATTATTCGAAGGTAGTTTGAATTTAGATTTCCGTGAAATTAAAGGTATGCGAAAGCCAGTCTTTCGTATTGTAACTGTAGGTGCCTTTCTAGCATGGATTTTTGGTTCATTAGCAGCACATTACGTAGCTGGCTTATCGTGGGCTGTTGCGTTCGTTATTGGTGGTATTTTCATTGTAACAGGGCCAACGGTAATCTTGCCTCTTTTAAGGCAGGCGAAGTTAAAGCCTAGAGCAGCTGCCATTCTAAAATGGGAAGGAATCGTTGTCGACCCATTTGGCGCTTTATTAGCTGTTTTCTCATTCGAATTTATTAAGTTCTTAACAATTGAAACCGTCACATTTGATGCAGTTATTATGTTCTTATTAGCATCGATCTTAGCTGGTATCATTGGTGCGGCGTTCGGTTATGGAATTGGCTGGTCATTTGAAAGAGGTCTAGTACCAGAATTCTTAAAATCACCAGTTGTTTTAGTTACAGTTATTATGGCGTTTGCTTTAAGTGACTTTATTATGCATGAAACAGGTCTACTTGCAGTAACTGTAATGGGTATGACCATTGCGAATATGCATATATCAGCTATTAGTGATATGCGTCACTTTAAAGAAAACATTTCGATCTTACTCATTTCAGTCATTTTCATTATGTTAACTGCATCATTAGATCGCGAAACATTATTATCAATCTTTGATTTAAATATTATGCTATTTATCATAATGATGTTATTCGTAATTCGTCCGTTAACCATCTTCTTATCAACGATGGGTACGAATCTTGAATTCCGTGAAAAACTACTCGTTGGTTGGATTGCGCCAAGAGGTATTGTTGCTTTAACGGTATCAGCTTACTTTGCCAACGTTTTAATTGATGCTGGATTCCAAGATGCTGAGATCCTAACGTCGCTTACGTTCGGTTTAGTGTTTGGTACAGTGTTAGCGCACGGCTTTTCAATCGGATGGCTATCGCGTAAGTTAGGCTTATCAACGGATACTAAAGATGGAGTCTTGTTTGTTGGTTCTAACAAGTTCTCAGCTAACTTTGCGAAGGCTTTACAAGACTTAGGGGTGCCAGTCATTATTACAGATGCATCTTCGAGTCGTTTAACACACGCAACGAAAGCTGAAGTACCTTATGAACACGAAGAAATCTTATCAGAACAAATGGAGTATCAATTAGATATGACGCCGTATGATTACATGTTGAGTGTTACAGAGTTTGACTCTTATAACACGCTTGTCAGCTCAACATTCAAACCTGAATACGGTAAAGAACACTTATTCCAATTACCATTGCAAACAAATGAAGGTGACCAATTAAGTGAAGTAAGTCACCATATAAGTGGTACGGTTCTATTTGATGGTCAAGTAACTTGGACTTCTCTAAACGAAAAAATTAATGATGGATTCATTTTCGAAAAGGCTCCGATTACAGAGTCATACACTTATGATGACTTCTTAAATGATCGAAGCGAAGAAGATGTAATACTAGCCATTGTGAAACAGTCTGGTTCGGTTAACTTCTTTACACCAGAAAACAATCTAACAGCAGAACCAGGAGATCAAATTATAAGTTTAGCTAAACCAGAATAAATCATGTCCCTCCTTACTATTTATTAAGTAAGGAGGGATTTTTTTATGGGTTAAAGCTTAAATGTTATGTATATTACCCCAGTTCGTTTCGATTGAGGTAATAAAATCCCTGTTCTATATAAGAAATTAAACTGGAAGTCAAATTACAAATTTCAAGTAATAGGGAACAAAAGAAAGGATATTGAATTATAAAAAAGAATAGACACTCATAGATATAAACTACCAAACTATGACAAGAATAATCGATATATTTCTGAAAATTCGGCGTTTGTGACGAACCTTTTTTGTTCGATACCATTTAAGTTAGGAATATAGCTCTACATAAATAATTCAATATAAGAAAATTTTAGTAATATAAGTTTCAGAATTTTATATATGGGGTAATAGAGTATTAGGCACTCTATGTCATTAGTAGACAGAGGAGGAACAATGTGAAAGATCATTCGTTTTGGAAGAGCCCGTTTTTTAGTCGGATTGGAAAAGCTCTTCGCATCATAGATCAAGGCTTCTTGAAATTAGAAGAGATTATTTTAAGTGGGGCTGTTATCGTAATTGCCGTTATGATTGCTGGCAATGTTCTTAGTCGTGAATTGTTTGGGCCTAGTATTTGGTTCCACTCAGAAGTGTCTTTGTTTGCTGTTGTAATTGCAACGTTTATGGGGATTAGTTACGCAGCTAGAAAAGGACGTCATATTAGTATGTCCGCAATATATGACACGGTTCCTTGGAAAGTTAGAAAAACAATGGCAATCTTTATTCCAGCCGTTACAGCTATAACATTGTTTTACTTATCATATGTTTCGTTTAACTATACATTAACTGTATTTGATTCAGGGAGAACAACAACTGCCTTAGAAGTTCAACAAGGTTACCTTTACATGTTTATCCCGATCGGCTTCTTTACAGGGGCAATTCAGTTTACACGTAATACAATTGTGAATCTTGTTAATAAAGAAGTTTATATCGGAACTGATGCAAAAGATTATAACGATTTAGAACCAGAAAAGCGTGAATTAGATGATAACTTGCAAGTCTAAAAAAGGGTAAAGTGAGGAGCAAACCATGTTAACAGCTTTATTAGGTATTATGTTTGTTCTCCTGATGCTAAACTTTCCAATGATGATTCCGCTAATTATCGCACCTTTTATAGTAGCGGTCTTTTTCTCACCGTTATTGGATACGTCAATGATGGTTCCGCAATTAATTACGGGGATTAGTACTTATGAATTATTGTGTGTGCCGTTATTTATTTTCGCAGCCGATATTATGACATCAGGGAGAACTTCAGAACGTTTACTTGATTTTATTGGATCTTTCGTTCGTCACATTCGTGGTGGTTATGCTGTAACTACAGCTGCTGCATGTACGATGTTTGGTTCGATTTCAGGTTCGACGCAAGCTACCGTTGTTGCAATCGGTCGACCGATGCGAGAGCGTATGCTTCGTGCAGGATATAAAGATTCAAGCACAATGGCATTAATTATTAACGCAAGTGACGTTGCGTTGCTAGTACCGCCGAGTATTGGGCTTATTATTTATGGACTAGCTGCAAGAGAGTCAATCGGCGACTTATTTATTGCCGGGATTTTACCTGGTGTAATGGTGTTCTTAGTTTTTGCTACATACAGCATTATTTACGCCAAGATGAAAAATATACCTTTAGCAGCAAAAGCTGATTGGAAAGAACGTTTCCAAGCATTTCGTAAAGCGATTTTACCATTAGGTTTCCCGATCTTAGTAATTGGTGGTATCTATTCAGGTTACTTTACGGCAACAGAAGCTGCAGGTGTTTCGGTATTGTATGCGTTAATACTTGAAGTTTTAGTATACAGATCGATCCATATTAAAAAGATTCCTAGCATTGCATTATCTACTGGTTTAGTTACATCAGTTGTATTTATATTAGTTGCTGGTGGTCAAGTCTTTACATTCTTAATTAACTTAGAAAATATTCCGAGAATGTTAACAGAGACTGTTTTAGGAACAGACCCAACAGCATTGTATGTATTAATTATTGTAAGTATTTTCTTCTTTGTGGGTTGTATGTTTGTCGACCCGATTGTCGTTATATTAGTTTTAACGCCAATTTTCTTACCAGCTGCAGAGGCTGCAGGAGTCGACCCAATTCATTTGGGTATTATCATTACGTTCCAGGCGGCGTTAGGTTCAGCGACACCACCGTTTGGAGTCGACATATTCACCGCCAGTGCCGTCTTTAACCGGCCATATATGGAGGTTATTAAAGGAACACCGCCATTCATTATAATGATGGTGCTTATGTCGATTGTATTAATTCTGTTTCCACAGATTTCTCTTGCATTGTTGTAAGGGAAACTATAAAATACTATATATTTTTAGGGGGTAATGATTATTTTTAAATTAAGGAATGTTGGTTTAGCTTTAGCTATGGTTCTAACATTAGGATTTTTAGCAGCCTGTGGAGGAGATAGCGGTGGAGATGGAGACGCTACTCAAAACTGGCGCTTTGTAACTGAGGAAGTAGAAGGACAAGTACAATATGTGTATGCGCAAGAATTTGCTGATCGCATGTACGAAAAGACAGATGGTGAAGTACAAATTGATGTATATGAATTCGGTGGACTTGGTGAAGAAACAGACCAAGTTGACCAATTAATGCAAGGGACTGTAGAAATGGCTGTTATGTCTCCAGGTTTCACTGGTGATATGGTATCTGAAGGTCAATTATTTGCATTACATTTCTTATTCCCAGATGATGTTGCAACAACTCAAGAGATTTTAACGAATAGTGAAGCGTTAAATACAGATCTACGTGAGCGTTATGAAGAGCATAACATTTCGCCGCTTGCGTATTGGACTGAAGGTGCAATGCAGTGGACTTCAAATGATGAACCACTAACATCACCTGAAGACTTTGAGAACTTCCAAATGCGTATTCAAATGTCTCCGTTAATCCGTGAGTCATATGAAGCTTATGGTGCAGACCCACAAGACATGAGTTGGGGTGAGTTATACACTGCGTTAGATCGTGGTACAGTTGACGGTCAAGAAAACCCAATCTTCTTTATTGGTGATGCATCATTCCACGAAGTACAAGATTACATGACAATGTCAAACCACAATAACTATGTGGCGATGACGACAGTTAATACTGAATGGTATAACGAATTAGATGATGACATTCGTGCTTTAGTTGATGAAACAACTGAAGAGATGCAAGATTGGATCTTTGACGAGCAAGAGCGTCAAAACGAAGAGTTCATCACAATTATTGAAGAAGATACAGATAACCCAACAGAAATTGTTGAGTTAACTGAAGAAGAGCGTCAAGTATTTAGAGATATCGCTACAGATGTTCGCGAGTTCTATCGTTCTGAAGTATCAGAACTTGGTGGCGAAATCCTAGATAAGCTTGAAGAGGAAATTGCAGAACACGAATAATGATCTGTGGAAAGAAAGAGCAGTGCCGAATAGGTACTGCTCTTTTTTATGTTTTAACGTCAACATACTTAAAACAAACCAACCCATTTATTACCTTCATTAGGAAAACACCATTGTGGAGATAATATAATCAGCATTTTTTCTTCCTATATATATGCTGAGGAGAGTAAATACATGGATTGGTCTTTGTTATTAGAGTATAGCTGGGTTTTACTAATTTTAATCGTATTAGAAGGAATCCTTGCCGCTGATAACGCTATGGTACTTGCGATTATGGTTAAGCACCTCCCAGAAAAAGAACGTAAAAAGGCCCTATTTTACGGTTTGTTAGGTGCGTTTATCTTCCGGGTAGGGTCACTGTTTATCATTTCATTTTTAGTCGACGTATGGCAAATTCAAGCGATCGGTGCATTATATTTATTATTTATAGCAGGTAACCATGTGGTTCGGAAATTTGTATTGAATCAATACAGTAAAGAAGCAAAACTTGAAAAGGCAAAAAAGAAAAAGGAATCAGGTTTCTGGACGACGGTTCTAAAAGTTGAATTAGCAGATATCGCCTTTGCAGTGGACTCAATACTAGCAGCAGTCGCAATAGCAATGGTTTTACCCGCAACACCTTTACCAGCAATAGGTGGGATGGATGGAGGACAGTTTCTCGTTATACTATTTGGTGGTTTAATTGGTGTCATTATTATGCGATTTGCCGCCACCTACTTCGTAAAGTTGATCAAGAAAAGGCCGGGCCTCGAAACAGCAGCCTTCTTAATTGTTGGTTGGGTAGGTGTGAAGCTTGTAGTGTTTACTTTATCTCACGAAGATGTGGCCATATTACCATATGACTTTGCGCACTCGACGTTATGGAAGGTCATTTTTTATGGTGTATTAGTGTTAATTGCAGTCATTGGTTGGTTTTCAACTAAGGAACAACCGATAGAGGATGAACAGACGAAAGAATTAATTGACGAAATGAAGTAGTCCACCTAAATTGTCTGAGCCTTGCAATGTTCTTTTCCAAGCTCCCTGTTCATATAGTATGTTACAGGAGTTTAAGGAGGGAGCTTATGGTTCACTACAGGTACTTCATGGGAGGCACAACAGCAAAGGGGTATGTGAACTTTTATGAGAATTTAATCGAACAGTTGGATCGAGTTGTCTATATCGAAGGCGGTTTTACATCAATTGTTAGTCCTATACTTCAACGTATCGCAAATAGGTACTCAGACGATTATGCTATCGAATACATTCACAATCATTTAATGCCAGACCAACTAGAAGGAATCGTCATACCATCGTTAAGCATTGGTGTATTTGATCGTACGAAAATGAATCAAAAACGACTCGTTTACCCGTCTTTATATGAAAAGCTAATTTATCTAGGTGACGGATATGATACAGATTATTTAAAAGAGCACGAGTATGAACTAGTCCAGTACCAGGAAGAAGTGAAGCGTTTATACACAGAGTCGATTAACCACTTCCAAACAGCCTTAGAGCACCATCACCGTGTTGAAAAGATTTATATTGATTATTTGAATGTTAGAAAGGCTAATAAAGAAACGGAAGACCTTTTAAAAGATTTACTAGCTGATCACAGTTTGAATAAACCTGGAGCAGTTAAACATCGCTATTTAGGAGCTGCAACCCCTCAAGGTCCAATCGATTACGTTATGGAGTTAACTGAACAGTTAAATAGGCGAATTTTTATTAAAGGTCGATCAGGAACGGGTAAGTCGACGATGCTTCGCAAATTAGCACACGAAGCCAAAGACCGTGGATTTGATGTAGAGATTTACCATTGTGGGTTTGACCCAGGAAGTTTAGACATGTTGATTTTACGAGAGCTTAGTGTAGCTATCTTTGACGCAACAGCCCCACACGAGCATGATCCAGTGAAAGAGACCGATGAAGTTCTAGATGTATATAAACTGTTTGTCGATGGCAACCCGGACGTTGTTCATCAAGACCGTTTGAAAAAATATAAAGGCGCATATAAAGATGAAATGATTAGCGCAAGAGATGTCCTAAAAGAGATTAAAGAACACCAAATGAAGTTTGAAAAGATCTATAAAGAAGCGTGCGCCCCAGAGTTTATTCAAGAAATAGAAGATGATTTATTAGAATGGATTAAAAGTGTTGAGTAAAAGGTCCCAAAGGCAGCTGTGATTAAAGAATCATAGCTGTTTTTGTATTCAAAACTTTTTTAATTGGGCATAGTATGAAATAATGAAGTAAATGCATTCAATAAGGAGTGGCAAGTCAAAATGGTACCAACGAAAGAGCAATTATCGAAGTATGCTCATTTAACAATTCAAATGGGTGTAAACGTACAAAAAGGACAAGCATTATTAATTAATGCTCCAATTGAAGCAAGACAATTTGTTCATCACCTTGTAGATGAAGCTTATGAAGCAGGTTCAGAAGATGTTCAAGTAAATTGGATTGACGAAGTATTGACGAAAAAACGCTATGACCATGAACCATTAAGTGTACTTGAGCATGTTCCTAATTGGGTAGTAGAACGACAAATGACACATGCTAAAAACGGTGGTGCAGTGCTTAACATTCACGCGCCAAACCCAGATTTACTTGAAGATGTAGATGCTGAACGCGTTGCTAAGGCGAGTAAAGCTCGTAGTGAAGCATTGAAAGATTTTAAAAAGTATATTATCAATGACAAAATCCAATGGTCAATCGTTTCTGTTCCTACAGAAGCTTGGGCTAAAAAGATTTACGATACAGATGACGCTGACAAAGCTGTTGAAGATTTGTGGAAGCGAATCTTCCAAATTGTCCGTGTTGATCAAGACGATCCCATTCAAGCTTGGAAAGATCATAATGAGACGTTATTCCACATTCGTGATTACTTAAATGACAAGCAGTACGACGCATTAGAGTATAGTTCTGAATACGTTGACTTAACCGTTAAACTTCCAGAAAATCACGTTTGGGCTGGTGGTGGAGCTGTTGCGGAAACAGGAGCATCATTTAATCCGAACATGCCAACCGAAGAAGTATTTACAGCACCAGACTTCAGAGGCGTAAACGGAACAGTTCAAAATACGAAACCATTAAACTACAATGGCAACTTAATTGATGACTTTAAATTAACATTTAAAGATGGTGAAGTCGTTGAATATGAAGCAAGTAAAGGTAAAGAGACGTTGAAACACTTACTTGATTCAGATGAAGGCGCGAAGTATTTAGGTGAAATTGCACTCGTTCCTCACTCATCACCTATTTCACAATCAGAGTTAGTCTTCTTTAACACATTGTATGATGAGAACGCTTCATGTCACTTAGCGTTAGGCTCTGCTTATCCAACTAACGTTGAAGGTGGCGAAAAGCTAGAAGATGAAGAGTTAAAGGAAAAGGGAATTAATACAAGCCTAATTCACGAAGACTTCATGGTTGGTTCAGCCGATCTTAATGTATATGGTGTTACAAAAGATGGCGACAAAGAGCCAATTATTAAAGACGGTGAATGGGCAATCAAAGGTGCGTAACCAAGGTGATTAACTATGACGTTAATAGGTAAAGCAATAAAGTGGTATCGGACAGAGCAGAACCTCACCCAAGGGCAGTTGGCAGATGGCATCTGCTCTGTCACTTACATAAGTAAATTAGAAAATGGTCAGATTGATTTAAAAGAAGATGTGGTCATTCAGTTAACTAATCGACTGCAAATTGATCAGTATCAATTAATTGGGCAGCCTAATCAGCAGTTTCGAGAAAGGTTACGCAAATGGCTAAGCGATATTCATATTTATCATATTCCTGAGGCACACAAGCATAAAGAACTCGTTGAACAAGTGGATAAGGGTTATATGTATATTGAAGATCAATATTTATACCTTTTAGCTAAGTTTGGTTATTGTTTATTAACCGACCAGTTAAAAGGTGCGGATGCGCTGTATGAATTCATTGAGAAAAGACGCATGATCTTTGAAGCTTGTGACCCATTTAGCTTTTATAAGTTCGTCGGTATCTATTACCGAAGGAAAGGCCTTTATAACAATGCTATAAAGCACTTGGAGAAAGCGGAAAACATATTAGGAGATCGTGAAGACCCAGAACTTCACTTAGTGATGGCAACAGTGTACAGTCGTTTGAATGAAATATTAGTATCTAACAAACACGCTCAAAAAGCGTATTCAATCTTCCAAGAGAAGCTGTTCTATGTGCGAATGATTGATTGCCAAGTTGTATTAGGAGTAAACTATTGTTTAGTTGGCGATTTCTACTCAGCCGAATCCTATTTTAATAAGCTAAAAGAAGTAGACGGTGAACATCTATTAGATAAGACGCGAGCGAATATTTATCATCATATTGCTTATATCCATTTTCATAAAAAAGAATTTGGTGAGGCTGAAAGTTATTTTAAACGAGTTTTACAGTTTAATATTAATGAAAGTGATTTTTTAAATTCAAGATACTTATTATCTTATATTTACTTTACGACAAATCAATATCACCTCGCTAAAGAATACGTTCAAAAAGGCTTGATCTTAGCCTACGAGCACAACCATCAACGTTATCAAATTAAATTTAAAGTGTTAAATATGAGATTAGAGAATGATGATGAAGGCTTATTGAACTACTTAAAAGAAAAAGTAATCCCGTTTTTTGAAGGTAATGGAGAGAATATTGAATTAAAACATTACTATTATTTATACGGCAAGTTACTGTATCAGTTTAATAGGTATAAAAAAGCTGCAGAATACTTCATGTTAGCACGTGATGACTTTATGGTATAACAAATCCCCAACAAGTGATTTCCACTCGTTGGGGATTTTTGTATTGAATTTAAAGTTATATTAGAAAATTAAGTGAGCCATTAATACGATAACAGGTAGTGTAATAGCAGTACGTAGTAAGAAAATCGCAACTAGTCTTCTAAAGTTAATTGGAATATTAGATGCTAATAGCACACCACCGACTTCTGATAAATAAATTAACTGAACAACACTTAAAGCAGCAACGATGAATCGTGTCATTTCATTACCAACTGACTCAATCATTAAAGCAGGTAAGAACATATCTGTAAACCCGATCAGAATCGTTTCAGCAGCAGCCTGTGCTTCAGGCACTTGCATCAATTCTAAAAGCGGTACAAATGGTGTACCAATCCATGTGAAGAATGGTGTCATTTCAGCAACAATTAAACCGAGTGTACCAACAGCCATTACAATTGGTAAAACACCAACCCACATGTCTAAAATGTTTTTAGACGCTGCTTTCATGTAACCTGTAATGCCTGGTGACTTTTCAGCACGCGTTACAGCCTGCCTATAACCCCATGTAAAAGTATTGTAATTGCTAGGAATTGACTCGTCTAATTGATTTTCCTCACCTGTATACGTCTCATCTGGAATACGAGATAACGGTGGAATACGTGGCATAATTAATGCCGCGACTAAACCAGCAACGAAGATTGTCCCGTAAAGCGGTAAGAACATATGCATTAAGTCAACTTCTTGGATAATGGTAATCGTAAACGTAATAGAAACAACCGAGAATGTCGTACCGATCACTGCAGCCTCGCGTTTCGTATAGTAACCTTGCTCATATTGTTGGTTCGTTAATAGCACACCTACTGTACCATCACCAAACCATGATGTTAAGTTATCAACCGTTGAACGCCCTGGTAGTTTAAAGACTGGACGCATAATTTTAGCGAATAATGCACCGATTAATTCTAGTAAACCAAAGCTTAATAGTAACGGTAATAATAAACCGGCAAATAAGAATACTGTTAATAAGAATGTGAGTAGACCATCTAATAGTAACCCACCAGTATAATCAGAATAGATGCCTTCCCAACCGATTTGAAAGTAAGTGAGAATAGCGAAGATCATACCTAGTAGACGGATTGTAGTCCATACAGGCCCTACATTAAATAAAGTTCCAGCTAACGTATCCTTCGAAAATTTACTCGAATCATTTTGGTGCACAAAATGTGCTATAACTGAAAGAATCGCAGAGATAGATATAATTAAAACTATGAGTATAACGGCGAAACCACCGAAAAATTCTAGTAATTCATTAGCTAATACTGCAACAGGAATGCTTGTCTCTCCATCGTAAGTAATTGGTGTCATGAAGAAGAAAATACCTAATGCCGATAGAATAAGAAACTTCAAATGATATTTTAATGAAATAGATTTTTGTTCCATCAATAGACCTCCCTTAACCAAATAATATTATGACACATTCATGTTTATGCAACAAGGTGCAAAATTATAACCAAAAAAGTCTGTCAGCTTAGCAAAGTAGAGAGAATAGTTAGCTAGACGAAAAGTTCTTGTTCCGAATGAATTGTTTTCTAAAAATAACAATTTAAAATTTTCTGAAAAAGAACTTTACAATATATTATAATACAATTATAATAGAATTTGAATGATTATTTTGCCTCGTTAAGAAACATGTAATAATAAAGAGATAGCGTAAATAGTTTTACATGATCGGGAGGTTACATAGGTGGAGAAAACTTGTAAAAAACTAGTGGATGAGTTCAAATCAGAACTAGGTAGAGATTTATGTTCGAAAGAGAAAGACTTTATCTGTTGGTTGTATCGCGAACATAAAAAAGAGACGAGTCAACAAATAAAATTATAAGATGAACACCGTACACTGCCTTTTAGCAGTGTCTTATTTTTATTTGATATATTTTATCAATTTAAAGCGTTGACACTAAAAAGGGGTTATGTGATAAAATTTAATAGAATTAAAGGTTCAAAAATAGTTTCACATATGTTAAGTTTAGTCATTATAAATTAAAAAGGAGTGAACATCATGAGTGGATCAGGAATAGGCCACGATCAATGGAAAACAAGATTCGGTTTCATGTTAGCTGCCATGGGATCAGCAGTTGGGTTAGGTAACATATGGCGTTTCTCTTACGTTGCAGGTGAAAGTGGAGGAGCGACATTTCTATTAATATATTTGTTTTTTGTTCTTATAATCGGTATACCGTTACTCTTAACGGAATTTAGTATAGGAAAAGCAGGACAAATGGACGCAGTCGGTTCCTTTAAACGTTTAGCACCGAATACGAAATGGCACCTTACGGGTTTAATGGGTGTGATTGGTGGTATTTTAATATTAAGCTTCTATAGTGTTGTTTCTGGTTGGACTTTATTTTATTTATATCAATATGTAACAGGAGCTTATTGGACTGAACCAGACGGTGGTTTCGGAGCTGCGTTTGAAGCATGGACGAGTAATCCAGTAGCACCATTGTTCTGGCAAGCACTATTTTTAGGACTAACGATTTTAATCGTTATGAGAGGTATTAAAAAAGGTATTGAGAAAGCTAACAACGTTCTTATGCCTGCATTAGCTATTTTACTAATATTTATGGCTGCTTACGGTTTAACGTTAGATGGAGCGAGTGAAGGTTTAGTATTCTTATTTACTCCTGATTGGTCAATGTTAGCAGAGCCTTCTGTTTACTTTATGGCATTAGGACAAGCATTCTTCTCATTAAGTATCGGTATTTGCGGTATGTTGACATACAGCAGTTACTTAAAAGCTAAAGACCGTTTGCCAGCAGCAACAGTTGGAATTGGTTTAATGGATACCGTTTTCGCTTTAATTGCTGGTGTGATGATCTTTACAGCTGTATTTAGTTACGGAGTTGAACCTGATTCAGGTCCACCTCTAGTATTTATCATTTTACCGAGTATTTTTGAAGGAATGCCAGCAGGCCACATTGTCGGAATTGTATTTTTCGTACTATTAACGATGGCAGCATTCTCATCAGCGTTATCGCTATTAGAATTACCAGTGGCTTACGTTCACCGTACTTTAGGTTTAACTCGTAAAGCGGCGACATTAACTATGGGATCAATCATTTTCGTCTTAGGAATCACAGCTTCATTAGGTTTCGGTGTATGGAGTCATATTCAAATCAATGGCAATAACATTCTAGATATGATGGACAATATTACAGCAAACGTTATTTTACCGTTAGGTGGATTGCTCATGGCGATCTTCGTTGGTTGGTATTTAAACCGCGAACAAGCAGTTAAAAACAGTGAGATTGAATCACCTATATTACAGAAGGTTTGGTACAACATTGTTCGCTTCTTAGTACCAGTCGTAATGGTTGTTATCTTATTCATCTCGTTATTCGACATTTAAAAATTGTGGTATAATCCATTTAGAAACTTAGTAGATTAGGTGATTTAAATGACAATTTCTTATGAAGCGATCGTCGAAAAGATGAAAAATGAATTACAATCGATTGACCCAACTTCATCTCAATCAGACATCCGTGCTAAAATGTATGCAATCCGTTCGTTAGCTGATGTCGTATTGGCATCAGATGATGAAAGTCATACTACGCAAGCGAAATCGGATTCCGTTGTGACATCTCAGTTTGTAACACAAAAGAAAGATCAACCAGAAGTCTCTGACATTGAAGCTAAAATGATGGGAATTGAGAAAAACAAACCGAGCTTCAATGAACAAAAGAGGTTGAAAGAAGAAGATGCAAACGGCGATTCATTATTCGATTTTTAATTTAAACGAACAAGAGGAGCGGTAAAGATGAAGATCTTGTTAATGATTGGGGCAATTAGTGGTTTTATTACAGTTGCATTAGGAGCGTTTGGAGCACACGGATTAGAAAACCGAGTGAGCGAAAAAATGCTGCAAACTTGGGAGAAAGCCGTGCAATACCAAATGTTTCACACGATGGCTATTTTTATAGCATCGATTTTAATGCTCAAAACTGAATTAGCCATTTTTCAAACGTCAGGTTGGGTATTCTTAGTCGGAATTCTCATCTTCTCAGGTAGTTTATATATTTATTCAGTAACAGGTACGAAATTCTTCGCTATGATTACACCAATCGGAGGCCTAGCATTCCTAATCGGTTGGATCGTATTAGCATACGGAATTTCTAAAATGGTTGTTTAAAATTATGCCCAATTAAAGCCTACTCCAAAAAAGGGGTAGGCTTTAATTATTAGTTAGGGTTTAATTAAATGTGTTGGTTCCAAAAAGGACAAATCAAAAGTTATTAAAAATATGATTCATAGTCAACTTGTGTTAGCTGAACGAACACATACTTAGCGGAATCAAAATGCGTAGACTCCTGTGGGAGCAAAGGCCAGGGTGAGACCCCGCAGTGCGTAGCACGAGGAGGCTCATCAGCCGCCCACGGAAAGCGAAGCATTTTGATGGAGCGGGGCTAAAAGATAAACCCGAACGAAGTCAAAAACGATTTCGTTCGGGTTTTGTGTATTAAAAACTTGTTTTGTCCCAGCCTCTTAGTTATGAAGATTTTTAAAACATTTGAGCAAATTTATTTATTGAGTCAAGCTATTGTTTTAATATAAAACTATATATAAATCATAAGGGGTTAAAATTAATGAGATTAATAAGTAAAGGATTAATACTAAGTATCGCCTTAATTATGTTACTACCTATTGTAGTTAGTGCTGATGAACAGACTCAAGAAGACCAATATCGTCTTTCAATAGAAAATGAGTGGTACCCAGCACAAGACGATTTTGAACATCTTGAACTACCATATATTTCATACATATTGGATGCCTTTTTTACAGATAATCAATCAGAGCGCGAACAATTGAACAGACAAATAGACGATCGAATTGCTAATGAATTGTATGAATTTTTCTCAAGTGAACGCGTCGTCGGGCTTACTTATTCAGAGGATGTGCTAGACTATTTAGATGAAAACTTTGAGATCGATGAAGGTGGCGGCTTCTTTAGCGCCATTGGCAATTTCTTCAGTGGTATTGCTAACTTCTTTAGCGGCTTGTTTTCATAGTCATTACTTTTAATAAAAACAGTAATATGGCACAATAATAATGAAGTTGACTGAAGGAGGCGTGAATGATGGCTGATGAAAACAATCAAGAGAAGAAAAGTAGTAACAAATTTACAATTATGAAAGACGATCCTATAGATGGTCACCCAGGTTATAGTGGTGGTGGCGCATTTAGTTTAGAAAATATGTCACCTCTTATCGTTGATCCAAACGAAGACCGCGTATGGGTTGATATGGGAGCGATGCACGCACGTAGTGAAGTGGAAAAGCGCATTAAGTTCGTAACCGATCAAGAAGAAGTTCCAAATGGTAAACCATATTGGATTGTGTGGGTCACCGTTGAACGTGGCGAACACGGACCTTATTACTACGGCGTTGCGGCTTGTTATTTAGAAGTTGATCGTGAAGCGCGTCGTGGTTACAAAGTTTTAGCAGAACACGTTAATCGTATGGATAAATCGTTAAAAGGAAAAATTATATTAGAACATATGGATGATCACTCCAAAGCGTTATTAAGAGACTTCTTAAAAGACTTTAATGAGCAATATTGGGAGTTATCAACAGATGAGTTAAAAGACGTTCTGAAATAATTTTTTTGTCTGAATTGTGAACAGTTAAACTTATGATTGTACTTTTTACTATTTCTTTGTAAAATAAAAACTAAACATGGGGTTAAAACATCATGTTTATTAGGACAAAAAAGCAGGGTTAGCTTCTTCGCTAACCCTGTTTTTTTATGCATTATTCTACTTCGACCTCTTCACAAGTTTCTGTCGGTTCTGTTCCTCTTATATAATACGTTAGGCGAGATCGATCTTCACAAGCCGGCCCGTTTAGAGCACCTGTCATAGGGTCTACATAAACTCCAGTGACACCTGATGGAATTTTGAATGTCTCAACAGTAAGCCCTTCGTGAAGTTCACTCATATAGTCGCCCCAAATTTGTTTAGCAGCTTGTTTTTCTTGTGTTGTTTCAAGAAGTCTATGGTCATCAAATCCTGTCCATACCGCAGTTGTATAGTTAGGGCTAAACCCAACCATCCATGCATCATTTTTAGTTGTTCCGGATTTACCAGCATACTCATGTTCAAGTGCGTGACTGATTGAAGCACCTGTTACGCGTAGATAGTCACTTAAACGGTCATCAAACATCCCAGTCATCATATGTTTTAACACAAACGAATAGTTTTCATCTAATACACGTTCAGGTGTTTTAGCTTGGTGTTGGTACACTGTATCTCCGTTGCGGTCTACAATTTTCTCAATGATATAAGGTTCAACTTGCCAACCACTATTAGCAATTAGAGAATAAGATTTTGCCATATCAAAAGGAGAAACAGAGGTTGTTCCTAAAGCTAAAGGCAATCTAGGCTCAAGGTTATCCTCAATTCCGAATAACTGTGCAGCTTCTACTAAATTTTCAGGTCCCATAAACATATTTGTTTTAACAGCATAAACGTTATCAGAAACGGCTAACGCTTGTGCTAATGTGACTGGACGTTCAGCATAACGGTTATTGTAATTCGATGGATCATAAATTGAACCATCTTCTAAAGTAAACTGAGTAAACGTACTCTCTAACGTCGTCGAAGGCGTGTACCCATAGACTAGTGCTGCATAGTATAAGAAAGGTTTAAACGCTGAGCCAGTCATTCGTTCAGCTCGGACAGCTCTATTATAAGGTGTCGTATGGAAGTTGCGCCCTCCGTGTAAAGCGACAATTTGACCTGTTTGATGATCAAGCGTGACAGCTCCTACTTGATATTCCTCATCTTCAGGTAACCTTTCCATAGACTTTTCTTCTAGTATAGCTTGAGCTCCAGGGTCGATGGTTGTATGAATTTGATAGCCACCAGCCTCAAGTTCCTCTCTTGTTACATCTAAAATGTTAGCTGCTTCACTCATCGCATAATCTAAGAAGTAGTCCCCAATCTCTTGTTGAGCATCAACCGTTGTTACAATTGCTAAAGATTCTTCTAAAGCACTTCGATATTCACTGTTTACAATTTTACCGGTGTCTCTCATTCTACTTAAAATCCATTGCTGCCTCTCAACAGCACGTTCATAATTGTTTATCGGTGAATACAATGAAGGACCTCGTGGCACAGATGCTAATAAAGCGGATTCTGCAACGGTCAATTCTGAAGCGGTTTTATCGAAATAAAACTGACTAGCAGCTTCAATGCCATATTGTCCATGTCCGAAATAGATTGTATTTAAATACCCTTCTAATATCTCATCTTTTGACTGAAAAACTTCAAGTCTTAAAGCGATTAATGCTTCTTGAATTTTTCGTTCCCACGTTCTGTTATGTGTTAGGAAAACGTTTCTAGCGTATTGTTGTGTGATCGTGCTAGCCCCTTGGCTGCGCCGTTGTGTCATAATGTTGTGATAAGCGGCACCGACGATTCGTTTGAAGTCAAAACCGTAGTGTTCATGAAAGTGTTGATCTTCCGCTGCTATAAAAGCATCAATAACATGAGGAGAAATGTCCTCAAGGGAGACTGAATAACGACTTTCGACCCCGTGATTGACAGAAACCACCTCATCATACTGGTCATACACGACTGTATTTTCAGCGGTTTCGAATTCAGGGGGACCTTCGAATAAAATATATGTAAAAATGACAATTATAGTTGATAATAAGAAGACGACAGAAAAGAAGCTTACAACCATTAACTGTTTCATTAGTTTCTTCATGTTTGATGTCTCCCGTCTTTTGCAGTCTTAACAGATAGTATGGAATAACTAGGAAGAAATTAAACATATAACCACCTGCAAAAGGTACAGGCTGTGAAATATTTGTGCTTTTCCGTGTTCTTCTCTTTTATTTCTCATTCCGTTATAATACAATTTGTTATACGTAATGTTTCGGAAATGAAAGTGAGGCAGATTTGAATTGTCTAACCAAGTGTTAAATGTTGATATATCAGTTGATACAGAAATTAAAGACCCTAATGGAACAGAAGAAGTTATTAGTCGACAAGAAAAGGGTTCATATATTCAAAGAGGAAGTTTACATCTAATTAAATATAAAGAAGAAATGGAAGAAGTGGGTGTCGTTCATACGACAGTGATCATTACTGGTGAAAAAATTACACTCAAACGTGAAGGTCCAGTGAAGATGCACCAAGTCTTCCGCATTGGAGCGAATACGGAAAGTATTTATCGACATCCGTACGGTCAGTTCCGCATGGAAACACGTACGAATAGAATGGAATATTACAAAGGTGAAGGAAACCGTTCGGGTAAGATTTTTATACAATACGAAGTCGTTCTAAACGAAGACGAGCCGAGAGAACATACGTTAGAAATGAAATTTAAAGAGGAGGATGCTTGACGTGAACGTTGTTGAACAAGTTGAAAGCCAATTAAAAGAAGCAATTGAACAAGCTGTATTAAAAGCAGAGTTAGCTAGTCAAGAGGAGATGCCACAAGCCGTATTAGAAACGCCTAAAGATAAAAGTCACGGTGATTATGCGACGAATATGGCGATGCAGTTAGCTCGAATCGCTAAGAAAAATCCGCGTCAAATCGCCGAAGAGATCGTAGAGCAAATCGACCAACAAGCAGCTTCTGTTAAATCGGTTGATATAGCGGGTCCTGGCTTTATTAATTTCTTTATGGACACGTCTTACTTAACAGATGTCGTCAACACAATTTTTGACCAAGGTGAAGATTACGGTCAGTCTAATGTTGGGCAAAATGAGCGTGTACAAATTGAGTTCGTCTCGGCGAACCCTACTGGTACATTACACTTAGGCCACGCACGTGGTGCTGCTTACGGTGATACGTTAGCTAATGTAATGGAGAAGGCTGGCTACAGTGTTGAAAGAGAATACTACATCAATGATGCTGGTAACCAAATTGATAACCTGGCCAAATCAATCGAAGTCCGTTACTTTGAAGCGATTGGTGAAGAGAAAGATATGCCAGAAGACGGTTATCGCGGCCAAGATATTATTGATTTAGCGAAAGGCTTAGTTGATTCACACGGCAGAAATTTCTTCGAGATGGATGAAGCTGAACGTCTAAAAAGGTTTAGAGAGCACGGCTTAAAGCATTTGCTACATCAAATTAAACAAGACTTAGAATCGTTTCGAGTGCCTTTTAACTCATGGTTCTCTGAAATGTCATTATATGAAGAAGGTAAAGTAGAAGAAGCGGTTACTTCATTACGTGAAAAAGGTTATGTGTATGAAGAAGATGGCGCTGTTTGGTTCCGTTCAACTGAATTCGGCGATGACAAGGACCGTGTCTTAATTAAACAAGACGGCTCTTATACGTATTTAACGCCTGATATTGCCTATCATCAAAACAAAATTAATCGCGGCTTCACTCATTTAATTAACATATGGGGTGCTGACCACCACGGTTATGTCACACGTATGAAAGCCGCTATACAAGCATTAGGTAATTCTAAAGATCTACTTGATATTAAAATTACACAAATGGTTAACTTATTCGAAAACGGCGAAAAAGTAAAAATGAGTAAGCGTACAGGTAAAGCTGTAACAATGAAAGAATTAATTGAAGAAGTCGGTCTTGATGCAACACGCTATTTCTTTATAATGCGTTCAAACGACTCTCATTTAGACTTCGATATGGATCTAGCACGTTCGGAATCTAACGATAACCCTGTCTATTATGTTCAGTATGCACACGCACGTATTTGTAGCATGCTAAAACAAGCAGAAGAAAAAGGGGTAGACGTTGAAGCAGATGCTGATGTGTCATTGTTAGTAGCTGAGAAAGAAATTGACTTATTAAAACGATTAGGTGACTATCCGCAAGTGATCTCTGAAGCGGCAACGAAGAAGATGCCACACCGCATTCCGCAGTATGTATTTGACTTAGCATCTGACCTTCATAGCTTTTACAATGCGGAAAAAGTAATCGACTTAGAACAAGTTGAATTAACTAAAGCGCGTATTGCCTTAATGAAAGCAACGAGAACCGTTCTTCAAGACGCACTTAACATAATTGGCGTTCACGCACCTGAAAAAATGTAATGATAGACCTTAGCTACTTCATGAACGGTATTTGATGAGGTAGACATAAAAGCTAAAAGATGACCCCAAGGCTTGTTTGGGGTCATCTTTTTTAATTGCTCAATGTAAGTCGTTCAAAGTCTTTGGGGGGATAAAATAGCTGAGCAGTGGAAATGCACGAAGACTCCAATGGGAACAGCGCGAGCCGAAAATCACCCAAAACGACACGGCAGTGAGTTTTGGGAAGTTGAGGCCGTGTCCATGGAAAGCGAAGTGTATTTCCACTGCGGAAGGTTTAAGCGTTACCTTTAAGGCAATAACATAGAACTTAATTGTTTCAAAGCAACGGTCTAAAAATATAAGCGATCGCTTTGTTAATCGCCATAACAAACCGATTAGGCTGCTCAAGCCATTCTTTATATAATCCGACAGAATCTTTTACATCTTCCTCATAATAACTATTAATCCGCTTAATCACTTCTTCGTCATATAGTAAAACGTTCACTTCATCATTAAGGTAAATGCTTCTCCGATCAAAATTAGCCGTCCCTATATCGATCACGTAATCATCAACTAATAACAACTTAGCATGATAGAATCCATTATTAAATAAATGAACATTCGCCCCAGCCTGTTCCATTCTTTTTAAGTAAGGAATCGAAGCTTCTTTAACAAAAGGATGATCTGATTCATGCGGGTATAAAACATCGACCTGTACACCTTGCTCAGCTTTCTCTTCTAATAAACTAATTAAGGCTTCGTTAGGAATGAAGTAAGGGGAGCCGATTTTTATATGCGATTGAGCCCTGTTAATCAAATCATAAAAGCTACCTTCTAAAGAACCATGCGAAGTCGGTCGTAATTGCGTTTTGCTTGCCCCTTTTATGTTTGACTGAGTTGATACCGGAAGTAGAACTCCGTTATTGCGAACCCAATCTCGTTTAAATAAGTCCAAAACATCTTTTACAATCCCCCCAGTTAACCTCAAATGGTAATCCCGCCATAAAGAGAACTTAGAACTTGCGTTGACGTATTGGTTACCAACGTTAAAACCACCGATATATGCTGCGGTTCCATCAATGATCGTGATTTTACGGTGATTACGGTGATTGACAGAGTAAAAGAAATTCTTAAAAGAGATTTTATTGCTGAACGAAAAATGAACACCTGACTGTTTTAGATCTTTTCTAATATCTTTAGAAAGAGCTCTAGAGCCAATACGGTCAACAATTAAGTAAACAGACACGCCTTCATCTGCTTTTTCTTTAATTAACTGTATAAATTCTTGTCCAAATTGATCTTTTTTAATAATGAAGAAGTTAATACATATAAATTGTTTAGCATTACGTATATCTTCGAAGTATTGATCGAACAAGTCGCGTCCATTCCAAAAAAACGTAATATCAGCTTGCCTTAACGGGTAGTTAGGTAGATCCTCTTCTTGTTCTTTACGGTTAGTAATTAAAAATATAATGATAATAACTGCGATGGCAATCAAGACCCACATGGTGCGTGTCCTCCTTCTTTGGTAGTATGTTTTTATTCGAAGTAATGTATGCAAAAAATGATTGACTGAATGTTCATTCAGTGTATAATGAAATTATACGAAAACTTCATCAATTCTGACGCATTTCGTGTTAGAATGTGGTTAATTGTTCGAAATATAAACAATCATGGGGGGAGACAGATGGAAGCGCTATTATGGGTGAATTGGATTGCTTTTTTAGCAATTACAATCTACGCAGCGTTCTTGTTTGTTCAAGTTGTGCGAACTAGAATCGCTTACATTAAATTAGGACGTAAATCTGAATATGACCAAGACGTTAAGCAGCGTCTTAAAGATATTTGGGTATACGTATTTGGTCAAAAGAAGCTGTTGAAAGACATGAAATCCGGAATCATACACGTGATGATGTTCTACGGGTTTTTACTTGTGCAGTTCGGTGCGATTGATTACATATGGAAGGGGTTAAACCCAGAATCACATCTTCCATTTGGCATTTTCTATCCGGGCTTTGTGTTTTTCCAAGAGATTGTGACATTAACGATTTTAGTAGCGGTTGTATGGGCTTTTTACCGCCGTTATATCGAGAAGCTTGTTCGTCTTAAACGTGGTTTTAAGGCCGGATTAGTATTAATCTTTATCGGAACATTAATGGTAACAGTATTAGCGGGTAACGGTTTTGAACTTATTTGGCATGAACATAGCTTAACATGGTCTGAACCAGTTGCATCAGCAATTGCAGCTGCTTTCATGTGGATGAGTCCTACTGTAGCAGCCGTTATGTTTTATATTATGTGGTGGATCCACTTAGTCGCGTTACTAGCGTTCTTAGTTTACGTACCACAATCTAAGCACGCACACTTAATTGCAGGTCCTGCTAACGTTTACTTTAACCAGGACAAAAAGCACGGCAAACTTGAGCCAATCAACTTTGACATGGATGAAATGGAAGAGTCAGATGAAGAACCTTCGTTTGGTGTCGGTAAAGTTGAAGACTTAAGTGAACTACAGTTACTTGATTTATATGCTTGTGTTGAATGTGGACGTTGTACCGACGTCTGCCCGGCATCAGGTTCTGGTAAAATGCTATCACCTATGGATGTGCTAGTTAAGATTCGCGACCACTTAACTGAAAAAGGTGCTGCTGTAACAGGAAAGCAAGCTTGGGTACCTTCATACGCATTTGCGGGTACTGCTGGAAATCAAGCAGTAGATCCGGACAATTCATTAGCTGAACAAGTCATGAACCAACAGCTAATTGGTGATGTTGTAACAGAAGAAGAATTATGGGCTTGTACAACTTGCCGTAACTGTGAAGATGCATGTCCAGTTATGAACCAACACGTTGATACAATTATTGACCTTCGTCGTTACTTAGTTATGACTGAAGGTAAAATGGACCCAGAAGCTCAACGCGCGATGATGAACATTGAGCGCCAAGGTAATCCATGGGGTCTATCTAAGAAAGACCGTGAAAACTGGAGAGAGATGGACGAAACATTAAACATCCCTACAGTTAAAGAAATGAGCAAAGAAGGAGAAGAGTTCGAATATTTATTCTGGGTAAGCTCAATGGGTTCTTATGACAACCGAAGTCAGAAGATTGCCTTAGCCTTTGCACGCCTAATGAATAAAGCGGGTGTTAAGTTTGCAATTTTAGGTAATAAAGAGCGTAACTCAGGTGACACACCACGTCGTTTAGGTAATGAATTTTTATTCCAAGAGTTAGCAGAGAAAAACATTAAAGAATTCGAGAAGAATGGTGTGAAGAAGATCGTAACAATCGATCCGCACGCTTATAACATCTTTAAAAATGAATACCCTGACTTTGGTTTTGAAGGTGAAGTATATCACCATACAGAGTTGTTAGCAGAGTTAATTAATGAAGGGCGTCTTGAGCCACAAGAGGCTGTTAATGAGAAGATTACGTTCCACGATTCTTGTTATCTAGGACGTTACAATGAGGTTTATAACCCACCACGTGATATTTTACAATCGATTCCTGGCGTAGAATACGTTGAGATCGAACGTAACCGTGAAAACGGCATGTGCTGTGGTGCAGGTGGCGGTATGATGTGGATGGAAGAAACAACAGGTAACCGTGTCAATGTCGCACGTACTGAACAGGCATTAGAAGTATCGCCAAATACAATTTCTAGTGGTTGCCCATTCTGTTTAACGATGTTAACAGATGGAACGAAAGCTAAAGAAGTAGACGAAGAAGTTACGACTCAAGATGTTGCAGAAGTATTAGAACGTTCAATCTTTGGTGAGCCAGCTAAAGTAGAACAAACAGCATAATTTATTAGGATCCCTGTATGGTTTGATCCAAAACCATATAGGGATTTTTAGTATAAAATTGAATTATCAGAAATAGGTTAATATTGCTATTAGGCAAAATTAAAAAATATACTTGAATATTTAGAATACAATGTTAAAATTGTTTAATAACTAGCCGAAATGGGAATAGTTAAAAATTTAATATATTTTCGAAAATTATAGAAATAAGGTTGCATTTTACAGAAATGTTACTTAAAATTAAAGATGTTGAAATTTTTAAAAAATTGAATTGTCAAAATTCTTTCTTGTGACTACTATTTTTTAAAGATAATTTTCGGAATATACAAATAAAGAGAAAACCTATAGAGGTCAGCAAGAAAAATATAAGTGTAGGGTGATAGGGTTGAGCAAAACTTTATTAGAGATTAAGAACTTAACAACATCCTTCCGCATAGGGGAAGAGTATTACGCAGCAGTTGATGACGTTTCGTTAAACCTTCAAGAAAACGAAGTGTTAGCGATCGTAGGGGAATCGGGGTCAGGTAAGAGTGCAACAGCTTTCTCGCTTATGGGGTTACACAACAGAGCGAAAATCGAAGGTGAAATCTTATTTAAAGGGCGAGATATTGCTAACTTGCCAGCATCAAAAATGAATAAAATTCGTGGTAATGAAATCTCAATGATTTTCCAAGACCCATTAACAGCATTGAATCCATTAATGGAAATTGGAAAACAGATTGGTGAAGTTTTATTATTGCACAAAAAAGATATGTCAAAACAAGAACGTCGCGATTATTCGATTCAACTTCTTGAAAGAGTTGGTTTACCGCGACCAGAACGTGTAGTGGACCAGTTCCCACACGAATTATCTGGTGGTATGAGACAACGTGTAATTATTGCAATCGCAATAGCTAACAAGCCTGAATTGTTAATTGCAGACGAACCAACGACTGCATTAGACGTAACAATTCAAGCTCAAATATTAGACCTAATGAGAGAGTTGAAAGATGACTTGAACTCAGGAGTAATTCTAATCACTCACGATTTAGGTGTTGTTGCTGAAATGGCGGACCGAGTAGCCGTTATGTATGCTGGACAAATTGTCGAAATAGCCGATGTTGAATCACTATTTGTTAATCCTCAGCATCCATATACTCGCTCTTTACTAAGTTCAGTACCAGCGACAGACTTTGCGCAAGACCGATTACATGTTATTCAAGGAATCGTACCTTCATTGAAGAACTTACCTCGTGAAGGTTGCCGTTTTAAAGAGCGTATACCGTGGATTGAAGATACCGCTCATGAAGAAGATCCACAATTGCACGAAATAAGCGAAAACCATTATGTACGCTGTACATGTTACCAGCATTTCTACTTCCCAGAAGAGAGCAAGGAGGAGCAGGCTAATGGCGTTACTGAAAGTTGATGATTTAAAAATCCACTTTCCGATTCGTGGTGGAATTTTAAATAGAAAAATTGATGAAGTTAGAGCGGTAGACGGTGTTTCCTTTGAAGTTAAAGAAGGGCAAACTTACGGTTTAGTAGGGGAGTCAGGCTCAGGTAAAACGACTACTGGTAAGGCAATTATGGGCCTTAACAGTATAACAGATGGAGATATTTACTTTGAAGATGCTCATCTTAATGCAAAAAAAGGGAAAAAAGTAGACGTTAGAAAAGACGTCCAAATGATTTTCCAAGACCCATACTCCAGTCTAAACCCGAGAAAAAGAGTATTAGACATTGTAGCAGAACCATTTAGAAACTATGAAAAAATGTCTAAGTCTGAAGAAAAAGAAAAAGTGAAAGATTTATTAGAGCGTGTAGGGATTAGTAAGGATAGCCTATTTAAATACCCACACGAGTTTTCAGGCGGTCAGAGACAAAGAATTGGAGTAGCAAGAGCGATTGCCTTAAATCCTAAATTGATTATTGCAGACGAACCAGTTTCTGCATTAGACGTTTCGGTGCAAGCGCAAGTATTAAACTTTTTACAAGACATTCAAAAAGATCTGAACCTTACCCTACTATTCATTGCCCACGATTTAGGGGTAATTAAACATATGTGTGACCGAATTGGGATCATGTATCAAGGAAGGTTAGTAGAAGAGGGACAGAAAGAAGATATTTTTAATAATCCTCAACATATTTATACGAAAAGGTTAGTTGCGGCAATTCCAGATGTTGACCCTAGAAGACGCGAAGAGCACCAAAGGTTCCGTGCGCAAGTCAAAGAGGAATATCAGCAATCATTTTATGATTACTTTGATGAAAACGGCATGGCGCACGAATTGAGAAGTATATCAGACACACACAAAGTTGCGTTACCAGAAAGAGGTTGATTAGATTATGTGGAAATTTATAGTTAGAAGATTAATCATAACAATGCCGCAATTAATAGTTTTAAGTTTAGTAGTCTTTATACTTGCTTCTATGATGCCTGGTGATGCACTGACTGGTCAAATAGACCCAAACATCTCACCAGAAGCAATTGAACAACAACGTGAACGATTAGGTTTAAATAATCCTTGGTACATTCAATATGGTGATTGGGTCACTGGAGTCGCACAAGGTGATTTCGGACAATCGTACCGTTTTAAAATGCCGGTCACCGATTTAATGTGGGATCGTATGGTGAATACATTTTGGTTATCGTTGATCTCTGTATTCTTTATATACGCACTAGGTATTCCAATGGGGATTATTAGTGGACGCTGGAATGATAAGTTAATAGATCAACTTATAACTGGTTATACTTATTTAGGTTTTGCGACGCCACTCTTTATTTTCGCACTTGTAACATTATGGGTGTTCGGATTCCAATTTGGTTGGTTCCCAACAGGTGGTTCAGTTGCATCAGGCTTAGAGCCGGGTTCGCTTGAGTTTATATTAAGTAAGATTCACCACTTACTGTTACCAGGTCTTTCGATAGCATTGATTGGCTTAGTAGGTACAGTACAGTATTTAAGAAGTGAAATTGTCGATACGAAACAAAAGGACTTTATTATTACGGCGCGAGCAAAAGGTGCGCCAGAACAACGAGTATATAATAGACACATTTTCCGTAACTCGGTTTTACCGATAGCTGCTTTCTTTGGTTATGAAATTACAATGTTAATTACCGGATCAATTTTCGTAGAGCAAATATACAGTTACCCAGGAATGGGTGCACTGTTTATAGAGTCAATCTTACTAAGAGATTATGCTGTGGTAACAGCACTGGTGCTTTTATTCGGTTTAGCTGCCATACTCGGAGCTCTACTATCAGATATCATTCTAAGTATTGTAGATCCGCGTATTCGAATTAAGTAGAAAGGCTATCTTAGGGGGTGAAACGAGTGAGTAATAAACAGACAGAACAAGAACTAGAACAGACTGCAGAAGAAATGCAAATTGAAAAAAGTCCTTCGGGAATGAGCATATTTTGGAAAGAAATTTTAAAAGATAAACTAGCTTTTATTTCATTGTTGTTCTTAGTTTTAACATCATTTGGAGTGTTCGGTGTATCTTTAATCTTAGATCAGGAACAAATTGTAACAGTTGATATGTTTGCTTTACACCAACCACCATCAAGTGAATTTTGGTTAGGTACAGATTATGGTGGAAGAGACATTTTTGGACAGCTCATTATAGGTACTAGAAACTCGTTAGCCATAGGGTTCCTTGTAACCTTGATGTCTGGGTTTATAGGCATTGTCTTTGGTGTCGTTTCGGGATACTTTGGTGGTCATGTCGATAACGTTATGATGCGTATCGTAGACTTCTTTATGGTATTACCGAACATTATGATTATTATCGTATTCGTAACAATCGTTCCGAAATATAGTGTATGGTCATTCTCACTTGTTATGACCGCATTTTTGTGGATGGGAATAGCAAGATTGATCCGTTCAAGGGCATTACAAGAGAAAGAACTCGACTACGTTCAAGCTTCAAGAACGCTAGGTTCTTCTCATGCTAAAATAATATTTACACAAGTGTTGCCGAATATAACATCTTTAATTGTTGTTACGATGACATTGAATTTAGCAGCAAATATAGGAATCGAATCTGGTCTATCATTCCTAGGATTCGGTTTCCCAGAGAGTACACCAAGTTTAGGTACACTACTAAGTTACGCAACCAACCCTACAACTTTAGAACAGCGTTGGTGGATTTGGATGCCTGCAGCGGTTTTAATTTTAATCTTAATGTTATCGGTGCGTAACGTTGGGGAAGCACTAAAACGTGCTGCAGATGCTCGACAAAGAAGAGCATAATTAATCTCGGTACAATCGTTAGCCTCAAAAGATAGGGCTGCGATTAGTATAAATACAGCCCGTAAAAAGGCTGAAAATTTCAAAGGAAAAAAGGGGAGGTATTTCAATGAGCAAATCATTGATGGGCAAGTATTTATTTGTCCTAATGCTCGCTCTGTTCCTAGTTCTAGCTGCTTGTGGTGGCGATGATGAAGAAGGTGCTGAAGATCCAGATGAAGGATCAGAAGGTACTGAGGAAACAGAAGAGCAAGAAGAGGAAGAAGAAGCGGTTGATCCGGAAGATCAAGTTTATGATGTAGACGATTTTCCATTAGTAACTTCTAATGACGGTGAACCAATTGATGGCGGTCATCTGAACTTTGGTTTAGTGTCTGACACAGTGTTTGAAGGAACACTAAACTTTAACTTCTATTCAGGTAACCCTGACTTTCAAGTTTTACAGTTCTTTGATGAAGCATTATTAGGTATGGATCCAGACCATAACTATAATAACGAAGGCGCTGCAACTTTTGAAGCAGATGAAGAAGAAGGAACTATTACATTCACTATTCGTGATGACGTTAATTGGCACGATGGTGAGCCATTAACAGCAGAAGACTGGGTATATGCTTATGAAGTAATTGGACACCCTGAATATACTGGTGTTCGTTATGGTACAGTTGGATTCACTTTAATTGAAGGAATGCAAGAGTACCATGAAGGTGAAGCTGACTCTATTTCTGGTATTGAAATACATGACGACAAGTCATTCACGATTCAGTATGAGCGCTTAACACCTTCACTACTATCAGGTGGTATTTGGACATATGCTTTACCTAAGCATATTTTTGAAGATATCCCGGTAGCTGAAATGGAAGAAAGCGAATATGTACGTGAAAATCCTATCGGGATCGGACCTTTCAAGGTTGAGTCAATCGTTCCTGGTGAATCAGTAGAATACACTAAGAACGAAGACTACTGGGAAGGTGAACCAAACCTAGATGGAGTAACATTAAGAGTTATTAACCCTAACGTTGTTGCACAAGAACTAAGTACAGGTGGAGTTGACATCGTTAACTCATTCCCAGCTGATCAAATCGCTGAAAACTTAGACATGCAAAATGTTGAGTGGTTAGGTGACATTGAAGGTTCTTACACTTACATTGGCTTCAAACTAGGTGATTGGGATGCTGAAAATGGTGAAGTAAATTACCAAGGTGATGATATGAAGATGGGTGACGTTGAACTACGTCGCGCAATGTGGTATGCAGTTGATAATGATCGTATTGGTGAAAACTTCTATAATGGTTTACGTTGGAATGCGACAACTCTAATTACGCCATGGCATGAAGTTTACCATGATGAATCAATTGAAACACCAACTCATGACACAGAAGAAGCAAATCGAATTCTAGATGAAGCAGGTTATGAAGATGTGACTGGTGATGGTTACCGTGAAACTCCAGATGGTGAAGAGTTAGTTATTAACTTTGCATCTATGTCTGGTGGTGACTCAGCAGAGCCAATCGCACAATACTACATTCAAGCTTGGGATGAAGTTGGTCTAAATGTTGAACTAATTGATGGACGTCTACTTGAGTTTAACCAGTTCTACGACCGTGTAGGTCAAACTGGTGAAGATGATCCTGAAATTGACATTTACCAAGGTGCTTGGAGTGTTGGTTCAGATGTAGACCCTACCGGTTTATATGGTAGAACACAAATCTTCAACTTCCCTCGTTATGCGAGTGAAGAAAATGATCGCCTATTAGATGAAGGTGTATCTGAAGAAGCGTTTGATTTAGAATATCGTCAAGAGGTTTACAGTGAATGGCAAGAGCTAATGGTAGAGGAGATTCCTGTATTCCCTACTTTATATCGTGCAGCACTGTATCCTGCTAACGAACGTGTAACTAACTATGACATTTCTAGATATGGTATAGAATGGCATGAGATTGGTGTAACGGAAGAAGAACCAGTAGTAGAATAATAGTAATTAATAAAGCATAGAGGTTTTCCTCTATGCTTTATTTTTTTGGTTATATGTTTTAAAAGCGGGACTATTACTGAAAGAAAAATTTCAAAAATTCATATTTATTGAACGAACGCTCAGTCGAATATATGTTATAATTAATGATAGCGGTTACAAAGAAATGAAGGGAGAGTTACATAATGACAAAAACAGTAATTGTATCAGGTGCAAGAACGCCTTTTGGCAAGTTTGGAGGGGCACTAGCGCCTTTAACAGCTGCTCAACTAGGTGGTATTGCAATTAAAGAAACGTTACAAAGAGCAAGTGTTTCAGGTGAACAGATCGGTGAAGTAATTATGGGGACTGTCTTACAAGGTGGCCAAGGACAATTGCCTTCAAGACAGGCGATGCGACATGCAGATATTCCATGGGAGACAAAAACAGAAACGATTAATAAAGTGTGCGCTTCAGGCATGAGAAGTGTAGCTTTAGGTGACATGTTAATTCGACTAGGTGAAGAAGACGTGATTGTTGCTGGTGGAATGGAAAGCATGAGTAATGCACCATACTTTATGCCGAACGCTAGATGGGGCTTTAGAATGGGCGATCAAAAAGCAGTCGACATGATGGTCCATGACGGCTTAACTTGTTCATTTGAAAATGTTCATATGGGTACTTACGGAAATAGAACGGCTAATAATTTCGATTTAACACGTGAACAACAAGATGAATGGGCTGCACAAAGCCATGAACGTGCGCTTAATGCGATCAAAGATGGTAGATTCGACGACGAAATCACAACGGTAGAAGTACCACAACGTAAAAAAGATCCAATTAAAGTAGAGCAAGATGAAGCGCCTCGTGAAGGTACAACAGCTGAAGGACTAGGAAAGCTTCGTCCAGCATTTGATAAAGACGGTACTATAACAGCAGGTAACGCGCCAGGTGTTAATGACGGGGCTGCAGCGATGTTATTAATGTCAGAAGAAAAAGCTAAACAAAATAATCACGATGTTTTAGCGACAATTGTTGCTCATGAGGAAGTGGCAGTTGAAGCTGAACGTTTTCCAGAAACACCAGGAATCGTTATTAATAAATTGCTAGAAAAGACAGGTCACAATATAGATGACATCGATCTGTTTGAAGTGAATGAAGCTTTCGCAGCTGTATCACTAGCTAGTAGTGATATTGCAGGTTTAGACCCAGAAAAAGTTAATGTAAACGGTGGCGCAGTCGCTTTAGGTCACCCAATTGGTGCAAGTGGTGCTCGTATTATTTTAACACTAGCTTATGAATTGAAACGTCGTGGTGGCGGTTTAGGTATTGCGTCGATCTGCTCAGGCGGCGGCCAAGGGGATGCTATATTAATAGAAGTTCCAAAACAATAACTTTTTAGATTTATAGAGGAGGAACGAACTATGTCAGTAAATAAAGTGATGGTCATCGGTGCTGGGCAAATGGGCTCAGGAATCGCTCAAGTTTTTGCACAGGCTGGTTTTGAAGTGAAGTTAAACGATATTGCAGATGAGTCACTCAATAAAGGCTATGCAAGAATTGAAAAACTACTTTCTCGTAATGTTGAAAAAGAAAGAATGATAGAACAAGAGAAGGAAAATGCGCTAAAGCAGATTAGTACGACAACCAAACTAGAGGACGCTAATGACTGTGATCTAGTCATTGAAGCAGTCGTTGAAAATATGGATGTTAAAACAAAAGTGTTTAAACAGCTAGATGACATTACACCAAAACATGCGATTTTAGCAACGAACACTTCATCTCTACCAATAACAGATATTGCTGCTGTTACAGAGAGACCAAGCCAAGTCATTGGGATGCACTTCATGAACCCAGTACCAGTTATGAAGCTTGTTGAAATCATTCGTGCGATTCAAACATCAGATGAAACGTACCAGTTAATTGAGGAAACGACGAAGAAATTAAACAAAAACCCAGTAGAAGTTAACGATTATCCTGGTTTCGTTTCAAACCGTGTATTAATGCCGATGATCAATGAAGCAATTTACACAGTTTACGAAGGTGTAGCTGAACCAGAAGCTATAGATGAAGTGATGAAGTTAGGTATGAACCATCCAATGGGACCACTTCAGCTAGCAGACTTTATCGGTTTAGACACATGCTTATACATTATGGAAATTTTACATGAAGGATTCGGTGATAGTAAGTACCGTCCATGCCCACTGCTACGTAAATACGTAAGCGCTGGCTGGTTAGGTAAGAAGTCCGGTCGTGGCTTTTACGTCTATGAATAATTCATATGAGAATGTCATTGGAGGAGAACATTCATGAACTTACAATTTACAGAAGAACAAGAGATGATGCGCAAAATGGTGCGTGATTTTGCCCAGAACGAAGTCGCACCAGAAGTCGAGCGTATGGAGAAAGAAGACCGTTTCCCGCAAGAAATTATTCAAAAGATGAGTGAACTCGGGTTGCTCGGCATTCCAGTTGATGAAGAGCTTGGCGGCGCTGGTATGGACTACACTTCATACATCATTGCCATTCATGAGCTATCGAAGGTAAGTGCAACGTTAGGCGTCATTTTATCGGTTCATACATCTGTTGGAACTTTCCCAATCTTGAAGTTTGGTACAGAAGAACAAGTGAACCATTACGTACCAAAGCTTGCATCAGGTGAGTATTTAGGCGCTTTTGCTATAACAGAGCCAAGTGCTGGAAGTGATGCAGGTAACTTAAAGACAAAAGCTGTTAAAGACGGTGACCACTACATTATTAATGGTTCAAAAGTGTTCATTACAAATGGTGGTTACGCTGATACGTATATCGTTTTCGCTAACACAAATCCGGAACTTGGAAGTAAAGGCGTTTCAGCTTTCATCGTAGAAAAAGACACGCCAGGATTTGAAGTTGGTATTGCAGAGAAGAAGATGGGACTACACGGTTCAAGCACGGTAACCTTAACGTTTGATCAATGTAAAGTGCCAGCATCACAACTTTTAGGAGAAGAAGGCGAAGGGTTAAAAATCGCTTTAGCTAACTTAAATATTGGACGCATTGGTATTGCAGCTCAAGCGCTAGGAATTGCTGAAGCAGCTTTTGATGCAGCAACTGATTATGCAAAAGAGCGTGAACAGTTCGGACGTCCAATCGCAAAGCACCAAGGTGTTTCTTTTAAGCTAGCAGACATGGCAACAGCAGTCGAATCTTCAAAACTATTAGTCTATAACGCAGCATCACTGTACCAAGCAGGAATGGACAGCTCTATCCAAGCATCAATGGCGAAAAAGTTCGCTTCTAAAACAGCAGTCGATACGTCAATAGAAGCTGTTCAAGTGTTTGGTGGCTATGGTTATACTGAAGATTATCCAGTTGAACGCTTTTTCCGTGATGCAAAAATTACTCAAATTTACGAAGGTACAACTGAAGTGCAAAACGTTGTCATTAGTAGACAACTGTTGAAATAGAAAAGGGAGGCAAACATTATGAATTTCCAACTAACAGAAGAACAACAAATGTTACGCAAAATGGTTCGTGATTTTGCGGTTAATGAAGTAGAACCAACAGCGGCAGAGCGTGATGAAGAGGAGCGCTTTGACCGTGAAATTTTCGATAAAATGGCAGAACTAGGCTTAACAGGAATCCCTTGGCCAGAAGAATACGGCGGAATCGGATCAGACTTTGTGAGCTACGTAATTGCTGTTGAAGAACTTTCACGCGTATGTGCATCAACGGGTGTAACACTTTCAGCTCACATTTCATTAGCAAGCTGGCCAATTTACATGTACGGAAATGAAGAGCAAAAGCAAAACTTCCTACAACGTCTAGCAACAGGTGAAGCGCTCGGTGCTTATGCTTTATCAGAACCAGGCGCAGGAAGTGACGTATCATCAATGAAAACAACAGCGAAGTTAGAAGGCGATGAGTACGTCCTAAACGGATCAAAAGTATGGATCACAAACGGTGAAGTCGGTGACATTTACGTCGTTTTCGCAAAAACAGACATGGATGCTAAACATAAAGGAATCTCTGCTTTCATCGTAGAAAAAGGAACAGAAGGATTCACTTTCGGTAAAAAGGAAGAAAAGCTAGGAATCCGTTCATCTCCAACAACAGAATTAATCTTTGAAAACTGCCGTATCCCTAAAGAAAATATGTTAGGTGAAGAAGGCGAAGGGTTTAAGATCGCGATGACGACATTAGATGGTGGTCGTAACGGAATCGCAGCTCAAGCTGTTGGAATCGCACAAGGTGCACTAGACAAATCAACGGAATACGCGAAAGAACGTGAACAATTCGGCAAGCCAATCGCGAAAAACCAAGGGATCTCTTTCAAACTAGCAGACATGGCAACAGAGATCGAAGCTTCAAGACTATTAACTTACCAAGCGGCGTACAACGAGTCAGAGGGGATCCCTTACCAGAAAGAATCAGCAATGGCTAAACTTTTCGCAGGTGACACAGCGATGAAAGTGACAGTCGAAGCAGTACAAGTGTACGGTGGCTATGGCTATACGAAAGACTACCCAGTCGAACGCTACATGCGTGATGCCAAAATCACACAAATTTACGAAGGCACACAAGAAATCCAACGCCTAGTCGTCGGCCGCATGGTGACAAAGTAAGTTTTATTGAAAATAAAAGTCTGAATGGGTTTGGCCATTCAGGCGCCGAGCCAATAATTACCGAATAGCAGCTCATAATTACCGAATAGTAACCAATTATTGCCGAACAAAACGAATAAATGTCGGACACGAAACATCATAACCATAATAACCATCAAACCAACCAATCAAAGAAAGGACTGAACGCCAATGGATCAACTCGCTGAAAGAATCGACAACCAAGATCAACGAGCATTAGCCCGCGCGATTACTATGATTGAAAATGATCATCCGAATAAATTATCGCTATTAAGTGACCTTAATCAGCGTAAAAAAGGAGCGCACTACATTGGCATTACTGGCTCGCCAGGTGCTGGTAAAAGCTCACTCGTTGATCACTTCATCACGCTTTTACGCGAACAAGACAAAAAAGTTGCCGTCATTGCAGTTGATCCGACGAGTCCTTTTAGTGGTGGTGCTTTACTAGGTGACCGAGTTCGCATGCATAAACATTTTACCGATGAAAATGTCTTCATTCGCAGTATGGCAACGCGCGGTAGTTTAGGTGGATTAGCACGGGCGACAAAAGATGCGATTAGAGTTTGTGATGCGTATGGCTTTGACTATATTATCGTCGAAACAGTCGGTGTTGGTCAGTCGGAACTCGACATTATGAAAGTGGCAGACACTACAGCTGTCATTCTTACGCCAAACTCCGGTGATATTTTGCAAGTTTTCAAAGCTGGCATTATGGAAATTGCGGACCTTTTCATTTTAAACAAAGCTGACTTATCAGGTGTTCGCAAGTTGAAAAATCAACTAAAAGATTTAATCCATATTGCAGGTCATAACGGCTACGAACCACAAATCGTCGAAACAACATCTGCTGCTAAACCGACTGGCTTTGAAGAATTACATGAGGCATTCAAGCACCATTGGCAATACCTTCAGCAGTCTGAAGCAGGTGTGCAAAAAAGAAAAGAACAACTACGGCATGAAGTCTATGAACTGATGCAAGAAGCTTTATATAGAGATCTATACAAAACAATTGAAAACACCCCTCATATGAAAGAGAAGTTAGATCAAGTAGAAGACCCTTATCACTTAGCTGAAACATGGCTTAATGAGTGGAAAGGGTTGAGTAAGGGGGAGTCAGATGGTAAAAGAAATTAGTTCATCAATTAAAGATGAATCACTTATAGTCAAACGACGCGCCCAACTACATAAGGGTGCTGTAACCCTCTTCAAACAGAAAGGTTTCCACCGTGCAACGACTCGCGAAATTGCTAAAGCAGCTGGATTTAGTATCGGCACGCTTTATGAGTACATTCGGAAAAAGGAAGACGTTCTCTTCCTCGTTTGTGATGCGATTTACGATGAAGTAAAAGCACGCATGGAAGCGGTCATTGACACAGACACAACATCTGAAAGTTCGTTATTTCAAGCGGTTGAATCTTACTTTCAACTGATGGATGAATTACAAGATGAAGTGCTGATTCTTTATCAAGAATTAAAAGCACTTCCGAAAGACGCGCAAGAATACGTGTTAAATAAAGAGAAAGAAATGCTTAGGCTGTTTGAAATCATCCTTGAAAACAGCTACAAAGACATTTTAACCCAAGATGAGATTACGTTAATCTCTAACAATATTTTTATTCAAGGGCAAATGTGGGGCTTTCGCCGTTGGGTGTTGCAAAAAGAATTTTCACTAGAACAATATACACAACACCAATTTAATCTATTAAAAAATCAGCTGGCGCACCTCACACAACTAAAACAACAAGGAGGCGTGTAATGATGCAACAGCAAGTAGCTTATGAAGTGAAACACCCTGTTAGATTCGTAACAGCATCAAGTTTATTTGACGGACACGATGCTTCAATCAACATTATGAGACGAATCCTTCAAGCAAGTGGTGCTGAAGTGATCCACTTAGGGCACAATCGCTCTGTAGAAGCCGTTGTTAATGCTGCGATTCAAGAAGATGCACAAGGTATTGCCATCTCTTCTTATCAAGGTGGACACGTAGAATATTTTAAATACATGGTTGATTTATTAAACGAAAAAGGTGCCGGTCACATCCGCGTATATGGTGGTGGCGGCGGTGTTATTTTACCGCGTGAAATTAAAGAGCTGCACGATTACGGTGTCGCGCGAATTTTCTCACCTGAAGACGGTCGCGAAACAGGCCTTCAAGGCATGATCAATTCAATGTTAGATGAATGTGACCACCCAACGCCAATCGAATTAGAAGCGGATGCTAAAGCGGCAAAAGAAGGCGACAACCAAGCAGTCGCTCGACTAATCACACACGTTGAAAATGGTTCTGTATCTAGTGAAAAGCTAGACGAACTGTTAAAAATCGACGGTTCTTCAGTGCCTGTTTTAGGCATTACAGGTACAGGTGGTGCAGGTAAAAGTTCATTAACAGATGAACTGATTCGCCGTTTCGTTAATGAAGTTTCTGATAAAAAAGTCGCCATCATTTCTGTGGACCCAACGAAAAAGAAAACCGGTGGTGCCTTATTAGGTGACCGTATTCGGATGAATGCGATTTTTAACCCACGCGTTTACATGCGTTCACTTGCGACACGTGATTCAAAAAGTGAACTATCTAAAGCAATTATCGATGCGATTAACGTGGTAAAAGCCGCTAATTTTGACTTTGTCATCGTTGAGACGAGCGGGATCGGTCAAGGTGATGCTGAAATTACTGAGATTACAGACTTATCAATGTATGTAATGACAGCTGAATTCGGTGCGCCATCACAGTTGGAAAAAATCGACATGATCGATTTTGCTGATTTTGTTGTGATTAATAAGTTCGAACAAAAAGGGTCCGAAGATGCGTTACGTCAAGTACGTAAACAATATGAGCGTAGCCATATGCTTTTCCATGAAAATCATGAAACTTTCCCAGTGTTCGGAACAATCGCAAGTCAGTTTAACGACGCTGGTACGAACACCCTTTTTGCATCACTACTTGAAACGTTAAATGACCGCTACAACTGGGACGTTGAAGTGCCGTTTGAAACGAACATTAAAATAGCTGAAAAGCAAAACTTAATTATCCCGCCTGAGCGCCGCCAATACTTACGTGATATCGTCCAGGCTGTTCAAGGCTATAAAGACAAAGCGAAAAGGCAAAGTGAAATTGCAAGCAAACTTTATAAGCTAGAAGGTACAAAAGAGTTAGCAGAAGAAGAGATTGAAGCGATTCATAACTTAATCGAAAAATATGAAAAGCAATTAGAAGAAGAAAGTGTTCAAAAGCTTGAAAAGTATGATGAGCTGCAAGAGAGCTACACGAAAGACGAAATGTCCTATGAAGTTCGCGGAAAAGAATTTAAAGTTGACCTCAACACGGAAAGCTTATCTGGTCTAAAAATTCCTAAAGTCGCACTTCCGAAGTATAAAGACTGGGGCGATCGTCTAAAGTTCATGCTTTTAGAAAATGTACCAGGATACTTCCCTTATACAGCAGGTGTTTTCCCGTTCAAGCGACGCGGTGAAGACCCAACTCGTCAGTTCGCAGGTGAAGGGACGCCAGAACGTACTAACCGTCGTTTCCACTATTTATCGAAAGACGAAGATGCGAAACGTTTAAGTACCGCTTTTGACTCCGTAACACTTTACGGTGAAGACCCAGATGAGCGACCAGACATTTACGGTAAAGTCGGCGAATCAGGTGTAAGTATTTGTACCGTTGAAGATATGAAGAAGTTATATAATGGATTTGATCTATGCCATCCAATGACTTCTGTATCAATGACAATTAACGGCCCTGCACCGATTATTTTAGCGATGTATTTCAACGCGGCGATTGATCAGCAACTGAACAAGTTCCAAGAAGAAAATGGTCGCGAACCGAATGCTGAAGAGCGTGAACAAATTAAGACAGAAACAATCTCTGTCGTTCGCGGTACAGTGCAAGCCGATATTTTAAAAGAAGACCAAGGTCAAAACACGTGTATTTTCTCAACAGAGTTCGCCCTACGTATGATGGGTGACATTCAAGAGTACTTTATTGAAAATGAAGTGCGTAACTATTACTCTGTATCGATCTCGGGTTATCACATTGCAGAAGCAGGTGCGAACCCAATCAGTCAGTTAGCCTTTACACTAGCTAACGGCTTTACGTACGTTGAATACTACTTAAGTCGTGGGATGGACATTAATAAATTTGCACCTAACTTATCATTTTTCTTCTCAAACGGCTTAGACCCTGAGTACACGGTAATCGGCCGCGTCGCTCGTCGTATTTGGTCAATCGTGATGCGTGATAAGTATGGCGCTAATGAGCGTAGCCAGAAGTTGAAGTACCATATCCAAACTTCAGGTCGCTCACTACACGCACAAGAAGTCGACTTTAATGACATCCGTACGACGTTGCAAGCATTAATCGCAATCCAAGATAATACGAATTCACTTCATACTAATGCTTATGACGAAGCGATCACGACACCGACAGAAGAGTCAGTCCGTCGTGCCATGGCAATTCAAATGATTATTAGTAAAGAGTTCGGCTTAACGAAAACAGAGAACTCACTTCAAGGTTCTTATATTTTAGAAGAACTAACAGACTTAGTAGAAGAAGCAGTACTACAAGAGTTTGAGCGTATTAATGATCGCGGTGGCGTACTAGGTGCAATGGAACGTCAATACCAACGTGGTAAAATCCAAGAAGAGTCACTATACTATGAAGGCAAGAAACATACTGGTGAACTACCGATCGTTGGTGTTAACACGTACCAAAATCCAAACCCACCATCAGAAGACGAAATTAACTCAATGGAAGTCGCACGTGCAACACAAGACGAAAAACAACAACAAATCGCAAACTTACGTGCCTTCCAGGATCGTAATGCTGATGAAGCAGAGCAAGCCCTAAATCGACTAAAACAAGTCGCAGCATCAGAAGGTAACGTCTTTGCTGAGCTAATGGAGACAGTCAAAGTCGCCAGCCTTGGCCAAATCACAAACGCACTATACGAAGTCGGCGGACAATACCGTCGTAATATGTAAAGAATGAAACTCGCCGAACCCGTTCGGCGAGTTTTTCATTTCTGTTCGAAACGAGCGAGCGCTGATAAATGTGTGCTGAGCGCTGATAAAATCTTGTGAATGCTGATAAATTCACGTGAACGCTGATAAACTGTAAGCGGACCATTCTTTGCGAGCGCCAAAAAATCGGCTTGAGCGCCAGAAAAACTTCATGAACGCCAAAATCCATCACTCGAGCGCCAGAAAATTTTCATGAGCGCCAAAAAGCAGCCCCCGAGCGCCAAAAAAACTTCGCGAACGCCAGAAACCAGCTCTCAACCGCCAGAAAAACTTCGCTAGCGCCAAAATCCACCCCTCGACCGCCAGAAAAACTCCACGAACGCCAAAACACGCCCTTCAATCGCCAAAAACAGCGCCCCTTATACCCACCCCCACCTTCACATGACCCAATCCACCCCCACCAACCAACAAAAATTAAAGTAAAACAGCGCTTAAATGATATAATAAAAAATATAGATATAATTTTTGCTTGAATTGACGATAATGTATGATATTCTGTAAACTAGGAAAATAGCTAAAAAAGTTCCTGTTAACTGGGTAAAGGAGTGCTGGTTGTGAGCTTAACAAAGTACAGTAAAGAAGAAGTTAAAGAATTGTCCATGATTGATATTGCGTACGAGATCATGCTAGAAGAAAACCAAGCTAAAAACTTCCAAGATATTTTCAAGCTAGTTGCTGAAGCAAGAGGTTTTTCAGAAGAAGAAAAACAACAATTTATTTCTCAGTTTTATACAGATTTAAATATTGATGGCCGTTTTCTGTCTGTCGGTTCAAATCTTTGGGGATTAAAGCACTGGTATCCGTTCGATCAAACGGTTGAAGATGCATTTGTTGCTGAGGAAAAACCAAAGAAGAAGAAAGCGAAGAAGAAAAAAGCTAAAGAAGAACCAGTCGCTGAAGAAGAAGTCCTTCTTGAAGACGATCTAGCGGTTGAAGATGAAGCAGATTCAGAAGAAGTTATTGAAGACGAAGTTGACGATCTTGAGAAAGATTTAGACAAAGGTGACGAAGACGAAGATTTATAAAAAACGAACTTGACTTTAAATTGACATAGGCGTATTATTCTATGTGGGCTCTCTAAAAATAAATGTAAAGCTCCCGAATTGAATTCGGGAGCTTTTTTTGTTTTTTATATAGTTTTTTGACAAACCCTAACGATAGAGAAAGCGAGGCAGAAAAGAATGACGAAGTATATTTTTGTAACAGGTGGAGTAGTTTCATCATTAGGAAAAGGAATTACAGCAGCATCATTAGGACGCTTATTAAAAAATCGCGGGTTAAACGTGACGATCCAAAAGTTTGATCCATACTTAAACGTAGACCCAGGTACGATGAGTCCTTATCAGCACGGTGAAGTGTTCGTTACTGAAGACGGTGCAGAAACAGATTTGGATTTAGGTCACTATGAACGTTTCATCGATATTAATTTAAATAAATATAGCAATATCACAACAGGTAAAGTCTATTCATCTGTAATACGTAAAGAACGTCGAGGAGACTATTTAGGTGGTACAGTCCAAGTCATCCCTCACATTACAAATGAAATTAAAGATAAAGTATATCAAGCAGGAAAAGAAACGAATGCTGATGTTGTCATTACAGAGATCGGCGGTACAGTAGGTGACATTGAAAGCTTACCGTTTTTAGAAGCGATTAGACAGCTGAAAAGTGATGTTGGTCGCGACAATGTCATGTACATCCATTGTACGCTAGTGCCTTTCTTAGAAGCAGCTGGTGAGTTAAAGACGAAGCCAACGCAACACTCAGTTAAAGAATTACGTTCATTAGGTATTCAGCCAGATGTGATCGTTTTAAGAACTGAACGTGAAATTAGCCAAAGCATGAAAGATAAAATCGCACTATTTTGCGATATTAACGAAAAAGCTGTCATCGAAGCACGTAACTGTGAAGTGCTATACGAAGTGGCGCTTGAAATGCAAAGCCAAGGTTTAGACCAGTTAGCGTGTGACCATTTCGGATTAGATAACTCTGAAGCAGATATGACGGAGTGGAATCAGCTAATCGACCAAGTGAAAAATTTATCGAAAACGACGACAATAGCTTTAGTCGGTAAATATGTAGCGTTACAAGATGCTTATATTTCAGTCGTAGAAGCGTTAAAGCATAGTGGTTTCGCTTTCGATTCCGATATTAAAGTTAAATGGGTAAGCTCTGAAGAAGTGACAAAAGACAACGTAGATGAGTACTTAAACGACGTAGATGGCATTTTAGTGCCTGGTGGTTTTGGTGATCGCGCGATTGATGGCAAAATTGAAGCAATCCGTTATGCAAGAGAAAACAAAATCCCATTCTTAGGTATTTGCTTAGGTATGCAATTGGCAACAGTTGAGTATGCACGTAACGTATTAGGGTTAGAAGGTGCCCACTCAGCAGAAATCGAACCGTCAACACCATACCCAGTCATTGATTTACTACCAGAACAAAAAGACGTCGAAGATCTAGGTGGAACGTTACGCTTAGGTGTATACGCCTGCCGCTTAGAAGAAGGAACAAATGCATATGAAGCTTACAATGATGAGCTAGTGTACGAGCGTCACCGTCACCGTTATGAATTTAACAATGAATACCGTGAACAAATGGAAGCTGAAGGGTTTATCTTCTCAGGCCTTAGCCCGGATGGACGTTTAGCAGAGATTATCGAATTAAAAGATCACCCTTGGTTTGTAGCATCACAATTCCACCCAGAATTCAAATCAAGACCAACTCGTCCGCAGCCGTTATTTAAGAAATTTGTCGAACACTGTGTAAAGTAACTGTAATATGTAAGAAATTTTAGAATTCATAAACAAATTGGCCAGATTGGATTGATTTTCCTCTATTATTCCGTTAAAGTAAAATTAAAAGTGACGGAATAAGGTGATTAAACGTTATGGGAAAATTAAAAGCAGTCGTTATTGACGATGAATCAGGTGTCTCATTATTAATGAAAGAGTTATTAACACAAGACGGCTTTGAAGTGTTTACATTTGCGAATGCAATTGAGGCCTTCAAAGTCGTTGAAAATGAACACATAGACATATTCTTCGTAGATTACTTACTTCCTGGCATGAGGGGAGATCACTTCATTCAAGAAATTAGAGAACAGGGTCACAAATCGCCTGTTATTCTAATGACAGGACTATCCAAAATGCAAGTTAAAGAAAGCAGTGAATCAACGTATCAAGATGTTTTAGAAAAACCATTTTCAATTAAGGATGTTATGGACTTAATTGAACAGCACGTGAGGAAGCCACAACACCATAATGTCTAGTTGCGAAATCACGGCACAATTGGTATTCTAATACTATACGATTTTATTAGTAAAAAACACATCATGTCATGACATGGGAGGAAACAATTGTGCCTTTTTTATCAAATGGTAAAGGTCAAGTCGTACAAGCTGTCCTACAAGGAGCAGAAACGCAAGCACCTACTACAAATGGTGTTTCTGATCGTGCTGCTCAGCTTTGTTATGGCTTAAACTCTACCCTTGATGAAATAAGGGACATGTGTCTGAACCAAAAGTATAAACTTATATTCAACGGCTGATCCATGCGAAATGGGTTGGCCTTTTCGTGTATGCATTATTATTAAACTAAGTCATAAAGGGGAAAACGTGTTATGAAATTTTTTATCGATACAGCGAATCTTAATGAAATTAAAGAAGCTAACGCTTTAGGCATCTTATCAGGAGTGACAACAAACCCATCATTAGTTGCTAAAGAAGGCGTCTCTTTTCACGATCGCCTTAAAGAAATTACACAAGAAGTAACAGAAGGTTCAGTCAGTGCAGAAGTGATCTCTGAAGATGCTGAAGGAATGTTAAAAGAAGCAGAAGAATTAGTGAAAATCGCTCCAAACATTACAGTTAAACTTCCGATGACACTTGAAGGACTAAAAGCGTGTAAATCATTAACTGACCAAGGTGTTAAAACGAACGTTACATTAGTATTCTCTGCTAACCAAGCGTTACTTGCAGCTCGTGCTGGTGCAACATACGTTTCGCCATTTTTAGGACGTTTAGATGACATCGGTCAAAACGGGTTAAACTTAATCAAAGAAATTGCACAAATTTTTGATATACATGGTATTGATACAGAAATCATTGCGGCAAGTGTTCGTCACCCAATGCACGTATCAGAATCGGCATTACGTGGTGCACACATTGCAACAATTCCATTCGGTGTCATCCAACAGTTAGTGAAACATCCACTGACAGACCAAGGCATTGAAAAGTTTTTGAACGATTGGGAAAAAGCTAATCAAGAATGATTATTGAAAAAGCGCACATACTACAACTAGACGAAGCATCACGAACGTATACGACCATAAAATTGCGACGAGGGGTATTCGTATGGAAAAGTTACTAATCGAAGGAGGCCACCAATTAAATGGAGAAGTTCGGATAAGTGGAGCGAAAAACAGCGCAGTAGCTTTATTACCAGCTACGATCTTAGCCGAATCAGAAGTAACAATTGAAGGTCTTCCGAATATTTCTGACATTCAAATATTAAAAGAATTGCTACGTGATATCGGAGGTGACGTATCGCAAAACGGTGATGAAGTGACGATTGATTCATCTGAAATGGTAGCAATGCCACTGCCTAATGGACGTGTGAAGAAATTGCGTGCCTCTTATTATTTCATGGGTGCAATGCTCGGCCGTTTTAAAAAAGCGGTTATCGGTTTACCGGGTGGTTGTGACTTAGGCCCACGCCCGATCGATCAGCATATTAAAGGTTTTGAAGCTTTAGGTGCTGAAGTAACAAACGAACAAGGTGCCATTTACTTAAAAGCTGATGAATTAATTGGAGCGAAAATTTACCTCGATGTTCCAAGTGTTGGTGCGACGATTAATATTATGCTTGCAGCGGTACGGGCAAAAGGTAAAACGACCATTGAAAACGTAGCGAAAGAGCCGGAAATCATTGATGTTGCGACGTTACTAAATAGTATGGGTGCTAATATTAAAGGGGCAGGTACTGATGTCATCCGAATAGAAGGTGTCGATTCACTAAAAGGATGCCAACATACAATTATACCTGACCGTATTGAAGCAGGAACTTATACGATTTTAGCAGCTGCAAAAGGCGAAGAAGTGCATATTGATAACGTCATCCCAACACACCTAGAATCGTTAACAGCTAAGCTCCGTGAGATGGGCGTTGAAATTGAAGAAGGAACAGATTATTTAGTCGTTCGAGGCAATCGTGAACTGTCTAGCGTTGATATTAAAACGTTAGTTTACCCAGGATTCCCGACCGACCTACAACAACCTTTTACAGCTTTACTCACACAAGCGCATGGAACAAGCATTGTAACAGATACGATCTATCAAGCGCGTTTTAAACATGTCGATGAACTTCGTCGAATGAATGCGAATATAAAAGTTGAAGGAAGTTCAGCAGTTATAACTGGCAAATCACCTTTAGAAGGTGCCAAAGTAAAAGCAAGTGACTTACGTGCAGGTGCATGCTTAGTCATAGCAGGTCTTATGGCTGATGGAGTTACAGAAGTTGTTGGCATTAATCATATTGAACGTGGCTATGACGGAATAACCGAAAAGCTTAAAATCTTAGGTGCGAACGTCTGGCGCGAACAAATGACAGATGAAGATATAAGAATGTTCCAAAACGCATAAACGATAAGGGATTAGAGAAAACGGGGGAGGACATAACGATGGAAAGAAGTTTATCAATGGAAATTGCACGTGTTACAGAAGCAGCTGCCTTAGCATCAGCGCGATGGATGGGCCGTGGAGAGAAAGAAGAAGCAGACGGTGCAGCTACAGAAGCGATGCGAACAGTATTCGATACAGTTCCAATGAGAGGAACTGTCGTGATCGGTGAAGGGGAAAAAGACGAAGCTCCGATGTTATACATAGGAGAAGAAGTAGGACTTGGAGAAGGGCCTGAAGTAGATATTGCGGTTGACCCAGTTGAAGGAACGAATATCGTTGCATTAGGTACATGGAATGCACTTTGCGTAGTTGGAATCGCAAATCGTGGACGCTTACTTCACGCACCAGATATGTATATGGAGAAAATTGCCGTTGGACCAGAATCTGTTGGCAAAATTGATTTAGATGCATCAGTTGAACAAAATTTAACAGCGGTTGCAGAAGCTAAAGGTAAAGACATTGAAGATATCGTCGTCGTTGTATTAAACCGTCCTCGTCACGATCAATTAATTAAAGAAATTCGTGAAGCAGGTGCTCGCATTAAGCTCATTCCAGATGGAGACGTAGCTGCATCAATTAATGCTGCCTTCGACCATACAGGTGTTGATGTTTTGATGGGTGTCGGTGGTGCACCTGAAGGCGTACTCTCAGCAATCGGTCTAAAAGCACTTGGTGGAGAAATCCAAGGCCGACTAAAGCCAGTTGATGAAGAACAAGAAGCGCGTTGCCGTAAGATGGGCATTGAAGACGTTAATCGCGTGTTAAAAATGGACGACTTATGTGGTGGCGATGATGCCATTTTCGCAGCAACAGGCATTACAGACGGAGAATTACTACAAGGCGTTCAATTTAGAGGCGACAAAGCAACTACAGAAACAGTTGTTATGCGTGCTAAATCAGGAACAGTTCGCTTCATTGATGGGACACATAGCTTGAAGAAAAAGCCAGATCTCGTCATTAAAGATTAAAAAATTGTCTATAATTGTACTAAGGCTGCAGTCAATCGACTCAGCCTTAGTTTCATTAGATATATTGGATTAGTCGCTTTTCTAAGATAAACTTGCGCACTCAACTTAAAAACGATACAATATAGAAGCTATACCCCGAATAAAAAATTCTTCTCAAAGAATAAAGACAAACAATCCCAAAATCTTTATTTTCCATTTAATTAGAATTAAACATAATGTAAAAATTAATAAAGCGTGGTGTTTTTGTGTCAAACCCAATGACGATTGCACAATTAGAAACGAAGACGCTAAAGGAACTATATGCTTTAGCACGTGATTTAGGCGTTTCTTATTATGCAAAATTAAACAAAAAAGAATTAATCTTTGCGATCTTAAAAGCGCAAACAGAAAAAGACGGTAAACTGTTCGTCGACGGCGTACTTGAAATCATTCAGTCAGAAGGCTTCGGATTTCTACGTCCAATTAACTATGCGCCAAGCCCTGAAGATATTTACATCTCAGCGTCGCAAATCCGTCGTTTCGACTTACGTAACGGTGACTTAGTATCAGGTAAAGCAAGACCGCCGAAAGAAAATGAACGTTACTTCGGTTTATTACATGTTGATGCTGTAAACGGTGATAACCCTGAAAGTGCAAAAGAACGTATTCACTTCCCAGGTTTAACAGCACTATATCCTGACCGTAAAATGCATTTAGAAACGACTCGTAACCTATTATCGACACGTATTATCGATATGATGGCACCAGTCGGGTTCGGTCAGCGTGGACTAATCGTTGCACCGCCAAAAGCGGGTAAAACATCAATTTTAAAAGAAGTTGCTAATAGCGTCTCTGAAAATCACCCAGACTCAAAACTGATCATTTTACTCATTGATGAAAGACCAGAGGAAGTAACAGACATTGAACGTTCTGTTGCAGCCGATGTAGACGTTGTAAGCTCGACTTTCGATGAAGTACCAGAAAATCATATTAAAGTGTCTGAACTTGTACTAGATCGTGCTATGCGACTAGTAGAACATAAACAAGACGTTATCATTTTAATGGATAGTATTACACGTCTAGCACGTGCTTACAATCTAGTCATCCCACCAAGTGGACGAACTTTATCTGGTGGTATCGACCCAGCTTCATTCCACCGTCCGAAACGTTTCTTCGGTGCAGCGCGTAACATTGAAGAAGGTGGAAGCTTAACTGTACTTGCAACAGCATTAGTTGATACAGGTTCACGTATGGACGATGTTATTTATGAAGAGTTCAAAGGTACAGGTAACATGGAGTTACACTTAGACCGTAGCATGGCTGAACGACGTATCTTCCCAGCTATTGATGTACTACGTTCTGGTACACGTAAAGAAGAACTATTGATTCCGAAAGAACAGCTAGATAAGACGTGGGCAATTCGTAAAACGATGCAAGATCAACACGGTTTCTTAGACCGATTCTTACGTCGAATACGCTCTTCTAAAACGAACGAAGAGTTCTTCAAGATCATGGACGATGAAATGCAAGGGAAGAACTAAGTTGTCTAAAACACCTTGCAAAATAAATGTCGAGTTGGTATAATCACTCTGTATGACTTGTAGAAGTTAGCTCCCGTCTATAGACGGTTTTAAATCAACTCTGATTCCACAAAGGATTCAGGGCAAGGAGGAGTGTTAATCATGAAGGAAGGTATTCACCCGGAATATCGCAAAGTTGTATTTTTAGATACAAGCTCTGATTTCAAATTCCTAAGCGGTTCAACAATGGAGTCTGAAGAGACAATTGAATGGGAAGACGGTAATACGTACCCATTAATCCGTGTTGAAATCAGTTCTGCTTCACACCCGTTCTACACTGGTAAGCAAAAAGCTGACAAAGTTGGTGGCCGTGTAGACCGCTTCAAGAAAAAGTACAACATGTCATAATACTGGCAATTCAACACAAGGAGCTGACCGTTCAACTCAGCTAAACACCATACTAGATTATATAACTTTATATCATCTATGTTGTGGTGCTTGGCTTGTACGGTCGGCTTTTTTTATTTTTTATAAGAAATAGCTATTATATTTGTTCATAATAAGGGTAACCCATAAACAAATGGGCACCATTTTTTTATTAAATTCAATGCAAAATTTGTAAAAGATTGTTAAACGAGGTGCTGAATATGATGTATGTGATGAAACATAGCGGTTGGATTGAAGTAATCTGTGGCAGCATGTTTTCAGGAAAATCAGAAGAATTAATTCGTCGTGTTCGCCGTGCTACATACGGTAATTTAAATGTACGTGTTTTTAAACCAGCAATTGATAATCGTTACGATGATGAATCAATCGTCTCTCACAACGGCAACTCAATTATTGCTCGACCGATCGATGATATTAGTGAAATACTAGATCAAGTTGACGACCAAGTTGACATTGTCGGAATTGATGAAGTACAGTTCTTTAGCGAGAACGTCGTTGATATTGCTCAACATTTAGCTGACCGTGGCATACGTGTCGTCGTTGCCGGCTTAGACCAAGATTTCCGCGGAGAACCATTTGGCTCGCTACCAGAGCTATTAGCATTAGCAGAAAACGTTACAAAACTAAATGCCATTTGCCCAATTTGCGGCTCACCAGCAAGCCGTACCCAACGTCTAATTGATGGCAAACCAGCATCTTATGATGACCCTGTCATTTTAGTCGGAGCATCTGAATCATATGAACCGCGTTGCCGTCATCACCATGAAGTACCAAACCATCCAAGACTCGGAACACGCGTATCTTCAACCCATTCAAATGAATATTAAAAGAGATAAAACTCGACTACACTAGTCGAGTTTTCCGTATTGTATAGCCTAAAAAATGGATCTAAAATATTTGTTGGGGCAGCTGTACAATTTCTTACTAAAAAGGTTGGGTGTCTTTTACCTGAACCGTTGGTATCAGGTGATCCGCTCTCGGTGGACGCTTTCCGCGGGCACGGCTCGAGCCTCCTCGGCCCAAAGAACGGGGCCTGTGGGGTCTCGAGACTCGTGCTGTTCCCGCTGGAGTCGCCACCTTCGCTCCTCACCTGATACCAACTCTGTGCTTCAACCAGAAATACAAAAAGCACACTAACTCCCTATTTGTTATCCTTGTTTTATACCAACAAAACAAAAACAAAGGGAGTTGCGTGCTTATGCATCATGACATTACCAGGATTGGAAAGCTTTCAAGTAATTGATATACGAAAGGAAAATGGATACTATCACATATATGTTGAACGCCCACGTGAGATGACACCTTGCCCTGTTTGTCAAACATCAACACAAAAGATTCACGACTATCGCTGGCAAAAGATTAAACACAATCGCTTATTTAATCGACCTACTATCGTTTGGTACCATAAACGTCGTTATCAATGTCATCAGTCATCTTGCCGGAAGCGTTTTGGTGAACCGAGTGACCTTTTGGCACGCTACCAAAGGCAGTCACAGGAGTTTAATCAAGCCTTAGGGCTTGAAACAATCCACGGTAAAACGTTTAAGGATACAGCGCATCGGTTTGGTATCTCACCAAAGACAGTTATGAGCCGGTTTGATATGGTTAGTGAATCTCTTCTTAAAAAACAGAACAGTATTTGGATTTCGGCGCTTTGATCGATTGCGCCGAAAAGTGTTATTACATCACTAGTATAAACATGTACAAGGACACATGGCATAAATAAGGAGTGCCCAAATGGGCACTCCAACATTTGACCTAGAACCCAAAAAATTAATCAAACGTTTGATTAAGACAGATTACATAAATCACCCATATTCTTTCATACTAATTTTAGGCTCTATACTAAATGTGGTGTTGTCCATTATTACAACGGTTATTAAAGAAGTTGATGAATGAACGGGTGGTTTGTGATTCGCTTTCGGCGGACGATTGCACCCACAGGGCACAAGTGCAACATCTGCTCAAACGTCGCTAGCTGTTTGTCGCAGTGTTTTCTATGCAGGGGCACGGCTTCAGATAATGGGGAGAGAAGTGCACATTCCCCAGTGCGAAAACACTAGAAATAGAGAGAAGATAACTAATTAAAACAAGAAGACATAGCCACTTCTGTGTTAGGTGAGCAGTAATAAGCGGAATCAAAATGCGTAGACTCCAGCGGGAACAGCACGAGTCTCGAGACCCCACAGGCCCCGTTCTTTGGGCCGAGTGATGCACCTGCGTCTACAAGCAATGCTCCGAAGCAGGCTTCCTCGGTGCAAGTTTCAAAGATGCAGTTTCGATGAAGTTGCCTGGCTCGAGCCGTGCCCGCGGAAAGCGAAGCATTTTGATGTAGCGATGATAATAGAGCTTGTGCCCTGTGGGTAAAAGCGAAGCATTTTGATAAAGCTATGTTAAGATTCAATCAAACGTTTGATTAAACGTGTAGCATTACATAAATCAGCCATATTCTTTCATACTAATTTTAAAGATATGCCTTGAGAAAAACTTTATAGGTTTGCGACGAAATTTTTTCACTTTTTATGGTATGATATAATGTGGAGTAATAAACAGAATAGTTAGAGGTGGACGTTAATATGTTCGATAAATTACAAAACCTTGAGGACCGTTATAACCAATTAACCGACTTACTAATGGATCCCGAGGTCATTAATGATTCCAATAAATTACGCGAATACTCAAAAGAACAAGCAGAACTACAAGCAGTAGTTGATAAGTATCGCCGTTATAAAGAGATTACAGAGCAAATAGAAGACGCCAAAGTCATGTTATCAGATGAATCAGATGAAGACATGGTCGAAATGGCTAAAGAAGAATTAGAAGAGTTACAACCAGAAGTTGAAACATTAGAACAAGAAATGAAATTACTACTTATTCCGAAAGACCCGAACGATGATAAAAACGTTATTATGGAGATCCGTGGTGCTGCTGGTGGTGATGAAGCGGCATTATTCGCAGGCGACTTATACCGTATGTACTCTCGCTATGCAGAAACGCAAGGCTGGCGCATTGAAGTCATTGAGTCACACGAAGCAGACGTTGGTGGTTATAAAGAGATCATCTTTATGATTAATGGTAAAGGTGCCTTCTCACGCTTGAAATACGAAAATGGCGCACACCGTGTACAACGTGTTCCAGACACTGAGTCAGGTGGCCGTATCCATACATCAACCTCAACAGTTGCCGTATTACCTGAAGCAGAAGAAGTTGAAATTGATATTAACGAAAAAGATATTCGCGTAGACACATTCGCTTCAAGTGGTCCTGGTGGTCAAAGTGTAAATACAACAATGTCAGCCGTTCGTTTAACACACGAACCAACAGGCGTTGTCGTATCGTGTCAGGATGAAAAATCGCAAATTAAAAACAAAGAAAAAGCGATGAAAGTACTTCGTGCCCGTATTTATGAAATGTATCAGAAAGAACAACAAGATGAGTTAGATGAAAACCGTAAATCAGCAGTTGGTACGGGTGACCGTTCTGAACGTATTCGTACTTACAACTACCCACAAAACCGTGTGACAGATCACCGTATCGGTTTAACGATTAATAAGTTAGACCAAATTGTTGAAGGTAAGATTGATGAAATCGTTGAAAGGTTAACGATTGAAGAACAAACGTCTAAATTAGAAGAAATCGGTGAATAAGATGACAAAGCGAACAGTAAGGGAAGCCCGCACTTGGGCTTCTTCTTTTTTAAAAGAGCATAACCGTGAAGAGCGTGTCGCAGAACTCTTGTTACGTTATTTGTTAGGTGTTAACCAAGCCCAATTTTTAGCGATGCAAACCGACTATGTTGACCCGCACATTGAGCACGAGTTCATCTCTTGGGTTAAAGATCACGCTGAATCAGGTAAACCAATTGAGCATTTTACTAATGAAGTCGAGTTTTATGACAGGTCTTTCTATGTAGATGGTCGTGTACTTATTCCGAGGCCTGAAACGGAAGAATTAATTGTAGCGTTATTAAACGAAGTGAAAAATCCGCAAACGGTTATTGATTTAGGGACAGGAAGTGGCATTATAGCTATTACGTTAAAGAAAGAATGGCCAGAAGCTAAAGTCTATGCGTCTGACCTATCTGAAGAAGCCTTGTCGGTAGCACATATTAACAGTCAAAAGTTAGGTGCCGACGTTCAATTTGAAGAAGGTGACTTTTTAAAGCCATTTCTTAATGAAGGCATTACACCAGATGTCGTCGTTTCAAACCCACCCTATATTCCGTATGCTGAACGCGAGCATTTATCTGAAACAGTTTCGTTCCACGACCCAAGCCAAGCCCTTTTTGCAGAAGACGGCGGACTTGCCGCTTATGAAACAATTATTAACCAAGTCATACAGTTACCTCAAAAACCTGAGCTAACGGCTTTTGAAATTGGATACGATCAAGGTGAAACAGTGCCTAACCTAATCAAAAAATATGACTCGAGAGCACAAGTAAAAGTAATTCAAGACATTAACGGAAAAGATAGAATTGTTTTGTGGAGATGAAAAGCCCTGGCGTAACTACTGAGCGCCAGGATTTTATTATTTTTGCCACTCCTCTTTCAACACCCCATAAACAACATGATCAACATAAACACCATAAATATTTTCAGCAGCACGAATAGTTCCTTCCTCTGTGTATCCCAATCGCTCTGGAACCGCACGACTTTTAATATTTTCTGAAGCAGCGCGAATCTCAACTTTATTCATCTTTAAATAGTTAAAAGCGTAATCGGTTAAAGCACTCGCCACTTTCGATATAATCCCGTTACCTTGATACCCTTCACCTAACCAGTAACCGATATTGGCGATATGGTTGGAATAATCTAGCTTGTTGTAGCCAGCAATGCCTACAACTTCGTCTCGAAAAACAATCACCGCATGTAACCCACTATTTTCAGCATAACTTTTCTTCGCCATCTCAATAAAGCCCATCGTATCTTCTCGCTTCTTAATGCCATCAACCCAATTGAGCCATTCTCTTAAATAGTCACGTCCATCATCCGTTAATTTGTACACCGCGTCACGATCGCCTTCATCAATTAGTCGCAAATAAAGGTCCTCATCAATGTTATAAGTGAACATACCGCCCACCTCCTAGTCTTTTAAAGTATTCTAACATTTTTTACTAGATTCATGTATAGATTAAGTCTCTCAAGTCAACAATGGGGTTAATAGATTAAGAGAAAGGTTTGAGGGGCATGCGTTACATTATCGTTGGTTTGTTAGTCATCGTTATGATTCAAGTATTTTTTACAGAAAGTGTAGCAGAGCAGCAAGACGAATCAGACTACATCGTCATTCCAGATGAAGCGATTCGCCTTCGTATATTAGCTGATTCGAACGAAGAAGAAGCTCAGAAAGTGAAAGATCAAGTTCGTGATGAAGTAAACGAACAAATTACGGAATGGGTTGAAGAATTAACGTCAATTGAAGTTGCTAGGGAAACTATTATTGAGAACCTTCCGAAAATAGAAGAAATCGTAGCAGATGTGACAGGTGATGATGATTTTACCGTTGAGTTCGGTGATATTCAATTCCCAGATAAAGTGTACGACCGTTTTGTTTATCCTGGTGGCGAGTATGAAGCGATTTTAATTACGTTAGGGTCAGGTGAAGGCGACAATTGGTGGTGTGTCTTGTTTCCGCCGTTATGTTTCGTTGAGTTCGCAGACGGTACTACAGTGCTAGAGCACGACGATGAAGAAGAAGTAGAGTTAGAAGAAGAACAAGAAGCAGAAGTTAGCTTTTTTCTATGGGATTGGTTAAAGAAATTGTTAGGAATTTCATAGATTTGTTCATAATCAATCATTTTCCTTCATAGCTTAATAGAGAAAAAGGCTAGGAGGCGAATGTAATGATTAAAGTGGTGCATATGAATGAAGTGTCAGAATTAGAATATGAACAGTTTTTTAAAGAAGGACATGCTAAAGACCAAAAACCGCAAGAAGAATGGGCGAAAGAACACGGCTATTTTTTAGAGCTAGAGGGCCAAAGAATTGGCTATTTCGTCTTATACCCTGTAAAAGATGGCGTATGGTTAAGAAAGTTACTTATGAAAGAACAAGCGAATCCTGCTCTTATTATTATGACGTTTGAATGGATTTCAGAATATGCTCAACGTGTCGGTTATGAAAAGTTATTTGCGCACGTAGACGATCCCAATCGAGAAACGCTATTCGAGATGAATCATTTCAAAGAGTCAGCACAATCGCCATACCCAGAGGCTAATTTAGACGGTAAATGGTACGAAAAATTATTAATTGTTAACGCCGAATAAGTTGTTTGCACTTTTGCTGTTTTCCTTCCATAATAATAGAAGTTAATTTAAGAGTAGAAGGAGAACGGCGATGGAGACGATTTGTTGGAAAGTAGACGAAGATGAACAACTTCAAAATCATCCATATATAATAAAAGCGGCGAAATATTTGAGTCATGGGAAGACAGTCGCTTTTCCGACTGAAACAGTATACGGTTTAGGTGCTGATGCTACAGATGAACAAGCTGTACAAGCTATTTTTGACGCAAAAGGTAGACCCGCTGATAATCCGTTAATCGTTCATGTTGGAAGTCGAGATGTCGTAGAGCAATATGTGACACATATTTCGGCAAAAGCACAGCAATTAATTGAAGCTTTTTGGCCAGGGGCTTTAACGATTATTTTACCGTCAAAAGGTGGCTTGGCAAGTAATGTCACAGCAGGTCTTACGACAGTTGGTGTTAGAATGCCAGATCATCCGGTTGCTTTAGCGTTGTTGCAAGAAGCGGCAATTCCAGTTGCTGCACCAAGTGCCAACAGTTCAGGTAAGCCAAGCCCGACCTCACATGAGCACGTTTTACAAGACTTAAACAGTAAAATAAACGGTGTTGTCGACGGTGGACAAACGGGGGTCGGTGTTGAATCGACCGTTATTGATTGTACGTTAGACGTGCCGATGATTTTACGTCCTGGTGGTGTCACGCAAACGCAAATCGAAGCGGTAATCGGTGCAGTCAACCTTGCGCCATCATTAGTTAAAGGTGACGATGCCCCTCGTTCACCTGGTATGAAATATAAACATTACGCTCCTGACTGCCCAATATGGGTCGTTTCAGGGGGGAGCCACCATATGCGTGAAATAATTGAACAGCAACAGTCTGAAGGCATGCGCGTCGGCTTAATGGTCAGTGACGAAAGAGCTGAAGAATTAGATCTAGCAACTGACTTAAGTCTTGGAAGTCGCGACAATTTAACCGAAGTAACAAGACGTTTATATCATACTTTACGTAAAGTCGATACATTACAATACGACGTTGTTTTAGCCGAGTCCTTTTCAAAAGCAGAGATCGGCGAAGCGTTGATGAATCGTCTTGAAAAAGCAGCAACCAAAATTATATAACAGACAGTCACGCTCATCTTCTAAAATGACTGGGACATGCATACATTGAAATAGTATGTCCGAGCATAGGAGGAACGAGCGTGATTTCTTTTTACGAAAGCTTAACCCCTTTTTTATTGATCGCTTTTGCGATTGGTATGGACGCATTTTCCGTCAGCATGTCTGTAGGTTTAATGCGACAACGTTTACGTATGTTAGCTTTTTTTATTGGACTAGTAGGTTTATTCCACATTGTTATGCCACTATTCGGTATGGGACTTGGTCACTTTTTATCACATCAACTCGGTGCTATCGCACAAATTATCGGTGGCTGGATGTTAATTATGATCGGTATCCAAATGGCAATCGCGACATTTTTTGAAAAAGATATGCAAAGGTATGTCGGTTACACGAGTTTATTTATTCTTGCTTTTACCGTCAGTTTGGACAGCTTTTCTGTCGGAATTACGATCGGAATGTTAGGGATCAATTTATTCGTTGTCGTCATTTTGTTTGGTATCATTAGCATGCTTTGTTGCTGGGCGGGTATTATGTTAGCGCAACAAGGAGAGCGCTTTTTAGGTCGTTATTCAGAAGCGCTCGGAGGCGTAGTCTTAATAGGGATTGGAATTCAAATGGTTTGGTAAAACAAATGACAAGATGACAAAAATCGAGTAAAATGGAACTAGAGTCGAAGCCAAAGTTGCAGGAGGGAATCTAGTTGCAGCGAGTGTTATTTGTCTGTACAGGAAATACGTGCCGCAGCCCAATGGCAGAAGCGGTGTTAAAGCATAAATATCCACATTTTGATGTACAATCTGCTGGAATGTTTGCAGGTTACGGTCAAAGAGTGAATGATAATGCGAGACAAGCGCTTGAAAATAAAGGCATTACATGTAATCACACATCTCAACCAGTTACTCGCGAGTTACTTAATTGGGCGGATTTAATTTTAACGATGACAGATGGCCATAAACAAACGATCAAGCAAGAGTATACAAGCTTTGATGATAAGCTGTTCACGTTAAAAGAATTCGTTGATGATGAAGGCGACTTAGATATTGTTGATCCAATCGGGTTAAGCGTTGAGACATATGAGCATACATTGCAAGAAATAGAGAACTATATAGACCAAATGGTTGCAAAGCAGGAGGGAAATTCATGAGAGTAATTATCGCATCAGACCACGGTGGCATTAATTTACGTAACGAAATCACATCACTATTAGAAGAGATGAACATTAACTATGAAGATATCGGTTGTAGTTGTGAAGGATCGGTCGATTACCCAGATTACGGTATTCCAGCAGCTGAACGCGTAGCAGACGGTGAATTTGACTACGGTATTTTAGTTTGCGGAACAGGGATCGGCATGACGATCTCAGCTAATAAAGTAAAAGGTGTCCGCTGCGCTTTAGTACATGATGTCTTCAGCGCAAAAGCTACACGTCAACACAATGATGCCAACGTGATCGCTCTAGGCGAACGCGTTATTGGACCAGGCTTAGCGCGCGAAATCATTTCAACTTTCTTAAATGAAGAGTATGAAGGTGGACGTCACGCTAATCGTGTTGCCAAAATTAAAGCATACGAAGAACAATAATGATGATCGAATCGTCGGATGAAAAGTCCGGCGATTTTTTATAGTGCGCTATTGGAAGATACTGGTTTATCAGCGAAAAGTTTGTTATTCCGGCGATTTTCTCGATAATCCGGCGAAAAATTCATTATTCCGGCGAAAATCAAAATAATCCGGCGAACTCACCTCATAATCCGGCGAACGCCGGAAAACCCAACGCACAGACCAACTCTGGATAATTTTTTCAACAGTCCAAGCAGAAAGCATATACCTATATGCGTCTTTTTGTTATACTTTAAATAGATGTTTTCCTCGCAAATTGGAGGGGTGATCATGACATTACAAAAGCTACAACAAGACTTCCAAACGATCATGACCGATTGGAAGCAATCTAATGTCGTTAAAAGCGGACAAGTAATGGTCGTCGGCTGTTCAACGAGTGAGATTGCAGGTGAAACAATTGGCTCAGCGGGAAGTACAGAAATTGCCGAAGTGTTGCACACACAGTTGAAAGCGTTTCAACAAGAAACGGGCGTACATGTTGTCTATCAATGTTGTGAACATTTAAATCGCGCTATTGTTATGGAGCCAGCGTTACAACAAAAGTTAGGCATAGATGAAGTAAGTGCCGTGCCACACCCAGCTGCAGGAGGGTCTATGGCAGCCTATGCTTATAAAAAAATGGACGACACTGTCTTAGTGGAACACATAAAAGCAGACTTAGGCATGGATATTGGCGACACGTTAATTGGCATGCATTTAAAACACGTCGCAGTCCCATTGCGTTTTTCTAAAAAATCACTCGGTGATGCACACGTAACATTTGCTTACACGCGCCCGAAATTAATCGGTGGAAACCGCGCGATCTACCAATAAACTAATAACCTAGTAAACGTGCCATTTGGCTCAATATAAATACATAGGGAGGCTTTACATATGACACATTTGCACAACCAATTAAACGAAGTAGACCCAGAAATGCTAGAAGCGATTAATAAAGAGAAAAATCGTCAAAACGACAAAATTGAACTCATTGCTTCTGAGAACTTTGTATCTGAAGCGGTTATGGAAGCAGCAGGCTCTGTTTTAACGAATAAGTACGCTGAAGGTTATCCTTCTCGTCGTTATTACGGCGGTTGTGAGTATGTCGACATTGCTGAAGACTTAGCGCGTGACCGTGCCAAAGAATTATTTGGAGCAGATCATGCAAACGTACAGCCTCACTCTGGTGCGCAAGCGAATATGGCTGTATACTTCGCTGCCCTTAAGCCAGGCGACACTATTTTAGGCATGAACTTAAACCACGGTGGCCACTTAACACACGGTAGCCCAGTGAACTTCAGTGGTAAGCTATACAACGTTGTCGATTACGGTGTTGAGGAAAGCACTGAAACGATCGACTACGATGCTGTTTTAGCAAAAGCTAAAGAAGTTGAACCGAAAATGATCGTCGCTGGTGCATCAGCATACCCTCGCGAAATTGATTTTAAAAAGTTCCGCGAAATTGCTGATGAAGTAGGCGCGTACCTTTTAGTTGATATGGCACACATTGCAGGTTTAGTTGCTGCTGGCTTACATCAAAGCCCAGTACCACACGCACATTTTGTAACGACGACAACACACAAAACATTACGCGGCCCACGCGGTGGCTTAATTTTATGCCAAGAAGAATTCAAGAAAAAGATCGACAGTAACGTATTCCCAGGCATGCAAGGTGGTCCACTAATGCATGTCATCGCAGCAAAAGGTGTAGCGTTTAAAGAAGCGTTAGACTCGTCATTTAAAGACTACTCACAAAAAGTGATCGACAACGCTAAACGTCTTGGCGAATCACTGAAAAAAGAAGGCATTCGTTTAGTATCTGATGGCACAGACAACCATCTATTATTACTAGACGTTCGTCCATTAAATTTAACAGGAAAAGTAGCAGAAGCGGCACTTGATGAAGTCGGTGTCACAACGAATAAAAACACAATCCCATTTGATCCTGAAAGCCCGTTTGTCACAAGTGGTGTTCGTATCGGTACAGCAGCTGTTACATCACGTGGTTTTGGCGACGCAGAAATGGATGAAATTGCATCAATCATTGCCTTTACATTAAACAATCATGAAGACGAAGCTAAATTAGAAGAAGCTAAAGCACGCGTTCAAGCGCTAGCTGACAAGTTCCCAATGTATAAGTAACATAAAAAGTGGTGAGTCAAATCACCACTTTTTGTGTGCTTACATTTAAATAATTTAGCTTATATTAAAAATATAAGTTGCATATAGCGACAGTTTTCGCTACAATTCAAGAGATATTTTAAAAAGGAGCTGTTCGTTTTGGGTAAAGTTTACGTATTTGATCATCCTTTAATTCAACACAAAATCACATACATTCGTGACAAAAATACTGGTACAAAAGCATTCCGCGAGCTCGTCGATGAAGTATCAGCATTAATGATGTTTGAAATTACACGCGAGCTACCACTAGAAGAAGTTGAAGTAGAGACACCAGTCGCTACAGCAAAATCAAAAGTTCTAGCAGGTAAAAAGCTAGGAATCATCCCAATCCTACGCGCCGGATTAGGTATGGTTGACGGCATCGTTGATTTAGTCCCAGCAGCAAAAATTGGCCACGTTGGACTTTACCGCGACCCAGAAACGCTAATGCCAGTTGAATACTACATCAAGTTACCTTCTGACATTCATGAACGTGAATTAATCGTGACAGACCCAATGCTAGCAACAGGTGGTTCAGCAATCGAAGCGATCCACTCATTGAAAAAACGCGGCGCAACACAAATTAGCCTCATGTGCTTAATCGCAGCACCAGAAGGCGTTGAAGCCGTACAAGAAGCACACCCTGACATCGACATTTACGTAGCAGGCTTAGATGAAAAACTAAACGAAAAAGGTTACATCATCCCAGGCCTAGGCGACGCAGGAGACCGCCTATTTGGAACGAAGTAATTTTTTTAAAAAAAGCAGTAGCCATGAGCTGCTGCTTTTCTGTTTGGGAGGGTAATTGTCGGACGAGTCCCACTTAATGTCGGACGAAGCGTCATAATTGTCGAACGAGCTCCACTTAATGTCGGACGAAGCGTCATAATTGTCGGACGCACCCCACTTAATGTCGGACAAAGCGTCATAATTGTTGGACGACCACCACTTAATGTCGGACAAAGCCGTATAATTGTCGGACAAACTCCACTTAATACCGAACACCCCCAACTTCTCTCCCACCCGCACGCATTATTTTCCTTTTTATGTATAAACTAACGAAAATCGGAGGGATTCACATGCGTCTAATCATTTCACTCACGTTTTTCATATTGCTCCTCACTCAAATCACTTACCAAACCCACGCCGACTCAGACGTTTGGATCGTCGAACTTGATGAGAAGCTAGAAGTCGTTGTCGAAAATATTGAGCGTGACTATCCTTTTGTTGAGATTTTATATACATATGACACATTGCTTCAAGCAGTTGCTGTAAAAGGTGCTGAGCGCCATATGGAAGACTTACACCAAGAAGAATGGGTACAAACTTACTCAAAAGCAAGCACATACACCGCACCGCAAATTCAAAACACGACAAGTCCAACACAAATGCCTGACTACCACGATCACCAGCATCCGTACACAGGAAAAGGAGTCAAAATTGGCGTAATCGACACGGGGATTGACTACAACCACCCAGACCTCACCGAAAATTACAAAGGTGGGTTTGACGCAGTCGATTTTGACGGCGACCCGATGGAGACAACGGCAGATGAAGGGATGCCGACGAATCACGGGACTCATGTAGCAGGCATTATCGCGGCTAATGGAAGTTTGCGTGGTGTGGCGCCAGACGCTGAGATTTATGCATACAGAGCGCTTGGCCCAGGAGGTTCAGGTACGTCGGCACAAGTGTTAGCGGCATTAGAACAAGCGGTGAAAGACGGCATGGACATTATAAACTTATCATTAGGCACAGACGTGAACAGCCCCGATTACCCGATGGCTCAAGCTGTTAATAAAGCATTCGAATTAGGTGCAGTCATTGTCGCCGCTAATGGCAATAGCGGGCCAGAAGATTGGACAGTAGCATCCCCTGCAACGGCTAAAAACGCTATTTCCGTAGGTGCTGCTTACACAGAAATCGAGCTACCCTTTATAGAAGTTTTCGATGAAGAGCCAATCCCAATCAGGTCAATCCCGTACAGTGAACCATGGGATTTCACCCAACCTCATCCAATTGAACACATTGCAACGTTAGAACAACTACCATCATCGATTCATGACCGAATCATCATCATCGAGAAGAAGCATTACAAATATGGTGAAATAGTAAGTGAAGTGTCGCAAAAAGGTGCATCAGGAATCATCATATATAGTGATGAAGAAGATGATCCTAACACGTGGGACTGGATCCTCTCGCCATTACCTGTTGCCTATATAACAACAGAAGAAGCAGAAACCCTCACAACTAACGAAACATGGTTAGAGACAATCTATTTAAAAGATGAAAACAATATCGCCTCGTTTAGCGCGCGAGGCCCAGTAACAGCGGATTGGACGATTAAGCCTGATCTTGTAGCACCGGGTGTCGATATTGTTAGTACAGTGCCAGATGGGTATGCTGCGTTTCAAGGAACGAGTATGGCCGCACCTTATGTAGCTGGTGTTTTAGCTTTACTAAAAGAACAAGAACCGGACGCTAGCCCACAAACATTAAAAGAAAAATTACTTACAGCAACAGCACCATTTGAACAAGACCCAAGCAGTCAAGGAAGTGGTTTCATACAAATGGACAACCTTCCTGATCAAAACTACCGCATAGAAAATGAAGCAATTAATTTAGGTAAAGTCACTGATTCAACCGAAAACCATAAACATACAATAACGATTCATAACGAAGATGAAGCACCATTAAACGTCACTTGGAACATTCCAAGAAGACAAAGTGGCTTAAATTGGAATATACCGCTAACAACGACAGTAGAAGGCTTCTCAAAAGAGGATTTTGAAATCGCTATCAATTTTCAACAAAAAATATTAAAAAAGGGTGTTCATGAAGGGTATATTTCATTAAAATTGAATGGTGAGGATAAACAACTTCCTTACTTGTTTATTCATGATACAGCCGACTACCCAAAAATTACTGGACTAGAAGTCGAAGCACCGCCTTTCGACGAAGAAGAGCTGCAAATGAAACTATACGTAGCTGAAGATTTAAAAGCGCTTACAATTGAGCTCTTTGACCAAGACTTAATCAGTCAAGGTATCGTCTTAGAAAGTGAAAGTATTTCGCAAGGAACGTTTGAAAAGTCACTTAACAAGAAAGCCTTAGAGAGTGGTATTTACGAGGCAGTGATTGAGGTTGTCGACGATCAAAATAACACGTTATATGAGTCAAAACAAATAATGATTCCATAAGTCTATAATTTTGTCAAAAAGTTGCCTTAAAATCATCACAAAACCAATTGACTTATATAGGGTGCTATTGTATGCTATTTTAGTGTGGAATGATTAGGTTAAAAGGCGAAAAAAGTTGAAAAAAGTCACTTTTTTTGTTTATGAAAAATCATTCTAATCTTAGTGATTTTGTCTGAAATTCTGTGATAGGTAGGTAAAATATATGAATCATCCACTAAGAGGGATGGCGATTACAACCGCGATTCTTAGTCATTTATCAGGCGCTACAGTTGTTGGGATTTTACTCGGCAGGTGGCTTGATAGTTATTTTCAGACAAGTCCTCTTTTATTATTAGTAGGGTTATTTTTAGGATTAGCCGCTGGTGTATATGGAACAATTAAGCTAGTAACTAAGTTTTTAGGAGACGACGCATCATGACATATTACAAAATCATGGTCAACCGTCAACGAATGTGGATGCTCTTTCTGTTAGCTATATCAGTTCTAGGATGGGGCTTCACAGACTACGAATCAATCTTCGCAGGTCTGATTTTTGGACAAGTCGTTGGATTTTTTAACTTATACTTATTGCAAAAGAAGATTAACGTAGTTGGAGAAAAAGCGGCTAACAACCAAGCGGCGAAGTCGTTAGGAGCTTTATCAAGGTTCGCAGGAGCGATCTTGCTCGTTGTGGTTGTCTTAAGATTTCCCGAATATTTTCATTTAATCGCTGCCATTGTAGGTTTAATGACACCTTACATTGTCATTATGATAGATTTTATTTTCCATCACAAAGAGACTACCACTACGAAAAGGGGTGAATGATGTGGATCACGGTTCTCCTATGTACGAAGATGTCTTTGGGATAAGTTGGCTAGACTTTAACTTATCAAACGTCCTTATGACATTTGTTGCGTCTTTAGTTGTGTTTCTCATAGCAGTTCTTGCTAGTCGCAACTTGCAACGTAAGCCTACGGGGGTCCAAAACTTTATAGAATGGATCTTCGACTTCGTTAAAGGCATGATTTCGAGTGCTATGGATTGGAAAACTGGTAGACAGTTTCTTCCATTGGCAATCACACTACTCATGTACATCTTTATTGCCAATATTCTTGGTATTATGTTCATGGTAACCATCAATGGTGACCTATGGTGGAAGTCACCGACAGCTGACCCAGGAATCACGTTAACGCTGGCTGTAATGGTTGTAGCTTTAACACATTATTATGGAGTTAAGTTGAGAGGTACTAAAGGATACTTAAAGAACTTCTTTTCACCTATTCCAATTTTATTTCCATTAAAAATTGTAGAAGAATTTGCCATCACCTTAACGTTAGGTATGCGTTTATATGGTAACATTTTCGCTGGTGAGGTTTTATTAGCACTACTTGTAAGCTTCATGGCTTCAGGTATGTTAGAAGCAGCAGCAGGATTTATTCCAATGCTACTATGGCAAGGTTTCAAACTATTCATTAGTAGTATCCAAGCATTTATTTTTGTTATGTTAGCTATGGTTTATATGTCGCACAAAGTGATGGAAGACCATTAAGCTTATAGAAATTATTTAAACAAAATTTATTAGATACTTAGAGGAGGATTATAAAATGGAATTATTAGCAGCTGCAATTGCAGTAGGTTTAGCGGCACTTGGTGCAGGTATTGGTGTAGGTTTAATCGCAAGTCGTACAGTTGAGGGTATTTCACGTCAACCAGAACTACGTGGTGCTCTACAAACAACAATGTTCATCGGTGTTGCCCTAGTAGAAGCGGTACCGATTATCGCGGTAGTTATTGCATTCATGGTTATGTAATTAGTTTTCTATTACATGACATCAACATAATGGCGAAGTGACAATGAGAAACTTCGCCATTCCTTTATGTTAGTTTGTGCAAAATGAATAAAAGGAAACGTAACTTTCGCGAAAGAGCGTTAACATCGTTTTTCCTTTTAAGCCTTAAAGGGATGATTAGGCGAAAGGAGTGAAGGCTTTGTTAGACCCACGTTTATTTATTTTAAACGCAGAAATTGGATTTAATGCAGGCGATATGATCGTGCAACTAGTTATGTTCGTCATACTACTAGCACTAATTACGAAGTTCGCTTGGCGTCCATTAATGAACGTCATGCAAGAGCGTGAGGAACATGTCGCAAATGAAATAGATACAGCAGAAAAGAATAGACAAGAATCTGAACGTTTAATGAAAGAAGCGCAAGACGAGTTAAAAGGCACTCGTGAAAACGCTCAGAAGATCATCGATGACGCTCGTAAAACAGCTAAATCTGAAGAAGCAGAAATGATTCAAACTGCAAAATCAGAAGCAGAGCGCATTAAAGAAAGTGCACGCCAAGAAATCGAACAAGAAAAAGAGCGTGCTGTGCTAGCATTACAAGAGCAAGTTGGTACATTATCTGTACAAATTGCAAGCAAAGTAATCGAGAAAGAATTAACTGTGGATGAACAAGAGAAGCTAATTAACGAATACTTAGAAAAAGTAGGCGAGAGCAAATGAGTAATTCAACAGTAGCGAATCGATATGCAAATGCTTTGTTTGAAATTGGAACAGAAAAGTCTAACTTACCTCAGTTAGAAGAAGAGTTAAACACAGTTATTGAAGTGTTTACTAAAGACGAAGAGCTTAAAGCTTTCTTTGAGAATCCACGCGTTTCAAAAGATCAAAAGAAAAACTTCATCCGTGAAGTGTTCAAAAGCTTTTCTCAAGAGACAGTTAACTTATTACTTGTCTTAACGGATAAAAGCCGTATGAACTCATTAAAACAAATCGTAAAGTCTTTTGTGGACATGAAGAATGAAGCAAGAGGCATTGCAGAAGCTGATGTATATTCTGTTCGTGCTTTAACTGAAGATGAACAACAACAAATCCAAAATGTGTTTGCGAAAAAGTTAAACAAAAACACCCTTCGCATTAATAACATTATCGATCAAACGATCCTTGGTGGTTTAAAAGTTCGCGTTGGTAACCACATCTTTGATGGTACGGTTGCTACAAAACTTAAACGCATTGAACAGAGTGTCGTCTCTGCAAACAAGTAAAGATAGGGGTGAAATGGATGAGCATCAAAGCTGAAGAAATAAGCGCGCTTATTAAGCAGCAAATTGAAAACTATGACTCTGATATAGAAGTAAATGATGTCGGTACTGTAATCGAAATTGGTGACGGTATCGCACGTGTTCATGGTCTTGATAACGTTATGTCAGGTGAGCTTGTTGAATTCTCTAACGGTGTTATGGGAATGGCGCAAAACCTTGAAGAAAATAACGTTGGTGTGGTAATCCTAGGACCATTTACAGAAATTCGTGAAGGTGATGAAGTTCGCCGCACAGGTCGCATTATGCAAGTCCCTGTAGGTGATGAACTAATCGGACGTGTTGTTAACTCATTAGGTCAACCAGTTGACGGTAACGGCCCAATTGAATCAACTAATACTCGTCCAATCGAAGCGAAAGCACCTGGCGTAATGGATCGTAAATCAGTTGATGAACCATTACAAACAGGTATTAAAGTAATCGACTCAATGGTACCAATCGGTCGTGGTCAGCGTGAGCTAATCATTGGTGACCGTCAGACTGGTAAGACATCCATTGCAATCGATACAATTCTTAACCAAAAAGAAGAAGATGTAATTTGTATTTATGTAGCGATTGGTCAAAAAGACTCTACTGTAAGTGGTGTAGTTGAAACACTACGTCAGCGCGGAGCAATGGACTATACAATCGTTGTAAATGCTGGTGCATCTGAACCTGCTCCATTACTATACCTAGCTCCATATGCTGGTGTAACAATGGGTGAAGAGTTCATGTACAACGGTAAGCACGTATTAGTTGTATATGATGACTTATCTAAGCAAGCGGCTGCATACCGTGAGCTTTCATTACTACTACGTCGCCCACCAGGCCGTGAAGCATTCCCAGGGGATGTATTCTTCCTACACTCTCGTTTATTAGAGCGTGCAGCGAAGTTAAGTGACGAAAAAGGTGGCGGTTCTTTAACTGCACTACCTTTCGTTGAAACACAAGCTGGTGACATTGGTGCGTATATTCCAACAAACGTAATCTCAATTACAGACGGACAGATCTTCCTACAGTCTGATTTATTCCACTCAGGTGTACGTCCAGCGATCAACCCTGGTCTATCCGTATCACGTGTAGGTGGTTCAGCTCAGATTAAAGCGATGAAGAAAGTAGCAGGTACGCTGCGTCTAGACTTAGCATCATTCCGTGAGCTAGAGTCTTTCGCACAGTTCGGTTCTGACTTAGATAAGGCAACACAAGCTAAACTTGACCGTGGTCAACGTACAGTTGAGATCTTAAAGCAAGGTCTACACCAACCACAACGTGTTGAGTACCAAGTTGCGATTATTTATGCATTAGTTAACGGATTCCTAGACGACATTCCAGTAGAAGATGTTGTACGTTTTGAAGAAGAACTACATGCTTACTTAAAGCAACACGGTTCTGAAATTCTTAACCACATCCGTGAAACAGGTAAGTTACCTGAAACTGATGAATTTAACAAAGTAATTAGTGATTTCAAAAATACATTTGTCGTTTCTGAATAATAAAGAAACAAGTCTCTAGAAAAAGGTGGTGAGACGTTGTGGCATCTTTACGTGATCTAAAGGCGCGAATTAGTTCGACCTCGAACACGAAACAGATTACGAAAGCAATGGAAATGGTGTCAGCTTCGAAACTGAACAAAGCTGAAGACAACGCAAAAGCATTCGTTCCATACATGGAAAAGATTCAAGAAGTTGTTGCAAGTATTGCTTCAGGTAATATCGATGTTGACCACCCAATGCTTATTTCACGCCCTGTTAAAAAGACGGGATATATCGTAATCACTTCAGACCGTGGTCTTGCTGGTCCTTACAACACAAACGTGTTACGTAAGCTGTATCAGACAATTGAAGAGCGCCATCAATCAAAAGATGAATATGTCATAATCCCAATAGGTAAAGTTGGCCGAGATTTCTGTAAGAAGCGTGAATTACCAATCGCGCATGAAATTACAGGTTTACCAGACCAACCGAACTTTGCTGAGATTAAAGACATTGCAAACTATGCTGTAAACATGTTTTCTAGTGAAGAAGTTGATGAATTAAACCTATTCTACAACCACTTTATTAGTGCGATCAGTCAGGAAGTGACAGAGACGAAAGTTCTTCCACTTAATGATATTGATGTCGGTGAAAAACAAAGCAGCATGTACGAGTATGAGCCAAACCAAGAACAAATTTTAGAAACACTACTGCCACAATACGCTGAAAGCCTTGTGTATGGTGCCTTATTAGACGGTAAGGCAAGTGAACACGCATCAAGAATGACAGCAATGCGTAACGCTACTGACAATGCAGAAGATATCATCGACGAGCTAACACTTTCTTACAACCGTGCACGTCAGGCAGCCATTACTCAAGAAATTTCAGAGATTGTTAGTGGTGCAGCAGCACTTGAATAGAACGTTTTTGGATATGAGCAGTTAGGAGGGAAAAGGATGAGTAACGGACGTATAACACAGGTTATGGGACCGGTAGTAGACGTAAAATTCGAAAGCGGCCAGTTACCTGAAATTTATAACGCCCTAATCGTACAAGGTGAAAGTGAAACGGACTTAGTACTAGAAGTTGCTTTACACCTTGGCGACGATGCAGTTCGTACGATCGCGATGGACTCTACTGATGGTCTAGTCCGTGGTATGGAAGTAGAAAACACAGGTGCTCCAATCAGTGTACCTGTAGGTAATGACACTCTTGGTCGTGTGTTTAACGTAACAGGTGGACACATTGACTTAGCAGAGCCAGTATCAGAAGACACACGCCGTGATCCAATCCACCGTCAAGCTCCTAAGTTTGATGACTTAGCGACTGAAACAGAAATCCTTGAAACAGGTATTAAAGTTGTAGACTTATTAGCACCTTACGTAAAAGGTGGTAAGATTGGTCTATTCGGTGGTGCAGGTGTAGGTAAAACAGTACTAATCCAGGAGCTTATTAACAACATCGCTCAAGAGCACAGCGGGATCTCAGTATTCGCAGGTGTAGGTGAGCGTACACGTGAAGGTAACGACCTTTACTACGAAATGAGCGACTCTGGTGTTATTAAGCAGACAGCAATGGTATTCGGTCAGATGAACGAACCACCAGGTGCTCGTATGCGTGTAGCATTAACAGGTCTAACAATGGCAGAATACTTCCGTGATGAAGAAGGACAAGACGTACTTCTATTCATCGATAACATCTTCCGCTTTACTCAAGCGGGTACAGAAGTATCAGCCCTATTAGGTCGTATGCCATCAGCCGTTGGTTACCAGCCAACACTATCAACAGAGATGGGTCAATTACAGGAACGTATCACATCGACTAAAAAAGGTTCGATTACATCGATCCAAGCGGTATACGTACCTGCCGATGACTATACAGACCCGGCTCCTGCAACAACTTTCGCTCACTTAGACGCAACAACTAACTTAGAGCGTAAGTTATCAGAGCAAGGTATTTACCCAGCAGTAGACCCACTATCTTCAACATCTCGTGCACTAGACCCACACATCGTTGGTGATGAGCACTATGAAGTTGCGCGTGAAGTACAGAAAACGTTACAGCGTTATAAAGAATTACAAGATATCATTGCAATTTTAGGTATGGACGAACTAACAGAAGAAGATAAGCAAACTGTTAACCGCGCACGTCGTATTCAGTTCTTCTTATCTCAAAACTTCCACGTTGCTGAGCAGTTCACAGGCCAGCCTGGTTCATATGTACCTGTTAAAGAAACAGTTAACGGATTCAAAGAAATTCTTGACGGTAAGTATGACGACTTACCAGAAGATGCGTTCCGTCTAGTTGGACGTATTGAAGAAGTAGTTGAAAAAGCTAACCAAATGGAACAATAATGGGACTTTAAGCGGCAGCTTACTGTCGCTTAAATAGTGCCCAAGGAGGGGTAAGATTGAAAACACTAACTGTGAGTGTTGTCACTCCTGACGGCCCTGTACTAGAAGAGTCATATGATATGGTAAGTGTTAGAGCAGAAGGTGGCGAGCTGGGAATCTTACCAGGTCACATCCCATTAGTTGCTCCTCTAACCATTAGTGCAGTTCGATTGAAGAAACAAGGCAATACGGATTATGTAGCTGTAAGTGGTGGCTTTTTAGAAGTACGTCCTGACAAAGTCACAATCTTAGCACAAGCTGCAGAAAATCCTTCTGATATCGATGTAGACCGTGCTGAAGCTGCAAAACAACGCGCTGAAGAACGTCTTAACGAAACAAAATCAGAAGAGATTGATTTCACACGTGCGAAGTCGGCATTACAACGTGCTACAAATCGCTTAGAAGTTGCTAACAACAAATAAGATCTGGCCGCTTTGGTCAGATCTTTTTTCCACTTAAACCAACATTATATTTCTAATACATACAACAATATTCATATTTCCGTGTCGATATTTCCTGGGTAATGCACATAATTGTCATTAATTGCTATACATAATTTAACAAAGAGGTGTTATGATGTTTATAGATAATGCTGTTGATGCTCTAATTGGTATGGCATCACATATAATATTTATCATACTAGCGTGGAAAGCGTTAGAATCAATTAATATACAAGCTTTATTTAAAAAGAATAAAGAAACAGAAAGTAAAATCTTATTAATATTCTTAACGGTTGCATTAGGTACAACCGTAAGTAATTTCTTCTTAGACTTCATTAACTGGTCACAACAACTGTCTTACTTTTTATAAGTAAACTGTCGAAACTTTTAACGTTTAAAATAACGAAGCGTGGACCATCCTTCTAATAAAAGGGGGAAGAGTCCATGCGATTCTTATTTGTTTTATTATCAGTTGTTTTACTAAGTCAAGTGATCATCTATCAATCTAGTAATCAGGCAGCAACGACTTCAGATTTTGAAGTTTTAGCCGATTATGTAATTGAACAAGATTGGGATGTTCACTCATTTAACGTAACAATGAAGCTAAATGGTGAAAAAAGTGAAATTTTGTCACTAAAAAAGGTTTTAAATAATGAAATTAAGGTTAAACACCCTCATAAAGGGGGTGTATATGACGAAACTCTATATACAGTTGAAGTTAGTCATAACACAATGCAATTAGTGTACCGAATAAGCGGTGAGCAATGGAGCGAGCGCATATACGCTGAAGTACTTGACCGCTTTGATGAACTCAGTTTAAATCAATTCTTTGAAAATGGTAAAGTGTACTCATGTTTTCAGTCATACTTAAGTGGTATTATAGATAGTAATTTGTTACTAAACGACATTAAAGACGACTTTCAACTAGAATTAAAGAATAAAATGATAGAAGAACAACTGTCTGTCTTTAGTGGATACACAAATCAAATTGAAGAGTATGTCCCATTAGAAGATGAAAAAATGAATATTCAATTAGCTATTCGTGAAGAGGATCATGGAAAAAATACAATTACAATCGGCACACCTATCCTCCTAATTGAATATTAAATAACATACGGACTATCGACACGGAGGGAAAGATATTGGATAAGATCATCGTATCTGGAGGTAATAGATTAAACGGCACTGTCAAAGTTGAAGGTGCTAAAAATGCTGTTTTACCTGTTATCGCAGCAAGCATTATGGCAAGTGAAGGAAAGACAACATTAAAACAAGTTCCCACATTAGCTGATGTGGATACAATTAGTGAAGTATTACGTTATATGAATGTAAATGTTTTACGTGATGAAAATACATTGTATATAGATGCAGCGAATGAATTAAAAACGGAAACACCATTTGAATACGTTCGCAAAATGAGAGCGTCCGTCTTAGTATTAGGACCTTTATTAGCAAGGTATGGTCATGCAAAAGTGGCGATGCCAGGTGGTTGTGCAATCGGTTCAAGACCAATTGACCAACATTTAAAAGGTCTTGAAGCTATGGGGGCGACGATTGAAGTTGGAAACGGTTATGTAGAAGCATTTGCTAACGGCCGTTTACATGGCGCACGCATTTATTTAGATTTTCCTAGTGTAGGTGCAACTGAAAACTTAATGATGGCTGCAGCTTTAGCTGAAGGCACAACAATTATGGAAAACTGTGCCCGCGAACCTGAAATTATCGACTTAGCTAATTACATTAACCAAATGGGTGGTAAAGTCGTTGGCGCTGGAACTGAAACGATCCGAATCGAAGGTGTTCCAAATTTAACAGGTGTAGAACATACCATTATTCCTGACCGTATTGAAGCAGGAACGTTCATGGTAGCAGGTGCTATTACAGGCGGCGACATCATCGTTGACGGTGCAATTCCAGCTCATTTACGTTCACTTATTGCGAAAATGAAGGAAATGGGCGTTCACATTGAAGAATATGAAAATAGTGTCCGCGTAATTGGAACTGATTTATTAAAACCAATTGATATTAAAACATTACCATACCCAGGTTTTCCAACTGACCTTCAAGCTCAGTTGATGACCCTAACTATGAAGGCGCACGGCACAAGTGTGCTCACAGAGACGGTATTCGAAAACCGTTTTATGCATGTAGAAGAATTTAGAAGAATGAATGCTAAAGCAAAAATCGAAGGACGTAGTGCCATTATTGAAGGACCAGTTAACCTTCAAGGTGCCGAAGTTTCAGCAACAGACCTTCGCGCAGCAGCTGCATTAGTTTTAGCTGGCTTAGTTTCAGAAGGCCGCACAGTCGTAACTGAACTCAAACACTTAGATCGCGGTTATGTCGATTTTGTAGGCAAACTTAAAGGAATCGGTGCTGACATTGAACGTGTTTATGAAGGAAATCAAAATCCAGCAAATGATTCTATTGTTCAGTCTAGTTAACAATCAAATTCATAGATTAAAAGAGGGAGCGAGCGTTCGCTTCCTCTTTTCGTTGTCTAATTTTATAAAAATCTAACACTTAAAGTTGTTCATATTCTTGGCTTTATACTAAATGTGACGGGTTTATTGTTACAAGAATCGTGTTGAGAAATTGGGGGGAAATGCGTTTCCACATTGGAACTTCGAAAACCATGTTTGCCTAATATGGTGGCTGTACAAGCGGAACATTTTGATGTAGCGATAGTAGGTGGTGTGAGTCTTTACACCACCACATTCAAAGTATAAATTTTTTCATTTTCCTCCTCACTTTTTCCGTTCTATTAAACTTCCTACCTGAATAAGAATGTTAATAGAAGTCAATATTCATTTATTGAAGGAGGATTTTACATTGAAACGACAAGGATTGATCCTAGGAATCATTTTACTAGCCGTAATTACAGTCATTCCGAGTTTAATCGTCATACCATTCGCAGAAGCAGCTACAGAAAACGGACATATCAACATCGAACAATCTACTGAATATGTGTCGACTAGTGGAGAAGGAGACGAAATCATCGTAAACGTGCTAAGAGATAGCACTGACACGATCGAAACAGTTCCGCTAGAAGACTATGTAGCATTAGTAGTGGCTTCTGAAATTCCAGCAGACTTTGAGATGGAAGCACTGAAAGCGCAGGCATTAGCTGCAAGAACATATATCGTACAGCGGCTCATTCACGGATCAGATGAAGAATATCACGTGACAGATACTGTCGACCACCAAGTGTTTCAGTCTGAAAGTGAACTAAGAGAAGCATGGGGCGTGAACTACTCTGGTAATATGGGAAAAATCAATCAAGCGGTGCAAGAAACATCAGGAGAAATTATAACGTATGATGGAAACCCAATTACAGCAGCCTTTTTCTCAACGAGCAACGGCTATACCGAAAACGCTGAAGACTACTGGCAAAACGAAATCCCGTATTTAAGAAGCGTATCGAGCCCTTGGGATGAACAATCTCCAGTGTACCGTGACCAAGAAATTTTCGCCTATAGTGAAGTGTTGCAACTACTCGGATTGTCAGGTCATACATTTGATGTCTCTAATATAGTAAGAACTGAAAGCAACCGTATCAAAGAACTCGTCATTAACGGCGAGACTTTTTCAGGAAGAGAAGTTAGAGAAAAACTCGGCTTACGCTCAAACGACTTTTCGATCGAAGCAGAATCCGACCACATTATCTTTAAAACAAACGGCTACGGCCACGGTGTTGGAATGAGTCAATACGGAGCAAACGGTATGGCACAATCAGGCAACTCATACCAAGAAATTGTCCAACACTATTACCAAGACGTACAAATTGAATCAATCGAAAGCATTTTATAAAGCTGACCCACCTTGATTATAAGGTGGGTTTTCGCTTTTCATCACAGACAAAAAAGTATATTTTGTCCTAAAAACTTGACTTTACTCATGTTTTTTAGAAATTTTTTCTTCTTCCATGTATATAATTTGTCATTTCGGTTCAGAATGGTTGCTGAGGTGATGAAAAATGAATGAAAAGGAAAGAAGGACTTTCCGCGAATCGAAGTGGAAAAAGCTCACACGCCAACGCTGGTTCTATCCAACGCTTTACATTACACTAGTGACTGTCGTGTTAGCAGGGGTATTGATTTATCAGATGACTGGAACAGATGAGGCAGAAGAAAATGATCACAACTGGCAAGTCGAACAAAACGACCTCATCGAACACCAGGAACAAAATGCTGATGAGGCTGAACCGGTAGTAGCAGATCAAGAAGATTTGGTTCTTCCAGTATTACTAGGAGACCGCACAGAAATCATAACTAACTTCTACGACGTCAATGCATCTGGTGAAGAGCAGGAAGATGCATTAATTTTCTACAACAACAGATACTACCAAAGCCAAGGAGTTGATATCACATCAACAGATGGCGAACCATTCGAAGTCATCGCAGCATTAAGTGGTACAGTTGTTGAAGTGAAAGATGACGATTTATTAGGTCAAACAGTTGAAATTGAACACGAAGGCGAACGCATGACAGTCTACGCAAGCTTATCTGAAATTGATGTAGAAGCAGGCGACGAAGTAAGTCAAGGCGACAAACTTGGTGTCTCAGGCGAAAATGTTTACTCAGGACCTGATGTGAGCAAAGTACACTTCCAATTAATTGAAGATGGTGAACCTGTAAATCCAGGATTCCAATAAAACAGTAAGCCATCACCCATTTAAAAGCCCCGACATTGTGCGGGGCTTTTATTTTTTTGGCGCTCGCACAGTTAATTTGGCGTTCGAGCAGGCTATTCTGGCGCTCACGCAATTAATTTGGCGCTCGAGCAGGCTATTCTGGCGCTCACGCTATTAATTTGGCGTTCGGACAAACTATTCTGGCGCTCGTGCAGTTAATTTGGCGTTCGGGCAACTTATTCTGGCGCTCGTGCAGTTAATTTGGCGCTCACACAACTTTTACCCCTCAAACGAAAATGTAGCACCCCAGAAGTTTATCAGCGCTCACGAAGATTTATCAGCGTTCAGCCTCAAGTTATCAGCGCTCACGAAAATTTATCAGCGTTCAGCCTCAACTTATCAGCGCTCAGCCGAATTTATCAGCCTTCGCAAAAATTTATCAGCACTCACAAAAATCACCAACCCCCCAAAAACATTCATATTCCCTCAACCCATGCATATAATTTCACCGAGTAAAAACTCAGCACCTACTTGTTTAAATAGCTTTCTGTAAATCACGTTTGTGTATCATATTCCTTTAGTGCAGTGAATAAAATGTACTATCTACACCTTAAGAGTGAACATCTCAGGAGGCGAGTGATTTGCACGATTACATCAAAGAGAGAACGATCAAGATTGCTGAGCATTTGTTGGATTCGCGAAATACAGTTCGCGCGATTGCAAAGGAGTTTGGTGTTTCAAAAAGTACGGTCCATAAAGATCTCACCGAACGCTTACCGGACATTAATCCCGCCTTAGCAAAGGAAGTTAAAGAAGTGCTTGACTACCACAAGTCAATAAGGCATCTGAGAGGTGGTGAGGCGACGAAAAAGAAGTACAGAGAAAAAAGCGGTGTTTAAATAGTTGTACGAACTAATTGTCTGTCACGACGTACGCAAGACTGTACATATAGGGGATTACACCCTACACACGTGACAGGCAATTTTTATTTTCAATCAAACGTTTGATTGATACAACAAAATTTGATCATACACCATCTCCCCATTAGGATCATGCCACTCTAAGATTACGTAAATTTGCCAAATATCATTTTCTGTAACTGGCTCACCATCTACATTGTAAAAATACCCACCAAGTTGTGTCTCACCCATTTCAAACTCATCGATCTCAATTTTGTTACCATCTTTCATATGAACAGAGGAAGTTGAGATCGTCTGTTGCTCACCATTCACATTCACCATCACAGTATAATAAAAATAATCCGTTTCACTATAATGCCCCTTAAATGATAAAACACCATCACCAGCGATTAACTGCATCGGCTCAATCGCAAGTTTATAGTTGGACAAGCTCCAAAACTCACTTTCTCCGCTCAGTTCAAACGATACAGGTTGTCCTTCACGAATATCGTTACGCTCATCATTCACGATTAACAATAAAGCAACCGTTAATAAGCTGAAAAACACGACGACGCCGAGATTTAACAAGACTTTTCCCAATCGAACACCCCCTATGGACAACTCTATTAATATATAATCAAAAACAAGGCTAAACATGACAAAAACTAGTTGAACTTAACGTTAACGTAAATGGTAAACTAAAAATATAAGAAAATTCCGATAACAAAAGGAGGTGCCGTCAATGTCCCACTATTCGATCTCTGAGCTTGCTGCACAATTTAACGTCTCAACTAGAACGATTCGTTACTATGAAGAAGTCGGCTTACTACAACCGAAGCGGAACAAAAGCGGTCATAGACAATTTACGAAGAAAGAAATGACCCAACTACAACTCATTTTTCGTGGTAAAAAATACGGCTTCAACTTAGAAGAAATTAAAGAAATGGTTCTCCTATTCGAGGAAGACCCTACTGGAAAAGAACAGCTTAAACGTACGATCGAATACGGTGAGGACAAAATTCATGAAGTATCAAAACGCATTCAAGAACTCGAACAAATGAAAAATGAGATGGAACAGTTTTTACAAGTGTTTCACGATGAGTTAAACCAATTAGAGGAGGAATAACGATGAATATTTCTGAACTGTTAGCTTATCAATCACGAAAGGACCCAAACCATGAAGCATTAGTGTCACCATATGGGCGTTTGTCTTACGGAGAGTGGAATGACCAAGTTAATCGCATTGCCAATAGATTAAAAGAGTTAGGGTTTAAAGAAGGGAACAAATTCGTCATTCATATGCCTAATGTTACAGAATTTATGACGTTGTATGTCGCAGTATTAAGACTAAAGGGAATCGTTATCCCAATTAACGCCAAGCTAACGCAACAAGAGATTCAGTATATTCTTGATCATAGTGAAGCGCAATTTTTCGCAACACACGAGCTGTTATTTGATCATTCACAAAAACTAACTGAATCAAACGACTTAACGTTTATTAAAACAGGTGAAGCACAAGGTGACTGGTTATCTTTTAATACGTTATTACAAGGTGACGCTACACCTGTTCATTGTGATGCGACAGAAGATGAAGAAGCATCGATTTTATACACATCAGGCACAACGGGTAATCCTAAAGGTGTTTTATTTACACACCGCAACATTTTAACGGTCGCGACGATGATCTGTATTGAAATGCCGATGAATAAACAAAGCCGCGTACTCCACATGATGCCATTAAGTCACTCAGCGCCATTGCACTTATTTATGGTCGCTGGCTTATACGTCGGTGCAACACACGTTTTAGCTCCTACATTCACACCAGACTTACTTCTCGACATGGTATCAAAAGAAAAAGTAACCCACTTCTTTGGTGCGCCTGTTGCCTACTTAATGACAGCGAAGCACCCTGACATTGAGCAGTATGACTTATCATCAATGGAATACTGGGTGTATGGTGGTGCGCCACTAGTGTCTAATGAAGTAAATCTCGTAAAAGAGAGGTTCAAAACAGACAGCCTCGTTTGCGTATACGGACTAACTGAAGCGGGTCCAAACGGTACTCTATTAAAATCTGAAGAACACGGTGACAAGTCTGGTAGTATCGGTCAAAGGGCGGCATTAAATTGCGAGATTCGTCTCGTCGATGAAAATGGCCAAGACGTCGCGCAAGGTGAGCCTGGTGAAATTATTTTACGTGGTGAAGGGACAATGAAAGGTTATTACAAAGCACCTGACAAGACGGCTGAGACGCTTAAAGACGGTTGGCTGTATACAGGTGATATTGCCATTCAGGATGAAGACGGCTACTTCTGGGTCATTGACCGTAAGAAAGACGTCATTATATCTGGTGGTGTGAACATTTTCCCAACAGAAGTTGAAAAAGTAATTATGCAACATGAAGCGGTTGAAGATGTTGCAATCGTCGGGATCCCTCACGAAGAATGGGGCGAAACGGCAAAAGCATTTGTCGCATTAAATGAAGCGCTTTCTGATTTAGAAGCGGAGATCAAATCATTTTTACAAGACAAGATCGCAAGTTATAAAATTCCAAGAGTTTACGAACAAGTGGAAGCGCTACCACGTAATGCAACAGGAAAACTATTGCGCAACGAACTACGCGAACGTCAGGAGGCATCCATGTGAGTGAAAACTTTTACACGAACGACCCATTACTGCAAAAATTACTAAAAAAACATTTACCCGCCCATTTTTTCGACTATGCTGACGAGCAGTTGACGAAATTCGGGGAGCGTGTTGCAACAGACATTGATAAGCGCGCTGTTCATACTGATCGAGAAGGGGAGCCACGGCTCATTAAGTACAATAAAATGGGTGAAGAAGTCAATAAAGTGTGGGTTAATGAAGGCTATCTTGAAACCGTTAAAGAAACGTATGAAACTGGAATTGTCGGCTACGTTCATAAAGACATTCCAGAGTTAGGGCATGCGGGCAATTACATTTACTCTTATGCGCAAGGGTATGTGTTGTCACAGTCTGAGCCCGGCTTTTACTGTCCCGTGACTTTAACGATGGCAACTGCCTATTTAATCGATCATTATGCTGATGATGAGTTGAAAGAACGCTTTTTACCGCATGTACTAGCTACTGGTGATACTGAACTGTATGAAGGAGCAACGTTTTTAACTGAGCGTCAAGGTGGATCAGATGTCGGGGCTAATGTCGTTGAAGCGGTTGAAGAAAGTGACCACTACCGTCTCCATGGTGAAAAATATTTCGCGAGTAACAGCGGCATGTGCGGTGTTGCCATGGTGCTTGCCCGAATGGAAGATGCACCAGAAGGGTCACGCGGCTTAAGTTTGTTTTTAGTGCCATGGGAAGAGAATCGAGCGGACAACAAATTATCAATCCGCCGGTTAAAAGATAAACTCGGTGTTCGAGCAGTGCCATCAGCAGAAGTCGAGTTCAATGGTGCCAAAGCTTACTTAGTCGGTGATGCATTTCACGGGTTCAAATACATGATGGAAGCTCTTAATCTATCAAGAGTGTGTAACGCGGTTGCCTCTCTTGGCATTATGCGAAGAGCTTATACAGAATCACGAGATTATGCTTTTAATCGCGATGCTTTTGGAGAAAAATTAGCAAGCTACCCTATGGTCCAAGAAACGCTTACACACTTGGCGACGAAATTAGAAGTTGAAATGACAGCCACTTTTAAACTCATCGAACAATTTGACCAAGTGATGGCTAAAAATTCACAAGCAACAGACGATGACAAAGCGATGTTACGTTTACACATTGCCCTTTTGAAAAAAGAAACGGCAGAACAAGCGATTGACTTCTCACACGAAGCAATCGAAATGCATGGCGGTAACGGGTACATCGAAGACTTCGTCACACCACGACTACTACGCGACGCACAAGTACTCACCGTTTGGGAAGGAACAGCGAATATTTTAGGGCTTGAAGTACTGCGCTTGATCAAAAAGTTCAACGTCCATGAACTATTTTTGCGCGACATAAATGAGCGAATCCATCGTTTGCCAGACCGAGTGACACCACTAGCAGCCCCCGTTAAAACGGCCATAAACGATCTTATGACTATGCTTACACAACTTAACGAATCAGACGAACAAACGATGCTCATGCACCCTAAACGCGTCGCTAACTTAATGACGCAAATATTAGAAGGAGTCACAGCATTAGAAATGGCAGAAGAAGATGACCGTTCTTACGCCGTTTGTGAAGTATTTTTAGAACAAACATTCAAAGGAGGAAACAACGTCACAGACTTACCATTAAAACATTTTAAAACAATCGTACAAGAAGAAAACCTACAACCTACCGAATCATAAACAAATCCACCGTCAAACCCAGGCGGTGGATTTTGCTTGGGGGAGTAATTAGGGTTGAGGGAAAGTGTTAACGGCGAGTGCCGACAAGTTCGGGCTGAGCGCTGATAAATTTTTGCGAGCGCCGATAAGTTCGGGCTGAGCGCTGATAAATTTTTGCGAGCGCTGATAAGTTCGGGCTGAGCGCTGATAAATTTTGGTGAACGCTGATAAGTTGAGGCTGAGCGCTGATAAAACTTTGTGAGCGCCGATAAGTTCGAGTTGAACGCTGTTGTTGTATTGTGCCCTGTGGTAAAAGCGTCCACCGAAAGACAGCTTTATAACACCACCCACCAACATCCGACTTTTTTCACTTTTACTCAAGAAAATTCGACAATCAGCTAATTAGGACAAAAAGGCTGACAACCCTAATTAACTCGTCTATCATGTCCTTTTCATAAACTTTCGACAATGGAGAAAAATGACATGACACCTTAGGAAAAAAGTGATAAAATATTACAATAGATTAATTATATTTTCGTACGTCAAAATGATGGGATATAAGTCAGGGGGATTAATTTTACATGTTCGCTAGAGATATCGGGATAGACTTAGGTACAGCAAACGTTTTGATTCATGTGAAAGGAAAAGGCATTGTGTTAGATGAGCCATCGGTTGTCGCGATGGATCGAAATACAGGTAAAGTGTTAGAAGTAGGGCATGCCGCACGTCGTATGGTCGGTCGTACACCAGGAAACATCGAAGCGATTCGCCCACTGAAAGACGGTGTTATTGCTGATTTTGATGTGACAGAAGCAATGCTTCGTTACTTTATAGAGAAAATTAACGTGCGCGGAATGTTTTCAAAGCCACGTATTTTAGTATGCTGCCCAACAAACATTACGAAAGTTGAGCAAAAAGCGATTAAAGAAGCGGCTGAAAAGTCAGGCGGTAAGAAAATTTATTTAGAAGAAGAGCCAAAAGTCGCTGCAGTTGGCGCGGGTATGGATATTTTCCAACCGAGCGGTAACATGGTTGTCGACATTGGTGGTGGAACGACTGATATTGCCGTTTTATCAATGGGTGATATCGTAACTTCTGAATCTATCAAACTAGCTGGTGACAAATTCGATCAAGAGATTTTGCAGTACATAAAGCGTAAATACAAACTATTAATCGGTGATCGAACAGCTGAAGATATTAAAATGAACGTTGCAACGGTATTCCCAGGCAACCGTGACGAATCAATGGACATTCGTGGACGTGACTTAGTGTCTGGTTTACCACGTACAATTACCGTTCACTCTGATGAGATTGAAGAAGCATTACGTGAATCCGTAAGCTTAATTGTACAGGCAACGAAGACAGTACTTGAAGCTACACCACCAGAATTATCAGCAGACATTATCGACCGTGGTGTCATTATTACTGGCGGTGGAGGTCTATTAAACGGTATTGACCAACTACTAGCTGAAGAGCTTAAAGTACCTGTCTTTATCGCAGAAGACCCAATGAGCTGTGTAGCAGAAGGAACAGGCATTATGCTTGAAAATATCGATAAATTACCTAAAGACAAAATCGTTTAAACAACGCTTTTTTCGGTTAAAAAGGAGGCCACACCATGCTAAGAGGTTTTAATACAGCTGGTGCAGGGATGATTGCTAATCAGCGTCATCAAGACTCATTAAGCAATAATATGTCGAATGCACTAACGCCCGGCTTTAAACAAGACCGTTCAACTTTTCGTGCATTTCCAGAAATGTTAATCCAAAATGTTGAAAACAGAAACATCCCGACTGAAAACGGGCTTAATTTGCCACGTAATCAGATCGTCGGTTCGATTAATTCTGGAACTTACTTGCAAGAAGACGTACCTTTATTTGAACAAGGGGACGTGCGCGAAACGAGTATGCCGACAGATGTAGCTCTTCAAAATGGGAACTTACCTGATGAAACAGGCTTTCTATTTTTTGAAGTAGCCAATGAAGACGGTGACGTTCGTTATACACGAAACGGTAATTTCACAGTTGATGCAGAAGGCTTTTTAACGACAAATGAAGGTTATTATGTATTAAATGAAGATGGTGAGCCGATCCAAACAGGCTCTGAAGCTTTTGAAGTAACCGAAAACGGTGAAGTTATTTCTGCTTTTGACCAAACGTTATTAGGTATTGGCTATCACCCGAATGCTAATGACTTTGTCAAAGAAGGCGAAAATTTATTTAACAATGACGGTGAAGATGCAGTTGTTGATGCACGTGAAGCTGCTGGAGCAGACTTCCAAGTACGACAAAACCATTTAGAATGGTCTAACGTCGACACACAGGCGACAATGGCTGACATGACACGTGCACACCGCATGTTTGAAATGAACCAACAAGTCGTCAGAACGTTTGATCAAAGTATGGAATTAGCCGCAAACGAAATCGGGCGTTTAAGGTAGTCTAGAGGAGGCATAATCGATGCGAAACATGTTTAATGCAGCAGCAACTATGGGCCAAATGCAACAACGCATGGATTTAACATCTAACAATTTATCTAACATAAATAACCATGGGTATAAAGCTAGAGAAGGGCAATTTTCGTCACTTTTGTATCATCAACATGACAACATTTTAGACTATGATCAAGGTTCACCACGTCTTACACCTGATGGTATTCGTGTAGGAGCTGGTGCTCGTTTATCAAACACGAATATGAATATGACTTCGGGTACAATCGAGCCGAGTGATCGTCCATTAGATGTTGCGATCCAAGATGACTATCGATTTTTTGTCGTTAACGCACCGACAGAAGAAGGCGAAGTTGAGGAGCGTTACACACGTGCCGGTAATTTTTACTTATCTGAACAAGCAGATGGCAGTATGATGTTAACGACGAATGCTGGATACCCAGTAGAAGGTCAAGATGGTCCAATCACACTTGATGGTGAGTTTGAAGATATTTCAATTAATGAGTCTGGTGAGATTACAGTCACTAGAGATGGTGAACAAGCTGTTGAAGCCACTCTCCAACTCGTTGATATTGAAAATTCGAGAGTCATGGAGCCAGTTGATGCGAATTCATTTACAATAAATGAGGAAGACTTAGAAGTACCCGTTGAGGAATTAGTTGCAGAAGTAGCACCAATTGATGCGAATTTAGCCCCTAGCGCACTAGAAGGGTCTAATGTTAACATGTCTAAGGAAATGACCGATTTATTAGAAGCCCAACGTGCGTATCAATTTAACGCGCGCTCACTTTCGATCGGTGATCAAATGATGGGCTTAATCGGAAATATGAGATAGCAGTAGAATCGAGGTTGTAATTATGGCTTCAGAAGATAAGCAAAACCAAAAATCGCGCAAGCTAAAAGGCGCGAAAAAGTTCAAGCCTAAAGAGAAAGAAGATACGCAAAAAGATCAATCGAAACGAAAAGCTGCCAAAGAAGAACGTAAAAAAGAGAAAAAACAAAAAAAAGGCCGCATTCGTTACATTCCAGTTTGGTTACGCTTTGTGTTAGCTATTGTTTTGAGCATCGTTGCTTTAGCAGTCGGTATGATGGTCGGTTATGGTGTCATCGGTGAAGGTGATGAGCCAAGTGCTGTACTTGACCGTTCTTTATGGGAAAGCTTATATGACTATATAAGAGGAAAATAAAATTTTATACTGCCTAACCTAGGAGGATCTTTATGTTAGATATTGAACAAATTAAAGAGATTATCCCGCATCGCTATCCTTTTTTACTCGTTGACCAAGTAACAGAACTTGAAGACGGAAAGCGCGCTGTCGGCTTTAAAAACGTCACAGCAAACGAACCATTTTTCCAAGGCCACTTCCCGAATTACATGGTGATGCCAGGTGTGTTGATCGTTGAAGCTTTAGCACAAGTTGGAGCAGTCGCGATTCTGAACTTAGAAGATAACAAAGGCAAACTAGGCATGTTCACAGGCATTGATAAGTGCCGTTTCAAGCGCCAAGTAAAACCAGGCGACACGTTAAAGCTAGAAGTCGAAATGGTTAAACTTAAAGGCCCTGTCGGAAAAGGTAAAGCAGTTGCAACAGTTGATGGCGAATTAGCATGTGAAGCGGAAATTATGTTCGCCATCGTTGATCCAGACCAACAATAACTAAGAAGCGGAAGAACTTTGCTCAGCGCAAAGTTCTTTTTTAGTTCAGCGAGCGTTATATCACGCGCGTCTTCATTATTCCGGCGAAAAATTCAATAATTCGGCGAAACCACCTCGTAATCCGGCGAAAATAAAAATAATTCGGCGAAAATCTTGATATTCCGGCGAAACCACCTCGTAATCCGGCGAACGCATATTGCGACAAATTTCGCAAGAGCACCCCACTCAAAATCCATTTATAAAATAACTAATATTGGAAACAATAAAGCGTGATCATATAAATTAGGAGGTAAGAGAAATGACAACACAAATTTGGAAGCTTTGTATGGTCGTGCTGCTAACGTTTGGTATACTGATGGGGTGTGCAACGACAGATGATGAAGATTATGAAGATCCAGGAATTGATGCACCTGAAGAGGATAGTGACATGCAGCAAGATGAAGAGTTTGATGACGAAAACCAAGAAGAAGATGACCAAATGCAAGATGAGTTTGATGACGAGTATGACCCAGATGATAACGAAGATGAAGAAGATAACTATTAAGCTTTCAACATAACCCAATCCATAACAAACAAAAATCCCAAAGCTTGTTGTGATCCCTACATAAATTAATAGGGACCACTTCATCATAAGCTTTGGGATTTTTTAACCTTTAAGATCAATGTTGTGACCTAAATTTGGATGCGACGGCACTTGGCTTGACTCGACTAACTTGTCGAACGCCTCACCTTGTTGATTAAGTTGATCCTTAACTTCTTTAGCAAGCCCAACGTTAAACTGTTGCTTCGCTTGAGCTTGGTTCATCGCAATTGACGCCTTTGCTACATCCATACCTTCACCTCGCGATCTTACTATTTATATCGACAAAATTATATTAGTTTTAACACAACTGCAATTTTTTTCTAAATTTGTGTAACAAAATAGTACCAAAATAACAGAAATTATAGTAAAATAGTTGTAGTTTGATCTGTCATTAATAATCCATTGAAAAATGAATAAGAAAGGAAGAAGTAGAAGGTGTCGCAAAACATTGACTATAAATCTGAGTATATTATTAATGATAACACTATGGCAATAAAGCATTACGATAAAAGCTCTATGTTCGGAAGTTGGATCTTAGAGGATCAAACCGTTTACTTATGCAGAAAGCAGCCAGAAGAAATACTGAATGACTCTTGTTTGAAAAAAGGACTGACGACTTTGGATGGTAGAAAGAAAGCGGTAGAGAACTTAATGGGGAGAAAAGTTAGGCTACCTGTACCGATTGAGAATGAGTATAACAGTCTTTTCATTCCAACAACGACGAGGAAGCGCACCCGATCAGATTGGATTTCATATCGTTACATTCATAGGTTCTACCCCAACGGCAATGATTTCTTTTCAATGATCGAGTTTACCAATGGGAAGACAGTCCCATTCGAAATGACAAAAGTTATTTACGACAAACAAATGTTATATGCAGGTTTCCTGCTAGGCTATTTTTATAAAAAAGATGATATTAGTTAAACAAACCGGTTGTTACACACAACCGGTTTAAATTTTCCTTAAAACAAAATTCGTCGTTTTGAATATACTGTGAACATTTTTGTGAACACTTGTAACGAGGCACTTATTTTGATAAATTTAAAAGGTGACTGACTGGTCATTCTAAAAATCTAGTAAAGAATGGATGGTCCATATGCAAGAAAAGAAAATCGAAATCATTAAAGCAAGTATCGACCTTTTTGCCGAGAAAGGTTTCCACGTCACGTCCGTGCAGGAAATCGTAGATCGAGCTAACGTAGCAAAAGGGTCTTTTTATAATTACTTTACGTCTAAAAACGACCTTATAAGAGCGATTTATGACTTTTATTTTGCTGTTTTAGAAGAGGCGATGACCGAGCAAGCGACTCAGACAGAAGACCCGAAGCAACAGTTCCAAAACCAATTAGCGGTCTTTTTCGAGTTTTTCTTAAACAATAAGCCGCTCATTAAAATGATTATGAAAGAACAAATTCCAATTGATCGCGATATGGAAACCTTCATGACCGAGATGAAACAACAACATTATGATTGGCTTAATCAAAACATTCAAAGAATATACGGTAGTGAAGTGGAGCCTTACATTTATGATGTACTCGTCATCGTTGATGGTATGCTACAAAGTTATAACAACTGGATATTAGTCGATGAAGAATCAATTGACGTTGATCAGTTGCCGAAGTTTATTATAAATCGAATCGAAACGCTTTGTGAGCAGCTTATTAATGAGAAAGAAGCGACCCCAATTAAACAGAAACCTGATTTTTTGGATGATCAATTGGTCATTTTAACTCGAATTAGGCAAAAGGTCTTTAGCGTGATGTCGCGCAATCAAAACAAAGCGTTAGAAGCATTGAGCGCGATCGACAAAGAACTAAAAAAAGAAGAACCAGAACGAATTGTACTCGATTCATTACTGATGAATTTAGAAACATATAGTGAAATTAGAAAAGACGCAAGACACTTAAGAACGAAATTGAACGTGTAGAGGTGATGAAAGATGAAAAAGTGGATGTTAATACTAGCTGTAATGAGTGTATTCATTTTATCAGCTTGTAATGAAGAACCAGATGAAGAAGAAGTTGAAACGGTAACACCCGTTGAAGTAGAAGAAGTGACAGTGGAAGATTTTTCAGTAACGAAAAGTTTTACAGCACGTTCAATGCCAAATGATCAAGTACCCGTTTTAGCTGAAGCGCCAGGTGAAGTAGAGGAATTATTTGTCGAACGTGGAGATGAAGTAGAAGAAGGAGACGTTATTGCAGAATATTCTTCTCAGTACGGTTGGATGGAAATTGAAGCGCCGATCGACGGCATCATTCAAGAGTTAAACTTACAAGAAGAGCGCATGGTGACAACCGAAGAGCCTGCAGCCGTAGTTATTAATACAGACCCACTCGTACTAAATTTTCAACTAACGGCTAACAACCGTGACTTAATTGAAGTCGGCGATGATGTGCGTTACAAAGTGTCACAAGCAGACCGTGATGGTGAAGCGGAAGTGACTTATATTGCTAGTACTGCTGGTGAGAGCGGATTGTTTGATGTGGAAGCAGAAGTTGAACAAACAGATGATCCTGTCCCATCAGGTTTAACAGCACAAGTTGAACTCGATGAAGTTATTGAGTCAGATGCTTACGTTGTTCCGACTGAAGCGATCGTTGAGCGTGGTGCGGATCAATTTGTTTATATAGTCGAGAATGATGAAGCAATTCGTGTCGATGTAGACGTCATTGCGATGCAGTCACAATATACAGCTATTGAGCCATTAGCTGACGACATAATTGCAGAAGGGGACACGGTGGTTACACGTGGCCAATTAACGATTGAAGATGGCCAAACGGTACGCATCGTTGAGGAGGACTAATCTATGCGTTTAGTAAATACATCGATCAAACGACCGGTCGGCGTGATTATGATCGTCCTCGCCATATTAGCGATGGGCTTTATTTCATTTCGTAACTTACCGGTCGATTTATATCCAGATATAGATTTACCAATTGCCGTTGTCGCGACGTCATATGACGAAGCAGCGCCACAAGAAGTCGAAGAACTCGTCACAAGACCTGTAGAAGATTCTGTTAGCACGATTGAAGGTGTCGACACGGTCCAAGCACAATCTCAGCCTGGTAGCTCATTAGTCGTCATTATGTTCTCAATGGACACCGACCTCGACCAAGCGTTACTCGACGTTCGTGAGTCGGTCGATCAAGTGACAGGCTTCTTGCCAGAAGGAGCGAATGACCCGAGCGTCTTACGTTTCGACCCACAACAAATGCCAGTTATGTGGGTAGGCTTAACAGGTGATGACCAAGCAACGTTACAAAACTTAGCCGAAGAAGAAGTCGAGCCTACTTTTGAACGTCAAGAAGGCGTTGGCTCAGTCACAATCGAAGGTGGCGAAACAGAAGAGATCCAAGTTGAATTAGATGACCAAAGACTAAGCCAGTTCGGTTTAACATCCCAACAAGTGATGGAAGCTGTCCAAAGCGCGAACCAGTCCGCATCAGTTGGAGTCATTGACCGCGGTACACAAGAATTACAATTCCGTATTCCAGGTGAATACGGATCAATCGATGAAATTGGTGAGACGATCATTCAAACAGGCGAAGGTGATTTCCTCCGGTTAAATGATATTGCAACAGTCGATCAACGAACACTCGATTCAGATGAAAGGACATTAGTTAACGGCCAAAACGCTGTCGTTATGAGTATCCTTAAACAAACAGATGCCAACACAGTCGGCGTCTCTGATGAAGTAATCGGCTCGATGGATGACATCCGAGGTAATTTACCGGAATCTGTTGAAGTAGATGTCGTGTTTGATACAGCAGACTTTATCCGTGAAGCAATCGATTCAGTCTTTCAAAATATTTTAATTGGTGCGGCATTTGCTGTCGTCGTATTATTACTATTTTTAAAGAGCTTTAGAGCGACATTAGTCATCGGTTTATCGATCCCAATAGCCGTTATTACAGCCTTTACACTCATGTACTTTACAGGAGAAACGGTCAACATACTCACAATGGGTGGTTTAGCCCTTGGTATTGGTATGATGGTCGACTCCTCGATCGTGATACTCGAGCACATATACACCTACCGAGAACGGGGTTACGGTATAAAAGAGGCAGCACGGCGAGGCGCATCCGAAATTGCACCAGCCGTTATTGCATCAACGACAACAACATTAGTCGTCTTTTTACCGATCGTTTTCGTAGATGGTATAGCGTCCGAAATTTTCACACCACTTGCGATCACCGTCGCCTTTGCGTTAATAGCGTCACTCGCAGCATCTGTCACACTCATTCCGATGTTGTCATCGAAGCTATTAACTAAAGCAGTCAACCAAGGTGGAAGACGCTATTGGTTCGACCGCTTTTTAAGCCGTGTGATCACGATTTATCAAAAAATGCTACGCGGTGTACTGAAATTTAGAAAGACGATGATCCTTGGAACTTTTGCGATTGTAGTCGGAAGCTTATTCTTACTACCACAGTTAGGTGCAGCCTTTATTCCAGAAGCGGACCAAGGCCAAATCGAAATTTCAGTCGAAACACCGTCAGGAACAAATTTAGAAACAACTGAAAACGTCGCAGACCGCGTCAACGAAATTATTCAACAAGATGAAGACATCATCGAATCCAACTTCGTGACAATCGGTGGTGGCGGCGGAATGGGCTTCGGTGGCGGTAACAATGGTGCCGATTATATGATCCAGCTCATTCCAAGCAGTGAACGAGAACGCACGACAGAAGAAGTGATGCGCGATTGGGACGAACAAGTCCAAGACATCGCCGGAGCAGACATTACAGTCAATGCCATGGGAGCGAACATTAGTGGAGGCGACCCAATCCAACTTCAACTAACAGGCGATGATTATGAAGTATTAGATGAAATCGCTGATCAGTTCGTCGATATTATTTCAGAAATTGAAGGCGTGCATAACCCGACGACTTCAACTGAAGAAGGACGCCCTGAAATGCAAATCCAAGTTGACCGAGATGTAGCAAGCGAATACGGTTTAACGTATGACCAAGTGATGGGTCAACTACAAATGGAACTAATGGGTCAAGTCGCTACACAATACCGTAGCGGCGGTGAAGAACTAGACGTTCGCATTATGACACCAGAAGACCAACGCTCAACCATCGAAGACATCGAAAACTTGACAATCCAGTCGCCTACAGGTGCGAGCCTTGAACTGTCTGAAGTTGCACAACTTGTCCAAGTAGAAGGACCAGCAAGCTTAAGTAGACAGAACCAGCAACGCACAGTTAATGTCACAAGCGGCATTGACGGCCGTGATTTAGGTAGTGTGACAGGAGACATTGAAAGTGCCCTTTCAGGTGTCGACTTACCAGATGGCTATGATTGGTCAATGGGCGGAGAAGCAGAAGACATGGCAGAAGCCTTCGAAGACTTAGCCATCGCGCTGCTATTCTCGATCTTCTTAGTTTACGCCGTCATGGCCGTCCAATTTGAGAACTTTTTACACCCGTTTGTCATTATGTTCTCACTGCCAGCAACAATCGTTGGTGTCATTTTAGGACTATTTGTAACAGGATTACCATTTAGTATTCCGGCCTTTATCGGGATCATCATGCTCGCCGGAATAGTTGTAAACAACGCCATCGTGCTCGTAGACTATATCAATATACTACGAGATAAAGGAAAAGAACGTTTCGAGGCCATTTTAGAAGCCGGAGCCAACCGTCTACGTCCAATCTTAATGACGACTTTAACGACGGTACTCGGTATGATTCCATTGTCACTCGGCTTAGGTGAAGGTGCAGAAGCCCAACAACCACTAGCCGTAGTCATTATATTCGGTCTAACCGTCTCAATGTTCTTTACACTACTACTCATTCCAGTCGTTTACACATTGTTTGATGATTTATCAGCGAAGTTTACGAGGAGAAAAGTAGAAGAATAAAAAGTCTTATGGATACAAAAAAGCCTTGGTGCGCCATTCTAATCGGCCGCATCAAGGCTTTAATACATATGTATGAGATCAAATTCAGCTGTCTTATCCAAAGAACGCATCAAACAAATCACTCCACTCAAAATAACGGCGAAACAAGTCAGCATCAGTCACCGTAAAATACAACGTCGTAATCACGACACCGAAAATAATATAAATTAAACAGCCAATTTGTAGCTTTTTCATGTCCATACCCGTCACTCCTTTTAACAGTTTAATGGTACTATGGTTTTCACAGCTTGTCGACTGCAAAAAATCTCCTCAAAATTTCAATAGTTTTTAATCAAATTTTAATTTTATAAGACAAAATGTGTAGTATAATGTCATTAGTTAATATTTAACAGAAGGGTTGAAAACAAAATGAGCAGCCGAATGGAAAAAAGGAAAAACAAGCCGAAACGAAAAGGATTAAAAATCACGTTATCTATTTTAATTGTATTGTTGCTAGCTTTAGGTGGCTACGGCATTTATTTATATACTCAATTAAATCAAACCGTATCATCCATGTATAATCCGTTAGAATCAGATAAAGAAAAGCGTCAAGAAATAGAGAATCGACTGCAAGCAAAAGACACCATCAACGTTCTATTGTTAGGTGTAGATGCACGTGAAGGTGATCGAGGAAGATCTGATACAATCATATTTGCATCACTTAACCCTAATACAAACGAAATGCTAATGTTTAGTATTCCACGTGATACACGAGTGGAAATACCAGGACGAGGTCAAGATAAAATTAACCATGCTTATGCATTTGGCGGAGCAGACTTAGCAGTTCAAACTGTAGAAGAATTTTTAGATACGACCATTCACTTTTACTCTGATGTAAACATGGATGGTTTACAAGATGGTGTAGATGCATTAGGTGGAGTGACAGTAAATAATAATATGTCATTTGACCAAGGGGGATACACTTTCTCTGAAGGTGAACTGCATTTAAGTGGTTCAGAAGCGTTAGAGTATTCACGAATGAGAAGCAGTGACCCAAGAGGCGATCTTGGTCGTAACGATCGACAACAACAGATTATAGATGCAATGGTACAAGAGGCGATGTCATTTGATTCATTTACGAAGATCGATAGCGTCTTAGAAGCAGCAGGTGATAACGTACAAACGAACATGCAAATGAATGAAATGCGTCAAATGTTCATGAACTACCGTGGCACACGTGAAGAGACAGTTCGTGAAGAAATAAGTGGTAGTGGTGATCGCATAGGCGGGATCTGGTACTACATCGTTTCTGAACAAGAAAGAAATCGAATTCAAAATGTCATAAATGAGCATATGGATGCGAAATAATATAATATTAAACAATTTTTGTCTCGGAGAAAATTATCTGCTAAAATATTGAAACATTAACTATAAGTGAGGTTTTAGTATGTCTAAAATAAAGAAAGCAATTATTCCGGCAGCAGGGTTAGGAACTCGTTTCTTGCCAGCTACAAAAGCATTGCCGAAAGAAATGCTTCCAATTGTTGATAAACCAACGATTCAATATATCGTGGAAGAAGCAATTGATTCAGGTATTGAAGATATTATTATCGTTACGGGTAAAGGTAAGCGTGCGATTGAAGACCATTTTGATCACTCTTTAGAGCTAGAAGAAACGCTAGAGCATAAAGAGAAGTTTGACCTGCTTGAAAAAGTTAGGAAATCATCTAACGTCGATATTCACTACATTCGCCAAAAGGAACCAAAAGGTCTAGGCCATGCAGTATGGTGTGCCCGTAAATTTATCGGCGATGATCCTTTTGCCGTTTTACTTGGTGACGATATCGTTCGTTCTGAAACACCTGGTTTGAAGCAGTTAATTAACCAATATGATGACACAGGTAAATCAATTATTGGTGTTCAAACAGTACCAGATGGTGAAACAGATCGCTACGGCATTATTGATCCATTAGAAAAAGATGGCCGTCTATATAAAGTGAAACAGTTTGTTGAGAAGCCACCTTTAGGTGAAGAGCCATCAAACTTAGCGATTATGGGACGTTACGTTTTAAACCCAGAGATTATGGGATATTTAGATGATCAAGAAATTGGCGCTGGTAATGAAATTCAGTTAACAGACGCCATTCAACGTTTAAATGAATCACAATCAGTTTATGCATATGACTTTGCAGGTCGACGCTATGACGTTGGAGAAATAAAAGGATTCTTGAAAACGATGATTGAAATGTCACTAGAACGAGAAGACATACGCGAAGATTTATTACCTTTCTTAGAAAACTTAGTCGAAAACGAACGAGTCAAATAGTACAAATGACCCCCAATTGCCATATTTTTGGGGGTTTTGTTGTTACATAATCTAGTAGAAAATAGTATAATTAAAGTTTGGGAAACACTATAGGAAAATAGATGAAGGAGTGTCTTCTGCATGGATTGGAAAGACCACTACAATAGATGGATGAACTTTGAAAAACTAGAAGCGACATTAAAAGGACAACTACACAATCTAACTGAAACTGAGCAAGAAGAAGCGTTCCATCAACCAATCTCTTTTGGAACAGGTGGTATGCGTGGCGAATTAGGCCCAGGCATTAACCGAATGAACGTTTATACGATTCGTAAAGCGACTAAAGGCCTTGCATTACATATAGAAGAAAAAGGTGAAGAGTGGAAAGAAAAAGGAGTCGTCGTAGCCCACGACCCACGTCATATGTCGAAGCAATTCTCACTTGAAGTTGCCAAAGTAATGGGTGTACATGGTATTAAAACATATCTGTTTACTGACATTCGTCCAACACCACTTCTATCATTTGCAGTAAGACATTTAAAGACAGCTAACGGTGTCATGATTACAGCTAGTCACAACCCACCTGAGTATAACGGATTTAAAGTCTATAACGAAGACGGTGGTCAATTACCGTTAGAGCCATCAGAGCAACTAATGGAGAAAGTAAATAGTGTTGAAAATGAGTTAACAATTCCTGTCTTATCAGAAGAAGAATTGAAAGAGCAAAACTTATTAAACTGGATTGAAGGTGAAGTTGACCAAGCCTACTTACGAAAAGTTGACTCAATGTCATATGATCACAGCATGCCTAAAGATGACTTAAGTATTGTGTTCACACCATTACACGGTACGGCGACTTCATTAGTCGAACAAGGGTTAAAACAGCAAGGCTTTTCTAACTTAACGCTAGTTAAAGAACAAGTTGTCGCTGATCCGAACTTTACGACAGTAGCTTCACCAAATCCAGAAGAACACCAGGCGTTTGCTAAAGCGATCGAATATGGTAAGCAAAACGATGCCCAATTACTGATCGCAACAGACCCTGATGCAGACCGTTTAGGTGTAGCAGTTAAAGATGACTCTGGCGAATACCGCGTCCTTACAGGTAACCAACTTGGGGCTTTGTTGTTAGACTATGTTTTACGCCACGAATCATTTAACGACGGTGTTATGATTAAAACAATTGTAACCTCAGAAATGGGGCGTGCTATAGCGAACAGTTATGGCGTAGAGACACAAGATGTTTTAACAGGCTTTAAATTCATTAGTGAAAAGATTAAACAATTTGAAGAGACGAATGAAAAGCAATTCGTTTTCGGCTATGAAGAAAGTTATGGTTGTTTAATTAAACCGTTCGCTCGTGATAAAGATGCAGTTCAAGCAACGGTCATGACAGCTGAAATGGCTGCTTATTGGCAGAAACAAGGTTATAATTTATATGAAGCTTTACAACAATTGTATAAGCAACATGGCTATTTCTTAGAAGACCTCCATTCAGTCAAGTTAGCTGGCCTTGAAGGGCAAGAAAAGATTAACCAGATCCTTGAAGACTTCAAACACATAAATGAATTCAATGTGGATGGTTTAAAGCTTGAGTATAAAGAGGATTACTCAACATTACAACGCACTAATGTACAAACCGGTAACGAAGAAACAATAAACTTACCAAGGACAAATGCAATTAAATTTAAATTTGACCAAGACACATGGTGCTGCTTAAGACCATCAGGCACAGAGCCAAAAATTAAGTTCTACTTTGCTGTAAAAGGTGAAACAGAACAACAAGCGAAAGATAAATTAAATGCATTAAAACAATCGATTTTAGATCATGTGAAGGTAGAGGTGTAAAGCATGAACATTGCAGTTGTAGGAACAGGATATGTTGGCCTAGTGACAGGTACGTGTCTAGCCGACATTGGCCATCATGTAACATGTATTGATATTGATGAAGAGAAGGTCGCCAAGCTGAAACGAAGCGAATCACCGATTTATGAGCCAGGACTAGAAGAATTACTAGAACGCAATATTAACAGTGGCAACCTTACGTTTACAACAGATTATGAGCAAGGTTTCAAAGATAAAGATGTCGCTTATATCGCAGTAGGAACGCCAGAAAATGACGATGGATCAGCAAACTTAACATTCGTTGAAACAGTCGCTAAACAAATTGCAGAAACAGCACAACAAGACATCATTGTTGTAACGAAAAGTACCGTCCCTGTTGGAACAAACCATCACGTACTTGAAGTTTTACAACAACATAAACAAGACCATGTTAACGTAAGCGTCGTTTCAAACCCAGAATTTTTACGTGAAGGTTCAGCCATCTACGATACATTCAATGGTGACAGAATTGTCATCGGAGCAGATGATCAACACGCAGCTGACACAATTGAAGAAATTAATCGTCCATTTAATGTATCGGTTTATAAAACAGATGTTGCAAGTGCAGAGATGATTAAGTACGCTTCAAACGCCTTTTTAGCGACGAAGATTAGCTTCATTAACGAAGTGGCGAACATTTGTGAGCGTGTCGGTGCGAATGTAGAAGATGTAGCAATAGGCATGGGGATGGATGACCGAATCGGAAACAAGTTTTTAAATGCAGGAATCGGATATGGTGGTTCGTGTTTCCCGAAAGATACGAAAGCTTTAATCGACATTGCTAAACGCGTTGATTATGACTTTAAAATTTTAAATCAAGTAGTCGACGTTAATACACAGCAGCAACGTTTGTTAGTTGATAAAGTAAAAGATCACTTCAACGGTAATTTACAAGGCAAAACGTTCGGTGTATTAGGCTTAGCCTTTAAGCCGAATACTGATGATATGCGTGAAGCAGCATCAATTGTCGTGACGAAAGAATTACTTGATGCTGGTGCGACTGTTAAAGCATTTGACCCAATCGCGATGGACAATGCAAAACAAGTTCTTGACGACCGCATTAATTATCAAAACAACAAAGAAGATACCATTCAAGATGTCGATGCGATTTTAATTTTAACGGAGTGGGATGAGTTTAAATATCTATTTAACAATGAAGCTTTCAAAGAGATTCAGAACCCAGTCGTTTTCGATGGGCGTAACATTTATAACGCTGAAGAAGTAAGTAGCATGACTTACTATTCTGTCGGTCGTTAATCAAACTTTTCCCAATAAAGGATGAAGCATATGAAACGTAAAAAAATACTCTTTTTCATATATACGATGGGAAAAGGTGGCGCAGCAAGAACGTTATTAAACGTCATGAACAATCTTGACCGCAATAAGTTCGAGCCAATGTTAGTCACGCTGAATCACGATGGTGAGTACGAACAATACGTTAATGAAGACGTCCAGTTTATTAAGTTAGAAGCTAAACGGTTAAGAAGCGGAATATTACCTTTAGCGAAAATCATTCGTAAAGAAAAAGTCGATATCGTCTTTAGTACGATCCCGAATTACAATATGGTCGCGATCTTAGCGAAAATGTTGTCATTTACAAGAGCTAAAGTCGTTGTACGAGAAGCGGATCACGTCGGTGGTTCGCTCCTCGGCAATTTGAAGTGCTTAGTCTACGGCCGTTTTTATAACAGAACAGACCAAGTCATTTCATTGTCAGAAGGTGTTAAACAAAACTTAGTCGAAAAATACAAACTGAAACCGAATGCTATAGAGGTTGTTTATAACCCTTTAGATATAGAAAATATAAAGCAACAAATTGAAATAGGCGAACTATCAAAAGAAGTCGCGCCAATTTTTAACCAAAATGAAAAAGTGATCGTAACAGCAGGACGACTCGTTAAACAAAAGGATCATGATACATTAATTAAAGCTTTTGCTGAAACAAACGAACAAGTCAAATCACAACTCGTCATTTTAGGAGAAGGGCCGCTTGAAGAAGAGTTAAAAAGTTTAGCACAAAAGTTAAACGTTGAAGATCGTGTGCATTTCATCGGTTTTCAAGACAATCCATATATTTTCTTTCATGAAGCGGATCTGTTCGTTTTAACATCCATACATGAAGGGTTTAGTCACGTTATTGCTGAAGCATTAGCGAGTGGAACACCTGTTGTTTCAACGAACTGTAAGTCGGGACCGTCAGAAGTGCTAGCAAACGGTGAATATGGTGACTTATGTCCAGTTGGCGATCCAAAGTCTATTAGTGAGGCGATGACTGAGACTTTAACTTTACCACCAGAAGCATTACAAATGAGAGTAAGTAAGGGTGAAGAACGCGCACAATTCTTTAACGCGAACAAAATAGTTTCACGCTATGGACAAGTGATCTTAAATACATTTAAAAAATAGAAAGGGGGCGCTTCAATGTCAGCAAAAGTCGCGCACTTAACGACAGTCCATCACCCGTTAGACCCAAGAATTTATTATAAGCAATGTCAGTCTCTAAACAAGGCGGGCTATGATGTGACGTTAATCGCCCCTGAAGCAAATGAACATATAAGTGAAGATGAGTTACAAACGATCACCATTACAAAACACAACAACAAATTCAAACGGATGATTTTCAGTTCACTCGAATTATACAAACGAGCAAAACAGCTTAAAGCAGATTATTACCATTTTCACGACCCAGAACTTCTACCGGTTGCATGGTTACTGAAAAACAAACATAATACGGTCATCTATGATATTCATGAAGATTATGAAACAGCTATGCTGCAAAAAGAATACTTGCCAAAACCGTTAAGACGAGTAGTCGCAAAAACTTTTAAATTGGTAGAGAAGTTATTCAGCCGTAAAATGGAGAAAGTCATTGCTGAAAAGTATTATAAAGAGAAGTACCAAACAGGACAAGACATTTTAAATTATCCGATTATAAGTGAACGCATTTTAAATAAAGAAATTTTAGGAAATACTAAAACTAATAAACTATTATACACTGGAAACGTAACGCTAGAACGCGGTGCGTTACACCATGCCGAATTACCAATAATAGATGAACAAGTCGAAATGCACTTTGTCGGGTATTGCCGTAAACCTTTTGCAGAACAAATAAAAGAAATCGCAGGAGATCACGCAAGCCGAATCTATTTTAAAGGAATTGACGAATATGTTCCGAAAGACGAGATAGAGGATGCTTACATGCAAGACGATTGGCTAGCAGGTGTCGCAATCTTTCCACCGACTGAACATTACGTAAAGAAGGAGCTAACGAAATTCTTTGAGTATATGGCAGCAGGTTTACCAATTATTTGTTCAAACTTTGAAAAATGGGATGAATTTATCCTAAAACATAATTGTGGTATCACAGTTGACCCTGATCACCCAGATGAAATAAAACAAGCAATTGAAACGCTCCGCAACAAACCAGAATATGCAAGACAGTTAGCCGAAAATGGAAGAAAGGCTGTTTTAGATGGGTTGCATTGGGGCGTAGAAGAGAATAAACTTATTAAGTGGTATGAAGAAATCAAACCACACAAGTAAAGGTGTAGGTGTATCTTAAATGGAACAGCAATATGAATATGTCGATTCAATTATTTCGGTGATCACACCGACTTATAACTCAGAACAATTTATCGAAGAGACGATTAAATCAGTACAAGCACAAACAATCGAAAATTGGGAAATGGTTATAGTCGATGATTGTTCAACTGACAGAACAGTTGAAATCATTGAATCGATCCGACAACATGATTCACGAATTAAGTTACACAAATTGGATGAGAATAAAGGCGCTGGTTATGCAAGAAATGTAGCAATGGACCTAGCTCAAGGTCGCTTTATCGCCTTTTTAGACAGCGACGACCTGTGGCTACCAGAAAAGCTTGAAAAACAATACCGTAACATGAAAATTCGCGATATCGCCTTTTCGCACACACAGTATAAAGTCATCGATGAAGATGGTCATCTGACTGGTGCACCATACGAAATTCCGAATGAGTTAAAGTATGGAGACTTACTAAAGTTTTGTCATATCGGTTGCTTAACCGTTATGCTTGACCGAAAAAAAGTCGGCCATGTTCAAATGGACTTAATGAGAAATAGACAAGATTATTTGTTGTGGTTAGATATTACAAAAGAAGGTTTCAAAGCCTATGCCTTACAAGAAGTGCTGAGTAAATATCGTAAAGTATCAAATTCGATCTCCAGTAACAAATTAAAAGTAGCAAAACTCAATTGGAGAATTTATCGAGAGCGCTTCGGAATGAATGTGTTACAAAGCGCATGGTACTTTACCCACTACGTCTATTTCTATATAAGAAAGATGCAGCAACAGCGCAAGTACAAGATATAATGTCATGGGATGTGTGAGGAACGCTTATGAGAACTTATTTTCAAGAAATGCTTAAACGAAAAGATTTATTATATTACCTCGTTAAATCTGGACTAAAAGCTGATAATCGTAATAGTTACTTAGGCTATTTTTGGTGGTTGTTAGACCCACTATTAAACGTCCTAGTCTATTACTTCCTATTAAAAATTGTTCTAAATAGAGGGGAAGAAGAACCATTCGCCGTATTCTTAGTTATTGGTTTAGTGGCATGGCGTTGGGCCCAGACGACAATTAACTCGTCTGCGAAATCGATTATGAAGCATGGTTCAATTATTAACCAAGTATATTTACCGAAGTCGATCTTCCCAATTTCAGTAGCTTTTACACAAATGGTGAATTTCTCGTTCGGTTTAATTATTGTCGCAACATTTTTAGCCTTCTTCGGTGTCATGCCAGGTTGGCAAGTGGTTTACATTCCGCTAATAATTCTGACGCAGTTAGTCTTTTTATTAAGTATTGGGATGTTATTAGCATACGTTACGGTTTTCGTTAGAGATATCGATCATTTATTAACTCATTTGACACGTGTCTTATTTTACGCGTCACCGATTATATGGGCAGGTGGACGCCTGAAAGGTCAAGAGATTGAAATCGGATCTAACGTTATTACTCTCGATTTTCTCGTTGACTATAACCCTATAGCAATTATAGTCGAGTCGTATCGTAATGTACTAATGTATCAAACGAATCCAGACTTTTTAGGGTTATTAAATGTCTTTGCAATTTCTTTCCTACTGTTTTACGTTATGATCTATTTCTATAGTAAGAATGAACACAAAATTATTAAAGCATTGTAAATGAGGTTGTTCGATGGTACAAGAACAAGTTACACATGAAAAACAAGAGAATAGAGAAGTCGTTTTAGAAGTAAAAGACTTAGGTGTCTCATTCCGTGCAGGGACAACAGAAGACTACAAATCTAAAGTCTTTAACTTATTTTCCAAAAAAGACGATGAGCCTAAAGAAAAAGAATTTTGGCCGCTTCGTAATCTTGACTTAAAAGGTTATCAAGGCGAAATCCTCGGTATAATCGGTTCAAACGGCTCGGGTAAAACGACATTATGTAAGCTCATTTCGGGCATTTTAAAACCAGATGAGGGAAGTGTGTATACAGATGGTGAAGTATCGGCACTTTTCTCACTCGGGATGGGCTTTAACAAAGAATTAACGGGCCGAGAAAATGTTTATTTAAATGGGATGATGCTAGGCATCCCGAAAGATACAATCGATGAGTATTTCGAAACGATCCATGAGTTTTCTGGTTTAGGTGAGTTTATTGAACAGCCTATGAAGTACTATTCCAGTGGTATGAAAGCGAGATTAGGGTTCAGTGTCACATCACACTTAAACCCAGAAATATTAATACTTGATGAAGCGCTTAATACAGGTGATGCACAGTTCGGTAAGAAAGCTGCTGACAAAATGAAACAACTCGTTAAGCAAGCGAAGATGGTTATTATCGTTACCCATAGTTTGAATTACGCTAAGCGTAACTGTGACCGTCTAGTTTGGCTTGATCAAGGTGAAATTAAAGGAGACGGCGACCCGAAAGAAGTAGCCAAAATGTATCGCGACAGTGTTCCAAAACGGCCAAAACGTCAGCGCAGCTTTGAACTAGTAAAAGCAAACGCTGAAGTGAAAGACAATGTCATCGTCAAAGCAGATGATGCAACGGTTGAATATAAACTTGGACGTAAACCGTTTCACGCGTTAAAAGACCTTGACTTCGAAATTCGTGAAGGCGAAGTTGTAGGCATCATTGGACATAACGGAGCTGGTAAGAGTACATTGTGTAAGTTACTGACGAATATTTTAAGACCTGACCAAGGTAGTATTCTCATTCAAGGTGACACATCCGCTTTACTCGGTTACGGTACAGGGTTTAACGCCCAACTATCTGGACGTGACAACATTTACTTAAACGGAATGCTATTAAATATTCCAAAAGATGTCGTAGACCGTGAATTAGAGAACATTATTGACTTCTCAGGTATTCGTAAATCAATTGATAAACCAGTTAAGTACTATTCAAGCGGGATGGCAGCGCGTTTAGGCTTTAGTATTGCCGCTCAATTAAAACCGGATATCTTCATTATTGACGAAGCATTATCAACAGGAGATATGGCTTTTAAAGAGAAAGCTAGTGAGAAGATCCAAGAAATGATGGAAAGCGCTAAAGCCGTCATTATTGTTTCACACAGCATGCGCTTCGTTAAACAAGTATGTACAAGAGCGATTTGGATGGAACAAGGTCAAATCGTTTCCGATGGCGAAGCTGAAGAAGTCGTTGAACAGTACAAAGAATCTGTGAAGAGAAAAGGTTAATTATAAATCAAAGTTGGAAGTGGTTAACGTGTTACGAGCGGTCAAACGAGCAGTGTCCAAAGCCCTTGATTGGATCCTATATACATTGCTCAAACCATCACAAAAAGAAAAGCTAAGCAATTTACTAACAGACAATCAAAAAGCAAAAGTGAAATCAGTATTGAAACCCGGTAAAAAACAACAACAAGTTCGTAAAATTGAACGAGCGAAGTTCAAGCTTTACGAGCTTGGTTTTTACGAAAAAGCAATCGAAGAACTAAACGACTTTTTTAAACAAGACGATAATCAATTTTTAAAAAAGCTGGCTGGAATAGAGCTGGCTCTTTGGCATGCCAATAAATATACAGAAGAAGACGACAAAGAAACACTCTCAATATTAGAGGAAATTAAGCCATTAACTAAAGACGAAACAGAACAACAACGGATCGCTATTATGGAAGCAGAGTCATTAAGAAACTTAGGTGAGTACAACCAGGCAATTAACACACTTGAGCCTTACAAGAATACTAACAATCCTGACATCTTCTTAGCTATGGCTAATGCTCATACCAATGAACAAGACCAATTAAAGTGGATTAACAAAGTATACGAACAGCATGGTGAAAAGACAGTCCATTTCACGGACAAAAATTACGATTTATACGACCGCCTTGATGTGACAGATGATCAATTACAGCCAGTTGATGAAGAAGGAAAAGTGTCCATTATTGTTCCAGTTTATAATGCCGGTAACATGATTGAAATTGCTATTGAATCGTTAAGGAAACAAACTTGGCGTAACCTTGAAATTATCGTCGTTGATGATTGTAGCCAAGACGATACGTTTGAATTAGCCAAACAATATGAATCAATTGATGACAGAATTAAAGTGATCCAAACAGAACAAAATGGTGGAGCTTATACAGCCAGGAATACAGCACTTAATGTAGCAACGGGTGACTTTATTACAATAAATGACGCTGATGATTGGTCACATCCACTTAAAATTGAAACACAAGTACGCGATCTAATTGAAAACACTAATATTATGGGGAACTTTTCACAACAAGCGCGAGCAACAGAACAGCTTGAATTTTATCGCCGCGGTAAATTCGGCCAGTTCATTTTCCCAAACATGTCATCTTTCATGTTCCGTAAAGAAGTACTTCATGAATTAGGCTATTGGGATCAAGTCCGTTTCGGTGGCGATGCCGAGTTCGTCAAAAGAGTGAAAATCACATACGGTGAGAAGTCCGTTAAGTACTTAACGACCGCACCACTCTCATTCCAACGTCAATCGAGTGGTTCGCTGACGGCTAGTTCAGCATTCGGCTTTCCAGGTTACTTCATGGGGGCAAGAAGAGAATATCGTGATGCTCAAGCAGCTTATCACGAGCAAAATCCAGATCAGTTGAAATACGATTTCCCAATGACAACTCGACCTTTCCCAGTACCTGAGCCGATGAAGCCAAACCGTGAATCGAAACAAAATGGTCGACGTCACTTTGATGTTATTATCGTGTCAGAATTTCGCTTACTTGGCGGAACGAACATGTCGAACATTGAAGAGATTAAAGCACAAAGAGACTTAGGTTTGATAACAGGACTCGTTCAACTATCAAGATACGAGCTCAATTCATTAAAAGAAATGAACCCGAAAGTACGAGAACAAATTGACGGTGAACAAGTCCAACTAATCGTTTATGGTGAGAAAGTAAGCTGTGACGTCTTAGTATTAAGACATCCACCGATTTTAGAAGAACGTCAAACGTATTTACCTGACATAGAAGCGAAAAGTGTCCAAGTCATTGTTAACCAGACACCAAAGCGAGATTATAGCGAAACAGGCGAGACACTTTATGAAATCCCAACAAGTGTGAAACGGTTAAATGAATACTTCGGAACAGCTGGCACATGGTCACCTATTGGACCTGTTATGCGAGATGCGTTACTAACTTATCATAAAGAAGATCTCAATCTCATTAATCTATCAGACGAAGATTGGATTAACATTATTAACATCGATGAATGGAGACGTGACAAGCGACCTAACCATGACAAAGTAGTGATCGGTCGCCATTCAAGAGACCATGCTGTTAAATGGCCAACGTCAGAAGAAGAACTGTTTAAAGTTTATCCAAACACTGACCCTTATGAAGTGCGAATTTTAGGAGGGGCTAAAGCGCCAGTTGAACTGTTAGGAAAACAGCCAGATAACTGGACAATCTATCAGTTTGGCGACATGCATCCTAAAGAATTCCTTAAAGAGATCGATGTATTTGCGTACTACACTCACCCAGAGCTTAAAGAAGCCTTTGGTCGAGTCATTTTTGAAGCGATGGCCGTTGGGGTACCAGTCATTTTACCACCAGTGTTCGAACCCGTCTTTAAAGAAGCAGCGATTTATGCTGAAACAGATAAAGTACTCTCAATTGTCGATCAATTAATGGCAGGCGACGAGATGTATGAGAACCAAGTGAACATTGCTTTAGAATACGTCGAAAAGCATTTCGGATATCAAAAACACGCCGACCGTTTAAAGGAGTGCCGAAAAGATGTCTAAACAAGACACTAACCATGTTGAAAAACAACTCGAAGAAGCAAGACAACTTAATGAACAATTAACAGTCGAATACTATTCGAAAAGAAGGCATTACAACACCGTCAGACATAACATGGTTAGTCGTCTAGTATCTGAAAGGCTACCCGTCGTGAAGCGGAATATCCGCTTGGCGAAAAAGTATGCAACGCGTAAACGAAGCCCTAGAGAGTTCATTAACCCAAAGATTAACGAACAAAAAGCAACGAAAAAAGTAAACAAAGTCAAATATCAACTATACGAAATGGGCTTTACGTATAAAGGTTTAGAAGAACTCGACTATATGTACAACAAGTCAGATATAAAAGCTGTTAGAATGCGTGCAGGATTCGAATTAGGCTTATGGTGTGCGAACCAATACGACCAACAATCAGCGTTAAAAGCAATTGACTATTTAGACACAGTTATTAAAAAAGACCGCAATGCTAAGCGTAAAGAGCAAGCAACGGTTTTAAAAGCTGAGTCACTGCAATTATTAGGACAGACTGAAGAAGCAAATGAGCTCATTGATCAAGCACTTAAATTAAACGTACATGCCGATCTGTTATTAGCTAAAGCAAGTTTAGCATCAAACTTTAGCCGAAAAATCGTCTATATTAATAAAGCATTAAAACAAACTAACCTTAAACCATTACTTAGTCAAAAGAGCCAAGACACGAACGACTACAACGCATTACTTAACGTAACACCTGATTTACCAAAGAAGCTTTACGATAAGCTCGTCACAGTCATTATTCCAGCTTATAACTCAGCTGATACAATCCATGTTGCGATTGAATCGATGCTGAAGCAAACATATGAAAACTTAGAAATTATCATTGTCGATGATTGCAGCCAAGATGAAACTTATAAAGCTGCGAAACTTTATGAACAACGTGACAGCCGAGTGAAAGTAATCCAAACGAGTCAGAATAGTGGCCCTTATGTTGCAAGAAATGACGCCTTAAACATCGCAAACGGTGACTTCATCACCATTAACGATGCTGACGACTGGTCACATCCTGAAAAAATCGAAATTCAAGCGCGTCATCTAATCGACAACTCTAAATTCATCGCTAACACGTCAGAACAAGCAAGATTAACTGATGAGATGGAGTTTTACCGACGTGGTCGACCAGGCACTTACATTTTCCCAAACATGTCATCACTCATGTTCAGAAAAGAAGCATTAGACAAACTAGGCTATTGGGATAGCGTACGTTTTGGTGCTGACGGGGAGTTTAAAACAAGACTTAAACTCATCTTCGGCAAGGAAGCAGTCCACGACATGAAATCAGGACCACTTTCTTTTCAAAGACAATCATCAAGCTCACTTACAGGCAGTTCAGCTTTCGGTTATCCAGGATTTTTCATGGGAGCACGTAAAGAATATAAAGAATCGCAAACGAACTATCATGAAACGCATCAAGACAATTTATATTACCCGTACCCAATGGAGAATCGACTGTATCCAGTACCTGAACCAATGAAGCCGAACCGCGAGTTAAAACAAAACGGCAGACGTCACTTTGATGTCATCATTGTGTCTGACTTCCGTTTACTCGGCGGAACGAACATGTCGAACATTGAAGAGGTTAAAGCACAAAAACAAGCTAATTTAAAAACAGGACTCGTCCAACTTAATCGATTCGATGTCACATCTTCAAGACAAATCAACCCACAAGTTCGAAAGCAAATCGATGGCGAACAAGTGTCGATGGTTGTTTATGGAGAGCAAGTGAGTTGTGATCTACTCATCGTAAGGCATCCGCCGATCTTACAAGAATGGCAAAAGTACGTACCAGACATTGAAGCTAAGCAGCTTAAAGTCATCGTGAATCAAACACCGAAACACGAGTACAGCGAAGGGGCTCGAACGCTTTACGATATTAAAAAAACAGCGAAACGAGCACAAGACTATTTCGGTAAAAAAGGCATTTGGCATCCAATCGGACCTGTCATGCGAGAAAGCTTAGAAAAGTACCACCAAGAAGACCTAAAGCACATTAATTTATCGAAAGAAGACTGGTTAAATATAATTAATCTTGAAGAATGGAAACGTTCAAACAAGCCAAACAATGATAAAATAAAAATAGGACGACACTCACGTGACCATTACGTAAAGTGGCCGAACGACAAACAAGTCTTACTATCGGTTTATCCAGAGAAAGATCCGTTTGAAGTACACATATTAGGTGGCGCAAAATCACCAGTCGAATTATTAGGCTACCAACCTGATAACTGGACGATTTACGCATTTGGCGAAAAAGATCCTAAAGAGTTTTTAAAAGATCTCGACATTTTCTTATACTATACACACCCAGACTTAATGGAAGCATTCGGTCGTGTTATGTTTGAAGCGATGTCAGTAGGCATTCCAGTCATTCTGCCACCAATCTATAAGCCAGTATTCGGTGAAGCGGCGATTTATGTAGAATGGCCAGATGTACAGAAGACGATTTTAGATCTTATGGACAACCCCGAATGGTATGATCAACAAGTACAAACAGCATTCCATTATGTTGAGAGAACATTCGGTTATTCATTACACCACAACCGAATTGCAGGTGCTTTAACAGATTCAGAAGGAATTTAACTTGAAGGAGGGAAGGCCATGAGCCCTGACCCTATTAAAGATCAGATGGAGCTTAAAAAACTAAAAAATGAAAACAAACAGCTAGAGAAAGACATTAATCAGATCGAAAAAAGCCGTTGGTACAAAATCGCAAAGGTGCTCGCTTGGCCTTCTAAACTATTCAAACCATCTAAAGAAATAGCGGCTTATAAAGAAGCTTACAAGCAAGCATTAGAAGAGAATGAGGCGTTGAGGCAAGAGGTCGCTCAATTACAAATAGAACATCCAGAAGTTGATCAAGCGCTGAATTATAAAGAGCTAAAACAGACAGGTCAGACATTAGCGTTAACCGAGAACTTACTTGAGCAAAAGCAAAAAATAGACAATCAATATAATGAAGCGATGAACAAGCTAGCTAGGTCTTATCACAACGAACAGAAGCCGTTTAGACGTGAACTATATCAAACAATGATTGATCACCTAAACGTAGAAGAAATACCAGAGTATATCATTCGCTACGGCAATTTAGACCGGAACGTTGACTTAAGTAAAATGTCATCTTTCACAGCATTACTCAACTTACAAGCTAGCCGTTCACAACAGCAACAAAACCCGATTGAAAAGCAACTAGACGATAAGATGGCCGCTTATAATTTAGCTGATATGCTTAGATTAAACAGACCTTGGACAAGTCCAGTCTATATAGGCTTTGAAACAGTACCAGAACAGTATCCAACAGTGATTAAGCCAACAGAAGGAGCAGGTTCCCGCGGTGTTTATTTAGCGATGGAACCTAATCAAATCATTAATATTAAAACAGGTGAACTCCTTAATAATTGGCAACAATTAAGTCAATCTATTAGTGAAGACTTATCTAAAGGACACGTACTAAAAGATGAATGGTACATGGAAGAGCTAGTAGAAGAGAATGGGAAATCGACAACAGATTATAAATTTTATACATTTTATGGAGAAGTTGCACTCATATTAGAAATAACAAGGGTTCCTGAGGTGAAATATTGTTGGTGGAGTAAAGACGGTAAACGTGTTAGCTTAGCCAAGTATGATGATAGATTATACAAAGGTAAAGGCGTTTCACAAGAGATTATTGATCAAGTGGAAACAATTAGCCAAGAAATCCCTTTACCGTTTATGCGTATAGATTTCATGAAGTCAGAAGAAGATTACATTTTTAATGAGTTTACACCTTATCCAGGTAATTACGATGAATTCGATCGTGAAACAGATCAGAAGTTAGGACAATATTATTTAAATGCAGAAACAAGAATTAAAGCTGATTTATTAAAAGGGAAAGAATATAACATCTTTCATCAATGGAATTATGAATTAGCAACATCCGAGGAGGACCAAGATGGATAATATCAATGAGGAATGGCTACCCCATCTACAGCCATCAATGATTGAAAATGCACAAGGTTATCAACTTGATGCATACTTAATGGCTTTAGAAGGTTGGAGAAGAGGCCTGACTCTTAAATGGCATGTTAAAGATTCTGAGAAATTTAAAGATATAAGAACTTGGTACGTAGAAAAGCCAGGACATCTCTTTTCATTAAGTTCTAAAGAACGTGTTCATTACTTCTTTAAAACAAGAGGTGACCTCGTTTCTAACGGAGCAGTCGATATTGGTAAAGACAAACAACAGACGAAAGTTCACTTAGAACGAGAAGGAGTTAGAACACCTCAAGGCCAAGAACTGACACAACTTGAGTCAATTGACCTTGCTAAAGAAGTTGCTAATAAAGTAGGGTATCCAGTCGTTGTGAAACCTTCAGATGGAAGTTACGGTAGAGGGGTTTTCACTAACATTGGTACAGAAGAAGATTTAGAGAACGCTATTACCTATATCCAGAAAACTCTTGAAACAAATGACATTATAATTGAAGAGCACATCCCAGGTGACGAACATCGGCTATATGTAGTAGGCGACAAAGTCGTTGGAGCGATGTTAAGAGAACCGGCTAATGTGACTGGTGATGGCGAAAATACAGTAAAACAGCTAATCGGAATAAAAAACGAACAAAAGAAACGCAACCCTAGACTAGTTAGTTGTTTAATTAAGCAAAATCCGGAGACACGACACTTTATTGAAAAACAAGGTTATACGCTACAATCAGTGTTACCAGAAGGCGAGAAGCTATACTTAACTGATAAAAGTAATATCTCAATTGGTGGTGACCCAATTAGTGTAACGGATGAATTACCACAAACAGTGAAAGATGTAGCTGTTGCAGCAGTAAAAGCCATTCCAGGGTTAGTGCACAGTGCAGTCGATTTAATTGTAGACCGAAGCGGTGATCAAGTTGAAGGGGTCGTTTTAGAACTAAACCCGACAGCTCAAATTGGTGGACTTGTCTTCCCGATGAAAGGTAAGCCAAATGATATTCCAAAAGCAATCATTGATTACTACTTCCCGGATACAGAACCAATTACTCAAGATTCAAGTAAACTTTACTTTGACTTAGAAACAGTACTTGAGCCTTTATTGACTCGTACGGCTAAAGTTGCAGCTATGTCACCAACTCCTAAAGGTGAACTACATGCGAAGAAGTATATCGTAACAGGTGATGTGAGTAACCACGGTTTCCACTTAGGACTACGTAAACAATTATTTGAGCGTTACTTATTCGGACGAATTGTCATGCTTGAAGACGATAGTATAGAGGTTATTGCAGCAGGTACCGACCCTGAAGCAGTCGAAGAATTTAAAGAAGCAATATACGAAGACCCAGAAAGGTCAGAAATTGAAAGTGTAACTGAAGAAGCGTATGATGGAGCATTAAATATCGGTGTCGAGATCAAAACAGCTAAACACCTTCAATTAGAACGTGCACAAGAATTACAGCAATCATTAGAGTTAATTAACCAAGAGCTACATTCACTCGAAAAGAACTACAAGACTTACTTGAAAAGCTTCTCTTGGAGAATATCCTATCCTATTCGACTGGTCGGTGCTATTTTTAAATCGATCAGAAGATCTTAATTAAAATTAGGGAGTAATGAATAATGAAAGACCAACAAATGATTACATTACCTCATTTAACAAATGACGTAGTGCGACAAGCGAAAAAAACAAAACTATGCGCCTACTCCGTTGCATTAGAAGGATGGCGACGAGGTCTTAACTTAAAATGGTATACGAAAGATTCTGAGCACTTTCAAGACATGGTGATCTTCGGCGTAAACCCACCAGGACGACTTTTTTCTTTAAGTAGTGGTGAGCATACACACTATTTCTTTAGAACACGCGGGGATAAAATAACGAATGAAGCAGTAGAGATTGGATCAGACAAAGATGAGACGAAACGTTATTTATTAAACCAAGACGTTCCATGTCCAATAGGGAAATTGTTTAATGGAGAGCATTCTGATGAAGACATTGTTAAACAAGCTTCAGAAGAGATCCAGTACCCACTTGTTATAAAGCCTGTAGACGGAAGTTTAGGAAATGGTGTTATTACAAACATCCGAAACGATGAAGAGCTATATCATGCTTTACGTTATGTCCGTGATGAGTTAGGCTATCAAGACATCATTGCCGAACGTTATATTACAGGTGAAGAATATCGAGTTTATGTCATTGAAGACGAAGTTGTAGCAGCTTATAACCGAGTACCAGCGAACGTTGTTGGAGACGGTGAACATACAATTGAACAATTAATAAACCGCAAAAATAAAGAACGACGTAAAAATGCTCGACTTCACAGTTGCCTAATAGAAGTCGATATAGAAATTACCGAGTTTATTGAAAAAGCAGGGTACAACTACGATAGCATTCCAGAAGAAGGAGAATTAATTTACCTTCGCGAGAAAACGAATGTATCTTCTGGTGGAGACCCAATAGATGTGACAGACACTATTCCTACTGAGATTAAAGAAGTAGCAGTTAAGTCATTAAAAGCTGTACCAGGCCTTTACCATGGTGGGGTTGACATTATTTACGATGAAAACACTGGTATACCACCAGTCGTCATCGAATTGAACCCAACCGCACAAATTGGAGGAATCCTTTACCCTTCAGAAGGTAAAGCACGTGACATTCCAAAAGCGATTGTCGATTACTACTTCCCCGAAACGAAAGAGATCGACACAAGCAAGTCGAAAGTCTATTTCGATCTAAATGCAGTACTAGAACCCTTAACAGACCGCTCAGCAGTTGAAGTTGAAGTTAGTGATGCTCCTGATGGCAAACTTTACGCGCGTAAGTACACACTAAAGGGACGTGTGCGACGTAACTCATTCCATCAATGGATGAAAGAACAAGCCCAATCACTTGGCCTTCATGGTTACGTGCAACGATCATTAAAAGATGAAGTTGAAGTTGTTGTGGCCGGTACGAGCAGAGAAAAGGTTCGTGAATTTAGAGAGCTATTAAACAATCCACCGAAGAAAGTGAAGATCCGACAAATTGAATCAGACCGTTATGAGGATCCGATTAAGATTGGGTTTGAAATAGATGAGCCATATAATCCTAAAAGTTTCAAGTCACTAGGGTCTGCAATCTATAATATGGAGCGTGAACTTCAAAAGAGTCATAAGAGAAAAGAGAAGTTAGAGAAAGAAATAGATAAGATTATCACGAGTACATCTTGGGAAAAAACTAGCAACATAAGAAGTATAACCCGAAAGTTAAGACCTTCAAAATAACTTGTTGCATCTCTTACTTAGAAAGGTGATTTAAATGAATCTTGACAAAGTTGAAAGGTATGATTGGTTACCACACTTAGAAACTTCAATTCCTGAGTTTGCTTTTGGAGATAAAATCGATATGTACGTTATGGCTTTAGAGGGGTGGCGTAGAGGCTTAACTTTAAGATTTGTAGGAATAGGTGAAAAAAGCCTAGTTCGTTTTAAATTAAGCGATGGAAAAAAAGAACACAGTTTTTCAGTAACAAGAGGGGACTTAGTATCAAAAGAAGCTGTAAACATTTGTGTTAATAAAGATCTTACAAAACAGTACTTAGAAGGTGCAGAGGTTCCTGTACCGAAAGGGTATAAATACTCTAAAGAAACCCCTCTAGAAAACATATTAACTGATTTATCAGAGTTAAACTTTCCGTTTGTTGTTAAGCCAATTGATGGTAGAAGGGGTAAGGGTGTTATCTCAAATATCCAAAATGAACAACAGTTAATAGACTCTATAAAGTACTTAAGAGAAGATTTATTATGTGATGAGTTTATTGTGGAAGAACATTTTAATGGTGAAGAATACAGAGTTTATATCGTTGGTAATGATGTTGTAGGTGTTATAAAACGAGAACCGGCCAATATAATGGGGGATGGTCATAGTACAATTAGAGAACTGATCAGAATGAAGAACGAGCGAAGGAAAAAGGTCCCTAACCTTTATGCAAGGTTAATAAAAGTTGATAAGGAAACTGAAGGGATACTCAAAGAAAAGAATTATAATTTAGAAACTATTCTTAAAAAAGATGAAAAGCTTCTCCTAAGTCATAAGGCTAATCTTTCAACTGGAGGAGACTCAATAGACTATACGGATGAGTTGCCCTCTTCAGTTAAAGAGATTGCAATTAAAGGTCTAAAGTGTGTGCCAAATATGCCACATGGTGGTGTAGACATCTTATATAATGAGGAAACTGGAAAAGCAACGATAATTGAAATTAATAGCAGAGCTGGTGTAGGCGGGCACTTGTTCCCTTTAGAAGGCAAAGCAAGGGATATACCTAAAGCAATTATGGATTTTTATTTTCCTAACACCGTGGAATTTAAAAGGAATGAAAAGTTACACTTTGACTTGGAACAATACTGGAATCTAATTAAAGGTGGAAAAGCAAAAGAGATAGTTGTTCCTAATGTTAATATCAAAAAGAATAAAACTCAAAAATTCATCATTGAAACAGAATCTAAAACCCCTGATTTTCGTAAGTTTATCAACCAAGTAATTCTAAAACGTTACTCTAATGTGAGTATTACTATTTTTGGACAAACCAAAATTGAAATAGTGTTGAATGGAGAACAAGAAGTGCTAGGTGGTCTAAAAGTAAGTATACATGACTTCTTTAGCAGGAAAAAAGTAGAGTATAATATGAGTGAAAAAGAGTACCCAAACTCTATCTTACAAGGGGTTAATGTTAGGCATGTTGCGAAGAGAAATAATTTACGTAAACAAATAAATGAAAACGAAAAGCTAAGGAAGGAGATCAATAACCTACAAGATTTATTGAAAGAAAAATCTAATGAAGTTGAGAAACTACAAACTAGTAAGAGTTGGCGCTACACCAAGCCGATGAGAGCGGTAATGGGCTGGAAGCATAAACGTAATTAAAAAGGTGTTGTTATATCGTGTTAGTAGGAATGATGAGAAACTATAAAAATCCCACGCTATTAGCCAAATTAATAGCAATGAACTGTTGTTATTATGGTGTTGATTTTATTTATTTTAGGCCTGATGATGTTGACATGACATATAACAGTGTAAAAGGAAAAGTATTCAAGGGTGGGAAATGGCAAGTGGTCGAAAAACCGATTCCTGATTTTATAGATGTGACAAAATATGTTTTTAAACATAAAGAAGTGGTTAACTATCTAAAGAAAGTTACTACTCTTTCCGATAATGGACAACAAATGGTCAATAAAGAAATATTGTATAAACATTTAGAGCAAGATCCCGACTTAAAAGATATCATAATACCCAGTAAAGTTTATGAAGAGAAAAAAGACTTAATGGAATTCTTAGATCTTTATAATGAAATAATTCTTAAACCTATTGATGGTCAGAAAGGTAAGGGAATTAAATATATTAAAAAAGTAGGTAATGAGTATGAGTTGCTATTTCAAAAACATTCAAAGCAATTATCATATTATGAATTGATAGATTATTTAAATAACCTACCAAATGTTAATGATTTTGTTATACAAAAATATATTAGAGCAAAAACAAAGGAAGATGTACCTTTTGATTGTCGCGTTCACATGAACAAAGACCATAGTGGTGAATGGCAAATAGCAAAAAAATATATGAGGGTTGGATTAGGACAAAGAATATTATCAAACTTAAGCCAAGGCGGTGGGGTTGTTAATAGCAAAAACTTCCTGAAAGCTAATTACGGTACAAATTGGGAATTTATAAATGAAGAATTAACTAGATTATCTTTTGAATTATCAAAAAAGGTGGAAGTTATTAGGGATCAAAACCTTATGTCATTAGGGATAGATTTTGGTATAGATAAAAATGGAAAAATATACGTTTTCGAAACTAATTCTTCCCCTGGTGTTCAATTTATTGAGGCAAATGTCGCCTTGTTAAGAGCACAATATTATAGGTACATTATTGGAAGATTAAAGAATAAAATTTAAGTAAAAATCTCTATTTTTCGACAAGATGGTTTGAAGTATAATAAAGAAATAAAGGAGGGTAAATTTGAAGAAAAAGGTATTTTTATTGATTGCATTTTATTTGATGATTGTTAACATACCAATACATGCGGACGACTCAGAGCAAAATCATGAAGTAGAAAATGAAATACAAGAAGACGTTGATGAGGTAGAAAGTGAACCTAAAGATCAGGAGTCTCAAGAAGAGCTAGAATCTAGTGTAGAAACAAAGAGTACACACGGTGTATGCAGTGAAGAAAATGAGGAGTTTTGGTTTGGTCTGGAAAAGTTGAACTTCTTAAGTTCTTTAAATTCAGGCGAATGTGATTCTGAAAGGGTAATTGAAGCATTATCCTCTTTTCAAGAATATTATGAATTAGACGTAACAGAAGAGTTTGATGAAGAGACGGTTGATACCTTAAACAATGTTTTAGCAAGCCCGTTACAAAGTGGTAACTATCATGAAGATTCTGTAACTATTAAAGGTTATTTAATGTTACTAGGTTATGGGGAATTCTCCCAAACAACATATTTTGGTCCACAAACAGAATCAGCAGTTAAAGCTTTTCAAAGAGATTATAATCTAGTAGAGAACGGAATAGTAGATGATCCAACGCTATCAAAACTAGAATATGAGGCAACGAAACCTTTAGAAGAAGGG